>CAZMNY010000022.1:0-129927 GCA_964567745.1 uncultured Pirellulaceae bacterium | reverse complement strand
AGTGCCAACGCAACTCTAGCAGGAGCCGTGACTTTCTGAAATTTCAACGGTATTGCGTTTAACCCGTTGCCGCAAGCGAGGCTGCGTGACATTTCGTCCGTCGCGGCTCAGCGTGAAGCGGCGGGCCGCAGTGAGCCCGGCAAGGCACGGCCGCAAGTAGTTCGAGCAGGCGCAAAGAATCTAAAGTCCTAACGACGCGGCCAGCTGGGTGAATTGGCTGCGATAGGCATCGTCGCCATAACTGGGGTAGAGCAAGCGGTATTGCTTGAGCGTCTTCTCTGCGGCGGCTCGGTCCGTCTTTGCCAGGCAAGCGATTTGATAATACTTTGCCTCACACCACGCCTTCTTTCCCTTGGGAAGGCCGCGCACCAAGACTCGCCAACGGTCGATCGAGGCGGTGTAGTTGCCGGCCTGAAACTGCGCTAGAGCCGCACGGCGAATGTAATCGCTGTCCTTGGGGAATGCGGCCAGCAGCTTGCTCAGCACGGCGGCGGAATCGCTAGGACGACCGGCTTCGAGTTCGTATTGAGCGAGTCGCGAAGCGGCCACGCGAGCATTCTTGCTCGATGTCAACGTCTCCACCGAAGTACCGTATCGCGAGCTGAGTCGGCGATAGACTTCAACCAGTTCACCGCGTAGCCGCGCCTGTTCGCTGGCGTCGGCCGTCTTGACTTGGGTCTCCAGCGACTTGGCGACGATCACGAGCGCGGAGATTTCATAGGGGCCGCCCGCGTTGTTTTCCACAAGCCATTGGGCTTCACGTCTTCGATCGGCGCCGTTGGCCTGGTGGGTCGCCAACTGCAGTTTGCGAAAGTGGTACTCGGCAAGTAGCGCGTCGTTCGAGGGGAGCTTGGCTGCCGAGCTCTTTGCCGACGCCAATCGCGCCCCGGCGTTGGTCCAGTCCGGTTTCGGTTGAGTCATGGCGACATCGGCGGCGAGCAGGAGCGTTCGCAATCGCCATCGATCGTCCTTGGCCTGTGGGACGAACTCGTCAACCGCCAACTGCAGTTGCTTGGCCAAGGCGTTGTCGTTTCGTTTCGTGGCCCACTGTTGATGCAGCAGAACACAGAGATCGTACCGGGCCGAAAGGTACTGTGGGTTGGAGGGCTTGATCTTCATCAAGTTGCGAACGGCTTGTTCCGGCGACCCGCCGCCGCGTTGCAACTTGGCGATAAAGTAATCCGCCTTCTTGGCGTAACGGTGTTCCGGGAAACTCTGCTTCAATCCACGGAGGATGTCGATCGCTCGAGACGCGAAACGTTGGTTCTCGGTGACCAACTTGTTGTAGGAGACGAACGACATCCACGCGGCTTCGGGCGCTGTCGCTTCTTTCGCCGCCTTCAATCCGACCAGTGCTTGTTCATAGGCGCGTCCCGCTTTTTCGTATTCGGCCAACTGGTAATAGCACCAACCGAGCTCATAGCGGCAGTTGGCCGCCGATCTCACGTTGGATTGAGCATCGCTGGACTTGAGCGATTCTTCGAAAGCGGCGGCTGCCGCTCGATATTTTTCGGCGCTCGCCTTCTTATCGGCTCTTGCCTCGTCCGCCAGCTGACGCCCCTTGATCCAATTCAAATAGAAACCGGTTGGCGAGTCGAGCGAGATCGCGTATTGCTTGACGAGTTGCCCGATCGCTTTTTGCTGGCCGAGTTTCGCGAGCCCTGAGATTCCCAATTGGCCGATCTCGTTGGCGACGGTGGAAGCTGTCGGCGCCGCGTAGCCTGCGCGAACGAGCGCCACGCAAAGACTGACTTTCCCTTGCGTTGCTCGGCCGGAAAAACTGGCGATTTCCGCTCTCGCGTAGGAGAGCGTTTCGCTCAGCTTGCCGGCGTTCAGCAATCCGCGAACATACCAATAGGGCGCTTGGGCTTGAATTTCGGTGCTGACGCTGGCGTGTCGCAACAGGTTGAAACAAGTCTTACTGGCTTCGAGATTTCCAGCCGCCGCTTCGGTCAGCCCGAGTCCGATTAACGATCGAGCTCGCCAGATCGACTCCAACGCCAGCCAATCGGCTTCGACATCGTCATACGTTTCGTCAATGCCAAGCAGATTCTTAAAGACGCTCCGCGCCGTTTCAATTTCTTCGGCGCCCGTCCCTTTGAGCAGGCCGAGATAGTAGTTTGACCACGCGGCGAAATAGGAGGCTCGGCCGACGATGGCCTGCGAGCGAGCGAGTTCTTTTTCTCTGATTGCAAACCTTCGATCTTCCTCGTCGAGATCGTCGAGCGCTTTGACCAAAGCTTCAACTTGGCTCGTCAATTCCGCTCGTCGTTGCATCAAAGTGGGAGTGATTTCCGTGAGAATCGCCAACGCTTCCGTCCGGGCCACCGTCTCTTTGGGGTCCGAAATCCACTTGGCCATCAAGTTTTCAGCTCGACTGTAATCCGCCTGAAGCAATATCACTCCCAGCGAAGCCGTATAAGCTTCCGGAACTCTGGCGGTGAGGTCTCGGATCTTCGCGAGTGTGGCGTCGTACTTGGCGACGTCGTCAGCCGCCGACATCAGCTGGCCAGCGTAGAGGTCCGCCAACTTCTTTGCCAAGGCAACCCGCCCCTGTGGCGTATTGGGGCCGGCGACCATTTTTTCGAGCTGCAGGACGCGAAGATCCGTGAGGCCCAATCGAGCGAGAAACTGTTCCAGCTTCTCCTCTTGCGGAGGCGCTGCATACGTCGATGGCGCGGAAGCGAGCATCAGCGCCGAGAAGCTCAGGGAGAAGACGAGCGTGAACGGTCGAAGTCGACGGAGAAGATGGCGAGTCGAAAACCTGGTGATTGACCGAAATGCGTCACACGACGGCGCCGTTGCGCAGCGGCCGACTTGCGGCGAAGTCCGCAGTCGCCCATTTGCTCTTTCGAATCTGCTCTGTTCGGGTGGCGTGTGCATTAAAAAGGAACCGCTTTATTCTGCTGTTGGGTAGGCGTTCGTAATCCGTCGAACCGCCTCAATGCGCTTTTCTCGCGATCAGCTAGCGAACTACCTTCCGGGTGCCATCGGCACGTAGGATACCGTTGTAAACTGAGCCGACTTGCAGGCTTGAATCGCCGAGGCCGCCATACCGAATGGCGCGCCGTCGCTGACTCGCACAAACGCGCCGTCGAGTTTGTTTTCGAATTGTTTGAGGATCCCGGTCAACTCATCGAGCGAATTGGTTTCGCGCCCGCCGATTCGGTAGACGTATCCGCCGCCGGACGCCACAACTTCCACGATCGCCGGCTCCAGGTCGTTTGGCGACGAACTCGAGGACCGATCGTTGACTTTGATCGCGGTGGCCAGGTTCTTTTCGGTAGGCACAAAACTGGCGGTGGTCATAAAGAATATGAGCAGCAGGAATACGACATCGATCATGCTCGTCATCTGCAACGAGGCGCGTCGGCTGCGTGCGGTTTTTCGGCTGGAGAGTTTCATCTCGGTTTCGTCAAGTCGGTGGCTATTGAGGTACTTCGACTGCGAAGCGTACTCGTTTGATTTGCATGCGAGTCAGAGCGTTTACGATTTCGTTCATCGTCTTGCTCTCGCTGCGATGATCCCCTCGGATCACGCACGTCAGTTTGTCGGGATCGTCGCCAACTTCGACAAGTTGGCGAGCGACCATCGAAATGAACTGGGGCACAGCCAAGCGCTTTCCTGCGACGATGATTTCGCCCTCGTCGTTGACGTTGATTGTTAGGACGACAGGTTTCTGTTTGTCGGCACCTTCGAGTTGAGGCAGTTCGACGCGTTCGTGATTGACGGCGGAAATCTGAGAAACAGTCATAAAGAAAATAATCAGCAAGAACACGATGTCGATCATTGGAGTCATGTCGACTTCGCTTGTCGCCTCGCGTCGCTTTCTGGTTAATCGCATTGACTCGCTCCCGCTCTCTTCTTGCACTCTCTCGACTTGGCACCAAACAGCTTCTTGATTTGCTGATTCTCGATTCGCTAATCGCCGCGCGAACTAGTTGCCTCGCCGGCGTCCGAGCGGCATCATGATCTGCTCGACTCGTTTTCCTGCTTCGGAAATGATGGAATCGATTTTGTTGCGGAAGAAGCTATGAGCGATCATGGCGGGGATGGCCACCACCAGGCCCATCAATGTGGTGACGAGTGCTTTGCCAATCCCTCCAGCTAGGTCGGCCGGCTTGGCCATCCCGTCGGAACTGGCGATCGTATTGAAGGCGTCGATCATACCGAGCACGGTGCCGGTTAAGCCGAGCATTGGCGCGATGGCGCCGATGAGGCCGAGAACTTCTGTCTTTCGATAGAGCCTGCCCGTCTGGTCTTCGCCAGCCTCTTCGACCGCCGCCTTGTACTCGGCGAATCCGAATTCGGATCCCTTGTATCGAACCAAACCGGCTTGGACGACTTGCGACACCATGGATTCATTGTCGGGCGCTTCGCAAGCCTGGATCGCCTCATCAACTCCGCCTTTGCGTATCAACTCCTCCAATTCATCCATCACATGATCGGGCATCAGCGTCGATTTGCGGATGGACAACGAGTGTTCAACGATGAACGAAACGGCGGCGACTGAAAGCAGGAAGATCAAGATGCCGACGATCCCGCCATCGGCGATCGTGTCGAGAAGCGACCGTTCCTTCTTTTCGGAATCGCTAGGGTCGGTTGCCGGGGAATCTGTCGCTGGTCCGGCGACGGGCGGAACTTCGTCTGCGGGATCGACGAGCTCGCCGTCTTGCGCGAAGAGCATCCCAACCGGCGATTGGTTGGCGGCGAGAAATACGCCAAACAGCGATACCAGCAAAGCGATTTTTGCGATCCGTCCATATCGTCTCAAGGAACTACGCCGAGTCATGGTCTCTCCTCAATATTCCGTTTAGTTGTCTTCTCTGTTGTTGTCTTTTTCTGTAGCCCGGCGTGGTACATCTGGCTGTACTGTTCGAGCAATTCTCGGCGAACACGAACGCTGCCGCCGGCGTCGCCCATTTCGTCCAGCACCTGCATCGCTTGATGTAGTCCGGCCGCCGCCAAGTCGGGATGGTTTTCGCCGTGCGCCGCGGGCAACCGCAGCAGGTCGAGCAGGCCGTCCATGCGTTGGGGTTTGGCAGCTAATTTCGTCTTGGCGTAACCGATCCAGTAGCGGGCGAGCGGTTTCGAGTCGATCGAGAAGGTTGGAGCCGCAGCACTGAGCGCCGACAATCCGGCTTGCGGCGCGCCGCCGAGAATCGTCTTTTCCGCCGACAGAATCTGCCGCAGTTCCTCAGCTCGTCCTTCCAGCGGTTCTTCGAGCACGGCGGTTGCTCGATCGAGATCTCCGGCTGCTATGGCCAGCGAGCCGAAGTATAGGCGAACCGCGTCAGGCCGCGGTTGTTTCATCTGGCCGACGATCGCCAGCACCGCATCGATTTGCTTCTTAGCGGCTTCCTGATCAAACCAAATCGGCGCCAAGTCGGGGCAGAGCCCGGTGGCTGGATCGATGATGAGTTTGCGATTACCAGGGGTAGAAGGAGCGTCTGCCCCGCGAGTTCGAAGGATCTCATAGCAACGCAAGTAGGCCGGCAAAGCAGCCTCGCGCCGGCCGTCGGCGATACGTCCCCACATCAATCCTAAGGCGACCCAATAGGCGGAGTCCCCGGTACGGGCCTTGTAGCGAACGCTGATTTTTTCGGCGTAGCTTAGCAGACCTTGGTAGTCGCCGATCGAGAGTCGCTGTCGAATTCGATAGAGGGGATCTCCGAGCTCTTTAAGCATCGCATTGAATGCCGCCTGCTGTTCCGCGGCGAGCGTGCCTGCTTCAATTTGATCCCAGGTCAGCAAGCCGCCTGGATCCAGCTGCACTCCGTCTTCATCGAATCCAATTATCTTGACGTTGTTGATTACGTCAAAATTGCGAAGGATGATGCGATCGGCCAACGCCGCGTCGGTCGCGCAAAACCAGCTGGCCGCGACGGCGATGAGGCAAGCGAGGCGAGTCATTGGAATCGTGAGTGTGATGCGTCGAGGAGACATAAACAAAGAAACCTGAATCTTCAGAATCCGGCGACAAAACGAAAACTTCCGCCCGATTGTTCGGCGATTCGTTCGAGTAACGGGGCGGCAGCGCGGTTCATGAAAGCGATCGTGTGAACGGGTATTTTCTTTTGCCGCCTTGCGTTGAGATTGGCGACGACTTTATCGATGTTGCCGGGGATCTTACCATCGGTCATGAAGAAAATGGCGTCGGGCGGCGGAGTTAATGCAAATGCGTGGTGAAACGATGTTGCCGGTTGCGTCCCGCCTTTTGACTTGACGCTGTCTAACCACTCGTGCGCCTCATCGCGAATCTCCTTCGCCATTCCCCATTCCTTCGGGTAGGCCGTCCAATGGTTGGAGTAGAAGACCAGGTGAATGGATGAGCCGGAGGTCATCGTGTCGATGGTCTTGCGCGCCTCTAGTTTCACATGTGCGAGCGGGCGACCGGCCATGCTGCCTGATCGATCGGCGATAATGCAAAAGCGGCGGCCGTAAGCCTGAACGCCCATGAACGAAGCCTGACCTGATGCCCCCGAACCGCTCAAGCTTCCCATGCCTTGAGTTGATATTTCCCCGCTCCCGCCGAGACTCATGATCGACGGTGAATCGATCGTCAACTGTTCGACATCGTTCGTCGGATCCGTCACGGTTAGTTCCGTTTCATCCAAGTCCGATTCGATCTTGGCCGCCGATGCCGCGTCCAACTCCTCAAACTCGGACTCTGACGAATCGAGCACTTCGGCGGGCAACTCTCCGATTTGAATCACGTCGCCCGGAAGCTCCGCGGCGGGCCCGTAGGAAAGCGTGAACAATCCGAGCGCGACGACGAGCAGGCAATGGATAAAGACCGAAATCAGCAACGACATGCTCTTGCGTTGCAAGCCGCCCACAACCGCGCTGCCGGCCGGGGCTTCTGCTTCAGCAGGCACATCGGCTTGAGCATCGGGATTGGCGACTTCTTCACGCCATCGCGCGGGTCGGCTCGAGACTAACGGACGTGGGCTTTTCAACCTCATAGGCTCCGCTTCGCCTCGGCGACTTGACTAAGTTGCCCGAACCAGCCAGCCTGATCTCAGCTAGCCGCAGGTTAGTTGGAGGGACTCGATCACGGCACGCCTGACAGCGGCTGACTGTCGATGGCGTCTGTTCACTGGAAAGGCGTCCAACGGCGGACGCCGCTCCAGCGGTTTTCTTGCCGCCGAACAGACTTGGCTGGCCCCGCCTGAAGGCTAGGCACCATCCAATCTCGGGCGTGACAGGCAAGGCGGCGTTCCGCTCTTGTGACAGCCATCATCGTAGAGCCGCCTTCGGCGACCGTCAAGTTTGTCCGACCTCGACTCGCAACGCAAACAGGGCGGCTGCCAAGCGATAAAACGCAGGCGAGCCGCCCTGAATGCGGGTTTCATTTTCATTGTCACGCGATTTCGCCGGCTATTGCCGGCGCGTCACGCTCTAGAATTCAAAGTTGGTGGCGCCATCCTCGCGATTGCCCAACTGATCGAAAACTGCGTTTGCGATGTTGTACTCAATCGACCGCACCGAGCCGTCGACGAGAACGAATTGGGCGCCGCCCATGTGGGCCGAACCAAAGTCGTAGCCACAGCTGTGGCTGCAGTTCGAATTCGAGTCGCGTCCGTAACGAAATCCAGACCGACCGATGCCCGTTGTGCGAATCGTGTCGGGATCCCAACCATCGGCCCATCCTTTGTCATCGTGCCAATCGCCGCGATCGTAGCGTGCGGGGCGAAGTCGTTTTTCGCCGACGAGGAGAGTATGAGTGGTACCGTCGCGGACGTCGGAAAAGCGAATCGGCTTGGTCGAGTTGGCCGGCATGCCCGTCTTAGCGGGCTGACTGATGTAGCGCCAATTGGTGCGGACGATCGCACCCTTGTACCTGCGATTCATCGGCACATTCCAAATCTCACCTTTCCAGAAATCACCCGACGTGACGCCGGCGTAATCCATCAATATACGGTGAGATTGACGGCGAACATTGGAACGCGAAGGACAGAAGTAGCCCTTAATAACCGTTCGCTCAATGTCGCCATTGGCGTCCAGGTCGTAGACGACTCGCTCTTCCAGGTAAGGCAGAATCTGAAACGCCCAGCTCAAACCTTGCTTGGTCTCGTTCCAAGGCGTGCCAAAGTCGCTGTGGAACTCAATTCGCGGCCACGGCACCGTGCCACCCGTCGGAAGCACTTGCTTCGAGTCGGCGTGGTTGTGAATCGCAACGCCGATTTGTTTGAGGTGGTTGACGCACGATGTGCGGCGAGCTGCTTCCCTGGCTGCCTGAACGGCCGGCAACAACAGCGCGACTAAGATTCCGATAATTGCAATCACGACCAGCAATTCCACTAGCGTGAAACCGCGTCGCGCGACTGCAAGCCGGTCACGTCGCCCGGCTGGCCAGTTTTGATATCGCATCGACAGTCTCCGATCTTCCAAAAAACTGTAAGAAGAAATGAAATGAATACTCAGCTATCGTTTTCTGATTTGCAGATCGTCTTCGCGCCGAACGGCGTCAATGAACAAAAACGATCTACTGTGTGTTCTACTGCGCGTCGGGTACAAGCTCCTTGAATCGTGCTTCGTCCGCCTCTTCGATGGCACCGAGCGACGACGTGGCTACAAATCTTGTCCCGCCAACGCCTTCTTCCTCGTATGCAATTACCGCGTCGCTTTCACTGCCGCCACCAGGACCGCCGGGGATACCGGCGGCACCGCCACCCTTGCCATACAAAACCACGTACGGTTTTTTATCACGCGATGAAATAAGGAGACTGGCCGAATCGGTAATTCCGAATTCGGCGAGCTCTTCGCTGCTCAGCTCATTCAAGTAGGTTTTGAATTCCGCTTCGTTCGCTGGGGGCTGGCCTTGGTGCTGTCCGATATACCTGCCGTAAAGAATGGCCAGCGGCTTCAGGTTGGATGCTTCTGTTTCAGTCCCGTCGTCGCCCGAGCTACAACCAAAAAACAAGGCGCACGTTGCTAGTCCACAGATGAGAAGTTTAGCGAGATACGTCACATCGCTTCCGCAAATCCCGTTTTTCATCAAGACCTCATCAGAGTATGGCCACAATCGGATCCCGCCGATTTGGCGTCGTTAGTTCCGATTCGCACAATAGTCTGAAACGGCGCAAGTTGCAAGTAATACGCAATTTACTTGCGATAGAATCACACCGGATCCAGCAAGTCATAGGCTCAGTTCACGGCCGCGAAAGCGTTATCATGACGGTAGGCAGAAAGCCGCGCGTCCATTCGGCAACCGAGATGCTTCAGTTATGCGAATCCGCCCGTTGAATGTTGAGTGTTCATGTTGACGATTCGACTTGTTTGCCTAGGCCTTCTTTGCATGTTCGGTGCCCGCGTCGCTTTCGCCCAGGAAAAATCACCGGTTGACCCCGATTCCCTACCGCCACAAAGCTTGTCTGAGGGCGGAATCATTGGCCCGATCAATCCGGCACGTCCGTACCTATAACAATCCTCGTTGTCGTCGAAGCGGCGAATCCTATACTTTTCTGAACGAAATCGCGGATGTCCATTGAACGAAGAACCGTTTTGTCGCCGCTGGCACGATGACGATGAGGCCGAGCGGGTTCGTGCGCCGAAGGGGCTGCCGAAGTGGGTCTTGGGCATCGGAGCGATTGTCGCATTGGTCGCTATCGCGGCGATCTTGCTGCAGTCATTCGCCCCCTCCAAACCAGAGCCCATGCGGATCGACCCGCTCGGTCTGATCACGCCGCCCGATCCGTTGCACGACGCGCCGCAACGGACCTTTGAGGAACGACCGCCGAAGCGAGCTGAGTTCGTCGGAGTCGACGCGTGTCGCGAATGCCATTCAGAACGAGTCGCAAGCTATTTGAAGACGCCTCACTTTCTCTCATCGCGGTCCGCGAACGAACAAACCATTCTGGGCGATACGCGGGACGGCACCTCGCACCCCACAGCCCATCCGGCGCTGCAATTCGAAATCGAAAACCGAGATGGACGATTTTGGCAAACGGCGGTCGTCAAGCTGGATGAAGACGAGCATCGCTATTCGAAGCCGTTTGACATCGTCCTCGGCTCCGGTCTTCACGCCCAGACATTCTTGTATTGGGAAAGGACTCGACTCTACCAACTGCCGCTGACCTATTCGACCGAACTCGATTCCTGGACAAAGAGTCCTGGCTACCCGAAGGGAACAGCGAATTATTCGCGAGCCGCATCGTCCGGTTGCTTGCGGTGTCATGTGAGCACTGCCACTGAGCGAGACGACGCCTGGAATAGCTACGACCGCGAGTCGGTCTTGTTGGGAATCTCGTGCGAGCGGTGCCATGGTGGCGGGAGCGACCACATTGCGTTTCGCCGCAAGCAAGGCGAGAAGTCTCTCGAAGACGATCCGATTGTACGCCCAGAGCAGTTGAGCCGAGCCAGACAGATCGACCTTTGCGCACAGTGCCATGCCGGCGTAGGCGAATTCCACCAGCCGCCGTTTTCATATCATCCCGGCGATCCGTTGGATGAGTTCATCAGACAAAGAGAGCTCGAGCAGCAGAGTTTCGGCGTGCATTCGACGAATCAACTTGCTCGGTTGCGTTTGAGCAAGTGCTTTGGCGGTCCGCGTGGAGAAATGACCTGCACAACCTGCCACAATCCGCATGCGAGCGAACGCGGCGATTTGAAGCACGCATCGCAATCGTGCCTCGCGTGTCACGAGTCCGAATCGTGCGCCAAGTATGAGAAATGGGGCGAGCAAATTGAGTCGAACTGTATCGATTGCCACATGCCGACCGCCCGCGATCAAGACGCCGACCTGGCGACTCGAGACGAGTTTACGTTTCCCCTGATGCGAGACCATTTCATCGGCCGTTACCCAACGTTGTCAGATCAGGTCGAGCGTCGATGGTCGGGCGTCGAGCCGCCGGCGAACGACGAGACCGAGTCGAATCGCTAACGAGTGCAGAGATAGAAGAGCGTGTCCAAGCGCGCCGACCAGCCACGACAGATTGCGTACGGCCCGTGGCTGGGGCTTCCAGCCGCAGTGGCCGTTTCGGACTTCCTTTACTAGCGGCGAACGAAAGGAGTCTCTCGCACGAATCAGCGTCGCGCCAACGGGCTGACGTGGTCGAGTTGCGCCAAAACATCACTGCGGCAGGATGCCCCAGCCACGACAGCGGAGCGAAAGGCGACGCTCAACTCTGTTGCCGCAGCAGCGCGTAGATCTCGAAGCCGAGGGCCATTAACGCTTGGAGCTCTTCGGGAGCGGAGCGTTTGTTGTTGTAGAAAACCGCAAGCTGGTCGCCACGCGCCTCAATCGAAATCGTCGGGTGGCCTTCAAGAAACGTCAGCCTTTCACCAGTGAAGAACTCTCGAATTGCCGTTTCATCCGGACCTCGCAACATGAACTTCTTGGAAAACTCCGGATGGGTGTCGAAGTCGATGTCCTGCATCCCAAGGAAGTTGCCGATGCGGTGAAAAAATGATTCGGGTCCGATCGTGAAGACAGGGGCGACGAGGTCCTTTGCTCTGATGTAGACGACCGACTGGCGGAGCGTTTGCGAGTGCTTTCCGCTGCCGATGGTGTATTGATAATCGAACAGACCGAGGTCGACTCCGTCCGCCTCGCCGTGAACCATGTTGGTGATGGTGCGTCGCCGGCCCTTCGAGAATAGCTCGAATTCAGACAGGTCGCTCAGCAGCGCGGGGTCGCCTTTTTCGAAATAGGGCAGTCCCATCGCCGAAGCGACCTGGACGATCTGCTCTCGTCTTTTCTTCTCAGCGAAATAACGCCAAATCGCCATTGCCAGTGCGATACAGATGAACGTGGCGATGAATACGAAGGGTAGCAGTTCCATAACGTCTCAATTCCTCTTTCGATCGACGGCGGTCGGCCCTACTCGTTGTCGTTGATACGCAAACATTCTCCCCTCTTGACTGCAAACACTCAACACTGCACCCTCATTGAGCGTTCGAGTATCCTGCTTCGGGGCCGCTGGTTTGCCAGCGCCACTTAGCGCCACAGTATTCGCACTTAGGCTGGAAGATGATGTCCATATCAGAATTCATGGAGAAACATTTTCGGCATTTTAACGCGCGCGAGACGCTTGAGGCCGCGCAGGCGTATCGGAAGCACATTGACGACGGCGGCCGGATGTTGCTCGCGATGGCCGGAGCGATGAGTACGGCGGAGATCGGCGTCTCGCTGGCGGAGATGATTCGCGAAGATAAAGTGCACGCGATCTGCTGCACCGCCGCCAACTTGGAGGAGGACATCTTCAATCTGCTGGCGCATGACGAATACAAGATGGCGCCGCACTACCGCGACTTGAGCCCAGCCGACGAGCTCGCCTTGCGCGACCAAGGGTTCAATCGAGTAACCGACACGTGCATTCCAGAAACCGTCATCCGCAACCTCGAGCACCACATGGTCGACCTTTGGCGTCGGGCCGGCCGCGATGGCGAGTCGTACTTTCCGTATGAGTACTTCTATCGACTGCTCGACGCTGGAGTGCTCGACGAACACATGCAGGCGCCGCGCGACGAGTCATGGGTGGCTGCCGCATTCGACAAACAGATCCCCATCTACTCGCCCGGCTTCGAAGACTGCACGCTCGGCAACATCTTCGCCGCTCGCGTGATTGAAGGCGTTATCCCCGACCACTCGCCGGTCAAACATGGCACGGCGCAGATGGAGCACTTAGTCGATTGGTATTCAAAGAACGACAGTGAAGCGCCAATCGGGTTCTTTCAACTGGGCGGAGGAATTGCGGGCGACTTCGCGATCTGCGCGATCCCGCTAATCTTGCAAGACTTGAGGCGTGAATGTCGATTCTGGCAGTACTTCGCGCAGATCTCGGACTCCACGACGTCGTACGGTTCCTACTCCGGCGCGGCGCCGAACGAAAAGATCACCTGGTTCAAGCTGGATGTTGACGCGCCCAAGTTCATGATCAACTCGGACGCGTCCATCGTCGCGCCGCTCATCTTCTCGTACGTGCTCGACGCCAAGTCGACCCAACGCGCGCTGTGAGAGAACGAAGTAGAGAACGCAGTGGAGAACCAGTAAGAGGACACAGACATTGAACAACTCAATCGCCGAGTCGGTCGACTAGTGCTGCGTTACGTCTTAGTTTTAGGGTGGCGCACCCGATTCGCCGTGGCGGGCGTTGACCAAACGAATTGTCGATCCCAATTCCAAGCTGCAACGCAGCACTAGCGAATGTTCATGTCGCAGCTGAGTCCGCCGGCGGCGGGGACGTAGCAGTGATTGGTGTAGTCCATCACCATGCGGTGGGCGCTGAATCGCCAGGCGAGCGTGCCGATCGAGTTCATCATCATCTTGATCCACTCACGCGGCAGTCCGTCGATGTCGCGATCGTAGAACGTCGAGATGACCTCGTGCTCCAACGTCTCAAACAGCGCGTCGCCGTCGCGTTGGTCGGTGATCTTGTCGTCAACGTGGCTTCGCCCGTCGCCAATGGAGAAACCGTTTTGACCGTTGTACGCCTCGGCCCACCAGCCATCGAGCACCGAGCAGTTGAGTCCGCCGTTGAGAACCACTTTTTGGCCGCTCGTTCCGGACGCTTCCAAAGGACGTCGCGGGTTGTTGAGCCAAACATCCACGCCTTGAACCAAGTGGCGGCAGACATTGATGTCGTAGTCTTCGACGTACACGATGTTCTGAGCAAAACGCGGATCGTCGCGCAGGTTGGCTATCGTTTGGATAAACTTCTTGCCAGGATTGTCTTTGGGGTGAGCTTTGCCGGCAAAGATGAACTGAACCGGTCGATCCGGGTCGTTGCAGAGCTCCGCCAGCCGATCGATTTGGCTGAGGAACAAGTTGGCTCGTTTGTACGTGGCGAAGCGTCGGCCAAAACCGATCGTGAGAATGTTCGGGTTGAGGACGTTTCTCGCTGCTTCGACCGTCGCATCGCTCTCACCTCGCCGACGACACTGTCGACTGATTCGGCGGCGAACAAACGAGATCAGAAGATTCTTCAGCGTGTTGTGAGTTTCCCATAGCTCGCCCGGGTCGACATCGTAGATCGACTGCCAGATTTTCGAGTCGCCGTGGTTGCGAATCCAACCCTGTTCAAAGTGGCGATCGTAGAGCTGAGACATCTGATGGGCGAGCCAACTGGGCACGTGCACGCCGTTGGTGATGTGCCCGATCGGAATCTCCTCTTCCACTCGCCACGGCCAAAGGTGAGCCCACATGCGGCGTGAGATGTGGCCGTGTAATTGGCTGACCGCGTTCGCTTTACGAGAAAGCTTGAGACCCAAAACCGTCATGCAAAACGACTCGTCGTTGTTCTGCGGTTCGACCCGGCCGAGTCCCAACAGTTGGTCGTAGGAGATTCCCAGTTGGTCTCGCAGCGGGCCGATGTGTTCTTCCACCAATTCGCCATCGAATCGGTCGTGGCCCGCCGGAACCGGCGTATGGGTTGTGAAGATGGTCTGTTGAGTCACCTCGCGCAGGGCGTCGTCAAACGTGAGTCCGTCGTCGTGCATTCGTTCACGGACCACTTCCAAAGGACCAAACGCGCTGTGACCTTCGTTCAAGTGATACACGCCCGGTCGAATGCCGAGCGCTCGTAACGCTTTCACTCCGCCGATGCCGAGCACAAGTTCTTGACGCACTCGAGTTCGCTCGTCTCCGCCGTAGAGCCGTGAAGTCAATTCGCGATCTTGCGGGTTGTTTCCTTCCACGTCGCAGTCGAGTAAATACAAACGAACTCGACCGACATTCAATCGCCAGACTTTGGCGAACAGCGGGCCCTTGCGCGTTTCGATCTGAACCGTGATCGGTTCGCCGTTGGCGTCGCGGGCCGGTTGTAGCGGAAGGTTCTCCACCTTTGTGTCCATGTATTCTTCAAGCTGCCAGCCATTCTCGTCCAAGTGTTGCTTGAAATAGCCTTGATCGTAGAACAGCCCGATTCCAACCAGCGGTACGCCGAGCCCGCTTGCGGCTTTGATATGGTCGCCAGAGAGCACGCCCAAGCCGCCCGAGTAGATCTGCACCGACTCATGCATTCCGAATTCGGCCGAGAAATAGCAGACCGGTGCGGCACCCAAAACGCCAGCGTTCGTCGAAGCCCAGGTTTGGTTTGTACTTAAGTATTCCTTCAAACGCCGATGAGCGTGATTGATGCGGCTGAACAACACCAGCTCGGCCGCTCGAGAAGCCAGACGCTCAGGCGTGAACTCGGCCAGTAACGCGATCGGGTTATGGTCGAGTTGACGCCAGCGGATGGGGTCGAGGTCACGGAATAAGTTGATTACTTCCGGATGCCACGCCCACCAAAGGTTGTTGGCCAGAGCCAGGCATTTGTCGTAAAGAGATTCAGCCGACTGTTCGGTAGCGGCGCGGGCTTGTGATTTGGGTTGGCTGTCGATGTCCATGCGCGTCATTGCTGGTCCTCAATATTGTCCCGATATCTCCGCCCGCATCTTCAAAAAGCTATGACTGGATAGGGGTTTGGTACCGTGACCACATAAAGAATGTCAAGACCAAAGAGGTTATTTGGGACATTCGTTCTTGTCGCAGATCGCCTCCTTGCCGGCTCGCGTCCGCCACCAAACTGGCTTTTTGCCCAAGTAACAGAAGATAATCAGCTCGGCTCCGCCAGACACGTCTCGCGACGCGATTGACGAGACGATTTAGCTTAGGTCCAGCAGAGTTGCCGCACCTTGGGCTAAGGGCGTTCGATTGAACGTAGTGCTCGATCTAGCTTCGGCTCAATCTGCCAGCCGCCGCAAGCTCGCAAGACAATTCCCAACTCGATTCACCGTCAACGGTCGCAATTGTTCGTCGCTCACTTTTCGCCTCGCACCAGTTTCGATTTTCTTCAGAATTCGCGTCCTTGGTCACATCCGCCAACGACCGTAGAATTGAACGGAAAACGAGGAGATTCTCCATGGCGGCGATATCAACACCTGAAGCTCCACAACTCCTCGAGCTCTGCGCCGAGCTCGCAAGGCTTAGCGATCAGTTGAAAGCGTCACCGGACGATTGGCCTCGCGAGCAGCTCAAGTTGTGCGGTGAGGCTGGCGTGTACGAATGGTTCGTTCCGCAAGAGTTTGGTGGGCAGGGTTGGAGCGATGGCGACATCTATCGAGCGTATCTACGGCTCGCGGCCGCTTGTCTGACGACCACGTTCGTCATCACGCAGCGCATGGGCGCCAGTCACCGGATCGCATCGGGTGGCAGCGCGGCGGCTCGTAGCCAATTCCTACCCGCGCTGATCTCGGGTGATCGGTTTGCGACGGTCGGCGTTTCTCACTTGACGACAAGCGGTCGACATCTCAAACGCCCGTTGCTCCGAGCCGAGCCTGCCGAAGACGGCTTTATTCTGGACGGCTTGAGCCCATGGGTAACGGGTGGTGAGCACGCCGATCTGTTGGTGCTTGGCGCCACGCTCGAAGATGGTCGCGAGATTCTTGCCGTCGCTCCGACCGATTTGCCGGGGCTCTCGACGCCGCGATCCGCCGATCTTGTTGGGCTTGGCGCAAGTTGCACCGGACCGGTTCGCTGTGATTCGATTCGCTTGCCCGCCGAGTGGATATTGGCTGGGCCGAAGGAAAACGTGATGCAGCGAGGCACGGGGGCCAGCACAGGCGGGCTGCAGACCTCGGTGCTCGCTGTCGGTTTAGCCTCGGCCTGTTTGGATTACATCCGCGACGAGGCGGCTCGCCGTCCCGATCTGGCGAGCCCGCTCGAAGCAATGCAGTCGGAACGAGACCAGTTGAAGGACGAACTCATCTCCGCCGCCGACGGAATCGGCCAGTGCAACTTGCAGGATTTTCGGGTACGGGCCAATAGTTTGGCGCTCCGCTCGTCACAGGCGTCCCTGGCCGCGGCCAAGGGGGCCGGGTATGTTGTCGGCCACCCAGCCGGCCGCTGGTGTCAGGAGGCGTTGTTCTTCCTCGTCTGGAGTTGCCCTCAAACGGTGATGAACGCCAACATGTGCGAATTTGCCGGTATCGAATCTTGACCACGAGGACTTGGCGTGAGCAGCGAGCGAATCGACTTGACCTGGCATAATCAGGCGATCACACAACCGCAAAGAGAGTCGCTAAACGGCCACCTTGGTTGTGTGATTTGGTTCACGGGCCTGAGCGGCTGTGGAAAGAGCACGGTCGCCAATCTCGTCGACAAAAAGTTGTTCGCCCGTTCTGTTCGTTCGTTCTTGCTCGACGGTGACAACGTTCGACTCGGTCTCAGCGCAGCGCCTCAACAATTGGAACCAGCGTATGGCGCCGATTTCGCCGCCAGATTTGGACTGGGCTTCTCGGATCTTGATCGCCAAGAGAACATTCGCCGCATTGGTGCGGTCTCGCAACTTTTTGTCTCAGCAGGCACGATCACTCTGGCCGCCTTTGTCAGCCCGTTTCGGTGCGATCGGGACTCGGTGCGGTTGCTGATTGAGAGTCAAGCGGAAGGGCGATTCATCGAAGTCTTCGTCGACACGCCGCTCGAAGTCTGCGAAAAGCGAGATCCCAAGGGGCTCTACGCAAAGGCGCGCAGCGGAGAGATAAAGAATTTTACGGGAATCGACTCGCCCTTCGAGCCGCCGTTCAATGCGGAAATTGTTCTCGATGGCGGAAAACTCACACCAGATCAACTCGCCGATCAGGTCGTCGACTACCTCGAGTCAAAGCGAGTCATCGGCGCCAACGGCGATCGGACTTCTTCGTAGTCGATCGCGCCTTTTTTTTCGCGCTCGACCCCGTTCGTTATCGGGCTGACGCCAACATCGTCCTAATTCAAGTTCGATCTCGCTGCGCCGCGCGAGTCCGATTCGACGGCAACGAACCGTCGTTTGTGAACGGCCGTAATACAAATCGGAAGTGTGCAAATTCGACCGCAGACGGTTTCATGGAACCGAATTCGAAGTTCGCCCAATCGTCGCTATGTAGGCGGTCAGTTGCTAGCAGGTTAAGGCGTTTGGTCCTTGACATTTTTTGCTCATGAGAACTAGATTGTAGGCGTACGCGAGCAGTCTGATACTGACAGCCGCCGCATTCAAGGATGGAAAAGAGATGCCGAACTCAATCGTGGATGAGGTAGAACATCGCGCTCAACGGGCTTTGTCACTAAGCCCGATCTACGCCCTCAAAGTGCTTCAGGTTGAACAGGTCGACGATGCACTTTTGATCTCTGGTCGGGTGAGTACGTTTTACCTGAAGCAGATGGCTCAAGAGTTGGTTCGAGCCGTTGCCAAAGAAGTACAAGTGGTCAACCAGATTCATGTTGACTAAGCGCTGGCGGGCATAACTTGCTTGCCGTTGCTCAAGCTGCCTTGTTGGCATCGTCGTGCTGGGCATCGGAATGACGCCATTCGGGTCGCGGCAGCGCGTGCTGCTTTTCCCAAAGCCGAGCTTGTTTTACGAACGTGTTGAAGAACGCCGTGAGCATGCAGACTTGCAGGCCAGCGTAGCCGTCGAGAAATCCGCGGCGCAAGACGTACATCTGGAAGAACCTCAGGAATGGCCGCGCGAGCAGGCTGAATTGCGTTGCCCGCTTGCCTTGCGTGTACAACTCATCCGCGCCCAGGCGAGTGTACTTGACCCACTTGTCGAAATATTGATCGTAGCTCCAGATGCTGTAGTGAAGAATCTTCGCCTGCAATCGGCTCGCGCGATCTCGATCGATCTCGATCTCTTCATGCACGCGTCGCTTTGAGTATCGACAGCGATCTCGGCGAAAGAGCCGCAGGGCCGCCGAATTGTAGCCGGCGTAACGGAGTTCATAGCCCAGGAAGAAAGAGCGGAATCCGATCCAATAACCATCGATGTCTTCGCTTGCCGACCCAATCGCCTCGCGGATCTCATCCGCCAGCGATTCCGGCACTCGCTCGTCAGCGTCGAGGATCAACACCCATGGGTGGCTGGCTTGCGGAATCGCCCAGTTCTTGAATGAGGCGTAGTCAATCCACTCGCTTTCAATCAGTCGGCAGTCGGAAAGAGTGTGCGCGATTTGCAGAGTACCATCGGTCGAACCCGAATCGGCGATGATGATTTCATCGGCGAGGTCCCGGACAGAGTCGACGCAAGCGCACAGGTCGGTGCGCTCGTTTCGACAGGGGATAATGACCGACAGCTTGGCTGCCATCGTTGGATTCCTTTCCAAAATCGATGCGGGTTATAGCGGATTCTCAACGGGTCTAATAGTGAGATACTCTCTTCCTCGTCCGGCTCGCCCCCCGTTCGTCAGGTGTTATGTCTCGCCCCCATCGCTTGGGAAAGGCGGCACAATTTGGCCAGGCAGAACAAGTGCGAGCATTGCTACGACAGCAGTCCTTAGGTCTCGCTAACCGGAAAGGTCGGTGCGTGGCCGTTCCGGTTCGAAGCGTCTTGGCGATTGTGCCAAGCGAGGTGTATGTCTTGCCGCCGACAATCTTGCCGCCGACAGTGGGGCTCACGAACAGTAGGTCGTCGCACAGACATTCAAAGCACTGGACCGACAGCCCACGGAACAAACTCGTCGTCGCCGATCCCATGTATTTCGCTCTTCGTCTTCTTGCCGCTCGCCACCGCCAAGACTTGTTCGTAAATCTCCGCGCCGACTTGCTCGACCGTACGGCCTTCGAGCACGGTGCCAGCGTTGATGTCCATGTCGTCCTCCATGCGGTGATACATGGGTGAGTTCGAAGCGACTTTGATGCATGGCGTCGGCTTGCAGCCGTAACAACTTCCTCTCCCGGTTGTGAAGACGACGACGTTGGCACCGCCGGCAACCATTCCGGTCACGCTGGGCGGATCGAATCCGGGCGTGTCCATGACGACCGCGCCTTGAGCCGTGACGGGTTGGGCGTAGTCATAAACTGCCTCGAGCGTCGTGCCGCCGAGTTTGGCGACGGCGCCGAGCGACTTCTCGACGATCGTGGTCAATCCACCTTCCTTGTTGCCGACCGATGGATTGTTGTCCAGCTCAACGCCAAACACGCTGGCGTACCAATTCCACCATTCGATTCGCTCGAGCAACTTCTCGGCGACCTCCGGCGAACGGGAACGACGAGTCAGCAGATGCTCGGCACCATAGATCTCCGACGTCTCGCCCAAAATCGCCGTGCCGCCGCTGGCGACGAGCATGTCCGATGCGACTCCCACAGCCGGATTGGCCGTGATCCCAGAATTCCCATCCGAGCCGCCGCACTCGGTTCCCAAAATGATCTCGCTCGCCGGAATCGGAACGCGTTCCACGTCATTTGCCGCGGGCAGCAAGTTCGAGAGCAATCGAATACCTTCTTCCACCGTCTTGGCGGTGCCGCCGAGGTCTTGCATGGAAAGCATTGGCGGTCCTTGCCGTTGGCCTCCGTCGATCTGAACGAGCTGCTCCTGTTCGACCAGATAGCCCATCGCGCCTTGCTCGCAGCCCAGTCCGATCAGCAAGTAGGCGCCAATATTGGGATGCTTGGCGAACCCTCCCATCACGCGATTGAGCATTGTGTGCTTGAGGCCGCCGTACTCCATCGCGCAGCCGCCTTCATGCCGCAGCGCGACAACGCCGTCGATGTTCGGATAGTCGGCCAAGACCGAATCGTCGAAACGCTGCGCGACGTAACGAGCGACAGAGGCCGAGCAGTTAACCGTCGAAATGACGGCCACGTAATTGCGAGTTCCGGCCTTGCCGTTACTGCGACGATAACCGTCGAACGTGCGGCCTGTGAGCGTCTGCGGAGGATCGGAAATCTCACTGCAAGGCGCGAAGTCGCGAGACAACTCACCGTTAATCAAGTTGTGCGAATGAACATGATCGCCGGCGCTGATCGACTCCACAGTGATTCCGATGACGTGCCCATACTTGTAGATCGGCTGGCCCTCGGCGACGGCCCGAGTCGCGATCTTATGGCCCATTGCAATTGAGCCGTTGAGTTGCAGCTCCGCGTCGCCAACGCGCACACGGTCGCCCTGTTGGAGATTCCGAGCCGCGACGCAGATGTTGTCGTCTGCGTGTAACCAAACCACATCGACTTGCTCGGAACTCATTCAGTCTCGACTTTCAAAAGTGCGGGCGAACTAAGCAAAACGCAACGGGCCTTCAGCCTATGGTGATTGCCGGTCAGTCACAATGCGGCTATCACATGGTTCTTAACATTGTCTCAACTTCCCCGGCCTCCTCAATCCGGCCCGACGTTGCCATTCACCCCACACGATTTGAACGAGCTACTCAGCGGACGCCGGCGAGGCCTGTGGGCTTGGTCGATTCGACTGCTGTTGGCGCCGCCGTCTTGGGTCTACGCTGCGGCGACATGGTTGAGGAATCGGCGATTTGACGCCAAACCGCATTTGAGTCAACGTGTCGAACGGCCGGTGATCAGTGTCGGCAACATCACGACCGGAGGCACGGGGAAGACGCCGATGGTCGAGTGGATCGCCAAGTGGTTTCGCGCACGCGAAGTGCGAGTCGGGCTGATCAGCCGAGGATACGGCGCCGAGCAAGGCAGTCGCAACGACGAGGCCATGGAACTCGAGGAACGCCTACCCGACGTGCCCCACTTGCAGAATCCGAATCGAGTTGAAGCGGCTCAAACGGCTATCGACGAACTCGACTCGCAACTGTTGCTGCTCGACGACGCCTTTCAACACCGCCGCATCCGCCGCGACCTCGACATCGTGCTGATCGACGCCCTCACGCCATTCGGCCATGGCCATGTTCTGCCGAGAGGATTGCTTCGAGAGCCGCTTGGTGGACTGCGCCGCGCCGATGTTATCGTGCTCTCTCGAGCCGATCAGGTCGACGAAAACCGGCGGCGTCAATTGAAGGAGACCGTGGCCGCCTTGGCGCCGAACTCCGCCTGGGCCGAGTGCGCTCACCGCCCGTTGCAGTGGATCAATGCCAGCGGCGAGACTGCCTTGCTGGACGACTTGAAGGGGAAACGCATCGGAGCGTTTTGCGGCATCGGCAACCCACACGCTTTTCAGAACACGGCCGAAGAATTTGCAACGGCAGAGTTAGAATTCCGAGCGTTCGCCGACCATCACGCCTACTCGCGAGACGACATCGACGAACTCGCCCAATGGGCGGATTCATCCTCGCTCGACTGTCTCGTCTGCACCCACAAGGACCTCGTCAAAATTGCCGTCGACAAGATTGGCAACTGCCCCCTCTGGGCGCTAATGATCGGTCTTCAGTTTATTGCGGGGGAATCGAGCCTTGTCGAAAAGCTCGACGACATCTTGAACGACGTTCGGACTTGCGAATCAGAGCGTCAGTAGAGACAAAGCAATGGAAGCCGCAGCCATTGATTGGGCTCAGGTTTGCAGCAACTGTAGCGAATCCTCGGTTCAGAACGCTTGAATCGCTGTTATTTCCGGTTTTTGGCAATCGTTGCCTATAATAGAATCGTCTACATAAATACTGACAATGCGCTTCCAGACGGTGCGCTTGCACACTGGGCGCGTCCTGACCATACGAGCTTCCGAGAACTGATGGCATCCACTCCAACCACCACCGCTGCGCCCGACGCGACCGACCACTTGATTCGCGGTCGCATCGAGGGAGCTCGTCGGTTTGTGAAACTGGTCGAGCTGTTCGCGGCGCTGATGTTGTTGCTCGCCGGTACGATGGTCTACTTCTTGCTGGCTGTGCTGGTCGATCACTGGGTCGTATCGTTGTCGCCGGGGATGCGATTTTTGACATTGGCAGCATACCTTGTCGGCGCCGCAGCGTTCAGTTGGATCTATATCGCTCAGCTCGTTTTTCGACGCATCAATCCGTTGTATGCAGCTCGAGCTTTGGAGCACAATGCGCCGTCGCTCAAGAACAGCGTGATTAACTTTCTGTTTTTTCGCGACCATCAATCGAGGTTGCAGCCGGCCGTTTTCGCCACACTGCAACAACGAGCTGCTGCGGATCTCAGTGCTCCGAACGTTGACACGACGATCGACGCCTCGAAGGCGATTCGTATCGGCTACCTCTTGATCGCCGTCCTGATTGTTTCCGCGGTCTACACGATCGCGGCGCCGAAGAGCGCGTTTCAATCGATCGGCCGAGTGATGAACCCTTGGTGGCAAGCCGCGGCGCCGTCTCGCGTTCAAATTGATTTCGTCGAGCCGGGCGACGTGTCGGTCTACTATGGCGATCGCGTTGTGGTCCGTGCGGCGGTTAGCGGCAAACGGGAGTCCGATAAGGTTGTGGTGGTCTACTCGACGGCCGATCGACAGACGGTCGACGTCGAATTGCCGATGCTCCCCACCGACGACGGGTTGTATTTCGAAGCCACCTTGCCGCCGGATGAGAATGGCGTTCATCAAGACTTGACGTACCGAGTTCTCGCGGGCGACGCCAAGTCGAATCTCTATCAAGTGAAAACGAATGCCGCGCCGTCCATGGTCGTGGATCAAGTTGTCTATCGGTTTCCGAAGTACGCCGATCTGCCCGATCGGACGGAACAACGACAGGGCGACATTCGCGGTTTGGCGGGAGCGCGAGTTACGATTCATGCTCGGGCCAATCGCGATATTCGCTCGGCCCGAGTCGAGTTTGATCCGGTCGATGGCAAAGCGACGGCGACGATGCCGATGAAAGTCGACGGCCGAAAGGCGACGTTCACTTTCGATTTGGAGTTGAACGCGAAGAATCAGTCAACTCGCAAAGCGTATCAACTGCGTTTCCTGGACGACCAAGGCAAACGTAACCCGCAGCCCATTTTGCACGTGATCGACGTGACTCGCGATTTTCCTCCCGTCGTGGAAATTCTCACTCCCGATGCACGACGAATTGAAGTTCCGATCGACGGCAAACAACAAATCGAAATCCGCGCCGTCGATCCCGATTTTTCGCTCGAGAAGATCGGACTCAACATGGTCGTCGGCGAGACCGAAGTCTTTGGAGAGACTCGCCAACGAGCTCAGCGAGGCCAAGTGGTCGAACGATTCGAATTCTCGCCGCAACGACTCAAGTTGTCAGTTGGCGATACTGTCACCTATCGCGGTTTTGCCGAGGACAATCGAACCGATTTCGACGGGCAGCCGCGGCCCAACACCGAAGTGACGCCCCGCTATACCATCGTCATTACCGAACCGACGAAAAAGCCGACACCCGACACCTCCAAAACAGGCGACGAAGGCGATCCAAACCAGAAGAAACCCGGCGAAGACGCTGACAACGAAAGCAAGGACGCCGAGAATAAGGACGCCGAGAAGAAAGACAACGAAAGCAAGGATGGCGAGGGCAAGGATGGCGAAAGCAAGGATGGCGAGGGCAAAGACGGGAATGCCAAGAATGCGAAGCCCGGCGACAAGCCTGGCGACAATAAAGACCCCGACAAGAACAATGACGGTGAAAAGAGTGGCGACAAGAAGTCGGGCGAAGGCGATGCCGATGGCAACGCGGGGGAGATGAAGCCGGGCGAGGGTGATCCCGAAGGAGGCGCAGAGCAGGGCGCTTCGAGTGGATCGGAACCGTCGCAAGGTGGAAAGCCGGAAGGCAAGACCGACGCACAAGGCAGCGCTACCGGTGGCGAGCCGAAGCCGGACGGCAGTCAGGGCGAGAATGGTGTAGGCGATCATGGGTCAGCGGCCGAGGGCGGCCAGGGCGGTCCCTCGAAACCAGGGCAGGGCGACGCCGACTTGTCGAATGCCGAACCGAACGAAGCCTTTGAGGATGGCGACGCAATCGAGACGATCAAGGAGCACATTGATCGGAGCAAGGGAACTCGCACAGGTGAGACTCAGCGATCCGAGAATCAAGCCGATCCCGGTCGAGCTGAGAACAAGACGAAGGGGAAGCCGAGCGGAGACGAGTCGAATCAGCTGAACAAATCGGATCCCGATCTGCCGAAGTCGAGCACAGACGGGAATGATCCGAAGAGTCCGGGCGACGGTGAGACGAAGCAGCAGAAGGGTTCGCCCAGTTCGCAGAATCCAGGCGGCTCCACAGGCGGAGAAGATAAAACGCAATCGGGCGACAACACGGCCAGCGACAAACCTGGCGCGGGTGCCCAAGACGGTGAAAATCCAAAGCCCGGCGATCCCAAGAAGGACGGCGATCAGGGGCAGAACGGCAACCTCGGCGCGGGCAAAAAGATCGACGCGAACGATGGAGAAAACGGTGCCACCAACAAGGCTCAAAAGCAGGCGAGCGACGAGGACGCTAACAAGACGACTGACAGTGAGTCGGGAATGGGCGACAGCGGCGAGTCGGGTGCCGGGCAAAAGAAAGACTCGCCGATGGGCGCAGCGAACCAGCAGGGCGCTAACCAAGATCGCAAGAAGAATCAGCGGCCTGACGGAGGCAAGGACGATACGGGCAGCGACCCGCAAGCCCCGGCCAACAGTCCCAAGCAATCCGACACGCAAGGCGATCAGGGCGGCGATCGAAGCGGGGGCGGCAAGCAAGGCGGCGGTCAAAGCGCCAAGCAAGCCGGCAACGACAGCGCGGGTAGTCAGTCTTCGGCCGACGAGGGCGCGGGAGCGTCATCGGAGAGCGGCCAAGGCGATACCTCAGGTGCCGCGGGCAGTAAGCAGCAGGCCGACGATGCGACCGGTTCATCTGGCGACAAGAACGGCGATGGCAGCCAGACTCAATCGGGATCGGAAGGCGGCCCGGAAGGCGATTCGCCCAATACGTCGCGCAATCAAAACTTGAAGCCCAACGGACAAAGCGGCTCGGGCCGACCCCAAGGCGGCGGCGTCGCACCCGAAGGAAAGCGGCCGAACGGACGGCAACCGGTTCAAGAAGTCGCAGACGGAGACGCGGCGAATGAGGAATACGCTCGCAAAGCCACCGATATGGCGCTCGACTATCTCAAACACAATCCAGACGATCAAGCGTTGATGGACAAGCTGAATTGGACCGATAAGGATCGCCAGCGGTTTCTCGAACGGTGGGGGAAACTGAAGAAGTCAGCCAGCGAAGGCGACGAGGGAAAACGCCAGTTGTCCGACGCCTTCCAGGGCTTGGGGCTGCGGCGCGGCAGCGAGACGATGGATCGTCAGAATGCGAGCTCGGACGACGCCGGCGGGCTTTCACAAGAAGGCACCAGCCCGGCCAATCTTCCCGCCCATCTTCTCGAACGCTTCAACGCCTACAAACGCGGCGCTGCCAAATCACGCAAGTGAGCCGACTCGAGTCGACCGACACATCGACTCTCTAATGACCAGCTCGGCGCGAAGCGCACGATGAACTGACAGGTCTGAAGTCAGCGGACGGACAGAAAGCTCAACCCATTGAGACGGATTTGCCATGTTGAATGGGCAGGACCTCGAACACGCTGTCGACTTGCAAAAGCGTAGCCACTTACTGCTGACCTGGATGGGCAAGGCGGTCGGCAAAGGCCTCGTGCAATTCGAAACGGCCCACGATTATTCGACGTTGCCCGATGCGGCCGAACGCTGGATCGCCGAGCACTTTATGAACATCCTGCCGGACGCGCGACCGGCCAAAGAGCACTTACTGAGTTCTGCCGCTTCTTTTCCACCTGCCTGACCAACTCATTCGATCTAGTTGAAGATCCCGGCAAACGCCTCTACTCTCCCGACTCGCATTGTTTTTGGCCGATCTGCAGTTGGCTAATCAACTCGCCGAATCTGCAAGTTAAGAAGCCGACGCCAGCGGACAAACGTCGAGCTCGCAAGATGAGACGCCACGCGGTGCAGGATGTTGCGGCGTTTCATGGCAGGTGGATCGGCGATGAGTTGGCCGATTCGGCCGTCGACAATGTCGACCTCAAGGCGACGACGTCCATGGTTGCCTACGCCCAAGATCTCCTCAGCCGCGTCAAGGCATTGCCAATGGACCAGCCGTGCTCGTTCTTTGGAGAGGCTTTACCTGGACCCTCGAGGGATCGCCCAAGAAGAATTTCAAATTGTCGGCGAAGGCGATCCTCGAACATGAAAAGACGCTACACGAAATTGTGCTCGCCCACGCCGATCAATCTTGAGAGCGGACACCATCTGCGACCGGCCCGCCCGCACCGCCGCCGCCGGGCGTTTCGATCGTCAGCTGGTCGCCGACGTCGACCGAAGTTTGTGCGATCGCCGGCAGCGTTTCAATACTCCCGTTGGCTCGGACCAACTGATTGCAGCCGAGTTCGCCTGGGTGGCCGCCGTTGATCGGATACGGCTGATAGGGACCTCGTCGTTGCGACAGAATCGAAAGCTCGAGTTGCTTGAGAAACTCAAACCGGCGGACCACGCCGTCTCCTCCTCGGTGCTCGCCGTCTCCGCCCGAGCCAGCTCGAATGGAAAACTCGAGTAACCTCGCCGGCAGCCGCTGCTCAAAAACCTCGGGGTCGGTGATACGCGTGTTGGTCATGTGGGTGTGCACGCCGCTTGCGCCGTCGGCTGTTGTCGTCGCACCCGCGCCGCCGCAAATGGTTTCGTAGTAACCGAACGAATCGTCTCCAAACAGCACGTTGTTCATCGTCCCCTGGCTGGCCGCGGCAACACCGAAGGCGCCGAGCAAGACGTCGACGATGCGCTGAGATGTCTCGACGTTACCACCAGCAACCGCGGGCGACAGCTCCGGCTCGTCGGATCGCTCCGGTTGAAGCAAGCAGTCCTGCGGAATGTGAAGTTCGACCGGTTCGAGAACGCCTTGGTTGAGCGGAATATCCTCGGCAAGTATGCAACGCAGGCAGTACATGACCGCAGCCGAGACAATGGCGCGGTTCGCGTTCAGATTGCTCGGCGACACCGCATCCGTGCCGCTGAAGTCGAGCTTCATAGAGTCACCGTTGATCGTCATCTCCACGCTGATTTGCTCGCCCGAATCCAAGTGATCGCGAAACGCTCGCACGCCATCCGGCATGCGGGCGATTGCTTGTCGAGTCTTTTTCGCGGCGGCTCTGCGGATGTGGTGCATGTACGTTTGCACGACGCCGACTCCGTAGTCCTCCATCAGCGCACCAAGTGCTTCGGCGCCCAGCCAATTGGCGGCAATCTGGGCGTTCACATCGGCGACGTTTTGCTCCACCGCGCGAGACGGGAAGCGGCCCGAAGTCAGCCGGCGAGTCAACTCGTCTAGTTGCGGCGCGCCGGCTTTGACGACTTTAAAGCTCTTGAGCAGTACGCCCTCTTCAACCAGATGAGTCGAGAGCGGCGGCATCGAGCCGGGCGTCGAGCCGCCGATTTCGGCGTGATGAGCTCGGCTGGCGGTCAGAAAGAGCAGGTTTCGTTTTGAGGGAGTCGATTGAAAGACAGGTGTGACCACGGTCACGTCGGGCAAGTGCGACCCGCCTCGATAGGGATCGTTTGTGATCACAACATCGCCCGGCTCGAGGTCGGGATGGTCCTGCAAGACACAGCGCACCGTCTCCGCCATCGCGCCAAGGTGAACGGGGATGTGAGGTGCGTTGACGACCAGGCCGCCGTCCTGGGTGAAGAGCGCGCAGCTGAAGTCGAGGCGTTCTTTTACGTTGACGCTTACCGACGTGTTGCGGAGGGCGATTCCCATTTGTTCCGCAATGGCGGCAAAGCGATTGTTGAAGACCTCAAGCTGGATTGGGTCGGCGCAGGAGAGTTCTGTCGATGGCGTGCCGTGAGATCGTCGAGCCTGGCAAACACGTTCGAGCAACAACTCACCTTGCCCGAGGACAACGGCTTCCCATTGAGGCTCGACGACGATCGTTGAGGACGAATCGATGATGATTGCAGGTCCGGCGACACTGGCTCCTGGAGCGAACGAAGCTCGATCGTACAGATTGGCGTCGACCCGTTTGTTTTCAAAATAGGTCGAGACTTCTCCAATTCGCGCGGCTTCTGTTCGGCGCTTTTGCCGTTCGGATGCGGGTGCCGATTGATCACTGTGGCCGATCGCTTCGACTCGCAACGCCACGATTTCAAGCGAGCGAGATGGTTGGATATAACCGTACCGCCTTTTGTGTTCGCGTTCGAACTGAACCGTCAACGGCTCATCGCCAACGAGCAGGCTCAGCGCGGCGTCAACGCCTTGATAGCGGACATCGAGCCAAGGCAAGCATTCAATCCGCTCAAGCTCGGCGCCCTCACGTATCGCGGCTTGCGTTGCCTGTTCGGCAAGCTTGTCGAAAATTTGAGTCCGCGCGACCTCGTCCATCGACTCAGCCGGCGCATAGGCCGCTTGTTCCGCGTATTGGACGATGTCCGCCATCCCCGCTCCCCAAGCGCTGAGGACTCCGGCGAGCGGGTGAATGAGAATCTGAGTCATGCCGAGTTCGTCGGCTACGGCGCACGCATGCTGAGGCGCCGCGCCGCCGAACGCAGCTAACACGTGGTCAGTCGGGCTATATCCTTCGGCCAGTGAAATGGATCGAATGGCGCGGGCCATGTTGGCGTTAGCCACTCTCAAGAATCCCTCGGCAAGCTTCTCGGGCGTGTACGTTGTGTTCGACGATTCCCGAATCGCTTTACAAAGCGACTCAAGTCGCTCACCCACGATTTTTCGGTCGAGAGGGAAAGGGAATTGTTGTTGTGGAAGGCGGCCGAGCCAAAGATTCATATCCGTGACAGTCAGCGGACCGCCGCGACCATAGCAAGCCGGACCCGGATCGGCGCCGGCGCTCTCCGGTCCAACGGTCAATCGAACGCCGTCGAATAGGCAGACTGATCCTCCTCCGGCCGCGATCGTCTCGATGGCCAGCATCGGCGCGACGATGCGGACGCCCGCTTTGATCGTTTCGCCTCGACGTTCCAGCCGTCCGCTATAGCGAGACACGTCGGTGCTTGTGCCGCCCATGTCGAACCCGATTGCTCGCGTGAAACCTGCTGCGTTCGCGGCGCGACTGAAGCCGACGACTCCGCCAGCCGGCCCCGAGAGGATGCTGTCTTTGCCGGTAAAAGCCGAGCCGGAAACCAAGCCGCCCGAGGAAGCGAGCAGTCTGAGTTGCGAACGGTGCCTGTCAGTCGGTTGGCCGCCGGCGACAAGCGTTTCGCCAAGTCGGTCGACATAGCTGCGAAGTTTGGGGTTGAGGTAGGCGTCGACGATCGACGTATCCGTGCGGGCCACGAGTTTCACGAGAGGCGAGACGGCTTGCGATCGCGTGACATGCGCGAAGCCGACTTGGCTGGCGGTTTCGGCGGCTTCAACCTCGTGAACCGGATTGCGATAGGCGTTCAGAAAACAGATCGCCACCGACTCGATGCCGTCGCGTAACAGCCGCTCAAGTTCACTTCGAATCGCATTGTTATCGAGCGGTTTGAGGACCTTGCCGTCTCGGTCGATTCGCTCGTCGACTTCGCAGACCGCGGAATGGAGCGGTTCCGGTTTGACAATGTTTAGATCGAAGAGTCTTGGCCGATCTTGATTGCCGATCAGCGGCAGGTCGCGAAAACCACGCGTGATTAAGAGCGCCGTCTTCGCACCGCTGCGAGTGAGCAGGGCATTCGTGCCTCGAGTCGTGCCAAGTCGAACATCGGCGGGCGGCAACGGTTCGGCGAGGGGTAACTGAAGCATCCGGCGTATTGCGAGAATCGCGGCACCGTCATCGTGGCTCAGTTCATATCGAGTCGCCGCGTTGCGGACATCCCGCAGAGACTCGGTGCCGCGATGATCGCCCGCCGCCAACGAAATCTCGCCGCCACAATGCAACCCGACTCGGCTCTGATGGACAACATCACCGTTGACGTCAATCAGACGACAGTCGTAGCCGTCCCAAAACCCATCGGCGTCGACCCGGCTCGTCGCCTGGAGAAACGTGTGATCGTCGAGCCACCGGTCGATGTCGCCCTTTACCACTCCAGACGACAGCGTCTTGTCGTGCTGGCGATTGCCGTCGGGGCTGAGCGTCACACAGTCGGTAAATGTGCCGCCGACATCGATCCAAAACCGCCACTTCGGTTCCGGCTGTTGGTTTCCACTCGACACTCTGTGGCTTGGCTTTCTTCTCGCGATTGTCGTTGCGGCGATCTTCCCTGAGGCCTAGGTCGCCTCGGCTTCGACGCAGATCAAGCGGGAATTGGTGCGGAGGAACATCCGGTTTCCGGAAACCGCCGGCGTGGCTCGGCTGTCTTCGCCAAGCGGCGACTCGCCTAGCAAACGAAACTTCTTTTCCGCAGCAATCGTTATCAGCACGCCGTCTTCGCGGATGCAGTAGACCTTGTCTCCCGCCAAAATCGGCGAGCCGGAAAACCCGCCGCCAATTCGCTGACGATAATGCCTGTCGCCGGTTGCCGCATCAATGCACTGAACGACGCCTTTGTCCCACCAGAGAAACAGTGTTCCGTTCTTGTTCAGGATTGACGGCACGTAAGGCGCCGGTTGTTCGACTTTGTAAACAACTTCGGCTTCCTTGCCCGGCTTGACCGCAACAACGTAGTTCCCGCCGCCACCCGATCCGGTCGAGCCGAACACGAGACCGCCGGCGACGATCGGCGAGCTCACGCATCGCAATCGAATGGCGTCGGCGACGGCCCAGTTCTCTTTGCCCGTCAACGGATCAAGGCTATAGACGCCGTTGCCCGTCGTGGTGTGAAGTAACTCGGGCTTGCCGCCTTCGGGGGTGTAAATGCAAGGCACGCTGTAACAGACGTTGACGCTTTTTCGCGGAGTCCGCCAGACCTCTTTGCCGGTCTTGCGATTGAACGCCATCATGAAACTCTTGCCCGGCTCTACGCCTTCCTTTAATTGGTTGGCCTGTTGCGAGTTGTTCAGAATGATCAGGTCTTTGTACAGCATCGGCGACGTGCCGAACCCGTGTTGGCTGACCCAGCGACCGAGGTTAATTCGCCAAACGTCTTTTCCGTCGTGGTCCAATGCGAGCAGTGTTGTCTCTTTGGGCGTCGACCAAGCGACATAGACCCTCTCACTATCGACCGTCGGCGTGCACGACGCGAAGCTACTTCGGGTGTGGAGGTGATGAGCTTCAGATTCGTACTCGCGCGTCCAGATTGTTTTTCCAGTCTTCGCGTTGATGCAGAGCATATGACGCGTGGCGGTTTGCGGATCGGCACTCAAAAGAAAGACGCGATCTCCCCAGACGACAGGCGACGAGTGGCCAATTCCTGGCAGCTTGACGTTCCACGCGAAGTCGCTCGGCTTGAACGAATCCGCAAAAACGGTCTTGCTGACGCCCGTACCGTTGGGGCCGCGAAATCGTGTCCACTCTTGTCCCGTCGCGTCGTTCGCATGAAGGCAAGAAACGACTAGTCCAAATGCTAGTAGCAGAAGCGTGGGCCTCCGCCTTTCAAACAAATTGCTGCTCCGCATTGTTCTTGATGCCTTTTCGTAAGGTGCTTTCGGGATGTCGTCTTCTTGAGATACTCGTCTAGCATTCATTGGACACCAATCTAACGTGCACGAGCGAGCGAATCTACAAACGGCGACGATGAAATGCGATCACGGCTCGGCGGCTACTGCTTCTCCGCGGCGCGTAACCCTTGCTCAAGAACCCAATCGACGGCGCGCCAGTCGAGCCACCGTCGGTCGGGATCGATCGATTGTCGCCCGACGTAACCAAGGTGGCCGCCTGATTCGGTGGTGTGCAAATGAACCGTGTCGGAGACCTCGACGGTTTGAAAAGCGTCGATAGGCACGATGGGGTCGTCATGAGCGGCGATGATCTGCGTGGGAATGGTGATGTTTCGCAGCAGCGGTGCCGAGCTGGCTTCCGCATAGTAGTGATGCACATCGCGAAAGCCCGAGAGCGGTGCGGTGAAACGGTCATCGAACTCATCGACGAATCTGGGCATCGGATGAAGTTCGATTTGCCGAATCTCCTCATACCGCCGCCGTTGTTTTCGAACTTGCCGAATGAGATTTCGCAAAAACGCTCGCGAGTAAACTTGGCGACTCTTCTGCCTCATGTTGGCGGCGCACTGAGCGATATCGATTGGCGGACTCGCGGCCCAACATGAATCGAGATTGCCCAGTGTCTCGGTGCCGGTTTCGCCCGCCAGCTTAAGGACGATGTTGGCGCCGAGCGAAAACCCGACAAGCGTCAATGGCGAACTCGGAAAGAGCTCGGCGAGGCGAATGACGACCGCGGCCGCGTCTTCGCTGCGCCCCGCGTGCCCCGGCTTGGCGGCCAGATCGACTCCGCTTCCGTATCCTCGCATGTCAACACAGACAGTCCGAATGCCGCGCGAACGCAATTTGCTCGCCGTGCGGATCACATAGGGCGATCGATGGGATCCTCCGAGACCATGGAAAATCGCCGCGACTCGCTGACCTTCGCGCCAAGTTTCTGGCGGCTCGTCGTGCATGACGAGTTGATCGCCGCCGCTGAGTTCAACTTGGTGCAAGGTCGTGGATCGCGAATACCTTTCGCCTGGCCAGTAGGTGCCGACGATGGTTTGCCGATTGCCGCCTTTCAGCCAGGCAAGCGGTTCAAAAGGAGGCAAGTATCGCGATGACCCGTTCATCTTTCGATGCCGTACTCTTCGATCTTTCGATATAGAGTTGCTCGGCCGATTCCGAGCAATTTCGCCGCTTCCGGTACGCTGTTATTCGTGCGGGAAATGGCCTCCTTGATCAACTTCTTTTCCCACTCGTCGATGTTCAGAGTATCAAGTCCTTGACCCCCGCCGACATCGCGAAGTCCGAAATCGGCCGGTCGCAACTCGTCGCCCAGCGCCATCACCACGGCGCTGTCCATCACGTTTCTCAACTGCCGCACGTTGCCGGGCCAATTGTAGGAGAGCAACTTTTCCCTCGCGGAGTCGCCGAGCACTAACGATCGGCGTCCATGCTGATGTTTGAAGTGCTCCAAAAAGTGATTGACCAGTCGCTCGATATCCTCGCCCCGATCGCGAAGCGGTGGAATGTAAAGTTCGAAAACGCTCATCCGATAATACAAGTCTTCGCGGAACTTACCTTCTCGGACGAAATCACCCAAGTCGCGGTTAGTCGCCGCGATGATCCGCACGTCGACGACAACTTCTTTCGAGCCGCCGACGGGAAGAAACGGATGGCCCTCCATGATCCGCAGCAATTTCGCTTGACCGTCGAGCGTCATCTCGCCGACTTCATCCAGAAGCAACGTCCCCGCGTCGGCCTGCTCAAACCAGCCGACATGGTCTTTGTCGGCACCGGTGAAGGAACCTTTTTTATGCCCGAACAACTGACTCTCCATCAGTTCTCGAGGGATGGCGGCGCAGTTGACACAAAGCATGGGCCGATCCGCTCGCGAACCCTCGCGATGAACGGCGCGGGCGACTAACTCCTTTCCCGCTCCGCTTTCGCCTCGAATCAGAACGCAGCCGGTCGCTTGGGCAATGCGGCTGATGCGGCTTTTCAGGTCGATCATCGGCTTGCTCTCGCCGATCAACTCGTTCGCCGAGGCGGTGCTATTCATCAGTCGCTGGTGTTCCGCCGTCAAAGTCGCTTGTTCGCGGGCGCTGACGAGCGCGGCGGCGACCATGTTGGACACCGAGACAGCAAAATCGAACTCGCCTTGCGAGAAACTTCCTTGCTCCAAATAGAGATGGATGGCTCCAAGCAGTTTTTCATCACGCAGCAGCGGAACGCATATCGCATCGGCAAATTCTCTCAAGCTTGCCGAGGCGTCGTTCGTCTCGTTCTTAACCCACACGGCGTGTCGCTGGTCGGTGACAATCGACGTGAGTGAATCGCTGAGTTCAAAATCCTTCGCTTGCTTCTCTGGAATGACCAACTTCGGCCGCAAGGTTCCATCGTCGGCGACCCACAGAAAACCGACGAAGGACGCTTTTGTCCTCGTCCGCAAAACCTCGAGGCTCGTTTGGGTCACGCCATCCGGATCGCGGCAGGCAAGCAAATTCAAACTCAGGTGATAGAGATCCAGAAAGTCGGTCATGGTCCCGGGATTACGGAGCAGCGCATCGACGCCGATTTCGTGAGACTCGCTGGCCGCCATCGACGCGTCGCGGATAATCGTCTGCGAGAGATCGGCGCGCTTCTTCGGTGGCGACTCGGATAGCTCGAGGCGAAACTCGGCCGAGCCGACTTGCACGACCGCGCCCGAGTCGAGTTGAACGAGGCCGGCTTTCTGGCCGTTGACTTGAGTCCCATTGCGACTCTTTTCATCTTGCAGCCACCAAGCGTCCTCATCCCAGTAGATGACTGCGTGCTCTCTTGAGCAGAGCGGATCGGTGAGCACGATGTCGCATTCCAAACCCCGCCCGATGAACGTCGGCTTCTCGGGATTGAGTTTGTATTGGGCGCCGATCCGGGCACCGGCGGTCTTGATGAGGTAGCTGAACACGGTGTTTGACGATGGATCTCTATGGTTTTGCGAATGCGGCCTGCAGCAACCGAGGACATGTCGGCTGGAGACCATTAAAGCCTTTTGGAGCCGGCTAGTGTTGTTGGCGCTGCCGAGTGACGAATGTGAAGTGCAGTTGAAGGGCGGAAGCGGATGAGAGTCGACTCGATTGGCGTCGCCGTCAGAATACGACACCCTCAGAATACGGCAACAGGTCGCCGCTGTCTGCTCGTGTGCCGCAGCGAGTCTTGGGCCAAATATTTCTACGAATTTGACGATTCGCCGCCGTCGCAGCCGTTACTTTCTGGCCAAGCGATCGTCTTGCCGTTATCTTGCTCGGTTCGCCCGCGACAATGATATTGATGATCGAGATAGCTGCGGTTACTATCAATAAGTTGTTAAGGGCAGAGAGGTTGCGTTGTACAGACACTCTTGATGCGAAGTAAGGGACTGAGATGGAAAAGAGCCGCCCGTTGGTTTTCCGTTGGCGTCGAGCAATCATCGCGACCACATTGGTCGCCGCTTTTGCTACCTCAATGGCCGTTTGGCAGTTGTCGGCCGCCGACCTGACTCGGCCCACCACGCAGGATCGTCGCATCACGCTGATGGTTCGCCACTTGCTCAAGCAAGAGCACCTCTTCAGCCGCGCTGTTGACGATACGACGTCCGAACGCGGCATGAAGTCGTTTCTCAAGAGCCTCGATCCGCTCAAGGTCTATTTTTATCAGTCGGATATCGACGAATTCAAACGCAACGACAAGAAGCTCGACGACATGATGTCGGAAGGCGACATTACGTTTGCCTACACCGTCTTCAATCGTTTCTTGAAACGAGTCGATGAGCGCGTCGCGACGATCGACGGATTGCTCAAAAACGACTTTGATTTCACTCTCGATGAAGAGATGGTTGTCGACGGCGACGCGGCGCGCTACCCGCGTAACGCAGCCGAAGCAAAGAATCGCTGGCGTCAACGGCTCAAGTACGATCTGCTCGACTTGGAAAGCGACAAGACCACGGGAGCCGAGGCGCGCGACAAGCTAAAGCGTCGCTACACGAACTTCGCGCGGCGAATGCAGCAGACCGATTCGGACGAGCTGTTGGAGATGTACCTCACCGCATTGACGACATCGTTCGATCCTCACACGACGTACATGTCGAAAACGTCTCTCGAGAACTTTCGCATTCTCATGCGACTTAACCTCGAGGGCATCGGCGCCTCTTTGAAGTCCGAGGATGGCTACACGATCGTGGCCGAAGTGATTCCGGGCGGTGCCGCCGACAAGCAAGGCAAACTGGCAACGGAAGATCGAATCGTCAGCGTCGGCCAAGGCGAGAGCGGCGAGATGGTCGATGTTGTCGACATGAAACTGAGCGACGTTGTCAAACTGATCCGTGGCGAAAAAGGCACGATCGTGCGACTGGGAGTCATTCCCGCTTCCGGTTCAGGCAAAGCCGTCTATCAGATCACTCGAGCTCGCATTGAACTGCGAGACAGTGAAGCGCGAGGTGATGTGAAGACGATTCAGACCGCGAATGGCAAGGTCCGCGTTGGCGTGATCAACTTGCCGAGTTTCTACATGGACATGGAAGCCGCTCGCCGCAATCTGCAAAACTACAAGAGTACGACTCGCGACGTCCGCAAGATTCTCGATGAATTCAAGCAAAAAGAAGTCGATGTAGTATTACTCGACCTGCGCCGCAACGGCGGAGGTAGTTTGACTGAAGCCATCAATCTGACCGGTCTGTTCATCAACGACGGCCCTGTCGTTCAAGTCAAGGACGGCAACGGGCGCGTTCATACGTTTGACGATGAAGACAAGGAGATGGTCTGGAGCGGACCGCTTGTTGTCGCGACGAGCAAGTTTAGCGCCAGTGCGAGCGAAATCCTGGCCGGTGCCATTCAAGATTACAAACGCGGCATCATTGTTGGCGACGAGTCGACGCACGGCAAAGGGACGGTGCAAAGCTTGCTCGATTTGGGAAGCCAATTCGTTAACATTACCAAGCCGCCTCAATACGGCGCGCTCAAAATCACCATGCAGCAGTTCTACCGACCTTCGGGCGATAGCACGCAAAAGCGAGGTGTTTTGGCGGATATCGTTCTTCCCTCGTTGACCAATCACATGGACATCGGCGAAGGCGATCTTCCCTACGCGGTCGAGTTTGACAAAGTGCCCGTTGGGCAGTTCAAGCCGTTTGCCATGGTTCGCCCAGGAATGAAGACGGAGTTGCAGAACAAGTCGCAAACGCGAATCTCGGGCGACGACGATTTCGCCAAATTGAGTCGTAACATTGAGAAGTACAAGAAACAAAAGGCGAATAAGACTGTCACGCTCAACCGTAAAAAATTTATGGCCGAGAGAGAGGACGTCGACGCCAGCAAAGAAGACGACAAGCAGCTTGAGAAACAAAACAAAGCCGCTCGCGAAGTCTTCCCCGACAACTTCTATAATGACGAGCTGATGAAGGTCACCGTCGACTATCTCAAGGCGCTCGGCAATCAACGGGTTGCTCGAAGTCGATAGGGTCAAGCTAGTGCCGCGTCAACTCTAAAATGGGGGTTGGCTTCGGCGTAACTTGACTTGGCGGCGTACGATACAAACACTGGGATCCTAATTCTTAGTGTTGACGCTGCACTAGTTCCAACGGGCTAAACGAGCCCCGCTCTGAGCGTCAGAGCGGGACAACGGAATTGCCGCGTATGACGGACGCTACTGGCAGTCCTTTGGCGCTAAGGCCGGTCTTCCGTCGATGCAACAGAACTTACTGGCGATCGACTCGCGCAAGAGAATTTGGTCGGTATCATCGGGCAAAGAATTCGAAGTCTCCGTTTTCGAAAATGGTCGATGGCGGCGCGTTTGCATGCATCAGGAGAGCGCGTTTGCGACAGCGATTTTGCCACTCAACGTCGAAGGTCTTGAGGCCCTCGTTGCACACGGTGAAGGCCTAGCCCACGTCAAGAATGGTTCGCTCAAACGTATTGAGTTAGCAGGTGTTCCTGGCTCGCCAGTTTATAGTTTGGTTCGTTTCGGCGGCCGAGTCTTTGCGGGACCAATGCTGGCCTAGTTGAGGTCGACGTGAAGTCGAGCGATCAGGTGCGAAGCGTGGCTGGCAGTCCTGAACTTCCGACCCTCGCGCTCTGTGTCGACCGCGATCGCAATCGGCTTTGGGTCATCGGTCAAGATTGGATTCGCACCTTTGACGGAGAGAACTGGTCGAAAATCGACGCAAGTTTTGACGACCCGGAATTCAAGAGGAAGACCAGAACAACTGCCGTGGCGGGGCCCGATGGCGAATTGTACTTTGGATCGTTTACCGGACTGTTTTGCTATCGTCCCGATGTGGGGATCAAACGTATTGATGGAACACTTGAAGCAAGGAAAAAATGGTCTTCCGATCAACCGCTTCAACTGGAAATGCCTGATCGCTCGGAGAAACTCGTCGAAGTCTCCTTTTTACCCCTGAAAAACGTGAAACGTGAGTTGTTGGGAGCGGTCATTGCTCTTCGTGATGTTACGGACAAAACGCGTCTTCAAAAGGAACTTGCCAACTCGCAAAAGTTAGCCTCGTTGGGGACACTGGCTGGCGGCATTGCCCATGACTTCAACAACTTGCTGTCGGTGATCGTTTCGAAGGCGTCCATCTTGAGTGACGAATTGTCAGGTCCGTTGTGCCAGGAGGCGATTTCCCGTGTGGACAATGCCGTCATGCAAGCTCGCAAACTGACGGGGCGGTTTCTGACATTTTCACGAGAAAACGCGCTCCTTCTCGAGACGGTCCAAGTCGTCAATTTGATTCGCGATGCGTCATCGATGGTTACGGCGGAATCCAATATTCGTTGTGACTTGGACATCGCTGACGATCTCTTTCCGGTGGACGTTGACGCGGGGCAGTTCAACCAGGTTTTGAACAATCTCTTGAGCAACGCCAGACAGTCGATGCCGTCGGGCGGGCAAATTCGAATTGGCGCAACGAATCGCGTTGAGCCACGGACGCAAGATCGGCTTGTGGATATCGAGATTCAGGATACCGGTGACGGGATCTCTCCCGAACGGCTTGACCGTGTGTTCGAGCCATATTTTACGACCAAGAAGTACGGTTCGGGGATTGGGCTAGCCACAGCCTATTCAATCCTCCAGCAGCACAATGGTCGCTTGACGGCTCGTTCCGAATTGGGCGTCGGAAGTTCCTTCAACAGGCATTAATCAGTCCTTTCCACTAGGGCGTACTGTTTTGACTACCCCCCGATGTTTGAAGGCCGAAATCTCAGGTCGGAAATGATCGAGATGTACGGTGAATCCCTGCGTAAAACAGTTCGGCGGAGTTTTTTGACACTACGGGGTTAAGCGAGTTAACCGCATTTGCAAGAAGGCTCGACCTACCGGAAATTTGTCACTACGTCAGGTCGATTCGCTGGCTGTCGTAGGCGAGTTGCATGTTGGCGGGGAGCATGCGGTTGGTCGCTTCGTGCTCCAAGTGATGGCTCATATGAATGAAATAGGTTTGCTTCGGCTTGAGCCTTTCGGCGACGGCGACTGCCTCGTCCAGCGAGAAGTGGGTGACGTGGGGTTTGGGGCGCAGGGCGTCGAGCACAAGGACGTCGAGCCCTTCTAGCTTCGCCATACTTTCAGGCGGAATCTGGTTGGTGTCGGTGCAGTAAGCCACATTGCCGACTCGAAAGCCAAGAACTCGAAATCGCGGACCGTGAACGAGCGGAATCGGGGTCAGTCGGGTGCCGAGCACATCAAAAGGTCGTTCATCGATGGGCACGAATTTCAGCATCGGCGCCGCCCCGACGTGGGTTGGCGAGCAGCTGAGAAACGCATAATCGAACGACTTGCGAATCCGGGCTTCCACGGCAGGTTTGCAGTACAAAGGGACTGGGCCGCCCAGATAAAATTGGAAGAGCCGCAGGTCGTCGAGCCCGAAAATATGATCCGCGTGTTCGTGTGTGTAGAGGGCCGCGTGCACCACTCCGACGCCCTCGCGCAGCAGCTGAGTCCGCAGGTCGGGCGCTGTGTCGATCAGCAGATTCCCTTCCGGCAAGCCCAACAAGGCGCTCGTTCGAAGCCGCTTGTTCTTGGGATTTTCACTCCCGCACACGTCGCAATCGCAGCCGAGCGACGGGACTCCGGTTGATGTGCCCGTGCCGAGCAAGATCATCTGCCCGCGGATGTCGGTGGTCTTCGGAATTCGGCTCACAAGAGGAACCTGTATTGCAGAAAGTGCGATTGTCTTGGTCGATCGCCCGGCGGATCGGCGGGCGAGGAATTGACGTTGTGCCAAGCGTCACAGGGTAACTCATCTAGCGATAACGAGGGCAGGGGTGTCAATCCAGGTTGATGCTTCTATGGAGCGGCTTGACCTCACAAAGGACCCCGAGTCTGCGTGCCTCCAGTCGCCTGGGGCTCGAGTCGGACGGTGCATACGACCGGCAAACCCACAACAAGCCCCCTAATAACCGCAGTTGACCCATTTTGGGGATGGCAATAAACTACGGCAGCAGAGGATGTTACGCGCGTGCTGACGTTATGCGCCGACATCCCAAACGATCAATTCGCGTCAGCGGCAATTAGAGATTGATATGGAATTTTTGGAACGACTTTGGGAAATCGTAGGCGTGTTCTTTTCCAGCGTTTTGAGCTGGTTTGAACGTACGATTACCTACTTTTTCGGCTCTTCAAATGCGCGCCACATAAAACGCCTGCAGTCGAAGGTCGAGGCGATCAACAGTCTCGAGCCGAAGTATCAGGAGATGTCGGACGACGAATTGCGCGCCCAATCCGACCTTTTTCGTGAACGTCTCGCTGCGGGCGAAACTCTGGACGACATCTTGGTCGAAGCCTTTGCTGTCTGCCGCGAGGGCGGGCGTCGCTGGCTGCAAATGCGGCACTACGACGTGCAACTTGTCGGAGGCATGGTGCTTCACGGCGGCTCGATTGCCGAAATGGTGACCGGTGAAGGTAAGACGTTGGTGGCGACACTGCCAGCATACCTAAACGGGCTTTCTGGAAAGGGTGTGCACGTTGTCACCGTCAATGACTACTTGGCCCGTCGTGACATGGAGTGGATGGCGCCGCTCTATCTGGGACTTGGTCTGTCGGTCGGCGCGATTCAAAGTCATATGGAAGTCCGAGATCGTCAGAAGATGTACGACTTGGACATCACTTACGGCACGAACAACGAGTTTGGCTTCGATTACCTTCGCGACAACATGCGCCCCGCGTCTCGCGGCGATGACCGATTCCCCAAAGAGCACCAGCAGTCTCAAGGCTTCTTGAACTTTGCCATTATTGACGAAGTCGACAATATCTTGATCGACGAGGCGAGAACGCCGTTGATCATTTCCGGCCCGGCTCACGACAACGTCGACAAGTATCCGAAGGTCGACAAGCTCGCTCGACAGCTGACCAAAGACGTCCACTTTATCGTCAACGAAAAAGACCATTCGGCCAACATGACGGATGAAGGCGTTCGGCACGCCGAGCAGCTCGCGGGAGTCGAGAGCTTTTACACGGCGGGCAACATGGATTGGCCGCACATGATCGACAACGCTCTCAAAGCCCATCACCTCTACAAACGCGATGTGAATTACGTCGTCAAAGAAGGCAAAGTCATTATCGTCGACGAGTTTACTGGTCGATTGATGGACGGACGTCAATGGAGCGACGGCTTGCATCAGGCGGTCGAGGCCAAAGAGGGCGTGACGATCAAAAAGGAAACTCAGACGCTCGCCACGATCACGCTGCAGAACTTCTTCAAGTTGTACAAGCAGATTTGCGGCATGACGGGCACCGCGATGACGGAAGCCAACGAGTTCTGGAAAATCTATGAGTTGGATGTGGTGGCGATCCCGACAAACCGAGTGATGCAGCGAAAGTCGCATCCCGATGTCATCTATCGCAGCGAGCGCGAAAAATATGGCGCCCTGGCGGACGAGATTGAGCGGACTGTGAAGTGGGACGTGTTGGTGCTCAAGAACCGCGAGATCTGGTGCAACATTTCACGAGAGACAGAAGAGTTCATCGAATACACCGCCAAAGGCGGCAAAGCGAAAGAGCAGATTGACACGAGTGAAGTTCAATCGATTGAGCGTCAGGGCCGACCGGTCCTGGTCGGTACGGTTTCGATTGAGAAGAGTGAACGAGTCGCACGATTACTGGGCGAGCGGGGCATTAAGCACGAGGTTCTCAACGCCAAGCACCACAAGCGTGAGGCCGAGATTGTCGCGCAGGCGGGCCGTTACGGCGCTGTGACGATCGCCACCAACATGGCCGGCCGTGGTACGGACATCGTGCTCGGCGGAAACCCGGACACCATGGCCTGGGCCCAGCTTCAAGATAGCTATGAAACTCGGCTCGACATCCCCAAAGACGAATGGGATTCGCTCGTCGCCAAGATCGACAAAGACGAGAAAATGAGCGAGTCGGGCGACTCGATCAAAGACATCGGCGGGTTGCATGTGATCGGCACGGAGCGGCACGAGTCGAGGCGAATTGACCTGCAGCTTCGCGGGCGTTGTGGACGTCAAGGCGATCCGGGAAGCAGTCGCTTCTTCCTTTCGCTCGAGGATGACCTGATGAGGATCTTCGCCGGTCCCTGGGTCACCGCGCTGCTGGACAAGCTCGGCATGCAAGAGGGCGAAGCGATCGAAAGCCGCATGGTCTCGCGTCGAATCGAAGCGGCTCAGAAGAAAGTGGAAGAACGCAACTTCGAGATTCGAAAGAACCTGCTCGAATATGACGAAGTGATGGACGAGCAGCGCAAGCGAGTCTATCGATACCGGCAACAGATTCTCGATGGCGTCAACTGCCGCGACCTCATCCTGAAGATGATCCGCGAGCAAGTCGAAGAGCACGTCGGCGCGTTTATGGATTCCGATTTCGGCATCGAATCATTCGCCGCCTTTGCCGGCGGACGTCTGTCGTGCGTCCTGGAAGCTCGCGATTTTCGCGGCATGGGTTTCAAGGACGCCGACATTCACGCTCGGTCGGAAGCCGAGCGGGCAGCCGAAAACTCGATTTACGCCGCCATTGACGAGAATCTTCCGAACACGGAAGAGGAGAGTGAATGGAATTGGGACGCGATGGCCAAGTTCGCCAACACAACTTGGGGGCTCCAGCTTCGCGATCGAGATCTGAAGAAGGCCGGCCGCGACTCGGTCGACGGATTCCTGATCGAGAAGAGCAAAGAGGCGCTTGCCAAGGTCGATCTGAGCGAGGGCGCTCCGGCGCTTGATCCCGATGTCGGGCTGAAATCAGTCGTCGCGTGGGTCGACGCCAAGTTCGCGTTCGAATTGAAGCTCGAAGAAATCCAGGGACACGACGCCGAGTCGTTGATTGAGCTTGTCTGTCAGCGAGCGGAATCGTGCTATGACGACCGCGAGTCGGAATATCCGGTGATGGCGGGCGTTTATCAGTTTGCCAAGCCAACGGCCAACGGTGTTCGCGTCGACGGCGCGGGGCTTGTCGAGTGGGCGAGTCGACGATTTGAAGCCGAGTTCTCTGATGAGGACATTCGCAATAAGAATCTCGACGACATTCGCGAACTATTGATTGATCGCAGCCGCCGGTCGCTCGAGGCCGCCAAAGAGGCGACGGATAGCATCGACAAGCACGTCGACCAGGTTTTTGAAAATGTCGGCGAAGATGCGACAGCCGGCCATGCGGCCAACGGCAGCGGAGCATTGGTTTCGGTTTCCGATTGGCTCAAGGGCATCGATTGCGAAGTCGAGCCAGAGGAACTTGCTCCACTTAAACGAGAAGAATTCTATCGCCGCTTGACCAATGCGGTCGAAGACCGATTCCGTCCCGAAATCCGCAGGATGGAACGTTCTTTGATGTTGCAGATCGTCGACACCGCGTGGAAAGACCACCTGTTGGTGATGGATCACCTTCGCAGCAGCGTCGGCCTGAAGGGCTATGCTCAGCTTGATCCCAAGGTCGAATACAAACGCGAAGGCATGAAGTTCTTCGAAGGAATGTGGCAGGCGATTGGCGAACGGACGACCGACCTGATCTTCCGAATGGAGCAGCTCGATGAGGGCTTCGTCGGTTCGACCTGGGTCGAGACATCCGCACGGCACGACGAATCGCCGAGTTCGACGATTGGCCAAGAGCAGCAAGACGCGATTGATGCGAGCCAGGGCGAGGCGCCGGCCGTGACGATCCGAAATCGTAGCAACGACCGCGTTGGCCGCAATGATCCGTGCCCCTGCGGCAGCGGTAAGAAATTCAAGAATTGCTGCCGGCGGAAGGGTGGCGATGTGCTGGTCTAGGCGCCGCTTGTCCTGAACGGAAAGGATTCCGTTGTGCGTTGGTTGTTCAATATCTGTTATTTGACGCTGCTGGTTCTCTGCTCGCCTTGGTTGATCCTGCGAGCTTGGCGTCAACAGAAGTATCGCCAAGGTTGGGCGGCGAAAATCTTGGGCCGCGCGCCAACTCTGCCTAAGGGCAAGACACGCGTCTGGTTGCACGCGGTTAGCATGGGCGAAGTGCATTTGCTTGAGCCGCTTGTTAAGCAAATCGCGCTGAGCCACCCCGAGTGGGAGTGCGTTATTTCGACGACGACGAAAAGCGGCTGGGAAGCAGCGGCTCGAAAGTTTGAGCACCTCACGCGATTCTATTGCCCACTCGATTTTTCTTGGGCCGTCGATCAAGCGATGCGTCGGATCGGGCCCGACTTGCTTGTGCTTTCCGAGCTCGAGCTCTGGCCAAACCTGATTGAGTCGGCCAAACGGCACGGCACCAAAGTCGCGATCGTCAATGGGCGGCTGAGCGAGCGAAGCTATCGCGGCTATTCTCGGCTCCGTTGGTTTGCGACTCGGCTGTTGAGCCAGATCGATTGTGTGGCGGTCCAAAACGAAACCTACGCGGAACGATTTCGCCAGCTTGGCGGTTTGGCCGAATCGATTCACGTAACCGGCTCCATCAAGTTCGATGGCGCCGTGACCAATCGCGATAACAGCGAAACCGCCGCGCTGAGACGGCTTGCGCGAATTCCCGATGACGCGATCGTCTTTTTGGCTGGCAGCACCCAAGACCCTGAGGAGACGCTGGCCTTTGAGGCATTCAAGCAGCTGGCGCCCGATCATGCTCGGTTGAGGCTATTGCTGGCACCCCGTCATCCCGAGCGATTTGACGCGGTCGCCGGTATGCTGGCGGCAAGAAACGTGGTCTATCAGCGCCGCTCGGAATTCAGCGAAGTGGAAGCCGACCCGGACTGCCGCGTCACGCTCATCGACTCGTTGGGCGAGCTGCGGGCCTGGTGGGGAACGAGCGACATCGCCTACGTGGGCGGCAGCATGGGGGCTCGAGGCGGTCAGAACATGATTGAGCCGTCAGCGTACGGCACCGCGGTCGCGTTTGGCCCGAATACGCGAAACTTCCGAGACATCGTCGCTCTGCTGCTCGAGCGAAACGCTGCCCGTGTGGTGGCCGACGGTGATGAATTGACTGCCTTTCTGCGCAAATGCTTGACGGATGATTCATTCGCCAGCAGCTTGGGAAACAACGCTCAGCGAGCGGTTTTGGCGCAAATTGGTGCGGCGGAAGGCACGGTGGAATTGCTGTCGGGACTGCTTTCGGACACAGCGAAATTCTCCGCCGCCGCTTGAGCAAACGTGGGGTTGGGCCGGTTGTTGGTTTGCCGTGCGAATCGCTATAATGCTCGGCTTATCGACTGTCACCCGCGTCGTTTATCGACGCTGCCCCTGGGAGGAGTCTGCCGTGCCATCCGGAAGTTTTCTGTTTACGAGCGAATCTGTCAGCATGGGTCATCCGGACAAGCTTGCGGATCAGATTTCTGACGGCGTGCTGGATGCTCTACTAGCCCAGGACCCCGCTAGTCGAGTCGCCTGCGAGACCATGGTGACGACGGGAATCGCGATCATTGCCGGCGAGATCACTTCCAAAGCTGTCGTCGATTATTCGCAAGTCGTTCGCGACGTCATCAATGACGTTGGGTATACCGACGACAACATGGGCATCTGTGGCGACACCTGTGCGGTCATGGTCAGCATCGACAAGCAGAGTGGCGACATTGCTCAAGGCGTGAACGAGAATTCCGACAGCGGAAAAGATATCGGTGCCGGCGATCAAGGCTTGATGTTTGGTTTCGCCTGCAACGAAACTCCGGAACTCATGCCGCTCCCGATCGCGTTGTCGCATCGCATTACGAACAAATTGACCGACATCCGTCGCGAGGGTGTTGTCGAGTGGTTGCGTCCAGACAGCAAAAGCCAAGTGACGATCGAGTATGTCGACGGCAAGCCGACTCGAATCGACACCATTGTCGTATCGACTCAGCACAGTCCCGAGATGACTCAAGAGGCGATTCGTGAGTATGTCATCGACCAGGTGGTTCGCCCGCTGTTGCCGGAAGATCTCGATACGTCGGACATCACCTATCACATCAACCCAACTGGCCGTTTCGTGACCGGCGGTCCTCATGGCGACTGCGGTCTGACCGGGCGTAAGATCATTGTCGATACGTATGGTGGTTGGGGTCGTCATGGTGGCGGCGCTTTCAGCGGCAAAGATTCGACCAAAGTCGATCGCAGCGCCGCGTACATGTCGCGACACATTGCCAAGAACATCGTTGCGGCCGGTTTGGCGGAGCGCTGCGAGCTGCAGTTGGCGTACGCGATTGGCGTTTCAGAGCCTGTTAGCGTCCACGTCGATACGCAGGGCACGGGCCGAGTCGACGACGATCGAATTTGCAAAGCAGTTAAAGAGTTGTTCCCTTTGACTCCGGGCGAGATTATCGACTATCTCGAGTTGCGACGACCGATCTTCCGCAAGACGGCTGCGGGCGGCCACTTCGGCCGAGACGACGCCGACTTCATTTGGGAAAGCACACACCGTTGCAACGAACTATTGGAAGCCGTCGGCGAAAACGCAGCAGCGACCTAAGTTGCTATGGTGCTGGTTGCATTGGTGAGTTGCCTTGCGGCGAGTTGCCGTGAGATCGGTCGTGGCAACTTGTCGGGCGTCGCTGGGACAGAAGGGTTTGGCGGATGGTAGCCTCGGCTCAACCTTCGGAATCGGTGGCTGCGGGCTTGGGCCGCGTGGTGCTTTCGGCAACCATGCTGGCGTCCGCATTGAGCGCCGGTTTGCTGATTGCCAATCTGCAGAACGGAGGCGGGCTTTCGTCAGTCGCCGGCGCGGCCTTGCTGGCTCTGGTTGCCGTCGCCGTTGCGGCTGGGATTCGACTAGCTACAACGCGGATTGAATCTCGCTTCGCTCCTTGGGAATTGCGAGCGATTTTAATTGGCCCCTCCTGTGTGTTGCTCGCTTTGGCTGTTTTGGCGATGGGGAAGGAAACTCCCACTTCCGCGGTGATCTTGGTTTGGACCGCATTTGCCGCCGAAGAAATCTGGTGGTGGCTGCGGGCTGGCGGCATTTCCTTCGCTTCGGCGTCGGGCCGATCTGAGGTTCCCGTATCGAGGCTCAACGCGAGTGACGGCGTTGTCGACGTGATTCCGATCCGCGGTGGAGTGGCGGAGGATGCTAGCGACGAAGGCCTATCGCCCGACTTGGTGCAACGAATGACTCGGCGAATTGACGGTGACGTCGAGTCGATTGTCTGTTTGATGAGGGCGACATTCGAGCCGGGACAACGGCAGGCTTCGCTGCACGCCTCGTTTTGCCCGCCTTTAGAGGCTGAGCCGTCTTGCGAGTGCGAGCAGGTGGAGGGCCCTGAAGCCGTACTCAAGCTGACTCAGGCCGAGTCTTTTGGGGCTCGGGTCGACTTGCGCCTCTCCCGCGGGCCGGAGACCGAGATTGCCGTTGTCGTCCGAATCACGGCCAGTTCGACATCACCCGCTTGAGTTTGGGACGCAGCCGTTCGCCGCAATATTCGACCGGTCCGGCGTTCAATTCAATCCATCCAAGCCTCTGAATTTACTTGAAAGTATCGATGGCACGTTGGCCGCATCAGAAGCGAATGACGGTTTTCACCTACGCTTCCATTTTTGTGCTCTTCCCTCTGTTGAGCTTTTTAGCCTACGCTTACGTCCAAGGCTGGTTTGCTTCCTCCAATCCGTAGAACGGTAAGTTCGCTCGGACAGGGGTGACGACTCCGTTTCGTTCGCGAATCTTCAGTCGCATGAGGCGACTGGCGCGGAGTCGGAGAACCATCTAATGGACGCGTAGTTGGGCACGGATACGAATGGATTTGTAACATGCTTCACACGGTAATCATGGCGGGCGGCGCGGGGACGCGTTTTTGGCCAGCCAGTCGCGCGGCGATGCCGAAGCAGCTGCTCGATTTAGCGGGCGGACGGACGATGCTTCAATCGACCGTGGATCGATTTGAAGGACTGGTGGAAACCGACCAGATCCTGATTCTCACAAACAAGCGATTGTGCAATGCGGTGGCGGATCAGCTCCCTCAACTTCCGCCGAGTTCGATTTTAGGCGAGCCCTGCAAACGCGACACGGCGCCCTGTATCGGCCTGGCCGCGGCATTGGTTTCGCGCAACGACAGCGATGCGATCATGGTTGTGTCGCCGGCCGATCACATTATCGAGCCGGTGAGTGTGTTCCAAGACGCGATTAGCCAAGCGGTCTCGTTGGTTGAGCAGAACGGCGATCGCATTGTGACGTTGGGCATTAGCCCCACCTATCCGGCTGAGACGTTTGGCTATATCGAACGTGGTGATTCGCTCGAATCCGATTCCGGCTCGGCGACTACCTCTCCCGCGTATCAAGTCGATCAGTTTCGCGAGAAGCCCGCGCGCGAGGTTGCTCAGCAATATTTTGAAAGCGGCAATTTCTATTGGAATTCCGGGATCTTCGTTTGGCGAGCCGACACGATATTGAAGGCGCTTGCGGAGCGTCAGCCGGAGATGCATTCTCGCATCATGACGATCGCCGCCACGGTCGACGATGCCGACTTCGTCGACGTGTTTCAGCGTGAGTTTGAGGCGATTCGCGGGACGTCGATCGACTACGCCGTGATGGAGCATCACAGCAATGTCGTGGTTGTAGAAGCGCCTTTCGGGTGGGACGACTTGGGCAGCTGGTCGGCGTTGGCTCGACTGCGAGGTGTCAACGATCAAGGACATACAGCGGTCGGGCGTCACGTCGACGCCGGTTCGAAAGGATTGATTGTTCGCACAAGCGGCGAGCACCTTGTGGCGACGATCGGCTTGGAGGACTGCATCGTGGTTCACACGCCCGATGCGACGCTCGTTGCCAATCGCCGCGACGAGGAATCGATGCGGAAGATCGTGAGGTCGATCGAAGAGAATGGGTGGGAAGAATATCTTTAGATTGCGGCGGAATCGCGATTCTAGCGAATCCGCGTCCTAGAGTTCTGGCCGAGCCCAGCGCAAAAGAATAGCGGAATTACCGACCGACGAGCCCGTGCTTGCCCTGTACGTCGGCAAAGAATCGATATCGACGAGCGAATAAGATTGGTTCACTGATCGGCAAGGGAGCAATTGAAATGAGTCTCGTAAAACGTCTTCTCGACCGTCGCCAGTTCGCGGCAAGGACGGCGGTAGCTCTATCCGCTGTCGGTATTCATTCGCGCGCGAGCCAATTGTTTGCAAGCGAACGAAACGACGACGGCGACGATGCCGGGCAAACTGGCGATTCGCCTCTCTTCAATCTCCCTTTCCCAACCTTAGGCGGGATGCAGTTCTGGACCGACTTGGTGATCGATCACAGTTGGCGAATTCAACAGAACGCATTTACCGAGCATTGCAGGATCCTCGACCCAAACGATGTGCGGCAGGCGTGGGGCACGAAGGATCAGATGTTTCGCGACTTCGCCAAGAAGCGGCGCCACTTGCCGATCGAGCCCTATCGCGAAAAAGTCCTGGTCGCATTGCATGGTCTGATGCGGTCGAGAAAGGCGATGCAGCCGCTTTGCAATTACGCCGCGAAGCATGGGCAATACAAAACGGTCAATATGGGCTACGCCAGTTCACGCGACGCGATGGTCGGACACGGAAGAGCTCTGCGCAGCGTCTTGCAGAACATTCGCGGCGACGTGAGGATCGACCTCGCGGCTCACAGCATGGGCAATCTTGTCATTCGTCGATACTGGCGTGAATGCATCGATCGCAAGGAGCAGCCCGATCCGCGCATTGGCCACATCGTCATGCTCGCTCCTCCCAATCAAGGGGCTCGCCTGGCGACGCTGTTCCGAGACAATCAGCTTTTCAAAACGGTGTGGGGTGTGAGCGGCACTCAGATTGCCAATTGGGAGCAACTGAGTAAACAACTTGCGACGCCGAATCGTCCCTTTGGCATTCTGGCCGGTGGGGCTTCGTTGCAAAACCCGCTGCTGGACGGCGAGGATGATTGGGTCGTGAGTGTGGACGAAACGAAGCTGGCTGGGGCGAGCGATTTTCATGTTGCGTCGACGAGCCACACGGCCATGGTCAGCGACAAAGAGTCGCTCAAGTGCATGTTGAGATTCCTCAAGTCGGGCTTCTTCGTCGCCGCTGATAAACGTCGCCCGCTGACTCAGCAAGATGTGGACCCGTCATGAGCAGGTCTGAGCGGCGGCGCGGGAGATTCGTGCATTGAGCGAGACCCTTCCCACAAAAGGCAGAATCGCGGGTATCGACTACGGGTCGGTCCGCGTCGGCGTGGCCGTGTCCGATCCCGCTCAACTGATTTCCAGTCCGCTCGAGAACTATACGCGAACGGATGAAGCGGGAGACGCCGAGTTCTTTCGGCAGTTGGTCCGGGACGAAGAGTTAGTCGGATTCGTTGTCGGCTTGCCCGTTCATAGTAGCGGCGACGAGAGTGAGAAATCGCGCGAGGCTCGCCAATTCGGCAAGTGGCTGGAGGAGACAACAGAGCTTCCGATCAGTTACTACGACGAGCGATATTCAACCGCCTTGGCGGATCAGTTCATGATGCAGGCCGACACCAAGCGAAAGAACCGCAAGAAACGACGCGATATGTTGGCCGCTCAAGTCATCTTGGCTGGCTATCTCGACTCAGCTCGTCAAGACGAGCATCACGGCGAACTCTGAACGGTCCAATACAACCGTGCGAGTTGGTCCGGCGTCGGTGCCGCCAATGCCGCAAGTCTGTCTTCTGTTTGATCGCATTTTCTCAGACTTGCCAAGAGATTCAGCTATGATGTGTGTCGGCGCGTCCCAGTTCGCCACCGCTGACACTCCCCCTTCAGACAGAAAGGGCAGCGACAATGTTGAGCTTTCAGTCTGGCCATGGCGAGCGAAACCGCCGCGAGTGGTTGCGTGTCGGCGGGCTCAGTCTGTTGGGATTGTCGGCTGCCGACTTGGACCGTCTTCGGGCTCAATCGCCGAGCGACAAGCCGATCGCTCGTCGGCGAATCAACTCGTGTGTATTTGTGTTTCTGTTTGGCGGGCCGAGCCACATTGATCTGTGGGACATGAAACCACAGGCGCCGGTCAACGTCCGCGGAAATTTTAGTCCGATCTCGACGAGTGTGCCGGGCATTCAGATTTGCGAGCATTTGCCGCAATTGGCGAAACGGATGGACCGGCTGATGCTTCTTCGTTCGATGCAACATCGAATGCCAGTGCACGGTCCGGCCTGCAGCGAATTGTATACGGGCCGCGAATATTTTGGGCCCCCGACGACCGACCAAGCGACTCCGCAAGATTGGCCGAGCCTCAATTCGCTCGTTACTCGCTACGGCCAATCTGAACATGGCCTGCCGCCGTCAGTCGTCTTGCCTTTGTATTCTCAATTCGTTGGTCAGAGCAAACGAATCGCCGGCCAGTCGGGCGGAAGGATGGGCGACCGGTATGATCCGGTTGTGATTGCTTGCGAGCCAGGCAAGAAGGATTTTCAAGTTGAAGGATTTAAATTGCTCCCGGAAGTCGGTGCCAGTCGAATCGGCGGTCGTCGCAACTTGCTCCGCCAACTCGAAACCGTCCGCCCATCAGCCACAAGCGAATACGGCCGGGCGGCGAAGTCTTACGCCAAACACGTCGATATGGCCTATTCGATGTTGCACAAGCCCGAGTTTCATCGAGCGCTCGATCTCGAACGAGTAAAGCCGGCGGTGCGAGATGCGTATGGCAGAACCGATTTTGGGCAGAGCCTATTGATGGCGCGGCAGCTTGTCGAGTCGGGCATTTCCTTGGTGACCGTCAATTTCGACCATCCGAGCAAGCTCGATAAGCGATCGCCGATGTGGGATACGCATCACGACAACTTTGCCAAATTGAAGGACCCGCTCTGTCCGCTCTTCGATCAATCGTTCTCAGCCTTCATTGATGATTTGGATCAGCGAGGACTGTTGGAGACGACGCTGGTCGTCGCAACGGGCGAGTTTGGCCGGACGCCCAAAGTCGGGCAGTTCTCACAAAACGCGATGACTTTGAAGACGGGTCGCGACCATTGGCCGCATGCATTCACGGCGCTGCTTGCCGGAGGCGGAGTACCTGGCGGTCAATTCTACGGCGAGACCTCGCGCGATGGCGGACACGTGCTCGACAAACCCGTTTCGCCCGCCGATCTCTCCGCCACCATTCTTCAACATTTGGGCGTCGACACGTCTCGTCGGTATTGGGATGAATTTCAGAAGGTGACGCGCAAAGTCTGTGAGGGAACGCCCGTTCGGTTTGAGTGTTGACTATTCGGCCGACTCTTGAAGCAGCCGCGCGGCTTCGCTGCGAAGGTCTCGAATGACGGCAGGCGAATAACCGGTCCACATACCGCGAACCATTCCTTTTCGGTCAAGCAGCACGGTCGTTGGATACCCAATCAAATCTTCGCCAACAAGCGAAGCAACTTGGGTTCGCGTGATTCCCTTAGCGTCGTCAAACACCGGGCCGTCGTATCCGTGCTGCTCGAGAAACTCGAGCGTCTTCGTGCGCAGTAGTTCGGGTTGATTGGGAATGCCGTGGCAGGCAACTGAAACGTAGAGAAAATCGTCGTGTCGCCTGAGTTCCTTGTCGAGCTCGGCTAATTCCGGGAACTCGGCCACGCACGGCGCACACCAGTACCCCCAAAAGTTGATCAACGTCACTTTGCCTGTCAGCGAATCGGCAGATAAGTCAGCGGTGTCTTTCGTCATTCCGACGAGCTCGACTTTTTCCAGCCGTTTCCCCACTGCTGCTGAACTCGTCCCGTCAGTTTGTGCAATGAATCGATCGCGAAACGCGAACGCGACGATCACGACGATCGCAATCAACGGCCAAACGTACATGCGGGCAGAACCAGTCTTGGTGTCTGTTGGTTCTGTTTGCTTGGTCATAGACGCCGCTCGCAATGGATCTGAGGTAAACTTGCTTGGCGGTTGCGATTGCAATTTGTTGCGCAACCAATCGCATCGACCTTTAATATCACCCTAAACGGTTCGTGCTCACAACCACCCGAGTCTAATGACACAGTTTGAAGTTGAACAGAAGTTCCACGTCGATAGCTTGAGTGCGATTGAGTCGCAACTCGTCTCATTCGGCGCCGCGCGGGGATCGGCGGTTTCTCAAGTCGACACCTATTTTGCTCATCCGGGCCGAGACTTCGCGAAGACGGACGAAGCATTTCGACTTCGCCGGCTCGATAACCGAGGACTTGTAACCTATAAGGGGCCGCGGCTGGCCGGCAACGTGAAGACACGGCGAGAAATTGAGATTCCGCTTGGCGACGGTGAGAATGTGCCAAGTCTGTTTCGCGAAATGGTCGTGGCGCTGGGGTTTGAGCCGGTCGCCGACGTAGCCAAGAAGCGACAGTACTTCAGTCTGATGTGGGAGGGGCTGCAAGTTGAATGTGCACTCGACGATGTTGCGCTTGTGGGCCCATTTGTTGAGTTGGAGATTGTCGCGGAAGAAGATGATCTGAAACGTTGCGAATCTGCGATCTTGACCTTGGCGGCCAAAATGGGCCTCGAGCAGGTCGAGACGAGAAGCTACTTGGAAATGCGGTTGGCGCGCGGCTGAACGATTGTGGTGAAACGCGAATGAGGTCGCCAAATTTGCGCGACTGCTCAACGTCAGATCGGCGCCCGCTGTGCCGCTGAAGTGGCGCGGCTATAATAAGAGGCATGCACACCGCAGGCTCTGACCCACAGGACTCCCCAGCCGGTAGTGAACCAGACGATTCCCCCGCAAGCTCGGCGGACGATGGCTCGCCCAATAGTTCCCGGCCGAATACGTGCGCCGCATACAAGCCCGCCTCGGGAATCGATCTTCAGACGGAGCAAACTCATCGCTGGAATTTTTGGGGGCTCGTCGTCTATCAGGTCACGCTGCGGATCGGCTGGATCTTTAAGACTGAGAGCATCATCATGCCGGCGGTCTTGGACAGTCTCGGTTGCGGGCCGGCGGTTCGAGCTTGGTTGCCGTTGTGTAATCGGTTCGGGCAGAGCATTCCGCCGCTTCTGCTGGCGCATCGCGTGCGAGGCGCCGCTCAGAAGAAACTCTTTCTCGCCGCCTGTGCGCTGCTCATGGCGATTTCGTTTCTCGTCTTGTCCGCGTGTTGGCGTTGGACGGAGGGGAAGGGCCGGTGGCTCCCGTACATGTTCATTGGCATTTACGCGCTTTTCTTTTTGGTGACCGGGATCCACCAACTCTGTTTCGGCGCGCTGCAGGGGAAGCTTGTTCCGGTGCGTCGAAGGGGGCGGCTGCTCATTGCGGCGAGCATCATCGGTTCGGCGCTCGCCTGTCTGATCGCCGCGTTACTGCTGCCTCACTGGCTGTCTCCGCTTGGCGCCCGCTTCGATTTGATTTTTGCATTCACCGGCGTTTGCTTTCTTGTCTCGTCGGTCGTCGCTCTGACGTTTGACGAGTTTCGCGACAACTTTGGTACGCCCGCGACAACGCTCGCCAAGATACTCGACGGCGCGAGAAAAGTTTGGCGCCAGTCGGCCAACACACGGCGGCTGGCGATCGTCGGCGCGCTATTCGGATCGAGCGTAATACTCTTTCCCCATTATCAAGCGGTGGCTCGCGAGCGTTTGGGACTGAGTTTCGAAAACATGATGATCTGGGTCGTGATCCAAAATGCCGGGACGGCGATGTTCAGTTTTCTCGTCGGACCGTTGGCCGATCGCAAAGGCAATCGGATGGTGTTGCTCTTCGTCTTGGCATTGATAGGAGCGACGCCTCTGCTGGCGATCGGAGTCTCTTACGCGGGGCCCGTTTGGGGAGCGAGGGTTTTCCCGCTCGTATTTCTCCTGGTCGGATTGACTCCCAACGTTTTTCGTACATTCAACAATTACACTTTGGAGATCAGCGAGCCGTCGGACCACCCGCGTTTTCTCAGCACGATCAGCCTGTTCATCGCCGGTCCGGCCGTACTCTCGCCGGTCGCCGGTCTGATCATTGGCCACGTCGGCATCGACGCCGTGTTCGTCACGGCCAGCATCTTGATTTTTATCGCCTGGCTAATGGCTTTTCGGTTGAAGGAGCCGCGCAACGCGAAAACGGCTTGAAGTGTGCTGAGTGAAAGGTGAAAAGTGGTTTTCACTTTTCACGAAGAAGACCTAGGGTGTTACCCGTAGCCTACGGGCAACGCCCTCGGTTTTCTTTCGCCCAGCATTTCGACGCGGCTTGTGACGCCATGGTTCTCTGGCACTTCGGCACTGGCAAGCCAGTGGCCCGAAATGTGTCCGCCTGGTCGCAACGCCCCCTCGTTCGTGCATCAAATTATTGGGCTGGCGTCTTTGACGGGATCGATGAGCTCGGGCACAATAGTCGGCGAACGGACAACATTAGAATCTCTCATTGTGGCGAGTTTGAATGAGTATTTTTCAGTTACTAGTGGCTGAGATCCGATTTCGCTGGGTTAACTTTGCAGTCAGCGCCATCGCCATCTCGTTGGCCAGCGCCCTGTTTGCGACGGCGCCTGCGATTCTTCAATCGTACGCTCGGGACACCGAGTCGCGTATGGAGACGATACAGGCGAGCACCGAAGAGCGCCTGGAGAAACTCGACAAAGCAACTCGGCGAATCATGAGGGATCTTGGGGTCAATCTTCGGATTGTGCACAAGGATACGAACATGGGCGCCTTGTACACCGAATTCGTGGCTCCCGATTTTCCGGAAACGTACGTTGATGAATTAGCGAACGCTCCGTCGATCGAAACGATTGTACATCTGGTCGCTACGTTGCAGGAGCGAATTGTTTGGAATGATCGCAAGATCTTCATCGTCGGCATGAAACCGGTGATCACCAATTCGCAGAAGAACGAAGAAAAGAAGCACATGGTCAAGCCTGTCGCTCCGGGCGAAGTTGTTGTTGGCCATGAGCTGGGGATTGGCCGCAAAGTCGGCGAGCAGCTCGATATCAAAGGCGAACAATTCACGATTGCCAAAATCATGCCCGAGTATGGCGAGCTGCGCGATGTTCAGCTTTTAGTCGATCTCGATGCGGCTCAGAAGATTCTCGACAAAGAGGGCCGTATCAATCAGATCATGGCGCTGAACTGCAAGTGCAAGGGCGACCGCATCTCGGTGGTTCGCCGTGAGTTGGAAGACGTGTTGCCGGAAACGAAAGTGACCGAACACAAAACGCGCGCGGAAGCGAGGGAGCTGCAACGCGACAAGGTGGAGGCATCGGCTAAAGAGGAGCTTGCGGCCTTCGAGGCGAATCGCAATGTGACAGAGCGGTGGCTGGCAGTCTTGATGTCGATCTTGGCACCCGGAATCGTGGTCAGTGCGGCCGTGATTGTCGGGCTGCTCGCCTGGCTCAACGTTCGCGACCGGCAACATGAAATCGGCGTGTTGCGCGCGATCGGCAAACGAAGTTCGCAATTGGCCGCGTTGTTGCTGCTGCGACTGGCCCTCACTGGATTCGTCGGCGGATTGCTCGGCGTGGCGGTCTGTATGCTCTTTCTGTTTGCCGCTCCCGCGTTTCTCAACGAGTCACTACAGATTGGGCAGACCCTTGTGCAGCCGAGCGCCGGTTTGGTTTTGCTGACCATCGTTTTTGCTCCATTCGTCTCCCTACTTGCCGGCTATTTGCCCGTGTTGCTCGCCTTGAAACGCGAGCCTGCGGCGGCGTTGATGGAGTGAACGAGGCGGTGCGGGAAATCGATGCGACGCCTGACATGTAGATCCGTTGTGCTTCGAGGCCCTATTTTGGCCACATCTGGCTGAATTCGATGATTCCGCAGCCATTTGTGAGTGATCTCACTGAACGTGTTGCTGTGGGGCTGGTAATTTTGGTGGGAATTGACGCTGCCATTTAGGCTGGGTAGTCTAACAAGCCTGAATGGTTTCTTTTTTCTGGCCCAAAACCACGTATCTGTCATAAGGAAAGTCACATGAAGTCACGTGTTCTCGCTGTTACGTCGGTCGTCGCTCTCGTATTTGCTGCGACGCTTTACGCCGGCGACGTCAAATTGGAAGGCATCAAGTGCCTCGTGAATTCGAAGAAGGCTGCTAACGCTTCGAAGAGCGCCGACTACAAGAAGGGCAAAGTCTACTTCTGCTGTGGCGGTTGCGCTTCCAAGTTCGCTAAGTCGAAAGACAATTTCGCCGCCAAAGCCAATCAACAGTTAGTCTCGACCAAGCAGTACAAGCAAGCCAAATGCCCGCTGAGTGGCGGCAAGTGCGATGCTACCAAAACCTGCAAAGTTGGCGCCGTCAAAGTTGCGTTCTGCTGTGGCAAATGCCAAGGCAATGTGGCCAAGGCAAAAGGCGATAAGCAAGCTGAATTGGTGTTCAGCGACAAAGCCTTCGACAAAGGCTTCGTTGTTGCTGCGAAGAAAGCCTCCAAGTAGTTAGAGTCTTTGACTCGACAAGAGCAATTGAACGAGCGTTCCTTTAACGGGACGCTCGTTTTTTTGTGCGTCCGCGGCATCGTCCTTCGCTGGAACGCTGCATAGGTTTCATTTGCCTCGGCGGCCAGGAGAGTGATTCACACAAATGGAGCCTTTAACTTGTGCCCGTCTTCCTGTCGGCAAATAGAGCCTTTCCCGCTTGCGTCTCCGTTCTTCCCCGCCAAAGCGCTGGGAAAAGCCCGACGAATACTCGTCTTCCCTCGCCTGGGCGGCTTTGCGATACTCACACGCCGCATGGCGTCGTTTTCCAGCTAGCACATTGAGGTCTTGGTTGATGCGGATATTCTTTTCAGTTGGCGAGCCGAGCGGCGACTTGCACGGCGCCAATCTGATTCGATCGCTGCGCAGTGAATGTCCTGACGTCGAGTGCGTTGGGTACGGCGGTCCGCGGATGCGAGAAGCTGGCTGCGAATTGCATGTGGACTTAACCGAATTAGCGGTGATGTTCATCTGGGGCGCCATCTGGAACTTGCGCCGCTTCTGGCGTCTCTATCAACAGGCCAGGACATTCTTTCGCACTGAGCGTCCGGACGCGGTGGTTCTAATCGACTATCCAGGCTTCAACTGGTGGATAGCCAAGGCCGCCAAAGAGCATGGGATTCCCGTCTTCTACTACGGTGCGCCTCAGCTTTGGGCCTGGGCATCCTGGCGAGTCAAAAAAATGAGGCGTTATGTCGACCATGTGTTGTGCAAACTTCCGTTTGAAGAGGACTGGTATCGCAAACGTGGTTGCAACGCCCATTTTGTCGGTCATCCCTATTTCGATGAATTGCGGGAACGCAAGCTCGATCCGACGTTTATGGATTCGATGGCGGCGGAGTTGGATGGGCGACCGTTGGTTTGTATCTTGCCCGGCTCGCGCCGATTAGAGGTTCGCAACAACCTGCCTTGGTTCCTCCGAGCGGTGGAGAAAATCCGACGCCAATACCCAACAGCTCGATTCGCAATCGCCAGCTTCAACGACGTTCAAGCCGAAATGGCGCGAGAACTGTGTGCGGAGTTGAATGTCGACGCCGATGTTCATGTCGGTCGCACCGCCGAGTTGATCGAGATCTCGTACTGTTGCATGGCCTGCTCCGGTTCTGTCTCGCTCGAACTGCTTTATCACATTAAGCCGGCGGTCGTCTTGTATTGGGTGAATCGATTCGTCTTTACGTTGTTCCAAATGCTGCTGGTCAAGGTGCGATTTGTGACGCTCGTCAATTTGTTGGCTTCGGACGATCGCTTTGCGTCGCGGCCGCGGCCATACGACCGAAATAGCGAGGAGGACCGGCAGATCCCGTATCCGGAGTATCCGACTTGTGAAGATAAATCGGATGAATTGGCCGAGCACGTGCTCGAATGGCTTACGAGCGAGTCGGCCTATCGCGATCAGGTTACGAGAATTCGCGATCTTGGCGAGCAACTAGTTCATTGCGGCGCCTCGCAGACCGCGTCAAGCTATATTGTCAGGACGCTCGGCGAGGGATCGGCTGAAAGCAGTGGCCGTCGAGTTGCCTGAGTTTAGCTGGGACGGTGCCTTTGTCTCTCATCTGGCGGAGTCGTTCGATCGCGTTTTAGGACGCTTGGGATGGAACGCGATGATGGGTGAGAGCCATTCTTGGACGATTGATAGTTGAGGTGTTCTGCTGTGTTGCCGATGATGGGCGAACCTCGCAAGACCGCGTACGACATGTACTTTCAGTGCGCGCGGATACCGGTTCGGATTTCTCCCTGGTTTTGGGCCATTTCGCTCTTTCTGGGAATCAATCACGGCGGCATTGAGTTGTTGATGTTTCCGCCAATTGTTTTTGTCTCGATATTGATTCACGAGCTGGGGCACGCGGTCGTGATGCGACGATTTGGCGAGACGCCGCGGATCGTGTTGTATGCGATGGGCGGTTTGGCCATTTCCGACGGGCCTTCGTATGGACGCCAACCGGAACCTCGCACGGCGCGAAACCAGATTCTGATTTCGCTTGCCGGGCCGGGTGCCGGTTTTCTCTTTGCCGCCATACTCATCGGGGCGGTGTACGCCTTGGGCGGTCGCATCGAGTCGGCGATCGCTCTGACGCCGGACCTAAGCGGTTTGATTGATGACAGTCAATCGAATGAGAAAGCGATCGGATTCCTCAAGTCGGCGGTGAGGTTTCTGCTGTTCATTAATATCTATTGGGGAATCATGAACTTGATGCCCGTCTATCCGCTCGACGGCGGCCAAGTGGCGCGTGAGCTACTCACGCTTGGCGACCCGTGGAAAGGTGTGATTCGCTCACTGTGGCTTTCGATCGTGACGAGCGTATTGCTTGCCGTCGCTGGGCTGCTACTGAATCTCTTTATTCTCATGATCATGTTCGGGCTGATGGCCTTTTCGAATTACCAAACGTTGCAAGCCTTCACCGGGCGCGGTGGCGGTATGGGTGGCGGTGGCGGCGGTTACCGTGGCGGTGGCGGCGGTGATGATGATGGTTATGGTGACCGCAATGACCGACCATGGTGATTCGCAACTAGGCGACGTCGAATACCCCCTCGAACGCGTGGTTGTTGTTGGGGCGAGCAATGTTGCTCGAGGGATGATCAACATTGCTGAACACGTTCGCGGCTACCGCGATGCGCCGATTGATCTTGTTGTGGCGGCGGGACACGGGCGTTCGCTTGGTGCCACGTCGAATGTTCTTTGGCGCAGTTTGCCTGGTTTGACAGAATGCGGGATGTGGGACGCACTGTCTGGGCGTCCTCAAGCGGAAAACGTATCCGTCATCGTGACGGATGTGGGCAATGACTTGCTTTACGGTCAAACGCCTGAAGTCGTCCTAACTTGGCTTGAGAAATGCGTTTCGCGCCTTTGCGAAGCGAAATGTCGCCTGATCATGACGGAATTGCCGTTAGCAAGCCTCTCTGGGCTGGGACGAGTCCGTTTTTGGGCGGCGCGCAGCCTGCTTTTCCCGACTTCACCGCTCGAATTCGACGGGTTTATCGACAAGTGCAAATGCGTAAACGAAGGATTGCTCCGCCTTGCGGACGAATTCGGCGCGTCGATTTGCCAACCCGAATCGAGTTGGTATGGAATTGATCCGGTCCACGTAAGAGGGCGCCAACAAAAACGCGCGTGGTCTCAAATCTTGGCACCCTTACGCGACTCGGTCGAACAGCGCTCATCTCGGTTTTCAAACGCCGATCGAAGTCGCCTCAAACGCGTTCGACACGCGCGGCGCGAGTGGTTTGGTCGAGTGCATACGAGATCGCAACCTGCCGCGTTTCTCTCTGACGGAAGCATTGTTTCGATGTATTAATGCTCCGCAGAGCAAAAAGTTCAAATTTTTTTTCTTCTTTTGAGACATTGAATTTGGCATGGGCGAACGACAAAAAAAAGGCGCCGTCTAATGTCGTTACAAAGATTGTTTCTTGTTCTTGTTCGCTTCATTTTTGCGCCGCGCGCGTTGCGCGACGCACTGTTGCACGCGAGTTGTTTGCAACAATCGCAAACGTGTTGAACATCTTGTTTGTTGTGAATGAATAAACGCAATGTCGACTTTGCCGCATAAAAAACAGGGTCAAACGCATATGCGTCTTCTTGCAACAGTGTTTCGAGCAGTTGATTTGCGCCGCGCGACGCAGCGCTGTTGACGCAGTCTTGCAGTGAGTTGCTTTTGATTCGTGATTTATTGCTCAATAAAGCGCGCCGAATTCGTTAACGTTTTCAAACGCGTTCGACGATAACGGTACGCAAGTGATTTGCCGTTCAATGGGCGCGCACGAATCAGTTGCGTTCAATGGATTTTGTCACAAAACATGTTGCATTTCCTTTTTCGATTCGTACAACTACTGCTTACTAACTTGTGGCTCTTGTGAATTCGTTCCAAACAAACAAGTGGCGTTTCAAAAAGGCAACGTCCAGGATGGCCGAAACGAGACACAAGTAGGATTAAGAGGCGAGTTTTTGTTCGCTGGCTTTAGGCAACTTGGAAGCCTTTGAGATGGAACTCGCCGAGTATGCCCTTTAACGGAGGAAGTGCTGTGGCCAAGAAGAAGAAAGCTGCTAAGAAGAAGGCGGCACCCAAGAAGAAGGCGGCTAAGAAGGCCACCAAGAAAAAGGCAGCCAAGAAAAAGGCAGCCAAGAAGAAGGTAGCCAAGAAGAAGAAGAAGGCAACCAAGAAGAAAGCGACCAAAAAGAAGGCCGCTAAGAAGAAGACGACCAAAAAGAAGGCCGCCAAGAAGAAGGTAGCCAAGAAGAAGGTCGCCAAGAAGAAGGCAAAGAAGAAGACCGCTAAAAAGAAGAAGAAGTAGTTCGTCGGCCGTTGCCTCCGACGCCACTTCCAATCGATTGGACCACAACGAGAAAGGGCGGCCGAATTCCATTCGGCCGCCCTGTTTATTTTCTTGCTTTTTCAGCCCTCAGAGGCACCTAACCGGGCTGCCCGCAACGAGTTCCCAGCAAACTCGACCAGCTCACCAGGACCCTTACCCCAGAATCGGGAGGGCCGGACCGGGGGGTGCCGTGCGAGCGGCATCGGCCAGCCGGCGGACGACTTGGTGAGCCATCTTGGTCAAATGCGAGGCGACGATCGGGTCGTCAAATGAGTCGGCAACTTGCCCTGCGTCGCCATTAACTCGAATCTGCATATTGAGCGGCAGGTCGCCGAGAAATGCGACCCCCAATTCTTCGGCCTTCGCCTTCGCTCCCCCACTTCCAAAAATGTCGTAGCGTTTACCGCAATCGGGGCAGATGAAACCGCTCATGTTCTCGACCATGCCGAGCACGGACGTTTTGACGGTGCGGAACATCATGATGGCCTTCACCGCATCAATCAAAGCGACCTCTTGAGGCGTGCAAACGACAACGGCGTGCGACTGAGGAAGGATCTGCGACAAGGTGAGCGGGATGTCGCCCGTGCCGGGCGGCATGTCGATAATCAGATAGTCCAAGTCGCCCCAGGCTACGTCGCGCAAGAACTGCGAGACGGCCGAGTGCAACATCGGACCGCGCCAAACGACGGCCTGATCGGCAGGCACCAAATAGCCGATCGACATCAAGGGGATGCCGTGGTATTCGATGGGCCGCAGCGACTTGTCGGGGCCCGCCATTTGTTCGGGTGTCGCGTGCGTTCCGGTCAGCGTGGGAATGCTCGGACCGAACACATCCGCGTCAAGCAAGCCAACTTTACTTCCCGCTTTTTTGAGTGCGACCGCCAAGCTTGTGGCGACCGTGCTTTTGCCGACGCCGCCCTTGCCGGAACCGACAGCAATCACGCTCTTTGCGGTCAAGCCGATCGATCCCATCTTCTCGGCGGGTCGCTCTTGAACCGCACGTTTGACTTCGATCGATCCGGCAGCCGGCAGCTTTGACTTGAGAAGCTGTTCGGCTTCGTCGTAGATGTCGTCCCAAATCGCAGCGCTGTGCGTGGTCAAGGCAAGTGTTAACGAAACATCGTTTGCCGAGACTGAGACGTCGTCGACTTGGTTCATTTGTACGACGCTGCGACCTGACTCGGGGTCTTTAAGTCCGCGAATCGCATCGATCACGGCGTCGCGGGACAGTTCTTCGCTCATCGTTCATTATTCTCCGGTGGCTCGGAACTTGCCCGAGCTCTCAAAGTCGGCCCACGGTAGGCTGGCGGCCACTTCATTTCGTATGGTTTCAAATGTCTTCGGCGGCGCCTTGGCGAGGTAACGGAGTATCCAAGGTTTGTTCATCGCTAAATCGCGAGTTGTCGTCGCCACGCAATCGGCGCCGGCTTCCCTGGCTGCCCAATGCCCTGGGGCGTCCACAGGCGCGCCTAACACGAGGATTCGGCATTTGGGGCACCAACGTTTGGCGAGCCAAATCCACTCGGGCAATTCATCTCGAAATTTGACGCTCCACTGGACCGCCGCGACTCGATGAGCCCGATGCGCTAGCCGACCGCGGCACTCGTCGAGCGACCGCGTTTCAAAAACTCGAGCTTCTCCGGCGAGCAGTCTGCGAAATGCGACGGCCCATTCGTTGCCGGTTTCACAGACTACCAACTCCGCCCCCCGCCGTCGATGTTCGCCTGGAAAAGCCATCCGGCCATCCTATCGCCTTGACGGCCATTCGGCGAGGCCCGAGGTTGATGCTGGCGGGACGCTGCTGCCAGGCGCTGCTGGGTGCGTTAAAGGCGACGGAGGAGCTTTGAACGAGTGATGCCGAGCAGATTTGCCGCCATCGCTCGATTGCCTTTCGCAGCCGCCATAGCGCGGTCGATCAACTCACGCTCAATCTCGGCAAGAAAAGCGTCTAGCTCGATCGTCTCCAACTCGCGGCGCGGATGGGCGTCTTTATCTTGAGCCCAGCGAATCGCGTCGGGTAGGTCGTTTGCTCCGATCAGCGAACCTTGAGCTTTCGCACGCGCCTGCAAAACGATCCGCCGCAACTCATCCACATTTTCTTCATAGGGAAACTGAGTCAGGCAATCCATCGCTTCCGGAGTAAATCCGCCTCGCTGGCTGCCGCCAAATTTATTGCTCTCCTCGACGATCGCTTGGGCGATCAACGGGATGTCCGCGAGACGATCGGAGAGCGGCGGGAGTTCGATCACGAGCGTGCTCAGCGCAAAGGCCAGGTCGGCGCGGAATTCGCCCGTGCGAGCCAAGTCGTCTAGCGTGGTTCGCGATGACGCGATAGCTCGCAAGGGAATATCGCGCTCAACCAGCCACTCGGCGAGCAAGTCCTGGCAGGTCGGTGACAATTGGTCCGCATCGAGTAGCAACAGAGCCGGCGCGGCCTCGCTGCCGATCTCCTTCTGGCTCAGCAGCGCGTTGATGGTGGCGTTGAGTAGTTCCGCATCGAGGATTTCGCAGGAGAGCGGAACGAGCATGCCGGCGGACTCTTGCGGCCCCGCGTAATAGATCGTTCTCGCGACGTGTTCCCGCCCGCTCCCCGGAGGACCGGCGACAAGGACGTTGGGCGCGTTTTGAATGGCCAATTCAATTTGCTTGCGGACTCGTTCGATGGCCGGCGTCACGCCTATGAGACGGTCGAGCCGAAACGTCTCTTCGATTCCCTTCCGCAACCGAGCGACTTTGACATGAAGGAATTCGGATTCGCCCGGCGCTTTGGCCCCCGCAAACTCATCCGCCGAGTCGCCATCCAAGTCTTGCTCGGCGAGTATGCCGATGACGCCAACACAATCGCCCTCGATGCCTAGCGGTGCGAATCGCACGAGCCGTTCGACAATCTCGCCCGCTGCATTCTCGATGATCAATCGGCTCGACGATTCAACACCGTCAAAAGCGGATGGCGGAGGGCAGAGTGCGGTGGCCATCTGGGCGATCATGTTGTCGGTTGCCGCCGAATGGTAATCGCAGCGCTGGTCGGCCAAATCGTCCAGCGTCAGTCCTGTCCATTTGACGAATTCAGGATTGCAATACGCCACACGTCGTTTCTGGTCGACGACGTACAACGGCCCTGAAGCCGAATCGAGCAACCGACGCAGTGACGCGCCTCCTGATTTTTTTGCAGCCATGAATCCTCAGCTCGCATCCAATGCAAATCTAATTCGCAACGATCGTCTCCGCCGATTATAGCGGCACTCGTCCCAACCTGATCCGGTAAGGGTTAGAAGCGTCGCCAATTGGCGGACTCCACACTCTGACGAGAGTGGCTAGCACGCGAAAGAGCCGAATGGTTTGCTGGACCAGCTCGACGAGATCTCTTATTTTATCGTGTGACGCGTGTGAACTGCTCAAGAGAAGAGTCCTATGATCGAGACGAAGTCGATTCTAAGTGATCTGATTGCCCTACCATCGGTCAACCCAATGGGTAGGCCTGCGAATTCGGATTGTTACGAATCGAGAGTGACGGACTACTTGGAAAGTCGCCTTTCGGCGCTGGGAGTTCCCTTTAAACGCTGTCCGGCTGAGCCGGGGCGAGATAATCTGGTCGCCTGGCTCGACGGGACCGCGAGCTCGCAAGATGTGATGGTCTGGGAAGCTCATCAAGACACCGTGCCGGTCGACGGAATGACGATTGAGCCGTTTGTCGCCGAAGAACGCAACGGTCGGATCTACGGCCGCGGAGCGTGCGATGTCAAAGGCGGATTGGCGGCCATGTTGGCGGCGTTTGAGAGCTTCGTTGATTCGCGGCCGCCCGTAACGCTTGTCATCGCGTTCTCAGTCAACGAAGAATTCGGGAGCTCCGGCGCGGGCGAGTTGGCGGGGCTGTGGAATGCCGACGCCAAATTCCCCTTCGATCGAGCGCCCGCGGCCATGATCGTTGCGGAGCCGACGGAACTGAATGTTGTCGCCGCACACAAGGGTGTCGTCCGGTGGCGATGCCGAACTAGCGGCGTGGCTGCGCACAGTTCAACGCCCGAGTTGGGGCGGAACGCGATTTATGAAATGGCCAGAGTCATCAACTCATTGGAGCAGTATGCGGCCGAAGAAGCGCCTAAGTTGGCCGATCACCCTCGGCTGGGCCAGCCGACGATGAGTGTCGGGTTGGTCGAAGGCGGCGTGAGCGTTAATGTCGTACCGGAATCGTGTTGGATCGAGATCGACAGACGCCTCGTGCCGGGCGAAGATCCGTTAAAAGCTTGGCAACACGTCGTCGACTACCTCAACGCGCGCCACGACGTCGTCAGCGAAAAGCCGTACCTTGCCACCTCGCCATTGCCTGACGATCGTAATGGTGCCGTCGTCGATCGGTTGCGTCGCGCATCTAAGACGCATCAGGTCGATTTGCAAGTTGAGGTCGCCGCGTATTGTTCTGACGCCTCTCACTTCGCCCATTGGCCCACCGTCGTCTTTGGCCCCGGTTGCATCAAGCAAGCGCACACGCACGACGAGTGGATTGATCTCGAGCAACTCGCACGAGCCTCTGATATTCTCGCCTCGCTGGCTCGCGATTGGGCGTAACGTCGTCTTGTGCCCCGGGGTGAGAGGTTTTGTTTTCGACGCCCGCTTCGGTCTCTAACTGACCTTCACGCGTCTGGCGTGTCGGGGAAGATCTTGGACGCAAGAAAAAAACGAAGCGCGGCTCGTCGAGCTGCGCTTCGAATTGTCTTGTCGTCGCGAAAGTGAATTGCGACGAGCGAGCGGGGCTCGTCTTCGCTGTCGCGTGGCGGTTTTGGTTTAAAACACGTCCAACATGAAGTGGTGGCCGCTGTGGTATCGCTGGCCTTGCGGGTAGTAGTTGTGCCACTGCTTGTTGTAGACGGGAACTCGCATTTCCGGCGGATACCGGTGGTAAAGGCTATTGCCGCTGCGGAAGTACTCGTTGCCCCAGAAGTTTTGCGGGTAGTACACGTAGGGGTAGTGGTAGAACCGCTCCCAATCGTGGTTGCCGTAGTGTCCGCCCCAGGTTTGACCGTAGGCCATCGGCTGTTGAGCCTGTGCGGCAGAGGAGGCCAAGACGCTCAAGGCGCCAAACGCCGCAAGCGAGAGCAGAAGACGACGAATCATCGCGGGATCCCCCAAGAAACGGAATGCGATCGCCAGAATCGCGAAATGTATCGGGTCGAAATGCCGCGCACGAAAAGAGCGAGGCAACCGGGTCATTCCCAAACATCGGCACCGGCAGAAGCCTAACTCAAGGAATATCCGGCAAAACCGACGCAATCACGATGAGAATCCGCGCCGGTTGTCGTTCCGCCCGCGCTCGGTCGACTGGCTGCAGCAAGCAATGCAGAAGCTATTCGCCCGGATTCGCCGATTTCTCAGCCAGCTCCTGCTCCCACTGGTCCATCAGCGGCCAATCGACGGCGCATGCGCCAAAGTCCGCCATTCGCGTGTACCCTTGCAGACGCTCGATCGTCTGATCGAGCAGCTTTCTGTCGTTGGCGAATACGGGGCCGTGACTCGGCAACAACCACTTGGCGTCCGATTCGCGAATTCGTTCGAGCGATTTGATGAAGTCGAGCAGGTCGCTGCCATGATGCGATTCGATCGCGCCCACGCAGCCATCTCGATAAATGTTGTCGCCGCTGAGCAGCAGGTCGCGGAAGCGAAAACTGAGTTGGTTGTTTGTGTGCCCCGGCGTCTGCCAGACCTCAAGTTTCAGACTGCCGATCTCCAGGATGTCGCCCTCCTTGATGACTTGGTCGGTCTCGACTTTCGGCATATCGAGCTTGATGCCGAGTGCGACGATCTCGGCAAACGTCTGCAGCTTGTCGCCGACGGCGAGCAAGGCGGCGGCGCCGGCGTGGGCCGCGACCGGCGCACGCAACAATTGCTTAGCCTTCGCCATGCCCTGAACATGATCGACGTCGGCATGAGTCGCAATCAGCATCTTGCATTTGGAGAGCGGGAAGTCGAGTTGACGGATCAACTCGATAACCTCATCGACGTTTTCTTCGTAACCGATATCGACCAGCGCCCATTCGTCCTCATCGAACAAAATGTAGACATTGCATCCGATGATGTGACCGACTTGATGATTCAGTTCGATGACATTGGGAAAGATTGGCTTTCTTTCGAGCATCTTGTTTGCTCAATTCCTCAAAGTGGATGTCGCGCCGCGAAGAGCGACATCGGCGGTGGACGTGAGATCAATGACTCAGAGTTTGTGATCGGCCTGGAAAACGCCGATCGGAAGCCGAATTCTATGCCAGACGTTGAAACGTGTTCAACCACCAAGACGCCCCTCGTTATTCGCTTCGCCTTTTGAGAACAGCTCTCAATTCGTTCGTGTTGAAGGCCGTTCTGCGGATCGCGTCCGGAAGGCCGTCTCGGTACGAGCTGAATTGTATTGCTTGGGGGAGTGTGGCGAGGAGACGGTCATTGCGGATTCTCTTATGACGATTTGGTCCCGGTTTGTTGCCTGGTGCGGTTTCAGCGCGAGAACTCGGCGAATGTTGCGGACTGGGAATAACAAATTGCGGTGCGGGGAGATCGAGTTCAGCGGCGGCAAGCGAAATGAACTCTCGCCGCCGGCAGGGATTGCCATCCGTGACGCAGAATAGAGCGGGCATCGCGTGCTGCTCGAGGGCGACCGTCACGCGGGCGGCGTCATCGACGTGGATCAAGTTGACATACGCTTCGGGGTCGGCCTCGATGGGGTCTCCGCTCGAAAGCGAAGCGAGTCGCGGGATGCGTTGAGGGCCGTAGATGCCGGAAAGGCGAAGTACGAGCAAGCGATCGCCGAATCGACTCGACGCTAACCTTTTCTCGGCCTCCAGACACGCCATGCCGCCGGGGCGGTCCGGGCGGCACTCAGACGACTCGTCGAGCCAGTCGTCGTCGGGAGAGCCGTAAACGCCAGTTGAGCTGATGTAGATCAGTCGCGACACCGAATCCGGCAGGCTGTCGATCACTCTTTGCATTCCAGCGACATAGACGTCTTCAATCGAGTGTCCGCTTGAGCGGTCGAAACCGACGGAAAGTAGCACAGTGTCCACTTCCGGCCATTCGGGCAGTTGGCCGCATATGTCGCCTAGCAAAGGCGACCAGCCCTTTCGCGCAAAGCCATCAGCACGACTTCGGCTTCGCGAGAGCGCAAATATCGTCCCCGAATTGGCTTGCCAAATCTCTGCAACCCGCATTCCCAGGTAGCCACAGCCAATAACAAGTCGTCTTTTCGGCACGTTGGTCCCAGCCGTCATTTCTTACAATTTGGCCCAAAATCAGGCAAACCGAGGGGTGTTCCGGTATTATTCTAGAGTGAATCAGCCCCGGTTGCGCTGTTTTGTCGATTGAACGCTCGTCGGAGATGCCTTGTCTCGCCCGATCGTTCGTTGTCGCGCGGTGGCGTTCGCCTGAGGTGGTTAGAATAACCCGATCAATATCAGCGGACGATCATCCGTGAGCCGTTGAGACAGTCATCATAGAGGTGGAATCGCATGGGAACGAGAGAGTCTATCTTATTGGCCGTAATCGTTGCCGCTTTTTGTGCGCCTGCGATTGGCATCGATGACAAAGCAGCGCCGGCCAAAGCGGCGCCAGTGAAAGCTCAGCCTGCCAAACCGGTAAAACAGATCACGGAGAAGCTCGCAGCCGAGAAGGGCCCCAAGGTTTCCGACCAGCGGCTCAAAGAGATCTTTGCTGGCAAGGCGCCGACGACGATTGCGGAGTTGCGAGCCATGGAGACTCGGCAGCGCGAGCTGGTTGACAAGGTCATTAAGTACACCGTGGGACTTCGCGTCGGACCAGCTCACGGCAGTGGTGTGGTCATCAGTAAGGACGGCTACATTCTCACGGCCGCCCATGTCGCCATGCAGCCAGGCGCTCAGGTCATAATTACCTTTCCCGATGGCAAGCGAGCTCGCGGGCGTTCGCTCGGTACGAACAAACGTAACGACGCCGGCATGATCAAGATCAATGAAACCAAAGACGAGAACGGCGAGGTGATCGAGTGGCCTCATGCAGAAATGGGCCTTGCCAGTTCGTTGAAGCGCGGGCAATGGTGTTTTGCGGCCGGTCATCCTGGCGGATTTGATCCGAAGCGAAATCTCGTCGTTCGCGTCGGCCGTATCTTGGGGATCAACAAAAGCGTACTCATCTCAGACTGCTCGTTGATCGGCGGCGATTCGGGCGGACCGCTTTTCGATATGGATGGCGACGTGATCGGCATTCACAGTCGAATCGGACAATCGTTGACCGCCAATCTGCACGTGCCGATCAACGCCTTCGCCGACGACTGGGATAAACTAGCATCCGCCGAATCTTGGGGCGGCAGCCAGCGCCCTGCTGCGAAGCCTTCGATTGGCGTCCAGGTTGGAACGGCCGACGACTCCGCCTTGATTCGAGGCGTGACCGCGGGCGGACCTGCCGATAAAGCTGGCGTTAAGCCGAATGATATAGTGACCCATATCGATGATCAGCCGATCTCGGACTCCAACGATCTCATCAATACGATTGGCAAGAGGAAGATTGGCGACACGGTCAAGATCAAGGTCAAACGCGATGGCATGGAAGTTGTCCTCGACTTGAAAATCGGCGGGCGAAGGCGCTAACACCGCCAGGGTTAAAACAGCACACGAAAAAGGATCGTTCATATGCGGAATCGTCTGCAAACTTGTATCGCCTTCAGTCTCGCTGTCGCAATGCTTGCCGCCCCGGCCGCAGCTCAAGAGAAGGACTCGTTCTTCAAACGCGCTCGGCAGCAAATATCCAATGCGCTGAGCGGCTCCAAAGCCCCTGGTTATCATGAGAGAATGAATCCCAAGGTTTTGGAGGCATTCAAAGAAGCGACGACCGAAACGCAAAAATCAACGGTGCGAATCTACGGCAAGAATGGACAACGCGCGATGGGAATCGTCGTTGACGCCGGCGGGCTTGTGCTAACCAAGTTTAGCGACTTGGACGGCGAGCTCAGTTGCAAGCTTCCCGACGGCGCATCGATCCGAGCCGAGTTGTCGGGCATCGACAAGAAACACGACTTGGCGTTGTTGCGAGTTGACCGGACGGATCTGACGCCTGTGATCTGGGCGGCAAGCCAAGACACGCTCGCGATAGGCACTTGGGTCGTCACCCCAGGAAACGGCAACCTGCCTGTCTCGATTGGCGTCGTCAGCACCAAGCCCAGACGAATCGCTCCCGAGCGAGCCTTCCTCGGCGTCTCACTAGAAGATGTGGAGGATGGCGTTCGCATCACCAATTTGCTCGAGGGCGGAATTGCGGCCAAAGCGGATGTGCTCAAGGTGAACGATGTTGTGGTCACCGTCGACGGTACCGAAGTGAAGACGATTAGCGATATGCAGAAGTTGATCTTTGGCCATCGACCGAGAACGTCAATCGCTCTCAGTATTCTGCGCGAAGGTGAGCGGATTGAGCGGCGGGTCGTCTTGGGACGTCGCAGCGACGCCAAGATCATGGTTCAGGATCAACGCATGAAGTTTCAGCAAGAACTCGGCGGCAAGATCAGCGAACGTCGCGACGATTTTCCGCTCGTGCTGCAGCACGACACGGTTCTCAAACCCGAGCAGTGCGGCAGCCCGCTCGTCAATCTCGACGGCGAAGTTGTCGCGCTCAACATTGCACGCGCTAGCCGAATCTCAAGCTACGCGTTGCCGTTGAGTGAAATAGTGCCGGCGATCAAGGCCATGAAAGAGGGGCTCGGCAAAGAGCTTGTCGCGAAACGAGAAAAGCTCGACAAGAAAACTCGCTCGCACACAAAGTCAGTCGCCGAACTCATCCGAAAATGGAATGACGCGAAGAAGGATCATGAAGCGTCGATCAAAGAGCTCAAGACAGTGCGAGTCGCTGTCATGAAAGGCGATGAGGGCGATGACGATCTGCAAGCCAAGTTGAAAGCGGCCGTCTCGCGTTCCGAGAAGCTCAAGAATGCCGCGAAGGCGATCGAAGCATCGGTTGGAGAGGAACGCGAAAAGTTGCGTGACGCCCGCGCCGAGCTTTCCTCCGTACGATACTAAGCAGTTCGAATCGGCTACGAATTGGCTTCCACCACAGGCGACTCGTTCGTTGCGTTCTTGAGAATTCTGCGCAAACGAGCGATCGCGCTTGCTGGCGACGAAGCATTCCACACGGCGCTCCTGACGGCAATCCGACGAACGCCAATCTCGACGAGCGAAGCCAAGTTGGTCTCGTCGACGCCGCCAATCGCGAAGAATGGCATCGCAGTCGATTTCAACACCTGCTGCAAAAACTTCGGCCCCGGGAATTCGTCGAACGACTTGGTCGATGATGGAAACGTTGGTCCGCAACCCAGATAGGACGCCCCGTCCGAGACGGCTTGTCTGACTTGGGCCGAGTTGTGAGTTGAAACGCCGATCAACTTTTTTGCTCCCAGCATTCGACGCGCCGGCCCAATGGGCATCTCCTCTTGGCCCAGGTGAACACCGTCCGCGCCGCTGGCTAGCGCCAAATCGACTCGATCGTTCATGATGAACAGACATCGACCTCGTGTGCTTTCGCGAAGCAGAATTGCTCGAGCAAGTAGTTCTCGATCAGAAAGCCGTTTATCGCGCAGTTGAACCGCGTCAGCGCCTCCCGCAATCACTCCACCGATGCGTTTCAGAAACGACTCCTCCGATTCGGTGCCATCCACAAGCACGTAGATCGAACAGTCGCTGAGCTGAACGCGGCTATCTAGTAATTGAAGCACTTGGCGCTCAAGCTGGTACGCGGCGTATCGTAGCGACTCGAACTGAATCGCGGCGTCGACCGACAACGTCTTCGAATATTCCTCGAGGCAACGAATCGCTTGCTCGGCTCGTTTTAGGCTGGCCTTCACCACGGCGGTCGAGTCGGAACGGATATGTTCTCCGCGAGTCGTGATCGCCGCGCCAATGTCCTCGTCTGCATCACGGTACTGCCAACATCGCTCCAAAGCAACGTCGCTCAGGATTTCCGTGAGGCGATGACGCATCGATTTCGCCGACTCGCACAGTGCCGGATCTTCAACGATGAACCGCAGGTACTCCTCGACGACTCGCATGCCCTCCGCCGCACGATTCGCATTGGCGTCGATCACTCGCATCGTCTCGGCGGCAGTTTGGCTCGCGCCGCTGGCCGACGACCGGTTCGCGGAACTGCCGTCTGTTGGCTGAGATTCGTCGGTCGTGTTGTCGTCAGGCATGCCAAGGCAACCGCGTCAGTTGTTTCCAGCGAAGTGTCACTTCTCTCGTTCTACCCGAAATCACATTCCATCGCTTCCAGCCGCAGTGATTGGTCCGCGCCTGGCGCCGCAATGACAGTCAAGCTCGCGACTTGTTTTCACTTGCAACGCCTAACGTCGCGAAACCCGCCCAGCGGAGGTGTCGACCCGGTGCCCAAGAAAACGCCAAATTGGCTGCTAAGTCTGCCCGAGAAGCTTGCCTGAACAAACCGGCCTGAAAAAGTGTCTCACCCTCTCTGGGATGCGTAATTGGAACCTGGCAGCCCCGATCGCCAACCGACGGCAGGTTGAACTGGTCCAGTGGCAGCGGTGCTATCAGTCGAGGGTGGTCATTTCGAGCTGCCGCGCGCCGCCCAGTAACGCTCATACGCATTGTCCGGGCCGGAATATTGGTCGCGTCGAAAATGAGTCTCTTTCGTCGGAAGTTAATCGTGCCCAATAGTCTCAGCTCGGTTGCTCATAAACTGTTAGCGTCTGACGTAATTGCCTTGCCGATGCTCGAATTGCGAGTTACAATTCCCAGGCGACTTTCGCCACCTTATCGCGCAACGGATGCGCCAACTGGTGGTTTGGACGCCGGAGCGAAGGTTGGATGCGAGCGACACGACTTATGACGTGCCTTTGGCCGGGACTAGCCGAATTATGGTGGCGGGGTTCTCTTGGCGGATTATTGGTCGCGGCGTCGTTTGCATCATTGGTAAATCTCACCATCGTGGTAAGTTTCATCTGGCCGGAACTCGTAGGGACTGTTGTGCCAACTTTGGGTTGGTCGGCGGTTGCCGCGGTTTGGTGTTTATCACTGCTTCGCAGCTTCCGGCATCTTCCCCAATCGGCGAACAATCAGCTTCCCGACGCCGATGTGGACTTGTTTGTTCAAGCCCAAGCGGAATACTTAAGGGGCCATTGGGCAGAGACCGAGTCGTTACTCTTGCAACAGCTTGAGTCGCAACCGGGAGACGCCGACTCGATGCTTCTGCTGGCGACCCTATATCGCCAGCGAAAGCGATGCGAGGACGCGGACGCTCAATTGGCTGCATTGGAGTTGCGAGACGCGGGAGCCAAGTGGCAGTGGGAGATTCGATGCGAGCGACTGTTGTTGGATCGCATTGAGGATTCCGAGCCGGAGGAGCCGTTTGCGGACGCTGCCGCAGCCTAGTGAGATGCAGCGAGAGTAAGACGCAGCGAGAGTAATGAACGGAGTGCCAGGGCAGACTGTTTTGGTTACAAGACGAAAGAGAGTCAACGTCAGGATGGCGTAACCAACATTACGACATTGAGAGAGTCTAACCCATGTACGAAAGATTCACAGACCGCGCCCGAAAGGTCATGCAATTGGCCAATCAAGAGGCGCAGCGGTTCAACCACGAATACATCGGAACCGAGCACATCTTGTTGGGCTTGGTTAAGGAAGGCAGCGGTGTTGCTGCCAACGTACTCAAGAATTTGGAAGTTGATCTGCGCAAGATTCGATTGGAGGTTGAGAAGCTAGTCCAGAGCGGACCAGAAATGGTCACGATGGGCAAACTGCCTCAGACGCCTCGAGCTAAAAAGGTCATCGAGTATTCGATGGAGGAAGCGCGGAACCTTAACCACAACTACGTGGGAACCGAGCATATCCTGCTGGGACTTTTGCGTGAGCAAGAAGGCGTTGCAGCTCAGGTTTTGATGAACCTGACGCTCAAGCTGGAAGAGGTTCGCGAGGAAGTGCTCAACCTTCTCGGTCACGGACTAGAAGGCGGCGAGGGCGGCGAGCGAGGCGGTCGCGAGGGAAGCTCCTCGGAAAGCGGCAGCTCCAGTCGTTCTGGCAAATCCAAGACGCCGGCGCTCGACAGTTTTGGTCGCGATCTGACCGAACTGGCGAAGCAAGACAAGTTGGATCCGGTGATCGGCCGCGAGCGAGAAATCGAGCGGGCGATTCAGGTTCTCTGTCGACGAACAAAAAACAATCCCGTGTTGCTCGGCGAAGCGGGTGTCGGCAAGACGGCCATCGTAGAAGGCTTTGCCCAACGCGTTGTCGGCGGCAATATTCCTGAGTTGTTGGCCGAGAAACGCATCGTCGTTCTCGACTTGGCGATGATGGTCGCAGGCACGAAGTATCGCGGTCAATTCGAAGAGCGAATCAAGGCGGTGATGAACGAAGTTCGTCGAGCCAAGAACACGATTCTGTTCATCGACGAATTGCATACTCTCGTCGGCGCAGGCGGCGCGGAAGGCGCCATCGATGCGGCCAACGTTCTCAAGCCCGCTTTGGCTCGAGGCGAAATCCAATGCATCGGCGCCACGACATTGGACGAGTATCGAAAGTACATCGAGAAAGACAGCGCGTTGGCTCGACGATTCCAAGAGATTGTCGTCGATCCCACTTCGACCGAAGAAACGATTGAAATCCTGAAGGGATTGCGATCGCGGTACGAGGAGCATCACCGAGTTCAGATCACCGACGACGCGGTCGCGGCTGCCGTCGAAATGTCCGAACGATATATCACGGCCCGCTGCTTGCCTGACAAGGCGATCGACGTGATCGATGAGGCGGGTTCGCGAGTTCGGCTTCGCGCTATGACTCGGCCGCCGGATTTGAAAGAAATCGACGAAGAAGTCGAGCAGCTTAACAAGCAAAAAGAGGAGGCTGTCGCGAATCAAGATTTCGAGAAAGCCGCGTCTTTGCGCGATCAAGCCGACAAGCTTCGCAAGAAAAAAGACTCGATCACCAAGGACTGGCGAGAGAAATCGCGTGAGACCGATGGCGTGGTCGATGAAGAGGTCATCGCCGAGGTCGTCTCGAAGATGACTGGCGTGCCGCTGACTCGACTTTCCACCGAGGACAGCCTCAGGCTGATGGAGATGGAAAAAGAGTTGCATAAGCGAGTGGTCAGCCAGGAAGCTGCGGTCAAGGCGGTCGCCAAAGCCGTCCGACGCAGCCGAAGCGGCTTGAAGGATCCGCGTCGGCCCACGGGCTGCTTCCTCTTCGCCGGACCGACCGGCGTCGGCAAAACCTTGCTCGCCAAGGCCCTGGCCGAATACATGTTCGGCGACGCCGACGCACTCGTTCATATCGACATGAGCGAGTACATGGAGAAGCACAATGTGAGCCGTCTCATCGGTGCGCCTCCCGGCTACGTCGGCTATGAAGAAGGCGGTCAATTGACCGAGAAGATTCGACGTCGTCCGTACGCCGTGGTGCTGCTCGACGAGATCGAAAAAGCCCACCCCGACTGCTTCAACATGTTGTTGCAAGTCATGGAAGAAGGGCGACTGACCGACAGCTTTGGCCGCAACATCGACTTCCGCAACGTCATTCTTATCATGACGACCAATGCGGGCGCCGAGGCGATCAAGAACGAATCTGGATTCGGTTTCCAACGTCCGGATGATGACGCGTCGTACGAGTCGATGAAGAGTCGTGTGGACGGCGAGATCGAAAAGGTTTTCCGTCCGGAATTCCTCAACCGTCTCGACGGCACGATAATCTTCCGACATTTGACGCAAGAAAACCTCAAAGGTGTTATCGACATGGAACTCGTGAAAGTTCGCGAACGGCTCTCCGACCGCGGCTTCCACCTGGTCCTCGAAGACGACGCCAAAGAGTACTTGATCAAGAAAGGCGGATCGGACCTCGATTTCGGCGCCCGTCCTTTGCGGCGTGCGATTGAAAACTTCGTCGAAGATCCGTTGGCTGAGGAATTGTTGCGAGGTGAATTCCAAGGCATGGATACGATTACCGTGACCGGTTTCCGTAACGACAAAGACAAAGTCGTTCGGCTCAAGTTCGAAGGTTCCGTCGAGAAGGAGCCTGAGCCCGAGGAGCCGACGGCGGCTGTCGCCGGCAGCGATTCCGCCGCCGGCGATTCGTCTGACTAGCGAATCGTTCACGCTAAGACTAAGCCCGGCAGCAGTTGCTCGCCGGGCTTTTTTTGGCTATCCCGAAACCGTATCGAGGGCTTCCCGCAGCCAGCTCCTCAAGGAACCGCTGCGCCGCCGAATCAACCCGTTGACGGCAAGCAAGTCGGTGACTCGCCGTTGCCTGTTTCCGGCGTCACGTCGAAGGACGACGCGTCAAAACGGGGTGCGTCAAAGCGAGGCGCTGCCGACGAGAATGTCGGTCAGAAGAGCGTACGTATCAAAGCGACGAACTTGCTCGACCTACGAAAGCAAGTTGGCAAGACGATCACCGCGTACGGGCGTGTCGAGGAAATCCGCTCGAGTAAGAGCGGGCATCGGTTCGTCAACTTTGTCGGCGGCCAGCTCTCGGCCATTTGCCGCAAAGAAAACGCAGCCAGTTTTCGCGGCGAACAGGATCTCTCCCGTTTCCGAGGCAAAGATGTCGAACTGACTGGTAAGCTCAATCAGTACCAAGGCACCTTCCCGCAAGACAACCCGATATTCAGCCGCGAAGCCGGACAGGCAGGTTGGGAGTGCTTGTTGCGCGAGCGATTAGAGGGTTTTCTGGAACCGCCGATCTCGCAAGATGCGGAGTGACTCGACGAGCAGGCTCCACGCGCAGACGAGCGTAGCTACCACGACGAGCTCTTAATGCCAAAGGCAAGTATGCCAGGCTTACCTGGATTCTTCTCTATCTTGCCTGTCTTTTTTCTTCTCTCTGGCCGGCAAAGTTGTCTCAAGCCGCAAATTAGATTTGGTCGAAGAACGAATAACGCGCCCGGCTTGCGCGGACTGATGATTGCTAGCACTGTTGGATCGAATTGCGATGCCGGATGGAACCGCCACATCTCGAACTGAAGCGATAACCAATTGGGTTGTTGACTGGGGTAACATCGTCATCAATGCGATCGATGTCGCCGGCGATATGGTTCTGTTTGCTTTCAGCACCCTGCAGTGGATCGTGACGCGGATGCCTCGGCGCGAAACACTGCTTCCCAATTGCTATCAGGTCGGGGTCTTGAGCTTGCCTGTCGTGGCGTTGACAGGAACATTTATCGGCATGGTTTTGGCCGTGCAGTCGTATACGCAGTTCAGCCAGATCGGCTTGGAGAGTCGCCTTGGGGCAGTCATCAATATGACCTTGGTGCGTGAATTGGGCCCGGTATTGGCCGCCACCATGCTGGCGGGCCGAGTTGGAGGTGCGATGGCGGCCGAGTTGGGAACGATGCGAGTCACTGAGCAGATCGACGCGCTGGCGTCGATGGGGACGAACCCGGTTCACTATCTCGTGGTGCCTCGAGTTGTCGCGTGTCTGTTCCTGATTCCGACGCTCACTATCATGGCGGATTTCATGGGCGTCGTCGGCGGGCATTTTTACAGCGTGAAGATTTTGGAAATCGACGCCCATCAATACTGGAACAACAGCCAGCAGTTCGTCGGCACGTTCGATTTGTTCTACGGCGTCTTCAAGAGCATCTTCTTTGGGGTCGCAATTGCCTTGATCAGTTGTTACCGCGGATTTCACTGCAAGCCGGGCGCTGAGGGCGTCGGCCGAGCGGCGACGGCGGCATTTGTTCAATCGTTCGTTGTTATCTTGATCTTGGACCTCGTGTTGGGCATCTTGTTGGATACCGCGTATCAGTCACTTTGGCCGGAGGGGAACAAGCTGTTTTGACCTCTTCAGCACCACAAGCCGATCGGCTCATGATCGAAACGCGCGGACTCAACGTGCAGTTCGGTCAGCAAAGGGTGCTGCGCAATCTCAACCTGACGATTCCCAGCGGACAGACGTTGGCCATCATCGGCGAAAGCGGTTGCGGCAAGACGGTTCTGTTGAAGACGATCATTGCATTGGTCAAGCCGACCTCGGGCGACGTCTTGTTCGACGGCCGAGACCTGTCCTCGCTCGATGACCGCGAGTTGACAGAACAGCGAGTGCGGTTTGGGTTCCTATTTCAGAACGCCGCGTTGTTTGACAGTTTGACCGTGGGGCAAAACGTGGCGTTTCCGCTACGCCAACACCGGCGATTGACGGAACGCCAGATTCGAGAACTCGTGCTGCGGAAACTGGATGAAGTGGGGCTGCCTCAATCGATCGTCCGCAAGAAGCCCGCAGAGCTGTCGGGCGGAATGCGAAAACGAGTCGGTCTCGCTCGAGCTCTGATCATGAACCCCGAGGTGTTGCTCTACGATGAGCCGACAACGGGTCTCGATCCGATCGTTAGTGATGTCATCAATGAGTTGATTATCCGCACGCGACGAAACCACCCGGTGACAAGCATCGTGGTCACACACGATATGCGGACTGCTCGAAAAGTAGCCGATCGAGTGATCATGCTCTACCCGCTCACTCGGATTGAGGAAGAAGACAGCCAAGCGATCTTCGATGGTCCGCCAAGCGAACTCGACCGCATCGAAGACCGTCGCGTGATTCAGTTCATTCGAGGCGAAGCGGGCGAGCGCCTGATGGAAATGGTTGACCAGTCAACCGCCTCCGACAGTGAGGTGGCATGATGGACGAACGACTCGTGAGATTTCGAGTGGGCGTGGTCGTGGTCACGGCCGCTTGTATTACCGTTCTGTTGGTCATCCTGTTCGGAGCCGACAAGAATCTGTTTCGCCGTTCCTACGTGGTCGTAGTGCGGTTTCCATCTGCGCCGGGCGTATCGGAAAACACGCCCGTGCGTAAGAGCGGGATACAGATTGGCCAAGTCGACGAAGTTGAATTGCTCGATGACGGCGTCGAGCTCACGCTGCATATCGATCAAGGCCGGAAAATTCGCAGGCGCGAATATGCGCGTATCGGTACGCCGTCGCTTGTCACGGGCGACGCAAACCTTGAGTTTGTTCGGCGCCTCGACGGCGACCCATCCCTCGTTGCTGAATTTGACGACAACGGCGACGAGGTGCTGAGCGCCGCAGAATTAGCGATCGCTGACCAGGAAATTAAGGACGGGGACTTTCTGGGTAATGGTCGAGTTGCTCGTGATCCGATCGAGGCGCTCGCTTCCGCCGAAGAACGACTCGGCGGCGCCTTCATGGCGGTCCAGGACGCGTCGTATCGATTCTCGCGTCTCGTCGACAACTTGAATTCCATGCTCAACAACAATGACGACCAGTTTCGCCGGATTCTCGATCAAACGGAAACAACGATTGGGAACATCGATCAAACGGCTCGTAACATGAACGACGTGTTCGGAGACGCCGAGAGCCGCCAGAACCTGAAGATGGCGATTGAAAAACTGCCAGGCCTTATCGAGGGCATGGATGCCGCTGTGAAGGATGTTGGCGAAACGATGGCCAGTTTCAAAAACGTGGGCAAACGGCTCGACAACGTCGTCGTCGGCGTCGAGCAGATTGTGATGCCATTGGCCGAACGCGGAGAGGAGTTCGCCGAAAACCTTGTTGGCATCACAGACAAACTCGATTCATTCTTGCTTGAACTGAACGTGGTCGGCGAAATGCTCGCTCGCGGCGATGGCACCATCGCCAAACTCCTCCGCGAAGACGACATTTACGAGAAGCTGAGCGACACGGCCTCGAGGCTCGATCGGATGTCGCGGCAGTTTGAGCCGATCGCCTACAACGTCCGAGTCCTCACCGACAAGATGGCTCGCGATCCCTCAGAGATTCTCAAGGGAGTGCTCAGGCAGCAACCATCCGGCGCCGGCATCAAATCAGGTATCCCGACGTTTGATTCTCAAGGGTACTTCCCGCGGATCATCGAAGAAGACCGCCGACGATCAAACCGTTAACCCAACGACTCACTGTCATACCGTGGCTGGGGCATCCTGCCGCAGTGCTGTTTTGAAGTGAGTCAATCTCGTTTAGGACGTTGTCGCGACGCGGACTAGTGCGCGAGACGCCTCGCGTTAGCGGTTCGTCCGGAGCTCAGAAAAAAAACGGCCACTGCGACTGGAAGCCCCAGCCACGGCCAAGCGCGAAACGATCGTTCTGACAGCCCAAGCCAAGAGCCTGCGACTTATTGAGTTGGCGGCAAAAGCGTCGGATCGGCGTGAGTGGGCGGAATGGCTGGCCGGAATGAAGGGGAGACGACGCTCGGCGGACCGGTGTATGGATTCGCGGGGCTCGGCAGGCCGGGGCCTAAGACGCCGGGCATCATGGGCGCTCGCCGGTTGTTCGGAAGCGGAATGGTGGCTGGCGGCGCGATCGTAGGCGGAACGGCCGAGCCGGCGATACTGAGCTGAGCATCGTCGCGCATTGCGTTTGCTCGACCTAACAATTCTTGCGGATCGGATGGAGCGAGCGGCTCCATCTGCACAACCACCTCGCGCTCATCGCGTACTTCCCAAGGCCAAAGCGTCTCGGCGAAAAAGTCGACGACGGGCCATTGATACCAGGGGGCGTGAAATTTCCTCTCGACCGTTGCCGACTTCATTCCATCGCGTTCGAGATGGATTTTTCGAGTGCCGTAGTAGGTGAATTCGGTCGAGAACGGCGTGATGCCGATCTGCCGGTCGTCCACGTAGCCGCGTGCGCCGGGCGGGTTCGATCGAACCGTCATGCGTCGGCGAACGCAACCGGAAAGCAACGTGACGCTCAACAGGGTCAGCGTCAGCAAGACTCGTTGTCCACGGCTGGTTGTGGAGTTGGGCATTGGCTCGCGACCTACCTAAATCTGGACGCCGCTTGGGCAGAGACCCTAGGCTCGGCTGAGGGCTCAGCACCACGTGTCGGAATGGGCGGCAGAGTATAGAAGGTCGCCGATCGCGTCGCTAGGCCGGATTTCCAAGCGGTAGGAGCTGGCCGCCGCTACCCAAAACTGAATCCTCTTCCTATCTCTTAATCCCGTCCGAACAAGCTCGAAGAGTAAGAGCAAGAATGAGAAGTCAAGAATGACGGCTCGAATCCAGCGGACTCGAATCGAGAGGCGCTAATACTGAATCGACGAATCGCCAGCCGCGGTGTCGTCTTGCATGCGCAGTTCTTCCATCATGAAGGTGACAGCACGTGCTAGCGACTTGAGTGCCTCTTCGTATTCAGCGGCAGCCTTCGCTTTTTCAGCCTGTTCGCTCAGCGTTTCAAACTTGTCCCAATTGACGGTCCATCCCGCCGACTTGGCCGCCTGCCGCAACTCGTCGACAATGGCCTCGAGTTTTTCAACCGACTCTTGTGAGACTGGGCAGTTGTGGCGGCGGTAAGGCCCGCGTCCCAACATGCCTTGTCGGCCAGTGGATGTTGAACCGGAGAGCGACTTGAAAGCGGCTCCGGCGAGCAGCAGTCCGCCGAGGGCTGCGGTGATAACTCCGGCCGCCGCCATTTGCGAGAACCGGACCATCAGCACGCCGCTGGCCAAGAGCAAGGCACCGACAAGCCATAGCGCCGGGTGGACCGCTCGTTTGGATTGCGATGCGGAACTCAATGGACCGGCCGTCCGTGAGGACTCGACTAGAGAAGGATCGGTGACTCGGACGATCACGACAGTAATGTTGTCGGGGCCGCCACGCAGATTGGCTAGATCGATAAGAACTTGGCCAGCTTCTTCGGGCGCGAGTTGACCGACGATCGCACCCATCTCTTCGTCGGTGACAACGCCCGACAATCCATCGCTGCATATCAAGAACAAGTCGCCGAGTTCGTATGGATAGGGGCCTTCGAGGTCGACTTGGATCTGCGGTCCGGGGCCGAGCGATCGAGTGATGACGTTTTTGGGGATCGCCCCCGACTCGACGGCGCCTTCCGGCAATTGACCGCTCGCTCGCAACTCCCAAACGAGACTGTGATCAAACGTCAGTTGCTCGATAAAGGATCCTCGCACGCGATAGATGCGGCTGTCGCCTACGTGGGCGACGACGGCGCCTTGGGGAATCAGAGCCAGCGCGCTCGCGGTCGTTCCCATATTGCGAAACTCGAAGTTCGCGTTGCCTCGTCGATGGACTTCCGAGTTAGTCTCCTCGAGGGCCTTTACGAGCGCTTCTTGAGGCGCGAGATCGGCGTATTTTCGATACCGATGGGTGACGCCATCGACGGCCATCTTGCTAGCAAGCTCGCCGGCGGCGTGAGCGCCCATTCCGTCGGCAACCATGAATAGGTGTCCGCGCGAGGCCCATTCGCGGTCATCGGCGGCAAGTGAGGCGACGCAGGAGTCCTGGTTGTTGGTTCGGCGCATGCCAACATCCGTCGCCGTGGCGAATTCGACGCCTCCCCCAGTCTGCGAACGCTTCTCTGTCATTTTGCCTTCCGGTTGTCCGGGCAAAGCCATACGCTGCAACAGCTTATCGACCGGCTCAACGCTCGCGTCCCATCAAAAGTTGGATCGCATATCCCAGCTGCTATTGTCCATCCTATTCTAAGCGGACGCGCAGATTGATGGCACGGTCGAAATTCCCAAAAGCCAAGTCTTTCTTCCAAACTTCGGCGAAGTTGTCAGGACATTCTTTGTTCTACTCGCTTTCATGTATAGACCGATTGTCATTTCACGCATTTGCTGAAACTGCTAGATTGCGACCCTTCTTTAGGGTTTGTCAATCGGAAGCAGTTCGACGACGCTTGACTGAGGAACTGGATGCCTCGGCGGCGGTTGGTCACGGCGCGCATTGGATGCGCCACGGTTCTCGTCATTTGGCACGGAAGCACTCATGCGGTTGATGACGCGATACATACTTTGGGAGATCATCAAGGTCTTCACTGTCAGCTTGGTCACGCTGACAGCCGTGATGATGGTATTTGTCGTGGTCAAGGAGGCCCTTCGGCAGTCGTTGACCCTCGGGCCAATTCTTCAAATTGTCCCCTTCGCATTGCCGTTCGCCATGCGATACACCGTGCCAGCGACCATGCTTTACTCCGTCTGCGCCGTCTACGGGCGGATGTCCGCCGATCAGGAAATCACCGCCATCAAGGCGGGGGGCGTGTCGATTTGGGATGTCATGCGGCCGGCCATGGTTCTGGCCCTGTTCGTTAGCCCGCTGGCCATCTGGGTCAACGACATCGCCGTTTCTTGGGGCCAGCCGGGCATTCACCAAGTGATCCTCCATTCCGTCGAGCAGATTGCCTATAACCGCCTGCGAACGGCCGGCTCCTACTCCTCAAGCCGCTTTTCCATTCGCGTGGCGCGAGTCGAAGACCGAACGCTGATCGACGCGATCATCAATGTCCGGATGCAGAGTCAGCCTCCGATGACGATTACGGCCGAAGAGGCGGAATTGCGGCTCGATTCCGCCGCTAGCATGCTTGTCATCAAGCTTGTCGAATGTGAGTTGGAAGTTGGCGACAAGTCACCGATTGGTTTTTCCGAGCACGAATTCAATGTACCGCTGTCGGCCGCCACCAAGAACGGGGTGCTGTCGACACGACCCGCTGATTTGTCTTGGGGCCGGATTCCAAGTGAACTCGTTACGCAGCGGAAAGCGGTCCTGGAAATCGAAAACCGAATGGCCGCGCAAGCCGCCTTTCAGCTGCTGCGGGGCGATTTTGACGGCCTGGGTGAAAGCCAGTGGAGGAAACCGCAAGACGACTTGCTTCGAGCGAAAGCCCGCATGTTCAAGTTGCAGACCGAACGCTGGCGCCGAACAGCCAACGGTTTTAGCTGTCTCTTTTTCGTGATTGTCGGCGTTCCCGTCGCAATCTACCGACGCAACTCTGATCTACTCAGCTCGTTCTTCGTCTGCTTCCTCCCCATTTTGGGGCTCTACTATCCTCTGATGATGCTTGCCGCAGATCGAGCCAAAGAAGGCGCGCTGCCGCCGTATTGCGTCTGGTTGGGCAATTTGGTGTTTGGTCTCATCGGCATCTGGCTGATACGCCGAGTCGTCGCGGGCCGTCCTGGCCCCGTCATTCGACTTCCACGTCTCCGATTTGCCTAGCGCGCGAGCGCCACATCAGCGGCTTGAATTGTCCCATCGGGCAACGCCGTAAGGCGTTTCTGCGTTGGCCCATCAACGCCCTATCGAGGCGACGCTTAACGCGATTCACCAGCCAGGCGGCATAGAAAGCGGCACGCCCTCCGCCGAGCTAGAAAATGAACCAAAGTCCAGCGAATTACGAATAGAAAGGGTCATCTAAAAAAACTCCCCTTCTTGAAAATTCCGTTGGGGTGTTAGACTGCCAACACGCCGCAGCCGACTTCATGGATGGAAGTTGGCGGGTGCGACAAGGAGGTCGCTGCCATGCTTTCACGCTGGCCCATTCGCTACAAACTTATGCTAGGCGTCGCCACGATGTTCTTGATCGTGGCTGGACTCTCTTTTAGCGGATTCAAGGGCGTTTACGCCTACCGCGAACTGGCGAAGACGATTAGCCGTCGCGCTGATGAATTGCCGATTGCCGCCAAGCTCGTTCAAAACACCGCCGAACTTCGCCACTCCGTCGAGCGGACTGAGAGCCTGCTCGAATTTGACCGAAACGCCCGCGATTTGGGCGGCGCGTTTAGCGTTGGCTATGTCGACATGATGCGCGGCGAATTCCGAGTTCATCTGTTGGCGGTCAATCAATCGTTGGAAGACTATCGCAAGCAGATTGACACGCCAGACATTGAAGAATCGAGAATTGGCGATCGCCACAAAGAGCGAGAAACGGTCGCCAAGATCGAGCGAACTCTAAAGAGAATCAACGATATTAACCAATCGGAAGATTGGTTCGTCGACGATCTCAAGCTCGCCTTGATCAAACCGGAACTCGATGAACTGAACCTGCTGGCCAACGAATTGCCGACCTTCCTGCAGGGCAAGATGAATGCCTTCACCGATCAAGCGCGGGGCGAGTATCGCGCCTGGATCGTGATGACCTGGCTGACCACGATCCTCGCCAATGTCGTACTGATCGTCATGCTGTTCTTTTTGAACTATTGGATCTTCCGGCCGTTGGGCGTGCTGATTGATGGTTCTCGTCGAGTTGCCGGTGGCGATTTTTCTCACCGAATTCAACTGCGAACTCGCGACGAAGTTTCCGAGCTGGCCACCGCTATGAACAATATGACCAGCAGCTTCTGCGAAGTGCGAGACGACTTGGATAACCAAGTGCAGCAACGCACAAAAGAAGTGGTCCGCAGCGAGCGGCTCGCCAGCGTCGGCTTTCTGGCTGCCGGAGTCGCCCACGAAATCAACAACCCGATGGCTTCGGTCGCATGGGCGGCGGAGTCGCTCGAGTCGCGCATCGACGAATTGCTGCCCGAGTCGCAGGATGAGGAGACGCGCGAGGAAGTCGCCATTGTCCACAAGTACCTGAGGCGAATTCAAGACGAGGCGTTTCGTTGTAAAGGCATCACCGAAAAACTACTCGACTTCTCGCGGATGGGCGACGCCCAACGGCAAGAGACCAACTTGCACGAACTCACCGTCAACGTGATCGAAATGGTGCGTCACGTCGGTAAGTATCGAAACAAAACCATCGAGTGTTCCTGCGACCAACACGTGATCGCCGCCGTGAACGCTCAAGAGATCAAACAAGTCGTCCTCAACCTCGTGACTAACTCGCTCGACAGCCTCGAAGCGGACGGCGTAGTCCAAGTCCGCTTGCAAAGACACCGAGATGGCAGACACGCCGAGCTCGTCGTCTCGGACAACGGTTGCGGCATGACCCCCGACGTCCAAGAACATCTGTTCGAGCCATTCTTTACTCGTCGCCGCGACGGGCAGGGCACCGGGCTCGGGCTGTCCATTACCTATCAAATCATCAATGACCATGGCGGGCGGATTGCTGCCGATAGCGACGGACCCGGACTGGGCTCCACGTTTCGCATCGTCCTTCCCCTCGCACAGACTCAGGCAAAGACTCATGAAGAAAAAAACCAAGCCGCGTAGTGGGATGCGAATCCTGTTCGCTGACGACGAGCCGACGCTCCAAGAGCTGATGAGTTTAGAATTGCCTCGCATGGGGCATGAGGTGACGGTCTGTCCAGACGGGGTGACCGCCACCGTGGCGCTCGATGAAAACGCCTACGACTGCCTTCTCGTCGACCTCGACATGCCCGGCATGAACGGCATCGAGGTGATCGGCCACGCGAAAGCGACGTCGCCCGACATCGAAACCGTGGTGTTGACGGGAAAGTCGTCGACAGAAACCGCGATCGCCGCTTTGCGGCACGGCGCGTTCGACTACCTCACCAAACCCTGCAAACTGGTCGAGCTGAAGTCGCTGCTCAAGCGAATTCAGGAAAAGCGCGAACTGACGAACAAGTACCGAGCGCTCAAGCGACAACTGAAACGCGCCGTCGGAGAAACTCAACTTGTCGGCGATAGCGCTTCGATGGCCCAAGTTCGCGAAATGACAGCCAAAGTGGCTCCGACCAATTCGACCGTGCTCATTCGCGGCGAGACCGGCACCGGAAAGGAACTCGTCGCCCGCTCGCTTCACGATCAAAGCGCTCGGGTGGACATGCCGTTTGTCGCCATCAATTGCGGGGCACTACCGGAAAACCTGATTGAGAGCGAACTGTTTGGGCACCGAAAAGGCGCCTTCACCGGCGCTGACGAAGGACGACTTGGTCTGTTTGAAATGGCCCATGGCGGAACGGTGTTTCTCGACGAAATCGGCGAGCTGCCGAAAGCCATGCAAGCCAAACTGCTACGGGTGCTGGAATCGGGCGAGGTGCGCCGAGTTGGCGATAACGACTCGCTGACCGTCGACGTCCGCGTCGTCTGCGCCACTCACCGAAATCTGGAAGAGATGGTTCAGGACGGCGAGTTTCGCGAAGACTTGATGTTCCGCATCAACACATTCGAGGTGCAAATTCCTCCGCTGCGAGATCGTGCGCAAGATATCATCGTTCTCGCTGCCCACCTCTACCGGCGTTTCCGGCCGACCACGAAGCCCGACGAAAATCTGTTTACCGAGGCCGTAATCGAAGCCCTGCAAAAACACGTTTGGCCCGGCAACGTTCGCGAACTGGCGAATGTGATCGAGCACGCGACCATCATTTGCGACGATCCGCCTGTCGATGTCGCCCACCTTCCCGCCAGCTTCTCAACTCGGCAACTCCGCACGGAACTGACGACGTTCGGGCCGGTCACATTGCGAGAACTGGAGATGCAGGCGATTCACCAAGCGATCGACCGCAACGAGGGCAACAAGACGGCTGCCGCGGAGCAATTGGGAGTTAGCCTGAAGACACTCTACAACAAGCTCAATTCGGCCAACAACCTGAAGGAATCCGCCTGACTCGATCGACGTCGTTAAGGCGCAGCTAAGACGCCGTCTGGGGATGTCGCTCGAGGCAGGGCCTGCCAGTTGCCTGTCACCTCGATGGGCTCAGCTTTTAGGTGGCTTTCAGACTCGGCGAACAACACCGACCAACACGCCCAGTACGGTCGCGTTGTCGACGTAGATCGGGTCCATGTCGTCGTTGGCCGGTTGGAGCCGAATGCCGTTCGCCTCGGGAAACCAGTATTTGAGCGTGGCTTCGTCCTCGCTGGTCATCGCGGCCACGATCTCACCTTTCTCAGCGGAATCCTGCTTGCGGAGAATGACGTAGTCTCCATGGGCGATTTGGGCATTGATCATCGAATCGCCCGAGACTTCGAGGGCGAATAGATCTGGGTTGGAAAACAGATCCTCGAAATCGACTCGCTGGTCTTGCTCGAAAGCGAGCGTCGTCGGCCCCGCGGCAACTTGGCCCGCCAACGGCAGCCCACGCCCTTCGTCGAGGACCTGCTGAGTCAATTCGATCGCGCGAGAACGCTTCGGGCTCCGGTGAATCAAGCCCTTCTTCTCCAGGGCCTTCAGGTGGCACATCACGCCATTGGGCGAGCTGATCGAGAACTCCTCACCAATCTCCCTGACCGTCGGGCCGTAGCCCCGGTTCTGAATCTTGTCGCGGATGAACTCAAAAATGTTGGCTTGTCTGGGCGTCAGTTGATCAAGGGGAGACATAATCAGCATCCTTTGCCGTTTTTTGAGGTCAACGCCGTTTTTGAGGTCATCGCGTCTTGACTGGTTCGACTGACTCTCGGGCTGGCTTGATCGAAATTCACTGTCGATCGCGCCCGTTTTCAGGGGGCAACCGAGCCGGGGAGACAATCGAAGCTCGCCAAATGGGGGGGTGTCAAGCTGTTGTCATTCTACTATACACGCGTATAGAGTCAATAGCGTTTGTACACCAGGTGGCGGAAACCTTGGCGGAATGGGTGGCTCGCTGCCGAAATTTGCAAACCAGTTCAAGTGACCTAGGTTTAAGTAAGCGCGCCCCCGCAATTTCAAGAGATCCGCCATGCGAAATTTTTTTCTACGACTCTGCCGCGAAGAAGATGGTCCAACCGCGGTCGAATACGCGGTCATGTTGGCCATGATCATTATCGTCGCGATTGCCGGAATTCGGGCCGCTGGGACGTCTTTAAACAGCAGTTTCGACGATTCCAAAACCAAGATTGAAGGTGCCATGGGCAGCTAACTCGAGCTCGCTCCTGTCGCGCCGACTCCCGTTCTCGGCCCGTGCCCATTTCTTCATCGTCGAGCTGTCCCGCGCCTTCTAGATCGGGACGCCATTCCAGCGGACGAACGCCTCGAGAGCAAAGTATTCGGGCAGTCCGATCTGGTTGAATCGATCCGCAGTCCCTTTGTTTCGATCCTCCGCACGCTGCCAAAATTCGCGCGGGTCGGCACCGGGAAAGAGCGCTTCATCCTTTTGACTCTCGTGCATAAAGATCGCCTTCCGCTTTCGTTCCATATCATTGGGGCTTAGAGGAACAGCAATCTCCAATTCATGCAGATCGTATTCTTGCCACGCGCCGCGGTAGAGCAGGACTTGCGGCACAGGTTTCCCGCTGGCTCGCAACTCTTCCATCGCCAAGAAGATCGCCTCCGCGCACATTCGGTGAGTCCCGTGGGGGTCGGAGAGGTCGCCCGCCACGTAGATCTGGTCCGGCTCAACCTGCTCGATCAGTTCTCGAATGATCTTGGTGTCGTCCTTGCCGATCGGACGTTTTGCGACGGTTCCGGTTTGGTAGAAGGGGAGGTCGAGAAAGTGAAGATTCTCTTCCTCGCAACCGACCGCCAACGCGGCTGCCTTGGCTTCGCTCCAGCGAATCAATCCTTTGATCTTGCGAACGGCTTTGCTGTCGGCTTGGCCCGAATCCTTGGTGTTGAGCGAGTCAGCCACTTCGCGTTCGACGGATTGAGACCGTTCGCGATCGATCTTGAACAGACGATTGTATTCGGTGACCAGATCGGCAATTCGTTGGGCGTCATGATCGAAGACAGCGATGTTGCCGCTCGTCATGTAGGCGATGTGAGTTTCGTGCTTGTCTTCGACGAGGCGGATTATGGTCCCACCCATGCTGATCACATCGTCGTCCGGATGAGGGCTAAAGCAGATGACCTTCTTTCCCGATTCGCCCGCGGGATGATAGTCGATCGTTTTCATCATCCAGCGAAACACGCGATGGGCCAGTTTCTGAGCTGGACCGTGATGGCGGAGCAGCTGGTGTAAGTTGTGGCGACGCAGGTCGTCATCGTCCAGCTTCAGCAAGGCCTTTCCGGTCTGCTCGCAGAGCCAGAGTATGGCTCGCTTGATGAGCTGGTCGTCCCATTCCAAGTTCGTCAACAACCATGGCGTCGAGTAGCCGGTAAGCTCGCTGGCGGCGGCCGTATCAACAAGGATCGTCGCATCTGAGTGTTCTTGAAGCGAACTCGCCGGAACTCGTGCGCTTACCGGGCTCTCGGCCGTTTCACGAATGATCTCCGCTTTGTGTTCGCCCAAGGCGAGCAGGATGATCTTCTTGGCGTCCATAATGGTCGCCAGGCCCATCGTAATGGCTTGGGTTGGCACATTCTCCTCGCCATAGAAATCGCTTGCGGCGGCACGGCGAGTGACGGGGTCGAGCGTGCAGAGTCGAGTGCGGCTGTCGCGAATGCTGAATGGTTCATTGAAGCCGATGTTTCCGTTGCCGCCGATGCCCAGCAGGATCAGGTCGAGTCCTCCGGCGGCCGCGATTTTGGCTTCGTATTCGCGGCAATGGGCGGCCATCTGATCGGAGGGCGTTGCTCCGTCCGGCAAGTGCCGTTGCGACTCGGGGATGTTCACCTGATTGAAGAAATTCTCATTCATCCAGCGGCGATAGCTCTGCAATTGATCGCCGGCGATTCCGTAATACTCGTCAAGATTGAATGTGATTACGTTGGAAAGGTCGAGCCCTTCTTCGCGGTGGAGCCGAATCAACTCGCGATAGACTCCGACGGGCGTCGATCCGGTGGGCAGGCCCAAGACCGCTTTCTGGCCCTGCGAATTTCTCTCTTCAACGAGACCAACGACCGCCTTGGAAGCGTAACGCGTCAGCTCAGCGCATGTATCAAACACATAACAATTGGGGTGAGTTTCAGGAACGAGCAGCGCCGTGGCGTGAGTATTCATTGTGAAACCTGAAGGTCAAGCAATTTTCGTTCGCCAGAGATCGGCCTAGGTCCCGCCATTGCCGCCTCGGACTGGTAGCAGCCGCCGGCAAGCGGGCAACGTACAAACAGAGTCCAAGCAGAGGAAAAGTCCAAGCAGAGAACAGTCCGCAGACGTTTGAGCGGTATGGTTCAGGCGACGACGATATTCGCCAACCATGCAATATACCGATCTTTGGCAGGCAAAGAGAGGAGGCCACATTCAGGTCACGGCCAAATTGTCCCGGTGAATCAACTCTTGGTATGGGCAATGGCCCAGCAACTCCTGAAAGTCATCGGAGTTACGACCGGCAATCGCGCGAAGTTCTTGTGCGGAGTAGTTGCATAGACCGCGAGCGATTTCGCGGCCGTCGGGCGAGACCAATGCGAGAACGTCGCCCTTGACGAAATGGCCCTCGACTCGGGTCACTCCAATTGCGAGCAAACTGCGTCCGTTGGCCGAGATGGCGCGACAAGCCCCGGCGTCCAGGAACAACTTGCCTTGGGGTTGAGCGGAGAAGCCGAGCCATCGCTTGTACGACGTGACGGCCTTGCCTTGCGCCGTGAACAGCGTTCCAAGCGGCTCACCGTCCATGATGCGGCTGAGCACCTCGGGTTCGCGGCCGCTCGCGATAATCATGTTCTCGCCGGCTGAAGTGACGATCTTGGCGGCACCCAATTTGCTTGACATGCCACCCTTGCCGACTCCGGAATGGCTCGAACAAGCCAGCCCGAGGATCTCTTCGTCGATCGAAGCGACGGTTGGAATGACCTTGCTTTCGGCCCGCTGAGGATCGCCGTCGTAAAGGCCGTTGACGTCCGAAAGAACGATCAACAGGGGGGCTTGCAGCAGATTGGCAACAAGGGCGGCGAGTCGATCATTATCGCCGAAGCTCGCCATCAGCTCCTCGACCGCGACGGTGTCGTTTTCATTGATAATTGGGATTGCTTTGAGTCGCATCAGTGAAAAAAGCGTGTTTCGCACGTTGAGGTACCGTGTGCGGTCGTTCAGGTCCTCGGCGGTGAGCAGGACTTGAGCCGCATGGAGGCCGGCTTTTCGGAGCGTATCGTCGTAAGCTTCGATCAACCGCGTTTGCCCCACGGCCGCAACCGCTTGAAGCGTCGCCAAGTCGCGTGGCCGGCTTGTCATGTCGAGGCCATTCATTCCGGCGCCGACTGCTCCGGAACTGACGAGCGCCACTCGGCGGTGGCGAGAGAGCTTGGCCATCTCGCCGGCCAGTTCGGCGATTCGGTCTCGGTCGAGGGAGCCGTCCTGGCGGGTCAAAACTCGCGTGCCGACTTTGACGACTACGGTCTCCGCAGCGGCTGCGATTTCTTGTCGAAGGGAATCGGTCATGAAGCGACTTTTTTTTGGGGAGGATTCGGAACGACTAACCACTAGCCACTCTGCGCGATACCGAATATGCTCGACGGTACCGCCGGCACGCGTTTGTCTCAAGCCGGTGCCAGCCGGAAACGCGGAATCCCGCTGTTTGGGGGAGGCCGTTAGCCTTCTCGCGACGCCCAGCGTCAGTGTTTCCATTCTCTGGGAAATCTCGGATGAGCGAACTGAACCACGAGTGCGGCGTGGCCGCGGTCTACCATTTGCCTGACGGCGATACGAGCCCGCTTTGCTCGGATTTCGGCCGCGAACAAGCTTCTCGTCTGCTTCCCCGAATGCTGTTGGACATCCAAAATCGGGGGCAATTGTCCGCCGGCATTACCACGTACGCACCCAACCGAGCTCAGCTGATCGACACGATGAAGGATGTCGGTTCGGTCACCGAGGTATTTCGTCTGGCCCACCAAGCCAAATCGGAATCGTTGATGTGTGAATACGCTGGGCGAGCTGGTATTGGCCATGTGCGTTACGCCACGTGCGGCCGAGACGACCGCAGCTACGCTCAGCCATTTGAGCGGCACCATTTGGAGAAGCGCAAGTGGTTTAGTTTTGGATTTAACGGGCAATTGGCAAACTATCAACAACTTCGCCAGCAATTAATGCAGGGCGGCGAACACCATTTGGCTCGTGAGACCGACACCGAAATTCTGATGCACGAAATCAGTCGCGAAATGTCGGGCGACCGTACACCGACCCTTCGCGAATTGATGCGGAACCTGAGTAAACGTCTCGACGGTGCCTATACGCTCGTCATGATCGACGCGCGGGGCGACATGCTCGCAGCCCGCGACCCGCTGGGCGTGAAGCCGCTGTGCTACGCGAAAGAGGATTCCCTGTTCGCCGCCGCGAGCGAAAGCGTCGCGCTGCTGAACCTCGGTTTTCGACCGGAAAGCATTCATTCGCTTAGGCCCGGCGAAGCCATTTTGATTGAAGACGGCAAGTTCTCCATCGAACGCTACGTCGAGTCGCCTCGTCGCGCTCACTGCTTCTTCGAATGGATCTATTTTGCCAACGTCGCCAGTACGCTCGACGGACGCGGCGTTTACGTGTCTCGCGAGGCGCTCGGAAAAGAGCTTGCTCAACTGGAAGCAGAAGATCCTCGAGTGCCGTTGGACGACGGTGACACGATCGTCGTTCCCGTTCCCGACACCAGTAAGGCCGCTGCCGATTCGATGGCCTTCGAACTCGGCATTCCTTCGCGTGAAGGGTTGATTCGCAATCGCTACGCAGGACGAACGTTTATCGAAGGCGCCAAAGGGCGGGAGCTCAAAGCCAAAGCCAAATACACGCCTCTGCGAGAGGTGCTCGAAGGGAAGCGAGTGCTACTGGTCGAGGACTCGATTGTCCGATCGACGACGATGCGAGTTTTGCTCGACCGGATTCGCGAGTTCGGCGGCGCCAAGGAGATTCACGTTCGAGTCGCCTGCCCGCCTATCGTTTCGCCCTGTTTCTACGGCATCGATATGTCGACCATCGGCGAATTGTTCGCTCCCAAGCATCTGCGGGGCGAGCCGCTTTGCGACGCGGCTCACGAACGCATGGCCGATACGCTCGGCGCCGATTCCTTGCGTTACCTGCCCATTGAAGCCATCTCACGGGCGATCGGCTACGACTCTTCCGAACTCTGTCAAGCTTGCATCACCAGCGAATACCCAACGCCACACGGCCAGCGGCTCTACGAAATCGCCAAGAATGCCACCGACGCCGACGGCCGAACCTACGAGGCCGTCGGAAGCTAGCAACGTCGCTGGAGCTTCCACCACAACAACGTGGCTACAGTTGTTGTTGTTTTGTTCCCACGTCGACAGCTTCAATTGTTTCCAGCCGAAGGCTTTCTGTCATCTGGCAATGTGAACTGCCCTAACGCTTATAGAACAACGAGCGATAGACCGGATTGCCGTTCCGCCTCACGCGACGCTCGAAATGGGTGCGATAATCGAAATCGTGATCCGGCGTATTCTCGTCAACGGAAAGCGGCCCATCGAGATCGATTTCGGCGGTGAGCAACTTGAGAGTGACGTCGAAATACTCGCGGACGTCGGTCCAAAAGTGGAGCGCGCCGCCCGGTTGGAGCACATCGACCACTCGCTTGATGAACGGTTCATTCATCACTCGCCGCTTGCGGTGTCGGGATTTCCACCAGGGGTCGGGAAAATAGACGTGGATCGCGGAAACCGTCCCGTCGATCACGTGGTCGCGGAGCAGCTTTTCGCCACAACCTCGAAACAACACCGCGTTTTCCAACGCCGGACCGGCGATCTTACAGGCGGTGTAGCGAGCGTATCGGTCGCCGATTTCGACGCCGAGGAAATTTCGGTCGGGATTGTTGATAGCCGCATTCTTGATGAACAGGCCTTTACCGCAACCGATTTCGATTTCGAGCGGCCGAGCCACTTCGAAGGCGTCTGCAACCGGCGCAGCCTCCGGCCATCCATCAAGCGAAAAAAGATGCTTGGAAAGGTCGAGTGTTGGATCGGTTTTCGGAAGTGCTCGTCGGCCCATGATTCACACTGTCGCCATCTAGAAAAAGATGACCATAGAGACTGGTCGCCAAGACCAAAAAATCAAGACGTGAAACTACTGAGAGCATCCACGGGAATGGGAATCCCTTTCAGCTCGCCTTCCACCACAAGCTTGTCGCCGACCAGCCCTTGAAAGGCGCTGACGATCATTCGATTTCGGCGAACTTTCAACTGTTTGCATATCAACAACAGCCGGTCGCCGGGCACTACCGTGTCGCGAAACCGAACTCGCTCCAATCCGCCGAAGCCGACCATCTTGGCACCCAACAAATCGTATCGCTGAGCAAAATAGCTGCATAGTTGTGCAGCGGCTTCGAGCATCACGACGCCGGGCATGAGGGGCATTTGAGGCATGTGGCCGCGGACCCAAAATTCGTCGTCGCCTACGTCCTTGTAGCCGGCGCAAACCAACGTCTCGGTGTTCTCATAAACAATCGCACTCAACTGTTCCATTTCGAAACGCTGAGGATTGAATTTGCGAATCGCCGCCGCATCCGCGATCACATTGTCCATGTCGATCTGGTCGAGATCGGCTAGCAACTCTCTTGCCACAAACGAGGTCTCCCGAGTACCAGTTGAGCCAAACCTCAGGTGGCTGATGCCGATCCAAGTCGGTCATGCGCCGCAAGGGTAGGGCGTCAAAAATGCAGACAAGGATTGGACTTATGTCTTCACCTTGCTCCGCTTAGCTTTTCTCGCCTTGGCGTTCGCTGGCCGCCGGCCATGATTCGCCTTCTTGAGTTTGCGTTTTGGCTTGGTCATTTCTGTTTCTCCAATCGGGGGCGGGTTCCCTTGCGGTCCACCGCGGTCTTGACGAATCCTCTAAGTTAACAGCCCGCGAACAGACTGAGAAGAGCGGAATTGGTTGTCGCAGACGATTTGCCGTAAGTGCAATCGTGAAAGGACGTTCCCTTTTGATCGCTGGCCATAAGGCAACGAGTGGTCGATTCGTCTTGGCGTCATCGCCGCGAACGCGGAATCAGGGACAGAACGGCAGGAAGCAACAGCAGTGAGGCAAGCATGCAGGTCGCGACGCCCAACGTGAGCACTTGGCCTAGGCTTCGCAAGCCCTGGTGTTGGGCCAACATTAAACTGCCAAAGCCGATCATGGTTGTTGCCGACGTGATGACGATGGCTGTGGCCGTGGAGTTGCCCAGTTGGTAGCGACCTGGCTGGCGAATCCAATCGTGCACGACATGCACTCCGTCATCAATTCCGATTCCGACGATCAGAGGCAGCACGATCATATTGGCGGCATTCAAGGGAATCGACAGCCAGCCCAACACGCCAAATAGTCCGACGAGCCCGACTCCCATCGGAATCATGGCCAAAAGAGTCCGCGAAAACGAGCGGAAGTCCAGCATCAAAATAAATGCGACCGCGATAATCGCGTAGCACGCGGCATGGATGTAGCTTTGTTGCATCTGGCTTGAAGCATAAAACGTCTGCACTGGGTGGCCGGTGATTCGAGGGTCAACCTGCTCAAGGTCTTTGACGAATGCTTGCAGCGAGTGAATGTTCCACACGTCGCCCGCCGCGTAGATCTTCAGCAAGTGCTTCTTCCTCCTGCCGACGTAACGGCTGACGAGCTTTGGCGACAGGTCTGTGATCTGCGGCGGTTGGGGATTGCTGTGCCGACCGATGTCGCGAAGTCTCTTTAAGACGTCCGTCGCCAATTGTTGTTGGTGCTCGAAAAGGCGTTGGCGGACGATTCTCGCCGGCAGTTCGTTGACCCTCGCTCGCAGCGAGTTGATCGACTGCGCCAGCGATTGCGAGCCAGGTGGCAGTCGCTGCAAAGCCGAGTTCAATTCCTCGAGCAGCACGATCTCAACGTTGGGGTCGGCCAGCGGGATGACAGGGGCGTTTTCTGGCAAGTCGGTCAAGCGCAGGTGCATCTTTCTGACTAACTGCTGTTGCTCGTCCGTCACAGTCGGGAGCAGCGAGACGATTTCCTCGGTCCGGTCGACTGTCGGGAGCGATGCGAAGGCGGCCTTTCTCGCCTTCAATTCCTCGGCCGTGTCGTTGATCGATAGCGCGAACCACACACTGCGATCTGTTTCCTCAAGCAAGACGCGTTCCCATTGAACTGCGGGGAGGTTTTTTGGTTGTAAGTGGAGCAGATTATGGTCGTACGCCAACTTCGGCAAACCGGTGGCGAGTAGCGCGATCACCGCCGCGCCGCACAACAGGACTCGGCGCGGCGCCAAGGTAGCCGACCTTGCCCAGCGGCCCAGCGGCAACAGAGGTGCGGCCGTCATCGCGCGGCGGTCTCGGTCTCGAAAGTGAAGCAACGCGGGAAGCAAGATCAGCGCTGACACGACGCAGAGTAGGACGCCGCCGCCAGCGATCCAACCCAACTCGACGACTCCAGTAAACTCGCTGGCCGACGCCGTCAGAAAGGCGATCGCCGTCGTCACTCCGCCCGTCACAATGCCAGGCCCCACGCTTCGAGCTGTCTGGACGATCGCCTCTGCACTTGCCCCACACTGCTCTCGCAGTTGCATGTATCGAGCGACGTAGTGGATTCCGAAGTCGATCCCCAGCCCAATCAAGATGGCGCCGAATGCGACGCTAAGAATGTTTAAGTGGCCGACCGTCATCGTGATAAACGCCATGCACCAGGCGAGTCCGTTCGCCAAGGCGATGATCGCCAACATTGGGTAGCGAACGGCACCGAAGCCGATGCTAAATAGTATCGCGACGCCGACGAGACTCAGCACGCTCGCCTGCAACGTATCTCGCTGGCTCGCCTGCATCTCGTCGTGTTCCAGTATCGGGAGACCGGTCAAGCCGATCCGGACTCGCGGATGGTCCTGCGACAAACGACGCAATCGCTTTCGCAGCAGGTCGACAGGATGCCCGCCAGCGACGCCCGAATCGGCTGCGAGTTTGACTAGGACGAAACCGAGTTCACCTTCATTGGTCACGAGGTAATCGCTGCCGCCCGCATTCGTGGGGAACGCTTCTTTCGGCCATGTGGTGAGGAAGCGAGGCTTGTCTCGTAGAGCGGCCTCGAGGCTGTCGACGATACGCTGGCCGAAACGAATCAATTCGGCTGCCTCGTCGCTGTCCTCGGTTGGCAGACGAATCGGTTGTCGCAACGCTTGATTGAATCGCCGAAGTTGCCGCGGCCCGCTGATCGTCTCCCATCGTCCAAACAGAATCGGCTCCATCCGACTGACGAATTGGTCGGCGGCTCGAAGTTCATCGAGCGTCAGAAAGTAGAGCCCTTTGTCTTCGAGCCGACGGCGGTCGACTCGACACAATGCATCGCGGAACAAATCCGGCGTCGAGTCGAGTTCCGCCACGATTTGGTCCATCGCGGCCGCGACGTCATGGCGGTTGAGCCCTCGTACGACCACAATCGCGTCGTCGGTGTCGCCGAACTCATCGAGATAGTCCAGCCAACGCTGATTGAATTCGCTGGCTGGATTGAGCAGGTCGAGTCGGCGACTCTTGAATTCGAGTCGCACCGCGGCCCAACCGAGCGAGGCGATGGCAAACAGCAACGAGACGCCGATGACACGCAGCGGATGGCGAACCACGATTGCCGTGATTCCGCCAAGCGGCCGCACCAAAATCGAATCGCGCTCGGACGCCATGTCAGTCCTTTACCATGCCATCAAACGACGCTTCGCGGCGCTACGGGCCGACGACCTTTTTCACGTCGCCATTCATCGCGACTTCAAAAATCGCCTTCGCGTGCGAATCTGCAACTAACAGGCGGTCTCCCTTAATCGCCAGTCCGACAGGATTCTGAAACGGCGCGCCCGACGCGAGTTTTTCGGGTTCTCCGCCGGCTGGAATCTTCCAGACTGCCTTGGCGTATCCATCGGCGACGAACGCTTCACCCGTGTCGTTGACGACGATATGGTGCGGAAACCGAAATGGCCGGCCCTTAACGATCGTCTCGGGCGACTTGCCATCTTTGTCGAGCCGCACGACTTGGTTCTTGCCGTGAGTCACAACCCAAACGCGTCCCTCTTTATCGATCGTGAGTCCGCGCGGGGCATCGACTTCGGCGAATAACGAAGCTGGCCCGCCATCCGCGCCGTATTTCCAGATCCGTCTCAGTTCGAGGTCGGCGACCAATACGCTGCCGTCGGCTTGCGTGGCGATCGCCGACGGGATGCCGATACGACCTTCGTGAGACTTCTTCGGCTTGCCGTCGGCAACACTCAACACGCTTGTCGACGCGCTATCGCCAACCAACAATCCCTGCTTGCCGAACGCCGCGCAGCGGGGCGCGTTGAGTGGCGTCTTGAATCGTTTTTGACCGCGAGCGAAGACGGTGACTTTGCCTGCGTCGACTTTCCATACTCCCGGCAGTTTCAGATCGACCACATACACGCCGCCACTCGCATCGACGGCCACGTCGACCGGATAGATCATTGCCGTGGGCGCGGATTCGTCCTTCTTGTCGTTGCCCTCAACTGCCGTATCTTGTGCCGTTGCCAAGTTAAGAATCAAAGCGGCCGGAACGGCAATCAGCAGCACGGCCAATGTGGCGATCGAAAACGTCTTCAGCATTGCGACGTCCTTGGTGGAGAGGATCGATGGGAGACTTGTAGTGAATTGGGCAGTTACGGAATAGCTCGACGCTGTCTATGTTTTCTCGTGCTTACTCAATGATGCTCTCTAACTGTGGCTCGCTTCGCCAAGTTGTTGAAGCAACTTATTGGCGTCGCCGCTATCGATCGCGTTCGCTGCCATGGCGGCGCAATCGGTCAATTCTGCGGCCCGGCGAGCTGTCCATAACGCGGCGGCGACATTGAGCACGACAATGTCTCGGTGCGGGCCCTTGTCGCCCTCGAGAACCGAGCGAATCATCGCGGCGCTCTCCTTTGGTGTGGAAACAGTCATCGAATCTAAGCCAGTTCGCTCGACGCCGAAGTCTTCCGGTGCCCAACTCAACTGGCGAAGCTCGCCGTCCTCGACGACCGTGACGTCCGTCTCGTCAGCCAAGGTGACTTCATCCAATCCATCGCGTCCATTGACCACAACAGCTCGCCTAACCGGCAGGTGCTGAAGCGCGCCGGCCAAGACGGGGCGAGCGGCAGGTTTGCCGACGCCCAGCAATTGAAATTCGGCTTCCGCCGGATTGCTTAATGGCCCAAGTAAATTGAATATGGAAGGCATTCCCAGGCTGCGTCTGACTTCCGCGACCTGCTTCATCGCTGGGTGAAGATTGGGTGCGAAGCAGAAGCAGATTCCCAATTCGTTCAGACAGCGGCTGACTGTTTCGACATCGGCGTCAATGTTGACGCCCAGCTCAGCCAATACGTCCGCCGAACCCGTCTTGCTCGTAATGCGACGATTGCCGTGCTTGGCGACCGGTGCCCCGGTGCCCGCGGTCACGATGGCCGCCGCCGTGCTGATGTTGAACGTGCCGCTGCCGTCGCCCCCGGTGCCGCAGGTGTCGATTACGCCGAGCAAGTTCGAGGGGATGCGAGTCATATGGCGTCGCATCGCCAGGGCGGCACCGGCAACTTCATCCGACGTCTCTCCCCTGAGATGCAGCCCGGTCAATAAGAGGGCAATCTCGGAGTTCTCCCAACGGCCGTGCATGATCGCGTCGATCACCGACTTCATCTCCGCGACCGAGAGATTTTCTCCCGCCGAAACTCGACCTACAAGCGAGTTGTCCAAGCCGTTTTCTCCATCGCAAAGGGGGGAACAAGTTGAGACTGGATTGCGTGCGGCCCGATCGTTTCGGCAGGAGTGGGTGCGCTGTCTGTCGGCGTGGCGACCGGGCCGATCACAATTCATCACCGTCAGAGTCGTTATAACACGATGATTGGATTCTACTTCGGCGGCCAACGTGCGAAAACCGCCTGGAGGCTGCTCAAGGACTCGACAGTTGGGCGTCGACTATGGACTGTACGTTGCGTCCGCCCCATCGGGTTCATGTTGTCGTTTCAAGTAGGGGGATCTAAGATCAAGTCATGACAAGGAAGGTGATTATTGACTGTGATCCAGGGATCGATGACGCCGTGGCGTTGACGATGGCCCTGTTCGATCCGCGTCTGGAAGTTGTTGCCGTTACCGCTGTGGCTGGAAATATCCCCGCCGAGCAGGCTAGTCGGAACGTCGAGGCGATTGTCAAACACCTCGATCCGCCTCGATATCCTCGCGTCGGTGCCGCCTCGGCGCCCGACAATGCAACCCGGCTGGACGCGCGCCATATGCACGGAGATGACGGACTTGCTAACTCCGGGCTGGCGACATCGCAGCTGGCCCATCGACATCCGTCCGAAAAAGTCCTCGCCGACACCGTTCGCCAGTTTCCCGATCAAGTCACCGTCCTCTGCCTCGGCCCGCTGACCAACGTGGCTCGCGCGATTCAGAGAGACCCGTCATTCGCATCCATGGTCGACCACATCGTGATCATGGGCGGCACGGTCAACGGAATCGGAAATATCACGCCGGCTGCCGAATTCAACATCCACTACGATCCGGTTAGCGCCAGCGTTGTCTTCAAGTCGGCTTCGACCAAGTCGCTTGTTCCGCTCGATGTGACTCAAAATGTCGTGTTCGACATGAGTGTGATCGATGAGTTGCCTTGCGAATCATCGCGGGCCGGCCAATTGTTGCGACGCATGATTCCCTTCTTCTTCCGCAGCTACCATCAGATGGGCCAAGAGGGAATCCTGCTGCACGACGCGGTCGCGATGATGTCCTGCCTGCACCCAGAGTTGTTCAGTTCGATCGAAATGGCAGGCGACGTCGAAACCGTGGGCGAGCTGACATCGGGCGCGACCGTCTTCGATCGCCGATCCAATCGGCAGTGGCGCCACAACATGGACGTCGCCGTCGATGTCGATTCCGTGGCGGTCCACGACGGAATCATCCGCGGCATGAAATACGCCGGACAATGCACCTAGTGCTGCGTCAACTCTAAAAATGGGGGTTGGCTTCGTCGTAACTTGACTTGGCGGCGTACGATACAAACACTGGGATCCTAATTCTTAGTGTTGACGCTGCACTAGTGCTGCGTTACGCCTTAGTTTTAGGGTGGCGCACCCGATTCGCCGTGGCGGGCGTTGACCAATCGAATTGTCGATCCCAATTCCAAGCTGTAACACAGCACTAGCATTCTAGGCACGTCACAAGTCGAGCGAACTTCGTTTAACCCGTGTGCCGCAGGCAAGGCGCGCCACGAGTCGAGTGGGGTGCAAGTGAGATCGTCGCGCAAAGACTCGCGTTCCACCCCCCTCGCTAACAGGCGACTTTTGTTACGGGGTTTCCGGTTCGAAGTCGCCACGGTCGCCAACCTTGACCTGCACCTCGAGGACTTTGCCGTCTCGAATAACGCCGAGCTCGATGCGCCGGCCAACCGGCATCAGGCTGACCTCGTTGATCAAGTGGTCATCGTCATCGACCCACTTGCCGTTCACCCGAATAATCACGTCGCTGGTTTGAAGGTCAGCCTGTTGTGCGGGCGAATTGGGCGTGATTCCGGAGACGAGTGCTCCGGCGGGTCGAGGAAGGCCGAGCTGAGCGGCGGAACGCGAAGGATCGAAATCTCGCGAGAGATGCACGCCCAAGTAGGCTCGAGAGACTCGCCCGCTCGAGATGAGTTGCTTGGCGATGAGTTTGACCATGTTGATGGGAATGGTGAATCCAATTCCCTCATTTCCGCCTGAGTTGCTGGCGATTGCGGTGTTGATGCCGATGATTTGGCCGTGCAAATTGGCCAGCGGTCCGCCGCTGTTTCCGGGATTGATTGCCGCATCCGTTTGAATGAAGTCTTGAAACCGCACGCGGTCGTCGCCAAGCTGCAGGTCGCGTCTGCCTTTGGCGCTAATGATTCCGAACGTCACGGAATGGCTCAACCCGAACGGGCTGCCGACCGCCAAGACAAAATCGCCGATCTCGGCCTTGTCGCTGTCGCCGAGTCGGGCGGCGAGCAGCTTGTCCGCATTGATCTGAAGAATCGCAATGTCGGTGCCGGGGTCGTCCCACGATTTCACCGGATGCAGCCGTCGCCCGTCGTCCAACTTGATCTTGATGGATTTGAGGTCCGAGTCTTTCACGACGTGGCGGTTCGTGAGTACGAAGTACTTTCCGTCCATCTTCATGATCACGCCGCCGCCCGCTTCCTCAACCGAACGGTTTCGCGACGCCGCCTCGATGTGCACGACGCTCGGCTTAATCAGTCGAACGACTCGCCTCAGTAGATGGCCTTGCCGTTCGAGAGAGGCAATCTCGTTCGCCAGGTTCTCAAATTCGGCGTCGCGGGATGCTTCCCGAGGGGTGTCCTGGGCCTGGGCGAGCGATGGGCAGAGGGCGAGAATTGCGGTCAAGGCAACCATGAGCCACTGTGTCGACCGGCTGTTGGCCGATCGATTGGGCTGGAACACGCTCGCCGTGCCGTTGTCATTCGCATTCGGGCTCGTTTCGACGGAAGGCGAGCGCAATTCACAAGACCATGCCACGTGAGACTCCTTTTTTCGTTCAAATCACCGGTTCCTTCCGCTGCTTGGATTCTCAATGCCTGCGAACCAAATTGCGGCTCGACGTGGGCGTTGATGAGAATCCCCGTTGCAAAGCTGACGCCACAATCCACTGACTACGAAACATCGAGCTCGACGTCGGGAAGAGTCAGGTCGTTGTCGCCGGTGGAAGTTTCCACGAGCCGAGCCCAGTCGGCAGGGGACAAATCGACGGTGCCCAGCTTTTCCGCTTCGCGTTGGCAATTGATGCACAACACGGCGTAAGGCAATGCCTGTAGCCTGGCCAGAGGAATGCTGGACGTGCAACGCTCGCATTTGCCATACGTGCCTTGCCGCATTCGTTCGATGGCGTGGTTCAGGTTGGCCAGCTCACGGCTTTCAACCTCGGCCAACTGAGAATTGATTTCGTCCTGAGCGGAGTCGAGCGCAAAATCGACCACGTCGCCCGACGATTGTTGACGCAGTTCCTGTAAGGAACTCAAGTCGCCAGCCAACGCCTTACGAAGCGCATCGCGCCGTCGAATAAGAACATCGTTCAGTTCCTGCAATGCTTCTTTGCGTGCCATGGTCGTTACCTTCGCTTAGGTTCGGCCAGCGATGGGCTCCCTCTCGCTTGCCGCTTCTATCCGTCGTTTCGTTCTCTGTTCGCCCGACGAGTCCGTTTTCCGTCGTGCGGCACACAAACTATAGTACGCGCCTCGGTATCTGCCGTGCAGCTGACGATTTCATTCGGAATAGCTGGTCGAATGGGTCAGTTGATTTTGCCTAACGCAAATGGTGATAACGGTTTATGGAGATCTAAAGTTTGCTGTCTTCTGCCGCTTTGGGGCGTGCGGCGGGACGGACACTTTCCGTTTCCGCGTTCTCTCTCGCTCCAACAACCCGCAATCCGCCTCTACTGGTGTGGTTGGCATACGGTTCATCGTCAGAAACCGGCCGAAGATGCAGTTGTTTTGTTCCGAACCGGCATGATTTGCCGACTCTGCGGTTTGCCCGGACTGCAACCATTGGGGCCCTTCGGCTTTTGACCAAGCCAGATTCATAAGCTAACTCCCCTAGGTGGAATCTACACCCGCCATGTGTGAATTGAATTACCTCTGTGCACCAAACGGTCGCCCCAATGGTCGAACTGAACTCCGCTGTCACATCTGGTCACTCGCTCCTCGGCGTCTCCAAAGGCTTGTTGAATCTTCGCATTCGCGGCACCCATCTGGACGGCCGCATCATTCGCATCCGGGCTCAGAAATGTTCGATCGGAGCCGCCCCTGACTGCGGCGTCCGCATCCACTCATCCGCCGCGCGTCCCATACATTGCGTTATCTTTCGAGGCCGCCAAGGCACTCTCGTCAGACGCTGGGCGCCCGACACGCTGCTCAATGGCAAGTCGTTCCAAGAAGCGTGGCTGCAGCCGGGCGATCGGCTCAGCGTCGGTCCCGTTGAGTTCGACATTCTCGACGAAGACCAAGCAGAACGACTTTTGGATCGCGACCTAGACGAATCCGTTGCGGTCGAAAACCAAGATGCTGCGGCGCAGTCGAGCGAAACAGCGGAACGAAACGACAACGCAGCGCCGGTTGAGAGTGACGACACGAGCGAGAATCGCGACGGCGGTAAGGCGGCCGTCCGAGCACAAACAACGAACCGGCCGATTCCGCGAATACTCGACTTGCCAATTTCGAACAACAGGCCCAGAAAGATCGAACGGCTTCGGACGGCGATCGACAATGGTTAGAGCAAGAGCTCGAGGTTCGCGGGCAACTGGCCGAAGAGGCGCAGCGAGGGAAGATCGAAATCGAGAAACGACTTGTCGAAGCTCATGAGCAAACGCAGCAGCTTGAATTAGAACTCCTGCATGCGAGAGAGATCGCCTCGACGGATCGGACAGATTCTCCTTCGCTCGCTCGAAACATGGCGTGGGCTGAAGACGAGGTCGATGAAGAGTCGAGCCCCTCGATCGATGCATCGAACGAAATCGAGTCTGCGAACGATGCAAGTTCATCTGCCCAAGCGGAGGCGGCTGAGTCGTTCTTGGACAAATGGCGCGAGTCGCGACAAGAGTCGCCCCGAGACGAATCCATCTGCGGCGCAACTGACGATCCGATTGATACCTCAGATCCGTTTACGTCGACGGAGAGCCCGCTCGCCGACGCCGACAGCAGTTTTGAACCGGCAAACGAAGCAGGGCATCCGCACGAGCGCGAGGAAGACCAACCGATCTCCGAGGATCATTGCGAACCGGCCGAAACGTTCGAGACGCCGGATTCATTCGCCGACGCCACCGCGCTGGCTGATTTTGGTCGAGGCGGCTTGGATGGTCACGATGACTCGCTCGCCTACGACACACCAAGTTTTGGCGGCTCGCCTCATCTTGAGTCGGAATTCAATGACGCTCCATGCCCCGAAAGCGATTTCCAATGCGAGTCGAATAGCGACAGCGGTTTTGGTGTTGAAGAGGTCGTAGACAACTCCACGGAGACTTCGGAAGCAGCGGAGTTGAGCGATTCTTATCATGCCGATGAAACTGTGACTCAACTTAGCGATGAAGCGACGAGTTCAGTCGGCGGCGACGATGCCGAGGAGCCAGATTTTTCGTCGCTGTCGAGCGGCGCGACGGTAAGTACTGCCGACATCTTGGCCAAGTTCGGTCATAGCATGGATTCTGATGAGCCGGCGACTCCTGTCTTCGAGCCGGAAGCGACGGAGGTTGCCGTCAAGGAAGCCGATCCGTGGCGTTCGGTGATCGAGGAGGATTCCGATCCAGTCGAGGAGGACGATTCGCTAACCAATTACATCGATTGCTTGATGCAGCGGGTTAGAGCGGACGGCTCGAGCGAACCTCCACAGCCAAGTCTCCGAGCCGAAGTGAAGGCTGTCGACGAGACGCCAGACCAGCCGGTGAGTAAAGAGCCGGACCAAACGGATTCGGATGCGTTGTTGCGCCCCGATGAGTTCGTGCCTCGTCATCGCACGCCCGAGCATGGACTCGATCTCACTGGGATGCGCGAGCTTGCATACCATCAGGCCAACAAGGCCATCGTCACTCACGAGAAGTGGAGTTGGGCCGAGTCGGCTCAAGCGAAACGGGTAGCGGCGATTACCATGTTCGTCGTCGGCACACTGCTCATCTTCTTCGCCGGCTTCACGAGCCTCATCGGCTACGTCGGCGTGTTCGCGTCGTATACGGTCGCGGTCTACTGGCTCAAGCAGGCCCATCGATTCGCTCGCACGTCAAAGCGAATCGTAGTGCCGACCGACGAAGGCAACGTCGCTTCCGCGCTGTTCGGGGGCAAGAGATTCACGCCGGCTAGTGCGAGTGAGGCGTCGTCGACTGAGCCGCTTCCCTCGTCCGACAAGGGCTCGGCCGAAAACGGGCAGAACCTCGACGATTTCGAACGCGAACTCTTGGGGAAATAAGCGTCGCGAAGGTCGACGCCAACCGAGCCGCGGGGCCGAAGGCAAACTATGCGGCGCCTTCACGCTGGATCGAAACGCCGGTCGCAGTAGGGGCACGTGGAACGATCGTCGAGCGGCGTTGTCAGCTCCTCATCGTCGGAACGGTAGGCGGTTGTTTCGCGCAGCCCGCAATTGAGACACTTGTGCTCCCAAGCGTGAATCTCAAGAGCGCCTCGCTGAAAGTGGTTGAACCGGCAGTGAACGTTGCCGGCGCCGCAGTCAGGGCAGGGCGAATCGATTGTAAGCAGTTCCGACATCGTCTGTCTCGCTCTCGTTAAAAGCCGCGTGCGGCGAGGATGTCGTCAAAGTCTCTCAGGTGGTAGCCAAGGCCGACGTAGTCGAGCGTCTTGCATAGACCGCGAAGCGCGACACCGAATCCATCGGGTCCACTGAACCCGCCAAACTGCCCGCCGCCCTTGACGTGTGGCTCCAGGTCGAGAAATACGCCTGGGATACCGCGACGCCGGAGCATCTCTTCAAGCTGGGGGACCATCGTCGCAAAGTCTCTGAGAATCGCCTCGTGTCCGCTGTCGCCTAGATCTGTCGGGACGAAATACTTCAGCGTTGCCTCGTCGACATGACCGGATCGTTGTACCGGTTCGGGGTGCCGATAATCTTTGATGTGCATCCAGCCCATCCCCTTCTTCATCGCCAAGTACTGCTCGAACACCTCATCCGAACTGAACCCTTGTGTGACGATGTTGCCCGCGTCGAAGATGAGCATCAGAGCGGGGTGGTTTACCTTCTGATGGATTTCGGCCAAGAGCTGCCCGGTTTGCCCGATCAAATTGGCTTCCACTTCCAGGCCGAAGGTCAAGTCGCTGCGGTGGCACGCTTCGGCGATTTCGCCCAGCTGGTCGACGACCTGATCCATGTGGTCTTCGGGGGCGTCGCCGCGCGGATGATAGAACGAAAAGCCGCGAAGCAACTTCGTCTCGAACGCGTGGGCCAGATCACAAGCCTTCTGCACGTCTTGCTTAAGATACTTCTTGAACGGAATGTAGTTGTTGCTCGTCTTGTCATCCACATCGAGCAGTTTGACTTTACCAATCGGCGAACCGATCGATGAGACGTTGAGTCCGTATTCATCTTCCAGATGCCGAATCTTCGTGATCTCCGATTTGGTCAACTGCATGACGTTCTTCACGCCGTTGCCCGCATCGATGAACCTCAAAGTGTAGTATTGCAAGCCGAGCGCGGCGAAGGCGGAAAACTGCTGATGGGCCGTCTTGTCATTGGCCGCCTCGTCCGCAAAGCCGCTCAAAATGACGCTTGGTTTTTCAGCCATGGGATATTCGCCTTTCTTGGCGTTGCGTTCATCAATGGACCGTTGGGGATATCCGCTGAGTGTGGAAGGCATTGTGCGGCTGGCCATCGATCGTTGCAAGAGGCCGAAGCGGAGTGGCCGACGAATACGGCGGAAAGAAAACGAAGATCGCTGAAAACTCAAGCAACTCTCAAATGAGTGAAGAAGGGGCGGAGAAAGGGGCTCACGCGGAGACGCAAAGAGCGCGAAGAGTGGACATGAGAGCGGATTCGTTTAACCCCGTTTAACCCGTCTCCGCAGGCAAGGCTGCCATTCGAGGCGCGTGGAATATCGAATATAAAGCAACGAGGAGGAAGGATACGGAGAAAATGAGGCCAGCACGACTTCGATCTCGGTATCTTCTCGCCCGTCGCGTCGTAGCGCGACGTCTCTTCGTCCGTCAACGCGATGAGCAGAGACGGACTCACTCAGGTCTTCCTGGCAGATCTAATTGCGGCTTTCCCTTGCTGAGTTTCGCGGCAAGCTGGGAGGAAAGCGATGGCCACAAAAAAGCACGAGAAGAGGCGAAGAGGCGTCTTGAGGTCGCGGTCCGGCCGGACTGCGTTTCTTGAGGCCGAGCTCCGATGTTAGTAGCTGGCGGCGTCGTAACTGGTCCGTTATTCTGAGGCGTTATCCATCGCACAAACAGATGATGTTGTTTTGGCATTATGAGAGAAGGGTTAGAGGAGAGCTGATGTCGCAACCACAGCCAATCGAACACGCTGGAGACAACGTATCCAATGAAGTTCGACGTCGTATAACCACCGCGGAACCCAAGTCGCTTCGTACGCCGACACGCTCGTTGGCCGTTATCAGCCAAAGCGCCGGCTCGTATCACTGGACGCCGGAGGGCCACAAGTTGGCTGATTTTGCTTCCGGTGTGTTGGTCGCCAACTTGGGCCACAATCCAGCGTCCTGGTGGAGGCGTGTGTTGCAGCTGCTGGAGGTTTCCGACCTGAGCGATCAGTCGAGCGAGTTCATCAAAGCCGCGCCGCTGACTGCCTATAACGCGGCCACGGCGCTTGAGGCGGATGCTTGTGAACGGCTGCTCGCCAGCTTGCGAAGCCAAACGGGCGGCGATCATATGGAACAAGTCCTGTGGGCCGCCAGCGGAAGCGAGGCGATTCAAAAAGGCCTCTGGGCGTCGATGAAATTCCAAGGCGACAGACAGCACATCATCGCGACACGCGGAGGGTTTCACGGCAAGAAGGGCTTGGCCGGAGCGGTCACTGGCTCGGAGGACGACGACGAACGGGATCCGAGAGTCCACTTCTTAGGATTCCCGAAGAGCGAGTGCGACGACTTGTCCTCGCGTAGGCAGTCGCTCGACTTGGTGCCGTACCAAAGCGAACTCGAACAACTCAAGCAAGAACACGGCGATTCGATCGGCATCTTGATAACCGAGCCTTATCTTGGCGGAGGCGGCTCTTACCATCCTCAGCCGGAATACATGCAGTGGCTCGAGCAGGAATGCCGCGATAACAACTGGCTGTTTATCCTTGACGAGATACAAGCGAACTTTGGCCGCACCGGTCCGATGTACGCCTTTACCCAGTATGGTGTGACGCCTGATATCGTCTGCCTCGGCAAGGGGCTCGGCAATGGCGCTCCCGTCGCCGCCGCGGCCGGACGCCGAGACGTGCTCGGCTCGCTCAACTACGGCGAAGGGTCGGACACCTATAGCGCCAATCCAATTGCCTGCGCCGCGGTTGTCGCCACGCTCGACGAATTCGAGTCCGAGGATGTTCTGCAGAACGGCGCTGAGCTGGCCGGCGTTATCGAGTCGGGCCTTGAACGACTCAAAGAGACCGGTGTGATTTGCCGAGTTCGTGGTGAAGGATGCGTGTGGGGTATCGAATGTCAGGCGATCGGCGACCGGTCGGCCAACGATGTGGCTCACGAGTGTGTTGAGGCTTGTTACCTCGGCGACGATAAGGGACGTCGCATACACCTTCTTGGTCCGCTCGCCGGATGCGTTTTGCGAATCAGCCCGCCGTTGACGATGAACGTCGACGAAGCGGCCGAATACCTCGAGGTTATGTTCGACATTTTTTCCCGTGTCGCCGCAAACTAACTCACGTTGACGTTCAATATCTCAACGCTTGGTGCATCCAGTTTGTCGACCGCGCGCCTGCAACAGAACTCTCTTTCGATGTGGAGTTGTCGATGACCAAAACGGCGATGGCAATTGCCGCCCATCCGGATGATGTCGAGTTCTTCATGGCGGGAACGCTGTTGCTGCTCAAGCAAAATGGATATCAAATCCACTACATGAATCTGGCCAACGGCTGCTGCGGCACGACGCAATACGATCGCGAGACGATCACTCGCATGCGGCGAGCGGAGGCGATCGAGGCGGCTGAATATGCCGGAGCCGCGTACCACGAAAGCATCGCCGACGATCTGGAGATTTTTTACGAGAAGAGCCAGCTCGCCAAAGTGGCGGCGGCAGTCCGCTCGGCTCGACCTGAGATTGTTTTGACTCATGCGCCGAGCGACTATATGGAAGACCATATGAACGCTTGTCGCTTGGCGCTGACCGCCGCCTTCGTCCGTGGCATGCCGAACTTTGAAACCGACCCGCCAACCCCGCACATCGAGGGCAACGTCACCGTCTATCACGCCCAGCCGTTCTCGCACACCGACCCGCTGCGTTGCCCGGTTGAACCCGATTTTTGGGTCGACGTCGAATCGGTGCAGGAGCAAAAGGTAGAAATGCTCGCCAAGCACCGAACGCAAAAGGACTGGCTCGACGAGAGCCAAGGCCATGATTCGTACCTGCAAACGCTGCGTGATCTCGATGCACAGGGCGGCCGGCTATCGGGCAAGTTCGAATACGCCGAGGGTTGGCGTCGCCATCTCCATCTCGGCTATTGCGGGCGCGATGACGACCCGCTGCGAGACGCGTTGGGCGCCTACGTCTAACTTGTATTGAGACGTGCTCAAGCAGGTTCGCGAGATTGAGGTGCCCTGTGCAACGCGAGCGACCATGGACTAGACTAGGCTGTGCTTATCTGCGCACCTGGTCTCCTTGTGGCGCGACACACCCTTTTGCCTACCCACCGCTGACGGAATCGATATGCGAAGTCTGTTTGTCTTGCCGTTCATCGTTTTGACGTTTCTCTGCTGGGGCAATTACGGCCCGTTGATGCATGAAGGCCAACATGGAATGGAAGGCGGTCGTCTGCGTCCGTTCATTTGTGTTGGACTGGCCTATTTCATTATTGCCGTCGTCGTGCCTCTACTCGTACTCAACAGCAAAGGTGAATCGGGGCGGTGGACTTTGGGCGGAACGATCTGGTCGACGGCGGCCGGCTGCATTACGGCGGTAGGCGCGCTCGGCATCATCATGGCCTTCAACTTTCACGGCAGCCCCGTTTACGTCATGCCGCTCGTGTTCGGCTGCGCTCCGGTCGTGAATACCGCCGTCAGCATGATCATGGCTCGGACACTCAAAGAGGCCAGCGTCATCTTCTACGGCGGCGTGTTGGTCGTGGCCATCGGCGCCGCGGGAGTCATGTTCTTCAAGCCGGCCGCCTCCGACGTCACCATCGAAGAGGTTGGCGACGGAGCGATCAAGATTGCAATGACGGATGTCAAAGATGACTTCGTCAAAACGTGGACCGCCAAGTCGCTTGAGGATCTATCGTCGAATCCGAAGCTCAAAGAGGCCTACGGGATCTACTTGAAGAAGAAGGGACCGAGTCCCAGTGAGTTCTTGCTGGTGTTGGCCTCGATCGCCACCACGGCGCTCTGTTGGGGCTCGTATGGGCCTCTGCTGCACAAGGGACAAGTCAAGATGCAAGGCAGCCGGCTTCGCCCGTTTCTCTGTGTCGGGGTGGCCTATTTTGCCATAGCCGTTTGCGTACCCGGAATCATGTTGGGGGTTACTCCGGAGCCAGGCAACTGGAGCATGGGCGGCGTGGTCTGGTCGATGGCAGCCGGAGCCGCAGGCGCTTTGGGCTCGCTCGGCATCATCATGGCGTTCAACTTCGGCGGTAAACCGGTGTTTGTGATGCCGCTCATTTTCGGGTTCGCACCGGTGGTCAACACATTTACGACCGTCACGATTCAGGGCACCATGGCCTATGTTTCCTACCCCTTTGGCGCCTCGCTTGCGCTCGTGATCGCCGGCGCCGTCACCGTCTTGCTCAACGCGCCCAAACCTGGCCCCAAGGGCGCGAAGCCGAAAAGCGAACCCAAGGGAGCAGCCGCTAGCGAGCCTGATTCGGACGAGTCTTAGTCGGCGCGAGTGATTCCGAACGTTCGTCGTAGCTACCTCGTCGCTTGCTTCCGCGAGTGTGCCTATCCGTTCAACAGAGTCTCGATTTCATGTCTGGCTTTTTCGAGCGAGACGGCGGCCATTTTGAAATTGGTGTGCTCGGAAATCTCTGGCTGAATCTCGAGAAACAGCTCAATCGACTTGTTGAATTTCGACCACTTCTTGCGGCACGCTTTCAGGTAGGCGAGGCCGTTGTTCTCTTGCAGAGGCGCGCCGAGAGCCAGCATGAAGTCGTAGAGTCCACGGTGGACGTCGCGCAGTTCGTCGTCTTCCTTCGCTTCCTCGGAGTGCTTGAGAAACGTCCGCACCATCCAAACGTGGCTCAGCTGAAGATCGATGAGCTTCATCGTTTCTGCGGCGGCGATCGGGTCCGATTCCATTATTCACCTAACGAATGGCTTACGGTGACGTTGGTCGAGATTCCGCCGCGAGCACTGAATTGCGCCGTGAGAATCAGCTTTCTGGGGGCTAAGGCCTCGACCAATTCGTCGAAGATGGTGTTGCTGACATTCTCGTAGAAGATTCCATCGTTTCTAAAGCTCTGCAAATAAAGCTTCAGACTCTTTAGCTCGACGCACGTCTGGTCGGGAACGTAGACGATATTGATCACGCCGAAATCGGGGTGTCCTGTTTTGGGGCAGACGGACGTGAATTCGGGGCAGATGATTTCGATTTCGTAGTCCCGGTTGGGGAACTGATTCTCGAAGGTTTCCAAGATTTCGCAGCGTGGGGCGTTCATCGCCTCCTCCTTTCAGCTTTTCGGCTATTGTGGCAAGATGGCACGTTAGCCGGTAGGGGCGGGTGGAGTAGAGAGTGCGAATAACAGAAATCTACAAGTCGATTCAAGGCGAGGGCCGATTGACGGGCACGGAGAGTGTCTTCGTGCGGGCTTCCGGCTGCAACTTGCGCTGTTGGTTTTGCGATACCCCTCACGCCTCGTGGGCCCCGGAAGGTGACGATCTCTCCATCGACGACATCGTCGCCCAGACGCTCGACTTCGACTGCTCGCACGTTGTCCTGACCGGCGGCGAACCGATGTTGTTCGCCGAGCTAATCCCGCTTTGCGAGCGGCTGACCCAAGCGAATCTGCATATCACGATCGAGACAGCCGGCACGCTCGACCTGCCCGTCCATTGCGACCTGATGTCGCTCAGCCCCAAGACCATGGGGTCCGCGCCCCCCGCCGACTCGCCCAACAATTGGCGACAGCGCCACGAAAACACTCGCCAAGCCCCCGAAGTCATTCGCCGGTTCGTTCGCGACTATGACTATCAAGTCAAATTTGTCATCGACGACGAGCAAGACTGTCGAGACGTCGAGTCGTTTCTATCGAGCTTTCCGGAAATCGATCGCGGCCAAGTGATGATGATGCCCCAAGGCGTCACGCGCGAGAAGCTCGTTGCGGTCACATCCTGGCTCGAACACTACTGTCGTCAACAAAGCCTGCAGCTCTGCCCGCGAATGCAATTCGATTGGTTCGACCCAGTCCGCGGCGTCTAGATCTTTTTCTTCCTCCAACTCTTAATCTTAATCTTAATCCCGTCCGAGCAAGCGGCAGCGGGTAAGGCGCGTGCGAGATAAAGAGTAAGAGTAGAATGGACAGTAAGAGTTGGGCTTGACGTTAAGAGGAGGCGATTCGTTTCACTCACCGCGAAGAGCGGCGATGACGGGGGCCTTTAGGGTGGCTCGGATCGAACTGATGCTGGAGGTCAGTCCGACAACGAACACGATGACGAGCACGCCGAGCAGGTAAGGCCACGGGACGCTGGCACCGGTGGCGATAATATGTGGGGCGATTGCGACCACGGCCCCAATGGTTCCCAAGAGGAGTCCGGCTGCGAGTAGCGACGCGTTCTCGTACATCACCATCCAGGCGACTCGCGAACGGCGAAATCCGGACGCTCGCATCAACGCCAATTCACCTCGGCGCTCAAACACGCTGCGAAGTTGCACGGCCGCTAATCCAAACGTGCCGAGCAAGAGGCCGAGCGAACCGAGAGCTTGAAACGTGCTCAGATAGGTGTTTTGGACGGCAAGCAATCCCTCGATCGTCGCGACTGTCGACTGGGTGTCGAAGCCTTGGTCACCCAGTCGGTCTTCCATCGCAGCGGCTGTCTCGGCCATCGGGCGAGTTGAGTGGATAAGGAAGTATCGGTAGCCGGCCACGTCTGGGAAGGTCGTCTTGAATGTGTCCTCGCCGATCAGCAGACGACCTTGCAGCACGCTGTTCGAAAGCAAGCCGACAACTTCAAACTTGACGTTTCCATATCCGTCGTAAGTCGCCTCAAACGTCTCGCCAATTCCGCCAAGCAAATGCAAGCTGTACATTGCCGTGTTCTTGTCAAGAATGACAGGAATCACCCCATCTGATTCGGCTGGCGAACGCAACAAACGCCATGGGTTTTTCTTGGCTTCTTCTGACTCGCCGCCACTCGCGGCAAAGACGAAATTCGATTCGGCTGTGTCGAAGTACTCGATCGTCGAATCGCTAACACCGAGCACTTGCGGCGCTGTCGCTTGATAGAGATTTCGGCAACTCGCGTCGTCGCCCGGCTTCAAGCGAAACGCAAGCACCTGTCCGTCTTTGAGGACGTCGGCGGAATCGGCTAGCAAATCTTGTTGCGCTGCCGGTTCATTGAGGTCTTCGAATATTGGCTGCGAGCTCAGCGCGGACAACTCGAATCCAGCAGCGCCGTCGAGGCTTGGCGCCAAGCGGAATGCACTCATGGAGATGATCAGGAAACTGGCCACGGCCATCAACCCGATCGTCGTCGTACTGCGACTAGGATTGCGTCCAGCGTTACGAGTTGCCAAGCCGAACAAGGAGAGCTTCGTATTCGAATTTCCGCCAAAACGAAGATGGGTCCAGGCGAGTATCAATAGTGCCGAGAGCACAGCGGCGCCGGTGCCAACAAAACAACCCGCTTGGGCTTCGCCACTGAGTCCGACCGCGAGTATGGCCAGAGCAATCGCCGACACGAACAACACGGCTGCTACGATGCGCCAACGATTTGCCGATCTCGCTCGAGCGTCGCCCAACGTGATCTGTCCCGCCAGCAATTGGTAGATCGAACTTCGAGCTGATTCGCGAATGCCCCACATGATCGTCAACAGCGAGGTGGCGATTCCGGCGGCGAAACCGATAGCCAAGCTGCGACCGGACCAGTGAAGTTCGAGGAACGGAGTCGCGACCGCGTCGACCCAAACGGTGCGAAGTCCGACGAGCATGAGCCAAGCATAGGCGACGCCCAGCACGACGCCGATCACGCCACCAATCGACGCAACCAATAGACCTTCCGCGACAAAGGCGCGGGCCGCACGCTTGCGGCGAAAACCGACTGCGAGTAACACGCCAAGTTCGCTGAGCCGCTGCTCGACTCCCAGACGAAACAGCAGCGACACCAGCATAAGCGCAGCGCAGATGATGAACATGCTCAAGGCGAGAAACAATCCGTCGAATGGCGTTGTCCCGGACGAGGCCTTGGCGCCGCGAAACTTAACCGCTTGAAACTCCATTCCAAGTGACTTCTGTTGCTTTCGCAGTTCTTGCAAAAACGCCCGGGCGATCGAATCCTCGCTGAGCCCTTCGCGATGAGGAATCCGAAACGATGTAGCTCGTCCGAATCGGCTGCCCCACATCTTTTGACCGTCGGCTAGCGAGACGTAGGCTTTGGGCGTTGTCCGATGGTTGCGCCAAAACACATCGTCTTGATCCCTGAGGAGGTCGATGTCGAACGGGAAGGGAACGTCCAGGTTGGCGATTGAGTCCTTGTCGGTGATGCCTTCCACGAGCGGCGTCAACTCGGGGTCATTGAGCGGCGTTGGCGACGATTCGTAAATTGCGGGCGTGTCGCCATCATAGGGTTCGACCGGTTCAGTGAGTGGCGCGACGCCAACAAGTTGAAAACGAGCAGACGCCTCTTTGGCAACTCCGTGCGATGTCTCCGGCAAGAAGTAGGTGAGGTCGATCGTCGCGCCGACTTTGACCTGCTGATCTTTGGCGGCCCAATTCGTCAGCACGATCTCTCCCGGCTTAAGCGACTCGCCCGACTTGCCGCTGAGCTCGAGTAGGTTGAGTGCCGGCCCCTGAACAGCAGTCACCATGGAATAAGGAATGGCGTCTTCGCCACCCTCGGCGCCGATCCAATTGACGAAGTAAGTAAAGAGTGCGCGACCGCCCATCGGATTGAACGCGGCGGCGCCAACCGATTCTGCGTCATGCGAGAGCAACATTCGATCGGATTCGAACGAATAATAGTCGAGGATGGTCTTGTCTTGAAACTGACGCTGGACGTGCTGAATCTCAAAGGCGTAGTCGTCGAGCGTTGGCTTGATCGCACCGTTCAGCGTGTCGGCGGCTTCAGGATTTCGCCAGCTGTTTTCGTCTTTGCCTGCCACCAGAATCGCGTTCGCTCGACCGGCCCGCCCGAGTGACTTCTGCAGCAGCTCGATTGGAACAAAAGCGACGAGTGGCTGAGTTTGGCTCGGGTGCAAGCTAAACCGTCCGAGTCCGCGATTGGGGACGATGTCGACAATCTCGACATCGGGAATGCTCAACACGTTATCGGTTTTTCGCCCGTACGTGCTGTCCGCGGGAATGGCGGTCGGACGAGGCAGGCGAATGATGACGGTCTGCCCAGCCTGTCCGTCCCATTGCGATGCGAGTTGTCGGTTGAGGACGATTTCCTCGCCAGCTATTGTTCGGCTCGGTTTGACTCCAGCAGTGTCGAAATTCCAGAAGTCGCTCGACGTGCCGACGAGCAACACATTGGCCGAGCGGCTGACCTGGCCGTCGCGCTGGATTTCGATCGTCGCGTTTGGAAACAGGATGGCAGCCTGTGCTTCGGAGAAATCCTGCTTGAATTCTGCGCCGCTTGCCAACTCGTTGGCTAGCTCGGTTCGAAAAAAGCGGTCGGTTACGAGCGCCTGGTCGATTCGCCCAAGTCGATCGAAAGTGATTGCGGTGAGGCTGCCTCGGACGGAATCGCCGACCAGCAGCGCGCCGGTCAGCACGGCGGTCGCGGCAGCCGCGCCCATTGCGACCGTTGCGTTTAGACGCCGATAGTGGATCAGGCTAGTGAGCACGAGTCGCCAAAACGACATCACAGTTTCTCCGCTACGAACTAGTGATTTGACTCAAAAGGCCATCATTGATCTCATGCCTCGCCTGCATCGCATCCGCCAGCTCGAGACTGTGGGTGACGACCAGCAAGATGTTGTTCTCTTCCTTTTGCAGTCGCAACAATAGCTCGCTGACTTCATGGGCCGTTCTGCGATCGAGGCTGCCCGTCGGTTCATCGGCCAACAGCAGAGACGGCGCCAACAACAAAGCTCGAGCCACAGCGACTCGTTGTCGTTCTCCTCCCGACAATTCCGCCGGACGATGGTCGACGCGCTGGCTCAAGCCAACTCGCTTCAGCAAGTCACCTGCGCGATCAATCGTCTCGCTGCTTGGTGAGCCGGACGCGAGAGACGGGATAAGCACATTTTCCAGCACGGAGAGTTGGGGAAGCAGATGATGGTCTTGGAAAATGAACCCGATGTTCTCGTTGCGGAACTGAGCCAGTTCTGGTTCTGACAGGGCGAACGGGTCGCAGCCGTTGAGTTCCAGTCGGCCGGAGGTCGGAGTTTCCAAAGCGCCGGCGATATGCAGCAAGGTGCTTTTGCCCGAGCCGCTGGGGCCCAAGATCGCAGCATTTTGCCCCGCCTGCAGGCTCAGCGAAACGCCGCGCAATACCTTGAGCGGTTCGCCCCGAGTTGGATACTCCTTCTCAACGTTCTCAATTACCAATTCAGCCACAGCGGTCTCCCGATACGGGCTCTCGTCAATTGTCCGTTGCTTCAAGGCGATCCCGCGATCTGCGCGTCGCCTACTTCCTTGCCACCCCCAAAAGTCGCACTGCAAATTATCGCCGCGTTCACTCTCGCCGTGTCACTACAGCAAATCTGCCGATTGCGCGTCGTCGCCCGATAGAAGCGCGAGCGAGCCGAGGCCGTAGAACGAGTATTCGATATCGTTCTCCGGGTCGAGTTCGGCGCCGCGGAAACCGCCATCGGTTGTGGCCATGGAGTCAACGTAACGCCTGATCGCGGGCAGGTCCAATTCGTGCAGCGCATCGAGGTCTTCTAGCGTCAGCATGCAAGTGAACGTGCTCAATAGATCTGCAAATGGAATCCGAGTGTTCGCTCGCAGTCCGCCTTCGTCGGTTTCCATTTCGAGCAGAAAATCGATCGTACTCTCTTTGGTCTCGTCGGAGAGCGAGTCGAGGATTCTCAAGGCGCCGATGGCGGCGGCCGTGGGATTCGCACCGGCTCGCTTGCTGGCTCGAATCTCGTGGAATCCGCCGTACTCGGCCTGCTGCGACATCAGAAACTCGACCGCCGCATAAGGGTTGGGCAAAGGGCGGTCGATCAATTCGCGGCAGAGGATCACGAGAAAAGTGTGGTAGGTACTGCTCGCCGCCCCGTGTTCGCCTTTCGCATAGCCGCCATCGTCCCGCCGAAGTTTCTCGAGTTCCGAACTGACGGAGTCTGGCCACCCGACTGCGGCCTCGGCGTAGACGTCGATTCCCGCCGCGTTCTCGAGCAACGAAGCTCCGTAGACCAGCGAAAGAAAATCGACGATCGTTTCTTGTTGCGACAATCTCGCAGTTAAGAACAACCCGGCACGTTCGGCGGGCTCATCGTACAACTGTCCCAACACGGCCAACGAGCGAAGGGCGAACCCGGTGTAGTACAAGTCGCTCGGCCCTTCGCGGCCGGAGAATCCGCCATCGGCGTTCTGCTTGCCGAGAAAGTAGGCCGCAATTTTGTCGCGCCACGCTTCTGGAATCGAAGCCACGCCCATGGCTAAGCGTATCGTCAGGTCTTCAAGGTAACTGGCCATCGGCGGGGCGCTGCGGGGTGGCGATGTAATGAGTTCGAGGCGTGATCGCGATTCGCTATTGATCGGCTGCGAGGAACCTTGTCAGCTGTGTCGCGAGGTCGGAGGGAATGGAGATCGGTTTGGGAGGGTGATCGTGTGAGACGCGACAGCAAACGGCCGTGATGGCGCCCGCGGCGAATTCAACATCCTGACGAACGAACCGAAAGCCGTACGTCACGCTCGTCTTGCCGATTTTCTCCACCGACACCGCAATGTCAAATTCCTCTTCAAAACGGATCGGACGTACGAAGTCGCATTTCGTAGCAACTCGAGGCCAACTGATTACGCCCTGTTCCGACTCCGTCTTCACACTGGCGCCAAGCGAGCGGAGCAACTCATGTTCAGCCTCTTCCATGTAGGTAAAGAAGACCGAGAAATGCATGATGCCGGCCGCATCCGTGTCGCGAAACTCGACTCGCCTGCGAGTTGAAAACGTTTCAGGTGTAGGCATCACAGAATCCTAGTTTCGGACCTCGTCCGGGGTGTCAGCGAGTTCGTCGAAGCGCACAAAATCAGCCTGCCGTTTCCGACAGGCTGGGCATGTATTCGCGTCGCTTGGCTCGCTTATGCTCCGAGCGGGAAACGAAATGACAAGTTTTGCAAACGTCGCCTTAATCGGACCCGAGCGGGGCGCATGCTGGCCAGCGAACTAGTCGCCAGTAAAGCTCATCAGGGCCATGAATCGAGCCCGTTTGATTGCCAGCGATACGGCGTGTTGACTGGCCGACGTGCAGCCTGTCTTGCGGCGTCCAACAATTCGGCCGTGTCGATTAACTAACTTCCGCAGCAATTCGACGTCTTTGTAGTCGACGTACATTGGCCTTGGCTTCTGGCCATCAACGAAAATCGGATCCTTCTTCTTGGCCCGTGTTCGCGTTTTGCTCCGTCGCTTGGAACGAGACTTACCCATAAGTCCAACAACTCTACAAGGTTATGTGAGGATGGAAGCCGTTGCTTCACTATAATGTGCTCGAGGGAAGCCCTCAGTTTATTGGATTTGCCACGTTGTGCAAGTCCATCCGCGCCTCGACCGCCGAATCCGCCTACGTTTGCCCCAGCGGCGGCCGGTCGCCATTTTTCAGTCGCCTCAGCTACGTCGTTTCGGGCGTTTCCGGCCAGATCGGCACCAGCTTTGAGGCGATCCAGAGCGTGATCCATGGCAGGCAGAGAATCACAATTCCTACCAATAGACCCTCGCGGCCCAGCCACTCGGGCGTGTAGTCGATGAAGCCCCGGAAGCTTTTCGAGAACAATTGTCCGCCAATTACGACGTTCCATCGCATCGCCAATACTTGTATGAGCACGAGCAGCGATGAAAAGGCGCAGAGCGTGGAAATCAAGCGAGGCGGCAGACGGCGGCCAAATGCTGACAACAACAGCACCAGCGGGACAACTGAGCCGATCAGGACTTGAATGATGCCGTAGGAGACCGCCAGGTGTTCGGTCAGCAACGTCGAAAGCACCTCCCACTCGCCGCCCGCTTCGTAAGCCATTTGCAGAAGCTCGAGACCTTCGAGCGTGACAGCCAAAACGAGGAACAGCCACAGATAGCGGCCCAATGCCGAGACGCAGGCAGGGTCAGCAGTCACACCGCGCCGAGCGCAGATGAACAGGTAGAGCAGGATCAGAGCGGCGATTCCGGACACAATGGCCGATATCAGGAAAATGATCGGCATCAGCGATGTCGACCACCAGGGGTTCGACTTGATTGCGCCGAATAGAAAACCGACGTAGCCGTGAAGGACGCAGGCAATCGGAATCCCCACAATCGCTAACACTCGAATCAGCCAATCGTCCACGGCGCGAGCACGATCGCTAATCTTCGTCACTCCCAATGCGGCGATCCAATACGCCCATCCGACGATGCCGCCGCGAGTCAACGCGCGCTCGACGATGGCAGGCCGAAACACAAGCCAGATCTCGACGACCAAGACCAACATGTAGGTGTTGTAGATAAAGCCGAATCCGGCAATCGCCGATGTCTTGCTCGGCGTGATCATTACCTGCAAACACCGCTCGGGATGACGCAAGTGCAACAGCAATGGCAGCGTCGCGAACGCACAGCAACAAAACGACGTCACCAGTGCCAGCTTCGCCACGGGCTTGAGTTCTTCGCGATGGAAAACGTGATACAGAGCCGAGACGACGAAAGCGCCCGCCACCAATCCCGTGATGTACGGGTAGAGCACAATCATGAAGCTCCAGGCGGGATGGCCGTCGTTAGGGAATATGAATGATGTTCCTTCCATCAGATCACCTCTCCGTCCAGAGCGATGTAATGGAGCTTGGGATGAGTCCCCAAGTGCTCTTTCAAAACCCGAGTCGGCACGGCTGCGATACGCTTGCTGATCTCGCTGTTCGGATCATCAATCCGACCAAACATGCGAGCTCCAGTCGGGCACGCTTCGACACACGCCGGCGTCTCCTCTCGCTTAATCCTGTGATAACACCAGGTGCACTTGTCGGCGTTGTTCGTTTCATGGTTGATAAAACGAATGCCGTATGGGCAGGCTTGCACGCAGTACGCACAGCCAATGCAAGTCTCCGGGTCGACCAGCTCGATCCCTTCGGGCGACGTGATGGAAGCGTGAGTCGGGCAGACCTGATTGCAGGGGGCGTCTTCGCACTGATTACAGAGCTTCGGAACGAAGTAGGCGCGGTCGACTTTGTCCGAGTCGATGGCCGCCGCTGTCTCTGACTCGGAGTACCCCGTCTCTGGCACTGTATCGACTTGAACCGTGCCGTCCTTGTAGTGGATGTAACGTTCAACCCAAGTTCGGGCGTTTCCCTCGGGGACGTTGTTTTCAACCCGGCAAGCGCTCAAACACTTGCCCGTTCCGACACACTTCTCCGTGTCGACGAGAAAACCGTAAGTCGGCGTGTCAGACAATCCGCCGCTGCTCGGCTCGTCCGCCGATTCGGTTGACGTCGCCGGTAAGATGGTCAGGCTGATGGCGCCCAAGGCGATCGTACTGGCCTTTTGAACGAAATCGCGGCGCGAACGAAGGAATTCCGCTTCCGTCAATTCGCCTGAATCCGGACTTGGTCCCTGGCAACCGCAGCCGCCACTCGTTCCGCAACCGCCACCGGACCCGCAACCGCCATCGTTCAAGATTGGCAACATATATTCGACTCCAGTTATTGTTGTGTTGTTCGGCGCTCGCCGTTTTCGGCATGGGCCAAAGGCCATTGGGCGATCAAGGCGCCGTGTCGTGCCCCGCGTGACACTCAAAACAAGTCTCGCGACTCATCGGCTCCTCAGCCCCCATATCCTCTAAGTGCACCGCCACGTCGATCTTTTGAAACCACTCGGGCATGCCGATCGTCTTTTCATGGCAGACGAGACAGGATGCTCGGTCCTTGGTGATATAGAGGTCGATTTTGGTGAAGACGTCCCCATCCCACTTGGCTGCGGGAGCAATCTTCAGACTTGGGTCTTTGGCTGCGGCTCGCGCCTGCTTCACATGGTCGCGACTCGAGCCGTGACAGTGAATGCAGAGCACAGTGCTGTGTTTCGCTTCGGCTCGCTCTTTCTGCACATCCTGATGACATTCGTGGCAGACCTTGTCGGCGATCAACATGCTCGGCTGAGCCGCGATCTGCTCAAGCGCGTCGGCTCGATACGGTCCGTACCGGTCAGAGAGCTCGCCATAGGATTCGGGAACCATCTCGTTGCGGACCATAACCGCGCCGACGCCGGCGGTTGCAATGAGGGTGATCAGGATCCAGAGGTGCCGTATTTCCCAGAAGAATTTCACAGGTTTTTCTTAGGTCAGAGCCACTAGGGGAGTCAGGCGAGGCAAGTCGCGTCGGCCCTTGGCGTGGAAAGTCGGAAAAGGTGTTGGTCCAAGCGCAGGGGGTGCGGGGGGGAGGAATTCGGACCGTCGCCGTGGATTTCTTACTGTAGACACTATTATCCATCTCCACTCGCATTGCAAGTAACGACATGTGGAGCTGCATGTCTCTTTGTTGGTCTTGTAACCCCGAACGGAGCCAACAACGAGGCTGAGTTAGGCCCGTGATTTTGGCGGACGCCTGCGCGTGCCCTTAGGGAAACGCTGTGAGCATTCTTGGGCGAGCCATTGACGGTCGAGGAATCGCTTGCGCGTGCCCCCTCTCCCGAGCCCTCACGCGTCGGCGGGAGAGGCGGCTCGTTTCTTGTTTTGGCCATACATCGGGGCCGAAAAAACGAGGCTCGCTAGCCAACTTCCGGGAAGAATCGTTCGATCGTCGCTTTGCTCGGCGGTCGCGTGACGAGCGAGACGAGCACGAGAGTGATGGAGGAGACGACGATCAAGGTCGCCACGGGAAGCATCCCAAAGACTTTGTAGCCGGGGTTGCCGCCGAAGTCGGCCTGGTAGAAGAAGTAAGACCAGAGCAGGGCGGTGGCGAGGATGGACGACATGGCGCCGGCGAGGGTCAGTCGGCGCCAGTAGAGCGCGGCAACGACGAGCGGGACGAGCGCGGTGAAACCGCTAAAGCACCAGATTCCCAGCGAGAAAACAGCCCGCGACTCTAAGAGACTCAGCAGATACGTCACGGTCACGATCGCCACGATGAATCCGCGAGCCGCAGTGACCAGCTGTTTTTCGCTGAACTTTTTCTTGCCGCCGTAGTGCTGAAGCAGATCCGTCGTGAACATCGTGCCCAGGCACATGAATTGACTGTCGAGCGACGACATGATGGCGGCCAAGATGCCGGCGGTCAGCAAGCCCGCGAGCGTCTCACCGGCGAGTTTCTTGACGAGCATCGCCAACACCGCGTTGGATGGCGTCTCGGCGGGCAACTGGGTCGTCGCCCAAACGCCGACCAGTACGCATGGCGCCCAGACAATCAGGATCATGATCGGGTGGGCGACGACAGGCAGCTTGAATGATCGGGCGCTCTTCGCCGTCAACCAATGTTGAAAGATGTGAGGAAACATCCCGACCGAAAGCGGAATCAACATGTAGCTCGCAAAGTAAAGATGAGGAATGTGTGAGCGAGAGAACTTTGCCGAATCGACCGCCTCGCTCGCGCTCTTCAGGTTGGCCCAGAGACTCTCCTTACCGCCGATCTGATTTGCGATCACGAAAAACGTCACGACGCCCAGGATCATAAACACGCAAGTTTGGAAGGCGTTGGCCCATGCGGTTCCTCGCATTCCGCCAAAGAAGACATAGAGCAGCACGACGACGCAGATCACGAAGGAGCCGAGGTGTTTCGGGACGCCGCCTTCGCCGAACACGCTGGGAAGGGCACCGACCGTGATTTCGCTGATCACCGTGCCGGACGACATTACCCCGATCAGCAAATACGGAATCACGAGTCCAACCAAAACGGGGAATAGCAGCAGTCCGATGGCATCGCTTTCAAGTCGGTCACGAAAGAACTGAATCTGAGTGGCGTATCCGTTTTTTCTGCCGATGGTCCAAAGTTTGACGCCCAACAAGAAGAAGCAAAGCGAATGAATGATGCCGCTCGACGAGGCCAGCATTCCGTACACTCCGACGCCTTGCTGAAATGCTTTGCCCGTCGAGCCGACCAGGGCGAAGGCGGTCATTGTCGTGCCGAAAAGAGAGAGCAACAGCAAGAACGGACCGATCGAGTGGCTGGCCAGCATATAGTCGTCGCTCGTTGCCCGTAGATAGAAGCTCGACGCGAGCCCCAGCGCGAGCAACAAGACGAGATAGGCGACAATGATCAGCAGTGGCGTCATGGGACAAGCAGTCGCTTTCGAGTGCGAAGGGAGAGTGTTGAACGGAGGCGAGCGGCGGAGGTGGCCGATGCGCGTGGACAGACTAACCGGAAGGCTTAACTTCACCGTCTTGATCGGCCGGCCAAGCGAAGAGAGTCGCCATGTACCACACGGTCGCGGCGGCCAGCGAAATGCATATGTGATACGCCATGCCGACGGGCAGGAACCCGAACACCAAATTGCTGTTGTCCCAGAACCAAAAATCGTGATGGAGAACGATCAGCAAGACGACGAGTACGACGATCAGCGGTTTCACGATGTTGAGTCTCGGCTGGGAAGCGAGTTAGCGCGACCAAATGTCGGCGAACGGTCGCGGCGTTGCAAGGGCGTCAGGATAGCAAAGTCAGCGATCTTTCGCTCGTTAATCCCTGCACTTCAACAGGTTAACGCAACCTACTGGAAAGTACGTATCCGGAATGCTAGGATCGTGGCTTGGTTGAGTCAGCCCGGTAAGCCCGGATCATTCGCTCGGCGAGCTTTCTTCCGTCGAGCAATGACCGAAGCACAGGCAAAAGGGCTCGCCAACAATCTTCATGAACAACCCGGCGAGCACGTAATCCGCGTGGCTCCTGCCGCGATCGCCGCAACGGTGAACTCGGCCTTGCGCCCTATCACCTCACCAAACAAAGGAAAGCCGCTATGTCGAGCACTATGCCGGTTCGTTTGAGCCACGTCATGAGTTGTTTCGCACCCGTAGTCCTTGTGATTTCACTGGCTGTCATGGGATGCAGCGGCGGCTCGGGCGGAAACGGCCCAGCGAATGGAACGGGGACGCCGGTTGGGAAACGCGAGTTTCTAACGCTGGGAACAGCTCCAATCGGCGGCGCGTTCCAGCCGGTCGGCAACGCCATTGCATCGGTACTGCAGTCGAACAAAGGCGACAACAATTGGCGAGCTCAAGCCAAGTCGACGAAGGGCTCCAAGCAGAACATTCGTATGCTCGACGAAGGCAAACTTCAGTTGGCGATGTCGAATTCAGCAATCAGCTACTACGCAGCTCGACGCGAAGGCTCGGAATGGGAAAAGAAATACGACATTCGAGCCGTTGTCACGCTCGCGCCCAACGTCGGTCTGTTCATCACCAAGAAGGGGTCGGGCATCAAGTCGATCGCTGATCTAAAGGGCAAGCGAGTGACGGTGGGTCCAGCCGGAGCAGGCTTTGAGATGTTTCTCGAGCCTCTGCTCAGTGAGCATGGTGTTACCTACGCCGATTTCATACAGCTTAACGTGCCTTACACGCCGTCGGTTCAACTGCTGGGCGATGGCGGTTGTGACGCCGCATTCATGGGCGGCGCGATTCCGACTCCCGCAGTCACGCAAGCTTGCACGTCGCACGACATTGCCTTCATTCCCTACGATCCTGCGACTCGCGAAACGCTGGTCGAAAAATACCCCTTCTTTCAACCGGCGACGATCCCAGCCGCCAACCGCGAAGGCAACGCGACGTATCGCGGCATGACCGAGGATTTTTCCGCGATGAATGTCGGTTCGATGCAGTTGATCACGTCAGCCAGTATGTCGGAAGAGACGATCTACCAGATCACTAAGACGATCTGGGAACACCGAGACGAAATCGCCAAACAGCACGGCGCGGGTCGAGCGATCAACGAAAAGAACGCCGCTCGTTTCACCGGCACCGAGTTCCATCCTGGCGCGATCAAGTTTTACAAGGAAATAGGCATCTTCGCCGAAGAAAGTGGCGGCGACGAAAAGCTTACTGACGAAAAGCCTACTGACGAAAAGCCTACTGACGAAAAACCGGCTGACGAAAAACCGGCCGATGGCGGTTCGAACTAGGCCAGATTCGGCTAGTCGCTGACGTCTCTATCTTCTCATACCGACCGGACTCCGGCGGAGGCCCGCGTGCTCGATCGTATACGCACCACCCTGATCACTGTCCTGGGTGTGGCCATGTGTATTTACACGTTGGTCGCGGTCAACTTCGAAACGTTGATGCCCGAGTCGTCCAAGGCGCTGTTTGTCTTGTTTGGCATGACGCTCTGTTTTCTCGTCTACCCAACTCACAAGAGTCTCGAGAACAACGCGGTCGGGCGTTGTTTTGACATGGTGCTCGCCCTGCTTGCGGCGCTTTGTTTGGGCTACATCGTGGTTCAATCGGAGCCGATACCCTGGTTCAAATCGTTGTGGTGGGACGGGATCTCGTTGAGCAACCGCGCGAGCAGCGAATCGACGCTCGATATCGTGGTGGCATTTACTGGCTTGATTTTGGTGCTCGAGGCGACGCGACGTAGCATCGGTTGGATCGTGCCCGCGATGGCGATCACGTTCATGGCCCACTCGTTCTACTGCTATCTCTCAAACACGCCCGACGGTTGGCCAGCGATGCCCGATGCGATGTACCCTCACGCAGGTCAATCGGCGCCAGAAATCGCCAGTGTCGCCTTCTTGCAGTCGCTGGGCGTGTTGGGGCCGGCGGCCGAGGTGATGTTTCGTTACGTGTTTCTGTTTGTCGTCTTCGGCGCCTTTTTGGAGATGTCGGGCGCAACACAATTCATCATCGATTTCGCAGAACGCGTTTTCGGACGCAGTCCGGGCGGACCAGCCAAAGTCTCCGTGCTCGGAAGCGGCTTGATGGGGTCGCTATCTGGAAGCGCGGTCGCCAACGCTGTTACGACCGGCAGCTTTACGATTCCGATGATGCGAAACGCGGGCTTCAGTCCCAGCGTCGCCGGCGGCATCACGGCCGCAGCCGCATCGGGAGGCGCGCTCGTACCGCCGGTCATGGGCGCGGGCGCTTACATGATGCTCGAGTTCGCCAAACGCGGCGCCACTCAGGTGACTTTTTTGGAGATCGCCCGAGCGGCCTTGATCCCCGCTGTGCTTTACTATTTCTCGCTTTTCATGATCGTCCATTTCTTTTCGATCCGAGTTGGCTCGGAAGAGAAGGGTAAGTCGAGCGAGCCAGCCGACGAGTCCAAGGCGGATTCGCTCAATGCAAAATCGATATGGCGGTTCGAAGGGCTCGTCTTCTTTGGCGCTCTGGGCGTGTTGGTCTCGTTGCTCGCGGTGAGCTTCTCGCCGTTCAAGGCAGTCACCGGCGCGCTGGTGTTGATCCTCGTGATGACGACAATGCGAGCCGAGTCGACGATTCCCAAAGCGGCTCGGATGCGAGCCCTCGTGGCGTTCCTCGTCTTTACGATTCTCCACCAATTCTTGAGCAAGGAATCGATCGAGCCGATGCTCAACGGCATGGGCGAGAACCTTCGCTGGATGGCGGGTTATATCATCCCGTTTTTGGCCGACTCTTGGCGCAATCCCGAAACCGGGAACCTCGAGTTCTGGCTGCTTCTGGAATCGCTTTTGGGCTCGTCAATCATCGGAATGTTGGGGATGCTGTTGTTCGGGCTTGTCGAGCCTCATTGGCGGCCCGAAATGCAAAAGGCCTTTACCCGCTCGGCCAAAAACGGCATTTCGCTCGTCGCCGCCAGCGCGTGCGTTGGAATCATTATCGGGATCGTGCAGTCGACGCCGGTCGCCAATGAATTCAGCGAGACGATCAAGGGTGTTGTTGAATCAAGCTTGTTGTTGGCGCTCATCGGAATCATGATCTGCTCGATCATCCTCGGCATGGGTGTGCCGTCAGTCGTTTGCTATTTGCTGATGGCGACGTTGATGGGTTCGCTGCTCGGCGAAATGGGCGTCGATCCCTTGGCCGCCCACTTGTTCATCTTCTACTTCGGCATGATGTCGATGGTCACGCCGCCTGTCGCCCTGGCGGCTTACGCCAGTGCGTCAATTGCCGAAGCCAAAGTGATGCCGACCGCGCTGGCCGCGTTTCGTTTTTCCCTTGTCGGATTCACCTTGCCCTTCATGTTCGTCTATCGCCCCGAACTTCTGTTGATGCAATCGAACGGCGCGATGATCGCGGCCGGCGACGTGCCTCGCACCATCTTGGTCATCGCTGCCGCCTTGGCCGGCGTCGTCGCGCTCGCTGGCGGAGTGACCGGTCAGTTCTTCCGAGGCCGCATGCGATTGTGGGAGCGAGCCATGATGTTCGTCGCCGCCGTCATGCTGCTGCTCCCCGCCGCTCAAGTCGGCGATTCCGACTACGGCTGGCTTGTGAACATCGCCGGTGCCGCATTATTGTTCGCTGGCATCATCGTCAATCGACCCACGACACAGACGCGATAACATTCGTTCACGCGTTTGCCTATGAATCTGATTCAACAGTACGGGACGAGCGGCCTGTTGATTTGATCGCGACGCAACCAGTTCCATGACGCCGTGAGGTGAGTCCGTTGCCCCGAAGGGGCTCAATATACCAGCCCAGGGGAAGCACTAACGGCGAAGCCGTAGTGCGCCGCCCTGGGTTGGATGTTAATCTAGACACTAGCC
>CAZMNY010000021.1:0-137031 GCA_964567745.1 uncultured Pirellulaceae bacterium | reverse complement strand
CAAGTCAAGTTACGCCGAAGCCAACCCCCATTTTTGGAGTTGACGCGGCACTAGCAATGCGAATTGGAACGGAACTGAGATACATCAAGACGGCGTCAGTCTGCGCGTTTCGTTTCCTCGGGCGCGTCAGCCGATCAAAGCCGATCTTTCAACTGGCGCCAGTTTCGGTACGCTTCGTGGCCCGACAGTTCGCGTGAATAGATTGCGACTGCGCCGATCTCGCCAGCCCAGGCGTTCTGGCCATCTCCGCCCCAGTCATCACCCAGCATGAAGTAGCCCGGCTCCCACGGTGAAAGGTCGCCCTTCCAATCCCAAGTCTTGACCAAGTGCCCGTCCAGGAAGCAAGTGAGCCGCCCGGCACCGTAGCTGACCACCAAATGTCGCCAGCGGCTATCGATGCCGCCGCAAATCTGAATTGGCCGCTCTTGAGCACCTTCCCAAAGCGTTGATGCCATCTCGAACGAAATCGCGTCGGCCCGAGCCGTCAAACGGAGATTCGTGCGTTCCTTCGTCCCGAACGAAACGATGCGAGCCAACTCGGGTTGAATGCCAGCGCCTTGTTTGATCCACAATTCGATGGCAACCGCGTTGGCGGACTGGCAACGGTTGAGGATATCGTCCGCCACAGGTTGGGCGACTTGATACGCGCCGCCATTGAGTCTCAATTCTCCCTTGGCCCAATTCGCATCGCCGCGAGGCGTCAATGCGCGGGCCAGCGGGCCGTCGACGTATTGCGAAATCAGTTGAGCCGACTCGTTGAATTCGCCGCGCAGGATGAGGTCGTTCGAATTCATCGGCCAGGCGCTCCGCCCTTCGACGACGCGTCCCGCCTGAGCGATCGCATAGCTACCCGTTTCAACGACGACCGAATCGTCGCCGGCTTGATCATCACCGCCAGAGGAGTTCTTCAAACGTACTTTGCCTTGAGCGACGTCAAGCCTTGTGCGCTGGGAATCGACAAGGAAGAACAGCTCTGTTCCCAGGACGACCGCCTCGGCATTCGACGCGATTATTCGCATGGCCGCGTTGACCGGCTGAGGTTGCACATCCGCAGTCACGTCGCCGTGGGCAATGTTGACGAGCTTCGCCTGCGTTCGTCGACCGTTGAGCTGCAAGTCGGAGGGGCCGCGCACTGCGAGCTTGGACTCGTCGGCGAACATCATCGACCAACGACCGCCCGTCGACTGAACTTGATCGCCGGCGAATAGCGACATCCCGGGCCGCGCTTCGACTTGGCGACCACTTCGAATCACCTTAACTTTGCCTTGAACCATATCGATTCGGGCGACCGGCCCAAACTCGCGATACCCCAGGACACCGGCCACGATCGCAATCACCGCAACGCTCGCCATGGCCACGCGGCGTCGACGAACGCCGCGTTGCTGCCGATCTCGCGTATCAGACCAACGGTCCCACTCGGCGGCAGCGAGACTGTGCATGTCTTGCACCTGCTGCTCGAGTCCGCCTTCGTCCTGCTCGTCGCTCAATCGCTGATTCATCTGAGCTGGAAAGTTGCGCCGATCAACGGCGACCCTTTGAGCGACGAGTTCGTTGATGACAAGCTGGTCGCGCATACGCAATTGCAGATCAGGGGATTCGCGCAGCGCGGAAACGAGTTGTTCTAGCTCTTCGTCGTTCAAACTGTCGCGGTCGTCCAAGTAACGCAGCAACAGCGAATTTGATTGGTCGTTCATCACGCATTCTCACGCGCCAATGTGGCGTTCATGCAATCACGCAGCGAAGCTCGTAGCCGATAGAGGGCCACGCGAATCGCTTCCGCAGTCGAGTTCGTCACATCGGCGATCGATTTGGAGGGCAATTCGTCCTTGTACCGCAATTGCAACAGTCGATGTTGGTCCGGCTCCAGCTTCTCCAAGCACCCCTCAAGGGCGTACTCCACTGAACGGTTGGAAACCAAACGATCGGCTGTCGAATTAGCTTCGGCAAGCATTTCCCCAATGGCTTGGTGATGAAGCCGCCCGCGCCGCGCTGAACGGCGAATGCGGTTGAGGCAAAGGTTCCTGGCAATTCCCTTGAGCCAGCGCTCGGGAGCCGCCTCCTCTGGCCGCTTCTCCAAGTTGCGGAAATACTCGATGTACACGTCTTGCGCGACGTCGTCGACCTCGTGAGACGCGATCCCCATCCCCGCGATGTAAGCGCGGATGCGAATGTGGGTGTCGCGGACCAGTTCCTCAATGCCAGGTTCGTCGCGCTGATTCATCGCCTCTCCTCGTTCCACCAGTTAATGGCCTCGACACCGCCTCATGTTACACGCAAATGAGGCTTTTGACCGAAGACAAACTCCCCAATCTAACGCGATTCGCTCGGCCTCGCCGCCACTCCCGGACGGGGCGAAAGACGGGTAAACTGAGGTGAGTTTGAGCCGACGCGACGCCCGACCTGCGCTAGGGCTGGATGAGCGAAATCTGGCCAATCACGACCCCCAATTCACGCGTTTTCACCAGGAAGCACGGACACATCGATGCCCCACGCGCCACTCAACCCGCCCGTCCGCACACTGATGGGGCCGGGACCAAGTGATATCCATCCGCGAGTCCTCGAGGCAATGTCCAAGCCCACGGTTGGGCATCTGGACCCTTATTTTTTGGACGTAATGGATGGACTGCAGGATATGCTGCGGACCCTCTTTCGAACGCAAAATCGGATGACGATGGCCATCAGCGCCACCGGATCCGCGGGCATGGAAGCCACGATCGTCAACCTGATCGAACCGGGCGACCCCGTCGTCATCGGCGTCAACGGAGTGTTCGGCATGCGAATGGCCGATGTGGCCGCTCGAGCAGGGGGAGTGGTCACGACGATCGAAAAACCTTGGGGCGAAGTCTTCGACGTCGACGACTTGCAGCCGGTCCTCGAACGCGTGCAACCCAAGGTGGTCGGCCTGGTCATGGCCGAAACTTCAACCGGCGCCTGGCAACCTATCGATTCGATATCGAAACAGGTTCACGACGCGGGTGCGATGATGTTGGTCGACGCCGTCACCTCATTGGGCGGCGTTCCCGTCGAGGTCGATGCCTGGAATATCGACGCCATCTACTCGGGCTCACAGAAATGCCTTAGTTGCCCGCCCGGCCTCGCTCCGATTTCCTTCAGTGACCGAGCGCTGGATTGCATCCTCAATCGCAAAACCAAGGTACAAAGCTGGTATCTCGACGTCTCGATGCTCGCCAACTACTGGGGAAGCAATCGCGTCTACCACCACACCGCCCCCATCAACATGAACTACGGGCTCTATGAAGCACTTCGAATCATCCTCGAAGAGGGCCTCGACGAATGCTTTGCCCGCCACACGCGAAATCATCTCGCCCTCAAGGCCGGTCTGGATTCGCTCGGGCTTCAATTGACGGCCCAAGAAGGTTTCCGGCTGCCGATGCTCAACGCCGTGCAAATTCCCTCAGGCGTCGACGACGCGAGACTGCGATCCGACTTGCTCAATCGCTTTGGGATCGAAATCGGCGGCGGACTCGGCGCCTTCAAGGGCAAGGTCTGGCGAATCGGCCTGATGGGCTACGCCTGCCGGATGCAAAACGTGCTGCTGCTACTCACGGCGCTCGAACAACTCTTGGCCGAGCAAGGACACGAATTCGAGTCGGGTTGCGGCGTCGCAGCCGCAAACGATTGCTATCTAGAAAAATAGCCCAAGATTCCCATTCACCCCATTCTCCGCGACATAGAATGCCTGCATTTCGCCAACAGCATTTGCTTGCAATCGGTGTTATGGAGCGATACACTTGCGGAATCTGGTGGACGACTCAGCGCTGTCTCAAAGTTGGGGCGGACATTCTCGCTGCAAGGACGGGTGCCACGTGGGACGTGGTTTGCCGACAGGGACGAAACATGCTTGTTCTCAGTCGCAAAGTCGGAGAGAGGATTCTCATTGGTGACGGAATCACCGTCACCGTCGTTCGAATCACGGGGGGCGGGGTGCGAATCGGCATCGAAGCCCCCGAGGAAATGCCCGTCGTTCGGCAAGAGCTCATGGACAAGCTGAACGCCCCCGAAAATGCATCCGCCCGAGCTCAACGTTAGCGTCAACTCGTAGCCGAATCTTGAGCCGCGCTTGCTTTTCTTGGCCCGAGTTCTAGTGCTTTTCTTGGCCCAAGTTCTAAAATCAATCTGGAACGCGAGCGGTTCGGGGCGAGACGGTTACGCCGCTGGCCTTGCGAAGATCGAGTGTCTGGCTCGTTGGAATGTCGTCGAGCGGACCGTTCTTGGCAACGTAGGCGACCAACCCAATAAGCTTGTCAGCGGCTCGCGCTTCATGAGCCTCCTCGCGGCCTGGCGCGCTTCCCCAGATTACTGGTGCTCGACTTCGCGTTGCCAGTGAAAACTGAGGAGTGCGGTAGTCTTGCGAGGCGGGCAGAGCGACAACGCGATAGAGCCCAAGCGATTTCCACCTCTTGTGAACAACTTGCGCAACGGCTGCGGCATCACGCACTCGCACGTCGGACCACAATGTGCCAGCGACGCCAGGAGCCAAATTGCCTCCGACATGAATTCGAAGGTAGTCCTCAAGGTTATCAAGTTTGTTGGCAAATCCGTCCGTGGGCAGTACGTAGCCATACTGATCGATGGGCGATACCCAGCGACGCTCGCCATCATGAACTTCGACCATCGCGATTGGGCGCCGATAGGCAAGCCGAACGCGGACCCGATTGGGGTGTTCTTTCGAGAGACGTTCGACCGATTCGACCCAAGGATGAACCTCGAAGGCATCGATCATTCGCCGAGTGAGATCCGTGTCGAGCGCAGAGAGTTCGCAGAGGCTTCCATCGCGTATGACCTCCGCTTTCACATTGCCGTAAATCCAAGTCGGCTGTGGCGGCGTGACGTGGATCTCCTCTGCCTCAACCAAGTAGATGCCGCTACCCGTGATCACTCCGCCCCACTCCTGGTAGGCAGCTAGCAAAGCAAGCGGAACGGCGACGACAAGCAGCATCACCGCGATCCAACTGACCCCGTCTCTCTTCAACGGGCTGAGCAGTCCCGCAATCAAGCTCTGTGATTTCTTGCTGGTTCGGGCCATGCCATCCTCCTTGACGGCAACATACGATGGGCGTCAACACTCGGGAATCTAGTTCCTGGCACCGAAAGCCAACAACCTGTTCAACTCGTCCTGTGCCACCCTCGGGGTGAGAGATGGCTCGAAGAGAACTTCAACGGCCGCAGCGAATCGACGATCTCGGCCCACTCGAATCTTCTCGATCAAGGAACCGCAACGAGTGAATTACCAGATTTCGACTTCGCGCTCCAGCTCAACTCCCAACCGTTCGTGAACTTGATCCGCCATCAATTCGATCAAGCGAATCGCGTCGGCGGCGGTCGCACCTTGTCGAGTGACGATGGAATTAGGATCGCGACCGCTGATCTCAACCTCTCCAACGCCCATTCCCTGCAACCCAGCATCGCTCAGCAGGCTTGATGCGCTGGCACCCGAGGGATCTTTGAAGACAGTGATGGAATTCTGGCCGGTTTGCGGCTGTTGGCTCTTGCGAATGATCCAGAGTTTTTGCATTCGTTTTGTCAAGTTGGCCGTGTCATCCGTGTCGAACTCGAACTCGGCCTCAAGAATCGCCAATTCATCGAGACTCGACTTGCGATAGGAGAATCGCAAGTCATCGCGTTGGTAGGTGATAATTTCCCCAGAACGATTCATGACGGTCGCGGATTGGGTCCATTCGCCGATCGCAACTCCATTGGCGCCGACATTTCCGTGCAGCGCGCCGCCGATCGTTCCGGGCACGCCGACGAGTTGTTCGAGTCCAGCCAAGCCCTCGCGGACCGCCACCGAGACCACATGCCCCAATTTGGCACCGCCGCCAGCCCGTATCCGATTGTTTTCAGGCGTGATCGACGTGAAGGCGGGAGCGGCTAGCGAAATGACGAGCCCGGGCACGCCCTCGTCTCGAACGATCAGATTGGAGCCGCCGCCCAGAATTCTGGCCGGAATGTCATTCTCGCGGCAGATCACGACGAGCTTCCGCAGTTCCTCAACGGAAGTCGGCTCGGCCAGAAACTCAGCCACGCCGCCGACTCGCAACCAGGTGTAAGGAGCAAGCGGTTCGTTTTCTCGCACGCAGTGTTCGCACCCGACAAATTGATCCATTGTTAGTCGAACTCCGCAGCAGAAGGGAAGGTCGGAATTGGCATATCGAAAAGACTCTCTCTTGACGTAACGCTAGTTATCGCTGTCTGATTGAGTTGCGATCTTAGGTTTGACTTTGCCGAGTGTCAATGTGATGAGCGCCAACCGACGCGAAGCGCATTGAGCACGACAGAAATGCTCGACATGGCCATGGCGGCGGCGGCCATCGCCGGATGAAGGCGGAGACCAACATTTGCGAACAGCCCAGCCGCTACGGGAAGCAATACGACATTGTAGCCGAATGCCCAAGCCAGATTTTGGCGGACAATGGACCGAGTCGACTTGGCCAAATCGAGCGTTTCAACGGCACCGTGAAGCCCCGAGTTTACGAGAACGATGTCAGCGGAATCAACCGCGATGTCCGCTCCAGCGCCCATGGCCAGCCCGACATCCGCCGCCACGAGAGCGGGTCCATCGTTGACGCCGTCTCCGACCATCGCCACCACTCGCCCCTCACGCCGCAGCCGGTCAACAAAATCGAGTTTATCTTGCGGCTTGAGTTCCGCCTTGACTCGAGAGACTCCGACTTCGCGCGCTACCGCCTCGGCTGTTTTTTCCTGGTCGCCGGTCAACATCACGACTTCAATCCCTCGTCGCTTCAGCTCGGCGACCGCCTCGTGAGATTCGGAAGGAATGGGATCGGCGATCGCAATCCAGCCCAGCAAATGGTCTTGCTTGGAGATCCAAACAACGGTTTTTGACGACTCTTCGTGGACGGCGGCTTGCTCGACTTGAGCAGCGGGAACCTCGATTCCTTCTCGAGCCAACAACCGAGCGGCGCCGATTAGAATTCGGTCCGAGTCGAGTTTGGCCTCGATCCCCAGCCCCTCGTGAATCACCAACTCCGATGCAACTCGCGTCTCCAAGCCTTCGAGTTTCGCCCGCCTCGCGATAGCGGCCGCCAGTGGGTGGCGACTCGACGACTCGACCGAAGCGGCGATCTGCAAGAGCACGTCGTCCTTCACGCCGGGCTCAACGCCCACCGCGACGACCTCGGGCTGTCCCGCGGTAATCGTGCCTGTCTTATCGAGCAAAACCACATCGACGATGCCGCCCGATTCAAGCGACTGGGCGTTCTTCACTAAGATGCCGCGACGGGCGCCTCGACTGCTGCCGACAAGAATGGCCATGGGCGTCGCCAAACCGAGCGCGCAGGGGCATGCAACGACTAAGACCGCCACGGCGCAACGCACCCCGCTCGTCCAGTCGCCCGCCACCGACCAACCGATTGTGGTGACGAAAGCGATGGCCAGCACGATGGGCACGAACCAAGCCACAACCTGATCGGCCAGGCGCTGCACATCTGTCTTCGTCTGCTGCGTTTCATGAACCAAGTGAACAACTTGCGCGAGCGTTGTGTCGTCGAGCTCACGTGTCACGTTGGCTTGAAGTGCGCCATCCAAGTTGATCGCACCGGCGAAGATCGTCTCGCCAACTTGCTTCGGCACGGGCGTCGACTCGCCAGTCAACCAACTCTCGTTCATGTGCGAGACACCATCGGACACAATCGCGTCCAGCGGCGCGGTTTCGCCTGGCTCGACAAGGATCGTCTCGCCGCAAAGCACGTCGCGCGTCGCCACCGATTCCGCCACGCCTTTTCGAACAACCTTCGCTTCGTCGGAAGTCAGCTTCATCAGTCCGAAGATCGCTTTGGAGGCTTGACCTCGCGCGCGAGACTCCAACCATTTCCCAGTTGTGAGAAACGTAAAAATCATCGCGGGCTCAGCGAACGTCATTCGTTCCCCGATGCCGAAATGCCCCGCCACCGCAGCCGCAAATGCGACTCCCGTTCCCAACGCGACGAGCGTGTCCATGTTGGCCGATCCGGCGGAGAGACGGCGAAAGGCGCCGATAAAGAAAGGACCGCCGGCATAGATTTGCAAGACGCTGGCGATGACAAAGCTGAACCATCCGCCGTACGAGGGAATCCAAGCCAATGGACCTGCGGCCAACAACAATACCAAGGCCACGGCGGACGCCGCGCCGCGAAGCAGCCAACCTCGACGCTCCGCCAAGTCCCTCAACTCGATCTGCTCGACTCTTTCGGCGGAGTCCAAGGCGACACGAGCCGAATAGCCGGCGCGCCGAACGGCGTCAATCAAGCTCTCGACATTAACCGGCGACGCAGACTTGGCCGTTCGAACCGTGGCCTGTTTGAGCGGTAGATTGACATGAGCCGAAGCGACTTGCCCGACTTGTGATAGCGCCGACTCGACTTGACTCACGCAACTCGCGCAGTGCATTCCCTCGATTTCGAGTTTGATCGCGAATCCGGCAACTGAAGGCGATTGGGAGCGAGCAGTTTCTCGACTCGGCGAATCTGGGCGATCCTCAGTCGGAAAATTGCTCGGCGATTCTTCCAGCGACGGCCCTATTCTGGCATCTTGCCCCAACTGCCCAATCGAGTAAAGCGGAACTGCTTTATCATCGGGATCGATCGTGCGATCGTTGGCTTCACTTTGCCCGCTTGCGACGCCGGCCGTTTCATCGCGAGAAATTGCTTGAAGCTGAAAGCCACAATCGCGGATCGCTTGTTCGATCCCCGGAATCATCTCGGCCCCGCTGATTCCGGCGTCGAGGTCGACCGACGCCGATTCCTGCTCCAGGGAAACCTGAACGTTCGCGACGCCCGGCAACGCCGTCAGCGCGCCGGTGACCGATCGCACACAGCCCTGGCAATGCATGCCGGTTATTTCGATCAGAATCGTCGTCATGGGCTCATTATCCGCAGCGACTGTCGCCGCGACCAGGGGTTGGGGTGCGGCTAAATGAAGCCATCCGCTACAATGCGAGGGAAATAAACCAGTGCGAACCTGTTGACGCCGCACTGGGCGAATGCACCACCCGGCGCGAGGCCAAACAATGGAGCACGAATGGGATTTCTATTTCTGCTTGGTGGAAGACCAACCCGCTTCGGTCTTTCTCGACCTCTCGTTGCGTGATTTCGATCGAATCGATGAGATCAACGAGCTGATTTGGGTGCGTGTGATAATGCGAGACCCTCGACCCGACGGACTGTCGAGCAAGGACGAGATGGCCGCGTTATGCGAGATCGAAGACGCGCTCTCCTCGGCCGCGGAGAACACCAGTGCGGAGACCTTGTACGCGGGCCGGAACACGTCCGGCGGCAGCCGCGATTTCTATTTCTACTCAGCGACTCGCGACGTTGAATCCGAGTTTGCCAAAGCGCTCGCAGCGCACCCGCAATACTCGTATGAAATCGGCGGCCGAACCGACCCCGACTGGCAAGTCTATTTTTGTTTTCTCTATCCGGGACCTCGTGAGTTTCAGACGATTCAGAACGGACGAGTTGTTCGCCAGCTCGAAGAACATGGCGATCAACTTGACGAACCGCGCGAGGTCCAGCACTGGATCTATTTCGAGCAAGTCGAATCGCGCACAACATTTCTTTCGAGACTCGCGCGGACTGGATTTGAAGTCGCAGACGAACATGACGAGGGCCCGGATGATCGTCCCTATGTGCTCAACCTCATTAAGACGCACGCCGTCAACATTGAAAGCGTCAACGACGAGGTGATGCGACTGTACGACCTTACCGTCCAATGCGATGGTGACTATGACGGCTGGGAAACGGCCGTAGTAACAGCAGAATCGCCGTGATCAGGTTTGGAATAGCGGCATGCAAGCGGAAGTGATCGCAATTGGCGACGAGTTGACCAGCGGTCAGCGGCTCGACACAAATACTCAGTGGCTGAGCCAACGATTGGCCGATTTGGGTATTTCGGTCCTATTCCACACAACGGTTGGGGACGATTTGGCGGCGAACATCGACGTGTTCCGCACCGCAGCTCGACGCGCGCAAATCGTGGTCTGCACTGGCGGACTCGGTCCGACTGCCGACGACTTGACTCGTCAAGCCATGGCGGAAGCGATGGACGAGCCGTTAATTCTCGATGGGTCGATGCTCGCCCATATCGAATCGATGTTTACCCGGCGCAATCGAGTCATGCCGGAGAAGAATCGCATCCAAGCCATGTTCCCGCAAAACGCTCGCCCGATACCCAATCCGCACGGGACGGCACCCGGCGTCGACATGATGTTGCACGCCGAGGGAAACCGGTGTCGGGCATTTGCATTACCTGGCGTGCCGGCCGAGATGAAGGAAATGTGGGCCGAGACGGTTGAGCAGGAAATTGCGGGATACCTAGGCGGGCGGCGTAAGTTTATTCACCACCACTTGGTGAAGTGTTTTGGCGTCGGTGAAAGCCATCTCGAACAGATGCTTCCCGATCTGATTCGCCGCGGGCGTGAACCGTCCGTCGGCATCACCGTCAGTCAGGCAACGATCACACTGCGAATCACCGCCCACGCCGAAACTCCGCAAGCGTGCCAGGCGCTAATCGAGCCCACGCGTCAGACCATTCTCGGCTCGCTTGGCAAACTGGTCTTCGCGGAAGGCGACATCGAGCTGCCCGAAGCCGTCCTGCGCCAACTTGAGGAACAGTGCGCCACGCTGGCGACCGTCGAAGTCGGAAGCGGATTGCTTGGCCGCTGGCTTACCCATCACGGCTCCTCGTCTTTCCGAGGCGGGCAATTGCTAAGCGATGAATCGGCCGCGGGTAAATGGGCCGGGGATGGCGAACAAGCGACGCTCATTGAGCGGCTCGCAGCGCAAGCCGCTCAAACTCACGGCACGGATTATGGGCTGGCCATCATTTACAATCCGATCGAATCAGACGAACACGCCATGCTTGCGCTGCACACGCCGTACGAACTTTCGCGTCACGAAACTTCGCTGATCGGCCACCCTGACATCATCCACTCGCGCACGGCAAAACAGGCTCTCAACTTGTTGCGCAAGCAACTTCTGCGCTGAAGAACATCGCACAAGCCGCCTACACCGTCCTATTCGCCGTCCTTCTTGGGCTCGTCGATCTTAGGTGGTTCAAAGGTCGCGACCACTTGGCCGTTATCCGACCAAATGCGAACGACGCTGTCTTGGCCGCCCGCGATGAAGGTCTTGCCGTCGGCTGTTACGTCAACCGCGTACATGAAATCGCTCGCGCCGCTCAGGGTCCGAACGTTGCCGCCATTGTCGCTTCGCTTGACGTGGACTCGCGCGTCGCCGCATGAAGCAATGACGTTCGTTCCGTCCGCGACGAACTGAATCGAGGTCACTTCTTTGGCGAAACCGGTGATCGTTCGCTTTTGATCTCCCGTTCGGAAATCCCAAATCTTGATCACTTTGTCGGCGCCGCCGCTAGCCAACGTGCGACTGTCCGCGCTCCAACTGACGCCGAGCACGTGGTGGGTGTGGCCTTCGAACGAGCGAACAAAAGAGCCATCGGAAACTTTGAAGACCTTGACGAATCGATCGGCCCCGCAGGTGGCCAGGTGTTCGTCTTTGCGATCGAATTCCAAGCCGAGGACCGTATCACTGTGCGGTTCCTTCAACTCGCGGACCAGTGCGCCGTCGGCGGTCTTCCACAATTTGACTTGACCGCTTCGAGACGGTTCGCCGCTACCGGTGGCCAAAATCGAGCCGTCATGATTGAAAGCCAACGCGGTGACTCGATCCAACAATTTGGAATCATCGGCCACATCGCCAATCACTCGTTCCAACGCCCAATCGGGCTGCGAATTCCATCGAATGACCGCCTTGCCGCCCGCCGTAACCAGCTCGACGCCTTTGACGAACGCCACATGGCCGATGGCTTGCCCATGCCCTTCAAGGATGCCCATCGGCGTACCGGTGGCCGAGTCCCAAAGGTGGACTCGCCCATCGTCGCCACTGGTCGCCAACGTCGCTCCATCGCCCGAAAAGGCGACGGTTTGAAGTGGCTTTTGCGAATCCGTGGTGACCTTCTTGGCTGCGGCCAACACGCCTTCCGACTTCTTGTGAAGGTCGGTCAACGTTTTGATCGTCGCCTCGATCGGCGGGATATCTTCGGTCGCCTTTTTCACGGAACCAACAGCTCGCGTCGCGCTTCGCTTGGCTGCCGCGAGAGTTCGTTCGGCCGACTTCAATTCGTCGCTGGCTTTCTTCTCAATCGGTGTCTGTTTCTTGACCTCGGCATCAGCCGCTTTCTGGGCAGCCGTTGCCTTGGCCAAGTCCGTCGTTGCTGTCTTCTGCTCAGCAGTCGACTTGGTCAGTTTCGCTTGCACTGCGGTGACGCGAGCATCAGCGGTTTTCTTCTCGGTGTCCGTTTTCGTTTTCGCGGTGAGAGCCGTAGCGGCTGTCGCCTTGGTTTTGGCCGCGTTCGCGTCTGCCGTCTTCTTTGTGTTCTGCGAGGTGGTCAGCGCGACGGTTGACTTGGCCAGCTTGTCCTTCGCTGATTTCGCCGCTGAGGCCGCTTTGTCCTCGGCGTCTTTCGCCGTTTTGGCGGCTGCGGCGAGCGCTTTGTCGTCCGCTTTGGCCGCGGCCGCTTTGGCCGCCTGTTGAGAAGTCGCCAACGTGGTGTCGGCCAACGCCTGGGCTTTGGTAGCGGCAGCCTTGTCAGTATCGACGGTCTTCTGCGCGGCGGCGGCGGTTTGCGCCGCCTTGGTTGCCGCTGTCGTTGCTGCAGTCGCAGCGGTCTGAGCCGTCTTGAGGGCGGCAGCCGATTTGGCAACCGCTGCATTGGCGGCCGTCTGCTTCGCTTGCTCCGCCTTGAGTTCATTCTTGTGGGTCTCGACGACGCTGTCTTTCGCCTTCTTGGCTTCGTCGGCCTTTTTGGCGGCGTCAGTCGTCTCGACTAGCTTCTTATCCGCGGCCGCTTTGTCAGCAACGGGTTTCTTGGCGGCTTCGACCTTTTTCTTGTGCTCCTCGACTGCTTTCTTTGAAGCCTCATCCGCTTTTTTCTTGTTGTCCTCTTCTGCTTTCTTTCGAGCCTGCGCCGCTTTCAAATCGGCATTGGCCAAATCGACTCGCTTCTTCGCCAAAGCCATCGCCCGATTCAGGTCGGCCTCGTTGGCTTGAAGCTGATAGTCGCCTTTGAGCTCGAACAACTGGCGTCCGTTGGAGGCGTCCCAAATTTTCGCTGTCTTATTCGCGCTGCTCGAAGCGAATCGAGTTGCGTCGGAATTGACTGCGACCGAAGTGAGAGGGCCAGCGTGATTCATCGATCGAATCAACTTGCCATCAGCCGCATTCCAATGTTTCAGCGTCCCGTCCGGTCCGCCTGAAAGCAGCTGTTTGTCGCCAAAGGCAACTAGCGAATCGACCGACTGGGTATGACCTTTGAGCTCTCGCCCCGATTTCCCGTCGGCCAGAGCGAAGATACGGATGATCTTGTCGGCACCGCCCACGGCAACATGAGCGTCATCGACCCAGGCAGACGACGTCGCTTCGGCTGGCGTTTCGACCTTCTTTTGCTCTTTGCCATCCGCCAATGTCCAAACGCGGGACGTCTTGTCTTTCGAGGAGGAAACCAATCGAGTTCCATCCGCGGAGAAAGCCATTCCCGTGACCGCTCCGGTATGCCCTTGAAGGGACTTGGCCGGGTCCGCCTTGCCACTCGTATAGACTCGAATAACCCCGCTCTCTTCACCAACAGCGATGGTCGCCCCATCGTTGGAAACGGCGAGAGCGCTCGCAGGCGACGCGACGCCTTTCAAGTCGCCCAACTTGACGTTGGTTGGTCGGCGCCAAAGTTTGGCGGTTCGATATCCACCAGAAGCGAGAAGATCGCCTTTAGGCGAAAACGCCAACGACTGGATCAAGTCCAAGTGCGAGACGCCTGCGTTCTGTTGTAATTGTTTGGCCAATTGCGGATCGGTCAAGCGACCGATTTCGCGTTTGCTGGGAACGTGAAAAATAAAGACCTGGTTGGCGCGGCCGGCGGCGGCGTACTGACCATCTGGAGTAATCGCGGTCGCGTAGATCGGATTCACACCAGCTGGGAGCGGCTGCCATTGGATCGGTCCCAAACCGGAACCGGCGCCGCCTTTGGCGCCTTGATCGATCCAGAGCTTGAACAAGCCCAATTCCGCCGACGTCAAGTTGCTCGCCTGCACATCGTTGTCCTCTGGCGGCATGAACGGCTCTTTTCGATGAGCCGCAACTTGAAGCACGTGGCTTTCAAGGCCTTTTCCGGCGACCAATCCGGCCCCCTCTGCGCCGCCTTTGGCGATTGCCGCGGGCGTCTCCATCACGAAATCGCTTTCCGCTTCCGTGCTGTTGTGGCAGGCCAGACACTTCTTGCGCAGAATCGGCAGAATCTGCTTTGCGAAATCGACGGGCTCGCTCTGCTTGACCTCATCGATCTTGATTTCGTCCGCGAGTGCGGAACCGGTACAGAATGCGGCGACCACAAGCAAAGCGGCGAGCGCTGCAGTCGTTCGATTGGCAACAGTACGGCTAAAAAACATTCTGCACCTCATGGGGTCTTTGCGAGGCATTAATTGATTTTGAATTCTGACGTTGTGAGCCGCAACGGCTCGAAACCATCGCGAATCAAGACTCGTTATGAGCCTACTTCGGTTCGATGCGAACGACGACAGTTTGCACCGTTTCGACTGGTACTTTGTTAAACGTGGCCGTCACCTTGACGGTAACTGTATGATCGCCGGGCTTGGCGTCGGCCGCGGCGGTAACTTCGATTGCAGCCGTCTTGGCGTCTTTGGCGACGGCAGCTTTCGCAACCGATAGGCCTTTGGCCGCAGCGGGCGCGGTGAGGGCGACGTTCATCGCTTCAGCAAATCCGAACTTGCGATCGAAAGCGATTTGAAAGGTCCCTTTGGCGCCCTGTTTCAGCGGCGTTGGAGGAGTGACTTTCATTTCGATCGGCGAAGCAACGACTTCGATCGTGACGGGGCTGGAAACGACCGTGATGTTCGCATCTTTCGCGGCGTTGGCTTTCTTGACGGCCGCCACCTGTTTGTCGACCGCCGTTTTCGCAGCGGCGGCTCGCTTTTGCACGGCGAGCGCATCGGCAAGCGCCTTGGCCGCATCCGCGTTGGCTTTTGCGGCTGCTTCCGAGTTCTTTTTTGCGTCCCCGACGGTCTTCTCGGCCATCGCCTTCTTCTCGGCGGCCGTTGCCGTCTTCATCGCTTGCTCGGCTTGCTTTAGGGCAGCATTCGCTTCATTCATCGCCTTGACGGCTTGATCTCGCGCGGCCGTCTTCTGCTTGACTTCCTCCGCCAATGCAGCAACGGAAGCAACGACTTCTTTCTGAGCGGTCTCAGCGCGAGCGATCGCGTCGGGGTTTCGAACGTGCTTTACTTTGATGTCACCGCGAAGATGAAGCGAGTAGACGCCCGGTTTGGCTTTGGCATTGGCGAGCGTCCATTCGAGTTTGCCCGCCGAATCGGCACCTTTGATAGTGACATCCGCCGGCTTGAGTTCCGCAGGAAGGTTGTTAGCGACAAACTTGATGTCGCCAGCAAATCCTCGTCGGGCCAAATTCAACGGGATCGAAATCTTGCCGCCCTTCGACGTCACGATGCGTGCGTCGCCGCCGAGTTTCGCTTCCAATTGGTGTTTCTCCGCGATCACCGAGACAACCAAGTCTTGCGTTGCTCGATGCTCAGACCGAATCAAAGTCTTGTTGGCTGTACCCCAGACGATTGAGGCGGGTCGAGCAGTCCTTTCGACTGCTTTCTCATTGATCGTCGCTTTGCCGACGACACGTATTGCACTGGCGGCCGCTTTGGCGGAATCCGCCGCCTGCAGGACGAGCCAAGCCGTGTTGGCACCGGCAGGCAAGACCGTCTCGCGGCAGGTGACTCCTTCCGGCAACCCTTCGACGCGTAGGTCAACCTGCCCGGTAAATCCGTCGGCCCTAGCCACATCGACGCGAAGAAGGCACGAGCCGCCTTGCCGCAAGACGGGCGAGAACGAGAGCACTTGGTTCGCATTGGCGACCTTGGTTTGTTGAGGCAGGGCGTAAAGTCGGAAGTCAGGCGTCTGCTCGCGAATAATCAGTCGGTACGTATATCGCGGGTCATCGCGGGACGCGCCGAATTGATCTCGAACTCGCAACCGATAGGTCGCCGTTTCGGGCGTCGCAAAACGGGCGGACGGATCGTCGCTCGACGTATCGAAGTTGCCTCCGATTTTGGTTTTGCGATCGCTTGGGTCGTCAATCTGAACGACGTCAGCCAACGTCACGACGCCTTTTGCGTCCTTCACAACTCGATGAATGGTTATGTAGGGATCCGTTTCCCAGCCGAGTCGTTGCGACACGACTTCAATCCAGAACACCTGGCCCTTGGCGGCTTCGAATTCGATCCAATCGTCGTCGCGACGCGGATAGAACTGCCCGTGCACTTCGCAAGGCGCTTTGACTGTGGTCGCCGTCTCATGCTTGTTGTTTGGCTCCGATTCAACCACAATTCTCGCTGTCTTGGCCAAGCCCAAGCGGATTGGATCGACGCCAAACGGCGCCGAAGCAAAGCCGTCCAAACTGGCGGCCGAAGTTGAAACGAGCGCTTCGGCGCCGACACTATCAACCGCATTTGGCGGCGCTGCCATGTTCGCAATCGCCTTTTGAAGCACGTCGCCGTCGATCTTGACGTTCGTATCGACTCCTCCCGGCAAGTTGCGACCATAGATCGTGTACGGCACATTGGAGCCTGGAACGGCGGCAAGCGGCATCGTGAAATCGACATGCGCTCCCGTGTGAATCTTCAGTCGGTAGAAATATTCGATGCCGCCACGATAAAGAAAATCGTAAAGCATTAACGTGTACTCGCCATCTTGCGGCGCGCGAAAATCGATCAGCGGATCGCGGGCAAGCCGTCGACGACTGCGAGCCACTTCGCGGTTGTTCGCGTCGAACAACACGAGCACGCCGTCCAGCCGAGAATCGATTCGAGCCGCGCGGCAATCCAAGATGACTCGCTGGTTCGACTTCAACGATAGCTTTAGATATTCTCGTGTCGCCGCGTCGATGCGGCCATTCGTCACCGTGTTGAGCGCGGTCGCTTTGGCTGTCTCCGGCGTCTTGTTCGACCCGTCATCGAGTAATTCTGGCAGCGATCCCACCTTGAATACGCGGGGACTCGACGCGCCAAAGCGGCCGACGACACGTGCTTCGTAGCGTCCCACCGGGACATTTTTGGCGATCGATACGTCGAATTGGTTGTATTGCTTCGCACCGGTCTTTTGAAACTCGACCGGTGCGACCTGTTTGACCTTCGCCGTGATGCCCGGATGGCTGAAAATGAGCGCCGCACCGTCATCCAAATTCGCGCCGCCAGCGGTGACCGTCACGGTCGTTCCTTGCTGCCCTCCATTGGGATAGAGCGTCGTCAACTCACCGATCGGCAATTGAGCCAACAGCGCGCCGCTCATCAGATTGGTCAGGGCAATGGTCAGGAACGTACAAGAAGCAACCAGCGTTTGCCGCATGGGTCATTCCTTTGGGATCTTAGGTGTGTGGCAATATTGCCCAGCAGGCGGGGTGTACAGAATCGCTCCGCTGGGGATCCATTCTGATTGTGAGCTTGCGAGTAATCAAACCGGAAGGCGTCGAGTCGCCTGCCGCGTTAGAGCGTTGCGGGCGACCGATCGATCGATGCCATCCGGTCATCCGAAGGAGGGAAGTCGGTGTGTCGGTGTCGAATTCGAGCCGCGCGTCCCAGCCACGAAATGAAGCGATGCCATTCCGTAGCTGAGTGACTCGTCTTCTAGTGGTTGAACAGAAACTCTTTCGTGTTGATTAGCGCCCAGACAATATCCTCGAAGGCATGCTGGGTATTCTTCTCATTCTTGGCAATGTGCTTGATCGCAATTCGAGTCTCATCCGATGTCGGCTCGCGAGAAAACGCCAGAAGGTAAAGCTCGCGAATCTTCGCCTCATCGCCACGAGCTTTGTCCTTGTTCAGGGTCGCTGCGCTGCCGGCTCCGCTAGTCAGCTTGCCCTGAATCTCACTCGAGTTGAGCAGGTGCAAGCTCTGCGCCAGGTTTGCCTCAGACGATCGCTCACACTCGCACGCACTGCTCGATTCGGGACGCCCGAACACGGTCAGGAAGTACGAGCTGAAGCCGTTGTCCGGAAGTTGCGTTGCACGAGTGCCGGCGGGAAGTCCGCTGAACTGCGACTTGGTGCCAGTCAACTGGTCGATCGCGTCAAGCAAGACCTCGGCGTTAAGTCGCTTGGGGTAATAACGCGAGAAGTTCTGCTTGTCGTTCTGATTCCACTCATTTGGTTCGGAACTCAGTTGATAGACGTTCGAGTTGCAAATGGTTCGCATCAAGTGACGCAAGTCGAACTTGTGATCGATAAAATCCTTGGCGAGCGCGTCGAGCAATTCGGGATTCGTCGCCGGATTGGTGACCCGCATGTCGTCCTCGGGATCAACCAGCCCGCGGCCAAAGAAGTGCTTCCAATATCGGTTCACCAGGGCACTAGCGAAAAACGGATTGCTGGGCTCGGAAAGCCAATCGGCGAGATGGTGCCGAGGGTCGTCGTCCGGGTCGATTTCCAGCGGCGCCCCGCCAAGGCCCGTTGGCTTCACGACCGCCTGGTTCTTCGGATTCTTGGCTTGAGCAACGCCACGCCGGTGATAGACACGATCGAGCGCCGGTACGTCACCCTTTTTCCGCCCGACCTGAGCGAAAAAGGCCGCGAAGCCGTAGTAATCTTGCTGGCTCCAAACCTCGAACGGATGGTGGTGGCAGCGAGCGCACTGAATTCGCAATCCAAGGAACAGTTGAGCCGTGTCTTCAACCTGAGCCGATTGGTCTTTCACTTCGCGATACCATGCGACGGGCGGATTCGTATCGGCTTGACCGCTTGATGAAAGTATCTCGCGAACAAATTGATCGTACGGCTTGTTGGTGTAGAAACTTTGTCGAATCCAATCGTAGAACGCGAACGTCGCATTTCGGTCTTCGTTCTTGTTTCGCTTGTTTCGGAGGATTGCTGACCACTTGTTAGCAAAAAATTCGGCGTGGTCGGTGCTCGTTAGCAGACTGTCAATCCACTTGGCCCGCTTGTCCGGATCTGTGTTCGACAAAAACGCCTCGGCTTCTTCTCGAGTCGGAAGTCGTCCGGCGAGGTCAATCGTGACGCGTCGCTGAAACACCCAGTCGTTGGAGAGTTGCGAAGCGGGCAGCCCGAGAGCCAGTAGCTTTTTGAAGACGAGTTGATCGATGTAGTTTTTCGGTGCCGGCAATTCCTTGACCGCGATGCCCAGCGGGACGGTGCCGCGGAAGACTCCGACGTGACCTTGATAGCGAGCCATGACGGCCACGCTTCCGGTCAACTTGGCCGTGGAGACCAAGCCGCTAACACTGACCTCTCCCATTTCCGTATCGTTGGAATCGAATTGAGTCATCCGCGTGACGTCTTCGGTATGTCCATCGCTGAAACTCGCCACAACAGTCAGTTGTTGATGGGCATCGCGCCCCATAAGTCGCTCTTTGGGGAACACTTCGATGCCAACGACTTTCGGATCGGTATCTTCTCCGTAAGGGACGCCTTGCTCGATCCAGCGACGGATCAAATTGTACGCTGGCGAATTAAGTTCGATTCGCTGGCCGCCGCCATGAGGTGCTTGAGCCGTTGCTTTTTCAAGCAGCAAGCTACGTGTTGGAGCCGCCAGAAACAGTCGGCGTCCTCGTCCCTCCTTAACCAAATACTCGAAGTCTTCCGTCGGCTCGAATCCGAGCAGCGACAAGGCGAATCCGTTTTGTCCCCCGGATTTGCCGTGGCAACCGCCGCTGTTACAACCGTGCTTCGTAAACGCCGGCACGATTTGATTGGCGAAGTTTATCGGCGTATCGTCTTTGATGTTGGTGACCACGACTTGAATGGCGACTTGAATGCCATCCGGTGCAGTCGCGCGAATAACAACTTCACCCTCCTGAACTCCATTGACGTAACCCGTTTCATCAACGCGAATAACATCGGCGGGTTCGACAGAATAGGAAACGGCGCGAGTGAGATCGCGAATCTGCCCTGAGCTATGAACTCCGCTGACGAGCAACTGTTGTCCGGTGTCGCGGCCAGCGATCACGACGCGATCAGCGCCGCGTCCTGTGGTAATTTCCAATTTGAGCAGCTTGCCCGGTTCTCCCAATCCTGGCGGTTGAGAGTCAGCGGCTTGAAGACAAATTGTGGGGAAGCAAAGCGCGGGTAGGGTAGCAGCCAGCATGACAGCGGCTGCGGCGTGGGGGCGTCGCATAATCATCCTTTCGTGGGATCGTCGCTCCGCTGCGGAAGTCCCTTTTGCAGCGGCCGTTTACGACTCGACTGCGGGCGATTATGGTCTGATATGTCCTGAATTGCAACAACGAGCCTAATAGCCACGGTCGGCCAATGGCCTCGCTAACCTCGATTTTAGGGAAGAAACGAGCCCCTAAAGTCACAGAGCATGAACGTAAGGTCGTAATGAATCACCCATGTCGCATCGCAGCCATTGCCAGCATGTTGGCCCTAGCCGCCCTCGCGGCGCGTCTGGAGAGCGCCGATTGGCCAATGTGGCGCGCGGACTCGGCGCGCTCCGGCTACTCGGCCCACTCGCCAAAACTTCCGCTGGCGCGAGCTTGGGTGCATGAATTCACGGCGCCCGCGCCGGCCTGGCCACTGGAGCAAGGCAAGATTCAGTTCGACACTTCCTATGAACCGGTCATTGCGGACAGCAAGTTGTTCGTGCCATCGATGGTCACCGGCGAACTTGGCGCATACGAACTGTCGACGGGCAAGTTGATTTGGAAACGATACTGCGATGCGCCGATTCGTTTTGCGCCGCTCGTGTGGCGGGAAAAAGTGCTCGTCGCTTCGGACGACGGACGGCTCTATGCGTTCGATACCGCGACCGGAGATTTGGAATGGCGATTTCGAGGCGCGCCGCAAGAGCGGTGGCTGCTCGGAAACGATCGATTGATTTCCATGTGGCCTGCTCGAGGCGCACCGGTCGTTCACAACGACACGGTTTATTTTTCGGTTGGGATATGGCCGTTCATGGGCATCTTTATTTACGGTGTCGACCCGCGTACTGGCGAGGAGGTTTGGGCGAACACGGATAGCGGATCGCGATATCTCATCCAGCCGCACAACAGTCCGGCGTTCGCGGGCATCGCACCGCAAGGCTACTTAGCCGCAAACGACAAACAGTTGCTCGTTTCCGGAGGTCGCACTCCGCCAGCGAGTTTCGATATCGAGAACGGGGCCTACCAATATTATCGTCCCGGCGATCGATCACTTGGCAAGAACGTTGGCGGATTCGGAGTCCTGCTTGGCGATGGCTGGCATTCGAACCACGGCGGTGTCTACGCAACCGACAATGGCGAGCCATGGGACAACCTCGAGATTCAGATTGTCGCCCCGAAACACGTCGCGGCCTTCAAGGACGGCGCGCTGCGACTGCTTCGCTCAAAGCCAAAGCGTGAAACCACAACAAAGAAAGATCGTTTAGGAAAGACGACAAAAGAAACAAAGACGATTTGGACTGCGACTCGCGAAGTCAAATTGAACGGAGCCAAATCGCTGCATATTCAAACTGGTCAGTTGCTTTGGGCGGAGGGCAAACCGGGTCAAGTTTTGGCGTTCGATCTTGACGACGACAGCGCGGCTCTTGCTCCCGTCTGGAATGCCGATGTCGGTGCGCCCATCTGGCGTATGATTGCGACAGACGAGGCCTTGATCGTAGTGACAAAAAAAGGGCGATTGCACTGCTTCGCCTCGAACAATCGCGACGAAAACGCGACTTCGATCCAAACCTACACCGCGACATCGGCAGAGCTGAGTAAAGCGAAGCCTACTCCGCCTCAGTGGTTGGCCAGCCCGCCGACGGCCGACGGCTATGCTGTCCTGCTTGGATACGATTCAGCGTTGGTGGATCATCTTTGCCAATCGACCGAGGGCCGGATCCTTGTGTTGGAAGAGAGCGCCAAACTGGTCAAGGAAGCGCGAACGCGGCTGGCGAGCGAGGCGTTGTTAGGAAGCCGAGTTGACGTTATCCGTACGGCGCCCGATTTCGAGTTGGCGCCCTATTTCGCTGATCTGGTCGTCTGTTCGACGGCGGAGATTGGCGAGCGCATCGTTCGCGGCGAGCGCGTGGTCGGCGCCAACTTAAGCACAATTCGGCCCTATGGCGGGGCGCTCGTCGCCGAATGGAGCGAGCCGTTTTTGGCCGACAACAAAACACGGCTCGTGCAACTAAAAGAGAGAGGCTTTGAGACAGCACGTCGAGGCCCAGGCGCGATCTCGATTGTCCGTGCCGGTTCGTTGCCCGGCGCTGGCGCTTGGACTCACCAAAACGGCGATGTGGCCAATTCTCTTATGAGTCGCGACGTTCGGGTCAAAGGACCGCTTGGCGTGTTGTGGTTCGGAGGACCATCGCACGCAGAAGTGCTCCCTCGCCACGGTCACGGTCCGACTCCCCAAGTGCTTGGCGGCCGCCTGTTCATTGAAGGCCCAAACATGTTGCGGGCCGTGGACGTTTACTCGGGGCGAATGCTGTGGCAACGCGACTTGCCTAAGGTCGGACTATTCTATGACAACACGGGCCACCATCCCGGCGCCGGCGCCATTGGCGGCAATTACGTCCTCTGCAACGACTCGATCTACGTCGCCTACGGCGACAAGTGTTTACGACTCGCCATGGACGACGGCTCGACAATCTCTGAGTTTCGCCTTCCAGAGCGAGACGGGAGACGGCCGTACTGGGGCTTCGTTGGCGTTCACGGCGACTACCTTATCGCTGGAGTCGAGCCGTCGTCGCCGCTGTCGAAAAGCCGATGGAAAGAAGATGGGCTGCCGCGCTACGGCGAGGGGAGTCGAACCGTCGCTGTTCTCGATCGCAAGAGCGGCAAAATGATGTGGGAACTCGAGGCGAATAACAACTTTCGACACAACGCCATCGTCGCCGGCGGCGATTTACTTTTTTGCATCGATCAGTTGACGTCAAAACGGCTGGAGCTCGTGAAGCGCAGAGGGCTCAAGCCCGACGGCAAGGGCGAGCTATTAGCGATTGAAATCGCCACCGGCAAACCGGTATGGCGGACAAGCGAGGGTGTCTTTGGAACGTGGCTTGGCTACTCGCGTGACCACGATGTTCTGCTCCAAGCCGGAAGTGCGAATCGGGACCGAGCTGCCGATGAAGTGGCCGCCGGAATGACGGTTTATCGGGGGAGCAACGGAGACGTTGTCTGGAGTCAGGAGAAACTGGCTTATGGCGGTCCATGCATGCTTCTCGGCGATCGCATCATTACCCAAGGTGCCGCGTACGGGCTTTTAACCGGCAAGCGACTGACAAGGCCCTTCGCGCTGACCGCGGGCGAGCGGAATTGGACGTTTACTCGCACCTACGGATGCAACACGGCGATCGGCTGCCCCAACTTGCTGACGTTCCGCAGCGCCGCGGCCGGCTACTACGATTTGGCGAACGACAGCGGGACAGGCAACTGGGGCGGTTTTCGATCGAGCTGCACCGCGAACTTGATCCCTGCCGACGGCGTGCTGAACGCGCCCGACTACACTCGCACTTGCACTTGTAGTTATCAAAACCAGTGCTCGTTGGCGTTGATCCACATGCCGGATGTCGAAGTTTGGACGTTTCGCGAAGAGACTTGGAACCTCGAGCCGGTCGAGAATCTGGGCATCAACTTTGGCGCGCCGGGCGACCGGCTGGACGACGATGATCTGTTATGGATCGACTTCCCGAGCGTGGGGGGCGGTTCGCCGAATGTCCCCGTGCGAATCGAAGGCAAAGCCGAGTATGTTGCCAGCCATTCTTTGCGAGTCCCGCCAGCGGAAACGCCGAGTTGGATCCGCTGCTCGGGAATTCGCGGCGCGACGAGCATTCGGATCACGCTGGATCTAAAGAAGAAAAAATCGAAACGCTACGATGTCGAACTAATCGTGTGTCGTCGACCGACTCACAAACGACAGAACGAAACAAACGACAAGACTGCGGAGGCGGCGACGATTGAGTTGTCGGGCGTCAGCAAGCGAGTCGACCTAAGCGAACTTTCGATGCGAGGTCGAACGATTCGATTCGAGAACGTCGAAGTGTCGGAGTCGCTCACCATCAAGATCAATGAATCGCCCGCACGGAACACGAGCAAGGAATCGGCGATGATCCTCTGCGGGGTGAAAATTTCCAAGAGGTAAGATAGACCGCCGCAGTCAATGGAACAGCGTGGACAGACCGATGCCCGTATTTGTGGCGGCGCGGTTGTTTCCTGTTACAATGGCTCGTTTCACCCAACCCGGAGCGCGCTCGATGACGCGATTCTTTAACCCGCTTTACGCGATGCTGCTCGTCGGTGCGGTGACTCTCTGGGCGCTCTTTTCATTTCTCTACCTCTCCGCTCAGCGGCCGACGTCGCGCGGTAAGGACTTGCTCGTTTTTTGTGCAGCTGGCATGCGTTATCCAATGGAGAAGATCGCTGCCGACTACGAAGAAGAATTCGGCGTTCGCGTCAATTTGCATTACGCCGGCTCGAATACGCTGCTGAGCCAAATCAAGACGGGACAAGAGGGCGACCTCTTTTTGGCCGCTGACGAAAGCTATATCGAACTGGCCCGCGATGAAGATCTCGTCAAAGAGAAGCTCTATGTGGCCAATATTCGCCCGGTGATCGCGGTCCACAAAGACAATAAAACAGTGCGATCGATCGACGATTTGGCCAAGCCGGAACATCGAGTGGCGCTCGGCAACCCGTCCGCCGCGGCCATCGGCAAAAAGGTAAAGAAGCTGCTCACGAAGACAGGCAAGTGGCAATCGGTCGAGTCGAATGTAACCAAGAACGGCGTATTCAAGCCAACCGTGAACGAAGTCGCGAACGATGTGAAACTCAACGTCGTGGATGCGGGAATCGTGTGGGATTCGACAGTCGAACAATACGCCGAGCTCAAAGCAGTGCGAGTCCCGGAGCTCGACGCAGGCCAGTCGCTGGTTTCCTTCGGCGTCATGACGAGCAGCAGTCAGCCGACGGCAGCTCTTCATTTCGCCAGATACGTCACGGCCAAAGACCGCGGGCTGGCAACGTTTTCGGAAATGGGCTTCGAAGCGGTCGAAGGCGACGTGTGGGCAGATCGTCCGACGTTGACGTTCTACGCCGGCTCCGTCAATCGCCGAGCCATTGAGGACGTGATCGCGGAATTTGGTCTACGCGAAGGCGTCGAGATCAACACGGTCTACAACGGTTGCGGCATTCTGACCGCGGACATGCGCAGTATTCGCGACGGTCAAGGCGGCGCGTTTCCCGATGTGTTTATGGCCTGTGACACGTTCTACCTCGACACCGTACAGGAGATGTTCCAGCCCGGCACGGAGGTCTCTTCGGCCGATATCGTGATCGTCGTCAAGAAAGGCAATCCGCTCGGCATTCAAGAGTTGGAAGACCTGAGTCGCGAGGGCGTGCGAGTCGCTTTGGGGCAGCCGCAACAGTGTACTATTGGAGTTCTGAGCCGTAAGTTGCTGCAAGCCAGTTTGGACTACGACGCCCTTGTCAAAAACAACGTTGTCACTCAAACCGCGTCCTCCGCTTTGCTCGTGCCAACGATCAGCACGGGCTCAGCCGACGCCACGCTTGCCTACGTGACGGATACGCTGAAGTCATCAGCGCAAATCGACGTGATAAAAATCGACTCGGACCTCGCCAAAGCGATTCAGCCCTTCAGCATCGCCAATACGAGCCAACAGAAACATTTGTCGAACAGGTTGTTTGACGCTATTTCCAACGCTCAAGCAGAGTTCGAAGAGGCCGGCTTCACGTGGCAACTTTCGCCGCAAGAGGAGAGCGATTTGCCGGGTGAGGCTAAAGAAAACAAGCCGGAGTCGAACTAGAGAATGACGGAAAAGGACTCGGCAGTCGCGGACCACCAACCGCCATCGGACACGCCTTTCTATGTCGCCTTCGGCCTCATGGGCGGCTTCTACGTCGTGCTAATTGTTGGCATCCTTGCCGCCGACATGGCCTACATGGTGGAGAGCAGTCAAGGCAATGAGAATCCGATCCTGACCGCGCTGCGGGATCGTAACATTCTCTATTCCATTCGCCTGACTTTGATCTCGTGTACGTTCTCCGCGATCTTCTCCGTGATTGTTGCGATCCCCATTTGCTATCTGATGTCGCGGCATAAGTTCGTTGGCCGAAATCTGCTCGACGCCATTCTCGACATACCCATCGTGCTGCCGCCACTTGTGATCGGCCTCAGCTTGCTCATCCTCTTCCGTTATGCACCCGATTCGATGCGGCGAGCCATTGTGTTTGAGATTCCCGCCGTCATTCTTGCTCAATTCGCCGTTGCGTGCGCGTTTGCGATCCGCGTCTTGCGATCGACGTTCGACCAAATCGATGATCGACAAGAACAGGTCGCAAGAACACTTGGTTGCAGTCGCGCACAAGCATTTGGTTTTGTTGTCCTTCCCGAAGCGTGGCGAGGCATCATGGCCGCAGGGACGCTGGCCTGGGCGAGGTCGCTCGGCGAATTTGGACCACTGCTTGTTTTTGCCGGAGCGACTCGCGGCAAGACCGAGGTGCTCTCGACAACGGTCTTTCTCGAAATAAGCATCGGCAATCTCGAAGCGGCTGTCGCCGTCTCGTTGATCATGGCGGCGATGGCAATCACCGTGATCATGACCACCCGGTTCTTCGGCTTGAGAGACTCCAGCTTTGGGGGTCAACGGTGATTCGAGTTGAAGCGGTCAATATTCGCGCCGGCGAGTTTCGCGTCAAGAACGCGTCGCTGGACATCGGTACAAACCAATACGGCGTTGTCATGGGGCACACGGGCAGCGGCAAGACGACGCTGCTTGAAGCGATCGCCGGCCTCAAGCGAATCGAGTCCGGCAAGATCACGCTCGCGGGCAAAGACGTGACTCAAATACAACCGGCCGAACGCAACGTAGGCTACGTCCCGCAAGACGGAGCCCTATTCCCGTCGATGACGGTCGAACAGCATTTGGCCTTTCCGCTACACATCCGCAGGCAATCCCGCAAGCGAATCCAAGACCGAGTCGGCGAACTGGCGGCTTTGCTGGACATCGAATCGCTGTTGCGGAGACGCACTCGTGGACTCAGCGGAGGCGAACGTCAACGCGTTGCGCTCGGTCGAGCGATCTCGTTCCATCCCAAGACGCTGCTGCTCGACGAGCCGCTTAGCGCACTTGACGACGGCATGCGCGAACAGATGTGCGAGTTACTCAAACTTGTTCAGCGAGAAGCAAGTGTTACGATCATGCATGTGACTCACAGCATCAAGGAAGCGGAAACTCTAGCCGACTGCCGGTTTCATTTCGATCACGGCGAGCTAACCGTTGATGATCGGCAAAATCACGATCCGCCAGTGGCCGAGCAGCATGACGCCGCCTCGCCCAAATAGCGCGCTTGGAGTCGGCGCGAATCACTCCTTGGCCGCACACGGTCAGCAAGGCGCAGCGACAGATTGAGCGCCACTACGTAGGACAACGCCATGAAACTTGCTTCCGTCCTCACGCCGCTCTCCGACGACAATTTGGCGCTCGCGGCGCAAACGGGCGTCGAGTGCATCACGGTTCGCTATCAAGGGCCAAATCGGTCCGACTGGCAACCCGCAATCGATCGAATTCGCGAACACGGCATGCAACCGGCCGCGGTTGAAGATGCGCTGCAAACCGAACACATCATCAAAGGCACGTCAGGCCGGGATGACGAGATCAAGGCGATCCTGAGATTGCTCGAGCTGATGAGCGAGCTGAAAATCCCCGTGCTTTGCTACAACTTCATGGCGGGCACCGACTGGGTGCGAACTCGAGTCGATGTCGAAGATCGCGGCGGAGCATGGGTCAGCCAATTCGTCTTGAGCGACATCGATAGAGCCGTCTCACTCGACGATGCCTCACGCCAGCTCGAGCGCGAAGAGCTCACAGCGAAACAGCTCTGGGACAGCCTGACCTATTTCTTAGAGCGAGTTTTGCCGCGAGCGGAACAGTTGGGAATTGCGCTCGCCATGCATCCGGACGACCCGCCGCTCGAGAGTTTTCTCGGTCGAGCGCGGATCATGAATAGCGTCGCCAACTTCCAGCGACTTGTTGAGATCGCGCCAAGCCCGAATAACGGCATCTGCTTTTGCCAAGGCACTTTTGCAGAAATTGGCGCGCCCATTCCCGAGACGATTCGACTGTTGGGCGACCATATTCGCTATGTTCATTTTCGAGATATCCGTGGAACCGCCGAGAGCTTTACCGAGACGTTTCACGACAACGGTCCCACCGATATGGTCGCTGCGATGCGAGCATACAAACAGATAGGATTCCAAGGTCCCATACGCCCTGACCACGTCCCGCAACTACGCGGCGAAGAGGCGGGCGAACCGGGCTACACCATGCTAGGACGACTGCACGCCATCGGCTACATGCAAGGACTGATTCAAGCCGTCCAGCAACTTACGTAAAGCATGGCAGCCCGTGGCGGCTTCCCCACTTGCGGTGCCTCGGAAACGAGACCAGAAGGCAAGCCTAACGCGTTGCATAGCGATTATTAGACAAATCCTTCGTGCGGCGACGGGCTAAACGAATCATTTGGAGCCATAGACATGCGATTGCGAAGCTTGGCGGCGTTCATGCTGACGTTGATGTCCCTGATAGCGACGTACATGCCGGCCTCTACTGCCCGCGCCCACGATCCGACTCGGCACAAAGCCGCCTTACGGAAAGCGGCGGCGCGCAAGGAAACTCAGCGGAAAGCGAAACAGCAACAGTCGGAAGGCCCTCAGTGCCGCCTTGAGATTCGCTTGGTCGACGACGCGACCGGCAAACAAATTCCCGGCATCGTGCGGCTAACGCGACTCGACAACGGAAAGACTTTAGCGATTCGTGAACTGATCAAGCGCGAACAGGACTGGCACACGATCGCGGAACGGGCCGAAGTCGCCGTACCTCGAAGCAAACTCAAAGTAGAATCGCTGCAAGGCATTGAAACGGAACTTGCCAGCACAACGATCGACCTAGAGGGTAAGAACAAGCACAACGTCGAACTGAGACTGAAGCGGTTCTATCGCGCCGATGAGCGAGGCTGGCGAAATGGAAACACGCACTTGCATCTGATGAAACTAACGATCGCAGAGGCCGATAGCTACCTGCGGCAAGTGCCCCACTCGGATGATCTCGAGCTTGTCTTCCTCTCGCACCTGCGGCGAATTCCCGACGAGCAAACCTACATTTCCAACCTGATCGTGGAGAACAGTCTGCCGGGCGGCGACCTGGCGAGGCTGTCTCAAACCGGAATTTTGTTTCGACCGGGTGAAGAGCACCGTCACAACTTTGGACGTGGCGGCGAAGGGTTCGGCCACGTCATGCTGCTCGACATCGCCAAGCTGATTCGGCCGGTTAGTATCGGTCCCGGCATCATGAGAAAGGGCACCGATGCCATGCCCTTGCAACGAGGAATGCTGGAAGCGAAGCGAGACGGCGCGACGGTTGTTTGGTGTCACAATCGATTCGGTTACGAAGACATTCCGAATTGGATGGCGGGCACCCTCGACGCACAGAACATTTTCGATGGAGGAAACCGGGGCAATTACGAGGAGTCGTTTTATCGTTACCTGAATATCGGAGTGAAGACGCCATTCTCGACTGGAACCGATTGGTTTATCGACGACTTCTCTCGTGTTTACGTTCCATTGCGAGGCGAGCTGACAAGCGAGGGTTGGCTGAAGCAACTCAGGGCCGGTCGGTCGTTTATCACAAACTCGCCCTTACTTGAATTCTCAGCTGATGGACGCCCAATCGGAGACACGCTGAATATCGAGCGAACCAAAACAGTGAATCTCTCCGGTGTCGCAAAAGCCAGAATGGACTTTGGCCGAATTGAGATCATTCACAATGGTCATGTCGTTGCCACGTCACCATCCAAAGCCAACGGCGGACACTTCGAAGCAGAGTTGAAACATGCACTGCAAATCGATCAGCCTGGCTGGGTCGCGCTGCGGACACCGCTGACTAAACGCAAAAACACGTTCGGCAATCAAATCTACTCGCACACAAGCCCCATCTATTTTCAAATCGCAGGACAAAACAGATTTGATTTGAAAGTTGCCAACGAGCTCGTAGGCGAAATGGAAAGCGACATGGAGAAAGTCAAAAAGCAGGCCGTATTCGCCAATCCGGCCGAACGCAAGTCGGTGCTGGACGTCTACCTCGACGGAATTGTCGAACTCAAACGACGCATCAACGCTAATGAAATCAAGCCCGCCAAATCCAGTCGCTGATGAGGTTGACCGCAGCTCGCGCTGATCGCTGACGCCGCCGAACATCGCCTACAGACAAAGAAAGAGACACAAGGACTTTTTGTCCCTGTGTCTCTTTGCGATACTCTCAGCAATACACTCTCGGCGATTTACTCGCCCGACGAAACGGCTTGAGCGTCGGCCAGGTTCTGGCCCAGCTCAACCACTTTGAGCTCGCCGTCGGTTGTTTCGAAATGAAACTCCCGTGGGTCGATTCGAGTTACTTTTGCGTTGGTTCGTCCGACTTCGAATTTGTCGCCGACGCCCAGTTTCAGCAACTGGCCTTTGGCTCGCACGGAAACCCAAACTTGCGGTTTGCCTCGCGATCGGATGATCGCCGAAACGACGGCCAACTTGGCCGTATCGAAGCCCAGCTCTTTTTTGGGCTTCTCTTTCGGTTTCTTGGGCTCGACAACTTCGACAACCACATCCACCGCGGACGTCGTTGGCGGGAAGCCATTGTCCGTCGCGTAGATCGTCAGGCGGCGTTTGCCAAGTTCCTTCGGTTTCCAGGACAGGCGGCCTGTCTTCTTGTCCAAGTCCGCGTCGGGCAGTTCTTCCAAATCAGCGTGAAAGAAAACTTCGTCGCCCTTGTCCGCGTCAGTTGCCGACGGTTTCAGGTCGAGCGACTCGCCTAACGGTACGCGAACGGTGGTTGAGGCGAGTGAAATTTTGGGTCCGTTGTTCTTGAGCCCAAACGGGTTACGATTGGCAATCGACCGGATGTACTCTTCAATCTGGGCCAATCGTCGGTAGTCCGCAGGCTTGGGCGACAACTTTTCCCTTTCAAGGCTATTGGGCAAACCAACAGCGCGAATCGCAAACGTCAACGACAGGTCTTTGCTCTCACGAATCTGCCTGATGTTGATACTGTCGAAGTAGTGAAGGATATCGGCCGAGTAGAAGCTGTACAAAAACGTCGTCAGCTTGGCCACATCGCCCCTACAGGTCACCGTGAATTGGTGAGTCATGTAGAACTTGTCGATCTTGGGAACGCCGGTCGCAACGTCCGCCGCATCAAAGCCGACTTGCTTGTCGAGCACGTCGAGCAACCACGCTTGATACAAGCGCTGAGCCGACTCGATATCCCACGGCAAGGCAACTTCCTCGAGCGTGGCCAAGTCTTCCGTCGCGCGAATGCCGAGCGCCACGTCCGTATCTTGATCCTGTCGCTCCTTTTCTTTCGCGGCGATGTTCGATCTCAGATTGGCATGTTCGTCGAGGTACATGTCGCCGAAGTAAAGTAAGCCGCCCATCAGGACCAGCACTCCAACGAGTCCGACCAGTAGTTTTTCGCGTTGACTCATCTGCTGCTCCTTTCTCTGCTAACTGTTCTTACGCCAGCATCGCTGCTGGGCCGTTCGGTCAAGTCGTCCGAAGGTGGAGGCGGCGCCTTTTTCGGCTCCTCAGACGTTTCATCGGGCTTTGCTTCTGCCGGTTTTGCTTCTTCGGGCTTCGCTTCCTCTTGTTTCGCTTCGTCCGCCTTGCCCTCTTCCGGCTTGGCCTCTTGCAAGTCGGCCGACTTTTCAGGATCGGCCGCTTTAGGGTCTTCCGGCTGACCTTCTTGATCAGCGTCTACCGGCGACTCATCGCCGCTTCGTGTCTGATCATCATCCGGCGGCAACACCGAGTCGAAATTCGTCCCCTCTTTTACCTGGTCGCCTAGCGCCTCTTTCCTGGCGCTAGGCAGGACGTAGAGGGCTTCGGTGATCCGATAGGGGTACTGTGCGTATTGCCGATCCGTGACGACCGGTCCCGCGTCGACTCGACGCCAAGGCGCGTCCCAGCGCCGCCTCAATTCATCGATGGTCGACGAGTCATCGATAAATCCTCGTACTGTGATCTTTCCGCCTTCGCCTTTCGGGTTGGGTGAAAGCGTTAAGTTGCTGATCATAGCCAAGTCGGGATCGGGCAGGCAGTCGGCGAATTCTCTCAACTCGCGAAGCCAATCGATGTCTTTTTCGTCGAGCAGCGTATTGACGGCAATTAGGTGTTCCGTCCGTTCCTTCATTTTTTCCGTTTGTTTCTCGTTGGCTTCGACGGCCACGTCAAGTTTGCTCAATTTGTCGCCTAGCCGCTTCAACTCAAACCAGCCAATAACACAGACCAAAGCAACGGCAATGGCGGCCAGAGAGGCGACGAGTGCGTATCGGCCTTTTTGGGACTTAGGTTTTGGTCGGCGGCGAGGATTGGCGAAGTCGATTCCCGCCGACGCTCGCCCCACGTAGGCGTTCATGGCACCGAGCAGCGAAGCGTAACGCCCGGGGTTTTCCGGATGCCTTGCGGCAACTTCGTCAGCCGTCGCGACGGTCGAAAACGGATCGAGGTATTCGACCGTCTTACCCAGTTTCGACGTGATTATTTCTTCCAGCGGGCCGAGTTCCGCATGGTCGCCGCAGAGCGTAACTGACTCGACCTCACGACCGCCGGCTTGGTTGCGAGCCGCCGGGATCGTCCGTCGAATCTCGCCCATCAACGCATTGGCTCGGGCTGCCATATCGTTCGTCGCAGGCAGTCGAACGGTCCGCACAAAGACGACATCGTCGCCAACCAGCACAGTCAAATCGGCCTCGTCCGCCAACATATCGACAAGGGCTCGACACTGGTTCTCGGACGTCGCCGGCTTCATGAGCGAAGCGGCAGAGAACGGGCGGAGCAAGATTTTCTTCAGAGAGACATCGACGTCTTTGCAGAGGCTCTTGACCGGGTTGATCACGTTGGGGTTGATAGCCGCGGCCAGAACGTGAACCGCTTCGTCATCGTTAAGACGGTGAAGCGGTACGTAATCCAGCGGCCAATCGTCGGTGATGCCGGAGAACTGCCGCATCGCCTGGAAGCGGACCATGTCGGCCAATTCTTCGTCAGGGCAGGGCGGCATTTGCATCTGCCTAAGTTCGATACTCGAGCGGCCGATGGCGACCAGAGCATCCGACTTCGCGGCGCCTCGCTGCTTGAGCACTTTGGCAATCTGATCGGTCGCGCTGCCTGAATCGCCTTCGTCAGCATCGCTTAGCGCAATGGCGAATGCCTGGTCGACCACGATTCCCGAACCTCGAGTTCGGCCGATGCAGACGCGAGCCTCTCGCGCGTCCCATTCCAATGCAACAATATTACTCATCGTCTATTCACCTCCGCTCACCGATTCGGGGAGCACTCAAGGCATTCCGTCGAGACTGCGATTGTCCTGAACGCTTGCCCTGCAAAAACTGATTCATTATTCCGATGCGGCGGCATACGAGACGCCTAACTGACTTAGCGGGTATCCACGCCCCAAGTGGCTGATATCTTTCCAAAGTAGGACCTGAGGCTTGTCGGTAGTCGCGTCGACGACGACTTCGGTTCTTGCTGAGACGCCGCCATTTTGAAAATAGCCGACAACCTGAGCTCGATAGACGTCACCGCGTCCGCAAATAAAAGGCATGAGGAGTTTCATTTCGTCGAGCGTCACGATGGCTTCGGTCGCAAGCCATGTCTCGTGGCGCCGATTTTCGTCGGTGCTTTGCGTGCCGCTGACGTCGCGTTCCTGAATAATCGTGTCGACCATCTCCGGCGTCATGGTGGGTATTCCCAACAGCACGTCGCGAGATGCTTGATTGATGTTGATTCGCCCTGGAATGGTCGCCGCGTTGGCGATGGTGCAGTTGTCCATGAGCGCCGGCAGGTAAAGCCCCATCGCAGCCGGACCTTCGGGAAACACCGGCGCCAACACAACTTGACTGCCATCCAGATTCGGCTGCACCTTGGCACCGACCAAATCGAGTATTTGTGTAAACTTGCTGCCGCCCTCTTGGGTCAAATCCAAACCGCCGGCTGAGACGTCGCCGTCCTCGTTCCCTGTGTAGGGACCGGCCTGTCGGTAGCCGATAATGAACGTTGCCCATTGGGCATTGAATCGTTCTTCCAAATCGGCGTACAACGTCTCCAGGTCGTCGCCATTGATATCGATCCGAGGCAAGCCTTCGGCGTTCACATTCGCCTCGGCGCTGTAGATCGTCAGGAATGCCGACCAGCCGCGTTCGAGCGACGACGTCGAACCGTCCTCATTCGTCACGCCCGACATAAGTGTTTGCGACTGGAGAGTCTGACCGACCAGCCCGCTCATCTCGTGTTGGTCAACTCGACCATTGCGATTGATGTCGATTCCAAAAAGCAACTGCGGCGTGACTCCTTTGACTCGCAGCAGCTCTTCCACCGTATCGAGCATTCGATTCTTGGGCTCGTAAGCGGGATTCAGCTGCGCGTAATATTCCGCTTCTGCTCCGAATTCGCGAATCTCATCGTCCTCGTCAATCCAGTCGAGAATCGAGTCGGCAACATCTTCGGTCATTCCTGGCAGAGCCATTAACAAGGTGCGCCCAGCGCCTTCTTGCATCGCGTCGGCCCACAACAGAATGTTCAGGTTGAGCCGCCCGGATTCGTCCTCCAAACCGTAACGCACTCCAGCCAGCGATCCGTCCACACCGAAAGCTGGCGATACGACCGTAAACGACCCTTGGTGAGGCGTGGTTGCATCGCCAACGCAAATGATGTTTTGAAATAGAGCTGGATTGTTGTAAACGCCGCCGGAATCTTCTCGCGCGTCGGGCAGTTGCAGAAGAAACTGCCGAGTGTAATCGACACCGGACTCGACCAACATTTGCGCCTGCAACTGGTCGCCGCCTTGCAGCGAACCCTCGTAGTTGGTCATCATCAATTCGGCGAACGTGTAGGCCGCAAAACTGAGCATCGCGACAACCACCAGCACAATGATCAAGACAAAGGCCGGGCGTTTCCGCTGTGTTTCGATTCTCGGAGGCGAGTTTTGAATCATAGTCCAACTGCCTCCAAGTCGGCCGCTTCTTCTTCATTGCCAAACGTCGACTCCGCGGTCGGCAAACGAACAATCATGCGGTAGGTGAATACGTCTTGTGAATTGGGCTCTTCTTCATCGGAAATCACAACAGGGGCGGTATTGAGCTGCGAAACGGGCCGCACCATAACGATGATCTCAACGGCCATCGGCAGGCCGGCTTTCAAATCGCTGTCCCATTCAAATAACCACTCAAGGCCGTCGTAGTATCGAAATTCCACGGCAAGAATTTCGGGAGCGATGATTTCGGCCTTCTCCTGAAGCCCGGTTGAATTGCCGCTGGCCAAAGCGAACTGGGTGACTGTGCGGTCGAGTTGACGACGCACCAACCCGCCGGTTACTGTCGCATCCCCGAAAACGTCCTTGGCCGCAAACACTCCCGCATTCTGCGGCGTTTGCACGTAATAGGCCACGGTCTTTACGTCACTGGCAACATCAACCAGATCGCCGACGCTGTTTGGCGTCTCTTGAAAAAACTCGTCGAAACGCGGCAGACGGGAAATGTCCAGTTGCAGCTGGTACTGATTGCCGTAGAGCCCGGGGTTGGGGGGCAGCGCCGTCGAATTGGCGATGTCGCCCGTGTACGCCGACTCCTCTTCCTCTCCGCCATCGGTCAGTTCGTCTCCGCCGCCAGCATCTCCACCAGTCGCGCCGGAGCCAGCGTCACCGCCGCCGCTTCCGCCCGAACCGGCTCCGCCAGCATCTCCGATCGCATCGGCTACGGCGTCAGCCGCGTCACCGCCGCTGGCCGCCAAAGTCGCCAACGCTTCGGCTGCGGCACCTTCGCCCAGCGATTCCAACGCCGTCAAATCCTGTTCGTATTTCGTGACAACTCGCTTTAAGTCGCCCGAAATCAGTCGCATAATCGAACGGGCAACGCGAGCTTGCTCGATGATTCCTCGGCGCTGCTGCAAGGTCCGCAAGTGCAAGTCGACCGCCATGCCGACGCCGTAAAGAATCAAACCGCTGAGCGCCATCGCAAGCATCAATTCCAGCAACGTCAAGCCGACGCGTACGGGTCTCCCGCGCCGTGATGGCAGTGAACGCTTTGAGATTGTCATCGACCACCTCCGCTCGTTGCGTCGCCGGACGAACTGCTTGAGCCGGTCGATTCCTCGCCTTCTTCTGTCTCCTCTTCCTCTTCAATCAGCAGATCGTCTTCGCGCATCCAGCGCACGAGTTGATAACGGACGGGACGTTGCGATTCCGGCAAGTTTTGCACGATTGAGACGCGAACGGCGATCAGTCCCTCTTGATCGATCTGATCAATCTCGACCGAATAGGTCCACTGCGGGTCGTAGTCGTCAACGGCCTCGGTGACTGGCGTGAGCGGATAGAGTCCGGACGTTAGCTCGGACATCTTTGTTTCAGCCAGTAGCTGAGCCGCGGTCATATCTCTGGTATTCGCTGCGGCCAACGAACCAACTCGCACCAACTCGCCGATCGTGGCAATCGACATTCCAAGAATCGCCATCGAGAGCAAGACTTCCAACAGCGAGAAGCCGCGACGCGCGGGGGCGCGGCGGCGAGCTATCTTGGTTTGTCGAGACATGGCGATCATTGTTGTTGAGCTTCGGGGATTTCGTCCGCAGTCATCAAGTCGCTCACTTGAGCGACGCCCGTAAGACCTCGCAATTGCAGCATCACAAAATAACGCTCGTTCGATATCAGCAAGCGAGCATTTGAGGAAGTGCCATCGGGATAGAACAGAATCGGAGACGACCAAGCTTCGTCGAAGCCGTCGGCAGTCAGACTGGCGTCCTGCGACGCCTGCTGTTCCGCTAGCGCCGTTCGCACATCCTTGACCGCGGCGACTTGGATAAACCGCATCTCCTCCGGAAGCGACGCTTCGACTTTGAAAGCGTCCGACCCATTCACCTGGATCTGACGCCTCGTATCGCTCGACTCGACCGCCGCTTCCTGGTCCTGCTCAAACGGCCGCACTTCATACATGTTCGTGTCCTTTTGGATACGAAACATATGCATACGGCCTGTCTTCATCGCTTGCACCTGAGCCTGCCCCCAAATCGAGCGAACTCGATCCGCCGACTGCCTCAGCTTTTGATTCTTCATCGGACCACTGAAGGCCGGGTAGGCTGCGGTTGCCAGGATGACCAGCAGCGCGAGCACAAGCAGCAGCTCAATCAGAGTCACTGCGCGCCGCAGAGTGCGCCGGCGAACCGAACGACAGCCGCTTGCCGGCGCGATGGCCGACGTCAGATTGGGCTGTCGTTCGTTCATGAATGTGCTCCGATGGCGGTTGCCACAAGGTTCGTGGAGGTGCTTCGCTGTTTCTTCACGCCCTAATTCTTGGCGGTGGAAACGTCGTCTTCGCTACCGTCCTGACGGTCCGGACCAAACGACCAGATGACGTAGGTGTCGCCGTCTAGCTTGTATTGGTAGGGTTGCTGCCAAGGATCAGCGGGGACGGCGCTTTCCAGGTAAGGTCCGCGCCAACGCGTTAGTCCCGAAGGCTGGGTGACAAGTGCGTCGAGCCCTTGCTCGGTCGTGGGGTAAACGCCCGTATCGAGACGATAGAGCTTGAGGTTCGTCTCAAACATTCCCATTTGAGTTCGAGCCGCGTCGGAATACGCGTTACCTTGGATCCGTTGGAAATACAGACCCACCATTCCGCCGAGGATCACCAGGATCGCAAGCACCAAGAGGACTTCGATCAGCGTGAAGCCTTGCCGTCGATTTCGCCGTGTCATCGTTCTTTCTCCCTTACGTGTTTTTCAACCGAGCCGCTCAGCCCGATTGGTGAAAGTTTGTATGCACCTCAAAATTAGCCAAGCGCACTGCTCATCTTAATGACAGGAATAAGCAGCGCGATCACGACGAACAAGACGATGCCCGCCAGAACTAGCAACATGATGGGTTCGAGCAACCGGACGGTAAGGTCCAATCGTCTCGTCGTTCGCTTTTCAAGTCCATCAGCAATTTCGACGAGCACTGCGTCGAGCGTGTTTGATTCTTCAGCAACCGAAATCATCTCCACCACCGTGGTGGGAAAGTGGCCGCTCGCAGCGAGTGGGCGAGCCAACGATTGACCGGCGGAGATATTCTCCGACGCGTTCTCAATCGCCTCCGCCAACACGCGATTACTCGCAGCTTGCCGGCTGATTTCAAGCGAGCGAAGAATAGGCACGCCGTTTCGCAGCATCGTCCCGAGCACTCGGCAGAAACGAGCGACCGCGAGTGATTGAAAAACGCCGCCCAACATCGGCATTTTGATCTTGGCTTTATCAAACAAGTACCGCCCGCGTTCCGAAGCCAGCTGTGCTCGCATGATGACCGCAGCGGCGACAACGGCCGCCAACGCAATCAATCCGTAGCTGCGAATCGTATCGCTGAACCACAGCAACCACTCGGTCAAGATCGGGAGTTCGCCGCGGTCTCGCAAGCGGTCGAACAGACCTGCAAATTGCGGCACAAAAAACACGATCAATACCGTGACGACCGTGGTTCCCACAATGCCGAGGAAAAGCGGGTAGGCCAATGCGCCTGCCGTTCGAGCTTTGAGGTCTTCGTACTGTTCTGTAAACGTCGAAACTCGCTCAAGGGCCTCTTCCAAAAACCCGCCCTCGCCGCCAGCGCGGACCATGTTGACGGCCATCTCATTGAATGTGCGAGGATGGCGTTCCATCGCATCGGCCAAGTTGGCGCCGTCTTCAACTCGACGGTGAACGTCGGTAAGGACTTCTTTGAGCACGCGGTGCGAGGCCTGATCGCGGAGCACGGCGAGCGAGCGCAGAAGCGGCACGCCGCTTCGCATCAACGCAGCCATCTGGCTGTAGGTCATGGCCATCAACTGGCCGCCTACCCGACCACCGAAGGTCAAACCCTTTTTGGCCTTCTCGAGCGCAACTTCAATCGGAAACAGCGACTGGGCCGAGAGCTGATTAATCGCATCGCGATCCGAGACCGCGGTAATCACGCCGGAGATTTTCTCTCCCTGCATGTTTCTGGCTGTGTAGGCAAATTCTGGCATCGATCTACTTCTATGTTGTCAAATTCGCAGTTCGTGATCTTGGCCCAGTCTTGATGCGAGACCTTTATTTAACGACGTAAGATCGCCAAGGGTTTCGCAAATTCTTCGCAAAACAAGTCGTGCCTAACAACACTCGCAAACCTTGCCTGCTTCTTCGGAACAAATAAATATCACTAGTGGTCGAGCAAGTTGTGATCGCCTTTCGAGACACGCAGGATTTCCTCGACGGTCGTGGCACCATGAATCGTCTTGAGCCAACCGTCGTCGCGCAAGGTCCTCATCCCATTTTGAGTGGCGGACTTTTTGATCTTCCAGGTGCTCGCTCGCTCATTCGCCAACTCCCGAATCTCATCCGTCGTTATCAACAGCTCATAGATACCGAGCCGGCCGGCGTATCCCAAACCACGGCACTTGGCGCATCCGTCATGACGAAATAGTCCGTTGTCCGCGAGTTTCTCGCGAGGGAAATCGGGCGGAAGATCGTGATAATCTTCCATTGGCTGTCGGCACGCAGCGCAGAGTCGACGAACCAATCGCTGAGCCAAAACGGCCTCAACGGTACTTGCGACAAGGAACGGCTCGACGCCCATATCGACCATCCGGGTAAAAGCCCCAGAAGCGTCGTTGGTGTGCAACGTCGAAAACACCAAGTGCCCCGTGAGCGAGGCTTGAATCGCATTCTCAGCGGTCTCCAAGTCTCGAATTTCACCGATCAACACGACGTCGGGGTCGTGACGCAAGACGGCGCGGAGCGAGTTAGCGAAGGTCAGGCCAATTTTTGGATGAACCTGAATCTGGTTAATACCGGCCAACTGATACTCAACCGGATCTTCCGTCGTAATAATTTTGATGTCGGGACGATTGATCTGAATCAACGAACTGTAAAGTGTGGTCGACTTACCGGAACCGGTCGGACCGGTAACAAGCAAAATGCCGTGAGGTACGTCGATTAGTTCGCTGAATGTTTCGTAGGTATCGTCCTCCATACCCAACTTGCGAAGCTCGAAGGACATCGCGCCCTTATCGAGAATACGCAGCACCAAACTCTCGCCGTGAATCATCGGAATCACCGAGACACGAACATCCACCTCGCGGCCCGAAACTCGTAACTTCATTCGGCCGTCTTGAGGCAAACGCTTTTCGGCGATGTTCAGTCGCGACATGATCTTCAGACGACTGACAATCGCGGCTTCAAAGCGATGAATTTCCGGCGGGACGGGTTGAGGCTGCAAGATACCGTCGATCCGGTAGCGGATCACTAAGCCGGCCTCTTGGCTTTCAATATGAACGTCACTCGCTCGCGACTCGATTGCCTCCAAGAGAATCTCGTTGACGAGTCGGATAACCGACGCCTCTTGAGCCATCTCGGACAACTCGGACCCGTCGGTCTCGATGTCGTCCATCAGCTCGATGCCCTCGTCGTCCTCCGCCGCCTCCATCAGTCCTTCAACCGTCTCACTACCAACGCCCAAGTGGCGTTTGATCAGCTTGTCGATTTCGAAACGAGAAGCGAGTACTGGCATCACGGAGAAACCGGTCGCGGCAGCCGCTTCATCGATCGGATAGAGGTCAAAGGGGTTGGGCGTGGCAACGACCAACTGCCCATTGTCTTTACGAATCGGGAACAGGCACTGACGGTGAATCAGCTTGTTCGGAAAGCCTTTTAATAGCGACAAGTCGGGGTCGACAATCGCCAGGTCGACAAAGTCCAAACCGACTTCGTCTCCGACTGCCTGCAGCGCTTTGGATTCGTCGACGAATCCCAGCTCGACAGCGGTGTCCACAAGGCTGATCCCGTCGCCGTTGCCACTTCGAGCTCGCTCAAGTTGATCCGAGTCGAGTAGTCCACGACGAAGTAGAATTTCTCCAGCTTCCACGGCGGCAATGTCCCTTAATCTGGCGGTCAGCGGGTCTACACCGAACGCCTAATTGGTTGTTGGAAAGCTCGTTGTCTAGCTCAGACCAGTCACGAGATACGCAAGTATCCAACGCGACCCACTAAGTTAGGCTCACCGAATGCGAAAGTTCGCAACTTGCCCTGATGCCAAAGCGCATCCCGACGGCATAGCCTAGTATAGTTGCCTTCCAAAAAACTGCTCATTCTTTGACAGGTTGGTGTCAAAACGGCAGCATAGGTTGCTCTCGTTTTGACGTCGGGCGGGTCAGCGTAGGGGTGTTTTGAAGGCCAAGCACATTATCACTCATCCCGACCCCATCGACAACTCGCCATACGGATATAACCCCAACGGGCGCCGGGGGTTCCGAGAAACTTGCCATTCCACAGACGGGCGAAAACGGCCTCAGAAACGAGCCCAGGCGAACTCCTGTGAATTCGCTCCGGAGGCTCAACAGTGCACTCGGGCGAGCCGGAGACGCCCGCAGGGGCCCATGCTCGGTCTATTGGAAGGGCTGAACTTAGGAGACGCAAACCGATTGGCCTGAGACCGAAGCGACCAATGAAAGGGCGAGAATTCCCCAATACAATTTTACTTTGCTGGGCCTCGCTAATCGGACACTGCATTGATCGCTTCAGCGACTGCCGAGCGAACTCGGGGATCGTCGTCTTTGGCGGCCATTTGTAGCTCGCCGATCGTGTCGCTGGCTTGCAGGCCGAGCTTGGTCAGAACGTTAGCGGCCCAGATTCGGATCTCCGGATCCGGGTGCCGAAGCGACTCGGCGACTTCGCCCGCTGCGTCGGCACCGAGCCGAGTGAGAATGCGAGCCGATTCATCGCGCATCGCCAAATCGCGGCTGAGAAGGCGAGACAAGGTTTCTTCCTGCTCCTCCTCCAACGCGTCAAGTTCACGGTCCTTCTCTGCGATTTGCTCCCGCAACAACTCGAGCGTCTCCTCGGGTTGCGCTGACTCCTCTGCCTTGGCGCTCGCTTCGGGCGCTGCCAGAGGCGGCAAATCGACGTCGGGATCTTGCGTCTCAAGCTCAGTCCGGCCAGCCGCAACTCGATCCTGCTCAAGCAAATCGAGCGCAATGTTAATCGAAGCGTCTGACTCGGCGCGGTACTTTGCGACTTGCTGTTGAGCTGTCCGCAGACGCCGGCGACTCTCCGCCAGTGACGATTCCAGACTGGCGACTTGAGACGCCAAACTTCGCGCGACTTCCGCTTGCCGGCTAATCTGATTCTTGGCCGCCAACGACAACTGGTTCGGCTGGCTCCGCGTTGGTCGAAAGCTCGAGGACGCTATCTGAGTCGGCGCAGCGTCGCGGTTGATAAAAGCCAACATGCCGATCGCGGCAATCGTGGCACCAAAAGCCCAAGTGACGCAGGCAACCAAAGCACTCGTGCGAAGATCCATTTCGGCCTCGCTTAGGTTTTGGCAAATCAGCTCCGCCATTCCACCCGCGAGAGGTCACTTCATGCACGGTTCGAATGGCAGGCGAAAAGCCTGGTAGTCATCGACTTCCGCATTCTATCGATGTACACGACATATAATATTGCGAACAATTATCGGCCTCGGCCGCCAGTTCCGCCGCTGGTGCCTCCACGACCACCAAAGCCGCCCGTCGGAGCGCCGCCTCGACCGCCAAATCCGCCGGTTCCTCCGCGACTTCCAAACGTCGAGCCGCCGCGCGAGCCTGTTCCACCAGTTCGTCCGCCGCTAAACATTCGCCGGAAGAACTCTTGGCGTTGTTGAATCGCTTGAGACGTCGGCGTCGTCGCTCCGCCCGCGCCCGCGGTCGTCGAACGAGAATTTCCGCTCGATGACCCGCCAAACAACGCGCCGAGAGCGTCGGAGACGATTTTTGGGTCAGCGTTCTTAATCTGAACCACTTCCAGAGTCTGATTGAGTTCCGTGCCGGCCTGGTCGAGCGTGTCGACCAAATACTGCACTTTGCGGTAGAGCGGATCAGGCGCCACGACGATCAACGAATTACTTGGCTCATGAACTGAAACGGTCATCTTCGGCGGTTCGCTTTTTGCTTTGGCTTGGTTACCGCCGCCCCGACCGCCTCGCAGCATGCGCATGAAATCGGCCGGATTCGGCTGACCGCCCTGTTGACTTCGACCTCCTTGCGAGCCCTGTTGAGTTCCGATCTCGTTGGGAAACGCCTCTTTGACCAACGTGGCCACCGTCGTCGCCGACGTATAAACGACGGGGATCAGATGCAATCGGCCTTCGGTTTCGATATCCGTAATGCTCATCTCTTTGTCAATGATCTTTAGCAGTTCGCCCACTGTCTTGACTTGCTCACGCGTGCCTTGAACAACGAGACGATTCAATCGCGGATCGGGAACGATACTGATCCCGGACGAAGTTTGCAGCGCGCCGCTTTGCTCGCCACCGCCTCCCGTCGGACCAAGGAAGGCACCCATCACGCCGCCCAAGCCGCCGCCAAGCAGATTGGTGATGTCGCCGAGCCCGCCGCCGCCGGCGCTTCCGCCGCCAAGGATGTCGACGAGCAATTGCGAAGCCGGTTCGGCTTTCGTGTATTTCAAGTAGTAGACGACGATTTCAAGATCGGCGGAGCCGAAGCCGCCTTCGTCGGGAGCAAATCGACGCAAAGCTCGCTCGAACTTGTTGAGCGTTTCAATATCGTCGCACGCGATCATCAAGCCATTGGGAGTGATTGCAACAATGATCGGCGCCGAGTCGCTGGGGGAGGGCTGCTTTCTTTCAGGGGCCGGCGCGGCGACCTTCTTTGCGACAGGTTGCGGTTTCGTCTCCCCGCTCAAGTCCCCCGGTTCCTGGCAACCCGTCTCCTCAAGTTGAGGCTTTTCGTCGGCTTTCGGCGCCGCTTTGGCCGGCGGATCAGCGGGAACGTCTAGCGGAGGTCGTCGAAAGGGAATGCGCGGCGCCCCGTCGCGAGCAGGCTCGGGCACTGAAGGCACCGGAGTCGCCTCGCGGATCAGCGACTCGCTAACCGCCGAAGAAGTCACTTCCTTAATCGGAACGACGCTCAGTTGGGGCCAAATCGTCTTCATGTAATCAAGCGCGTTTCGAGCATCACTTCCGGACAAAGGAATCATCCGCATGTTTCCTTCGCCGACTTTGGTCATGTCCCTTTCAAGCTCGTCAACCACATCTCGAATCTGCTGAACTTCCGTCGGGGTACCACGCACCATCAGCTTCATACTTCCTGGATCCGCGTCGATCGACGGGCTGTCGACACCTTCCTCGCCAAGCCCAAACATTTTGGTCACAAGCAACACAACCGCCTGCGGATCGACTCGTTGAAGCGGCATCACGACAAAGACCTTGGCTTCGCCTTCTAGTTTCGCCAGCGTATTGTTGACCAGCTCGTGATCCGATCGACGGCCCAGCACGATGACTTTGTTGTTCATTCGGTCGAGCGTCATGCGGACATCGGGCAGTCCGGCGAGCAGTGTTTGCAGGACTTGAAAAACCGCTTCCGGATCAGCAGCTTGAATCAAATACGTCCGCACTTCCGGTTCGCCAATGTCCGGTCCCATATCCGGGCCTTCCTCGTTGGCGACATCCAACCGAGGCACCAACTCGTCAAGCGTGGCGATCGCCTCAGCTGTCCCCTTGGCAAAGAACCGGGAACCATAAGTATCGATCGAGATGTTAATCTGCTCGTTCGTGTTTTCGTCTGGCTCCAATCCCAACAACGGTCGAGCGACGGCCAGCACGTCTTCGGCCATCACGTTGGTCAGTTTGAATTCGATGATCTTCTTATCGAGCAACGAATCGGGATTTTCGATGGCTTGAATCGTATCTCGAATCACGATTTGCTTACCAACCGTCTCGGTGACCAGAACTTGTCGCGAGCGAGGCAAGACTTTCATCGATTGGCCGGGGCCGAGCAACGGAGTCAATTCGGTTTCGGCGTCTTCGGGCGTCAGCTTCGTTAACTGGAAGAGGACTTTCACTTGCGAGAATCGGCCCATGTCGTCGAGGTCTTTAACGTCGACAAGCGGAACCAATTCCGTTGGAATCTCGTCTTCGCGATTGAGAATGAACAGCATCCGGCCGTACTGGACCATCGTGTAGCCCTTGCGGAGCAGCACGCTGTTAATCAGGTCAAGTGCTTGAACCGGCGTGTAGGCCTTTGAATCGCGATAGCTAAATGTTCCCTGCGGAGGGTCCTGCATTTGAATCGAAAGATCGGCTTCGTCTGCGAACCAGTTCAATACATCTTCCCAAGGCTGTTGGTGGAAGTTAAAGACGAGCATGGCGCCTTCGCGAGGCGATTCGTCAGCTTTGGGGTTCGCAGCAATCGCGATCTTCGATGGAGTCGAATCGGCGGGCTTGTCGGCCATCGGTGATTCCGGCTTGTCGGCTGCGGCGACTGCTGGCGAAGTGGCTACCGATTTCGGCTTGTCTGCTTCGGGGTCGGTTTTGCGTTGGCTGTCGGCGATCTGCGTTTTCGGCTCGTCCGATTTCGCCTGTTCCGCATTTGGCACCGCTTCGGTTTTGGCGGACTCATCGGCTTTGGCTATTTCCGGAGCGGCTGGCGCGGCTTTCACTGGAGAATCGCCGCTGTCAGATTTGGCTGCTTCGTCTTTCGGTGCGGCTTGCAAAACACCCGTCTTGACTTCCGGCGAGGCTCGTCCCGCCAACTGATTCCATTGTGCCCGTTGGCGATCCGTCAGAAGTCGCCCCAAACGCTCTTCGTAAATCGCTCGGGTCAGACCTCGCGCCGTTCCGGAGGCTTTGAGCAGATCGGCGTTACGCTTGCTCAGCATCTCGCCAATCTTGTCTTTTTGCTCAGTCGACAGAGACAGGATCACTGCCATTTCTTCGTCGCCAAGGCTTTCCATACCAAGCCGTGAGCGTCTAATTTGAATGAGTTTTTCTCGCTGCGCGCCGCTCAGCAGCTCCATTCCCGTTAGTTCGGTCTTGCGAACAAACGGAGCGAGTTTCGCTGCGATTTCGGCGGCGTCGGCGTCTCCCCCCTCGGCCAACATCGCTTTTGCTTGCTTCTCTTGCTCGGCGATAAACGCCTGCAGCTTGGCGACCGCGTCGGCGTCCAGGCCCAATTGTTTGCTGACGTCCGGTTTGACTGCGTCGGCCAAAACGCCCACCAACGCAGGATCGGCGGCGTAAGCCACTGGAGCCAAGCAAGTTACAGCAAAGAATACGATCAGGACCCATTTATAGGTCGGCTTGGTACGGTTCAACGTCCGCTTCCTTGTCAAGGAGAAATGAGAGCAGAAAGCCACCATAGCTATGGTAATCGGCGGCTCAAGAAAATTCCAGACAAACCCTTGGCAGTCATAGTATTTGCGCCGATTGAATTCAGTCCAAGAGTCTACGCTCTGTCGGTATATAACCCCCGATGCGGCTGCTGGGTTTCGATATTCATTCAGAAAGCGAACGAGGGCCACGATTTAGCCACGATTCGGCGTTGGCGGACGGCAAACTCGCCCAATCAACGGCTAATAGGGGAATCAAGCGAGAAAAACTCGCCTTCTAGCTTTTCGCTCGAGGACCGATATCGAGACGAAAAACCGCGCCGACATGACCGTCCGGCGACTCCACCAAGCTGAGCGAACCACCCAACTGGCTTGCCAAACGACGACAAAGGGCCAATCCAAGCCCGACCCCCGGCGCCGACTCCGCCGCCTGGTCAACCGATTTTGAGAAGGGGTGAAACAGAGTCCGTTTGTCCGGCCCCGAGATGCCAGGACCCCAATCCCGAACCAGACAGACGACTCGGTCGGCCTCGACGAAGATTGACAGGTCAAGCCGATTCGGGTCCCCGTCCGCGGCGTACTTGCCGGCGTTGTCCGCCAAGTTGTAGAGGATCTGTTCAATCGCCGAAGGGTCCGTCCTGACACAGGCGGACTTCGCCCGCTCGTCGAATTCAACCTGCAGTTCCATGCCCGCCTGCGTTAATCGTTCTCGCAGCCGAGGCGACATCCTTTCGACAAGCTCCGTGACCGGCAACGTCTGATCCGAACTGGGTCGCTTGCCACGTTCGAGTCGTGAGTATTGCAGCACGTTCTCGACGAGATGGGCAAGCCGTTCCGATTCCGCTTTGAGAGTTTCCAAATAGGTCTCGCGCGCGTCGCGCTCCACCATGCCGCCCAACAACATTTCGGTGTACAGCTGAAACGTCGTCAACGGCGAACGAAGCTCATGAGTCACTGCGGAAACAAATGCGGCTCGCCGCTCGCTCAGCCGAATCGCACCGACCAACAAGGCTCCAACCGCAACCGCGGCCAGCGAAAGAAATAACCAAGCCAGTCCCAGCGTGAGTTGAATCGGCGTCCAGCCAGCGATGTCAGCCAGACTGACCGGCTTCGAATCAAGCCGCACCGGCAGAGTCGCTAACGCTCGGTGCTTCAGCAGTTCGCTGTCAGCCGTAATCGGCTTGAGTTCGAACTCGGGCAGCGTTTCCTGGACTCGCTGTCGAAGACGAGTTCGCACGCGTTCCCAATCGAGGCATGAACCAAGAATGGACGCCGAACCGTCGACGGTCACCAGCCGGGCGAGCACGAGGTGGTCGCCAACCCAAAGGATATTGCTCCAACGCTCTTCTTCGGGGCGTTCGGCGTTCAGGATCGCGTTAACCGCTTCCTGACGACGCGTCAGCAATTGGCGCCGAGCGCGGTTATTGGCAAACGCGCGAGCTTGTCGGGTTGCGGACAGATTGGCTTGGGCGGCCTGTTGGACTGGCGGCTCTTCCTCTTGATTCGCACCGAGATTGTACGCCGATTGTTGCGGAGCAAAGTTTTGACCAAAGCTGTTCGACATCGTTTGGGCAGAAAGGTCTTGCCGCCCGAGTGACAGTCTCTCGCGAACATCGGCCGGAAGAGGCAACGCCGAAGCCAGTTGCTGAAAATCGACGTCGTGGCGAATTCCAGCCAGCAGGGCTGCCGCATCTTGGCTCTTGGGTGCGCCAACCTCCTTGCTGGACGACTGTGGGCATTGAGGTGAATGCCATTCGTCGTCGATGCTGACCCGAAACCGCAATCGCACCATCGCATCCCCAGTCGAAACCGGCTCACTCGCGAGCGGATCGTCCTCGACGACTTGTGAGACGCGTTTGCCGCCCGTACCTTTCCGCCAAGGGAGTTGCGGCGAAAAATCACTCGAAGGACGCGAGAGTTCTGTCGCCAGCAAGGGGCTCATCTCCGCATCCATCGTCCAAAGAGCGCCGCCGATTCTCTCTTCCAACTCGGCTCGCAACCGGCCCAAGTGCTCGGCACGATCGAGTTGAAGCGCCTTCTGAGTCACGGCGAACATCGCGGCAAACGCCATGAGCACGGAAAGCAAGTAGACCGTGAGAATCTGCCATGGCCGACTCATGGCGCCGCCTCCGCTTGGCGAAACATGTAGCCTTTGCCACGGACGGTGACAAGAACGTCTGGCGAGCCTCCGTCGTCGCGCAGTTTTTCTCTCAGTCGAGCGACATGCATATCGATTGTGCGTGTCGAAAGTCCTTCGGGGTCAATCCGCCAGACGTTGGCCAGCAACTCAGCCCGGTCGATCGCGCGGCCGCAATGGCTTGCCAGGTATCGAAGCAATTCGACCTCTCGCTCAGAGAGGTCCATTCGCCGTCCATCGTCGAAGAGAACTTCGCGACGCGCCAACTGAACGACGCCGCCCGGAATCACGATTTCGTTCAGATCGCTTGGTCGCTCGGGTGTTCGACGCAAGACCGCTTCCACTCTCGCGAGCAGTTCGTTGACGCTAAACGGCTTGACGACGTAATCGTCGGCGCCTTGTCGGAGCCCTTCCACTCGATTCTGCTCTTCGCCCTTGGCCGAGAGAATAATCACGGGCAGAGTCGGCCGCACCTTCCGGACTTCGGCAAGCACCTCGAGTCCGCTCGCACCGGGCAACACTAAGTCGAGCAACAGCAAATCGAAATCGCTTCGCACGGCCGCCGCCATTCCGCTGTCGCCTCGCCCCTCTTCCAACACCCGGTAGCCAGCATACCGCAGCGCATCGACTATCCCTCGCCGAATCGCCGGGTCGTCTTCAATCGTCAAAATCGTTCGCATGGTCGCTGCCTATCAACACTCGACTGTTTCGCGTTGCGCCAATACACGGAATCCTTCTCGCCGCTCACGGCTCCAGCATAGCCGTGGCTGGGCTTCCCGCCTCAAACCACTAACCGAATCAGCACGGCCGCTGGAAGCCCCACGAAGGTGGCCTTTACGATTCTAGGCTGCAGGCGGTCGCATTGGGTAACGGCCGTGTAACAATCCGTGAAGAGACCCATTCTAGAGTCTGCGAATATGAAAGCCGCCATCGACGTTGATGGTCTCACCGGTGGTGAAGGCGAAAGCGTCGGTTGTCAGCGCGGCCACGACGCGGGCGACGTCTTCCGGTTGTCCCCAGCGGCGAATGGGCGCGAGTCCGTCGGCGATCAAGGTGTCGTATTTCGCTTTGACCGGCGCGGTCATATCGCTGGCAATCACGCCCGGCCGGACCTCGAAGACGCGAATTTTCTCCTCCGCCAAGCGCTCAGCGTACAGCCAAGTCATCATCTGCATCGCCGACTTCGCCATGCAATAGTCGGCTCGATTCGTTGACGTCGCGTATGCCGAGATCGACGAAATATTGACGATCAGTCCGTTCTCGATCGCGCCCGCGTCCAGATCGTTTCTCATCCGATTGGCGGCAAGTTGTGCGAGAAAGAACGGTCCCTTCAAATTGGTGTCGAAAACCTGGTCCCAACTCTCCTCGGTCGCTTCAAGCAGGTCCTTGCGCCCGGGCGAGGTGATCCCTGCATTGTTCACCAAGATGTCCAAGCGGCCGAATTGTCGGACGGCCGAGTCGACCAGCGCCGCGCGGCCCTCCGCTGCGCCGACGTCTGCCGACACCGCGATCGCGGTGCCGCCAGCTCGCTCAATCGCCTCGACGACTTGCTCGCCCCGTTCGCGGTTCCTCAGATAGTTTACGACGATCGAGAAACCAGATTGAGCCAGCTCGATCGCGATCGCTCGGCCGATGCCACGCGAGGATCCAGTGACGATGGCGGACGGAGCTGACACGGAATCGGTCATTAGGCAACTCGCTTGATGCGTTTCGATTCGCTCTATTCGAGAAACAAACGGAGTTCGCTGATTCGTCCGTCGTGGTCGGTCAACAACAGACTGTCGCCATCCAATCGCCAGCGAAAATTGAGAAAGCTCCCGTCGTCCCAACGGATGAGCAGCAAGTCGTCTCGCGATTCATAGTCGCCGCGAAGCACACTGCTCTCACCCTGCGTCTCTCCGAGCGCCCGAACGGCTGTTGTTTCCGGTTCGATTTCAATTCGGCCGTCGGCGGTCAATCGAAATCGGCTGCGATACGATTTCCAGGAACCGATCAGTTGAGCGGAGGCCGCCACCCGCGAGTTGTTAGCTTCATGGGCAAGGCGAACGTCGCGGATTTCGACGGTGCTCAAGACTCGATCGAGCAAGAGCTTGCTGACTTGCGGGTTTGAGGTGCGGGCGTGGATTTCGCAAATCCCCCAGCTCGCTCGAAGCAAGGCATGAAATCCGGTTGCGTTCTGCACCGCGAACTCCTGGCGAACGCCGTCCGCCTGCCCAACTCGAAACTCACGCATTGCACTCGCCGCCACCGTTCCCGTTGTCGCCGCGTCAAGCCGACTCGCAAGTAACTGACGCAAGTCCGTCTGCGCATCGGCATAACGAGTTGCGTGGCAAACGATCCAAAGGCCGTCGACAAGTTCATTGCGACTCTTGATCTCCGCCGGCGATACGACCAACCGCACCTGCCGTCCTTCAGACACTTCGTAGATCCGCCAATCCCACGGGGCGGTAACCTGCACAGCGCCGCCGCCGAAAGCAATACGAGCACCGTTGTCCACAGGCGATGTTGGCGCCGGCGTGCTGAACTCACGGACATGGGGGCGTGGAGGAGGAGGACCGAATCGATTTTGAGATGGCTGAGGAACCGACGGAAATCGACTCGTGTTGGGAGCGAGCTGCGCCTCACGCTGCGCGATGCGATTCTGCTCCTGTATCGCCATTTGACGACTGCCGAACGACGTCAAACTCGGAGAGGGCTCTGCGGAAATCACGGGCCCGGAGGTCGCGGCCGTCGAGCCCGCGTCGTCAGTCCTTGCGGGGCTCAACATCACCCCGCGATTCTGAGGGCCTAGGACAGTTTCGCTCGCCTCATTTTCAGGTGCGGCGCGTCTGCTCGACTCCGTACCATTCGTGACTGGGTTCTTTGTGACTGGGTTCTTTGTGACTGGGTTCTTTGTGATACGGTTTTCCGTGGCCGGGGTTTCCGTGACACTGTTTTCCGCGGCAGGCGTTTTCGCGGCCGGTGTTTCCGGCGCCGCGGCTGGTTCGGACTCGGGACCCTCAATGGAGACAAACGGGTTGTCCTCGGCCATGGGCGTCGATTCTTCGCCCGAATCCAGGCTGGCAAAGACCGATGGCCCTGGCAGCGTCTCGATGGGATTCGAGACGTCGCGCACAATTACAGTTCCGCAAGCTAGGGCGCTAAGAAATAGTGCGATGTAGAGCCGATTTGACATCTGAATCCGTTGGACCAATCAAGCAATCCGTTCAATCAACAGCGCGCGGCCCCAGAGCATCCAGGACAATCGCCATAATCGGATCGACCGAAGCAACCGGCCAATCCCACTCGAATTCGTTTTGTAGGGGCTGGTCCGGACAGGCTGAGTTTGCGGGCTGGAGCGATTGGGCGCTTGGCCATGACCCTAGCACTGGTGCGGAAAGCCTCGAAACCGTGGGTGTCAGGGCGATTGGACTGACGTTGCCCCACCAAGTACGATGCTCGCACAGCCGTTTTGCCTCTTCCTACGTGGTGGTCCTGCGACCAGAATTCTTTCCGATGAAACGCAACCTGAATATTTACATCGCGCCGCTTTGTCTGCTTGCCATCGTCATTTCGCCGATTTTCTCGGCTGACTTGAGTGGCGAGGAACTGGCGGGACAAGACACCTGGCCGACACACCAGGGAAACCTCCAACGAAACGCGTGGACACAAGCGTCGTTGCCCGTCGAACAACTCGTCATCGCCTGGACGTGGCAATCGGCCTTGTCGCCTGAACCCGCTTGGCATGGCCCGGCCAAGTGGGACGCCTATGCCGGAATCCGCGGACTCCACTCGATGCGGAATTACGATCCGGCGTTTCACCCGATCGCTGCCGATGGCGACGTCTGGTTCGCATCATCGGCGGACGACTCGGTGCGATGCCTCGATGCGACAAGCGGTCAGGAGCGTTGGCAGTTTACGGCGGACGCCCCAATTCGAATCGCGCCGACTCTTTCCGATGGACGTCTCTACTTTGGAGCCGATGACGGATGGGCCTATTGCATCAGCGCGAACAAAGGCGAGTTGATTTGGAAGAGCTCGCCGGCGCCCGACGCGACGAAACTTGTCCACAACGGCCGCTTGATTTCGCCTTGGCCTATCCGCAGCGGCGTCTCGGTGTATGACGGCGTCGCGTATTACGCAGCATCTCTGTTGCCATGGGAACCGTCCTACCTGGTCGCCGTCAATGCGTTAAACGGAAAGCAAGAGTCCGAAAAACACTATCAGCGAGAAATCAAACAAGCCACGTTCGAAGGTCCGCTGGTTGTCTCGCCGAAGCGGTTGATCGCGCCGCAGGGTCGAGTCGCGCCGCTGTTGTTTGATCGTAGTAGCGGCAAGGGCCAAGGTTCGCTCAAGGGCGGCGGCGGTAGCTTTGTCGTCTTGACCCCCGACTCGCAAGTCATTCACGGTCCGGGCAACAAGACGGGCTGGCTGACATCGAGTCGACCGGTAACGCGAGAGGCGATCGCGACGTTCAAGCATGGCAACGCCATCGTCGTCGCCGGCGATGTCTCATTCATGCTCACCGACGACGAGCTTATCGTTTCCGATTGGGTGAATCGCAAGCCGAAATGGAAAGCGGCCTGCGGCGAAGCGTTTGCGTTGTTGGTCGCCGGTGACTCGGTCTACGTCGGACTTAACGATGCGATCGTTGTCTACGAAGCGGCGACAGGACGGGAGCAGCGACGTCTGGATTGCGGAGGGAGAGTCTATGGCCTTGCCATCGCCGCCAAGCGATTGATCGCCAGCACGGACGATGGAATCGTGCACGCGTTCGCCGCAGACGGGCCTCCCCAAGTGAATCCAGTTGTCAGGTCAAAGGCGACAGCAACAACGACCAAGCCAGAACGCGAGGTCACTCGCCTGAAGACGCGTTTGCCGATTCAACCGATTGAGGATTCGGACTTGGTTGGACGGTGGGTGTTTCAACGCCCGCACGCGGACAATCGAATCGCAAAAGACCTGGCCGGCTCTTCGCCCGCCGGGATTCGAACCGCCAGCCACTTCAGCAACGCCAGTGGGCATGAAGCGATCGAGCTCGATGGAAGCGGAACGATAATCGTCCAGGATGACTATCGCCGCGCGAAGCTGCCCAAGACGTCGATCACGGTGGAGGCGTGGGCGAGGGTCGACAAGCCGACGACATGGGGCGGATTGGTCGGGGCGATTCAGGACAACGGTTCTTACGAGCGAGGTTGGTTGCTCGGCTTCCGCGACAAGCGGTTTTGTTTTGCTCTGGCAAGCGACAAAAAAACGCCGCGACTGACCTACCTCACGGAGGCCAAAGATCGAGAGATGGGTCAGTGGCACCATGTAGCCGGAGTCTACGACGGCAGAGAATTGAAGCTCTACGTCGATGGCGAGTTGGCGGCGAGTTCAAAAGATCAGCAGGGCGACATACTCTATCCGCCAAACGCGGTTTTCGAGATCGGCGCCTATCACGACGACAATGAATACTACCGGATGCAGGGCGCCATTCATGAAGTGCGAATCTTCAAGCGGGCTCTTTCCGCTTCCGAAATCAAGAAGCACGCTCAATCGAAAAAACTACTCAACCCGCCTCAGTCCCAAGTCGACTTTGGGCCGTACCTGCGATTTGTAACGCCGACGCAGGCCGTTGTGCGATGGCGGACTCGCGACGCCTGCCAGTCGATTCTGCTCGTCAACGGCGAACGCATCGTGGAAGGAGACGCGAAACGACGAGAGCATTCGGTGACGATCGACGGACTGAGAAAGAAGCAATCTCGTCTGTTTCAGATCGAGTTTCAGCGGGACAACGAAACCCTGCTGACGCGGCATTACGAATGCGACAATTTCTTCAACTTCAGCGATCGAATCATCAATCATGACGATCTGCCTCCGTCCAACGCTTTGGGCCGAGATATTCTCAAGCGAGCGCCGACAACTCGCGGGATCGGCTTGCTATACAACCCACACGACGAGCTCGTGATCGATGTCGCTCGACATCCCCATATGCGATGGATTGCATTCGTTTCCGATTCCGAGCAACAACAGCGGCTTCGCAACAGGCTGATCGACCTAGGGCAATACGGACGGACAACCGTCATGCTCAGTGAGGCGCCGAGCACCGATTCCGCTAAAGCCATGACTTCGGCTTTCGCCGATATCGCAATCTCCTTTGACGGTGATCCTAACCAGTTTGCTCGCCACCGAGACTCCGTGCGCCCGGGAGGACTACACTTCGCGGTCGCCAAGGGGCAAACAACGCTCGGCGAGCCATGGCGGCGCGAGCAGCTTGAAGGCGCGGGCAGCTGGACCCACCTTTACGGCGCAGCCGACAACTCGGCGTTTGGCGGAGAATCGCTTTCGGGCGTCACGCGGTCGGATCAACTGGCCGTCCAATGGATCGGCCGGCCCGGCGCCAGATACCAGCCCGACCGGAGCGGCCGCAAACCCTCGCCGCTCGCCGTCAATGGCCGACTCTACTTGCAGGGCCTCGAGCGACTTATTGCACTAAACAGCTTTAACGGCTCAGTCCTCTGGTCGATTGAAATGCCGCACCTCGGACGATTCAATATGCCGCGAGATTGCAGCAATTGGTGCGCAGATTCAAACCGACTCTACGTGGCTTTGGGTGGCGACCTATGGATCATCGATGGAGCGACGGGGCATCTAGTTGAAACGCTCAACGCGACGAACCTGTCCGGCATTGGCTCGGCCGACGCCAAGCCGATTCGCGCCAATGGCAACGACTCTGAGACGGACGGTCAATACGACTGGGGCTTCGTCGGCCAGGCCGCTGGGCAAGTCATCGGCAGCGCGGTCAAACCCAAAACGGTCTATACCGAGTATTGGGGTAACGCCGAGCAGGGCTGGTACGACGCGCGAGGCGGGAGCTCGACCTTCAAAGTCTGCAGCGATTCGTTATTCGCTTATTCCATTGACGGAAGTCGACTCACTTGGAAACACGACGGCGTCATCGTGAACTCGACGATCACCCTTACCTCCGACCACGTCTTCTTCGCGGAGTCGCGTAACGCGAAGGTCATAAAGAGCGAGGAGCGACGGGTTGGCCAGGAGTTGAATCAAGAACTGTTCTTTGTGTGTCTCGACTTGCAAACGGGCAAGAAGATCTGGGATCGTCGGATCGAGGACTTCGATGGCGAAGTGGCTCTCTACGCGTGTCAGGCCGCCGGTTCCCTCGTCGTTGTCGGATCGGCGAAAAACAGATACGACGTGCGAGTTATGGACTCGGCTGATGGCAAGCCAATCTGGAAAAAGCAAACGCCGTGGCCGAGCAACAATCACGGCGGGCACATGTCGAGACCGGCGATCGTCGGCAACTCGCTCTACGTGCGGCCACAGGCGTTCGAGCTTCGAACAGGCCTCAATCTATCGGTGAAAATGCCGATGGGCGGCTGTGGCACATACGCCGCAACCACCGAAACGCTCCTGTTTCGCTCTCGAAACGTCACGATGTGGGATCGTCGGCAGGGAGAAGCCACAGCTTGGACGCGACTCCGTCCCGATTGTTGGTTGAGCACAATCCCGGCGGACGGTCTGTTGCTCTCGCCCGAAGGCGGAGGCGGTTGCAGCTGCGGATCCTGGATGGAGACGTCGCTCGGGTTCATACCTAAAAGCTTGCTCAAGCCACCGCCAAAAGAGTAGTGCCGAGCCAACGCGAAAAAGACTACGACGATCGAATCGAGTTCGATTTTGATGCCCCATCAAGGATTCTGTTATGCTGGTTCCTGATCCCACCTCATGAGACTGAAGCGTCTGACGACGTTGTCTCGCTTGCCTGAGTTGCGAACTCGCAGACCAACCCAAAACTGAGAGACGTTCGCCGCAACTCTACCTATTCCAACCGCGCCTCTTCATTCCTCGGAGTCTTGTTGTGCGACAAACAAATGCCCTATCGATCTTGATTGTCTTGTTTCTTACCGCAGCGTTGCCTGCTGTAGAGAATTGGCGTCAGTTTCGCGGTCCGGAAGGCCAGGGCATTTCCGATGCGGGCGAGTTACCGTTGACGTGGGACGCGGAGACCAACATTGCTTGGCGAACAGAATTGGCGGGCGCGGGCTGGTCGTCACCGGTGATCACGAACGAACGAATTTACTTGACTAGCGCCGTCGTCATCGACGAACAAACGAAAGACCGCAGCCTGCGAGTGTCAATGCTCAACGCCAAGAATGGCCAAGTGCTGAAGAGCATTGAATTGTTCAAACAAGATGGCGGCAAGGCGCCGAAAATTCACTCCAAGAATAGCCATGCCAGCCCAACGCCGTTGCTCAATGGCGACACCGTCTACGTTCATTTCGGACACCAAGGCACGGCGGCGCTCGACATGGATCTGAACGTGAAATGGCGGAAGCAACTCAGTTACAAGCCGGTTCACGGAAACGGCGGGACGCCTATCGTGGTCGACGGCAAGTTGATATTCAGCTGCGACGGCGCGGCCGACCCCTTCATCGTGGCGTTAGATACGAAGGACGGCAGCCAAGTATGGAAGACGTCTCGCAAGTCGGATGCCAGCCGCAAGTTCTCGTTCACAACGGCTCAGGCGATCGAAGTCAACGGAGCGACCCAAATCATTTCGCCTGGAAGCAACGTGGTCTACAGCCTCGACCCCAACACCGGCAACTTGATCTGGAAGGTGCGCTACGATGGCTACTCGCTTATTCCTCGGCCCGTTTTTCACAACGGCTTGGTCTACATCTGCACCGGTTACAACTCGCCCAAATTGATCGCCATCCGCCCAGACGGCGTCGGCGACGTGACCGACACGCACGTCGAATGGATCGTAAAATCGGCAGTGCCTCATACAGCGTCGCTACTGCTTGACGGCGACGAACTCTACATGGTTTCCGACAAGGGCATCGCGAGTTGTCTGGACGCCAAGACCGGCGATGTCGTTTGGAAAGAGCGGCTCGGCGGTTCGTTCTCGTCCTCGCCGCTGATGGGCGCCGGGAGAATCTACTTTCAGGATGAGAAAGGGAAAGCCACCGTCGTCGAGGTCGGACGTAAATTCAATGTTCTCGCAAAGAATGACCTGGGTGAACGCACACTGGCCTCGTACGCCGCGATCAACGGTGCCTTGCTCATCCGCACCGCCGACGCTCTGTATCGCGTCGAGGGGAAGTAGAAGCCTACGCCAAGATTTCGCGCACCCAACGAGGCAAGCTCGTTGGGGCGCAACTCGCATATACAAATAAGCCACGGTCATTCTTCAAAACGACTAAGCCGTGTCTTCGTCGGCTGCCTCTTGGAGTCCGAGCTTGCCGATAGCCCATTCCCGAAGCTTGAATTTCTGAATCTTTCCGGTCACGGTCATGGGGAACTCGTTGAGGAACTCGACGTAGTGAGGGACTTTGAAACGCGACAACGTTGCACGACAGAAATCCTTGACGTCGTCTTCGCTCAAGGCCGCGTCGCCGTGAGTCTTTACGCAAGCGAGAACCTGCTCGCCGAACTTGATGTCCGGAACGCCAACGACTTGAACCTCCTCGACACTAGGATGCTGATAGAGTCGCTCTTCAATCTCGCGTGGCGAGATGTTCTCACCTCCTCGAATGATAAGATCTTTGAGGCGGCCGGTGATGCGATAACAGCCTTCCTCGGTCCGGCTTGCCAGGTCGCCTGTGTGAAGCCAGCCGTCGCAGTCGATGGCGGCTTCGGTCGCTTCGGGGTTGTTGTAGTAACCCTTCATGACGACGTGGCCGCGCGCACACAGTTCACCCGATTCGTTTTCGCCCAGTTCGGCACCCGACTCCGCGTCGACAATCTTCACCTCGACGCCGGGAATTGGGCGGCCAATCGTTCCAACTCGAATCTCCAACGGATCCGTCGTATGGGTTTGCGTGATCACCGGCGACGCTTCGGTGAGTCCGTAGGCGATGGTCATTTCCGCGGCGCCCATTACGTTCGTGACGCGTTTCATCAATTCAATCGGACAAGGGCTGCCGGCCATGATGCCCGTTCGCAACGATGAGCAATCAAACTGGTCGAACTGAATGTGCTGGAGCTGGCCAAGAAACATGGTTGGGACGCCGTAGAGCGCCGTGCACCGCTCCGTTTCGACCGCCTCTAAGGTCTTTGTGGCGTTGAAATATTCGCTAGGTGCAACCAGCGTTGCCCCATGAACCACAACAGCAAGCGCGCCGAGCACACAGCCGAAACAGTGATAGAACGGCACCGGAACACAGACTCGATCTGCGGTCGTCAATCGTTGAATTTGGCCGGTGTGCCAGGCATTGAGCAAGATGTTGCGGTGGGTCAGAGTCGCGCCTTTCGGAAACCCCGTGGTTCCCGATGTGTATTGAATGTTGATCGGATCCTCAGGCAACAACTGCTCGGCGCGTTCGGCGAGCTCTCGATTCTCAACTCGGTCCCCTAGCCCCAGCAGCTCGTCCCACCCGAGCGCGCCGCCTTTGTTGCCGGCCGACAACGAGAGCACGTGTTTCAACCGGGGAAGACGCTTCGAATCGATTGGCGCGGCACCGCATCGTACCGATCCCGGACAGACGCGAGAGAGTATTGCGAAGTAGTCTGCGTCGCGAAATCCATCGACCAAAGCCAGCACTTTCGCGTCGGACTGCCGCAGTACGTATTCCAATTCCGATTCGTGGTAGGCGGGATTGACCGTGACAAGCACGACGCCCACCCGAGCGGTCGCGAACTGCAACAAGGTCCATTCGGGGTGATTCGTTGACCAAACGGCTAAGTGATCGCCCGCTTGCAAGCCGATCGCCATCAGGCTCTTGGCAAGCGAGTCGACTTGCCGATCAAGTTCAGCATACGTGCAACGAAAATTCGACTGAGCGAACACGAGCGCTTCGGCATCCGCAAAACGCCGCGCCGTATCAGCTAAGACTTGTCCGATCGTTTTTTCTTCGACTGGCAATTGCATGCGTGATGCCCTTACCGATTGGCAGCGTGTCGCCTAAGTTTGCCGCGAGGGTCTATTCACTTCTCTTTTGCCGGAAATAGTGAACGCCCTTTTTGTTGGACGAGACCACATCGAGCAGGCCGTCGCCATCGACATCGGCGAGCTCGAATTGAGTCCCAGGACCACTGCTGTGGTCGAACTGCCGGCGGACCCAATTCGGTTTGCCGTTTTCAATCTTGCGTTCAAACCAAAAGAACACGGCGGGCTGGTCGCCGCCGGGGTCGCGACCTCCGTGCGCCCACCAGCGTTTGCCAGTAACAAAATCCTTGAGGCCGTCGCCGTTGATGTCGGCGTAGCAGACGCCGTGAGTTTGCGAGAATGTCATGTCGATCTCATGCGTCTTCCAGTCTCCGCTCTTCGTCTGCTCGTGCCACCAAATTCCAAACGCATGGGGGCTACTGCTGAGAACGTCGGCATCGCCGTCGCCGTCGAGATCATCGACAAACATCTGAGCCGCCTTGCCGCCAAAATTTACGGCGTGGAATGTCCAAGGGCCTTTCCCCAGCACCTTCGGCTGCTCCCACCAACCACCTGCACACAAGATGTCATTCCGCTCGTCGCCGTTGATATCGCCCAGGCCTAGGCCATGAGAATATTTTCGAGTGCCCGGTGCCGCCTTGGCTGAAATGGCGTGGACCGTCCACGGCTTGTAAGGGTCCGCCGTCCGTTTGAAATAGGCCATTCGCCGTTCCGGCCCATCCGGCGATTTGGGGTCGGGCGAGAATGCAGCGATCAGTTCGCGCTCGCCATCTCCATCGAGGTCCAAGTAGGTCGGGCTCTCATTGTTGGTGACCGGCGTCAACGTGTGCCGCTTCCAGGGACCGCTCGCCTTTCCCGGATTTTGAAACCACCAGGTCGGCGTGCCGGGGAAATCAATCACCAAGATGTCTGTCCAGCCGTCGCCATCCAAATCGTCGGCAAATGTGCAGAAGGAATTGCTGTACCCCTTGGGCTGATAAACCGGCGCTTCCTTGAGCACGGTGTGCATCTTCCAATCGGGAGCTTCGTACCACACAAACCCCGCTGCGATGTCTTGCTTGCCATCGCGATTAAAGTCGCCGACCGCAACGCCTTCGCTCCGAAACACCGGATCGAGCTGCCGTCGCACAAAAGTGATTTTGTCCTCAGCGATGTCGACGCCGATGAAGGTCAAAATAATCGTTACCGAAAGAACTCGCGAGAATAGGGTCATGTCGTCTGCTCGATCTTGAGTGGAAAGAAACTTGAGTCAGACTAACGGTAGTCAACAGGGATCGCAACGAGCTGACGGGCAATTCCAGCGCGTAAAAAAGAGGGCGAAATTGTGCACTTCCGCCGCGCCCGCCGCCGCACACTAGGGTTTGGCTGTCTGGGGGACAGAGCTGAGGTGACGAAAGATCGCCTGCCCCAATTGTCGACCGACGGTTTCATAGCCCGACTGATTGCTGTGAGGCGTATTCCAGGCGGTCTCGAGCGTCACTGCCACTACATGATCTCGAGTGTTCTGCGAGACCCAGTTTTTGGAAATCATTTTCCACTTGGAATCGTAGGCCGGACCGGACTCATGAGTCTCGCCTTGGAATTCGAGAGGTCCAGTCATGTCGCGCCGGACGGCGGCCAAGAAACGGTCTAGATTCAATTGGCCAGCAGGCGCGAGCAAGTTGCGAGGAGTCAAGTAGAAGTAAGGGCGTCGCGACGATGCGCCTGGATTGTGGAGATCGACAAACAAATGAAAACGTCCCGCCGAGTCGAGCGCCTTGATGCGTTTTTGAGCTGCTTCAACCGAACGCCAATGGGGTTGCCCGCTCCAATCGCGATTGTGGTCGTGGGGTAATTGGTTCTTGCCGCCCGCGCCCATAGCCACGCTGTCGACGTCCATGATGGGGACCACAAAAACGTCCGCATGTCGCCGCAGCCACTGGCTCTGCTCCGAATCGGCAGCCAGCCAGTCGACGAGCCCCTTGCAAACCCAGCTCGACCCTGACTCCCAGGCGTGCTGTCGAGCTTGAATCCAAATCCCCAAGCGCTGCGACTTATTCGACTGCTCATTCTCCGACGGCCGTTCAAAATGCAAACCCCATACAGGGCGTCCGCCGCGGGTCGTGCAAAGCTTGAACGCCGAGACCTTTTCTTGCTTCGCCGTGCGCTCAAGCAACGACTTGACATTGTCCTGAGTAAACGGAGGCCCCCACGCCAGATACATTTGGTTCGACTCCGATTCAACCCGATAGACAATCGACTTGCCCTGACGTCGACCGATCGAAGATTGTCGCCAACGCGATCCATCTTCGCTGATGGCCGCTTGATTCGGCGTGGCCCATGGCGCGTCTCCAACGATGACCTGCAGAACTTCGCCCGGCTTGATGCCAGAGACTTGGATGAACCACCAACACTCCCATCCCTTGTTCTCGAGTTTTGATGGTTTGAGTACGATCTTGCGTTCGACTTGATCGATCTGCTCAACACGTCCGCTCCCGCCGGGGAAGTCGATCGAGACCGATAGCTCGCCTCGCGCGACGGTCGTATAGGTCGACATCAATCCAGCCGGCAACACGAGTGCTATTAGGGACACAATCCGCTGTGCGTATGGATTCACTTGCCTAGGCCTTCGAATATCAGTTGCGGTGCGAAGGGAGACGAAGATGACGTCGAATTGCGGCAAAGTTTTGACGATGGGCTTACCGATTGTCTAGTATAGACGAGTCAGCACTCCACGGGTCCAGCCCGCCGATTCCTTTTTCCTCAGGGACAAACAACAGACACACTGTTGGTGCAAGTCAAAAAGAGATTCGGCTAACAGCGCAACAGGGGCGCTGCCGTCGACGATTCAAACCCGTCGGCGATTGGAGATGCAAAGATGAGTAGTCGATTGTTCGCGCAGCGTCCGCGTTGGTTCGTTGCGTCCGCTCTTCTCGCGGTGATTCTAGTGGCTCCTGCCGTTTCGGCCACAGCCAAGAGTCCTGTCGCCAATCCCCCGCGTCCGGGTCACGAGCAACTCGAATTGTTCGACGCATTGGCGACCGGCGATATCCGCGCTAGCGTAATTGCCGCCGACTCAACTCGGCTGACCCTTCAGATTCACAACGATACCGATCGCCCACTGGCAATTCGGCTGCCAGCAGCGCTTGGCGCTAAGCCAGTGTTGGCTCAGTTTGGAATGCCGCCGGGTGGATTGCCAGGCCTTAATCCTGGCGGCGGCGGACCGGGTGGCGGACCGGGCGGCGGAGGTGGAGGAAGCTCGCAAGGCCTGGGCTTTGGCATGCCGGGTGGTGGCGGCGGTGGACCGGGGGGCATGCCTGGCGGCGGTGGTCCATTCGGCGGTGGTCCGTTTGGCGGAGGCGGAGGTGCCGGACTGCGCGGCGGCTTCTTCAACGTCCTTCCAGGTAAGGCCGTGAAAAAACGTTTCGAATCGGTCTGTCTCGATCACGGCAAGCCGGACCCCAACAAACGAATCGCGTATGAGTTGGCCAAACTGTCGGATCTCAACACGCAGCAAGACCTTACTGTGCTGCTCGTTAAGCTCTCGACGAAGGGCGTCTCCCAAGAGACCGCTCAATTGGCGACTTGGCATCTAGCCAATAAGAAGACTTGGAGCGAGTTAGCGGCGACTCCTTATACGACCGCAAACGGTCGCAAGTTACGTCGCTACGCAACTCGCGACATTCAAGCGGCTCAAAACTTCGTGAAGCGTTTGAAACACGCGCGCCCCGCGCCTAGCAAGACGCAGCCGGCCCAATCGCTTTCCGCGTCATACTCGAGTCGCTAATTCGCACTTGAATCCGCGACTTGTCGTGAGGAACAGGAAGCCAATTGCCTGAGTCGTGAGAGCAATGGGGAGACGATCCGTTTTCCTATGCTCTCGGCGGCTCTTGCATGAACCCAGTTAGCTCGGACTACTTTACCTTCGCTTCAACGCGCTTTAGCAAATCCGCTTTGGATTGTTCGAGTGGGAAAGGAGCGTAGGTGGAGAAGGATTGAATCTGAGCTTTCATGACTCGTGATTGCCGGCTGGCGGCGCGGTCAGGCCGTCGAGCTCGCTTCTCTTCGATGCGCGTGCGCTTTTCTTGTTTCTTGACCTTCTCTAACTCATCTTCGGTTCGATTGAGCGCTTTTCCCGTTCGATTGCGGGCGACTGCCCCGTCGGCGGCGATGCCCGCGCGTTCGACGTCCAGCGAATATCGGCGTCGCTCGAGACGATAGGCGTCGGATTCATATTGCAAGGCGAGTCGATCGAGCCGCAAGATTTCGCGATAATACCGATCACGCAGCACAGGATCGTGCACGAGATCAAGTAAGGATTCCAGATAGCGAATTTCAGAAACGATATCGGCCAATGTGTAGTTCACAGAACGTCCGTCGGCGTCGACCTCGGCTCGCTGTCGATCGAGCGGCCTCAATCTCGCGTTGACTTCATCAAGTTTCTTTTGGAGTTCCTCCGCAAGTCGATCTTGGTTTTCCGCCAATTCTCCGCGACGCGCTTCAAGAGCGTCCTTGCGTCTGGCGATTTCTCGCAACTTTCGTTCTCGCTCCGCTGCGCCTGCCGCTTCGGTTTCCGCAACCGTCGCATCCTTACGAACGATTAGTGCGTGGTGTTTGCGAACGACAGCGCGGCGAGAATCGAGAAACGCAGACGCTGCAGCGCCCAGAGCCGCTTCGGCTCGATCCGCCGACGCTCGAACTTGCTCGATGGTGACGCCCTTGGCGTCGATGCATTCCAGGTAACCGACAATACGTCCTAGAGACTCGGCGGGAGTTCCACGCTCTGCTTCCGGCGATTTGGCAATTCTAGCCGCCGTCCCTTCAATAAAGACAAGCGACTTCTCGTAATCCCGAATCATTGTCGCTAACCACGTGCGAGACAGGTGAGCTTCCATGCTGTCGCTGATCTTTGTCCACTGTTCAGCCGACTCGAGCGCGGGACGGTACTGTCGCTGGCGGATGCGAATGAGCGTAATCGCATTCACGAGGTCGCCGTCGAATGCGCCGTCGGCGACCGCTTTGCGATACATCTTGTCCGCCGCGTCTCGCGTTGCGATCGAGACTTTCCATCCTGCATCAAGCAAGGACTTGACATGATCCGAATCGGCGCGAGCAATATCGCCTCCGAAAAAGCTCAGCGACACGCCAAGCATGAGGGCGACAACCCAAGTTTGCAGTGGCTTGGCTTTGGACATGACAAGCGACTCCTCGAATCGGAACATAGGTACACAATGGCGCAACAAACCGCGAGTGCAACGAGCATTGGGCGTTAGCTTTCCATCCTATCGAAATGAAGCTCAACGAGCAATTAATCATTCTCTCAGCTTGCCGCCGGAATGGCTGGCAAATGTGCTAAATTGTTGCCAATTGCCACTCGACGCCAAGGACACTTGAATGAACATGCGATTGCAATCGACCGTCGTCACGTGCGTGATACTGATCGCCCTTGCGCTCGTCACGCCTATTTCGATTCAAGCCCAGATGGACGAATCGAAAACACCAAGCCAGCGCGAAGCGCCCAGTTCCCCGAGCAAGCCGCCAGCCGAAAACGGCGCCGATCGAGCTGGCCATGCGGCTCCGTCGGTCGCATCGCTTGTGGCAAGAGTCAAGCCGTCACTGGTTGTGATAACTTCGGATCAAGTCGGTGTTGGCGAGCGGGGCGTGGGCGCCGGCTTTGTCGTTTCCGACGACGGCTTGATCGCCACCAACCTACACGTGATCGGCGAGGGGATGGCGATCAAGGTCGAGCTGTCGGACGGCCGCAAGTTGCCGGTGAAGTCAATCCACGCCTCCGATCGCTTCCTCGACCTCGCGCTCCTTCGTGTCGACGTCCAAGGCGCCAAGTTGACGCCTCTTGAATTGGCAAGCGCCGATGCTGCTCTATCGGACGGCGACGATGTCGTCGTCATCGGCAACCCCCACGGGCTCAAGAACAGCGTGGTCAAAGGCGTGTTGTCGGCACGCCGCGAAATCGACGGCCGTCCGATGCTTCAACTGGCCGTGCCGATCGAGCCGGGAAACAGCGGAGGGCCGGTGCTCGACATGGGCGGCCGAGTCCACGGCGTGGTGACTCTCAAGTCGACGCTAAGTAACAACCTTGGCTTTGCGATGCCGGTCGATTCGCTTGCGAGCATGCTCGATAAACCCAACCCCGTCTCGTACGAAAACTGGCGAACGATTGGCCGCATCGACGGGCGCGATTGGACGCCTCTGTTCGGCGCCGATTGGCGGCAGCTCGGCGGTCGAATCATCGTGCGCCGGCCGGGCCAGGGATTCGGAGGCCGCGCTCTGCTTCTCAGTCAGCGCGAGGCGCCGAAGACGCCCTACGAAATTGGGGTCTCGGTGAAATTGGATGACGAGTCGGGCGCGGCGGGACTCGTCATCCACTCGGACGGCGAAAACCGACACTACGGCTTTTATCCGTCGGGCGGCAGCGTCCGCTTCACTTGCTTTGAGGGGCCGACCGTATTCAATTGGCGAATCCTGCACAACGAGCCATGCCAGCACTTTCGACCTGGCGAGTTCAATCATTTTAAGGTGCGAGTCGAAAAGGATCGAATCCGCTGCTATGTCAACCACGAGCACGTGTTCACAACGCAAGATCAGAAGTTCGCGAACGGTCGAGTTGGGCTCGCCAAGTTTCGCCAAACCGTGGCCGAATTCCGCAACTTCGAGTTTGGATCTGAAATCAGCGCCAAGTCAGCGCCGGAGGAACTGGTCAAGTCGCTCACAGCTCGCATCGCCGGCGCTAGCGGCCTGGATCGTCTCGATCGAGCCAACTTGAATTCGTTCGCCAAGTCGGATCGGCTGAGCATCGAGTTGTTGCAAGGCGAAGCCAAACGGCTGGAATACCGAGCGAGCCAGTTGCGGCAACTTGCCGATGACGTGCATCTCGAGTCCGTCATCAGCAAGATCCGAAAACAAGTCGAGGCGGGCCAGGAACTCGACTTGCTGCGTCTCTCGCTTCTAATCGCGCGACTCGACGATTCAACGGTCGATGTCGACTCGTATGTTCGCTCCGTTGAACGGATGGCGCGCGCGATCGAAAGCAAGCTTGGCGACGAGGCGACTCAAGCGGACCGAATGGCGGCGATGAACGAATTCTTGTTTCGAGAAAACGGCTTCCATGGCTCGCGATCCGAATACGATCATTTAGCCAAGCGCTACATGCACCGAGTTATTGACGACCGAAACGGACTGCCAATCATGCTCGCCACGCTCTATATGGAAATCGGGCGGCGAATTGGATTGACGGTGGAGGGCGTCGGCCTGCCGGGCCACTTCGTTGTTCGCGTGAATCTCAAGAAAACCAGTCAGTTGATTGACCCATTTCACTCGGGCAAAAAAATCGATAGAGATGGGGCGAGTCGGCTCGTGGCCGAGACTGCCGGTGTTGATCTTGAAGACGAACATCTCGCCGCGGTTTCGAAGCAAGCGATGGCCGTCCGGATGATGATGAATCTCGGCGCCTTGGCGAACAAGAATCGCGACATTGCCTCGCTTCGCCGCTACCTCTCGGCAACGCTCGCGATCGACGCCGACTTGCACGCCGCTCGGCTCGATCTCGCTCGAGTCCTAGCAATGACCGGACGCAACACTCTGGCCATCGGGCAATTGAATCAACTCATCGACGCCGCACCTGAGGGAGTGAATCTAAGGCAAGCTCGCGAGATGCGAAGATTCCTGCAATTGAAACAGCCCTGAGCGTCTGAGTGGGCGAACGGGCGAAAACAGAGCGCAGACGACAAAAGGGCAAACGTTCCCGAACCGCCAGTTCAACGAGAACCAACAACCAACGTCTGAGATTCAAACGCTCGTCTCATGGCAGCATTGCCTGCGGCGGCGGGTTAAACGAATCGCTGGCTTATTCGAGTTCCGCTCGGGTGTAAGGATGCCAACAGGCGTTGTTCGGGCTAGAATGCAATCAGCACGGAAACGCTTTCGGTCGCCAGGAGCTTTACTGTTGCCAACTAATTTTCAGTTTCAGACTCGCACGCTGCTGGCAGTCATCTCGCTCATCGCCGTCGGCATGGCGTTGAGCGTCAACGCTTCGATCGGCGCCCGGGTCGTTTTCGTTGCCAGTTTCTCGCTGTTCTGGCTGGGCGTCGCATGCGTCACCTTTGTCGTCGATCGGCGCGAGCGAGGGAAACTCGCCATGATTCTAACGCTCATGTTTGGCCAGGCGATCGTGCTGACATCGGCCTGCGCGATGATTGTCTCGCTAGGCATCTTCCTGCGGACGCTGATCACGCCAGTCTTCCTGGCGGGTTAGCGCGCGACGTCGAGACGACGCTCACCATGACAACGCACAGCGCGACGACGCCGATGAGACAGCACGTTTTTGGTCCGCGTCTGACACTCGCCGGGCAAACGGAGTGATCTTCGCGCCGCGGCGAGCGTTTTCGCAGTGGCTACTTCTGAGGTATGGCGAAATCGCCTTCACCGTCGCGCCACACACAGTGAATGTGATTCGCCGGGTTGCCGGCCGGATCGGGCTGGGTGTTGACGAATTCGATCACGAACGTGGGCCCCTGGATGCGATAGTAGTGGCCCACGCCAGGCTTGAGAGCTCCGGCCCACGCAAAACGCACGTTGTGCGGCCCGGCATTGACGATCCGATTAACGCGTTTGTTGCGGACGTCTTCGGTCATGTTAGCCGCGTAGGCCGCGACAAGTTGTCTCAGGATCTTCTTCTGGTCATCGTTGAGTTCGCGGTAACTCACGCCAATTTTCTCGTCTTTGGGCGTGGCTTGCTCACCGGCGCCGCGAATCTCTCGAGGCGCTTTTTCCGCAATGATGGCCTTCTTCTTCTGTTCGGCGTCAAGCGAATTGACCAGGTCGAATCCGCTCTGTTCTTCTTTCGCTAATACTCGCAGTCCTTTCTTCAATCCGGCGATGTCCGATTTCATTTCGGCAGGATTCGCGGCGAAAAAGGTCGGCGTCGACGAAACGACGTCGTTGCCTTCCACGACGAAATTGAACGAGAGATGGTGCCCCTCGATGCTAAGTCCCCATTTCGAATCGGCGGCCGGCTCTCCGAACACGGTGACGTAGTAGCGCTGCGCGTCGCGAATGTTTCCGCCCTTCTTCCCCTTTTCCAATTCTGCGAGCACCTTCTCAAGCTCCATGATCTTGAGCGCCTTTCCGTAGCCCGCTTTGCTGAGTGTCGTTTTCAACAACGCCAGTGCAGCCGCGCGTTGGCTCTCCGACATGTTTCTTACTTGCAATCCCTTGCGCTCATTTTTTGGAATGAAATGCCAATCGACTCGCTTGGGCGAATCGTAAGGCATGGTTGCTATCTTTCGCTGCTTTTCATCGAGCGACTTGAGAAACACGTTGGCCGCAGCCGTCATGGATTCTCCTGTTGTCAATGCTCGCCAGGAAGCCGCCATCGCCGAAACGCAGAGTGCGACAACCAAAACGCCACAGATTGCTCGCCATCGATTCATGAGTGTTTCTCTTGCTGGTGCTATGTTGCGAATTCAAAATCCGACTCGTCGCCGGACACATTTTTCAATTGAAAGTAACGTCTCGCCCCGTGATGGGGTACGCGGAATCTTGGAAGCCGGCGCCGCTGTGTTCGCCGGGACAGACGAGCCCGTCGACAAACGACTCGTCCTCGGCCGACATTGCAATGTCAAGGCTGCTCACATTGTCGTCGAATTGTTCTTCCGTGCGCGGCCCGACGATAACGGATGAGACAATCGAATTGGCCATGCACCAAGCGAGCGCGAATTGCGAAGCCGTGGCGCCGGACGCTTGAGCCCGTTCGTTGATGCTCTGAGATATATCGAGACTCGCATCCCTCAATTCAGCTTGCTGCATCCGCTTGTCGTTCCGCGAAGCGCGACTCCCTTCCGGGAACGCTTCGCCAACTCGATACTTTCCGGTGAGAATTCCGCGAGCCAGCGGGCTGTAGGTCACGACGCCCACGCCGTGCTCCTTGGCAAGCGGCAACAGCTCGACTTCAACATCGCGATTGACAATATTGTAGAGCGGCTGCACGCAGGTGAACCGTTCCAGACCAAGACGATCGCTTGTCCACAAGGCTTCACACAAACGCCAGGCGCGAAAATTCGAACAGGCGATGTAGCGCACCTTGCCGCTTCTCACCATGTCGTCGAGTGCTCGAAGCGACTCCTCGATCGGCGTGCTGTAGTCGGGCGTGTGCTGATAGTAGATGTCGACATGATCCAGCCCCAAACGACTCAGACTCGCATCCAAAGCCCTCATCAAGTGGCCTCGGCTCGCTCCGCGATCGTTGGGGCCGGTCCCCATCGGCTGCGACCCTTTCGTCGCCAACACGACTTCGCTGCGACGATCGGCGATGGCTCGACCGACGATCGACTCCGACTCGCCCGCATTGTACATGTCGGCCGTATCGAGGAAATTAATCCCTAGATCAAGCGCTTTGTGGATAATCCGAGTTGAATCGCTCTCGGTTGTCTGCCCGCCGAACATCATCGTGCCCAAGCAAAGCGGCGAGACCTTAAGGCCCGACCGACCCAAACTTCGATACTCCACCGTCGTACTCCATCGCTCGGTTGATTCTCGCATTTCGATCCGACAGTATAAGCGCGCCAAGCGGCCCGCCACAGTACGGAACGTATATGGCTGGAAGATTCATTCTCCGGGCGAGAACTCGTTTAAGCCGTCGTCGAATGCAAGGCCGACCAAGAGAGTATCGCCCACGGATGAAGGGTGGAGTTCTCGGATGCGAGATTGACGGCTCCGGGAAAAGCAAGGCGAAGCACTGGAAAACCGCTACACTTTCATGTCCGCGAAAGGGCTTTCGCCATCTTCGTCAAAAGGCGACTCGATAATATTCGAAGTCGCGCCCATGCGAATCTCGAGCAAGTAGTCGCAGGCCTTGAGGACGACGAGAAAAGCGGCGAAAGTTGACGAGCAGCCGCCGAGGAACAGCAACCAGCCGCCAATCGCGGCAAACGCCGCGCTGCCAGCAAAGAACCCGATAAGAGCAAGAGGAAGCAAAAGCATCAGAGAGAAATAGCTGATTAGCACGGCCAGTGTCCCAGGCGTGTGCGTTGGGAGCAGAATCCCCATTAGTAGTGGAATCACAAACATCAACATCCACATACCCGCGTACACCGCCATCATCAACGACATGACAAGAGCTTGATCGGCCATATCGCCGTCAGTAACGAAACGACACAGCGCCATCGCGCCGCCAAAATAACTCATCACTCCCATGATCTCGAGAATCCCAAACCGCCTCTCCTTGTTCAACGAACTGCGGCCCGGCCGACGAATTCGCCAACCGATCACAATGCGGCCAATCCAAAGCGGCGATTGGGCGGAAAGCATCACCAACGGAAGCATGAAGTTCATTCGCAACGTGGCATAGATGTCCGGCCCGGAGGTGCCATTGAGCAAGTAGATAGAGAACAAGCCAATGTTGAAGCCAATGGCGATCATGGCGAAGGCCATTGGCCAGCGAATCCAAAAACGATTGGGGCCGATCGTCGCCCATACCGCCAACACGCCAAGTTCGCCCAGCACGGCGCCCATGGAAAACGCAATAGCATGCTCGCTTTCAAGAAGCGACGAGACAAGAATCCCGATGCTGTTCAGAATGAGCGAGTAAAGAAAGAAGCCCGAAAGCAAAGCGACGCCGCGAGTATCTTCGTTCGAGAATTGTTTCACTGCCATCTACCTGATGCAAGAAGTTCGATCCCAACACGCCGACAGCTCAAGGTCGCATCATGTGAAAAGAAAAAGACACGAAAACGAAATTTCAACTTGCAATGTCCCAACGCGACAGCGCAATCGAGTCATGTCCGAAACGCGGGTCGGCAACGTAAATCGAACACACGAACTTTCACCTTCAACCGACTCCGTGTCAAGCTTGATCGCTTACACAGCACATTTTCGCTAAATCCAAAGCACTGATCATGAGAATCGACCGAATTGAATTGTTTCATGTCGCGATGCCGCTGATCTCTCCGTGGCGCACTGCGTATGGCGAAGACGCGGACGTCCACAGCGTCCTTTGCAGGATGAGCTGCGGGTCGGTTTCCGCATGGGGAGAGAGCTCGCCGCTGGCGGCCCCGTGTTACAGTCCCGAATGGGGCGGGGGCGTGTTTGCGGCGGTTGATCGCTGGATGGCGCCGCAGCTGCTGGGCAAAGAGATCGAGTCCGGAAGACAGCTGCAAGAGAGCCTGGGCATGTTTAAAGGAAACCCTTTCGCCAAGGCAGTTCTCGACACGGCCTGGTGGTCGCTCCAGAGCCAGTTGACCGGCGCGCCGCTGCATCAACTGCTCGGAGCACAGCGCGATCGCGTTCCCGTCGGTGCCGATTTCGGCGTTCTCGACAGCGTCGACGAGTTGCTTTCGTGCGTCGACATCGCTGTTCAAGAACGCTATCCACGCATCAAACTAAAGTTCCGCCCCGGCTGGGACCTGCCGATGCTGCAAGCCGTGCGGGACCGACAGCCGACACACCCGATCCATATCGATTGCAACAGCGGCTATCGACTTGCCGATCTCGACTTGTTCCGCGCCGTCGACGAGCTCTCTCTGGAGATGATTGAGCAACCGCTCGGCTACGACGACGTTCTGGATCACTCGCAGCTTCAATCCGCGATTGAAACGCCGGTCTGTTTGGATGAGAGCATTATTTCGGTCGACCGCGCGAGGAAGGCCCTACATGTCGGCGCCTGCCAATACATCAATATCAAGCCTGGGCGAGTCGGTGGACTGACACCTGCCTTGGATATTCACGAACTTTGCCGTGACGCAAAACTTCCTTGCTGGGTTGGCGGGATGCTGGAGAGCGCGACGGGCGCATCCATCTGTGCTGCCTTGGCGATGCTTGACCAGTTCACCTATCCTGCCGACATTTTTCCGAGCAGCCGGTTCTACCGTCAGGATCTGAGCGACGAACCGCTGACACTTTGCCTCGACGACGATCAGGTCCCTTCGGTCTCTGCTCCAACCACAATTCCCGAGCCAAATTTGAATCGCTTGGGCCAACTCTCAATCCAGAAATCGGTTCACAAGTAGCCGGCGCGCGGCCGCTCGCCCAAGCGTCGATGTGGGTCGTAGTTGGGGAAGCTGGGCGAGCCAAACAGCTGAGCAAGTATGCGGCAACGGCTAATCTGGCCAACATTTGCTTCTGCCATCTTGTTGCCCACCCCCTTCTTGTCCGATAATTGTTGAGACGAGCTGGCGCGAAACGCGCCAAGCGCCCTCCAACAAGTTCCTTCCGCTGGCGAAAAATGTCCGACGACAAATCCTCTGCCCAATCGAAACGGATTCTTCTAGTCGACGACGATGCTGAGATCATCGATGCGATGGAATACGCCCTGGCCGCAAAGGGCTATGAAATCCTCGTTGCACGCGATGGAAACCAAGGGCTCGCAATGGCCGAGCGCGAAGATCCCGACCTCGTTGTGCTCGACATGATGATGCCAAAACGCAGCGGATTCTTGGTTCTGGAGAAGCTTCGACGGACCCGAGAAACGCCGCTTCGCGTGATCATGATTACGGCCAATGAAGGAACTCGACACAAGGCTTATGCGGAGATGCTTGGAGTCGACGAGTACATTCGCAAGCCGTTCGCCATGGACCGACTGGTCGAGAGCGTCGGCAAGCTGCTTGCTGGCGACGAGTAGCCCGACGCCAGCGCGCGTTTTCGACTCACGGACTCGAGCGAGTCTCCTTGCGGCAATGTCGATGGACCGCGCGCCCGATGGACCGCTTACGGCCTTCCGCGTTTTAGTCGACTTTGTGAAAACCGTAACGAATCGAATCGCGTTAATCGTGTCGCGCATGGTGTGAAGAGAAATTCTCTTTTGCCAGAAATATCTTTGTGGATTCAATCCGCGACAGTCAAACGTGTTGCGCTGCGCACGCACGAATCTCTTGTCGCAGACTTCGCTTTTCGCTCTCGATTCGGCTTGTCGCATTTGGGGATCCCAATTATTGTTGAACAGTGAAGCAAAGAGAATCATCTGCTGCGGGCAGACGGCCACTTTGAGTGACTTTGCAGTTGAGGCCGAAGAGCCGCAGTCGTCGCGAACGCTCTTTTTCAATCTCGTTCTCTTGAGGCAGGCGCGCTTCGTTTTCTCGCACGGCCGGACCTTGTATCACCGGTCGATGCCGCCTCCTACGGCCCGACCCCCCGTATTGGTCTTGCTGTTTCTGGCGCGCCACTCAACGTCTCCCCTCCGATCGACTCTCATTCGGCATTTTCATGCGTCGAGATGACGAGCTTCTGGAGTGCTGCGCCTAAACAGTGTGCGGCGCTCGTTCGGCGGATGCCAGTTGCAGCGCCAATGGTAGCGGCGGTGCGGAGAACCATGTCGAGACACGCGGCATTGAAACGGAACAGAACTCTGAGACACGGCAAACCACATTGTCGCGATTTGCGGCCAACATCGTCGAAAGGCTACGGCGAAGGAGAAAACCATGGCAGGCGCAGACATTATCGGACTCGTTGCGAATCAACAGGATTTGAGCCGCTTTGAGCGCCGCAATTGGGTTGGGACTTTCGAGCAATACCTCGACTTGGTCCGAGCCAATCCGGGCATTACTCGCAATGCATACCAGCGTCTCTACGACATGATCATGTCGTACGGCGTTGACGTGCGCGAGTCATCGCGGGGCGAGCGGCGAACGCACTACCGCTTCTTTGACGACCCGGACAACGACGGACGCGACGCCGTGTTCGGCCTCGACTGCGAAATGGAGATGCTCGTCAACTCGCTCAAGAGCGCGGCGCAGGGTTACGGCATCGAGAAGCGAGTTCTCTTGCTGCATGGCCCAGTTGGAAGCAGCAAAAGCACGATTGCCAGACTGTTGAAGCTGGGACTCCAATCCTACAGTGCGACCGAGGAAGGCGCCCTTTACACACTCGGATGGGCCGGCGACAACGGCGAGGTCTCTTGGTGCCCAATGAACGAAGAGCCGCTTCATCTGACACCCGACCGATTTCGCTCGGATTTCGAGCAGATGTTGAATGCCGAATCCAGCAACGGCAGCCGAGGCCCGAGAATCTGCGGGCAGCTCGATCCCTACTGTCGTCACATCTACGCGGAGAAACTCGCGAAGTACGGCGGCGACTGGACGAAAGTCATCAAGGACGTCCGCGTCAAGCGCATCGTGCTGAGCGAACAAGATCGAATCGGTATAGGGACTTTTCAACCCAAGGATGAAAAGAACCAGGACTCGACTGAACTGACGGGCGATATCAACTACCGCAAGATCGCAGAATTCGGCAGCGACAGCGACCCGCGGGCCTTCAACTTCGACGGCGAATTCAACATCGCCAATCGAGGGCTGATCGAGTTCATTGAGGTGCTCAAGCTCGACGTGGCGTTTCTTTACGACCTGCTCGGCGCGAGCCAAGAGCACAAGATCAAACCGAAGAAATTCGCTCAGACCGACATCGATGAAGTCATTATTGGGCATACAAACGAGCCCGAATATCGGCGTCTCCAGAACAACGAGTTCATGGAAGCGTTGCGCGACCGAACGGTCAAAATCGATGTTCCTTATGTGACTCGACTCGATGACGAAATCCGCATTTACGAAAAGGACTACAACGCGGACAAAGTACACGGCAAGTTCATTGCCCCGCACACGATCGAAGTCGCCGCCATGTGGGCTGTCTTGACTCGATTGGAAGAGCCGAATAACGCCGGCTTGACGTTGATGCAAAAAATGAAGCTCTACAACGGCAAATCGTTGCCAGGTTTCACAGAAGAAAACGTCAAGGAATTGCGAGAGGAATCGGCCAGTGAAGGACTGCAGGGAATTTCGCCTCGCTACGTTCAGGACAAAATCTCGAACGCATTGGTCGCCCACGCCGACGCCAGTTCCATCAATCCTTTCATGGTAATGAACGAACTGGAAGACGGACTCAAGCATCATTCGCTGATCAACAGCGACGAGACGAAGGCCCGGTACCGAGAGTTGCTGGCCGACGTCAAGCAGGAGTACGAGAACATCGTCAAGAACGAAGTGCAGCAAGCCATTGCGGCGGACGAAGACGCGCTCAAGCGGCTCTGTGGCAACTACATCGACAACGTGAAGGCTTACACTCAGCACGAAAAAGTGAAGAACAAGTTCACTGGTCAATTTGACGAACCGGACGAGCGATTAATGCGTTCGATCGAAGAGAAGATCGACATCGCGGACAGCCGCAAAGACGATTTCCGTCGCGAGATCATGAACTATATCGGAGCTCTTTCGATCGACGGCAAGGTGTTCGACTACAAAACGAACGAGCGACTCTACAAGGCGCTGCAGCTCAAGTTATTCGAGGACCAAAAGGACTCGATCAAGCTGACGAGCCTCGTCTCCAACGTCGTCGATCAGGAGGCGCAGCAAAAAATCGACGTGGTCAAAGCCCGGCTGATACGCAACTACGGATATGACGAGGAGAGCGCAACGGACGTGCTGCACTATGTCGCGAGCATATTCGCTCGAGGCGACGTGAAGGACTAGGCGGCTTCCGGCGCACTGAATCACTCCGGCGCGTCGATTACCTCCGGCGCGTTGATCACATCACTGCTGAGTGGCAACAGGATCGAACCGATGGCGACTCGAATCGATAACGACCGAGCGAGGTTTCGCGAAATCGTCCGCGGGCGAATTCGTCGCAATCTTAGTAAATACATCACTCAAGGTGAGATGATCGGGCGCAAGGGCAAAGATTACGTCAGCATTCCCTTGCCGCAACTGGATGTGCCTGAGTTTCGCTATGGCAAGAATGGGAGCGGCGGAGTAGGGCAGGGCGATGGCGAGCCGGGACAGGCAATTGCTCCAGGCGAGTGTGAACCGGGACAAGGTCAGGCCGGATCCGAGCCGGGCGGACATGTTCTGGAGGTGGACGTCTCACTGGATGAATTGGCGGCCATGCTGGGCGACGAACTCGAACTCCCGCGAATCGAGTCGAAAGGCGAAGCCAACATAACGCAAGACAAATCGCGATACCGAAGTATTCGCCGCGTCGGCCCCGAATCGCTCAAGCATTTCAGACGAACCTACGTCGCAGCGCTCAAACGCCAACTCTCGGAGGGCGTCTACTCGCCAACCGCGCCGCGGGTGATTCCAATCAAGGATGACAAGCGTTACCGAAGTTGGGAGACGATCGCGGAGCCGCAAGCGAACGCGGCGGTGATCTACATGATGGACGTTTCCGGTTCGATGACGAACCAACAGAAGGCGATCGTTCGGACCACTGCGTTCTGGATCGACACCTGGCTCAAGAGCCAATACGAGGGAGTCGAAAGACGATACGTCATTCATGACGCGGCGGCCAAAGAGGTGGATGAACATACGTTCTATCACACGCGAGAGAGCGGCGGCACAAGGATCAGCTCCGCCTATCGCGTTTGTCAGACGGTGATCGAGCGCGACTTCCCGCCTTCGGATTGGAACATCTACTGTTTTCAGTTTTCGGACGGAGACAATTGGGGCGACGACACGAAACGAGCCGTTGCGTTGCTTGAAGAATCACTCCTGCCCAACTGCAATCTCTTCTGTTACGGGCAAGTCGAAAGCCCCTATGGCAGCGGCGATTTCAGTCGAGTCCTGAGGCCCATTCTCGATCCGCTCGATAACGCGGCGATTCAGGAGATCAAGAACCACGAGGCGATTTTTGAATGCCTCAAGTGCTTTCTGGGGAAAGGTGCCTGAGTCCATCTCCAGTGAGGACTCTACAACGACGAGGAAAAACAACATGCGTCCGCAACACAAATCGTCATCACTTTTGAACTACCGCGTTCGCACCGGCCTGATCGACCTGGAAGTTGAGGCCCATTCCAGGTGTGAAGCGATCGCTGTTGCCCGCGAGCAGCTCTGCCTTGATTTGCCGCGCCTTTGGGACTTGATTCACGAACTGAGTGACGATCGCTTTCAAGTCGAATTAAGCGATGCGTGCGAGGCCGCGCAACCACTCACGGCAGACGAGCTTTCCGACAAGAATGAGGCAGCATAAGATGGCTGTGGTTCACAAATTCCGAGAGCTTGGGGAACGCCTCACCGAAATCCAATCGGACATGGAGAGGTATGCCTCTCAGTACGGACTCGATTTCTTTCCCACCATATTCGAGCTCGTCGATCACGACCAACTCAGCGAGATTGCCGCTTACGGCGGATTTCCAACTCGATATCCCCACTGGCGTTTTGGGATGGAGTACGAGCGGCTCTCCAAAGGCTATTCGTACGGCCTTCAAAAAATCTACGAGCTCGTTATTAACAACGATCCCTGCTACGCGTACCTGCTGGCGAGCAACGAGATTACCGACCACAAACTGGTGATGGCGCACGTATACGGCCACTGCGATTTCTTCAAGAACAACGCCTATTTCGCCCACACCAATCGAAAGATGATTGATGAAATGGCGAACCACGGCAACCGAATTCGCCGCTACATGGATCGTTTTGGCGTGGACAAAGTCGAGACGTTTATCGACGCCTGTTTGAGTCTCGAAGGGCTGATCGACATTCACTCGACGTTCATTCAAAGAAGCGACCGGGAGCGTTCACGTTTCGAGTTTCCATCCGCCGTCGAAACGGAAGACGAGCCGCCGAAATCGGCGCGATTCAACGCCAAGAACTATATGAACTCGTTCGTAAATCCTAAGGATCGCAACGAGCAAACCGGCGAGGCTGACGAGCAGTCCGACGCCGACCAGCCGTTGTCGCAGGAGCCGAATCAAGACGTCTTGCTCTTTTTGCTCAGACACGCGCCGCTCAAACCATGGCAAGCGGATATCCTCGCCATCGTGCGCGACGAGTCGTACTATTTCGCCCCGCAAGGGCAGACGAAAATCATGAACGAGGGTTGGGCCACGTTTTGGCACTCGACCATCATGACTCGGCACGGAATTGAGCCCGCCGATCTGGTTTGCTACGCCGATCATTGCGCCGGCACGCTCGCTAGCTCGCCGACTCGCTTGAATCCCTACAAACTTGGCGTTGAGCTGTTTCGCGACATCGAGGACCGTTGGAATCAGGGGCGTTTTGGACCGGAGTGGGACTCTTGCGACGACCTAGACGAGAGACGGCAGTGGAACACCCACGCTGGCTTGGGCCGAGAAAAGATCTTCGAAGTTCGAAAGATCCACAACGACGTGACGTTCATCGACGAGTTTCTCACATTGGAGTTTTGCCGCCGCCACAAAATGTTCTCCTTCGGCTACAACGAAAACCATGACCAGTACGAGATCGAGAGCCGACAGTTTGACGACGTAAAGCAGCAGCTGCTCTTCAATCTCACGAACGCTGGTCGCCCCCGAATTTACGTCAACGACGGCAATCACAAGAACCGCGGCGAGCTGCTGATGAAACACGATTACGCCGGCGTGGAGCTAAAAACAAGTTACGCAACCGGAACGCTTGCCAACCTGTATTCGCTCTGGCGGCGCCCAGTCCACCTCGACACCGTGCTCGAGGAACAGCCGATACGCCTTTCGTTCGACGGCAAGAATCACTCAGAGGAACAACTTGGCGAGGCACAGTCCACGGATAACGCGACGATTGTGATTACTAACTGAATGCGGTTCCATCACGAGCAACAACGCAAAGCGGCGAACGCCTCAAACGCCGCAATTCCGCCCATTCGAGGCGCCAGACGATGAACATACAAACAGCACTCGACAGCGTGCTCACCAACAATCAACGGGGCGTCGCCGTCATTCCAACGGAACACGGCACGGCGTCGATTGACGTTTCTCAATCCAACGCGCTGGCCTGTGAGCTCAATGCGATTGCGTTCTCGCCCCATGGTCAGGAGTACTCGAGTCCGGACCGACTGAAGTCAGCGGCAGATGAACTCGTGCTCAAATTGCGCTACCTGTCCGAACCACTCGCCTTGATCGAATGCGACGCCGAAGCCTTGGCCGCTCAGCTCAGGTCGTCGCCTCCTAAACAGAATGAAGACGACAACAAGATCACGTACTTCGAATGCATGGTGCAACCCAGCGAAGTCGCGGTTGAGCGAATCGAACGCAGCGAGGATGGGTCGAGGCAGAAGATACCATTCAAACTGACTCGAGAGATGTTACTGCAGGTGATTGAAGATATCGACGGGACCTTCCGACTGTCGGCGAAGCCTTAGGCGAGTCGCCCCTCGAAGAGATTGAGCTCCTCCGCGCCGAGTTGAAGGCGCCACCTCCCGCTGAGTCCAGCCCGTGTTATGATGTCTGCTCTTTTGACGACACGAACGATCACGTTGGAGAGCGACATATGAGTCATGGGCGCCCCGCTGCCAATCTGCCGGAACCATCTCGGACCCCGTCGGAAGGATGGCACTGTACCCACATCAATTATCAGTTTGATCGCGGAGCGCTCGCGGCCATGCCGAGCGAGCAAGTGGGGCAAGGCCGCGACGATGTGATCGCCATTCTCAACCCGGCGGGCGAGGGCGCTCCGCAGCGTCTTCAGACAAGCATTGTCAGCGGCCACTCAGCCGACTTTGCTCTAATGTTGATGGACCCCGACCCATTGGTCATCGACAGCGTGTTGCAAAAATTGGCCTCTTCCGCATTCGGCCCAGCACTTAATGCGACCTATTCGTTTGTCTCGATCACCGAGATCTCGGAATACGTGCCGAGTGTTCAACAATACTCAGATCGACTGCTCAAGGAAGGCGAAACCGCCGACAGCCCCTCGTTCAACGCGAAAGTCAAAGCCTATACCGATCGCGAACCGATCATGCGGCGCCAACGGTTGACGCCCGACTTTCCCGATTGGCCCGCCATGTGTTTCTACCCAATGAATAAGAAACGCAAAGTTGGCGAAAACTGGTTCATGCTGCCGGTTTCGGAACGCAACGCGCTGATGTCAGAACACGCTCGCAGCGGCATGGCCTACGCGGGTCGTGTCTCGCAGCTAATTAGCGTCGGCGTAGGACTCGATGACTGGGAATGGGGCGTCACGCTCTGGGCGAGAAATCCCGAATTCCTAACGGACATCGTTTACAAGATGCGGTTTGATGAAGCGAGCGCCCGTTACGCAGAATTCGGTCCGTTCTTCACAAGCTACATTGCCTCAGCCCAGGCGATGCTGGACCATTGCCGAGTGGGAGTTTGATGGAGCCGAACAACGACTCGACGAAAGGCAAGCCGAGCAAACCGAATCCCGGCTCGAATCCATATCAATCGCCCGCCACCGATTCGTTCCGACCCGTTCGCGATTACGTCGAATACCAAGAACCGCATCGCGGAACATTGTTTCTGCTGCTTGGCATCAGTACTGGCGGCGGCTTTTTCATGTCGTTGCTATGCTGCGGCCCCTTGCTGTTCGTGACGACAGCATTGGGACTGGGCGTTTGGATCATCGGCCGCGGCGATATTCGCAAAATGGATGACGGGCGAATGGACGAGCGCGGCCGAGTTCAGACTCAGATCGGTTTGATCCTCTGTCTGATCTTTGGCGCTCTCTCGCTAATCGTCTCGATTGCAATGCTCGTCCTGATCGCATTGCTCGTCGTTAGCAGCTAGCTGCCATTAACCCAGCAAGACGTAGCCGCCACTAAATCCGTCGAGGGTTGTCGATTTTCCCACGCCACTATTAGCAGCCTTGCCTGCGGCGACGGGCTAAACGAATCCGCTTTATCGCACACGCCTTCGCGCTGTTCGCATGAGCCTCTTTAGAGCCGCAAGATGTGAGCGCTATGCACAGATTCTTGCCACTCGTCTCAAAGGCCTACTTTTCCAGAGGAATCAGCACGAGTCGGACTTGAGTGCCGCGCGGGGGAATGCGTCCTGGAAACGCTTCGTACAGGAGAGACGAATTCTCTTTGCTGCTTTTGATTGGCAGATCGAGCGTGGCGCTGGGAAAATTCGAAACGCAAATCAGATCACCGGCGTCAGCCAGGTAGTGCTCGAACGGCTTGCCGTCAATCATCTCTCTCCAGAAGCCGCTTCCGGCGAACACGAACGAGTGCTTCATCTGTTTCTTGGTCTTGGTGTTGCGAATCCACTCCTGCGCTTTGGCCGATTGTTTCTTGCCGTCCTTGTCGATCCACAAAATGTAAACGTCGATGACTTGGCCGTTAGCGGGAAGATAGGCAGGGTCGAATTGAACCGGCCGTCCCGGCTTAGCGCCGACGACCAATAGCGCTGCGTGGACAAATCGTGACGGGCAATCGACCGAGATAACCGACTCGTGCTCCTTCGAACCGCGAGGGCAAGCGAACATTTCCAGCACGCCGCGACTAAGGCTAATCTTTCCATCGACAACAACCCACTTACGATTCCTGTCGACCCACAGGCCGAACTTGTCGCTGAGCGGCGTCAAACCGGGAAGCTTTGCAATGCCATTCGGTTTTCCTTCCGCGTTGGCGTTTGGCACCTTCTTACCGATATTGGTCAATGCCGCCTTCGCGTCCTCGGGAAGCGCAACCTGATCGGGCGAGGCGTCGTCCGCCTTCTTCTTCACGTCGCCATTTGCGAGTTTCGCAGGAGGCGCAGCGCCATCGTCAGTCGCGTTTTTGGCGGGGACTTGGGGTTTGCTCGGTTCAACTTCTTGGCCGTGCAAGGAATTCGACAACGCGGCCAGTAGAGTCATCGCGACTAGGATTGATTGACGCAACTCAATGCTCCCGTTGAAATCGAATTCGGCGAACTGCTATACGAAAGGCAAGCCATTCGTCAGGGCTTGGGGTGTATTCGATGCGGCAATTGGTAGAATACCGGACCGCGATCAACTGGTTCTCCCCACAGCTAAAGTGTAGCCCGGATTATGGACCAACGAACGGCCGTTTGGCTACCTAAAAAGAGTTCGCAGAACGGACTTGCGGGTATTCCCAGGCAGCCTGAGTGCGGGAAACCCGCTGCCATATGGCGAGCTTGGGCGCCTCAAGACACGGTGTCGGGAATGACGTTTTATTTCACTATTCGGGCAGAATCGTAGCGCAAACCCGTGAGCCCAACGGTAAGAAAAGGTCAGAATTGGATCCATCAAATTGGGCCGAATGGACGCACCATCTGGAAAATCAGCACAATCAGCCATCTCTGGTTCGACTCCTTCAAGCGCCGCCGCAGCCGCCTTTGAGTTGGTGTATGCCGCAATGCTCTCCGGCTCGCCAGCTCATCGATGGACTCCACCTGATCGGCGTCGAGCGAGTTAGAGGCCGTAACTCCAAGTCCTCGCCTCTAGCAACTTGCGAGGCTGCAGATCGCTGGTTGTCCATGATCGGTTCGCCCTTCTTGGAACCGTCGGGCGATGGCGAACTTCGCCTTGCGTATGAGTGCTTGGCGTGGGCGAATGAGTTGCCTTGGCTGCCGTCTGCTTTGAGCGAGGCAACTTGGTGGAATTTGCTAGGTGGAATCCTACAAGTAACGGAGCAAGCCGACTTCGGCCAGGTCGACTGCCCGTTGGCCGCCCAACTACTCACCGGCGAACTGCCATTCCTGCTCGCCAACAGCCTGCCTGAGATCGACGCCTGCTACTCACTCGCCGCGCCAGCGCAAGAAATGATGTCGCGGACGCTCTTGCAGATGCTCGGCGATGACGGGCTCCCTCATGCATCCCAGTTGCGACTCTACCGGCCGCTCATGGCGAGTTGGACGCGTTGCCAACTCCTGACAGCAGCCCACATCGATGAAGATGGCGAGGCGCATGAACGGCGATCCCCAAGTATGCATCTCGTCGAGGGCGGCAATTTCGACGAGCCGGCGCAAGAGCAGTATGAGCAAGCCGCCGAGCAACTCCTGCGACTCGCGCGACGTGACGGCAGACAAGTTCTTACGCAAGGCATTGAAGGTCATTGGTGCGAACCACTATTCGCTGCGATGCTCAGCCTAGCCAGCCGCGGATGCGAACAAGCTGTCGCCCGTGAGACGTTGCCGAAAGGAAAAAAGCTGTGGCCAGCAGCCGACGAGGCCTCCCAATCCAAGCCGTGCCAAATCGCTGACTTCCCTCCCAGTGTTTGTTCCGAGTGGTCCGGACTCCTGAGCATGCGAACGCACTGGAAGCGCAGCTCGCCTCACTGGGCCGCTCGCTTCGATGAACCACGAATCGAAATCGAACTTAGCCGCGGCAAGGAAACAATCTGCCAGGGCGATTGGCCTCTCGAAGTCGAAGTAAATGGCCAGTTGCTGGAGCCGACTTCGTCTTGGACAGAAAACTGTTGGTATCAGGATTCTGACGTCGCCTACCTCGAGTTGGAAATGCGTTTGTCGTCCGATTGGTGCGTGCAACGACAAATGCTGTTAGCCGAGGATGAGTTTCTGTTTCTTGCCGATGCCGTGTTGCGAGAGGCGCCGAGTCAAGAGTCCGAGCCGGTATCGATCCGATATTCCGGGATGCTGCCGATTCTTGAGTCGATCGTCTTCAAACCCGCCGAGGAAACTCGCGACGGAATATTGGCGGGCAAAAAGAACAAACCACTTGCCATCGCGCTGCCGCTCGCGCTGCCCGAATGGCGAATTGAGAAATCAGCCGGCGAGCTTGCCAATACCGTCGACGGCCTTCAACTGGAAATGCATAACCACGGCCTGGCTCTGTACGCCCCGCTTTTTCTCGATCTGGCGCCAAGTCGACTCAAGCGAGAACCGACTTGGCGGCGGCTTACCGTCGCCAGTCAATTGAAGGCCGAACCGATCGACCGGGCAGCCGCATATCGAATCGAAATCGGCGGCAAGCAATGGATCATCTATCGTTCGCTGGGAAAACCGGCCAGCCGAACCGTGCTCGGACGAAACCTGGTCAGCGAATTCCTCTGCGCGAGGTTTGATCGGCACGGAGATACGGAAACAATAATTGAAATCGAATAGTCGCGACCTGTGATAACAGACTCATGCCTGATCCGGATCAAGTAATCGCCGATAATGTCGCGCTTCTTCGCGAACGAATCGCCAATGCGGCCAACTCCGTTGGAAGAGATGCCAACGAAGTCACGCTGGTCGGAGTGACGAAATATGTAACTCCCGAGTTGGCCAGACTCGTATTTGAAGCTGGCGTTGTCGATTTGGGTGAAAGCCGCCCTCAAGCGTTGTTGCAAAAACAACAAGCGCTCAAAGACCTATCGGAAGTGCGTTGGCACCTGATTGGGCAATTGCAACGCAACAAGGCTCGCCGAATCCTCCCTCTTACGCAGATGATTCACTCCGTCGACAGGTGGAAACTGCTGTCAACATTGAATCAGCTCGCCGTGGAACTCGACATCCAAACCATCGACGTGTTGCTCGAAGTCAATGTGTCTCAAGATCAATCCAAACACGGGTTTGACTCTGAATCGCTCCAGAACCTGATGGACCGACTCGACACCGTCACGCGGATTCGGGTTTGCGGATTGATGGCGATGGGAGGCCGAACCGCTACGCCCACGGAAGTCCGACATCAATTTGCCACGGTGCGTGAGCTTCGCGACTCCCTTCGAGCGTCAGCGCCGGAAAATGCGCCGATGCAACATCTCTCGATGGGCATGAGCGGCGACTACGAAATTGGAGTTAAGGAAGGCGCGACGCTTGTGCGGATCGGCTCCGGCCTCTTCCGCGGGATCGAGGCATGATTGGATCGAGGCATGATTGGATCGAAACATGATTGATCTCGAGGCGCATACCGAGGGTGTCATTCTGCCGGTGAAAGCGCAACCCGGATCGCAGAGAAACGGAATTCGAGGCGAACACGATGGGGCGCTCAAAGTGTGCGTGACTCAAGTCGCCGAGAAAGGCAAAGCCAACAAATCGCTGGCCCAGCAACTCGCCAAGTCACTTGGCTTGCGCCGGTCGCAGATTGAATTGTTGAGCGGCCCCACTTCTTCCGAGAAAAAGTTCTTGATTCGCGACGTGACCATCAGCGAGTTGAAAACCAAGCTCGATTCGCTTGTGCGATGAAGATAGGCAAGGCGGGCAAAGTTTTCGGCTTATCCCAATGAGACCGCAGGATCGGGTTGAACCGGCCGAAAACGAACGATGCACAATCGGTGCGCCATCGCCATCCTACGATAGACTCCCGACATGACCATCTCCATGAAGCGAATCAGTTTCACCCTCTTGCGTTCGTCACTCTTGAGCCTGGCAGCCATTAGCGTCGCCGCTAGCATACCGACGATCGCGTTCGGACAAGGGCCTGCCGACACCGCGACTGGGCAGCCATCCGAAAATGATCCGTTGGCCAAACTGCGGGCTCGCCTTAAACCGATTGCCGATATCTCGATCGCAATCAAGCCGAAGGGGGATGTGCTGCCCGTGGACTACGCGGCCGAAGTCTTCCCAACAAGTTCCGACTCGTACGCCAATCGAGATTGGGCGGTGATGCCATTTCACTGGGAGGCGTCCGAGTTGATCTTCCAGCCGCCCTATTGGGAACACACGCCGCTAGAACGCTACGGACAGACACGCTCGCCGGCACTGCAGCCGATTATCTCGGGCGCGCATTTCTTTGGGTCGTTCGCAATCATTCCGTACAAGATCGGAATCGATCGAACTCACGATCACATTTCGACGCTGGGGTATTATCGCCCCGGCTCAGCGGCTCCCTGTGTTCGTCAAAGGCTTCCGTTCGAATGGGACGCCGCCTTGATGGAAGCGAGCTTCTGGACTGGCGGTCAGTTCATTTTCCCATAATCAACGCGCCGTAATCTGGCGAGGCAATGGGGGTTTGGGTTAACTGAGCCGGCAGTAACGGTTATTCCGATAGTCGTGATCGCGGCGGCTGTTTCGGTCCGATAGACAACGAATGCGAATCCGCTGTTTGAAATGTGAGCTGGAGTTTTCTGTGAGTTTCGCCCTGACACGCTTCTGCTGCATTGCCATTCACCTGCGAAATCGCGGCGTGTTGGCTACTCGACATGGTTGTCTGACAGCCACCCTTCTTACACTGTTGATCGCGGCGGGCTGCCAATCTACGAACGACTTTAGCTTCGACCCTCAGCTCGATCACTACCAGGACTTTGCAACTCAGATCGAGTACCCGGACGTTGAAACGCGAGCCGAAGACAATCCAAGCGTTTTGGAGTCAGCGGCACCTCTTACGCTGAGAAATGTCGCTGAACTGCCATCGTGGACTCTCACGTTGGAAGAGGCCGTGCGGACCGCATTGATGCGCAGCACGGTCATGCGAGACGCCGGCGGACGCGTCGTCACACAGCCACAAGCTTCGCAAACTGTTTTCGACCCCGCCATCAGTGAAGCCGACCCAAACCGCGGCGTTGAGGCGGCTTTGGCGGCCTTTGACGCCAATTTTTCAACGAGCCTGTTGATCGGCAAAGACGACCAGTCCTTCAACAACCTGTTCTTTGGCGGCGGTGCCGCGAGTTTACAAAGCAACACGGGCACGTTTCTGGCGGAAGTGACTAAGACCGCAGCGACCGGGACACGTTTCTCTCTGCGAAAACAGACAGACTACAACCGGAACACGTCGCCAGCCAACTTGTTTCCCAGCGCCTATAACACGGTGATCGAAGGCGAGTTTCGGCATCCGCTGCTGCAAGGCTCGGGAATCAGCTTCAATCGCATTGCCGGCCCCAATTCGATACCAGGCCAGTACAACGGCGTGCTGCTCGCTCGGCTCAACAATGACATCGCCTTGACTGACTTTGAACGCGCCGTTCGCGATCTCGTGCTGAATGTCGAACGAGCCTACTGGAATCTGTACTTTGCCTACCGCGACCTCGAAGCCAAGTTGGCTCGACGAGACGCGGCGCTTGAGACTTGGCGAAAAGTGCAATTGCGGACCGAAGGCGGGCTCGAGGCGGGCGACCGTGAAGCCCTTGCGAGGCAGCAATACTATGAAGCCCGCGTCGAAGTAGAAAACTCTCTTACTGGTGTTGCCGGCGTCGGCGGCGGAGTCCATTTGAGCGAACGCACCTTGCGCCGCCTGATGGGATTGCCGACAAATGACGGCCGACTGATTCGACCCGCCGACAAACCTCTGAGAACAGACGTTGTGTTCGACTGGGACGAGTGCTTGACCCAAGCGTTATGGCGCAGGTCGGAACTGCGACGTCAAAAGTGGACGGTCAAACAGCGCGAACTGCAATTGACGGCGGCCGAGAATTTCTTGCAGATGCGATTAGACATGGTCGGTCAATATCGTTGGCGGGGATTCGGAGACGAACTGCTCGGCAACGCGGGCGTGCCCAATAGCAGTGCGTTTCAAGATCTGTTCGGCGGCGACCTTCAAGGATGGCAATTTGGATTGCAGCTCTCGACGCCAATCGGCAACCGGCAGGCGCACGCCGCATTCCGACACGCCGAACTACAACTGGCTCGCGAGCACGCGCTGCTTCATGAACAGGAGCTACAAGTCGCCCACGACTTAGCCGATTCGTTCTCGGAACTCGACCGAGCCTTCAGCGTAGCCAAGTCAAATTTCAACCGAGCCATCGCGGCTCAAGAACAAGCTGAACTGGTTGATCTAACTTATAAGGCGGGGAAGATCACACTGGAAAACGTCTTGGACGCTCAAAGCCGATCCGCCAACGCGACCAGCGCCTTCTACCGCTCGCTCGTCCAATACACGCTCGCGGTCGCCAACTTGCATTACACTCGCGGCTCCCTGCTCGACTATCACCAGATCCACCTGAACGAGGGCCCGTGGACGGAATGGGCTCATACGAGTGCGCTCAAACAGGCGAGACGATTCCGCAGCAATGCGAATTGCTACCAAGAGCCTTGCGGTGATTTGAGCCGAGGCCCGCTGGCTCAGGATCGCGAAGATGTCCGAGCGATCGGCGTCCTTCCATCTGAGCTGAATAGCCCGGTGCCTTCCCCGGCGCCGTCGCCCACCACGACGCCGCCGCCCGTGAATTCCGGCGACGGTCGCCCGGAAACTGGTCCCGATGTGGTGCCAAACCAGGACCCGCAGATTCGTCCTGCCGCCTATTTCTCGCCGGGCGAAACGCAATCCCCGAGGCAAAGCGACGCTGGCGAACCAGCGGCGACACGCCGACCTCGGCTCCGTCCATTCCCCCCCAATCTCTCGCGAACTCAACCACGCCGGCCCCTACTGAGCTCCGACTGAGCAGCTCAGAGAGGCACCCCCCTAACGAGCGACGGCAAGCGCGATCCCGCTGGGCCGACTCATCTAGACCAAGTCCGTGCTCATCCTGTCCCGGACTCCGTCTCGTTCAGCTTGCGAATCTGGGACCTCGCGCCTAGTATGTCTTGATTGGGCGCTGATCAATTGCACTCGCCTTGGCGGCGTCCAATTCTTGATCGGCCATTTCCCGACAAAGGACACACAGGCCCAAACGATCGCCGCAATCGACTGTGGCAAAGTTTGGCTGAGGAAAGTCATACACGATGAAGTTTGGCAATATCGCCGCCATGATTCTTGTGACCGTTTTCGCATTGGCAGTCATGCTGGCAAGCGGAACGAATTTAATCACGCAGATTTTCGTCGACGAAGCGTCCCCTCAAAAACTCGAAACGCCGGAAGTGCAGGCCCCTGTTTCGGTCGTCCAAGCCGCATCAGAACGCATTGAAATCCTGCAGCGCTATTCCGGCATGATCCGACCGCTCGAGAGGATGACGCTGGGATTTGAAATACCTGGCCGGGTCATCAAGCTTGGAAAAAACTCCAATGGGCAGACGTTTGACGACGGCGTTCGAGTCGCCGCTGGAGACGTGCTGGTTCAGCTCGACAGCAAGGAGCTCGCGGCCAGAAAAGCCGAGGCGGACGCTCTGCTGTCCCAAGCACAACAGGAAATGGACCGAGCGTTGTCGCTCAGGCAAAAGAACAAGCTGGCTATCAGCGAAGTCGAATTTCTCAATGCGAAAACGACGCTGAGCATTACCGAAGCCCGCGCTGAGCTTGCCAAAGAGCAATTGCGGAACGCGACTTTGACATCGCCCGTAGACGGCGTCATTTCCAAGCGGTTCTTTTTGCCGGGAGAATCGATCAACGCCCACCAGCCCGTATTCGAGTTGCTGCAGATTGACGAAGTGCTGTTAGTTGTGGGAGTGCCCGAGGCAAAGATACTACCGCTGCTTAAACGGTTCCAGGACGCAAAACGAAAGAAAGCGGTTGGAATTGCCGACGCGCGGCCCCACTTGGCCTACGTTCAACTCGTTGGAGCAGACACGTTTGGCCAGCCTTGGCGCCAACTGGAAGCCGAGGTGCGGACGATAAGCGAGGCGGCCGACGATAGGACGGGGCTATTTGAAGTTGAGATTGCGATTTCCAATAAGGATGGACAACTTCGTCCCGGGCAAATCGCCGTCGCCAATATTGTCGCCGACGAGATCGACGGATTTCGTTTACCTTCGATCGCCGCAATTTTTGAGGCCGGCCAAGGCTCGCTTTACTGCGTTTCGCAACGGCAAACCGATGGACAACTCCAGGCCATTCGGCACAAGCTAATGCCAGGGGCATACCTTGAACAAGGCGATGACCTGATTCTTCGCAACTTACCCGACGGGTTTCAAAAAGTTGTCGTGCGAGGTCAGCATCGGTTAACGCCAGGACGCTTGGTTCGAGTCATCCCGGATGATCCGCCGCACGAACAAGTCGAGTCAGCATCGTCCGACCCGCCTGACTCGGCCGAAAGCAGCGGTGCCTAACGGGTGGTCGAATCGCCCCATCTGCGCATCAAGTTAGTGCAAGGCATGTCGTCTCTGTCGAGTTAGCAATGAACGTCACCACCGCCGCGATTGAGAAACCCAGGGTCGTCTACGTCATCACCTTCCTGATGATTGTCGTCTCGATATTCTCGGCGTTGAGTATTTCCGTTCAACGAACGCCGGCCATTCACAAGGCGATCATTTTGGTCGCTGTGCCACATCCCGGAGCGCAGCCGACAGAAGTCGAAGAACAGATTACTCGCAAGATCGAGGAAAAACTCCAAAAGCTGAACAACGTCGATTTCGTCGCCTCGTCCAGCATGCGTGGGTCGAGCATCACCCAGGTTATGTTCCTGGACGGCGTCGATCCCAAGGCGGCTCGAGGAGAAGTCAAAGACCTGGTCGACGAAGTGCGGCGCGAGCTGCCCCGCGCTCGCGACGTCGAGCCGATTGTCACGGACATTGACTTCGAAAACACGCCATTGATGTTGGTCAACCTGGTCGCTCCAGACGGCTTTGATTCTCGCTCACTCAAAGAGCTTGCCGAGGAAGTTCAGGAGGAACTCGAATCCGTCGCGGGCATCGCCAGCACGCAGTTGTTCGGCGGCCGCGAGCGAGAAATCCACGTCAACGTCGACCTCGACTTGGCCGCCGAGCACCAAGTCTCTTTGGCCGATTGTCAGGTCGCGCTGTCTTCGTTCCATGCGGAACTCCCCGGCGGCGCGTTGGAGACGGGCAATTTTGACTACCAAATTCGTAGCGACACCAAGTTCCGGCGACTCGATGACATTCGCGAGGCGGTGATTCGCTCCGACGAGGGACGAGTCATCCGCATCAAAGATGTGGCATCGGTCGTCGATACCTATCGCCGACTAATGAATATTGCCCACCTCGATGGCCATGAGAGCGCCACGATCATTCTCTATAAGGAGAGTGATATCAACACACTCGGAACGGCTCTGGCCGTGAAGAGTCGCGTCGAAGACCTAAAATCGCAATACCCGTTTATCGATTTCTCGACCACACGTGACACGTCCGAAGAAATCTCGATCATGTTTCGCGTGCTCGGGTCGAGTTTCGTCTTTGGCGCAATGCTCGTCCTGATCATTTTGGGATGGTCGATGGGCCTGCGGATTTCGATGTTGGTCCTGCTGGCGATCCCGCTGAGTTCCGGGGTCGGCCTAATTTGCCTGTACACCTTCGGCGTACCGATCTCGAACATGGTGATCTTCAGTTTCATTCTCGTTTTGGGAATGGTTGTCGACGGCGCGATTATTGTGGCTGAGAACATCCATCGACATATTGAAATGGGGAAGTCGCCCGAAGACGCGGCCAAGGCCGGTATCGAAGAAGTCGCCATGCCCGTTTTGATGGCCGACTTGACTACGATAGCCGCGTATCTCCCGATGCTTATGGTTCCCGGCATCATGGGCGATTTCATGGGCGTCATGCCGGTGGTGGTCTCGGTTTCATTGCTCGGCTCGATTCTGGTCGATCATTTCCTGATCCCCGTCTTGGCGGCAAAATGGTACTCACAGCGCGAGAACGGCCAGGGGCATTCGGAAGACTCGGACGAGCGGCGAGGGTTCTTCACGCGTCAGTTCGTCCGCATTCTGGATTGGTCGCTCGACCATCGTGTGGCCGTTGTGATCTGCACCGCGTTAGCGATCGTGTGGGCGGGTTTCATGATGAATCACATCGGCTTCGAATTTTTTCCTCCCAGCGACCGGGGCCAATTCGAAGTCAAGTACGAATTGCCGCTCGGACATAGCATTGACCAAACCATCGCGGCGGCTCGAGTCATAACGGAACCCCTTGAGGAGATGCGGGATCGAGACGGAATTGTCGTCCATTTCGTCTCCGCGTTGGGTTCCTCCGAAGGGCTTGCGAGTCGGCTGGAAAACGATCCGGCCGTCGGCCCCGAGTTCGGCACGATCATGGTTCAGCTACTCGCTCCACTCGATCGCGATACGCACGAAGATGTTGTCATTAACGAATTGCGGGACGAAATCGACAAACGGATCGATGAAGTGCCCGGCATGAAGTACTCCATCGTCGAAGTGGAAGAGGGTCCGCCAGGCGGTTCAGACGTCGCAGTGCGTTTCACGGGCGAAGACCACTTGCTGCTGGGCGACGTGGCCAAACAAGTTGCCCGCAATCTCGCGCAGATCGAAGGCGTCGTCGACGAGAGGACCGACTATCGACCGGAGAATCCGGAAATCGTAATCGACCCCAATGAAGATATTCTTCCGTTCTATGGCGTTTCCAACCGAGCCATTTCGCAGGCCATTCAAACGGCGGTCAACGGCGATACGACCATTGAGCTGAGCATGAACGATGAGGATGTTGTGCTCCGATTGCTTGCGGGCGAAGAGTATCGAAGCAACCTATCGAGCATCAAACGCATGATGATCACGGGCCCGGCGGGTCGCAAAGCTCCACTTGGCGAATTGGCTCAGATCCGACGTACTCGAGGCGTTCACGCTGTGAATCGTTACGATCGCAAGCGGGCCGTCGTCGCCAAATGTGACGTCGACAAGAGCCAGGGTTTGACAAGCGACAAGGTTTTCACCCAATTGCGAGATGAGATTCTTCCAGACATGGGATTCCGCCCGGTGGCAACCACCTCGGTCGGCGTCTTCGCTAAGTCGATGAGTTTGCTTGGGATGACTCCGACCAAGAAGAATGCGATCACGTTTCTTGGCAAGGCGGGAACTCGCTTCGAAGGAGTGCGAGCGACATTCACCGGCGAAAACGAGGAACGCGACAAGAACTTTCGTTATTTGCTGGCATGTATGATCATCGCCGTCTTGTTGATCTTCTGCATCCTCGTCATTCAGTTCAACAGTTTCCGGCAGACGATGGTGGTTCTCATGACCGTCCCGCTCAGCTTTGTGGGCGTCGTTGGCGGCATGTGGCTTTGCCAGTTTCCTTTTAGCCTGGCCACATTCATCGGTTTAGTGAGCCTGGCTGGCGTGGTTGTCAATGACGCGATCGTCGTTGTCGACTTTGTGAATCAGGAACGACGAAACCAACCGCTCAGGGCCGCGCTGTTGAAAGCTGGGGCCAACCGTCTTCGTCCGGTCCTACTGACGACGGTGACGACAATCGGCGGCTTGCTTCCGTTGTTCCTCAACCTCTCCGGGGGCGCCGAGTTCTGGCAACCACTGACTGGCGCGGTCGTCTCCGGCCTCGCGTTCGCGACGGTCCTAACGCTGATCGTCATCCCTGTGCTTTACAGTTTGGCGTACAACCGAGACTTCCTCGCGAGCGACGCGATTGGCGGTTCCTTTCCTTCCCGCATGTGGCGCCCGAAACTGAGCCGTTTGCTACGTCGAAACCGAGCCGAGGGCACCTAACAACGCTCGACTGTCTTGGGCATAAAACGACGTCAGCGCTCGTCGTGTGATTGTTCAAAGCATTCTCTAACGCGTCCCCTCTCCCGCGCGTGAAGTGATGACTTCTAGCCGAGTTTGGTCGCGGGAGAGGGGACACTGAAAGGGCGCGCTCGGGAGGAAACGATGACGGTCAGGGCAAAGGCGAATATTCACTTTGAAATGAATCAAAGTGGCAGCGATCATCGACTGCCGGTTCCCTATGAAAACGCCTTCGGCCAGAAGCGGTCCGGCTGTGTGATGGAACGTCGGTTTCGATATCAGGTGGTCGAAGACAAAGGACTCGCTTTGGACTGTCAGCTTCATCCAATTAAATGCCGTTACCACCCATCTTGGCACCGCTGAGCGGCGAGTAGGCAATTGGCCTAGCCGTCCGAAACGGCGAAATCTAACGGCTCGTCGCGCCTTGCCGTTAGAGTTTGCTCACTCTTCCCAAGTTAGCCCAGATCTTCCCTTTTATCGTGATCTGCGGATGACAATTGCTGAAGCGGTCTGCCCGATCGTACCGATTAATTCACCTGAGCGGAACAAACTGCGCTATCGATGCCTCGTCACGCTGACCCTGCGCGCTGCTTCCTTTGGGGGAATTGTAGGATGAAAAAGATTTGGGTCTGGACCGTAGCCGGCCTGCTGACGGTGGCTATTGCAGCCACTTGGCAAGTCAATGCACAGAGTCCAATTAACAGTTCTCGTAGTTTCCAATTGCGCAACGCTCAGGCTGGTGAGGTCGCGCCAAAACTTCGCGCTATGCTTGGCGAGCAGGGCCAAGACGTGGAAGTGTTGGTCGACCAACGGTCCAACCGCGTACTGGTCCGAGGCGATATCGAAAAGATTCGAATCGCCAATAAGATGGTGGAAGTGTTGGATCGTCCAGCGACCATCCCCCCGAAGCGATCCGCTCCGGTCGTTAAGGCCTATCCAGTCAACGGACATTTGCTCGACCGAGTCGCTGATCAACTGCGAGTGAAGTTCGCCAACGAGCCGTCGGTGCGAATCGCCACCGACAATCGCACAGGGCAACTGCTCGTCGTCGCGCCGCCCGAGCTGCACGAGAAGGTCGCGCCGTTTCTTAACAACACCAGCCCGATCGGTCCGCAACTTGCGAACCACCCAGACCCGGCAACGCAAACGAATCACCAGTTGAAAAACATCACCTGGCAGGACTTTGAAGGCCGCATCAAGAACCTTTGGGGTGAAGACATTCAGTTGCGAGTCGACGCGTCCAGCCAGCGCACGCAAATCCGAGCGCCGCGACTCAGCGGCGAACAGGTCGTCATGCAAGTCGACCGCCGCACGAATACCGTATTCGTCAACGGCCCAGCCGGCATGACCGTCTACTGGCTCCAAGTTATCAATGGCCTCGACTCTGTCCAAAGCAAAGACCGTGCTTCGGCGCTTCTTCCGCTGGGTCGAGCCGAACCATCGACGATTCGACAGGTTGTTGGCATTCTTCGCAATGCCGCGCTTGCGACCGCACAAGGCAAAGCCGTGACGGCCCTGGGAGTCGCCACAAACCGGACGCAAGGCAGCGAATTGGTGTCAATGATCTTTCGCCAAGACCAAAACCAACCTGCTGATCCCAATGCCCCGGGCCAAACCGAAGAGGAAGACTCCGGGCTGATCGGCGACGTCGAATTGCAGTTTGTTCCTGAATTGGGAATCATCATCGTCAAAGGTCATCGCCGCGACGTTGAGAAGGTCAAGAAGATAATCGCCGAAATCGCTGCGACTGCGGACCAGACGAAACCCGAAGTCGAGGTCCAGCCTCTAACGCATGTCACCAGCCAAGCATTGGCTGACCTGATCAATCCGATTTACGAAGAGATCTTTGAACCTCGACAGGGTCCGGTCAGTATCACCGCGTTGGGCAAACCAAACGCTTTGCTAATTATTGGCCGAGAAGAAAACGTCGCCATCGTCAAGAACCTCATCGTCAAGCTCGACAAACCGGTCGCGCCGCAAACGTTGGTGAAGGTTTTCCAACTCAAGCATATGAACGCCACCACGGCCGCTGACGAAATTCAGCAGCTGTACAGCCAAGAAAACGCGACAACGCCGCCTGCGGACGATTCGGTCACGCTCGATACTCGAGTCAACGTAATCGCTGACTTCCGCAGTAACTCGATCATCGTCCAAGCTGGTCCTCGCGACATGCAAGAGATTGAAGACTTGCTCAAGCATCTCGATACACTCGACACACTGACTCAGATCGAGGTGCGAGTCTTCCCGTTGAAGAACGCTCTCGCTGATACCCTACAAGCCACGCTTTCCGCCGCGATCGGCGCCGAAGCAGCAACGACGGGCGGCCAGCCTGGCGGACCGGGCGGACAGGGTGCTCAGAATACGGACGACCAACCCAGAGCCAACGTGACGTTTGTTCGAGTCGATGGAACGGGCAAGACGATCGAGGAGTCAACGGGGCTCACGTCCGAAGTCACGATCACGGCGGACGCCAACACGAACTCGCTGGTCGTCCGAGCTCCATCGCGAGCGATGGCCATGATTCAAGCCCTCATTAATGAACTCGATAGCTCGCCGGAAGCCGAATCCCAAATCAAGGTGTTCGAAGTTCTTCACGGCGACGCCACGAACCTCACGTTGATGCTGCAAGAACTGTTCGGCCTCGAAGTCACGGCCGGACAGGCTGGTGCCTTCAGGCAAACGCTTGGCGCATTCGGCGGCCAGAATCAAGTCAACCAGCAGACCGCTGGCGAAAGCTCGTTGATCCCGCTTAGGTTCACGCCGGAAGCTCGATCCAACAGCATCATCGCGTCGGGTTCCGCTGCAGACTTGGAAATCGTTGAAGGTCTCTTGATTCGCTTGGACGAGGACAACTCGCGCGGTCGACGAACTCAAGTTTATCGCCTGAACAACGCGGGATCGGAAGCCGTCGCAACGGCCCTGACCAACATTCTCAACCAGCAATTGCAGCTTGAGCAAACACAAGTCAACCAGCAGATCTCGACCATCGGTCAGCGAGAATTCTTGGATCGACAAGTGTTCGTGCAACCAGAAATCAACACCAATAGCCTGCTCGTCTCGGCCACGCCGGAACTGTTCGACATGATCTCCGACGTGATCGCCGACCTCGATCGACGACCGCCGATGGTGATGATCCAAGTTGTCATCGCAGAAGTCGACTTGAACGAGCGTGAAGAGACCGGTGCCGAGGTCGGCATCCAGGACTCGTTCCTATTCGACCGCGGACTGGCCACTCCGATCGGTTACAACTTCGTCCCGTCGAATCTACCCAATGCGACCGACGTGGTTGCCTTGGCTTCGCGAGGCGTGTTGGGCGGACAAGGCTTCTCGGCGTTGGGCGTCGGCCGCAACAGTGCGGCAGCCGGCTTCCCGGGCATGGTCTTGAGCGCCAGTAACGAGTCGATTAGCGTGTTGATTCGCGCTTTGGAATCGTCGTCTCGAATGCAGGTTCTCAGTCGCCCGCAGATCATGACGATGCACAATGTTCCTGCATCGATTCTCGTGGGACAGCGGGTTCCGCGAGTTACCGACATTTCACAAACCGCCTCGGGCACGACCAGTTCGACAACGCTAGACGATGTCGGCCTCAGCCTAGGCGTGATTCCTCGAGTGACGCCCGACGGCCTGATCGTGATGGACTTGGAAGTTGCCAAGTCGTCCGTCGGTGATGTCGCCGCTGGTATTCCAATCGGCGTCTCGGACGGAACCACGATCAACTCGCCAATCTACGCGGACACGACTGCCATCACGACCCTCTCGGCTCGTGACGGACAGACAATTGTGTTCAGCGGTTTGATTACGAAAGAACGCATCGACGCTTACCGCGGCGTGCCGTTCCTTTCCTCGATTCCGATCCTCGGCCGCATGTTCCGGTTCGACCAACACGCGGAAGAACGAAAAGAACTGTTGATCTTCCTCACCCCTCACATCGTCTACTCCGGCGAAGATGAGCAGGTCGATTGGATCAACGCCACTGAGTCGGAGCGAATGAGTTGGTGCCTCGCCGATGTCGTGGAGATCCACGGCAACGTCGGCCTCAGCCCGGGACGTCCCGGCGTCTGGTCGCCGAAAGAGTGCCCCGTCATCTTCCCCGACGGCGATCCCGGAATGCTTCACGAATCGCCCAACCCGGTTCGTCGAGAAGACATGGGCCGACCGTTCGTGTCGCCGGAAGAGACGATTCCGGCTCGCCCGTTCGTCGATCCGAATGCCCAAGGCAATCGGCCGTTCATCGAACCGCAACAGTCGATGAAGCCCATTAGCAACGGCTCGGAACCGACTCCAGCAGTTCACGACCCGTCAGCACGGTTCGAACAATCTCGCTCGGTGCGGCCCGCGTCACACACGCAGAGCGCGCCTCGAAACGGTACGATCGCGCCCGGACTACGGCGTGAACTCAATGGCAACTTCCCACGATTCTCCGTGCAGCAACCTGCCCAACAGGCTTCGGAAGGCCAGCCGACTCAGGGCCAGCCGACTCAGGGCCAGCCGGCTTGGGGCAACTACCGACAGCAGCCGGACTACTCAGGGCGGCAGACGACTTCTCAAACCTCAACCGGCCGAACCCCGGCGCGCGGCACATACCAATCCTTTGGAACTCGCAACGATCAAGGTGCGACCCAACCGGTAGGTCCGCAAACGGGATACGACCAGACTTCACAACAACGCGTCAACTCCAACCAACCCGTGGTTTGGCGTTAACAACGTTGTCGAGAAAACGGGGCTATTGTTGAAGAGGCTGAGATCGTCGAGACGCCCAGGGCTGGCGTCTCGACGCTTTCTAAATTTGCTTGCCGGCGCGAGCACTGCTGTCGACGACCACAAACGGAAATGAGCGGATGACTGTGGTTCTTTCGGGTTAGTGCCTTGAATTGGAATGGATTCCGACAACGCACTCGATTCGCACCGCACATCACAGATAACGCAAGGATGAACGTTATGACTCGCTGCTGCTTTCTGGCCGCAATTGCCGCCATCTCGCTCGGTTGCAATGCGATGGACCTCAACCAATCCTTGCCGTGGAGTTCGCCGAAGACGGAGAAAGATCCCAGCAAGTACATCGAACCGGAAACGATGATCACGATTTGGAATGAGACGCTCTACACTGCGCCAGGGCAAAGGCCCACGCGCGGGTTCGGCGGGCGGATCTTCTTCTACGACAAGAACAGCCGGCCCATTTCTGTCGACGGCGAGCTGGTTTGCTACGGCTTCGACGACGCCTTTCAAGACGGCAACATGACGTCGGTGCCCGATAAGAAATTCGTGTTCACCGCCGAACAGATGACCCACCATTTTGGTGAAAGTGATATCGGTGCCTCGTACAGCATTTTCCTCCCCTGGGATGAACTGGGGAACCCGCAAAAGCAAATCTCGCTCTATCCCGTATTCAAAACCAGCACCGCCAAAGTCATCCGCAGCGCCGCAAGCAAGCATGTGCTTCCTGGCCAGAATTCGTTGACTGAGCAAGAACAACGTGGTTTCGTTGGACCGCGACACCAGCGCAAGGATACTTGGGTTACCGGAGATGGAGTTCAGCGTGCAAGCCACACGGAATCGTCAGCCCTCAACACCGGGGAAACACATCCCAGTGGTCGCCGAGTCAGCACGTTTCGAATGCCGTCGGCTATGCGAAACGCACCCATCGGTAGTATGAAGAGCCTATCGAAACGGGCCAATCGAGTCCGCAACGTGGCCGATCAGATGATCCTTGATTATCAAAAGAAACGACTGGAGCAACTGGCGCCAAAGGCGATCACACCGCCCACCGTGTCGAATCCAACGCCTCAGCTGCAGCAAGCTCCGGTACAGCAAATGAAGCAGAGTCAGTCGTCGCAAGTGAGCCAACTGCAACGGCGTCAGCAGACGCGCTCTGGCCAGGGACAGTTGCAGCGGCCCGTGCAGGGCCGCAACGTTGGGCGAAACGCAGTCAACGTGACGATCGGACAAGCGATCAAAAGAGGCGCCCACGCGCCAAATCGACTATCTCAGTCGTCTAATGGCGCAATTGGACAAGCAGTCATTCCGACTAACGGCCGGCATCAAGCGACGGCGTCGCTGGCAACTCTTCGGGAACGGCACCGACGTTTAGCCGATTCTCAACCGAGCGGACACCAGGCTCAAACGACACAATACGGCCAACCAGCTTACGGTCGTGCTCCGAGCCAACTGTCCCCTCAAGGACAGCAGTTTGGCCTTCCATTACAACGCTGATCGAACTTACGCGATTGATTCGCTTGCTTCCGTTCACTCGCTCTTGGCATCGAGTGGCGACGACGCGTGTGACGGGAATCGTGGGAAGAAAACCGAGCACCATGCGGGTTCGGATTTGAGTCTGCCCCTGTTGTCCTTGCTGACCTTGTTGCCCAAAGCCGCCGCCAAATCCGCCGAAGCCGCCTCGACCACCGAAGCCGCCAAGGCCTCCGCCGAAGCCGCCCAGCCCGCCGCCGAAGCTGACCAGCCCGCCGCCGCGGCCACCCGCGCCGCCGTTGGTCACGGTGTTCAAGCCAGCCTGCGTCGAACCCGTGCCAACCACGCCCGATTCCGTTGTGCTGCCGCCCGTGAATCGGCTTGCGTCCGAATCGAAACGGCTACTCAACGTCGCGCCGCCTGTGCCCTGGACGTTCGTGTTGGCTTGTGAGTTGTTTTGAGCCAATGCGGACGAACCGCAAAAAGCGATTGCGGCGACAAAGGCCGTAGTCAAGAATGTTCGGCTCATGCTCAAACTCCAGTACACGATGGACGCGATAAGGTTGGACGATGCGGCATCCGCTCCAGGTTACTTCGTCTCGCAACGGGCCTCGACACCAGCCGAGCAGTATTAGGACCGGTTATGCGGGGGCGTCTAGGCTATTTTGGTCGAATCTAACCCCACAGGCAAGCGATCCGACCGCCCAGTCCTGCTGGAGATTCGGTTTTCTTGACATTCTTGTCAAAGTCGCCCTGCACCGGCAAAGATTGCCGTGAGAGGACGAATCATAATGAAACCCAACCTGTTGCCTGGGGGTAGTCTCATATAACAGCGAATACCGGCGTTTTTCACCGAGTCGCCGAGCTTTCCTGCCAGGTTTCCACCTCGTTCCATTTCAACGGACACTCTACTAGGAGTTTCGCCACGATGCGCCTTATCGCACGGTCCCTATTCGCTTCCCTGCTTGCCTTGTCGGCTCTTACCTCGCTGACCGCAATTCCTTCCCAGGCACGAGCGGAACGGCCTACGGCCCCGAAACTGCTCCCACAGAGCACCTTGGCCTACGCCCGGGTCCACGACACCAAGGACCTTGTCGCAGCATTCAAGGAGTCGGGCATCGGTCGGATGTTTAACGACCCGAAAGTCAGCCCGTTCATTAAAGACCTCTACAGCTCCGCCTCGGACGCCTTTAGCGCCATTGAAGACGAGGTCGGTCTGCCGCTCGACGATATCCTCTCGATTCCGCAAGGCGAAATGTGCTTGGCTCTCGTCGGCGCCGATCAGGGAGTGCCGGCTTTTGTGAGCATTATCCAAGTCAACGAGAACTTGGAAACAGCGGAAAAGCTGATCGACCGAATCATTGGCCGCATTGAGAACCGGGGTGGTGGAATGGAGACCGTCACAGTAGAAGATACGCTCGTGACGGTTCTCAAACGCCCGAACGCCGAGCGAGTCATTATTTTTGATCGGGACGGCGCGCTTGTCGTATCGAACGACCTCGATTTGGCCAAGCAAATTATCGGCGTTTGGTCGGGCAAAGCGAAAGACGTCAAAACGTTTGCTGAGAATCCTCATTTCACGGCCATCATGAAACGGTGCGCCGGCATCCAAGGCGAGCGTCCTCAGATCACTTGGTTCGTCGATCCAATCTCGCTGGCCAAGCAGGCGACGCGCGGCAACTTCTCGGCGGCCGCAGCCATGGCCTTCCTCGATCCGCTTGGGCTCAATGGCGTTCGAGGCATCGGCGGCAGCCTGATCATGCGGCCCGAGGCCGAATTCGAAACGATTAACCAGATGCACGTCTTGCTCGACAACCCTCGCAAAGGGCTCGTCAAGATGGTCGCATTCTCCGAAGGCGAAACGACGCCCGAGAAATTTGTTCCCGCATCCACAGCGAGCTATGTGACAGTCAACTGGGACCTGGAGCAGACCTACAAAGAAGCTGATCGAATCTTCTCTGAGATCCGCCAGGAAGAAGGCGCGCTCGGGGCCGAAATCAAACGCCGCATTAACGATCAGACCGGCATCGATTTCAAAGCCGAAATTCTCGACCAACTGACTGGCCGAGCGACGCTGTTTACCTGGATTCAAAAGCCGGCAAGATTCAATAGCCAGTGCACCTTTGTTGGATTCAAAGTGAAAGACGAGAAGGCGGTCAAGGCGACGATCGAGAAACTGATCGAGAAATTCAACATTCCTGCTGAAAAGAAATCGTTCGGCGGCGTCGAGTACTTCCGAGTCCCAATCGGCGGCGGGCGACAACAAACGGCACCAGAAGGATTTGACACGGAAATCCTTCGCGTGCCCGAACCGCTGCTCGCTTTCTTCGACGATTACGTCGCCTATATGGACAGCGAACAACTTCTCAAAGAAGTGGTCAAAACGAAGGGCAAGGCGGGCGCGTCGCTCTCGGAATCGGAAGACTACTTGGAGATCGCCAGCAAGATTGAAGACCATACGCACGGCGAGTTGCTAGGCATGATGGCTTTTGCACGCCCCGAGGAAGGTCTTCGCTCTGTCTACGAGGCGGCGCGTTCGGATGCGACCAAGCAGCTGCTTTCCGATGCCGGCGACAACCCGCTGTTTTCGGCGCTTCACCGAGCTCTCGACAAGAACGAATTGCCTCCATTCGACGTCTTGGCAAAGTACTTCGCGCCGACAGGCACGATCGTCACCAACACCGAGACGGGTTTCCACTGGATGGAATTCGCGATGAAGCGAGAGGACAAGGACTAACGAATGATTCGTCACGAGTTCGTGCCGATTTCGATCTTGCTTTGCTCGAACTCAAGCTCATAACGACGACTCTGGCAACTTACGAACGTCGCCAACCTCAACCGGTTGGCGACGTTTTGAGCTTTCTACGGCGGCAAAACAGAGGCTTAAACTCTGCAAGTTCGCTCGCGCATCGAGGATCGGTTTTCGCTGCTGCTCAACCGCCCTCAGCAACTCCCCCATCGTTCCGAGAAACGCGTCAGGAAACCAAACGCCTTTCAAGCTCGGCGAAAACTCGCCTTCTTCTGTCTCGACAACCAGCGTTTGCTTGAGGTTTCCTGGTCCCGTCGATCGAATCGACCCTCGAGACCCGGCGATGAATGTTCGGTCTTGGGGGCCTATTGGCGTGTCGGCGTCGAATGCCAGCGACGCTTGAGCGTTTTCGTATTCAACAATCGCCTGCCCGAGCAACGGCGGGGGGATTGATTGGCGGCGCGTCGAAGCGGTGGATGCGTAAACGCGCTGCGGAGGCGAGTCGATAAAGCAGCTCAGAATGTCGAACCAATGGATCGCGTAGTCGTACAAGATCAAGTCGGGCACCAGCTCGAACTGGGTGCCTTTGACCCAGTGGTGATCCCAGTGAACCGAAAGGTGCACGCCCGTGACGTCTCCGATCAGCCCGGCGGCGACCACCTCGCGTGCAAACGCAAAGTGAGGGGCCCAACGCGCATTTTGATTGACGGCCAGCAGTCGTCCGCAATCATCGGCAACTCGACACAACCTCTCTCCGACCTCGAGGTCCAACACGAACGGCTTCTGGCTGAGTACATGTTTTCCGGCGCGTAGGGCGGCTTCGATCAAGGGCGGTCGCTCGGGCGGGTGTGTCGAGATATCGACCACTTCGACGCTATCGAGCGCGAGCAGGTCGGCGACGTCGTCGTAAACGGCGGCGTCCGGAAAGAACTCGTCCCGACGCTCCTTGGCCGCCTCGATTCGAAGATCACACAAGGCGACAACGTCGAGTCCACCGTCGCGATAGGCCTTCAAATGGTACGGCGTGATGCCGCCGCAGCCGACGAGACCGATTCCAGGATGATAGGAATCCGCGACTCGCGGTTGATATTTGATCCGCCTCAGCGAATCCATAATGCTCGTCATCGCTTGCTTTCCGTTCTTTCGCTCGCACGCACACACACAATGGCGACTTGGGGACGACGGATTCCCGTTGCTCTTCGGATAGACAGCGGTAAAAATGTGGGGGAGATGGCTTGGTGATTCCTATGAGCCCATCCGACGTTTTCGACCCTTTGCCATTCCAGTGCAAGATCGTAGTTGGTTCCAAGGGAGGGGACAACCGCCTCTGACGTGCACTGAGCTGCCGACCCAAAGGAAAGGATTGTCGATGAAACTTGGATTCCCGCGTATTCGCCTGCCGCAGTTTGGTCTGCGTTCGGTGATGATCGTATTCTTGATCGTAGGCATTCTTTCATGCTGGTGGGTCGATCGAACCGAGTTGGCAAGGCGCCTGGCTTTGTACGAGGGCCAGGCGGCGATGCCGCCCGCTTGGGGCATCGAGCAAGTCCTCGGCACCCCCAACACAACTCGACACGGCGATATCAAAACCGCTTGGGCCTCTGCGACTCAGGATGGTCAGAAAGAGTGGCTCGAACTCACCTACCCAAAGTCCGTTAAGCCGGCTCAAGTCTTGATCAACGAGACGTATAATCCGGGCGCCGTTTACCGCGTAACCGGCTTCGATTGGCAGGGCCGTGAACGATTGCTTTGGCAGGGCAAGGACCCAAAAAAGCCAGGCAGCGGCGCTGGAATATCAACCATTGCGCCGACCTTTTCGCTGACCACTAACCGAATCCGAATCTATATCGATTCGCCAGCCGTCCCCGGCTGGAATGAGATTGACGCGGTCGGCATGAAGGACAAGTTCGGCAAGACTCAATGGGCCAAGAAAGCCAAGGCGAGCAGCACCTACGGCCAGCCGATCGCCTGGCCCGCGACCATTCGAAGCCTGCGAACGACGTTTTGATTCACCGCGACCGACGACGCGCCGCGTTCGAAAACAGTAGCGGAGTCCCAACGTTTAGGGAGCGACCGCCCCCGAGAACTGAAACGCGGCCCAGAGCCGAGTGTGGGTCTCCGTTCTCGGCGTTGGCTTGGGATTCGCCGGTCGCATCAGGACCTTCTTGAAATCAGGGCCTCGCTCCTTCGCGAGCGTCGGAATCAGTTGCGGGTTTTTGAGCAGCGTCAATTGCGCTTTGCGGAAAGCCGCCTCCGGTTTCAGCTTTCCGTCCCACATGAAATGGTAGAGCAACTTCATGAACGCCGCCGTCGACGTGTCCTCAACACGCCAAAGGGAAGAAACGACATTGCGAGCGCCCGCGACATGAAACGCCTGGCGAAGACTCGCGATCGAGCTGTCCGCGTACTGCGACCCTTGCGACGTTTCACAACCGGCCAACACCACCAGATTCGCCTTCGACAGATCGAGCCGACAGATTTCCAATCCGGTAAGGATCGCGGCCGGACCCTTTTCGTTGGCGGCCGAGAGCACAATGCCGGTCAATCGCAACGGGTCGGGAGGCGAGTCGAATGGTGAGAAATCTTTGGCTATCACCGACGCGTGAGTCGCAAAGTGAATTGTGCGGCATTGCTTCGCCGTCTCGACAATTTGATTCTTCGTCGCCGCACGAGCTCGGTACTCCACAACCGGCCGCTGTCCCGCCGACGCGCGAACGTCGTCGATTTCCGTCTTCGTTCCTGGCAAGGCGGGCCATTGATCGCGAAACGGCGAGTCACCTTTCGTCGCCGCGTAGTCGATGTCGCCAACCAACATGACTCGCTCCGGCGATTCGGGCAGAGCGCGCGAGTTGACCAGGGACGCGATGGCCGACACATGGACCACCGCGACTTTTTCAACGATACGCTTGCCATCGCTATCAACGAGAGCCGCAAAGGGCGTCGCAACGATGCTCGCCGAATTTGAAATGAGCAGCCGCTTGCGATGGTTCAGCTGCAAGTTCGCGAGGCCCAGCCTCGCACCCAGCCTCTTGGCGGCGTCAAGATCCGATTGTCCGGTCTTTAAACATGTTCCAAGGGCGCGACTATCGAGCATCACGCCCCAAAACCGCCCCAACTCATGCCGCTTTACGGTATCTCGAGTTATTACGAATTGGCATAACCGCCTGACATCGTCTTGAGGAACGTACGTGTCGTAATGAACCAATACGTCCGTTGGCAGCAGTTTGGCTCGAATCGCGGGGAGGAGGCAACGCTTGATTTCATTTTCGATCGAGGCTGATTTGTTTGTATTGGTATCGTTGGGTTGGTTCGTCGCTAGACTGCCCGTCTTCGCCTTTGCCAGCAGCCGAATTGATGACAAACTAGCCTTGCCCCAGAGCGACCCGGCAACTTGATCATCCATCGTGCGGTCATCCACAAAAATTACGACTGCGGCGTCGCTTGCGGAAACATGCGGTGTGTTAGTCGACATCTTCCGCGTTATCATCTGCATCGAGCGACGCTGTTCCGATAAAGCCGACAGAGCAATCTTCCGAGCGCCGGACTCATCACCCGAATCGAATAATTCAAGCGCGTAGCTGGGCCTCCAGATGTGGGATCCCTCAAGTGACCTACGAACATCAGCTACCGTCTTCTTCGATAGGCCACTCGAACTTAATTCGCCCCCTAGTCCCATTGCGCAAAGCTCAAGCATGCTCTTTTCGAGCAGGGTCATTTCTTCTGCACTCTTTCCTCGCAAGCCTGCTGCCAAATTCCCCCAAATGTCTCTCGCATCGGTCGTGCGCCCTTGTTGTTCGGCGAGCTTGGCGGCTTCCACCATGTTTACCGACCGCGCCAAGACCTTGTCGTTGTAGCATTTCAATCGTAATTCTTGAGCTTCCAATTGGTAGAGTTGGCGTTCCTCGAACGGAATTGAAGGCAACCCAACTAGATTCGTGAGAACCAACTGCGGCAACCGATCATCCTGCACACCTGCAGGGAAACCACGAAGCTCAGCAAGCGTTTCAAGCGACTTTGATCGCGACAACCGATAGAGCCCAACTTGTCGCGCAATGCGAGACAATTCTATCCTTAGTTTGACCAATTCAACGCGATGTTCAAATGACTTACTCTCTATATCGACTAGTTCCGATTCCGCCGATAGGATCTCGTGCAGCGACTCGGTATCTCGTTCCAACCTCATCAGGAAGTAAGCGCGCATTCGCCGCAATTGGCGAATCACTTTTGATGGGTAGTTTGGCTCGCTGGTGACGAGACCGAGTTCCGTGTCACACGCCTTGATCGCCTCCGCAAATCGGAGGTCATCACCAAAGATCTTCCAAGATATCCGTGCAATACGTATCTGCATTGCTTGTCTGTTTGACCTGCTAAGCAAGGAGAGCAATCGTTGCGCCTTCATCAGTTCCGTTTCCGATTCGCCAAGATTCTTGTTCAGTCGTAGAGTCTCGGCAAGGTTGGCGTGCATACGCGCTCGGTCGTGTGCGGCTAGGTGATATCGAGATAGGAGAACTTTGTACGCCTGTATCGCGTCAGCATGTTTTCCTAGACGGAATGCCAACGTAGCGCCGCGCGCAAGATAGGTAAAACTGACTTCGTTCGCGTCGTCAAGGTCGACAAACTTCCGGCATTGCTTATGAACCCGCAGCGCGTTTTCGGATTCCCCCATCGCAGCATGCAAGTCGCTGATGTTCAAAAGCGTTTCAACGAGTCGACTCCTGTTACTCTTATCCTCATTTGGTAGCTCATCGATTTTCATTCGACATTCGCCCTCCTTGACAAGCCAGTAAACCTCCCGTCGTCTCTTCTTCAAGCCAGTCTGGTAGAACTTCGCAAGCGTCTCGCACAACGACGCGCGGTCAGCCAACGACATGTCCTTTTCCCGCATTGATTCGGCGACTCGATCGAATTCCATAATCAAACTTGATTGCTGATCCACAGAGCACTTCGCGAGATGTTGCTTCAAAAGACCTGCGAAACTTGTGACTGTTGACACGTCACCTCGTTCAACAGTTGAACTGGCTCTGTGCAACAGTTCGAAGCGTTTCTCTTGGGTTGCATTCACGGGCAACTCGCCAAGTTCCTTCGACACTTTCTCGAGTTCATCGTAAGGCGTTAACAACAAGCTGAGAATCGTGCATATGAACATGGGCTTCCCCCACAAGGCAATGAAGGTTGTCTGGGTTAGGCTAGATGATCAGCTAGCTCCAAACCACTCCATGTGTAGGGAAAGAATCGATGACATGTTTCGGTATTTCAGCAAAAAAAGGCCCCGGTGACACAGAGCTGTCACAGGGGCCAAGTAATGCTTCTCAAAACACGTTGAATTCCGCTGCTAGAAATCGGAGAAGAATTCATCAACGTCTTCGTCCGTGACGAGTGAGTCTGACAAACTGTCAACTAGTCCGCTTACTCGATCATCATCGTCGTCATCAGAGTCACTGAAAATCAAGTCGCGAAGTTCGGGCTCGGAGTTATCAATCAACGAATCAAGCCGACTCCAAATTCGGTCCAAGGAGGCCCCCTCACCCTCTGCTGCTCCACCGCCGCCATTTTCTCGGTGAAAGCGTTCTTCGGTTGCGACAATTAGTTTGAAAGCATCGACAAGGTCAATATCCAAGTCACCATCAATATCAGCAAATGGTGCCGCGACAGCAGCAGCAAAGAGTTTCTGATTAGGCGCGCCAGTCGCGTCATTAATGGTCTTTAACGTTCTAATCTGCAACATCGCGTCATCAACTCTCGCGCCTTCGCCGTCGCCATTGACGTCGAACTGAACGAGTCCGCCGTCTCCGCCATCGTCTCCTCCGCCGCCGCCGAGGTTTGGCGGATCGAAGTTACCGACGACGGGTCGGGCGAATTCATCGCCGAAGGTGGCGGTGAAGTCGTAGCCGAACGGATCGGGTTCGAAGTCGGCGACGTTGATGCCGAGTCGAGCGTCGAAGCGGATATGGTTGGCAATGCCTTGACCATGACTCATCAACACGAACCACTCGGCACCTTCGCGAGGCGTGACGCCTTCACGACCGGGAACCCAGAGGCCGATGTCGTCGATGTCGTCGCCGTCGAAGTCGGCGGCAATCGGAGCTTCGCGAGTTCCGATGAAGCCAAACTCGAAGTCGGCGTCGGCGTTTCCGTCGAGGCCGTCGGCGGCAAAGTCGATGTAGAAGTGGTCATCGTGCCATGTCGCCAAGTCATCGTTGCCGTCGCCATCGAAGTCACCCACGGTGGGCAGACCACGCATGTCACCGGAGAACGTTGTGTCGCCAGCGTCAATCGAGAAGCTATGGTTGCTATCGAGGTACCACGTCGTTCCAGTGAAGACACCGACCTCATCGCCATTGGCGTTGTTGCCGTCGAATCGACCGACGATCGGAAGACCGTTGATGTCGGCCAACGAGTTCGAGTTGTCGATATCGGCGACGCCATCGTTGTCGGTGTCGATCAACCATCGGTAGACTCCGCCAACAAATCCGTAGGCGCCGATCTTGTCGAAGCCATCGGCCGTTCCGACGCGCGCTTCGATGAAGTTTCCAGCGAACACGTCGTCCGTCACAAAGCCCATGGCGTAAGTGATGTCTCGGTTTGACGAGTCGGTGTTTTCCGGATCGAAGTGGAAGTTTCCATTCGTGTCGACCCAAACGTTTCCAGCCGCCCAGACGCCCAGCTCCGCCACCGTATCGTTAGTGAAGCGAGCAGCGAAGTCGCCGCCGCGCGAACCGTCGCCGGACGGGAAGACCGGAGGAGTCGCCAAGTTGAAGTTGTTGCCGTCGAACGGCGCTGTGGCACCAGATTCGCCGTCAAGGGCGTTGCCCGCGTCATCAGTGAGCGAATCGGAAACAACCAACGTGAATCGATCGTCAGGCAACGGTTCGCCGGTGTCGTCAGCACTGTAGAGAATGCCGTCGCCGCCGTCCTGATGCACGACCAACTCGAGGCCCAAAATGGCGTCGGCGCCAGGCGAGCTGTCCGTGATCGTGAAGCCACTGCGGCTCATCGCCGTCACGATGTTGACAGCCAAAATCGGAATCACTCCGTTGGCGTCGCCGACCAGGCTGAAGTGACCTTCTTCGATGGCCGTTGCCAGGAACAACGCGTCTTGCTGGAAGTTGAGCGTTCGAGCAGGGCCGTCGCTGAAGTGAACCACGACGCTGCTGACCAGAGGCTCCGGTCCTGTCGATGGCTTCGGATCGAACAAGCTGGTCTCGCCGTCGAATACGGACGCGGCAAACACGCCTTGCTCGTAGACTTGACCGTGAGTGACGTTGGTGACGACCGGACCTTCGGAATCGATGAAGATCTGGAACGGCGCCGGAGTCGTGCGGTTACCCGCAACGTCTTCGTACGTGAAGCGAACATCGTGCTCGCCGTCCGCCAACAGCGAACCGTCCGCATCGTCGATGGTCGTTTGGATCCACCAATTGCCTTCGACGATATCGTTCGGAGCATTTTGAGGTTGGAAGGCGTCGTCGCCGTCATAAGGAAGCGCGACCGTCGTGCCGGCGGGGAAGAAGCCGGCGCCGCTATCGATCTCCATGATCACCAAGTTATTGGCTTCCGCCGATCCGTAGAATTCGGGGAGCTTGTCGTTGGTGTAGTGATCGGTAAACGTCGCGTCGTAACCCGAGATGCCCGAATCGCTTTCGGGATGCAGGTCGCCTTCGCCCGCGTAGGCCACGGTGTCGATGAGAATATCGAGCAGGAAGTCTTCGCTAATGTTTCCAGCTCGGTCCTCAACCTCCAACTTCAGGTTGTGAATATTGTCGGCCAACACTGCGGTGGTTTCCGTGAGGAACGTCAACGCGGTGAAGTCACCTAGGTCGGCGAGCGAATCGTAAAGCAGAACTTCGTTTAATTGTTCTTCGCGATCGTAGATGCGGAAGATGAAGTTCAGCGGATCGATGTGGTCCGCGTTATTCGGATCGTGCGACGTCATCGTCAATGTCGGGGTGTTGTCATTGGTGATGTTGTCGTCGTTATGACGACCGCTGTCGCTTGCTTCGACAAGATCAAGGAACGGAGTGTTCGGCTGATACGTGTCGATTTCGATCGTCAACGCAGCGCTCTCAGCACTGATGTTGCCGGCCTTGTCTTCCAGAGTCGTCGTGATATCCCAGACGCCATCCTCGAGCGGCTCAACGGTCACTTCCCAGAAACCAAGTTGTTCTGGAAGCGAACCGGCGCGGTCGCCGTCAGATTCGTTCGAGCCAACAATGCCTTCGCCGATCAATTGGCGAACACCGGTGTTGCCTGCGGTTGGCGTTGCGAAGATGCGGACGATCGAGTTTCGCTCGCCCACGCCGTCGAATGCCGGAGTCTGAACGTTGGTGACGTTGTCGTCATTTTCCTGACCGCTGTCGCTGCTGGAAAGCAGGTTCGGCGCCGCGGTTGCAACCGGAGGAGTGAAGTCGATCGTGATCAACAACTCTTCCGATTGAGCACTGCGGTTGCCCGGCGTGTCGAAGGCTTCCACCGAGATTGGGTGAGCCCCTTCGGTCGGAATGCCAAAGGCGACCGTGTTGGCCGGGAAGTCGATTCGTCGCAAACCGAATCCATCGGTCGCTCCGCCATCCGTCGCGTCGAAGGCGGCGTTGAAGACGAAGTCGTCGATGACCGTCTCACCATCCTTGATGATGACTCGCGAGCCGAGTTCGGCGGAGACGCGGACGTCGACGATGCCATTGGCTTCCGCCGGATCGCTGATCGTCGTGTTGTCCATATCGGATCGACCGGAGTCGTCCGAATCTTGCAGATCGACGGTGGGCCGTTGCGGCGCCAAGGTGTCAATCGTGATATTCAAGGCGTCGCTGAACGAGCTGATGTTGCCGGCGGTGTCTTCCAATTCGACCGAGATGTCGTAGTTGCCATCGGCCATCGCTACGGTCTCAACCGAGTAAAGGCCAAGACCGTCCGTAACGAAATCACTCTCGTCGGAGCCGACCGTACCTTCGCCAACCAGCTGCAATGTGCCGGTAACCGTATCGGTCGCCCAGACTCGCACGAGCGAGTTCTTCTCAGCCACACCGGAGAAGGTGGGCGTGTTAATGCCAGTGTTATCATCGACGTCGGTAAAGATCGGACCGGTAATCCCGGCGAAATCGTCAAATGTATCGCTCGACTCAATCAAGTCCGTCGCGACCGCGGTCGGCGGATCGGTGGTGTCGACGATGACAAGCAGTTCTTCCGACTGAATACTTCGGTTGCCTGCCAAGTCGAACGCTTCCACGCTCAGCGGATGCGGGTCTTCGTCGAGCGTGACGAGCACGAACACGAAGATGTCGCCGCCAGGACCTTGATTGGCGTAAGGCAAGGACGGCATCGTGAAGGTCGCGATGACCTCTTCACCATCCTTGAGGAACACTGTCGAATCGGGCTCGGCCGAAACTCGCAACATCACGTCGGTCGTCCCTTGGCCGCCAGCGGCGGGTGCCGGGTTGGTACCGCGGGTGATATCGTCCGTCCCCGAGAGGCCCGTATCGCTATTAACCGGAGCGGTGTTCAGGGTAACAACCGGGATCGCACCGCCAGTGAAGTCAAACTGGGTCAGCGAATCTTGCACGTCCATGCCGACCAGGTCGACGGTCGGACGTTGCGGTGCGAGCGTGTCGACTTCGATGGCCAAAGACCTGGCGGTATCGACCGTCACGTTGCCAGCGAGGTCTTCGACTTCGACTCGAATGTCGTAGAGACCGTCGCGAAGCGGTTCGACTGTGATTTCCCACAGCCCAACACCATCGTCCGCGGCACCGCCCAACGAACCTTCCGGTAGGTTGGCGTTGCTGGCCACATCGGAGCGATCGGATCCAACGGTCGCTTCGCCTACCATTTCAAACGTGCCGTCGCGGAGGAGATCCGCGAAGATACGAATCTTGGTGTTCTCTTCAGCAACACCCCAGAATGCCGGCTGGTTAATCTTCGTAACTTGGTCGCCGACGATGTTCGTATCGCTCGCGTCGAGCATGGCGACACTGATGTTCGCCGCTTCCGGAGCGTTCGGATCAAAGTTCATCCACATCGGCTCGGACAACAACGTGCTAGCCGAGTTCTGCGCCGCGGCACCGTCGAAGACGGTTACCGCCGAGGTGACGAGATCCAGGAAACCAGCAATGTCGCCCGCGGTCAGCGTACCGAGATCAATCGGAATGCCGGCGGCTAGCGCGACAGCCGTTGTATCAATCGTCCAGAAGTTCGTCGACGTTCCGCCGAATCGATCGGCGAATCCAATCGAAACGCCGTTGATGAAAGCTTCAACGGCCGCTCCGCCTGCCGCCGCCGGGAAGTCACCCGACTCGAGCAGCGGAACACCCATGTTGTTGAAGTCGGTCAAGTCGGCGTGAATCAGCAGTTGACCATCACCGACGAACGTGACGTTGTCACTTCGGCTCGCACCACTATCGTCATTCGGATTGAGGTCGACGCCGCTCGGAACGGGCGCCGCGAAGTTTTCAATTTCCAACGTGTACGTAGTTGGAACGGCATCGGCACTTTGGACGACGATGACATAGTCTTCGCCCACGACAACCGGAATCACAAGATCTTCCCGGTTCACGCCAGCGGCTGACGGAGTCAACGATGCCGTAATCGGGTTGCCAGCGGCATCCTGCACCGAAATAGCAATGTCGCCGTCGTTATGGATGAAGGAAGCGTTGACGGCCAACTTGCCTGTGTAATGGGCCGTGTAACGATAGAAATCGATGTCCGTCGTTGTCGGATTGGTGCCGGCATTGCTGCCGTTCGTCGTATGCAGCGTCAAATCGCGGTAGACGGCCGTGACGTCTGAACCGATGTCGGTCGCCAAGGCGAGGCTGTTGTTCGGATCGATATTGGCCGCGTTATAATCGATCTCTTCGTAGTCGTCTTGGATCACGAAGGCCACATTGTCGACTTGCAACAGTTCGATCTCATCGAAGCTAACCGAGCGTTCAGCCGCAGCGCCCATGGCGATCGTGAAAGTACCGGAATCAGCTTCCGGTCCCGGGAAGAAATTGACAGTCTCACCAGTGTCCGCAGTGAGCACGTTCAAAATGTCGGGGTCGCCGTTGATCGCGCCAATGGGCGAGCCGCCATAGATCTCGACCGCCACGTCGCCATCTGGCGTGACATTAAACGTGTCGTCACCGCCAAGCGATTCAAACGTAACCGTTTGAATATTGATCAAGTCGCGAATTCGATACAGGATTGGTTCCGCCGGCACGACTGGATCGGCATCCGTGACGACGACTTCCGGGTTGGCCAAGTCTCCTGCCGCGCCAAAGTTAATGTCGAATATTTCGCGTCCGCTGGTAGCGGGCGTCGATGGGTCAGTGCCACGCAACGTTAGAGTGTCGGTGTCGTTTGCGAAACCATCGTCATCGTTGATGATAATGTCGAGGTTATTGACATAGTCGATATCGACGATCAACGCGCCCGAACTGGCGTTGGTGACGATGATCTCACCGTCTTCCGGACCAGTTGGCTGTACAACGATGTTTTCTGACACTTGCCCGCCTAGCAGCGACGTGTGCAAAATAATCAAGTCGGCTTGATCGCCGTCTGCCTGCACCGGATTGCCTTCATCGAAAGCAACGTCGATATCCCAACCTTGCGGCGTGTCATCTGCATAAGGCGTGATCTCAAGCGTGTCGATTTCGTCCGGACTGGCAGTGCCAGCGTTGTCGTCATCACCGAACACGTTTAAGTCGGTTACGTTGCGGAAACCGATGGCGGCGCTGCCGTTGATGAACAACTCGAATTCATTGTCACCATCTGCATCCACGTCGTAACGGGGATCCACAGTGGCTCCGGTCGGATTGTACGCCGGATTCGCGGCCAAACCGCCGGGCCCGCCTAGCGGTTGCAACAACGAATCGATATCACGACCGACAACGACGAAGTTGTCTTCTTGGCCAACGCCTGTGTTGTCGTCGCCGTACAGATTGACTTGCTGGTTGGTAACGCCAGGCGTCAGGATCGCACTTTCGATCGAGCTAAAAGTCAGCGGATGCGAAAGAATGTTGGTGAGGGGATGTGTCGACGTGATGCTAACTTCCGGAGGCGTCGATTTGTCGCTAAAGACATTGATTTCCCCAGGCGTGATCACTTGCAAACGATCGCCTTGCGGAGCAAATCCGGGAACCGGGTTGCCGCCATTGATCTGCAAGCCGAAGTTGAACGACAGAACGGCAAAGATATCATCGGCAATGCCATCGCCAGCGTCAGGCAAGGCTTCGTCGCCAGAGTTAACAATCAACCCACGCAATTCCGTGGCGGCGTTAGTTTTGACGAAATCTTCTGTCGGATCGGCAATGGCGACATCGATCAATGGACCAATGCCAGGTGCCGGGCCGTTGTCAATGGAGACTCCCGCGTCGCTAACGAAAATGTCATCATGCGAACTTCCGCCAGGAGGGGCGCCAAAAGCAGGAATCAATTGTCCGGCGCCGCCTTGAGTAAAGCCGTTACCGACGCCCGCTGGATCCCAAGGGTCAACAATCGTTGAGGCGTCGCTAATGCCGGTTTCGCTGGGAGCGTAGACAAACAACTGATCGTCATCCGCCACCGAAGAAGCGTCGCCGTCGTCAAAAGTGATCGGGCCACCCGGAGTAATGCCCAGAATCTGCATGTCAGGACCGTTGCCTCCGCCAGCCAAACCAGGATAGGCGTCGAGAAACGCATCCACATCGCTGGGTCCATCCCAGGGATTCCCACCCAGGAAAACCAACGCACCGGAAGCTGAAAGCGGCGCCACAGTTAGTTGGTCGACACTGGAAGTGCCTTCCACCTCAACCGTGTCGCCCGCGCCGCTGCCGTTGTAGATCAACGTTTCCATTGTGCGGATCTCAACCGGAATATCTTCGACGCCGGCCCCAAGTCCGCCGCCGCCGCCGGGATTGATATCCACGCCGCCGGCCGTGTCAATGTAATCGAAGACCAAGTCGCGGGCAGCGCCGCTATTGTCGTTGATCTCAACACTATCGCGTTGGTTGGTGTCGTTGGCCGGGTCATCGCCATGAATGATCAAGCCCGTCAGGTCAACAAACGACGTCGCGCCGAGATTTGCGGTGACGTTCAACACCGTACGGTCAAATCCAGCCGAACCATGGAAAATGTTGTCGGCGCTGAGGCCGTCACCATTGATGGTCGTAGTGTTCGCGTCGTCGCCGATGTGAGAATCAAGGCGAGTCGTGTCCGTTGCGGTGGTGGCGTTGACGTCAATGGAGTCGTCGCCATCTGATGCCAAGATGTTTGCGAATTCTAGTCCAGTCGTATTCGACGCGAGGAGGCTGGTGAAACTGGTATGGAAATAGCGAATAGTTGCAGGGGCGAATCCGGTAAGTTCGGTAACATCGCCAGTGATAAAGAACCCAAGTCCGGATGTAAGACTAAAGCCGGCGGCGATATCAATCGTGGCAGGCGTCACAACGCCGGTCGCAAGCGAGGAGGTCCCCGAATCGTCGACATTCAAGACGTCCACGCCAGGCGTGCCATTCGCATCAGGAAGGATGGAGATTTCACCGGCGATTAGGTCCAAAGATCCACCATCGCTGCTCAATGAGCCGTCTGGGTTTACCATCACATCACCCGACTCATTACCGATGGTAATCACGTCACCACCCCCATCACCACTCACCAGATAACGCGTGCCCAACGCGGTTGATATGACCTCAATTGAATCGTCGCCATTAGTTGATTCGTAGAAGAACGTTTCCGCCTCAACATAGTTAATGACAGCGGGGGAAGCGCCCGTCAGTGAAGTCGAAGTTAGCGTCGCAGAATCTGGCGTTGCATCGTTTACATCCATCAACGCAACAAAATCGTCGTCTCCCAGGGATTCACCACCGATGATGTTCACGACACCGAGGATGTCATCCAAATTGGCGGTTGGGAAAAAATGAATAAAGTTGTCCGACCCATCCTGGCCGTGAAGATATGTCGGAATTGCTGCCGACGTCCCTTGAATCCGAAAATCGTCCGTGGCGCTATCGTCTGAATCGATCGTGCCGCCGGTGAGTTCGTTGCCGTACAACTCAAGCGTTGTGATGCCGTCAATCACAGCACCAAAATCAATCGTGTAGAAATCCGCGCCATCCAGTGAATTAACGGTCAATGTGTCTTTGTTGGCAAACCACTGAGTTTCAAACGTGGCAGCGTCAACTTCCAGCGTTTGGAAGCCGCCAGGTGAAACGGGACCATCTGTAATCGAGATGTTGTCAGCAACTGCGCCGGCAGGCGTGAAGAAGTTGGCTTGCGCGACGGGCACGGTATCGAAGACAGGTTCCAGTGCCGTGTAGCTGATAAACATTTCATCGCCGCTCGCTGCGGTGCCTAAATCGACGCCCATGTTGCCGTTGGGATCATATGTAATGTCGCCGGAATCGGCCGCCGTCGCAAAGTGCGTTTCACGTTGAATTAAAGAAGAAGGATCTGGATCGCCTTCGATTCGAAGCATGTCGCCACCGGCGCCTTGGCCGGCACCGTCAAACGAGATGCCGTCAACGAAGGGCAAAAGGCCGTTGCTAACGTCGACGAACAGGATGTCATCGTCGCCGGCGCCATTGACTGTCAATTCGGTGATCGTCGCAAAAGGCTGCGTGGAAACGACGATTTCGCCCCCAGCGGTGCCAGTGTCGCCGTCGAAAAGAATCTCAAGGTTCGTGCCCGCTCCGCCGTCGCGGCGAATGGTGATCAGGTTCTCAGTCCCGTCGGAACCGGTGTCGCCCAGCGCGTCGACGAGACTGGCCACATCGACCTCATCAGTGAACGTATTGCCGCCAGTGGGTGTGACAAATTCGAAACCGCTGAAATTGACATCCATGAAGCCGGCTTTTTCGATCGTACCGCCGTTGATGCCGGTGACGACCTTGTTGCCGCCAGCAGCGTCGTAGTTCAGCACATCGCCAGGGGCGGTCGTGGGCGAATTGCCCTCCAGGAAGAATTCAGTGTTGGGACTCGGTGTGGCGTCGACGACGTCCGCGCTTTGGCCTGTGTCAAGGATTAGATTCGTGATTCCATCAGTGGCGTTGATGTCGACAACGTCCTCGCCGTTAACGCCGGCACCATCGTTGGTCGCCAAGTCAACAATTAAATTGGTGGTGTTTAGAACGAACAGGTCTTCAAAGCCGACACCCCCCGACGTGCCGAACACTCGCGTCGATGGATTGCCGCTAATCGGTGCCGGAGCGATTTCCAAATCGATGTTGTCAACACCGTTTGGCGATTGAAAAAACGCCGTGGTGAAGCCGTTCAATTCGAGCGGCTCGAAGTTGTTGAAAGTGATCGTATTGCCGCCGATTGTGATCGTTCCTCCCATGTCGGGAACGAGGTCCACGCCGACAGGTATCGTCGGGTTGGGGACATATGTCGCGGACGGCGATGAACCAGCATTGACCGCGAGCGTATCATTTCCAAGCATTCCGTCGATGATCAGATCGACGCCCAAGTCGCCGTCCACGATGACATGGTCATCTGAACCGCCAGCTTGAACGAGAATGGAGTTGGTTAGAGGAATGCTGTAACTAAAAACGGTTCCGCCAACGCTAGGCACGGTAATCGCCGTTGTGTGTGCCGCCTCCGCGAACGCCTCCACGGTCACGTCCGCATTCGCACCATTGCGAGTGATTGTGATGATGTCATGGGCACCCGTGCCGGAAACAAAACTCCAATTTGGATTCGGGCCGATATTCGCGTCGTTCGCAGCCTGATCGTACAAAGTGGTAGTACCCATCCGAGCTGCAATGCTGTTATAATTCCCGAGTATGCCAGAGGAGGGCGAGTTGCCGTCGCCACGTATCATTGGGTAGCGAGTAAAGGCAACAGAGGAAGTCGTATTGTTCGTATTTCGATACGACATGATCTCTGCTTGATGAAACAGATTGATCGCAGCCGGGGCAACCGCATTCGAAGGATTCGATGTCACCGAGTTAGTGATCGAGTGCCGCAGGCCAAAGTTATGGCCCGCTTCGTGTGCGATGTTGTTCCGAGTGTTGTTCCCAAAACCGCCGGCGCTAAACACAACGGCGACGTCATCATGCACGTTTGACGCGGAGTTGAGGTCCGAGATTTCTCCAAGCGTATTGCTTGGGGAAAGCCCACCGCCGGTGCCGCCGTAAGTCACTTGGTTCGGCCCACCAGGATCTGCGATAAACGTCCCCACAAAGATGTAGGCGTCCTTCCAAGTGGCGTTACCGCCCCGAAGCGTGGTGATCACGTCAGCCATACTTGAAGCACCTTGAACGACTCGTCCATCTGGAGTGGTTTGGTTGGTGCCTGTCAATTCGATAATATTGACGTCGAGGCCTGCGAATGCACGCTGGACCACCGCAAGCGCTCGCGCTCGATCAGCTACGCTATACGGCTGAGAGACAATGTCCAGCCCGCCGCCCGCAGTGAACCCGTTGCTTTGCGGCAGCGGGGTCCCCAGGATCCTGTCAGGACCGTTCGCATGGTTCGCAACATCCCGAAACGCACCCTGCGTCGTTGACAGAGTTCCACCTGGGAAGTTGTCTCCATATTCGATGAACAGATTGGCGGCGAGCACGATTCGCTCTTCCAGACTCTCCATCTGAAGCGAGCGATGGTTGATCAGTCGGCGACGAGCGCGGTCGCGTTGGGCTTGTTTGCGAGCTTTGTTTCTCTTGAGTGAGTTGGCGACTTGTTGTTCGATGCTGCTTCGCTTAATCACGGTGTTGACTCCTTGCAAACCATCGCCCGATTTCGACTTCAATTACGAAAAACAAAAAGTCGAGAACTTGTTTCAAACGGGCAGGAAATCTTCGTATGGATCTATAAATGGGAAAAGCACGTTCAACTGCAAAGTTGATGTCGCACCACAAGTAATGCGACTGCGTAGAATAGGTACTCAACGCTAACTTAGTCAGATGGGCAATATGGTAACTCAGCAAAAGTTGGAAAGTCAACTAACTAAGTGGGAAATTCCATAACTTTTGCTGTGGCCGTCGGTCCGTCAGCTAGATAGGTGAAATCTGCATGCCTATGCCTCTCCTTGCTCGCCTCAATCGAGGGCGAGCCGACTGACGACCGGAACTCTCGGAGTGCGCATTGGGGCACCTGCTACCGAAATTCCAGACTTTCAGCAGGTTCCAGTGTCGCCGAGACGGCAGCCTCAACGCTCCATTCCACCCGGATAAGCCGCTGATGAGGTTCAATCTAGTTCATCTGACAGCCCGTGCAAGCAATTGGCAAAGAAGTGCTGTTTCGACCTGCGGACCCTCGGATTGGCCCCGCTGGGCAAGCAAAACAGGGACTTCATCGTGTGCGTCGGGCGAAAATGACGGAATCTGTCCGATCCGAGGCCCGACCGCCTCTCCTCCCAGCGGCCCGCCTAGCCGTGGGCCCGCCCCAATGGACGCACAAAAAAAGCCGGCAAGCGGAGGTGCTTGCCGGCTTCGATGATGGGATCGCCCTTGAAGCAAGTGCGAATTGCTGAAGGACCACTGCCATTGGCCCCGCTTCGTGCTTAGAAACGTCCTTCGATCTTGGCGGTGAGGCCGTCGAAGGTCATGACATCACGAAGATTGTCAAAGTTGTTAGTTTGCACGCCGGTAATCCACTCGTCGGTTTTCACCATTCCGTGCCAGGCACTGTAGATGTAACCGAGGTTGAATTTCCAGTTGTCGCATTTGCTCGTCCAGCCAACACCGACTTCGAAGTCGATTACGCTGACAATGCGCTCAGCTTCCCATTCGGTGTCGACGACGGACGCGTCGAAGGCGTCTCGTTCGTCGAACGTTGCACTGTGCTTGCCAGCGAGCAACGAGCCGTGGAGTTTGCTGTAGATAAAGCCGCGGTTGCGGACGGTTCGTTCACCTTCCAAACCCAACTTCAAGCCAACGCCGTGGAAATCGATGTCAGTAGAGACCCATCGGTTTCCGTTGATGGGCGTTTGAGCCAGCAACTGCTGTTCGAAGCCAGCGTAACGGACGCCAGCGACGACGTTGACTGCGTGGTAGCAGTCGTGGGAAATCAGTTGGCGGTATTCCGCGTCGACGAGTTCCATCGAGAGGTCGTATTGTGCGGTCGCAGTGACGCCAGTCGAGTTGACGACCAACGACGTGGGGTGCACGACGAGCGATTGAATCGCGTTGCCGGCACCGGCGGTGACAGAGTCAAACGTTCCGGCTTCCCACATGGTGTAGCTAACGGAAAGCGTACTGCACTCGTCGAGGCAGAAGTTGGCACCAAAGCGGAAACCAGGCTGGTAGTCAGGATCGACTACGCCAATGCGGCCGACTTGAATTGGCGTGGCACCGGCAGCAACTGCACTGTCAACCTCAACGCCATACGCGACGTCGGCATCGCGAGCGTTCAAGTAGAGAAACTCACCGAACAGAGTGAACTTGTGGTGGTTCTCGCCGCAGCCACAGCCCTTGCCGCAATCGTCGCAGCCTTTGCCGCAACCATCGCAACCCTTGCCGTCGCAGCCCGATTTGCCGGCACCGCAACCGCCATCGCAGTTGACGCTAAAGCCGGCGGCCGAAATGACGCCAGGAAAGCCTGGAGGAGCGAATTGAGCTGCTCCAGTTGGTCCTCCCGACGGCATGCCAGGAAGTGGAGTGACCGGTGCAAGCTGCGCTTGCGCCGAGTCACAACAGAAAAGCAAGGCCAACGTGGCCAAGGAAAATACGTAGCGAGTTTTCATGGAACAATCCCCCATCTTGTTATTGGCTAAATTACCAATCGACCCGATTCCGTGTAAAATCAAGCACAAAACCTCCCGCACGAAAACTCAGCACAGCTAGCCAAGTCGAGGCAAACCACCCAACTTGCCAGGCGAGTCGACACGATGGAGCCAATAGAGAGAATAGGCTAAGGCCGTTGAGCGATTCAGCTCGCACTTCGCCCGTCATTAAGCAGAGGAAAGAATTGCCCAGCCATCTTTTCCCCCTCAGGGACGACGGGCACCCCATCAAGTAACGGTTCGCTGGCAGCCGAGTAGACTCCGTCTCGAAAAACGTTGATCACCGTCGCTCGCCTCGGTCGATCCGTTCGATTTTCGAATGAGCCGTGGATCGTCAATCCATGATGAAAGGTGCACTCGCCCTTTTTGACGCTTGCCGCGACGGGCGAGTTGAACTGTCGGCATTGCTCGCCATCAAGCACCTCGCGGATCGCGTTCATGTCGCCCGCCAATCCGGTAATCGGCAACAGGTCCCAACGATGACTGCCGGGCACGTAGCAGACGCAGCCATTTTCTTCATCGGCGTCGTCCAGCGCGATCCAGCAAGTCAGGTGGGCTAGTGGCTTCGTTCGAGTCCAGTAGGAATAGTCTTGGTGCCAGGCGACGACTCCGCCGTGCTGCGGCGGCTTGTAGAACAACTGGTCATGCCAGAAGCGAACAGGGCCATCCAATAATTGCGAGGCGGCCGTACCAAACCGCGGGTTCCAAAGAATATCGTGGAAACCTGCTTTCATCCGCCACGCGCCCAGGGCGTGGAAGAGGACCATATTGGGATCGTTCGACTCATTGCGCTGATACTCGTACCAAAGTTCCGAGTCCGCCGCTTCGGGCTTTAACAACGCATCAAGTTCCTCGCGAAGCGTGTCGACTTGGTTTTCATCTAGCAATCGCACGCCGGCTAGGAAACCATTCTCATGAAAGAACGCGACTTGCTCGTCGCTCAAGCGAAAGTCTTCCGAGTCCGCCTGGTCGGAGGCTGCAAACAAGTCACCTACTAACTGATGATGCATTGACAAGTCCGTCGTCATCACTGAGCCATTCGACAATAGAGTAAGATCTGATTCGAGATCACAATTTTTGGCCACCACCTGTGCCGGGTTTATTTTTTGTACACGCTAGAGTCCGATTCCGAAAGCCGCGATGCGACCAGGGAACGGCTCCGTTTCAACTCGACTCGGACGCGCGGTTTCGACCAGGCGAGAACAACAGCGAGCACAACAACAGCGAGCACGACAGGAACGAGCACGATAGGAATAAGTACGACGGAAAAAGGACGACGGGGATAATGAGCAGAGCGTGGACGAAGTTGAACCGGAAGATTGTTGGGTGCGAAGAATGCCCACGACTGATTGGCCATTGTCGACGTGTCTCTGAAACCAAACGCAAGGCGTATCAGGACGATGACTATTGGGGCAAGCCGGTGGCCAACTTCGGCGATCCCGCCGCACGCCTGCTCATCGTCGGGCTGGCCCCCGGCGCTCACGGCGCCAATCGCACGGGGCGAATGTTCACTGGCGACCGAAGCGGCGATTGGCTGTTTCGCGCATTGCACCGCACTGGCTTCGCCTCTCAGGCCGAGTCGTCGTCGCAAGACGACGGACTGCATCTGACGAATTGTGCGATCACGGCCGCTTGCCATTGCGCGCCGCCCGATAACAAGCCCTCCAAGGACGAGTTGGAATCGTGCCAACCGTGGCTCGTCGACACTTTCGATCTCCATGACCCGACCGTGATCGTGGCGCTTGGCGGCATCGCTTGGCGAAGCACCGTCTCAGAAATCGCTCGCCGCCAATGGCTGATGGAGAAGAAAAGGCCAAAGTTCGGCCATGACGTTCGCGTTCAACTCGACAGCGACAGGCTACTGATCGGCAGCTACCATCCGAGCCAACAGAACACGTTTACCGGACGACTGACGGAGCCGATGTTAGATTCCGTCTTTGCCGCTGCTCGCGACCACCTGAGCAACTAATGTCGCGCTTTCATATTGAGCCGCGCCGTCATATTGAGCCGCGCCTCAACTTGGCGTTTCTGAAACGCGTTCTGAACGCGAGACGCGAAGGCAAGTCACGGCGTACGATCTCTCGCCCATGTTCCACAGCCAGGGCGACGCGATTTCGACATGGTCGACCCATTCCGCCAGCGCGGGATTCTGCTGCAGTTGCTCGACCATCGCACCCGGATGCAGTCCGAGAAAGAAATTGCCCTTCTTAAAGAGTATTTCAAGCAGTTCCGGAAGCGAAGCGGAATCGGTCGTTCGCAGCGCGGGCGCGGTGTCGCTCGAGACGAAATCGAGAAACAGCAACATGAATCCTCCGGGTCGCGTCCACTGCAACAACAATTGAAGATGCCTCGTGCGCAGCGTGTCGACTGCCGAGGCGAACACGGGACTCTCCGCCGGCAAATAGTGCGACAAATGGTCGATCAGCTGAGAGAGCATGCAGAGGGAGACGACGCGGTCAAACGGGGAGCCGGGGGGCGGCGCGGCGGGCCTTGAACCGAGTGTCGTGATCACGTCGTGCGGAGCGAGCGGGCCGTCAGCTGAGATTGCGGCGTCAAGTGCGCCAAAACAGCCGGTCACGTCAAACTCAATCCGCTCGATGTCAGCAGCCGCCCGAGCCGGCAAGCGTTGGCAGGCTCTGGCCATGGCTGGCGAGTCGCAATCGAGCAGTGAAACACGCCCAAATCGCTCAATCAGACGGTCGAGTTGCAGGTCGTTTCCATTGCCCGCGCCGAGAATCGCCAAAGATTTTTCGCGATCGGAAAGACGCTCGAGTATCGAGTCGATACGCTGACGATGAGGCCCGTATGAATTCCAGAGGCCTTCTGTCTCGCGGTTTTTCTCGGCTTGATGGTCAATAAAGCTTGTCAAGAATGCTACTCGGTCTCGTTGCATCGCGGCGACATCGACGACAACACCCGTTGATTTCAGGAAAATCAAAACTGGGATCCAAGACTGTCAAACGAAGTAAGAATAGCATAGTCTAAAATCGCCGACCCAGGCGGAGTGGCGTTCTATCCGTCGATCTCCTATTCCCGACACGCTCCTTTCGCGGGCCGCATGTTAGCACCTCAGTTTTCTTTTCGGACGCTGCTTGCCGGGATGGCGGTAGCTGGATTCGCGAGCCTCGTCTTGGCGGCGGCCTTTCGCGGGGATCTTGGGGCGATTTCCGTCGCGGTCGGCGTCGGCGGAATCGTGCTCTGCTTCATGCTCTTCTTTTTGGTTTTTGCGTTGGCCTTCGCGATCGCATCGGCCTGGTCGCTCGTTCGGGGAAAACCTCGTGCGACTCCATTTGGGGGAAGCGCCCCGCGTCAAGTACTGCCGACTCAAGATGCCGATTGACATTTGCGGTTAACGTAACGGTAAACGAAAGCAACTAGAGCGAAGTCAGCCGAAAGGGCAATCGATGGTTAGGCAAGGAAACGCTGAGCCGCGCTTCAAATACTTGCCGAGCAGCCACCGCTGTTATCGGATCGGAGAGGTCGCTCGAGCAGGCCTTGCCGTTCTTCTGGCCATCGTTTTCGCAGCGGCGCCTCTTTGCTCAACGTCTTTCGCCGGCAACGGCACGGTCACCACCATTCCCCGCGCGGCGGCAGCCGCCAAACACGGGTTGCAAATGGATGTTGACACAAGAGGGGTCGATGGCAACGGCTACCGACCGGTTCGCATCCGAGTCTACACATCCAACGGGAGGCCGAGCGGCAGCGACAGAACGCTCTTGGTTGAGTTCTCGCCCAATGGCAACTACGGCTACGGCCAACAGCAAGTGTCGAAACGCATCACGCTTGCCCGAGGCGCATTTTCGGCGGAAATGACCATGTTGGTTCGCCAGTCCGCATCGACCGCGAATCTGCGAACGGCGGTCTACGAGTCGGGTCATCGAATTCCGGAAATGAACTCAACGGCCGTTATCGCCAACGGCGGCGAAGAGACGGAGATGTGGCCGTCGATGTTGCATATTGACTCTCGCGCGCCGAGGCGAAATCAACTGGAGCGAATTCGGCGAGGCGGAGGGAAGGGCCCCGTGCACGCGGAGTTTGTCGACTTCCGCGCTCTGGCCCAACTTTCCCCGGCAGTCAAGTTCACGCGGACCAGCAAGCCCAACGCCTTGCCTGCGGCGACCCTTCATCCGAACGATCCCAAAGCGCGGACAACCGACGTCTTGAACGGCTTGCGCGACGCGCCCATGTGTGACTTGATTCCGCTCACCGAGTTGCCTGACAATTGGCTCGCCTTGTCGACCTACGACTTGACGTTCATTTCAATCGAGGATCTCGAGAAACTCCAGGCAACGCCGAAAACGGCGTTGGCGCTCGAGCACTGGACCAGAGCAGGGCACTCGCTGTACGTCTACGACGCGAAGAAGAGCCCAGTCACGGAAGGATTGCGCCGCGTCGACTCGGTGCTGCAAGGCGGATTTTCCGGTTGGCAAGTTGGAACGGTCAGCGACGACGACCGTATCGAAGAATACAACACGCATTCCAGTCGCAACGGCAATCGCGCAAAAAAAACGCTCGGCGCCATCAACAAAAACCGAACTTGCGACTTCCTTCGAATTCGCGATTGCGGATTGGGTCGAGTCGTCTACGTTTCCGGCGACCCGTATGAGATGACCTATCGCGATCGTGTCGCCGTGATGAACGTTGTCGGGATTCGCAACTGGGCTTGGCGCGAGCGCGCGGGCGTTTCGATGACGAGCACCAATTCCGTGTTCTGGCGAAATCTGATTCCGGGAGTCGGACTGCCTCCGGTCAATTCGTTTCTGATTGTGATGACCATGTTCGTCATTACAGTGGGCCCTGCAAGTTATTTCTTTTTCAAACGAACGAAACGTCTGTTTCTAATCATGGTCGTCACGCCGCTCGCCTCGATTGCGATGCTGTGCGGTCTCCTGGTCTTCGCGATTGTGTCCGACGGCTTTGGCGTTCGGACTCAAGTTCGCGGGCTCACCTTCCTCGATTCCAAAACGGGACGCGTCTCCTCGGTCTCGTATCAAACTTACTATTCCTCGATTGGCGGCGCGGCCGAATTGCGATTCCCGACGGACGCCAGTGTCTTCCCGGTCAAGTATCAACCGAGAGACTATCGACGCCGGGATCGACAGAGCCTGACAGAATGGGATTCGAGCCAGCGGTTAACGGGCTCCTACCTTCGCCCGCGCACCATGACTCAATTCCTTGTGGCGCGCTCAGCGTCGTCCTCCATGTACGCCAAGATGGCGGTTAAGGGCGGCACGCTTGAATTTACAAACGGATTGCAGGCACCCGTCGAGTTCGTGATTGCGAGACACGGCGACCGATTCTATAAGGCTGACGACGTAGCACCCGGCGATGTTGTCGTGATGCTTCAAGCGGAAATCCTCGATCTGGCGGAAAGTACTCGTCAGAGATACGACGAGGCGGAACTGACGACGCCAGACGGCTGGGATGAAGCGGCGTTCTTGCGGTTCTCACGGAACTACTGGGACAATAGCGCCGATTATGGATTCGGTCCTCCCAAAAACGATGGATCGCTTTTGGAGCGTCGCATGAGGAGCCTGATGTTGAATCCATTGCAGGGCTTGCCGCATGGCGGTTTCGTCGCCGTGGTCGAGCAATCTCGAGCGATACCGATGGGAGTCGCCAATTCGCGACGACAGTCAGGCCTTGAGATCATCTACGGGAGATGGAAATGATTTCTCCTGAACCGATGATCGAATTGGTGCGTTTGCATCGTTACTTCGGCCGCACGAAAGCGGTCAACGATGTTTCCTTCGAGGTGCGGAAGGGATCCGTGTTCGGTTACATCGGCCCAAACGGCGCCGGCAAGACGACCAGCATGCGGATCCTCGCCACGCTCGAGTTGCCGACGTACGGAGACGCGCGAGTCGATGGATTCTCATCGGTCAACGATCCCGACCGCGTTCGACGGCGTCTCGGATTTATGCCCGATGGGTTCGGCGCCTACGCCAATATGGATTGCTATGAGTACCTCGACTTCTTCGCTCGAGCTCATGGACTCATCGGCCGACAACGGCACGCGGCCTGCCGACGCGCGATGGATTTCACCGGCGTTGACAAGATGGCGGAGAAGCCGATTCGCGGTCTGTCGAAGGGCATGAAGCAAAGGCTTTGCTTGGGTCGCGCAATCGTGCACGATCCGCCGGTGCTAATCCTGGATGAACCCGCGGCTGGCCTCGACCCTCGAGCCCGCATCGAGTTGCGAAACATGATCAGTGAACTCGCGACCGCCGGCAAGACGATACTCGTCAGTTCCCACATACTCTCAGAGCTGGCGGAAATGTGCGATGAAGTAGGTATCATTGAAGCCGGCTCATTGATCGCCGTTGGAAACGTGGACGAGATCCAACGGAACAGCCACGATGCGAGCCTCGTTCGGCAGCTTCGAATTCGAGTCATTCGCGACAGTGACGTCGCCGAGAAGTGGCTCCGCGAGCGAGACGATGTCGAGGACGTGCGTCGCGTCGGCGAACAGATCTACTTGCAGCACGAGGCCGACCTGGAATTCGAGGTGCGGTTGTTGCGAGACATGGTCGAGCAAGAGATGGCGATTGCCGAATTCGCTGCGCATGCCGCCTCGCTCGAAGACGCATTCCTCAAGGTGACTCAGGGGATTGTGCAATGACAGCCGCCGAAGCCAATCCGGAAATCAGTGAAGCGGACGGACGCAGTTTTCGCGAAAAGCCCAGCCGGTTCGACTCGGTGATTGAGGTTCTCGGGGAGAAGCTCAATCCGATCTTGGTCAAAGAAGCTCGGCAGGCGATGAAGAGCAAGCAGTTCTTGATCACGTTCATGCTGCTTCTTGTCTGCGGTTGGGGTTGGTCGATATTGGGCATCGCCTTGCAAGCGGGCGCGGTGTACTACGCCGAAAGCGGCCAGTTCATGCTCGGCGGCTATTTCGTCGTCTTAACGGTGCCGTTGATGATCATCGTTCCGTTTGCCTCATTTCGGTCGATTGCGGCGGAGAAAGACCACGGAACGTTTGAACTCCTCTCAATCACCGCCCTGAACTCCAGACAAATCGTAACCGGTAAACTTGCCGTTTCGGTGCTGCAGATCGTGGTCTACATGTCGGCGTTGGCGCCGTTTATTGCTTTTACGTATCTACTGCGCGGCGTCGACTTGCTTTCCATCGTTTGGGTGCTTTCGCACACGGGCCTCTTGTCGCTCGCCTTCTGCTCCGTCGGCATCCTTGTGGGAACGCTGACCCGATCATCCCACTGGCAGGTGGTTCTTTCGGTGTTCTTGCTCGCGGCCTTTGGTTTTGGCGCCTTCGGTTGGATGGCTTTTGTCTTTAATGTCCTGCTCGATTCGCAGATGCCCTTTCATGAACCTCAGTTTTGGATGGGCAACGCGTACATGGTCACGATGTTGATCACGTATATCTTCGTCGCGATCGTCGCCGCGTCGTCGATGGTGAGTTTTGCCAGCGACAATCGTTCGACGCCGATTCGAGTGACCTTGCTTATCCAGCAGGCGATTTGGCTCGGGTTCAATTTTTATGCTTGGCGCGAGTTCGGCGACAACGACTTCCTCACGATCTTGGTGATCATGCCCGCGATTAGTTGGGCGATCGCCGGGGCCTTGATGACGGGCGAGATGGGAGAGCTGTCGACGCGAGTCAAGAGGTCACTGCCTCGCACTGCTCTGGGCCGAATTGTCCTCACTTGGTTTTTTCCGGGGAGCGGTACCGGCTACGTTTTTGCGGTCTGCAACTACGGGGTCATCATGATTGCGGCTATGATCATGGCGATCGTTGCCGACTGGGCCAATCTGGCCGGAGCGCCAAGCCGCCGCGAAGACCCGGTCTTGCTCTCCTTCATGCTCTTTTGTTTTCTGGTCGGCTACCTGGGCGTCGGCCGGCTGATCATTCTGGCAGTCCGAACACGTTATCCTCTGGGGCTCTTCCCTTCGCTTTTGGTTCATGTCGTGCTCGCCGCGCTGGGCGCCGTGGTCCCGACGGTGTTTCAATTAATGCTGCACCGTGTGTTCGGTTCAGACTACGGCCCGATTCAAGCGGTCAATTGGGCTTGGACCATGAATGCCATTATGGAAAACGATTTTTGGCAGGGCGGCGGAATATTCGGCTTCTCCGCCAATGTGATCATCGCCCCAACTCTCGCGTTAATCGTCTTCATCGCCAATCTTCTCTTTGCCGTAAAGGAAGTTGAGCAGGTACGCGCCGCGTCGCCGCAACGAGTACTCGACGACCAACGCAAGGCGGTCCCTGATGCAAAGACAAAAAGTCCATGGGACGACGTGGACATTGCGGAAGACGATGATGCCGTGAATAACGAGCAGATCAGCCGCGGTGACGACGAGCTCTAGGATTTTCTTCATCGACGGCGATCCAACGGCATCGCCTATTCATTTCATACTGACCCCCGCAGATGTTTTGCATCGATTGTCAAGAAGCGTTAGATTAGGGCGGGGTTGAGTCTGGCGGTTCAAGTGTTGCATTGGAGCTTGCCTGCTGCCCTTGGCTGGTAGCAACGTCAATTCACCTTTCAACTTGACGTGTTTGGGCTCTGTCAGATGGCCGCGGATCGTCTATAAATCGGCCGCGTAATTTGTCGATGGCGAGTTGCGTTTGCGTCTTCCGGCAAAAGCTTCCAACAGTGTGAGGAGGGCAGAGCGAGTGTCGACGATTTTGGTGGTCGATGATTCCGCCATGGATCGGCGGTTGGCCGAATCCATTTTGCTAGGCGTGCCGGCCGTTGTTCGCTTCGCTTGCAATGGGCAAGAAGCGATCGCGTCGATTCTTGAAGTCATGCCGGATGTTGTTATCACCGACATTCAAATGCCGGAGATGGACGGCTTTGGACTTGTCGAGCAGGTTCGCAAGCAGTTTCCCTTGTTGCCCGTCATTCTGATGACGGCGTTCGGCAGCGAGCAAACCGCGGTCCGCGCCTTACAACACGGCGCCGCAAGTTTTGTTCACAAGGATCGACTCGACGCCGACTTGATCGAGACGGTGCAAAACATCCTGGCGGTGTCGATACATACCGAGCTCGACCCAGAACGGCTCGCGTCGATGCAGCAAGCCGAAACCTCGTTTGAGCTCAAGCCGACCTTGAGAGACCTCGATAACGTGATCGCCCACGTTCAAGACGAAACGCGACGATTGGGCGTTTGCGATGAGGCCGACTTAGTCCGCGTCGGAACGGCGCTGCATGAAGCGATCACAAATGCGACCGAGCATGGCAATTTGGAATTGCCTTCGAGTATCCGCGAAGAAGACCCCGGTAAGTTCCGCACGCTCGTCGCCCAACGCAGTCGACAACTTCCGTATTGTCGGCGACGAGTCACCGTGCGGTCGTGCGTAACTCGCGATGAAGCCAGAATCACGGTCATCGACGAAGGCCCCGGGTTCGACCCATCGAAACTGCCGGACCCCACCGATCCCGAGAATATCGGCAAGGTCAGCGGGAGGGGCGTGTTTCTCATTCGCACTTTCATGGACGAGGTCCATTTCAATGATAATGGGAATGAGATCACCATGATCAAACGCCGGCCCGAGTCATCCGACTAGTCGACTTAGGATCGTGTCGCGGCATTCAACCGCACGATTCATCGCAGACCGTCAGGCGGCCGCACGCCGTGGCAATTGCAGAACGGATATGAGATCGTCCAGGCGAAAAGGCTTCGACAAGACTTGGTTCACGCCCATTTGGTCGGCCGCCTGTATATCTTCGCGGCGAGGCCAACTCATCAGTAACAAGGTCGCCCTGGGCGTCAGTTGGCGTAGGGTGTCGTTTAGCGCGTTGCGTTCGATTGAGTCCCAAGCCTGAGCGTCCCAAATCAACCAGTCCGCACGCGAAAGTCGGTCGCTGTCGTCGTGCGGCGCGATCGATTGCTCGGGCCGATTCGCCCAATAGGTTTGGAACGAATCAAGCGATTCGGCAAGCCCCTGATAGTCGCTCTGCCGCCGGGCGCCGATCGCGATGCTTGTTGAGTCGCCACGGTATGTTTCTGCTGGCTGGACGAATCGCTCGGAAGACTGCAGCGACTGATCGAAAAGCGTGAACGTTCTCGGTTGCGCCCATTGCCTCAAATGGCGGGGGTCTTGTTGGCGAGCCAGCAGATGCGGGCGCCATTGATGCCAATAGATACGAGCGACTCCGGCCAACGGCGCGCCGGTTCGCGTCTCGCCTTCGCACCAGGTGCCGAGCAGCGCGATCAATTGGGCGAGAGGACAGAGTCGATGAACTCGGGCCACGTCGCGATCGCTAAATCGTCCACGCCTGGCCTGCGCGAAAATCACATGCGTTGGCGCAAAACCGCGTTGCAGAGTTGCTATGGCCTCGTCGACTGTCGAAAGACACCTCACCGACGAGTATTGCTTCATGTCGCGAATTGGGCCGCTGAATTCTTCGGCTCGCCAATCACCGACGACGAGCAAGCAAGGTCGCGAGGCAACGGCGGAACGGCTCATGAGTCCAGCGCCTCCTCGGCATCGGCGATGATGTGCCGCGATTCCGCCGCCGAGTCAGCGGTTCGCAGGTTCTCCAGGACGTCCGGCAGCATGATGAGTCGACTGAGTCGCGCGAGCAGGCGCAAGTGACCGCTTTCATCCGTCGAGAGAATCAAAAAGAAAACATCAGTCAGAATGCCGCGCGACCCGCCGAATGGAATCCCTGAAGACGTTCGCCCCAGCGCGATAAACGGCTCTGCAAGGATATTTGGCAAAGGCCTCCTCGAGTGCAATAAGGCCACTCCGTTTTCCATCGCTGTCGAGTGCAATCCTTCACGCGCCCGTACGGCCTCGAGCATTTTGTCGGGATCCCACAGCAGCCCGGTGTCGGTTGCCAGTTCGATCATGCCGCGTATCACCGACTCACGCGTCTTCGCGGCAAGTGGAACGGCAATCGCTTCGATCGGCAGCAGATCGAGTACGTTCGGAGCGCTGACTTGACTGTGCGAGCGTTCGAGAACTTGCTCGACCTCGCTCAGCGTTTCGTTGCTCGCGCCAATCTGATCCTCGAGCCAATTGTGAATCTCGGCTCGCGCGAATCGCCAATGACCGCCGATACGTCGACCGGGAAGGCGCTCCCGCTCCGCCATTTTTGAGACCTGCGACGGCGTGAGATGCAGGTACGCGGCCAAGGAATCGATATCAAAGTCTTCTTCGGCCATCGGGGCGCCTCGCAGTTCCTCGTCCGGCCTCCGTGACCGAAAGGCCAATTCTGGCAGAATGGGATCGACCGTGAAAGGTCGATAGCGATGGAAAAACCCGTGTTGACCTCGATAGCCGAATACCGAAAATGGCTGATCGTCTACGGATTCGCAACGACGCTGACTTCGTCGACCACGGTAGGACGTGTCGAAAGGCACACTTCGCCGTCGCTCTAACAACTAAGAACTCTGCATTTCGAGGCAAGGAGGCCGAGAACATGCTGCATGTCGCCCATCCATCTCGTGGACTGAGTCTTCGCGATATTCTCCCTCGCACTCAATTCTTCGGCGGGGACAACATCTACGTCCGTTCCGTGTGCAGCGATTCCCGACAGTGCCGCGAGGGCGACCTGTTCGTGGCCCTCGTGGGAATGGCGGATGACGGACACGATCACATCGCGACAGCGTTGGAGCGAGGCGCGACGGCGATCGTTGCGGAACGCCTGCTGCCGACAAGCGCGCCGCTGTGCGTGGTCGACGACACTCGCGAAGCGTTCGGACGGATTTGTCAGGCGCTGGCCGGCAACCCAGCCGAAAAACTGCCAACCATTGGCGTGACCGGCAGTATAGGCAAGACCGTGACGAGCATGCTGCTCGCCTCTATCTTTGAGGCGGCTGGGTCCAATGTCGGTGTGACGTCGACGATCGCCCATAGCGACTCAATCGATATGTCGCCTGCCGCGCAGACCACTCCCCCTCCGGCGGAAATGGCGACTTGGCTGGCTCGAATGGCGGGTTGCGATTGCGCTGCCGCGATACTCGAACTCTCCAGTCAGGCTTTGGCCGATCGCCGATTGACCGGCATCCGGCTCGACGCGGCGGTGATCACCAATGTGCGCCGAGACCACTTGGATCTGCATGGCACGCGAGACAACTACCGTCGAGCCAAAGGACGTATTCTCGATCTGCTCAAGGACGATGGTTTCGCCGTCGTTAATATCGACGACCCCGGAGTTCGCGAGATTGCCGAACAAGCCACGCGTCCGCTGATCACCGTTGGGATCGATGAACCGGCGGATATCTCTGCGACGAGTCTGGAGCAACACCCGGGCGAGCAATCTTTCTTGATTACGGCCGGAAACGAAACTGCCGCGGTTCGCAGTCGCATGGTCGGCAATCAGCACGTTTACAATTGCCTCTCCGCCGCCGCTGTAGGAATGGTGGTCGGTTTGGATCTGGCGACCGTCGTGCGGGGCTTGGAAGCGGTCGAACGCGTGCCCGGCCGAATGGAACCGGTCGACGCGGGCCAACCGTTCCAGGTCTACGTCGACTACGCTCGAACTGCCGATGCATTAGCTCTGTGTCTCAGTACTGTCCGAAAGCTGACGACCGGCCGAGTGATCTGCGTTTATGGCGCGCCGGGCGATGCGCCGGCAAACTGCAGGCCGCAAATGGGTCGCGTCGCAGAGCGATTCGCGGACATCAATATCATTACGAGCAACGACCCCGGATGGGAACGGCCGCTCGACGTCGCCAACGACACCCTCGACGGTTACAAACGCCCCGCGAAGGCTCAAATCTCGCCGGACCGAAGTCGAGCCATTGAACTTGCGATCAGTCTCGCCCGTCCAGGCGACGCCGTTGTCATTACGGGCAAGGGCCACCATCAAACGCAGACGATTCGAAATGAGACGTTTGTCTTTGACGACGCCGAAACAGCCCGTCACGCCATCCGTCAGTGGGACGAAGAGAGCCAACAGGCGCCCGATGGCCTCGCGACTCTGCGAATTCGCCGCGACATCGCCTAGTGAATCCTCTCAGCATCGAACCGTCCAGCCAAGACCCGCTCAATTTGCGAAGGACGTGATAACTCCGTTTCTGATCGCTCGCCGACGATGGGAAGTAGCGACACTGATTGACGACGGCTTAAGCGGCATTCTATCGGCATGTCAGCACCGCAAGGCAGTGGCGAGCAATGCAAGAGTCGCAGACCTCAACGAGCTTGCCTCGTGCTGGTGAATCAAGTTCAAAGCTAACTCGCCCGTCAATACACGCCGTTGCACTCGTAACGATTTGCATTCCTTCTTTTTGTGGATTCTCGTGTTTTTCGCGGCTCGTCCTTTCTTGTCAGGCTGAGTTGGCCACGAAAAGGCACGAAAAGGAAAATCGGGTAGAGGACGGTTCATTCGGATAAATCGTTACCCGCATTCAGTGCCACACAGAATTGCCTGGCTGTTCAACCCTGAGTGATGTGCTTGAAGATGCGGGTTCGGACCAGGCAGGAAAAATTCGGATTCCGGCCAATTACACTTGTGGCGTTTCGCGAAGTTCAGTATTTACAGCCCCGCAACGCACGTCACTGTTTCAGTTCAAAACGCCTTGCCAATTCGGAATCAGGCCAACGGCTTAGGTTTCAGCAGGTATTTGGGGAGGCGAATAGTCCAGAGATACTGCGCGGCACACAATACATTTTAAAGCCTCGTCGTAGAATCGGGTTTGCGGGAATCCGAAACTACCCTCCCTCCTGGGTTGAAGCAATTAGCTTGCCGGCTCACACGGTTTCTGGGTCAACCGTTGCGGTGGGCGCTTCACGGCGGAGCTTTTACTGGAGCCTCGAAGCGGCTTGCCGCTCGGGCTCCAGGGAACACCAAGGCGGCGGTCAACTCGATTGGCCGCCGCCTTTTTTTTGTATCGTACGCAGGCTTCACCGCGCCTCGCCCGCGATCGCTCCAATCGCATCGAGCTTCGCATCGCTCAGGTAACCGTATCGATTCACCCAGAAACCGTGCTCGCTTGCGCGGCAAGCCGTCTCGATACGTGAACGAAAGTCATCGAGAGGACCGTAGCCGTGAGCTAGAACGTGAATCGGCGTTAAACCGGCGTCTCGTTGAGCCCGCTCGATTTTACGAATTTGAGCAGAGCGACCGATCGGATGCGACTGATCCGGATCGGGATAACGGTAGTCCTTCAAGTCCGGCAATTGATCGGCCTCCTCATCAATGTCGAGCAAGCGAACCAGCGCGCGGCTGAGCAACTGGGAGTCGAGCGAGGGATTGGCGGCCATGAGTTGATCGCCGTAGAACCGTAAGATCATTGCCCAGTGCATTCCGTAGAGTTTCACACTGATGGCGTCGCAGAGTGACGAGTTATTACGGAAGTCCATTCCGGAGACCTGAGACCACGGCGGCGGAAACGCACTCGGCGTCAACTTCCAATGACCTCCGCTGACCTCATCCATAGTCGCCTTGAGCGATTCCAGCAGATTTCGAGAGAGATCCGCTTTCAGCGCCAACATGTTGGTGATAAACGGATGACGAATCAACGTCTGCAACAGTGCGCCTCTGCCCCCGTCCCCCGCCAGCACGGCCCTCAGATCGGCATCGGTCAGTCCGCCGTGCCATTGGTTGTAGAGTCGTTTCGCGTCTTCGCGAAGCAGAGTGAAATTTGGCCAACCGTGCTGTTCGGCCCAGCGCTGAACATGCTCGCCAAAATCGAGAAAGACGGAGTCGAGAAGGTAGGGCGGGTACTCGGGCCAATCAAAGCGAATTCCATCGATGTCGGGATATGCTTGATACAGATCTCGAATCAGTGCTTGCTGGTAGGCCAATACGTCGGGACTTGCCAGACTTGCATTGTTGGCGACTCGCTTTGTCGGAATCCGCCCATCTGGAAGGCGTGGCAAGTCGGCTTCGACGGGTCCGCCGAATTGAACGCGATAACCTGGCGGGATGGCGGCCTGAACCTGAAAATAGACTTCCAGACCACGCGATTTCGCTCGCTCAACAAACTGCTGAACGATTGCTCCGTCTTGTTCTGTTAGCGCGTCCGTCGACGGAGGCTGGTAGACGAGTCCGTCGTAGAGCGATTGGTTGGGCGAGAAACTGGGCGAGGTCTTTACCCACAGCTCTCTCTTGCCCCAGAGCGGTCGGTCGAGCAGCCTCACCTTGCCCGCACCGGCGTCCGCAGGCGGTTCGCGGCTCCCAGTCTCTTCATCGGCTAACGTCATCACATAGGGTGAGGTCGCCACGGCTGTCGCACCTGCCCGCTCGATCACATTATCCAGCACCGAATCGACCGACTCGGACTGAAGGTATTCAGGAAGCACAGTAATGCCAATAAATCGCATGATGGGGCTCGGAGTGCATTAGGCGAGCGGCTCGCGGACGATATCGCCATTGAACTTAGCCCCTCAGCTGCTCGCTGGAAAGCGACCACGGGACGCCAGGGTTTGAGTCCCGCTCGTGATCAATTGCCTTTTTTGCGCTCGCCGGTCATGAGGGTCTCCTTTCACGTGGTTGATAACGCGAAAAGAAACTGCTCGGACCCACATTTCAATACCGACTACCAGCGGCAGTCTGGCTTCGCTACGCTACGCCGGACTGCCGCTGTGTTTTTACAGAACGAATGATACACCACCGGTTCTCCGCAACGTGGGTGAAGGGAATCGCCAGCGATCAGTGAACGAAGGGAAAAGCAATTGATATGCCTCATGGCGGAGACTCAGAAACTGGAAATGGAACACTACGTAATTGGTGTCCTGTTTCTGATCGTCGCGGGGATTGCAGCTTGTGCATGGATGTTTTCGAAGTTGCTTTTAGTTCTTACGCTCTTCATTGGCAAGCCTTTGCGAGTTTACGTAGTTCGCAAGGAAATTGAGTTGGTGCCCGCTACTTTGGAGACAAGCGAGTATTTCATTCATCATGTCACTGTTGAACACGGGGAGTGGGTCAATGAAGTTTCGGTTTCGCCATCTGTTTATGAGACAATTATTGAAGGCAAGACGTACGTCGTTAAAGGCAAACGCTGGGCCGATGGCGAATTGACGCTTGTCGGGCAGTGGCAACCATTAATTCCCATGTCGACTGAGGCACGACAGAACTCAAAACGATCGATTGAGGCGTGCATTGTTGAGGAAACTCCTGTCGACACTGATTTCTTTTTGGCCTCACTTTGCTGCGTCATGGTGTCCGATGGCAAAATCTCGAAAAAGGAAAGAGCCGTTATCATGAACGTGGTCGCTCAACTGCCAAAGCCACTTAGCCAAACACAAATTGATGATTATGTATCGCATTTCATTTCGCGCATTGGAGCCGTAGGTTTCAAGGGCGTTCTTGCGAATACGATTTTGCGACTGGAGTCTTGTGATAGTCCCCAGAAAGTCAAGTTGGCGTTTTCGAAAGCGCTGGGGAAGCGTCCCAATAATTGTTGAAAGTTGAAAGATGGTCTCCCGAAGGGCAGAA
>CAZMNY010000020.1:0-140846 GCA_964567745.1 uncultured Pirellulaceae bacterium | reverse complement strand
AACCCACGACCTGCTGATTACAAATCAGCTGCTCTGCCAACTGAGCTACGCTGGCGGACCCCCAGCCTGTCAAAACCAGCTAATATACCGAACCCAGAAACCCTTGCAAGGTGAATTGGAGCGGTAATGCGAATTGACGTCGCGGTGGAATTCCTCGCCCAGCCCATCCTCCAAAACCAGTTCGCCGCCAGACGGAAGGCGTGTCTAAGGACGCGACTTGGGATTCAACAAAAAAAAGAGGTGGTCAAAGCCGGCAGAACGGGCGATGCGCAGGGGGCAATTCTGGAAAATCGCCGCTGGCCTGAACGGACGCCAATTCTGAAGCTCTAACCACCTCCGGATATACGATCCCCTGACTGGGGCACCTGACTCTCAAAATCTTACAGCTCGGGCAACTCGATCTGCTCTTCGCTCGCCGCAAGTCGCAGTTTGTTCAAGGCTCGCGCCTCAATCTGCCGGACGCGCTCCTTCGTGACGCCCATCTCGGCACCGACTTGCTTTAGCGTGAGCGGCTCGCGCTTATCGTCTGTGAACTTCAGCCCGAAGCGGCTAATGATAATCTTCTGCTCGCGGTCGTCAAGGCGACTGAGAATCCGGCCGACCTGACTCTCTCGAAGCTGTTGGGCCGATTCGGCGGCGAAGTGATCCGCACGCGAATCCTCCTGCACCCCAAACATCTCCTCGTGCCCGTTTCGGAAACGATCACGGTGCTTGAATTCACCTGGGATCGTGCGAGCAAAGTTCTTCATGATCGCCCAGCTCGCATAGGTGCTGAACTTGTTGCCTCGCGAGTAGTCGAACTTCTCAACTGCCCGAATTAGCGACATATTGCCATCGCTTATCAGCGTGAAAAAGTCCTCCGTCGGCGAAACGTGCCGCTTGGCAATCGAGACCACCAGCCGCAAATTGGCCTGGACAATGTGATTCTTCACATCGACCACCTGCTCATAAAGCGACTCGATCTCGTCCATATCGCCAACCTTGGCGTCAATCCCCACCTCGCGATTCAACGCCAAACGATCTCGAATCGCCACGGCCTTGAATTTGAGGTAGTTGAACTTTCGAAAGATGAACCGCTCCTGCTCAGGCGTGAGCAGCGGGACATCGTAGAGCGAAGCAAGATAGGGCGGCAATTCGCCAGGCACCTTGGTCTTGCGAACCGGCTTATCGGGCTCAGGCATCGCCGCCAGAATCACCTCGTCGGCACCGCTCAGCGAAAACTCATCGCTGGGAATGAAATCTAACGGCAACTCCATGATCCGCTCAGCGCGGACGTCGTTGATCACACGATGCACCGTGGAGTGCGTTCGGTTGTACCGCTTCGAAAGGGCGGCAACCGAAGCTCCTCGCTTGAACTGCTCGTAGATCCGCTGCTTGGCTTCAGGAGTCAACGGGCCAGTCAATTCGGGGAAAATCGCCTGATTCCGATTGGCGGCGTCGAACTGCTTCAGCGTGTAACGGATGGTTTCGACGCTGCGTTTCATCTGCACAGCCAACCGCCTCGACACCTGCGCCAGCGAACCACCCGCGCTGGCAAGTCGCCGAGCTCGCTCGATTATTTCAGATCGCTCCTGCTCGGTGAGCTGACTGAATCGCTCGCCTCGCTCGACCTTTTGCCGGTTTTGAGAAACGAATCGATCGACGCTGCTCTGCAGAAATCCGACTCGCTTGCGGCCGTCGACCACAAACCGACGGCTCACGAGACCTTGATTGCGCCACCGCGAAATCGTCTTGGTCGAGACGTGAAACATCTTGCTCAGTGCATCGACAAGATGCACCGGCTCGGGAACATCCTCGATGCGGATATGAGCCGCATCGGAAAGATCCTCCACGAACAACCGCAGGTCGTGATTGGCCTGATCGCCGCTCATGACCGCGTTGCGTTCCGCCTCGGGCCGATAATCGGTGATGCGGTAGCAAAGGTACTCGTACGAATAGCTTCGAGATGTATCGATTTCGCCCAGCAATCGTTCCGCCCGCTCAACTTGCTCGAGCTTCTTTTCTCGAGGCGCAAAGCGAACCTGCTGGTCACGAAGTTGTTTCAGTGTTGGACTATGATAATCGGCGTGCATCGCAGACCTCTTCTCTTCTGTCGATGTTTGCCAAACCGGTGTTCCCTGCGACTCCCATCGCCCGGCATGACTGGGGAAAAACGCCGTCCAATCCCGGATGACGCCTGTCCTCTGTGTTCCTGTCGTCTGTGTTCCTGTCGTCTGTGTTCCTGTCGTCTGTGTTCCTGTCCTTTTTTTCCTCTGCATTCCTCTTTGGTGCTTCAACTGGTCAAGAGCTCATCTCTTTGGCTCGCCCGCGCCCGATACCCCGCGTCGAAAGGTCAGCTTGACGGCCCGTCTCAAGTTGACTCGCCGCCCTTTGCGGTCGAACCAATATGTTGTTGCTGGGCGCCACATCTTCACTCTATTGACGCGTCAACCCCCATTTCCTTGCACGAAAAACTCAAGTTTCTCGAGATGCCTCATTTCGTGCTCGGTGCATTAATAGGTACGAATTATCCGATTCAATGTTCGCGCGTCGGCTGAGCGATTATTGCGAAGATTCCCTAAATTGTTTCCCGGTAACGAATTGCGTCGAGACCCCCTGCTAGTCCCTTCTGCGATGCTATTTCCTCCGAACAGACTCATTACAGCCACTCGAAGAACAAGCTCGCCGCCGAAAGCCAAACTTTCCGCTGTTTGGTTTGATCGGCCGTTTTCACCTGGATTTCCGCAAATCGCGTTGTCGATTAACGAGTTACGACGCATTCCAAGCGAGAAACGATAGGCATTCCACATGTTGTTCGACGATTTGCTGTCAATATTGGCCGCCCAAGACGCTGCCAACCCGCTCTCACGCCGGCAGATTTTCCAGCTGCCGGCACTGGCCCTTTTGGCCTCGCCAGCGCTCCGCTTGGGGCAAGCCCTCGCCGCAGATGGCCCGATCGGACCGCAAACTCCTGCAGCAACTCGATCGTCCGACGACAAGAAGACTCGTCTCTTTGTGGCTGGAGGAGCAAGATCGCGCGACGTCAAAGCCGTCCTGGAGGCTCGCGGCAAACTGATCTTGCGAGGGGACAAGAAGAAAAAAGAGCGGATCCCTATGGAGGTGAAGGGCGAACTCGACTTTGCCGAACGGTTTCTCTCTGACAAGGGCGATCATGCCATTCGATACTACGACAAAGCCCAAGCCCAAATTCGCATCGGCGACGGCGGCGTCAAACCTCGCCTGCGCGATAATCGCCGAATCATCGTCGCCAAGAATTCCGAACAGCTGAATTACCGAGCGCCCCAAGGTCCGATGCAACGAATGGAGCTCGATTTGCTGCGCACCCAGGGCGATCCACTCGTGTTGGCCGAGCTGCTGCCGGCGGAACCCGTCGGAATTGGCGACAGCTGGACCCCATCGCCCTCGACCTGGGCCAAAGTGATGGCTCTCGAGAGCGTCTCTCAGTCGGACATCAAACTGACGTTGTCTCAGCGTGAAGCGACGATCGCCATGATCGACTTCTCCGGGCTGATCGACGGGGCTGTTGGCGGAGTCGCGACGGAAATTCGCATTCGCGGCAAGATGAACGTCGACACGAAAATCAACGAGATCACATGGTTCGCGATCTCGACTAAGGAAAAGCGATCGATCAGCCCGGCCGAGCCAGGAGTCGAGGCGGACGGGCGTCTTCGAGTCGCCATCAAGCCGGCCGCGAAGACTCACTCCAAACTGGCCGAATCGGCCGTGGCCGGGCTTCCGACCGATGTCGGGCCAGCGACCGGCATCCTGGAGTTTGAGTCGCAGAAGATCGGATTCTCAATCGTACACGATCCTCGCTGGCGACTCATGTTCGAGCGCCCCGATGTGGCGATCATGAGGATGGTGAGCGATGGGGATATGCTGGCGCAATGCAGCATTTCTCGCCTGACTCCGCGTCCCATCGAGAAACCGTTTGGAGTCGTTGACTTCCAGCGCGACATTCAATTGGCCTTGGACAAGAACTTCGGTCAATTCCTCGAAACTCAACAATACGAAGCCGAGAATGGCCAGAAGGTGATTCGAGTGACCGCCTCGGGGATCGCATCGGAAATCCCGATTCACTGGATTTATTTCCACGTGACGGGCAGCCAGGGCGATCGCCTCTCTTTGGTGTTTACGCTCGACGCCAAGCTCGTCGAACGGTTTGGCGGTGCCGACCGGACTTTCGTCAACGGGCTCGAAATCAAGCCCGCCCCGGCGCCTCGCCCGGCCTCAGGCTCTGGCTCACAAACGAGCCCTTAGGTCCGCCGGTGCATGCCGATGGCAGAATGGCTCGCACGCCGTCGACCCGGATTTGAGCATTGCGCGGGTTAGGTGCCGCAGGTAACGCGCGGATATTTCGGATTCGGGAAATAGTTGGCCGGTAGAAAAACGAGCAACTATACTGAAACTTCCTTTTTCGCCTGGAATTCAATCCGCATCCGCGCGAGATCTCCATGAAATTTCGACTGTTTCTTGCCGTGGCACTGATCGCCGTCTCATCCGTGACGACTGTGTCCGCTCAACAAAAACGCCGCAAACTCGCCCCAGGCGTGCTCACGACGATCCCCTCGTCTCCCTTAACTGAGGAGACGTATACAGGGCCGTTGCCGATCGTCGAGTTGGTCTCGTTGTCGGGCCTGGACTGGACGCCCAATTTTGACGCCAAGAGCAATACGCTCTGGGAACAATCAAAACACGTCATCCTGAGGCGGCCCGTCTGGAACCTTGAGTTCTCTTTCAAACCGCTTCGTATGGTGCGAGTCGATGTGCCGCAAGCCACGGGCGTGATGCAGAACAAGCTGATTTGGTACATGGTTTATCGAATTCGCTACTTGGGCAAAGACCAGAATCCGACGCCTCAAGAAGACACCTTTGGAAACGTGACCTTCCCCTCCACGACGCCCAGCATCACCGATGTAATGAGGTTTTTCCCACAGTTCACTTTGGAGTCGAAGGAATACAACAAGAATTACATGGACCGGATTATTCCCTCGGCGATGGTGCCCATTCGCGCTCGGGAACGAGTTGGAAAGCCGATCTACAACTCGATCACGGTCAGCTCCGTCGCCATCAAGCCGTCGACCGCTGAGGAGGACAACAGTGTCTGGGGCGTGGTGACCTGGGAGGATCTTGATCCGCGAATCGACTTCTTTTCGATCTACATCAAGGGTCTGACCAACGCCTACAAGTTCGAGGATCCGGCGGGGGTTTATCAGCGAGGCGACCCGGCGGGCAAAGGGCGAACATATGTGCACAAGCACCTTTTGCTCAATTTCTCGCGTCCCGGCGACACGATCGCCGAGCATGAACGCGAAGTTCACTACGGCGTGCCGATCAAGACCGATCCGGCCGAACAAGCCAAAATTCTCAATCTCTATGGTCTCAAACAACGCCTTGATCATCAGTGGATTTACCGCTAGAACGGGTAGTTTGACTTGCAGACAAATAGTTTGAGGACGTATCCGTGGCACATAAGAAGGGCCAAGGCTCGAGCCGCAACGGCCGCGATTCGAACGCACAACGGCGCGGCATAAAGAAATACGGCGGCGAGAAAGTCCGAGCCGGCAACATTCTGGTTCGCCAACTCGGCACTCGATTCCAGCCTGGCAAGAACGTTGGCATGGGAAATGACTACACCCTGTTCGCGCTGACGGACGGAGTCGTGTCATTTGACCGCAAAGGCCGACGCATCAATGTGAGCGACGAAGTCGCAACCTAGTGCCGCGTCAACTCCAAAAATTGGGGTTGGCTTCAGCGGAACTTGACTTGACGGCGTACGATACAAACACTGGGATCCTAATTCTTAGTGTTGACGCTGCACTAGGCCGGCTTCAAGAGCATTTTGAATCGCCAGCGATGTTTGATTGAGACGCCATTTTTGGCGTCTCTTGTTTTTGCGCCAGCCGGAAACAGCTATTCTGTGAAGGCCCGCATCTCCCTTCGCCCTCCGACGAATCCGAGCCATGTTTGTCGACCGAGTCAACATTGAAGTCCGGGCTGGGGACGGCGGCGATGGATGCATGAGTTTCCGTCGTGAGCGACATGTCCCTCGCGGCGGACCCGACGGCGGCAACGGAGGCGATGGCGGCAGCATCATCGTCATCGCTCAGTCAGGGGTCGATAGCCTCGTCAACATTTCTCATCGCAAGCTCTGGAAGGCCCAACGAGGCAAACATGGCCAAGGCTCAAAACGCAATGGCCGCCAAGGCGAAGACGTAATCATCGAAGTGCCACCCGGCACTATCGTGATCGACGCGAAGAGAGATTTTGTGCTCAAGGATCTCGACGCCGAGGGCCAACAGTTTATCGCCGCTCGCGGCGGACGAGGCGGCCGCGGCAACACGCGATTCAAAACGTCGACCAACCAAGCGCCTCGCCACGTCGAACCGGGGCAACCGGGCGAACACCGGCACTTGTTGCTTGAATTGAAGGTGATTGCCGATGTGGGACTGTTGGGGAAACCGAATGCGGGAAAGAGCACGCTGTTGAGCCGGTTGTCTCGAGCTCGACCTGAGATAGCCAACTATCCGTTCACGACGAAGTCGCCGAACCTCGGCCGAGTCCATTTGAATCTCGACCGTTCTTTCGTGATGGCCGACATTCCTGGTCTGATCGAAGGCGCCCACGAGGGCGTCGGACTCGGCCACGAATTCCTGAGACACATCGAACGAGCTGGCATTCTCGTCCACTTGGTTGAGCCCGAGCCGATGGACGGCACCGACCCGTTGGAGAATTATCGATCGATCCGAGCCGAATTGGAGCAGTATGCGGGCGCGCTCGGAAAAGGCGAGTTAGCTTCACGACCTGAAATCTTGTGCGTCAGCAAGGCCGAGTTGTCAGCGGCGGCGGAAACACAGGCGCGACTGGCCGATGAACTCGGCCGCTCAGTCATGAAGATTTCGGCAGTCACCGGCGAGGGACTGGACGAGCTGACTCGGCGCATCACTCAGCAAATTGACGATCGAGACGTATTAGCCGAGCAAGCGCAGGACGGGCATGATGGGAACGGACAATCGCAGGACCCCGGCGAGCCGAGTTTATGAATCGCTTTGTTGTTCTCGATATAGGGAACTCCGCCATTCATGCGGCGGCCGTCGACGCCTTCTCGAATAGCAAGAACCAAATCGACCCGCTATCCCTTAGCCTAAATCCAACGGCTCTGCTACGAGACGGAGTCGACAAGGCGACCCGCCAATTCATTGAAGGCTTGGACGAGCCGATAACTTGGTGGGCGGTTAGCGTCAATCAATCTGGCTTAAGTCGATTAACCTCTTGCCTGGCCGAGATTCGGCCAAACGACCGAGTTGAACAACTCGTCCACCTCGACTCGCCAATCGAGTTACGAATTGACGCGCCGGACAAAGTCGGCATGGATCGAGTCGCTGCGGCGGTTGCTGCCAACTCGATGCGCGAGCCCAACAAGGCAGCATTGATCGTTGACAGTGGGACGGCAATCACTGTCGACGTGGTCGATCGAGCGGGCCGCTTTCTCGGCGGCGCAATCATGCCGGGCGTTGGAGTTGCGGCTTTCGCGCTGGACGAACGGACGGACGCCCTACCTCGCATCATTCCGCTCGATTCGCCGCCACCGAGCATCGGCACCAACACGGAAGACGCGATTCGCAGCGGCCTTTTCTGGGGGACCTTTGGCGGAGTGAAAGAACTTGTCGATCGCCACCGAAGTCGGCTGGATGGCGAGGCGGATCTGTTCCTTACCGGCGGCGCGGCGGTGTGGTCCCAATTGCTTGAAGGCGCCACGCTCGTCCCCGGTCTGACTCTCGCCGGAGTCGCCCAAATTGCCGATGCAAAAATGGCCGCCGAGAAAAGCGAACTCGGAGACGGCCCGGGCCAAGATGGTGATCCCTCATGAGTCGTCGCCTTTGGGCGGCGCTGCTGACCCCGCCCGGTCGGAGCGCCGTTGCGACCATTGCCGTCGAAGGCCCCGGCGCTGCCGAAATAGTCGAAGCGTTATTTGTCTCGGCAAGCGGCCGGAAGTTGAGCGGCCTGGCCGTCGGCGCGATTGCCTTCGGCTGCTGGCAAGACCAACGCGGCGAAGAGATCGTCATTTGCCGAACGCAACGCGGTGTCGAAATCCATTGCCACGGCGGCGCGGCCGCCTCGACGGCGATCTTGAATTCACTTCGACCTCAAGTTGATATCGAGACGACTCCTACGCAATGGTTGGAAGCGGAGCACCAAGGCGAACTCGAACGCGCCGCCGTCATCGCTTTGGCGTCAAGCTGCACGCAGACGACCGCGGCGCGACTGCTCGCCCAACTTCACGGCAGCCTGCGCCGCGAATTGCAATCGATCGCGGAAGACATTGATTTCGATCGACCAGCCATCGCACGGGATCGACTCGACGACCTGCTCGACAACGCTCGATTCGGACGGCATCTGACCAAACCCTGGCAAGTCGTCCTCAGCGGCCCGCCCAACGTCGGAAAGAGCAGCCTGGTCAACCGCATTCTCGGTTACGATCGCGCTATTGTGTTCGACCAACCTGGAACGACACGCGACGTCGTTACCTCGTCGAGCCCGCTCGATGGGTGGCCTGTGACATGGAGCGACACCGCGGGGATCCGTGAATCGTCGGACCATCTCGAGCAACAAGGCGTCGCCCGCGCACGCACGGCTCAAAACCGTGCCGATTGCCTCCTACACGTCGTTGACGTCGATCACTGGCGTAGGGCGAAGAGCGAAAAGCAGACCGAATCAGCCACAAGTGCTCTTTCGACTGATTCGGATCGAACGATTCACGTCATCAACAAATTAGACCTCGCGGCAGACCTCACGCTGCCAGAGGGATTTGTCGGAGTTAGCGCGGCCACAGGGCAGGGCGTCAAGGAGCTGATGGACTTGGTTGGAAAACGGCTGATCGGCAAAGCGCCCGCAGAGCTTCAGGCGGCGCTACTCTTCACGTCGGAACAGGTTGAAATGGCCGAGTCAGCGCGGGACGCACTAGAAAACGAGGACGCAACAGCTGCGTTGCAGAGTGTGCTCGCGATGCTGAAATAACGCCAGCCACCATATGTCATTAACCAGCTCAGAAAGAGAGACATGATCGCCGATGCGAATCGTCCTGACCTCTTTGCCGTCCTTCATGTCCATCATGTCCAATACAAGACAGGCATGAATTTTTCCCCCGATCTTGGCCTGAATGGAGGACAAAAATTCAGATCAGGAATTCACAACGAGCGGGACTGCAGTTCCAAGCGTTCGGCGAGGAACGCGACGACTCGTTCGGCTTGCGTGTTGTAATAGCCGAAACCGTGGCCTCCGCCGACGGACGCGAGATCCGATTCAAACGGCACGCCAAGGCTGTGAAGTTTCATTTTCAATCGATCGGCGCCTTCCCACCAATCACCGTCGGTCGGGTCGCAACAAAAGAATTGATGCGGCGGCCAATTGAGCGGATGAATGTAGAGGATGGCGGTTTCTTGCCTTGCCGACTCAGGGTCGTCGTACATTTGGGCGAGCGCCTCGTCACCAGCTCGGACCCGATTGTGAAAGTCGAGCGCAGGTGAGATCGCCGCAACGACGGGAAACATTCGAGGATGTTTATAGGCGATTCGAAGTGCGCCCTGACCGCCCATGCTCGTACCCCAAAGTCCGATTTGCGTCGATTTCGCTCCAAACTCGGATTCGATGAACGGCAGTACATTTTGCAGCAAATGTCGCTCGGCGGTTAGCTTGCGATCAAACTCGGGGCAAATCCGATCCGTCCACCAACTGCGTTGGGTAATCGGAGAGACCACTGGGAGTTTGTGGCGGTCGAACTGCTCAATAAAGGCCGGTTTGTCATTCAGCCGGCCGAGATGCACGCCGTGAAGGTAGAGCAGAACAAAGCCTCGTTCATTGACGGCTGGCGGCGTGTAGACGTCGCAATCGTGGCCGCCCACCTCTCGCCTTTCCCATTTGCCACCGACCATCGATAACTCGAATCTCTTGAAGCGTGACTCGCTATTGCCCGTCTGTCCGTGGCGTTTAGACGTCGCGCAACACGTCGTCAATGAGCTCGTCAAGTTCGTCGCTCGCGATGTTCATTTGGCCGGCTGCCGAAGCGAACAGCTTCTTCTCCGGATCCGCAAGATGGCCGTCGGCAGCCATCATGCGAATCAACTCTTGTAGCAATTCGACACAGGCGGCCTTCGTTTCCGGAATGGCCACTTCCTTCTGCGGATCGGCGACAACCTCAGTCAGCACGTCGGCAAACCCCGGATCATCGATTCCCCATTCGACGCAGCGATCACAGAGAAAATGGACTTCACGCTCCGCAAAGCTTCCGTCCACCGCCGCCATCGCGACCAGGTTCTTGAGAAGTTCTCTTCGATCCATCAACTGTGCTCCTAAGCTCGATTGACTTGGCGGAGCCAGTATAGCAAAACGAGAAAGTACCGAGCGGTTCGATCGAGAAAAGCACCTATCGCAAAGAGTTTTTGCATTCGGTGCGAGATTCGGGGTGCGTCGAGCGGAAGACACGGCAGCAGCTAGAATTGCTCTCGATCCAACGTCGAGACGCCAACTAGCTGTTTGTTCTTGAAGAACCTCGGCACGATAAAGCCGTTGTCATTGGCATCCACGAACACCCTGACCGTGATCGTCTTCGTGTCCTCCTTGATCACCGGCGGTGTAATGGCGACCTTAACTCCCGAAGCGCCCACGTAGGACATCACTTGCCGAGCCACTGTTTCCACGTCGGCTGCCGTCGCGCCCGGCACAATGCCTCGACGAGCCGCCTCGTAAGACGCATTGTCGACGGTGTGGCGAATCGTGTTCATCCGAGCGAACTCGACGCTGGTCATGATCAACAAGAACAAGATCGGCGCCGTCAATGCGAACTCGACTGCAGCGACGCCGCGTCGTTGCGATGCATCCGCTCGAGTTGTCCGTTTTTTGAAAGTCATATGAACTGAGTCGACATGGAATGAAACTTGTGTCCGCGATCCACACTGTCACCGGGACGATGGGACGGATTGACTATTCGATAAGCACAACTGCTAGTCTCTGGGCAATTTCTTCGAAAATTTTTCGCAACGCAGCCCCGTTGGGAGCGTGATAATGCCGTCCGTTTGTTTCCTGAGCAATCCGCCGCATGAGACTTTGGTTGGCGCCGGAGCCAAAGGAAATCGTGTGGCAAGTTTGGTTTCGAGCCTTTACTGTTGGCAAGACCGTTTCGGCCCACGGTGTTCGGTTCTGATTGCCGTCGGTCATGAGTACGACCGTCTTGTCGGCCAGCCGTCTTGAAAGCGGGTCGTTTTCCAGGCTGCTCGAGCCAATTCGCAGCCCCTGTCCGATGGCCGTCCAGCCGTTTGCCGAGAGTCGGTTGACACGACTTCGCAATTGGCCGAGATTGCCCGACATTGCGAGATCTTTCGATCCTCGCGTCGAATAGGTCGATAACGAAACGCGCTCCTCCGCCGGTGTGGATCGCAATACGTCCAGAAACACGCCAACGGCCGCTTTAAGGTCCCGCATCTTTCGGCCGCGCATTGATCCTGATCGGTCCAAAACCAGCGCGATGTCTCGCGTCGCGCTAGTCGAGGAGCAAATGACCGTGGGGGAAAACGTATCAGTCCCGAGAAGTCGTCCAAGCAGCAGCGGAACCGCGCCGCCCTCAGAGTCCGCAGTGCGGCGGCCGACAATCCTCACTGAGTTCGGTGGCGTTGCGCCTTGATTGAAGATGTACTCGCCGGTCGAGTTTTGGGTTGAGCGGCCAAAGAGAATATCGGAATCGGCCAATTGAAGCCCTTGTCCGGCTACCGAATTTCGCCGCGCTGCGACCTTCGCGGCCTGTCGCGCGTCATCAACCGACTGCGTACGGACGAGAGCTTCCGTGCCAGCATGCGCCGCCGCATCAGAGGCGGTGCGTAGTTGGGTGCGCGTCAGCTGCATGCGAGCGACGTCGACCGACAAGGTCGCCATGGCGAGCAAGATCGCTAACATGACGACGACCAGGACGAGCATGGCGCCCCGACGTTGGTTCTTTCTTCGAGTCCGCTTTCGCTTCATAGATTTGGACCTACTTGGGTTGGGACGATACGACGACGATTTGCGGCGTCTATTCCTTGTTCATCGTCGCCGTGGTTTGCAACGAGTTGGTGAAGAAACGCAAGTTCATGGCCGAGTTCCTATTGGCGGGCGCTCGGACGGTCACGGTGATGGGCGCTCCAGGTGCAAGGGATTCAATGTCGCTGGGCGAAAGACTCACGCTCGCGTCAACAAGCCGTCGCTCCGCAATAACTTGGTTCGCCCGACTGACGACGTCGGCATTCTTGCCCTCGGGCCGAATTGCAATTCGAGCCGTCTCGTACGCCACGACTTGCAACGATTGCTGAACGAAAATCATCGTCGTACACTCCAAGGTGCCCATCACTAGCGCGATGATGGCGGGAATGCAAACGGCCAATTCGACTGTCGCCACACCCCGACGCGATCTGCGATTTCCATTAACTCGGTACATTGTGACACCCTGCTATACTTGCCGAACGGTGAGACGTTTTTCGCGATCGACTGGACACGCTCAATCAGCGCGGACCCAATCGACTAAACACAACTCATTTCGTCTTCGGGCTGCTCGCATGACGAATCGCTGTGTTCGTCGAGTTTTCGAGCGATCGCGTTGAGGTCGTCTGCCATCTCCGGCCAGAAGTCCTCATCACGAAAAGACAACGACGCCATTTCCTTACCGTCCGCCAAGTCATGTAAGGCTCTTCGAAACGCGATCATCGGACCAGCGAAGCGGTGACTGAACTTGATCGTGTCGTAGACAAAGATGGGGAGCAGTAACGTAGAAGCGACAGTCAAGGGCCAGTAGTTGGCCCACATGGAATCCAGCACGTCGCCGACTGACTGTTGCCTGATGTCAGAAAACAACTGCAGAAAATAGAGGAAAATTAGCGACGTTGCCGCGAACGCGATCCATTGCCCGAATACTCGGAAGATAACGGCCCGCTGAACTGTGCAATCAACGAGAACACTCGATCGTTTTTCATTCGCCATTGGTCTCGTCGCCCCAGAAAGATAGCGTCACCCAATAGTAAGGCTATGTCATTTCTCGCGACGAGGACGTGCGACGGGATCTCAATGTGAGCAGAGCAGGCGACGCAATTCCGCACACTCACCGACTGTAACGATTGCGACGAAGAAGACGTGGCGAAAAGAGACGCCGCGAACGCGAGGAAGCATTACATCAACTGCGCGAGACCCGAGGCGACTCATCCTGTTCCGCATTGGCCAACTCCTCCGCCAGTCGGTCAACCTTGCGCATCAGCTTCCTGAAGCGGACTCGCAGGTCATCGCGAAACTTCTTTCGAATGAACCGACCGTTCAACTGGCTGAGGACAGGTCGCCGCCGCCACTGCTGCAGCATTTCAAACGCGGCGGATCGTCGTTTGACACTCTCGGATTCGAGCTCTCTTTTGATATTCGCGATGGCAAATTCCAACCAATCGAGCCCTAGCTCGACCAGGCGATCACGCTCTTCCGTCTCCACGTTCTCGGATGCGTCGTCACCCGATTCAGCGGCGCGAAACGCCAAGATCGCCGAATCCGTCAAACGTTCTCTATCTGCGGGCGATTGGGCTTCGTACGCCATTTCGCAAAGTTTGGCACCCGTCGCAAACATCTTTTTGGGTCTGCAGATCTCATGAGCAAGGAACACGTATTCACCCGGCTCGGTTTCGGTCCCAGCCAAGATGGCTTCCAGACGCTGCTCGCCAATCGCAAGTCGCTTAGATCGATCCAACCACGGCTCCGATGGGAAGCTCCGTTTCGGGTCAGCCTGGCCGAGTTCATGACAACGATGAGCTGCCTCAAGGGCCTCTTCAAATCGGCCCAAGTTTTCCAGCGAGTCGGCGAGATGCGAATGATGCATGGGGTTTTTGTCGTTCAACCGAATCGCACCCAGAAAACACTCTCTTGCTTTCTCGAATTCTTCGAGGTGCAAATACCCGACGCCAATCTGCCCCCAGACGAGATCGCGTTCCGGATTAGACTCGATAGCCTGACGCAAGAGGGCGTCGGCCGATTTGACGTCCCCTTGTCGGCGCAGATAACGGCTCAGCTCCAAGTAGCTGCGCGCGTCATGTGGGTTGTCCTCAACACACTCGCGGAGAACTCGTTCAGATTCCATACGCTGTTCATTGTCCCACAACAACCTTGCCAGGTTTCGCATTCCAATGAGGTCGCCATCGCGGCATTCAAGCCCCTTCTTCATCAAGTCGATCGTCCCGCGGCCGTTTTTGGCGGAAGCGACTCGCCTTCATCCACTTCGCATCCGCCCAGCTCGGCGCACGCCTCATCTTCCTCAACTGGTTGATGGTCAAAGCTCGAGTCACTGGGTTTGCCCATCTTCTTCGCGAGCCCCCAGTCGATCACCAAGACCTCGCCGAACTCGCCAACCATGACGTTGCCGGGCTTCAGGTCGCGGTGAATTGTCTGGTGAGAATGAGCGTATGCGACGGCCTCGCAGACATCGAGAAAGATTCGCAAGAACCGCATGCGTTCGTCGGATGCATCGGATCTCTGCTTCAGTAAGTCCGACAAATTGCGGCCGTCGACCAGCTTCATCGTGAAGAAGGGGCATCCGTCCTTCCAGCCAAATCCGTAGACTGGGATAATGCCTGGGTGCTGCAACCGAGCGCATATTTGCGCCTCGCGATAGAAGCGCCGCAACGCCTCGGGAGAATCGTGAAACTCCTCGTTCAAACACTTGGCGGCCAGGTCGCGACGGAAATGTTGATCGCGCGCGCGGACAATAACGCCCATCCCGCCACGCGCTATTTCCTCGCCCAAGTCGAACGGTTCGCAAGCCAATTCCGCCAACCCCGGCGGACGTTCGTGCAATCCGCTCGCCTCCTCCTCGATTTCCTCAAAGACGTTCGCAATCACATCGGCGTACTCGGGAAAACGAGTCACGTAATCGGCGACCGAAACCGTCTCGCTCGAGTGTGAACGATAGGTCAATTCGACGTCCAACAGTTCGCGAAACAAAGTGTCTTTGTCACACGAGGCAGTTTGCAGAAAAGTCTCGATGCGAGGGTCTTCGTCTCGCTGGATTTGACCTTCAAACTCTCTGCAGAAACGGTTGACTAACCACAAGTCGTGCATTTGAAAAATCGCCGAAGGTTTCGGGAATTAATTGCCACAAAACGGTTGCGAGATTTGCGGGGGTCGGCTGCTGATGATTTTGCGATCACACTGATAGAAATCGAGGCGCGTAGTCAACAGTCGGCCAACTCTTGGCTACGCGGTCTTTTCGCCTAGTGCTGCGTTACGCCTTAGTTTTAGGGTGGCGCACCCGATTCGCCGTGGCGGGCGTTGACCAAACGAATTGTCGATCCCAATTCCAAGCTGTAACACAGCACTAGCGTCCTTTGCATTGCGATGTAGGTGTCAGATTTTCCAGTCGATTCGGGCGGCAAGCGTTATGCCGTCCTCGACTTCTGCTCCGGAAGCGTGGATGCCGGCAGTACCTCCGATTGCCAACACTCGCGAATCACGCGCAGCATTCTTTGCACGCTGCGACGACTGCAATTGAGCCGGTCGGCCGCTTCGCGATCCGTCAAGCCATCGAGTTTCCACAGCGCGAGTTGTTCAAGCTCAGGATCCTTTAGCAGGCCGAACAAGCGCCGCAATTCTTCTGATATGATGGCTGACAACTGCGGGTCTTCATTCGATCCTTCGTGCTCGTCCAATTGCTGGTTGGTCGCGTGCAATGTGCGTCCGCCGCCTCGTTTCAAGGCGACCTCCGCCATCGTTCGCTCATGAGCTTTGCGAGCCGTAATGACCGACAACAGCCGCCACAATTCCTCTCGTCCATTCAACTGGGCGTAGCGGCCATCCTTGGCGGCATTGCAAAAACCGTTGAACGCACTGAGCGCGACATCTTCTTCGTCGAACGAGCCCGAAACTCGCGGCATGTTGGAGCGAGCGACCGCGACCAAGCGGTCGGAAAACTCAGCCCAGAGCCTTGTCGCAGATTCCTCTGGGCTACCACCCATTTCGTGAAACCAACGCGTGACCGAATCTGATTTCATTTAAGAACGCTCGTCTCTAATGCCCACAGCGTCAATTCACTTTGGCTTGAAGTGATCGATCAAGCCCGCGCCGCGATTGCTCCCGCGCGATGACGCTATTTCTCTGTCACTAGCTGCTGGACGCCACCGAGTCGACCGCCCCCAGAAAAACGGGGAACGAGAAAATCCCCAATGCCCCTGTTTCTCGCCAACTTCCTGGCACACTTCCGCAACGAATTCCCTTTATACTCATTAGAGGCCCTCGCTCAGTTGGAAGGTTCCCTTACAAAATAGGCGAAAACCCTGCCATTAACCCAGTTTCCGGTCCATTTTCGGGCCAATAAAACTGGTTGGACGATTCGTCGGCACCCGAAAGTTCCATCGCTTCGGCACTATTCTCGTTGGCTTCTGCCCCGTCAATGAGAATATTTGGGCTTTCGGGTGCTGTTTTTCTTGGCTGGTTCAGCCACACCTCCCTCGCCAACTTCCAAAGCCCGCAGCGTAGGTACTTCACTTATTGCGACTGGGTATCTTGGGGAAATCTTGGGTTTGGCGCAAAGCGCGATCAGCCGAGCAACGCTTTGACGACGTTTCCGTGAACGTCGGTCAGGCGAAAATCACGACCCGCGTGGCGATAGGTCAGCTTCGTGTGATCGAAGCCGAGCAAATGGAGCATCGTGGCGTGCAGGTCGTGAACATGCACTCGGTTTTCGACCGCGCGGAAACCGAATTCGTCCGTTTCGCCGTACACCTGGCCTCCCCGAACACCTCCTCCGGCAAGCCATGTCGTAAAGCCGTAATGGTTGTGATCTCGGCCATTGAGCTGAGGTAATTCGGCGACTGGCGTACGCCCGAATTCGCCGCTCCACTGAATCAACGTCGAATCCAACATGCCTCGTCGCTTTAAATCGGCGAGAAACGCGGCGATCGGTTGATCCCAGCTTTGCGCCAGTTTTCGATGCGAGGCTTCCAGGCCATTGTGATTGTCCCACGGTTGCCCTGCGCCGCTCCAGACTTGTATGAACCGCACGCCTCGCTCAAGCAGTCGACGCGTCATCAAGAGTTGGCGTCCGTGAATGGTGTCGCCATATTCAGCAAGTGACCCTTTTGTCTCCCGCGACAAGTCGAAGGCGTCGGTGGCTTCGCTTTGCATGCGATAGGCCAACTCCATCGACTGGATTCTTGTTTCAAGCGCGGCCGCTTCGCGCCGCTGGTGGAAATGAAGACGATTGAGTCGCTGCACAAAATCGAGTTGCTCGCGTTGCTTGTCGAGCGGAAGTTGGCTGTTGCGCAGGTTTTCAATGAGCTTGCTGACATCCGTTGTCTTGGTGTTCAAATAGGTGCCTTGAAACGCGCCGGGAAGAAAGGCGGATCGCCAGTTGCGGGTGGCTACGATGGGATAGCCGCCGGGACACATGACGATAAAGCCCGGTAGGTTTTGGTTTTCGCTACCCAGACCGTAGGTGACCCAAGATCCGAAGCTGGGTCGCGGCAAGCGTCCCTCGCCACAATTCATCAGCATCAAGCTCGGTTCATGATTCGGCACATCCGCGTAGGTCGATCGAATGACCGCGATCTCGTCGATGTGCTCAGCCGTTCTTTCAAACAGGCTGCTGACAGGAATTCCCGACTCGCCGTATCGCTGAAACTTGAACGGCGATTTCATGGCGTGGCCAGTTCGCCGTTCCGTTCGAAGATTACCGCTTGGCAGTTTCTGACCGTGACGTTTGTCGAGTTCGGGCTTGGGGTCGAACGTGTCGACTTGTGAAGGGCCGCCGTTCATGAACAAATGCACGACGCGTTGAGCCGGCGCAGCGAAATGAGGTCGGCGCGGCGTCAATGGTTGTCCTGCTGTCGCGGCTTGGGCTCGATCGGTGTTCAAGAGATCCGCAAATGCGAGAAGACCTAATCCAGTCCCGCAACGCGCAAGCATTTCACGTCGTCCACAAACCACATTGCGGAAGTTGAATTCAGTTGACGATTGGTTGTTGGGGGATGTCATCGTTCTCGGAATACTGGCTCTCTCGTGGTCGCGTAACATGCGTCCGCTCTAACGGCTAATCAATGAAGACGAATTCGTTACTCATCAGCAATCCTTGAACAAGCCGAATCCAAGCCGCTCGAGACGCGTTGGGAGTCGGTCCTGCGTTCGCGTCGACTGGCCCGCTCGCCCGCTTGTGATACTCAAGGGCGATCCGCGTTTCGTCTTGAGTCGGCTGTCGACCAAACATCAGCTGAAACAAGCGTGCGATCTTCGCTGCGGGCTTCGCGCCTTGAAGTTCAGCGCGATTGTTGATTCTTTCCGCGGCGCGTCGGACGAAACTGCTATTCATGTAGAAAAGCGACTGCGTTGTCGTCGTTGTCTCCACTCGCGGGCCGCTGGTCGACACAGGATTCGGGTAGTCGAATGCCGTGAGCAACGGATCGACATCCATCCGGTCGACAAAGCCGTAGAGTGTTCGTCGAGCCACAAACGCTTGGCGTTTGAGTAGATCGACTGGCGGTCCGCCCATGCGGAAGTCCAACTGGTTCGCCGCTGCAAGCATCGAGTCGCGCATTGTTTCGAAATCGAGCCGTTGGGCCTTCATTCGCCACAGCCAGCGGTTGTCGGGATCGATCGCCATCGCTTGTGGCCGTTCCAATGACGACTGTCGATATGCCGACGAAAGTACGATCGAGCGAACGACGTTCTTGATCGACCAATGGTCTTCTTGGAATCGTCGAGCTAGATAGTCGAGCAATTCGGGATGGCTCGGCGGTTCGATTTGCAGGCCAAAATCGTCGGTCCGCTCCACGAGTCCTTGTCCAAAAAGCCGAGCCCAAATCCGGTTTACGGCAACTCGGGCCGTCAACGGATTTTCTTCATTAGCAATCGCGTCCGCGAGCTCGCGTCTCCCGCTACCGTGCTGAAATATGTGCTTGTCGCGATCAAAGAATTGTAAATAGCGACGCTCCGTCGGTTGGCCTATCCGATTCGGATTGCCTCGAATAAAGACTCGCGGCTGATACATTTGAGGTGAATCGACGAGCACCATCGCTCGAGGCGGCGCGGACTTGGAGACGCTCCATGTCTCGACTTTCTTAAGCAGCTTTTTAAATTCGCCCTGAGTTGGCCGATCCGGAAGCAGGGAGAGAAATCCCCATCCCATCACCTTCGGCAGATTGGGCGGCGCGCCGGGGCCGCAGAACACCATCGCCAGTTCGCGCTCGTGCGCATCTTCAATCGCGGCGGCTCCAGTTGTTTCGATCGTCGACAATTGGCGCTTTTCGATTTGCTGAAACAACTCGGCGTAGCAGTCGGCCAAACTCCGTCGATCCGTCAACTTACGCTCTCGAATCGCCTTCGCGATCAACGGATTAATCTGTTCTGAATGCAGGACCGATTCGATTGCGGAGGGCGCCTTGGCGACAAACTCTGCATCATCGATTTCCGCGACGGCTTGCCAGGGCGCCCAGATGGAAGGGCTGCTCTTTTGAGCCTTTTCCAAGTAGATTCGCCAGCGCCGAATCATGGTTGGATTGAGCGCGCCTTTGTCGGTCAGCAACATGAAGTCATCTGTGGGCGGGTCGTTTCTAACGCGGTGCGCCGCAAGCAAGTATTCGGCTGCCCGAGTTCTGGCGCCAGTCACCAACTGATCATGTTGCCGGTCAACGAACTCGTGGAGCTTTCCGAGTCGCTGCTGCATGCCCTCGTCAAATGTGCGATACGCGTCGCTGTCATCCGGCTCGTCAAATAACGGCGGAAGCAATGGCTCTTGACTGCTGCGGAAAACGCCGTAAAGCGAGTAGTAGTCCTCTTGGCTTATCGGATCGTACTTGTGATCGTGGCACCGCGCACACGTGACAGTGAGCCCCAAGAGGCCTCGCATGATGACATCGATACGGTCATCAATGATGTCGTGCGTGTTGTTCATGAAGTGGGCGCCGACGGTGAGAAAGCCCATCGCCCGCAACGACGAGCGGTCCGCCAATTCAAGCTGGTCCGCGGCGATCTGTTCTCGAATAAAATCGTCGTAGGGTTTGTCCGCGTTAATCGACTCAACCACATAGTCCCGGTAGGCATACGCCCAAGGGTACTTCTTGTCTTCAAAGAATACGTAGCCCTTGTTGTCGGCGTAGCGTGCGAGGTCGAGCCAGTATCGGCCCCAGCGTTCGCCAAAAGCGGGCGAGGCCAACAGCCGATCCACGAAACGCTCGTACGCGTCCGGCGACTCATCGCTCTCAAACTCGCGCAGCGCTTGTTCGCTCGGAGGCAAACCCAGCAAAGCGAAACTGAGGCGCCGCGCCAATGTCTTGCGGCTCGCCTCCGCCGACGGCGTCAACTCGGCCTCTTTCAGGCGACGCCAAATGAATACGTCGACGGGTGAACGGCCCCATTGCCCGCCCGTCGAATCGACAGTCAAGTTCACCGCGACGGCAAGTGGTTGAAAAGCCCAGTGCTGTTTTGCTCGCGCGTCGACCGATGATTCGAGCCGAGCCTGTTTGGGCCACGCTGCGCCGGCCGCGACCCAAGTGCGAAAATCGGCGATCACTCGCTCTGAAAGTTTGTCGCCAGAGGGCGGCATCGCCAAGTCGTCGCGATGCTGTAGAGCTCGCATGATCCAAGTCGCTTCCGCTCGATCCGCCTCAATGGCCGAGCCGCGGTCGCCGCCTTCAAGGAGTCCGGCTCGCGTGTCGAGGCGTAGCGATGACTCTTGCTTCTTCTCACCGTGGCAGGCGACGCATTGTTCGACAAGCACGGGCCGAATCCGTCGTTCGAAGAACTCGATCTGGCGGGCCGAAAAATCGTCGTCAGCGGCGTTGGCCTGAGCCGCTGCGAGCATGAGATAACAGAGATACGCCAAACAGATTGGCAATTTGGAGGGAACAGTCATGGCGGGGCTTTCTCGGGGCGATGCGTAGATTCTACCACGATTGAAGTGGTAGCATGCAGCTTTCCAAAACCGCGAATGCAACAAACCGCCAAATCGCCAAATCGCCAAATCGCGGAATCGACATAACGAGGCCCGAAGATGTTTCCGTTGCTTCTCTTGCTCGCCGTTGCGGCCGACAGCCCGAACGCGAGTCAATGGCCGCCGCAAATGCGCGGCGTTGGCGACAGCACGATAACGGTAGAGACTCGCGACTTTCTGACCGTTCCTTCCGAGGTGAAAGAGAAGCTACGGCAAGAAGGCGCCGTCGATTTTTCCGTCGCGAAAACTCCGCCCAAAGTCGAATTGGCATTTCATCGACAGCTCGGAGACAACGCGGTCGAGCGGCGCCTCTGGTCATCGTGGGGCGATATCTGCGTGGCCGAAAATGGCAAGGTCTATTGCGCAATCGGCGATCATGGCAATGCGGTTGGAGGCGATGCGAGGTGCTTCGTCTACTGCTGGGATCCCACGACGAATCGACTCACTCAAATCGTCGACATGAACAAGGTCGTACCGCCACGGGCCGGCCAGCCCGCCTGGTCGAAAGTGCACGCCAAGATCGACGAAGGCCCCGGCGGATTGATTCTGTTTAACTGCACATTGAACAGCGGAGATCGCGCAAAGAATCCGGAATATGGCTGGAACGATTCACTCCCCGGCGGCCAGATTTATCAATACGATCCCAAGACGGGTAAGACTTCCGTATTCGCCAACTTGCCGCCTCGCCGCTGCAGCGCAACTTCCCTTGTCGATCAAAAACGAGGCATCTGGTGGTGCAATCTTGAAGCCGGCGATGGAAACGCATTATGGGGACTCGACCTCACAACCAAAAAGGTCGTCCATCAATCGGTTGACGGACTGATCGACTTCAATCGAAACTTCGCGATCACCCGCGACGGCTCCATTCTGTTCAACGGACAAGGCGGGATGTGGCGTTTTGATTCGTCAACGAAAAAAGCCGGCAAGACTGGCTCGGCCTTTCCCGACTCGAAAGGCATGCGCGCGTCGACTCGCGAGTCACAAAACGGCATCGTCTACGGCATCACGCATCAAACCCACCAACTCTTTCGATATCGAAGCGACAAAGATCAACTCAAACTGCTTGGAACCAACTGGCTTCTCGGACAATACACAACCGTCTGCGAGTTGTCGCCCGACGAACGGTTTCTCTACTACATGCCCGGATCGCACGGCAAAGCCTACGTCGACGGCACACCAGTCGTTCAGTACGAAATCAAAACAGGGTGCCGCAAAGTGATCGCGTTCCTGGCGCCCGTCTTCGAGAAGAGCCACCAATACGTTCCGGCGGGAAGCTACGGCGTCAAAATCAGCGCCGACGGAGGAACGCTCTACGTCAACTTTAACGGGCATGCAGCCGACGCCATTCGGCCAAAAAAGATGCGGCCAAACGGCTTCGGGCTAACCTCCTTCGCAGTCATCCACATCCCCAAGTCAGAACGCTAAACGGCAAAAGACTGATGGAGGCGCAAGGCTCGTCGTCGGTGCGCGCGTTGGGCAGCGCCGTTAGCCAACGAACCTGATTCACCGGCACGAGGCAAGCGGCCTGTTGATTTAGTCGTCGACCCCAAACCGCCCTGCTATTGACTATCCGCGTCGCCCCGCGCACCTGTTGGCCAACGGCCTACCTCAACGTAGCCTACGGGCAACGCCCAGACATCATCGCCTACTTGAAACCTGCAAAAGGAAACGTCCAAAATGCCTGAAAACCACTCGTCAAAACCTCAGATGTCTAGGAGCTTTTGAGCCGTTAGCTGCTAATCTCATTCACCGAACGAGCAAGCTCGTTGGGGTCTTGGTGTAACGAGACGTTGCTGTTAGCTGCTATTCTCATTCACCGAACGAGCAAGCTTGTTGGGGTTGCTTGGACTGTTAGCTCATGAACCTGATTCACCGCACGAGGCCTTACGCGCGGGACGTGTCGGATGAGGCTGACTCTAATTAACGCGAAACCAAACTAGCTCTGTCCGATTTGGCGCTGAGCTTGGGCGATGATGTCAACGCCGACCAATTCGCTCCATGCGGCCAAGAGTTGTTTCGTGACTGGTCCAACGCGTCCGTCTCCGATCGGCAGACCGTTGAACTTTGTTGCCGGCATGATGCAATAGGGCGTGCTCGTAAAGAATGCCTCGTCAGCATTGTAGATGTCGTATGGCTGAAGTCGGCCTTCCACAGCCGGTGCCGAGATTGTCTCGGCCAACTCCAAAACCGTTTGACGACTGATGCCCGCCAAGCAGTTGTCGGCTGCGGGAGTGACGACTGCTCCCTCCCTGACGATGAAGAAGTTTCCGCCTTTGTTCTCGGCCACGAATCCGTTAGTGTCGAGCAGCAACACTTGTGCGTTCGGGTCAACCAAGCGAGCCTCAGCGTCGGCGAGCGTCAACGACAGGCGACTCCGATTCTTCACGCGAGGATCGAGCGATTGAGCTGGAATCGCGCGGCTCATCGCCGTCACGGCGTGGCATCCCGACGTGTAGAATTCAGCCCAGCCACGTAGGTCCATGTGGTCGGTGTAAACCATCACCGTCGCCGAGCTGGCTTGCTCGGGACTCGGCCCCGACTTCAACAAGCCCCGTGAAATGTTGTGCACGATCCAGCAATCGTCGTCGTCGCCCATGCAATGACGGTTTGCGTCAAGCGTTTCCAACGTGATCCGTGTCAGTTCTTCGGGTGAATGACCGGGATCGATCCGAGCGACTTTGAGCGACCGAAATAGGCGTGCGATGTGGTCGTCAAGCCGAAACGGTTGATGCTTAAACGTGCGAGTCGACTCGGTGATGCTGTCGCCCAACAACACCGCGGCGTCAAAGATCGAGATCTTGGCTTCCGATTCCGGAACGAATTCGCCCGAAAGGTAGACCTGACGCATCGGCAATGATGATGGAGGTTGCTGCATCCGTTAAGGCTCGTCGGCGGTTTAAGTGCGCTGAAACATCAGCAACAGCGGATGATGCATCAGCCGCCGCTCTTGTTATCAGCCCAGTTTAGTGTTCAGAATCATCTTGAATCCAGTCCCGGGTCGCAACGGCGCCGCCATACCGCCAGCTTCTCTTCATAAGACGCCAGTTCGAGTCTGTGTCTCGCCTCAACCAGACGATAAGATGGATGAATGCCGGCTGCGGCCGCAAAGCAGACGTGTTCCAGTCAAGAAGAGAGTGAGCCATGACATCGTCGATTCCGACAGCACAAGACAGTTCGTGCACTGCAATATCTAGTCGCCCCCGCCAGTTCGTATCGATGGCAACCATGGCTGGCTTGATGCTCGCCTCTCTCTTCGCAATTCAGCGAACAGCTCGAGCTGAATCGGATGAGCGGCCCAATATTGTGTTGATCATGGCCGACGATCTGGGTTTCTCCGATCTCGGATGTTATGGTTCCGAGATCGCCACGCCAAACATTGACCAGCTCGCCGCGAGGGGCCTTCGTTTCACTCAGTTCTACAACACGGCAAAATGCCATTCATCGCGAGTCTCTCTGCTCACCGGGCTCTACTGTGATCAGGCGGGCGGTGCCAAGTTGAATCGCGGCGCAACGATCGCGGAAGTCCTCTCGAGCTCAGGTTACTTCACGGCGATGGTCGGCAAGTGGCACCTGAGCAAGCAGCCAACCGATTTTGGCTTCCAGCGTTACTGGGGACACTTGTCCGGCGCAACGAATTTCTTCACGGGCGACAACACATTTCGATTGAACGGAGAAGAATGGAAAGTTCCCACGACGCTCAACGGCCGCCCTTTCTATACGACTCACGCCATAGGCGATTTCGCTCTACAGTTCATCGACGAGGCAGTGAAAAGCGACAAACCGTTCCTGCTCTACACGGCTTTCAATGCTCCCCATTATCCGCTTCAAGCACCCGAGAAGGCCGTCCGAAAATACGATGGCAAATACGACGGCGGTTGGGATCAGCTTCGCATCACTCGGCATCGAAAGCAGCTCGCCTCCGGATTGCTGCCGAAAAAATGGAAACTCAGCCCGCGCCCCGAACACGTGCCTGCCTGGGATGAGCTGAGTGAGAAAGAGCAGAGTTGGGAGTCGGATCGGATGGAGGTGTTTGCGGCGATGGTCGATCTGCTCGATGAAAACGTCGGCCGAATCGTCAGCTCGCTTAAAGAGAATGGCGTCTACGACAACACGCTGATTCTGTTCTGCTCCGACAATGGCGCTTGCCCATTCGAACGAACACGCGGCCGCTTCAAGAGACCTTGGGACCCGACATCGTATTGGACCTACGACGCCAGTTGGGCTCACGCCGGCAACACCCCGTTTCGACTCTACAAACAAAACCAGCACGAGGGCGGTATCTCGTCGCCGCTCGTCGTTCACTGGCCAGCCGGCTTGAAAACGAAAGGCGGCAGCACGACCGACCAACCGGGCCACCTTGTCGATTTCATGGCGACATGCGTCGACCTGAGCGGCGCCGAATATCCGTCGAACATCGGCGACCGCAAGGTTGACCCGCTTCAGGGCAAGTCGCTCAAGCCGATCTTTGCAGGCGGCGAGCGCGAGCCGCACGAGCAACTCTACTTTCACTTCGGCACCGACCGCGCCCTTCGCGCTGGCCCCTGGAAACTCGTCTCAGCCAAACAAGGCAAATGGGAACTCTACAATCTCGACAACGATCGCACGGAACTCAACGACCTGGCCGACAAGCAGCCCGAACGAGTGCAAGCGATGGCCAAAGAGTGGTTCCGTCTGGCGAAAGATGTCGATCGACTAAGCGGTCGCCAAGTCCAGCCCGTCCGCGACAACCACGCCAAACTGAATTTCCAAAGAGACACAAGCAGCGGCGCCGCGAAAGCAAATCAAGGCAACAAGAAGCCTCGAGGCAAGAGGCGCAAGGCGAAGGAGTGACCGCCAATATTGGCGAGACGAGGACGCTTATCGCTGCCTAGCGGTGAGTCTCGGTCACCGAACGAGCAAGGCGGCTTGTTGATTTAATTGCTATGCCACCACAAGCCGCTTCTCCACCGACGCGTGAGATGCTTAGTGAAAGACGGGGCATAGCATTCAATTCTAGACATCTGAGGTTTTGACAAGTGGTTTTCAGGCATTTTGGACGTTTCCATTTGTAGGTTTCAAGAAGGCGATGATGTCTGGGCGTTGCCCGTCGGCTACGTTAACGTGGGCCGCCTGGCCAACAGGTGCGCGGGGCCACGCGAATAGTCACCAAGACCCTCACGAGGCTAGAAGATCGTCCAGCTTTCAAATGACGGCGCTTTAGCTGTGAGTCTTGACGGGTGCCTGCGCGTTGCCCCGAAGGGACGCGACATGCCAGCCCAGGGGAAGTCTTGAGGCGAAGCCGCAAGCGCCGCCCTGGGTTGGTCGTCGTGCTAAACGCAGCCCTGAAAGGCCTGAAAGGGCGAAATAACCGCGCATCGCGCGCGATCCGACGACGTCATCGCTTGCGAGTTGTCTTTGTGACGCCCTTGCAGGGTTAGTGGTCTCATAACCATCCAACCCAGGGCGGCGCACTACGGCTTCGCCGGTAGTGCTTCCCCTGGGCTGTTATGTTGCGCCTCTTCGGGACCCTTCGGGGCAACGTCGGTACCCGATTCATCAAACGGCGTACAAAAGCTGGACGATCTCCTCGCCCCGTGCCGGTGAATCAGGTTCACAAGCTACCCGCCATGGTAATTTCGCTCACCGAACGAGCAAGCTTGATAGCTCGTTGGGGTCGAGATTGGGACTGCCATCCCATGACGCTCCGTTGCGGAAATCAAGTCAAAATAAACTCGGTGACGAGCGGCAGGTGATCGGATGCTTGTCGTGCAATTTTGGTGTGCGAGGCGTAGCCGTGATCGACTCTTAGACGCCCGCGATAGTAGACACGATCGAGCGGTCGGACGGGAAGAATGGCGGGGAAGGTGTTGATCTTGCCGCTTGCGGCGTGAAATCCTTCGGGCTCGAGTATCTGGTTGCCGAGCCTTCCCCACACGTCGTTAAAATCACCGGCGGCGATAACCGCGGTGTCGTGATGGGTGTGTTGAAACAAATCCCACTGCATCAGTTTTCGCAATTGCATGCGCCGTTCGAAGGCGGCCAACCCGAGGTGCATGTTCATCAACAAGACGGTGCGCGAGTGCTCCTCCGTTTGCACTCGACAGTGGGCGGCGAGCACGCGCCGCCGCTTTTTCATAGGAATCGTTACGTCGAGATGCTGTACGTCGGAAAGTGGAAAGCGACTGAGAATTGCATTGCCGTAATTGCCGACGCGAAGTCGAACATTGGGCTGGAATGCGCTGTGCCGAAAGCCAAGCAAGTCGGCCAACACGTCGACTTGGCGGTGCTTGCGCGAACGCGGTACGCCATCGTCCACTTCTTGAAGGAAGACGACGTCCGGCTTGCAGTGGCTAATCGTCTCCGCAATCCGATCGGGGTCATAGCGACGGTCGACGCCGCCAATGCCCTTGTGGATGTTGTAAGTCATGAAGTGAAAATGCACGGCGATTGCCTAGGAGCACAAATCAGCGGGCAACGCTACTCGGCGTTCGGTTGAGCACTTTCTTCGTGAATCTCGATACCGCAAATCAACGACTGCCCAATCTTCGGAGTGAAAACAATGGTCATTTCCTTCGACGCCGAAACGCCCGTGAGTTCTTGCACTACGTTCGTTCTCACGCCGTTCGCTTTCGCGACGACATCAAAATCCTCAAGCACTTTCACGCCCTGGATTGCGACGTCAAAAACGTTGACGCCCGGCTGCATGTCCTTCGGCTCGGCAAAGTGCAAACGCACCGTAAACGAGCGTTCTGGAGCATCGGCGATCGCTTTGCCGACAGCCAAAGGAATCGTCACCGACTTAACGCCTCTCATGCCAGTCGCACCGACCCAATTGAGTCCTTCGCCGCTCAATTGACGCGAGTGCAACCGGAACGAGCTGGGTTTTTCGCTGGCGACTTTCACCGCGATTTTAGGCGATGGCCCGCCCGACTTAGGGTAGTTCAGCCAGAGCGTTTTATCGTCCGTACGCCGGTCACCTGGCGCCGCGAAGTTGACGCCGAGTCTTTTTACCGGACCATCTCCAACCCTCGTCGCGCCGTAGCTCCAAAGATCCGTCTCGGGAACATGGACCAAGGCCAGCGAGGTGAAGATGGAATAACTGCATGAGCAGCCGTGGGCGAAGTTGGGTGCGTTGAGCACGCCGTTCGCCGGGATCAAGCTGTTGCGGCATCCGGAGCGGAATCCTTCGAGCCGAGATGTACCGCCATTGTTCAGGTCGAGGAATCCGGCCGACGCGGCTCGGAATGTCATCAGATGTTCGCTGGCAATCGCGTAGTTGCAATGATGCCCAACCTTCGTGAACTCCCAAGGTGTCTTCTGGTCGGTGATGGGATTGGGCAGCAGTCGCGGTTCGCCGGTGCGTACATCGTAGGACTTGCCAGGACCTCGCTGATCGAGAATCTGGCCCTTCCAGATGATGACCTTGTCCCAATAGTTTTCCGGGTGACCGAGAAATCCCTTGCCCTCGGATTGCTTACTCCAAAGCTCGTCACCGCTCTTGCCTTGCCAGGCGTCGATTCCCTGTTTGTTGGAGACGAGCAGCACGTCGTCTTCAACCGAATAGGCCAACCACGAAGCGGAGCGCGGCGTGGTGCGGCTCCATATTTCGTCACCTGTCTTGGCGTCAAACGATTTGATGTTGAGAATTTCTCCTGACTTCGGCGCCCCTTTGACTCGCTTCTTACTGTTGCCGACATAGAGACCTTCAAGCAACCCCTCGTAACAGAACACGCGGTCGTTGCCGATCGCGATCAACGGGAAGCTCATGTCCGTCGATTGAGACCAAAGCACCTTGCCGGAGTTGCGATTCATCACCACGAGTTTCTTGGGGTCGAATCTGCCGTCGTCGCTTTTCTGAAAAACGGGGATGAACATACGGTCATCGACGATTCGCATTCGGCCCCAGGAGTCCTCTTTGTTATCCAGGGTGAATTCACGAACCGTTTCGCCAGTTTCCGGATCGAGTCGCAGGCACTTTTTGGGAAACGTCAGATAGACGCCGTCGTTCGCAACGACAAAGTTGTAGCCGGTTGGACCCCAGTTTGAACCTCGACCCGGACTAAGTCCGAAAGGAATCTTGTTCTGCCAAAGGATACGGCCTGTGTAGACATCGACAGCGGTAAACTTGCCGGGGCCCTGAATGAACATGCGTCCTTCGATGACTGCCATGCTCGGTCCCCACTGGTGGCGATCAAAGAAGAGATTGCCGTCCGACGCGGGACCTCCGAACCAGAGTACGCCAAGCGGCGCTTTTACAAGTTTCTCGCGCGACATTAGCGTGTTCGCTGGGTCGCCAAACTCGTGTGTCCAATCGGCCGAACCTGGCAGCGCCCCTATTCGAGCGAGGACGGATGAGCCACCGTTGCGAGCGAGTTTGACGCCTGCCAACAAGGTCGACTTGGCCGCTTGGGCCAACGTCTCATGGTCCGCATCGGTCGCCGCGAGGATCGCCGTTCCGCCGTAGGGTCTGAGGCAATTGAAAAGCCCGGCGACCGTCGACACAGCGGCGCCGTCGAACGACGTTGCTGTTTCTGACACGACCAAGTTCGCCATGAAGGGCGGCAGGCTCACGGTGTTGAAATTGCCGACTCGAGCGGTGCAGCGCGAGCCGTACAGACCTTTCGCGTCGAGCCGCGACTGCAGCGATCGAACCTTTGCAGGATCGTCATCCAACGCGATAACGTGCAGATCCGATTGGCGAATCAGCTCTTCGATGAGTCGACCTGAGCCGATCGTCAACGCGACGCAGTAACCACTCTTCGTCTTTGACGCTTTGAGAACCTGCTGAGCCTTTGCGGTCCATTCGTCGTCTGCGGCAACGGCCGCGTCATTGGGTTCAACGTGAACCGTCGGCGTTGTCTTCTTGGCCGCGAAACAGCGAATCTCGCCGTTCTCCGTCACCACAATCAATCGGCCATTTGCCGCTAGCGCCGACGTCGGTTTGCCGCCAACCTCAGCACTCCAGCTCTTCTTTGGTTTCTCCCCCTCTTCCGCTAGCGAGATCGCCAACACGGAGTTTTTGTCGGAGACATAGAGCTGGTTTCCGGCGAGTGCAAGCGCTTGCCCTTCCAACTTGCCGTCCATTTTCCATAGCCGCCGAGGCGTGGACGTCTTGGTCGTCTTGCCGCGACGATCCTTCTTCTCCACGACATCTTGTTGGTTGAGGTCTGTGGCGATCACGTTCTTCGCAGTGATGCTGTAGACAATTCCCTTGTGAACAACAGGCCGCCGAGCGGTGGCGGAGACGGTGCGGTTTGTCTCGACATCGACGATTTTCTCTCCGTGAAACAGCCATTTGTCTGACGCCACAGCGTGGTAGTCCGTCAGTCCTTTGGCGCTATAGCTTAGGCGACGACGACGCCCGGACTTTAGATCAACGCCGAACACGTTGGCCCGACCGCACGGCACGTAGAGATTGTCAGCGCTTCGCACCAGGTATCCCTGCGGCGCGACATTGTTCAAGCTGATCGACGTATGTGCTGGCGGAGTTGCTTCCGCTCTTTCAAGCTCGCCCGACGCGACGTTCAACGTGTAGAGCATCGTGCCCTCGAAAGGCCAGACTCCCACGGTGAAATAGACTCGACCATCGCTCAACACCGGACCTCCGCGCATCGGCCATACCGAGCTGAATCGTTCGTTTCCGATCACATTGCGTTCGGAAGGCGCCGCCTGAAAACGCCAGACGCTTTTACCGGTGGCGGCGTCGAGACAATGAAACGTGCCGTCGTCCGCGCCGAAGAGAAGTTTTCCATTCGCTGCGACTGGTGCGAATCGAACGGGTCCGCCGGCGTAGAATCGCCACTTGCGCTCTCCCGTCTTCAGATCGTACGCCGATACCGAATCGTTGTACCCTGAGCTAAGGAACATCACGTCGCCGACAACAATCGGCTCGTACGACGCGTCGAATTGCAGGCGAACGTCCTCGGGCCACGCGGGCTTGAGCTTGGGAAGTTTCAGAGTCCATTGCGGATGAAGTTCCGCCGGAAGCTGTTCGGCGGTCACTCCAGATCGACTCGAATCATGTCGCCATGTTGGCCAGTCCTCGGCGCGGAGCAAAGAATTTGTGGTGCAGAGCACGGTTAGGACGATGGCGAAAACGGCAGGTGCTTTGAGCATGGGGAGGGGCTCTTCGCGGAAGGTGTGATCAGGGGCCAGTCGACAGAATGCTGGCTTAGGAAACTCAAAGGAATCGACTCGAACAATTCGCGTGGAAGGCGGGAAACCGATGGGACTTCAGCGACCATCATCGTAGCACGAATTGACAATCCGATTTTGATTTCGTCGTCGTTGCGAATCATCTTTGCGACGACGCCGGGCCACGGGCCATCAATTCAACTCGTACTTTTCGAACGGCTGGGTGCAAGGGTTGCCGCGTGTCACGTACATGCGACCGGCGGTCGGCTGGATGACGATCGAAAAAACGGTGGTCCAGAATCCGTGTTGTGGATGATCGTTTGCGTGCCGGCAGATTGATTTCGGATGCCCCTGATGATCCGACAGAATTCGCATGACATTCTGCAGACCGATAGGATCATTGCACTCGCGCATTAATGATTCAATGCGAGCTAAACGCGGGTGAGACTCGATCAGCTCCGGAAACTCGTTGTTGTTTTGCTGTAGCTTTTCGCACAAACAGTGATTCGTATGGGTGATGTATCCGTCTCCCTCTCGCGGTTCGAGCGGATAAACGTCGTCGATCGTGACCTCTAAATCGACCGGACCTTGCGGGGTCGCAAGCATGATGTTGGCCGGGATTGCCCGATGAGCTCGTCTGACGTTCTGGATCGCCTCATCGCGTGAAGTCGATTCGTAGATGCCTCGAAGCGTGAAATAGTGCGGCACTCCGACCTCGCGAGCGGGCGCGGGCAACGTGTTCACACAAGCTCCGATGCCCGCGTCATTGAATCCTAAATAGGAGATCAAACCAGCTTGCGTCGCCGTCATGATCGCGGGCTTGCCGGTGGGGCGCCGAGTCAACACGACAGTGAACTCGTCGAGCAGCGGATCGTTGTCCCAATTCTGCGCGACAATCGGACGACCATCCTCGGTTAGCTCCGCAGCGATCGAGAGCGACGTGCAGCCCGCGTCGGCATCGGGCGTCAACTGATTGCGAACCTGCAACAGCATTAAATCTTCAAGCGTAACGCCAGCCGACTCGGCGACACCGCGCATCTCCTCCATCATATCGGGACTATATGACTGAGCATGAGCGATCGAATCGAGAGAGATTTTATTCGCACGTTCGGTCGATATGTTCACAGTCTGTCGCACCCGTTCCAACGCGACAGCGCAGAATCCTCGCACCTCGTCGCGAGCCGCCTCGCCAATCTGGCGTCCCATTTCACGCGGTGATCCTGAAACCGTCACTTCACGGTAGCGAGTTGTATTTGGCATTGAACTTGCGTCTCCGTTTGAGCAATGGTGCAAGCCGGTAGGCGACAATTCTACGGCATCGGCAGCATGCATGTGAATCCACTTTGAGATTGTGGTACGGTCGTGGAAAACGCCAACGCCTTATCACCATTTGGCGGGCCGATTCGATGAACACGAGATAAGGACCTTGATGCCATGACGAACGGACCATTCCGCCGCTGGCGAGACGACGCACGTTCGATGCACATACGTGCGATATTGGATTTGCTCCGCACAACGGCATTGAGTTGCGTCGCATTTGCCGTGACTTGCTCTGCATGCCCAGCTGAAATCAAAACGGGCCAATTGTATGTGGGTTGGTCGTCGAGAAGCATCACACCGGACGGCCCGGTCGCATTGGCCGGGCAGCGTCACTTGCGAGTTGCTCGAAAGGTTCTTGACCCGGTGACTTGCACCGCTCTCGCGATCGAAACTCGCGACGGCGCCGTTGTGATCGAGCAAGCCATCCTGGTTTCCTGCGACCTAGTCGCGATTCGAGGCGGATTGCAGGAAGAATTGCGGAAGCGACTGCAAACGACGCTGCCTGGCGTCGACATCAGCAAAGTCTTTCTTCACGCGACCCACACACATACTGGGCCGGTAGTTCGAGAAGGAATCTACGACATCCCAAAGAAGGGAGTTGTGCGACCGACAGAGTACGTTGAGTTTTTCGTTCAACAGGCTGAACAAGCAGTCCTCGAAGCATGGCGCGAGCGCCAGGCCGCCGGGATGAGTTGGGCGCTCACCCATGCAGCCATCGGATATAACCGCCGCGCTGTTTATGAGAATGGCAAGGCGGCGATGTACGGACGAACCTCGAGCGAGACATTTCGCCAACTTGAAGGATACGAAGACCACGGTGTCGAACTGCTATTCCTTTGGGGCGATGACAATAAGAAGGCCGCCAAAGCACCGAAGAGCGGCAACCGCACTCTAACCGGAATCGTCGTTAACATCGCTTGCCCGTCGCAGGAAACCGAATCGCTGTCACAAGTCTCGGCCGATTTTTGGCACGAGGTTCGGCAAGAACTGAAACAACGCTATGGCAAAGATGTGTTCGTCCTCGCCCAATGCGCCGCGGCGGGCGATTTGTCTCCTCACCTCATGTTTCGCAAGAGAGCCGAGCAAGAAATGCTCAAACGCAAAGGCGTTTCACGTCGTCAAGAAATTGCCAATCGGCTCTGCGGTGCCATTGAGGCAGTCCTGCCATTCGCCAAACAAATCGAGTCGAAACTACCGTTTCGTCATTATGTCGCCACCGTCTCGTTGCCTCGACGCTTGCCGACGGAAGATGAGTGCAATCGAGCGAGGTCGAAACTGAAGGAGTTGGAAGGCCGCATCTCGGGGCCATCCTGGGAAAAGCAACAACAACGCCGCATTATTGAGTCGTTCCACAACCCAAAACAACATGCGACGCACAACATAGAATTACATGTGCTGCGACTCGGCGACATCGCAATGGCGAGCAATCCGTTTGAGTACTATGTCGACTTCGGAATTCGCATTAAGTCTCGCAGTCCGGCGATGCTAACCATGATCGTCCAGCTCGCAGGAGCAGGAACCTACGTCCCGACAAAGCGAGCAGTGGCTGGCGGCGGCTATTCCGCCGAGATCAGCAGCAATCTGGTCGGAGCAACCGGCGGGCAAGTGCTCGTTGAGGAAACGCTAGCTCGCCTCAAGCAGCTGTGGGCCGACTGACGGAAGGCGAACCCCATTCTCATCTCTCAAGCTTTGCTCGCCGCTTTTCCAAAGTCGATGGATGAAAGAACGACAACTAGCCCGCTTTCTTGCGTTTGACGGCTGACATTTCGTAGTCGATCGAGAACGTCTCTTTCTTGTCGGTGTTGTGCTTGTCCAGCAACGGCGAGTAGGTCTTCACGTTGATCTTGTTTTCGTTGGGCACGAACTCCAACGAGCGAAGCCAGCCGTCACCTCCGTTGGGCAGGCCCTGGTAGTCGGTGAGCATCTCAATCACCTTGCCGCCCGCGTCGTTCGTGCTTGTTTGAAGCCCCACACCGAGCACATGCCCGCTGACGACGAGGAAGATGTTGGGTTGTTTGCGAATGAACTTTTGCCACATCTGCTCGCCGCTGTTCCCTTCGATGTTGTACGCCTTGGCCGCCGATGTATCTCGGCCGTTGGGGCGCATGTAGCAGTGAGTTGCGACGATCACGCGGTGCTGCGGATAACGCTCTGTCACCTCGGCGGCCCAAGCCAACGTTTCGTCGCGCGGAGCAAACTCGAGACTCAACACCATAAACTTCATGCCGCCAGCTTCGAAGAGACAGTAGTTGTTGTCGTTATTATCGCCCTTGTGCCCGCCGTACCATTTTCGGTCAACAAACCGCTTAGGCGAAAAGAACTTGTTGTAGAGCGTCGAGTCGCGTGTCTTCACCTGCATGTCGTGATTGCCCGGCGCCATGCTGTAGGGGACGACTCCGTCGAGCAATCGCATCGCCCGGTCGGCATTCACCCATTCCGGCTCTTTGGTCGACGTTTGCACGATATCGCCCAGATGAATCGCAAATTTTATGTTGTCCTCGTGCATCCGTTTGCGAATCCAGAGCGTTTGAGCGACGTATGTTTCAGGGTACTTCTCGGAATAAAACTGGGTGTCTGGGAGAAGCACGACGCGGAAGCTCTTCTTCGCGCCGTTGCCATTCTGTTCGCCCTTTGGCGCGTCCTGAGCGGTGGCGATAAGGCAGAACGCGATCGCTCCGGAATAGACCAAGCTGCTGGCTAGGAATGTTCGTCGTAATCTGGCCATCGAGGCGACTCCTGTTTTGAAATGGGCAAGCTCCACGCGAGGCGGCCCATGAGGCCGAATCGAGGCGGCCAATATCGGAATTTGAGATATATGCAACGTCGTCATGATAACCAGAACTGAGGTGCCAATGCGACCAACACCGAAAGCGAGCGATTTTGCTTGGTTCCGGTCTGATTCGCTCGATCAGGGCGCCGTACACTGGTCTCTGTCGCCGTTGTGGAACTATGTCAGCCAAACGCTCCCGTTGAGAATTTGATGCGAATGAACCGCTCAGCAAATGCCGTGTCGTGGATCATGCCAGTCTGTTTCGGGCTGGCGATGCATGCCTCGCTTCACGCCCAACAGATTGTCGCTCACCGCGGTGCCTCGCACGTCGCGCCGGAAAACACGATTGCCGCATTCCGCCAGGCATGGCGCGAAGGCGCTGACGCCATTGAAGGTGATTTTCATCTCACCAAGGACGGCAACATCGTCTGCATTCACGACGCCGACACAAAACGTACGGCGGGAGTAAGTCGCAGTGTGGCCAATTCCACGTTAGAGGACCTCAGTCGACTCGATGTAGGGCGGTGGAAGGATGCGGCGTACACCGGCGAGAGGATCCCAACTCTCGAGCAAGTGTTGGAAACCGTTCCGGCAAACAAACGCATCTTCATTGAAATCAAGTGCGGCCCCGAGATCGTCCCGGCATTGCGCAAGGTTCTGTCTCAAACAAGACTCGCGCCAAGCCAAATCGCGGTGATCGCGTTTCAAGCCGAAGTGATCAAAGCGTCGAAGGCCGCGCTGCCTCACATCAAGGCTTATTGGCTGACCGGTTACAAGAGAAAAGGCGTTCTCAAGAACTGGTCGCCCAAAACCGAAACCGTCCTGGAGACGCTCCGTCGCATCAAAGCGGATGGACTCGATTCACAGTTCAATCCCGAAGTGCTCACAGCCCAATTTGTGCAGCAACTGCGCGGCGCCGGCTTGGAGTTTCATTGTTGGACTGTGGACGACGCCTCCGCCGCAAATCAGTTGCGAGCGCTCGGCGTCGATTCGATCACGACCAATCGGCCAGAGTGGATTCGTCGGAATATGGTGTCGCGCGACTTGTATTCACTCCTCGATGTCTATTTACCGCTCGATGGCAAACTGATCGATGCCTCGGCGCATCGCCGTAAAGTTGGCGTTCTGGCGAGCCACAAGTCGTCGGGAGAGCGCGCCTCACTGCAATATCGCGACGCGGTCTTCGGCCAGGGGATCGAGCTCAGCAGAAAGGATCGCATTCCGGTCGTGGAATACCGGATGCCGTCGAAAGGCAGTATCTGCCTCTGGTACTACGCTCGAGATTGGTACAACTATCAAACGATTGTCGACAACTTGGCGGACGAAAACGCTTGGGAATTTTGGATCTACAAGACCGGACAGGCCAAGTTTCGAATCAACCCGGGCGGCGCCGTGGTGGCCCACCAATTCCACCGCACTGGGGATGTCAATGAATGGCACCATTTGGCGATCACTTGGGACCGGGACGACAAATCCAATCAGGCCTTCAAGTTGTACGTCAACGGTCGCCTGAGCGATGCTGTTTCATGGAAATCCGCTCACTGGACAACGCCGGGTCAGCAGTTTTATTTGGGCGGCGGCCACAGCGGTAACAGCATCGGCAAGGGAATCTGGGATGATGTCGGCGTCTTCAAGACCGTGCTCAGCCAAGCCGAAGTCCGTCATCTCATGTACGTCGGCATCGGCAGCCTCAAGTCAAACGCCAAGTCGCCATAGACAAGCCACCCACATCTTCCCGGGGGCTACGACCGCGCAGCCCTAGCCTCAAAAGGTTGCTCGCTTTTTCGGCGCGCGAAACACGGCGCTAGGACGCACGATTCTCGGCGCGTTTTTCTTCGAACACTTGTTCGACGCCATCCGATTTGGCGATGACGACGATGCCTCCCTCGCTGACCGTGAACCCGCGCGAGCGATCGAGCTCAAGGTCGTAACCGATCTCGACGCCCGACGGAATCTTCACGTTCTTGTCAATGATGGCTCGTCGAATGCGGGCGTGACGCCCCACATCGACTCCTTCAAAGAGAATCGAATCTTCAACGTTCGCATAGCTATTGACGCGAACCCGAGGGCTAATCACGCTTCGGCGAACTTGGCCTCCGGAAACGATCGTGCCTTGGCAAACGATACTGTCCTGGGCGTAGCCGATTCGCTCTTTGTCGTCATCGTTGCTGCCGAAGACAAACTTCGGCGGCGGTAGAATCGGCTGATTGGTGCGGATGGGCCAGCGTTCGTCGTACATGTTCAACATCGGATCGATCTGAATCAGATCCATGTTGGCTTCAAAGTAGGCGTCGAGCGTTCCCACGTCGCGCCAGTAGGCGTCACGCTTGCGGTTCTCATCGCGGAACGGAAACGCAAACACTCGATGCGTATCAATGATCGACGGAATAATGTCGCGTCCGAAGTCGTGCGAACTCTGTAAATCAGTCGCATCACGACACAGTTGCTCGAACAAGAACCTCGCCGTAAAGACGTAAATCCCCATGGAAGCGAGGCAGAGATCGCTGCGGCCGGGAATCGTCTTGGGGTGATCGGGCTTTTCTTCGAAGCCGGTAATGCGTTCCTGTTCTGCGACCTGCATTACGCCGAACGAACGAGCTGCCTCGGGCACCACTGGCAACGCGCCGATGGTCAAATCGGCTTGCGTGTCGATGTGGCGCTCGACCATCTTCTGATAGTCCATCTTATAGATGTGGTCGCCAGCCAGAATCACCACGTATTCCGGCCGCTCCTTCTCCATCGTGTAGATGTTCTGGTAGACGGCGTCGGCCGTGCCCTGATACCAGTGCTCGTCGATCCGTTGTTGCGGCGGCACGACGTCGATGAATTCGTCTAGCTCGCGACAGAAGAAATGGCGCCATCCGTGATTGATATGGCGATCCAAACTCATCGCTTTGTACTGAGTCAACAACAACATCTTGCGAATGCCGCTATTCAAACAATTGGAAAGCGAAAAATCGACGATCCGATAACCACCCCCGAACGGCACAGCCGGTTTCGCTCGATCTCTCGTCAACGGTTCCAACCGAGATCCCTTACCGCCGGCCAGAATTACAGCGAGCGTGTTTCTCATCGTTGCGTATCCTTCTTGTGTTCGTCGACTCCATCATCTTATCGGTTCGCAACGTCGTACTAAATAGGAGAAGTCGCCCAGCGCCTCATCCACAGCTCTAATACGAGTAACGCCCACAACCGGTATGCGTGGTCGAATCGCCCGGACTGGTGATCGTCGACCAACCGCTCTAACTCGCGCATCTGAAACCAGCCGCGTTGCCGCGCGGTGGTATCCAACAAAACATCGCGGACCATTTCTTTTAAGTCATCTCGAAACCAGTGATCTATAGGAACGCCAAAACCCATTTTCGGTCGATGCCAGATTTCGTCGGGAAGCATGTCGCCAAAGGCTCGGCGCAGCAGACGCTTGCCACGACCTCGACGATATTTCAACGAAACAGGCAAGGAACCGGCGAATTCAACAAGGCGATAGTCGAGAAATGGCTGCCGCACCTCAAGACTGTTCGCCATCGACGCGATGTCGACTTTCGTCATCAGGTCGCACGGCAAGTACGTATGCAAATCGCCCAGTGAAGCGCGAGTCAGATCGTCGCGGCCGTCGGTCAGCGTGCGGGCCTGCGTGAGGAAGTCGAGCGGATCCGAGTCCGGCAATTGCTCGACGAACTCGTCGGTAAAAATTGCCGCTCGCCGCGATTCATTGAAGATACTGATCCAATCCAAATACCGCCGGGGCGGCGACATTCGCATGCCTTGGCTGAAGCGTTGGACCTTTCGCATCAGCGAGCCCTTTCGAGTACTCGCGGGAAACGAGTCCCAGAGAGTCGAACTCATCAGCCACGTGAAAGGCGGCACGCGACGGCACCAACGGTCCAGGTCTACCGCCTTGTAACGCGGGTAACCCACGAACAACTCATCACCCCCATCGCCCGAAAGCGAGACAGTGACTTGCTTGCGAGCCCACTGAGAAACAAACCAAGTGGGAATGGCCGAACTGTCCGCGAACGGCTCGTCATAATGATCAATCAGGTTCGGGAGAATCTCTATCGCGTTGGGCGTCACTTGATAAGCATGATGGTCCGTGCCCAGATGTTCCGCTACCTGCTGAGCATATTTGGATTCGTCATACTCGGGCTGGGGAAATCCGATGCTGAATGTCTTGACCGTCTCACTCGAAAGACGCTGCATCAATGCCACGATCAGGGACGAATCGACTCCGCCAGACAAGAAAGCGCCGAGCGGCACGTCCGCCTGCATCCTCATCTCAACGGCCGACGTCATCAGCTCGCGTAGCTGCTCCGCCGCCTCGTCCTCACTAATCGCAACTTCCTTGCGGTAGTTTGGACTCCAATACGTTTTGATGTCGAGCTTGCCATCTTCGTAGACCGCGTAACAGCCCGGCGCCAACTTATTCGTTCCGCGGTAAATTGAGTTGGGGTGCGGGACATACTGATACGTCAGAAATTCATCGACCGCGCTGAGGTCGACGTCGCGAGGAACATTGGGCGCCTCGAGCAAACTCTTCAGTTCGCTGGCAAACAGCAGGCGATTTGCTTCTTGTCGATAGACAAGCGGTTTCTGCCCGAGTCGATCTCGTCCGAGGACGAGGCGACCTCGCTTGGCGTCCCAAATGGCGATTGCGAACATGCCGTTCAAAGCAGAAAAGCAGGATGGGCCCTCGTCTTCGTACAGGTGAACGATCGTCTCGCTATCGCTCTCTGTTTTGAACGTGTGCCCCGCGCCTTCGAGTCGCCGGCGAATCGTCTTGTAGTTATAGATCTCGCCGTTGAATACAGCCCAGACACTGCCGTCCTCGTTGCTGATCGGCTGGCGCCCGCCGGCCAGGTCGATGATCGAAAGGCGACGAAATCCCAACGCCACTCCGGGCGTCGAATCAAAAGGCGGCTGGTGATGTTGGGCACAAGTCATCCGCCCCAGATCGTCCGGCCCACGGTGCTCCAGCGCGTTGGTCATCCGCAACAACGTCGTCTCGTCGATCGCGACGTCGGGATCAGTCCAAACGGCGCCCGTTATTCCACACATGATGCTCGCTCTCGACCGGGGTTACTTTCGACGATTGATGGCACCGCAGTTCGCCGATTCCTATTCATGATACGAGCTCGCGATAGAGATCCGCATAGCCCTGCACCATTTTCTCGATCGTAAAGTCCGTGAGCATCCTTGTTCGTGCGGCGGCAGCCACGCTCTTCGCTGGTTCCGGGTCGTCGAAAATCGTGTTGGCTTTTTGAGCATAACCCGCGGCGTCGCCGACTTTGACGAGCCAGCCAGTCTGCTCATGGGTGACGAGATCGCGATTTCCCGCAATGTCCGAAACAACCGCCGGCGTCCCGCTGCACATCGCCTCCATGAGAGCGTTCGACTGGCCCTCGTAGCCGCTTCCCAGCCAAAAACAATCGAATGCCGGAATCAGTTTGGCCGCGTCCGGCCTCGCGCCAAGAAAGTGAACATACTTGGCGACGCCGACTTGCTCGGCATACTCGTACATGCGATCCATCTCGGGTCCATCGCCGATGATCACCAAATGCGAATCGCCGCCCCGTCCGGCGCGCAAAAGCTCGGCGGCCCAGATCAGATCTTTGTATCGCTTTTGAGGCCACAATCGGCCGACAGCGCCGATCAACTTCACGTCGCTTGAAACGCCAATCTCTTGACACAACGCCTCTCGCCTAATTCCTCCTTCGACGCACATTGGATCGATCCCATTGGGAATCACGATGAACTTCTCGCGGTCGATCCCGTGCTTGCTGTAGAACTCAACGACGCCGTTGCTGTTGGTCGCGATCCGACTTGTCCGCTTGGCAAGACGGCGATCGATCCAAAACTCGTAAGAGCGTTTCCAGGAATCGACGCATCGTTCGCCCGCGACGACATGAGGCACTCTTTCGCAAAACGCAGCGTGCCGGCCGTAACAATTCGCGGCGAAAATCCAGGTGTGCACCAACTGCGGCTTGAGTCGTCGAATCAACTTGCGAGTTCGCCACCACGCGCCGGGATCGATCTTGCGCCGCTTCCCAATCAATTCGAAGGGAATGTCCGCATCACGTAAGACGGATTCCAATGGACCGGATCGAGTCAGCAGCGCGACATGGACATCAAACTCGTCTCGAGGTAACGACGAGGCGAGCAGTGTGAGCTGCTTCTCGGCACCGCCTCGATCCAAGGTGGGAATGATTTGAAGTACGCGAGTTCTAGAGCTAATGGCGGTGTCTTCTTCTTGCTAGTTGCGGCTTCTCGGATTCCATTACCTCGACCATCGGGCGACTAACGAATACTACATCGACGCCGTGCCGACGCCCTGCTTGCGTCGCGATGTGGACGAGTCCTTGGGAGCTTCCGTCATCAAGGATTCCATCAGTTGCAGGTGAGCCTTTGCCGTCTGGGCGATTGTGAAGTTACTTGCGATCGCGCGCTGGGCCGCGGCGCCAAGTCGCGTCGCGTGAGCAGGATGCCCGCTCAGAAATGTAATCGCTTCCGCAAGAGCGGCAACACTTCTCGGCGGAGTTAGCCAGCCGTTGACGTTGTGCTGCAAAACTTGCCGATTTCCCGCGATGTCCGCGGCGATCACCGGCAACCCGTGGGACATCGCCTGCAACATCGCGTGCGGCGCGCTTGTTTCGTCCGACGGGCTCAAATACAGATCGGCAGCCTGTAATATTTCGGAGACGTCATCGAAACAACCCGGCATCAGTATGTTGTGATGCAATCCTCTGTCGACGATTTCCCGGTACAACGATTCACGCTGCGGGCCGTCGCCAATAAGCCAAAGCCCTGCGTTCCGATCCGCCTCGACAACATGACGGAAAGCGCGAACGACATCGAGCAAGCGTCGCGACGGGTGAAGGGCACCGACATAGACCGCGAGCGGATCGGTCGGGTGGATCGCCAAATCTCGGTTCGCCTCACCCAAATCGCGTCGAGCTTGCACCTTTTGCGCAAGGCGACTCGATTCCGTCATCGATGATGGCGCGAGCTCGACGCCGTTGGGGATGGCCTGAATCCTCGTCTCGTCAAACCCCGCTTGAGAGATCTCGTCCACGATTTCCGGCGATGGCGCGACAATGGCGTGGGCCGATTGCATTGATCGCCACATGCGGCGGCCAAATCTCACTTGCTCGAGCCACGCGCAGTCGCCCGTTTCGCCTCCGTCTTCGTTACGCAATATGATCGGCGTCGAACCGCCGGCCAGCGCCGTGACAGCCGCGTACGCGTCATGCCTCAACCGCGAAACGCAGATCGCATCGTATTCGCTTCGATGCCGCTTGAGCCAGCGCGAAAGTGCGTGCATGTATCGAACCGTGCCGAAACCACGCGATTTGGGACTCGGCAAGCGAACAACGGGCGTCTCGCGACACCACATCTGCGTCGGCCAATCGGCGTGCCACTGCGCCGTCACAATGGTCGGACTCGCTCCCAAACGCTGGAATTCCACCGCGAGATTCGACATCAGCGTTTCGGCGCCTCCGACCAAGGGCCAGAAGCGACGCGTGATCATTGCAACGCGCAAACCAAAATTACCCCGTGCGGTGTTGGCGGAGGTCTTCTTCTTCCAGGTAGGCAACGTGAGGGAGGTTGCGATACTCGTCCATATAGTCGAGCCCATATCCCACAACAAACTCATCGGGAATCTCAAACGCCACGTAGTCTGGCTCGAGCGAGACTTCTTGTCGCCCGACTTTACGCAATAAGACAGCCGTTTGAATCGATGTGGGGCCGAGCGATTCCATCAAGCGAATCACCTCGACCAAAGTGTTTCCCGTGTCAAAAATATCATCGACAAGCAAGACGTTGCGCCCCTCAATATCAGGCATCAAGTCAGAATTGATCCTCAATTCGCCGCGAGTTGCGCCTTGATAACTGCTCGTCTGTACGACTCCGACCCGCAACGGCATCTCGAGCTGCCGAATTAAATCGGCCAACACGACCACGCTCCCCGTCATGACTCCAATGATCGTCAACGGAGCCCCCTCGAATCGGCCGTTCACCTTGGCGGCCAATTCCGATACGCCCTGTTCAAGTCGCTCTTGGCTAAGAAGAGTCTTCACGCACAGTACTCCGCAGAAACGTCAAAATTTAGATCAAAATGGTCCCTGCAGTTTGTGGCCGCCCGAGTCGAACGCTCGATTCCATGGCAGACACACAACCAGTATTGTACGCGGGAATTCACGCAAAATTGGCTCGGCGCGGAATTATTCCACGCCAGTGATTACATAGGGCGTAATTGTATTGGGCGTAATTCCACTGGCCGCAATGCTAATGGGCGTGATGCAACCGCGCGATTGGCTGAGGGGCCATTATTCTACGGGGCTTTGTCGCCTGAATGAACCCAGCCAAAAGAATGGCGCAGAACAAAGTTCAGGGTGCGCAGTGCAAAGTATTCGGTGCAAAGCAGCTACGAGGCTCGCCGCGATTGGTTGAGAATGTGGTAGCAACTGAGCATCATCACGGCGGCCAGATCGACATATTTGGCTGCTTTCGCCTCATCGTTTCCCGTCGCGAAGAAGTCGGCGTACTTGACCCGAATCGTCAGCGACTCGTCAGTCGAATCGACCGACTTGAGCAACACGCCATCCGGGAGCTGCAGAGCATTGTGGATTTCGGCCTGCCCCGAGGTGAATCGAGGGTATCTTTTCGCCTTGAACTTGATCGACACAGCCGCTTCGCCTGAGTTTTTCGTCTTGTACTTGGTCTTGTGTTTTCCGCTCGCACTGATCTTCGAGCGATGGCGGTCTTGTTGTTTCTCGGTGATCGTCACGCAAAATCTCGCGCCGTCAAGCAAACGGCCGGCAATCGTCAGCCAAGGATGACGGTAGAACTTGGCGTTCCAGCTGCCCGCGGCACCGCTTCGCTGAAAATGATGCTTGTGATTGTGAGCGAGAAAACTGACCTTAATCTGAAACGCATCTTCGTCGCGCATGTCCGTCTTAAGCAAGCGGACGAGATTCTTGAGGACGATGTACCGCATGTCCTCGAGATTGAACTTCCCAAACTTGGCGTAACAGACGAATCCGACAATCGCTGTGATGAGGCCAATGACCGCGACCACGCCCCCGACCACGGGCATCATCTCGTTCTGCGCGGCAAGCAGAATCGCAGTCGCGGCGCCGCAGCCGATCAGCAGGATGCCGACCAATCCAACAGCGAGCCACGTTTTTTGTTTCTTTTCGTTCTCGCGGTCAAATTGCTCCATGCCCGCGACATCGCCGGCGACCTGCGCCGCATTCGCGGTGGCTTCATACACGAGCGAACTTCGTAGTTGTTCATCGACGGTCATCGTCTGACCTCCTATACACTCGGTTGAAGAATCGACTGCGAGTCAGCCGCGATTGCCGAAACGGCAAGGCAAGACTCGGCGGCTATTTCGGCCCCATTAACGAACGCCGGTATTTCCCGCCCGTGCGAATATCGTGTCGCCAGCGACTCGAGTCTCGCAACGACTTGATCGATGTTGGCCATCGTTTCACGCTTCGTAAGACGTCGTTGTTGACGGTCGTAAAGCCTCGATTGAGGAAATGACAACAAAGGAGTCCCGCTACTTCTCGCCTCGACCACCGTGTTGTAACCGGCGGCGCCGACAATGGCATCGACGCCTCGAATCGACTGAAGCAAAGGCCAAATCTCCATCGAGTCGACGGCCAGTGACTCGGAGGACCCTGGCGGACGTATCAAGCGAATCTGAACTCGATCGCCTAGTCGTTCAATCAGCTCCTCCGCCAACGCCTCGAAGAACTTGCTCTCCGCTGGCATTCCGCTTCGAGACACCACGACAAGCGGTTGCGATTGATTCGCATGAAATACACGTCTCGCCTCTTCAAACGTATCCAACTCGTCGCAACCTCGAATCAACCACGGCGGCGTGCGAACCAGCTCGCTCGACGTCGTGATCGGGCCGCATTCGCCGGGCGCGAGCACAAGACGATAATGAGCGGAGACAAACGATTCCAATCGAAATCGCTCAACGTATTCAGGATTGAGATCTCGATGAGTCAGGATGCAAACCGCGTCGGACGATTCGATCCAGCCAGCCAGCTCTCCGCCAATGCCTCGCGGAAATGTATCGGCAACCAGCACTTGCGGGTCGACGCGCGACAACAGATCGCGAACTTCCCGGCAAGTACGCTCCTTGCCGCAGTTCGAGTCCAAAACGTGAACGGACGCTCGGCGAGTCTCAGAACTCTTGTCTGCTCGCAACTCCGAATCCAAGAGAGCCGTCCGAGCATAGGGGCTGTTGGTCACGAAATGCAAATCGAGCTGCGGCGAGGCAGCTTGAAGCGCGCGAGCCAGAGCGAGGGAGCGAGTTAGATGCCCGAATCCTCCACCGAGCGCGTACAACAACCAGCGTTGACTGACTTCGGCGCCCAATTCAGCTCTCACTCATATCGTTTTCGAAGTCTTCGTCGCCGGCGTCCATCAGGCTGCCCGCATCGGCGTCGGTAAAATCGTTGGGGTCGCCGTGCATCGATTCGTAGTACGATCGATCGCGCCGCCAATCATCGTGATATCCGTGATAATGGTAGCCGCCGTAGAAATACGGATCGTGGTAATAGTGATCGTAGTATTGGCGACCGCGAGCCGTCCTAAATGAGGTTCGATTAACTCGTCGCTTGGCACACTCGATGCAGACGGTCTGGTTGTCGACCTCGCGGTGGTGTTCCTCGCACACCGGCTTGCCGCACCTTGTACACTCGTCCGTCGGCGGGCGAAAACAATCGTGACGAAACAAGAATCCAGACGACTCGTTGCAGGCACTCGGCATCCATTGTTTTTCGGACATGGCGTTCCAGCTACAGTGAATGTTTCAATTGGGCCACTTGACGCGCAATCATCTCACTCGCAATCACTCAGTCTGTTTTCCGCCCACTTCCAACGCGATCGCAGCCGAAAGTCCCGCTCTCAACGGTTGACTTTCGATCTTGTCTAAAACAAGCACGGCTGCCGCAAGAGGAGGAAATGAATCTTTGGTCGAGTAGACCGTGGCGTCCTGCGGATTTCGGATCGATAGCTTACCTGTTTTGAGCTTGATTGTGAACAACGAAGATTCATCGGGCGCCACGACTTTGTATCCGTACTCGCGGCGTTTGATCTTGTAGACGAGTTTCTCGTCCTTGTCGTCCAGCTTCCAATCGCCGTCGGCCTGACGTTGAAGCTCGAACATTTTCTCACCCTTCGCATCGTCGATCTTGAATCGATCGGCCGATACGCGGATATTTCCAGCTTCCGAATCGTCGGGGTTCTTGACTTTCAGCCGATCTGGCTTGACCGTGAAACGAGCCAGTTCTTTTTCACTTCCATCGACAAGCTTGGCGCCGTTGTCAGCCGGCTTGAACGAGAATGCTGTATCGCCGTTCTCGGCCTTGAACTTCACCTTGCCGCCGAGCGGCTTGAACTTCGCGCCCGCCTCGCCCTCATTCCCGCTCGCCTTAGCAGCCGACTTCCCCGTCGGTGTTTCGGTCGTCGACGTTTCAGTCGTTGATGCTTCCGTTTTCTCCGAATCCGGCGTTGGGCTGTTGACCGTCGCTCGATTCTCTTCAGGCAGCGTCAGCTCCTCCACTTGCGGCTCGCCGCCGCAACCCGCGAACATCAGACAGGCGGCGCCGAGAACAACGCTAAGCGAATACGCGGGCAATCGAACGGGGCAAATGACGGGCATGGCATGATCCCTATTTAATGGAGCGTGCGGGCGGCGGTTGCTAGGCGGAACCTGCCGTGAATCTGCCGTGAATCTGGGCGCAAAAGAAAAGTAAGTTCGCGTTTCGATACACGGGACCGTAATCTTACACCCAACTTGCCAGTGATACACGGCTTGTGATCCTACTCGTCAACCGCCAACATTGCGAGTAAGAGTGTAACTATGCGACCCCGTCGTGAAATTGGAAGAGACGCATCGATTTGACCGCTTCCCATGCGCCAAGCAACGCAGCCAATACCGCCCCTAGGTTGGCCTACGCGTCGTTCGATCGGTTTCCTTCGCCCAAGGGCGCGGCGACTCACATCGAGTCGTTTGTCTCTGCTCTTGGAAGGCAATATGGCGACGTAACGCTTTTTACCGTCGCCCCGATTCCAGACGAGACCGGTCTTTGTGAGATGCCAATCGATCAAATTGATCACCGTCCGATTCTCGCCGAAGGCGCCCACTTATTCGAACGAGTGGGGCACTTCCGAATTCAGCTATGGCGTCAATTGATTGAATCCACCGAGCGTGAGGGGCCGTTCGACGTATTTCATTTCCGTTCCGTTTTCGAGGGCTATCCGGTCGCCAAGAACAAAACTGATTTCTGTAACCAGCTGATCTACGAGGTGAATGGACTCCCGTCGATTGAACTGAAATACCACTATCCGCAGGTTGCGGAAGATCGTGAATTACTGACGAAGCTGCGTCACCAAGAGCAGGTTTGCCTTGCGGCGGCGGACCGCATTGTCACGGTGAGCGACGTCAATGCCCGACATCTCGCTAGTTTGGGCGTGCCGATTGAAAAGGTGACGGTCATTCGCAACGGCGTCGATCTTTCGATCTTCCAACCGAAAGCAGAACTGGATTACCCGAGTGGCGGCGACGACATCGAGCTGCTCTATTGCGGTGGGTTGACCGCCTGGCAGGGTGTGGGGCACGCGGTGGAAGCATTGGCGTTGATCAACCGAGATCGCCCCGCCAAGTTGACGGTCGTCGGACCGGCTCGACCGCGACAGCGAAAGTGGCTCGATAATCTGGCGTACGACTTGGGCGTGTTTGATCGGTTGACTCGGCTGCCTCCGGTGTCGCGAATCGAGTTGGCTGACCTACACCATCAATCTCATGTCATCCTTGCGCCGTTGACGAAAAATGATCGCAACACAAAGCAAGGCTGTTGTCCGCTTAAGGTTCTCGAGGCGATGGCGAGCGGAGTGCCTCTTGTCGCAAGTGATTTGGAGGTCGTCCGGGAGTTAGTCGACAACGAAACTGAGTCGATCTTGGTGCGAGCCGGTTCGGGCAAAGCCATCAAGGACGCGGTGTTCCGCCTGATGGATGAAGAGGGGCTTGCGAGGGCGCTAGCCGGCGCAGCGAGACGGCGAGTCGAGTCGGGTGGCGATTGGTTAACGGCGCAGAAGACGCTTGTCAGCGTGTACGATCAAGTTTTGCAGCAAGGCGCCAAGATTTGACGAGTGTTTGCATGTATCTTGTATTGCACGCTGCGGCGTGATAGGAATTGCCAAACGCAGATGGACTAACGGCTCGGCGGCGGCAAGACGGTTGATTGGGTTCAACAAAGGGAGAGGACATGGGACTTCAAGGATCCTGTCCAATGTGCGGCGCGGAGATTGAATTCAACGCGGCCAATTCGTTGGTCGTGGTCTGCGAGAGTTGCAGCAGCATCGTCGGTCGAGCCGATGGAAAACTGGAGACGTATGGAAAAGTCGCCGATCTCGTTCAGACCGAATCGCCGCTAGAAGTTGGCGTCGAAGGGGAAGTCAAGGGCTCGCGGTTTGAGATCACCGGTCGCACTCAATACCGCCACGCCGCGGGTGGAATCTGGGACGAGTGGTATATCGCATTCGATGGCGGCGAGCGATGGGGCTGGCTAGCGGAGTCACAAGGTCGCTACTACCTGACATTTCGGAAGACTCTGCCCGAAGGCCACGCCGTACCGCCCTTAGATCAACTCAATATCGAAGACGAAATACTCATCCCTTCCGCGGGACGCATGAAGGTCGTCGAGGTCGGCGAAGCCGAGTTAATTTCTGCCCAAGGTGAAATCCCAACGTCGTTTACGCCCGGAGAACGGCATGCGTACGCGGACTTGCAAGGCCCCCGCAAGCGATTCGCCACGCTCGACGGTTCCGACTCGCCGCCGACATTGTTCTACGGCGGTGAGTTTCCCATTGAACGATTGGGCCTACAGTACGCCGAGGCTCGCGAAGACGTGCCGACATCGGTCGAGAGCCAAGGCGTCACGTGTCCGAACTGCGGAGGCTCGCTTGAGCTACATGCGCCGAGCGACTCCGAGCGGATCGCATGTCCCTATTGCGATTCGCTGCTCGACATCGAGGACAACAGCGCTCTGAAGTTTCTGCACAAGCTCAACAACCAAAAAGTCACGCCGGTCATTCCGCTCGGCTCGAAAGGGACGCTGCGCGAGCGCGAATACACGGTGATCGGATTCATGCAGCGGAAAGTTCGCGCCGGCTACGTCGAGTTCCCTTGGTGCGAGTACTTGCTCTACACGCCCCGTCAACCGTTCCACTGGCTTGTCCACAGTCAAGATCATTGGACGCTTGGCGAGCCCGTCTCGGCTGGCGACGTTCGCGCATTCCTCCGCACGGCGTATTACCAAGATAAACAGTACCGCGCTTTTGAACGTTCGAAGCCGGTCGTCACTGCGGTTTACGGCGAGTTCTATTGGAAGGTGGAAAACGGCGAGCAAGTCGGCGCGACGGATTACGTGCGACCTCCGCTTATGCTTTCCCGCGAGGAGTCCATCAATGTTCGGAAAAACGGGCCGCAAAGTCACGAAGTGAATTATACGCTGGGCGAATACGTTCCCGTTGAAGAGATTGAAGAAGCGTTTCAATTGAAGGGGCTGGCCAGACCAGCCTCGATCGCGCCGAATCAACCTTACGACCACAAGCATACCTATAAGCACGCGCTCATTTTATTTTGCTGTGTGCTCGTCGCCGGATTGCTGGTGTTCGCCATGAGCCCTCGAGCGAAAGTCGCCACGGTCAATTTTAGCGTCCCCATCAATGATGCAACGACTCAGTACTCGAAGCCGTTCGAGCTGAAGGGGGCGCGAAATGTTCAGATGACAATCACCACGGGCGAGTCGAGTCGTTGGGTTTACCTTGAGGGCGGCTTCTACCATGAGAAATCGAAGAAGCTGTATCCGTTTACCGCCGGAGTGAAGCAGAATCAGGCTGGCAAGGGGAAGAAGCGAACGAAGTACATCACCTCGATGCCGGCCGGCACGTATACGCTGCAGAGCAAGTTTCGCTTTCAGAAAAGCGTCGACAAGACACGCACAATCAACGTGGAAATCAAGCAGGGGACGCCGGTCGTTAGCAACTGGCTGGCGGTGCTGATCCTACTCGGGCTTTGGCCCGCCGCGATCGGTATTCATCACTTATCGTTCGAGGCGCGGCGTTGGTCGCAAAGCGATATGGCGTCGTCTAGTTAGTCTCGATTTAACACGCAATGCATATAGTTCCATTTAGAAACCCAAGCTAAATTGTCGTTCGGCTGATTAAGACGGCACAACGGCGATCACTTCGTGAGGCTCACATGTGGAAATTTATTTATTTGGGCGCCGGCGGGCTTTTGATCGGCTCCTACCTAACATTCTCATTGCTGGGAATGGAGATAGGGACGCGAACGCGTGAATCGGTGCCGACGATTAAGGCCATCCGCTCCGCCAACAGTTCGAGCCGCAGTCGTCACGGGTATTATGGCGGCGGTGGATGGGGATTCGGAAAGTAAGTTAGCTACACTGCTCAACGCAAAACGACAGAATTCGAGTCGGGCCATGCGTCGTTAGCGCGAAACCACGATAGATCGAATAGCCAAAGAACACTAGCGAGCAAATAAATAGGGAGAGTTTGAAATGATGGGATTGATGCGACGAGCCCCGTTGAAAGCGATCGTATGTCTTGCGGCGATCTTGGTCTGCGCCAGTATGGCGGCGGCTCAAGGGCCAGTAGACTCGGGGGCCTCGGCAGGATTCGATCTAAAGGCCGACCTGATTGGTCCAGTGATCTTGTCCGTCGTCTTCACCGTGATCGGCTTGCTTCTGTTCGGAGTCTGCCTTGTCGTCGTCGTCAAGATCGCGCCGTTCTCGGTGCGTAAAGAAATAGAAGAAGACCAGAACGTGGCCTTGGGAATCATCATCGGCTGCATGATTCTCGGCATCGCCATCATCCTGGCCGCCGCGTTGCTGGGCTAGCGACGCACGTTGCGACGCGGATTCACTAGAGAGGCAACTTGAATTGCAGCGCCGAAGTACCGCGACAGATTGATTTGCGGTCTACGGTTGGATCGTCGCGCCGCTGTTGGACGGGCTCGACATGATGATGGAAAGAGAAGCATTCATTCAAGTCATCCTGTCCATACGGTCTAGAAAAACTTGCTAGTGCTGCGTTACGCCTTAGTTTTAGGGTGGCGCACCCGATTCGCCGTGGCGGGCGTTGACCAAACGAATTGTCGATCCCAATTCCAAGCTGTAACACAGCACTAGCCGCACGAGCATCGATACCATGCTCTTCCGTTTTGCGATGAAAAAACGAGCCGAAGCTCAATCGATCGACGGGCCGCGGAATAGGCTGTCGACGCCTTCGGCCGCTGATTGTTGCTGTGAGCGGTAGCTTTCGATCTGCTGTACAACAACGGCCGGATCCGGCTCACTCTTTTTTGCGCCGGGCAAGGCAAACGGCGAACCTTCGCTCGCGTTGTACTGCCAACCGTCGGGTGCCACGCGCTTTGCGAGCCGGCCTGCATAGATGACTCCGCAGACAAGAAGGACTTCGCCTCCGAGACGGCCCAGCCAAGTCAAGACCGTACCGGCCGGCATGGCGACCAAAACCATCGCGATGATCACCACCGCAAACGTGCCGAAGTAGGCCATGGGCAAGACGTAAAAGACAAGGATCGCCCGATCCCAGACATCTTCGATTCCGGCATTAGAAAACGTCTTGACCGCGGTCGCCCAGACGGCCGTCGACACAGCCCAACCGACAATCAGGAACGCCCAAAAAATCGCCGGCTCGCGACGAGGCACGAGCCCCAGCGTCAACGCCATGGGCAACTGCACCAGAAACACGAGCCCAAAGAAATCGAGAATCGTAAATCGCGTCGGTCGGCGGAATCGCTTGGCCGATTTGTCGATCGGACGAAGGATCCAAACGCCCGTCATGATGGCACCGCCAAAGGGGCAGAGAATCAGGAAGAGCATTCCCAAGGCTTGAAGAAAATCGACCAACAACGCAGGCCTCTTTGGCTTTGATCGGCGACAGACATGTGAATCGAAACGCGGGCCAGCTCCATTCAGTTTAGCCCTTTTGTCAGCCGTTGTCGTCTCGTTTTTCGTCAGTCGAATCGCGTTTTTTTTTGCGGCGACCGAGTCGGTCGCGATCAGCTGAGTTGGGAGCAGCTGGCAAAGTGGACCGCGCAACGCTGATCCACTTAGCCAACCCCAGCGACAACACGTCATGGACACGAGAAAGGGACGAGCGGCAATGGTGTTAGCCGTTAATCTTATTCACCGAGTAACACCCTAGTGCCGCGTCAACTCCAAAAATGGGGGTTGGCTTCGGCGTAACTTGACTTGGCGGCGTACGATACAAACACTGGGATCCTAATTCTTAGTGTTGACGCTGCACTAGCGCTGCGTTAGGACTTAGTCTTAGGGTGCCGCACCCGATTCGCCGTGGCGGGCGTTGACCAAACGAATTGTCGATCCCAATTCCAAGCTGTAACACAGCACTAGGTGCTCGCTCACGAGCACGTGACAATCTAGGACGACCCACAACATTGACTAAGAATCGGGCTGTTCTTCAACCAGATATTTTGTCAGCAAGGTGTCGAGTGAGAAGCAGTGCGGGGTTTGGCAGGTTCCGTCTTCGATGATCGGATCAAGCGCCACCGCATCGATCGTTTCCTTCATGGCTTTGAAAAAGCTGACGGCTGCGGCCAGATTCTTTATCTCGCAGAGCGAGCCGCCCCCTCCAATTGCGGCGTTATAGGCATTCGCCTTTTCTTCGCTTCGAAACACGGTGATCGCGTGCAAGTCGTCCGAGCTTTCACGTTGCCCCGTAATGCTGACGAACCCGTCTTCAATCTCAAGCAGAAAGACGGGGTAGTTCCAGGGCGAATAGTCGCTTGGCAAATGGTCGGCCAACAGCTCCCCAACGGAAAGAACAAATGCCGGATTTGCCTCGGCGCCCACCGGATTAATATCGAATGCGACATGGTCGACCGGCGCTTTTAAGCTTTCCAAGAGCCAACGAAATTCGCGCGAGTTCTTGATCAACTTGGGGGCGCCCAAAATGGCCAAGGTCTCCATAACGTCGGCAATTCGGTCGAGTTCCGAAAGTACGACGAGGCTATGACGAGCTGGCTCGACCGTATCGTCGACGAGCGACGCGTAGCCGCCCCCATGGGCCAGCACAGCTATCGGATATTCCCACTCGAACGACATGGTTCCCTGGCTCGCGATTCTCGGAAAACTTGGAGTCGGAGGTCGTCACGCTCCCCTTTCAATACGTCCGTTCATTGGAGCTTGTTCCGCGTAAAGGACAAGGGGCCGCGAGATTTGTCAAGCGAGCCATTGGTCTGTCTGATGTGATTGGCAGAGTTTGATGGAGTGGCGCGAATTGACCGCCCAAATGGGCATTTCAATCAAAACGAACGCACGCAACGCGTCACGGCGGTGCCCAGTGCGAGGTACGCTTGGAGCGAAGCCTCAAACGCCATAGAATACCTGCCTTGATTTTTGAACATTGGCCCTCAAACGAGGCTCCAAATTCGCTTTCAGGCGAAACGCATTCAAACTTTCCAAACGCGCGATCCGGCCGCCTTACGCCGTCGCAATTTTTCAATGCTAGGGCTTTGATGCCAGCTTTGACCCATCACATTTTTGTCTGTTGCAATTGCCGCTCCGAAGAGCACCCTAGAGGTTGTTGCGATAGCGACGGCTCAGAACAACTGCGTCACGCGTTCAAAGCCGAGGTACGTAATCGCAATCTGACCGCGTCGGTTCGTGCGAACAAATGCGGATGCTTGGACCAATGCGAATTGGGCCCCGTTGTCGTCGTCTACCCGCAAGCGATCTGGTACGGCAAAGTCCAAGTCGATGATGTCGCGAGAATCCTCGACACAACAATTCAGCGCGGAGAAGTTGTCGAAGATCTTCTGATCGCCGACGAATGGCTGAACACAAAGGGTCGCGGACCGCGACAGGACGGAGAGCCAACGGCATGAGGATCGTGACGCTCGGAGCGGGAACGGTCGGCACATGGGTTGCCGACTTGCTCTGCCAACACCGACACAGCGTAACCGTCGTCGATAACGACGCCGCCCACATCAGGCGAATTAACGAAGAGCTCGACGTTCGCGCCATCGTCGGTTCGGCGTCGCAATCGAGCGTTCTCTTTCAAGCGGGAGTGCCGGGCGCCGATCTGTGCCTCGCGTTAACGGGCGACGACGAAGTCAACTTGGTCGCCGCCAGCATGGGCAAAGCGATGGGAGCGAGACGCACCGTTGCCCGAGTTTTCTCGCCCGTCTTTCGCGACTTGAGCACGTTTGACTATCAGCGGCATTTCGCGATCGATCGCCTGCTCAGCCTGGAACATCTTTCGGCCATCGAAATCGCTCGACACATTCGCAACCCAGGCTCGACGGTGCTCGAAAACTTTGGTCGCGGCGCGCTCGAAGTGCAAGAAGCGACGGTGAGTCAAAAAGGAGTCGACAAGACGCCTGTCAAAGAGTTGAACGTGCCGACTGGCGTGCGCATTGGAACGATCCTCCGTGGCGGCAAGATGTGGATCGCGAGAGCCGAAGACTTGATCGAGATCGGCGACCGACTCACGTTAATTGGACGACACGACGACTTGAAGCAAGTCATGAGTCTCTTCCAACATGGCGTCGAATCGCAGATGCGAGTTGTGATCGCCGGCGGAGGCGAGACGGGTTATCACCTCGCGCAAGCGCTAGAGCAAGATCGCTACGACGTGCTGATCATGGATCAATCGCCCGAGCGGTGCGAATTTCTGGCGTCGAACTTGCGCACCACAACCGTCGTCCACGCCGACGCCACTCGCAAATCGGTATTGGAAGAGGAGCGAGTGGGAGCGGCGGATACGTTTGTGGCTTGCACGGGCGACGATGAAAACAACATCATGTCCGGCGTCGAAGCCAGAGAAATCGGCGCCAAGCAGATCATGGCCATCGTCGGACGCCCCGACTACGCCAATGTCGTCGGAAGGCTTGGCATCGATTTGGCGGTCAGCGAGCGCGACGTGATGGCGCGGCAGGTTCTCGGCTTGCTCAACACCGGATGCGTTGTCTCTCGCACGGCGCTTCGAGGCGGGAACATCGGCGTTTTCGAAATCGAAGTGCTTCCCGGTGCGGCGGCCACGGAACATGTCTTGGCAAGACTGCCGCTACCGAATTCCTGTCTGATTGCCGCCGTGTTGCGAGAAGATTTTCCGCATGTTCCCGGCGCCGACGAGAAACTGATGCCGGGCGATTTGGTGCTGACGCTCATGGACAACAGCGACGTCGAGGAGGCTCTGCTTCTCTTCGCCGCACAAGGGTAGACCCCACAGGCATAACTGATCATGAACTATCGCCTGGTCCTACGACTGCTCGGCATTATCGCCATTCTGATTGGCGTCGCGATGGTGTTCAGCCTCCCCTGGGCTCACCCCTCACTCGGACGGCGACCCGATCTGAACCTCCCGGCCCATTTTGAAATGCAAGGATTTGTCGCGCTGATCCTCAGCACGGCGGCAAGCCTGACTGTTGGCGGCATCCTCATCAGGATTGGCGGCAAAGCCCAAGGCACCTTGTATCGCAAAGAGGCGATGGCGGTCGTCGGATTCAGCTGGATCATGGCCACCGTGCTCGGCGCCTTGCCGTTTTTGCTGAGCGACTGCGAACGTGCGCCGGGCAAAGCGATGACAGTCGTCGACGCTCTGTTCGAATCTCAATCGGGCTTCAGCACAACGGGTGCCACCGTGATTACGGATCTCGAGTCAACGGGCGTGCCGCACTGCATTCTGTTTTGGCGCAGCAGCACCCACTTTCTCGGCGGCCTTGGCATCGTCGTCCTGTTCGTCGCAATTCTTGGCATGGGGTCGTCGGGCAAAGCGCTCATGCGCGCCGAGATTACAGGACCAACGAAAGACGGCGCCCACACTCGAATGCAGCAGTCGGCCTGGCTGTTCGCGGGTATCTACATCGCGCTGAACATTGTCATGGCGTTGATTCTCATGTTCACCGGCCTGACCTTGTTCGACGCGCTCTGCCATTCCTTCGGAACGATGGCCACCGGCGGGTTCAGCACTTACAACGCGAGCGTCAAACATTTTGATTCGGCGACGATCGACTATGTAATCGTCGTCTTCATGGTGCTCGCCGGCGCCAACTTCACTCTGCTCGCCTTCTCACTCTTGCGCGGCCCGCGAATTCTGACGGACGATACCGAGTTCCGGGTTTACGTGGGGATCATCCTTGTCGCCACCGTCGCGATCATTATCTTCGGCGTGCCTCACGGAGATTTCAGCGGCGAGACAAACGGCAAGACGGCGGCCAATGCCGTTCGCTACAGCCTGTTCCAAGTGGTCTCGATCATTACGACAACCGGATTCGGAACTCACGACTTTGATCAGTGGACCGATTCGAGCCGAATTCTGTTGCTGGTGCTAATGTTTATCGGTGGTTGCGCGGGGAGCACCGGCGGCGGCATGAAAGTGATTCGCCACATCTTGATGTTCAAGATTCTTCGAGTGGAAATTGAACAGGCTTATCGACCATCGCTCGTTCGATCGCTAAGACTTGCCGGCAAGACGCTCGACGATCCAAAACTCAGGCAGGCCATCTTGGTCTACTTCGGCATCATCCTCGGGCTATTCATCGGAGGCTGGTTGTTCGTCGCCGCCTTGGAGCCCGATTCCGTTTGGGGCGAAGACCCTTCGAACAAGCTGATCGATTCAGCGAGTGCAGTCGCCGCGACGCTGAACAACATCGGACCCGGATTCGGAGTCGTCGGGCCGACAGAGAACTACGCCGCCTTCAGCTGGTACTCAAAGCTGTTGTTCGTCTGGCTGATGATGATCGGACGGCTCGAGATCTACTCCGTGCTCGTCCTCTTGATCCCCGGCTTCTGGCGCAACCGGTAGCGGATACGTCGCACGAATGGGCAACGCTGTAAAGCATTTTTGCCCGCAGCTATTCTCCGTTTCAGCGTAACGATGCGCGTTATATCGGCCCCAATTGTAAAGGCCGAAACAAGAAACGAGCCGCCTTTCCCAGCGACGCGTGAGGGGCGGGGAGAGGGGGCATGCGCAAGCGATTCGTCGACCGTCAATGACTCGCCCAATTTGCGTCACAGCGTTGCCCGTCAAGGTTCACGTGCACAAAGCGCCGGCATTTGAAAGTGGGCGATCGCCTCAGGCTGAGCTCAGCGTCGAATCTTCGCGGAGAACGCGGGGTCGCCGATGTGGGCGTTGGATAGATCGGTGATCCGCGCCATTCGTCGCGTGTTCTCGAAATCACCGTGGCGTTCAATCATGCCAAGCTCGTAAGCCAACTCGTCCGAGTAACCGGGCAGGAGAGCTCGCAAGTCCAGCGGAATGCGGCCGGGTTGGATCTGGTTGATGTGCCAGACAATATTCGACGTGCAGTTGTTCGCGATCGTATCGTAGAATTCCGGTCGCTGCTCGAGTTCGTTCACTCGCTTCATCACGCTGCGAAACAACGAGCGAACTCGAGGCGGTCCGGCGGTGCTGCGGTAAACGTAGACATCGACATCACGATGCTTGGTGCGCAGCGGCAACAAGTCCCGCTCATCACCCAAAATATACATCAACTCGTACTGCCTCATCGCGCCGTTGATCGGGTGGTACTCCTCACCTGTCTCGAGCCTGGCTTCCGCGGAAACCAGGACGTGTCGGCCGTCGCGAAAACCAAAACTGAGCATGGTATGCGCGAGCGCCGGCGCCTCTTTGAAGGGCGTCATGATGAAGTCGACTGAATTGAGTTCGTCGACGTTGAATTGATCGTCGTAGTGCTGCGCGACGTAGTCGGAGCCGGTGAGGTATCTCGAGTTGCGAATGTTGCGAAGCGTGACCTGATTGCCGTGAAACTCGGCTCTGGGAAGCAGCGCATGATTGGGCGTCCAGTCGCGATTGTTTGATGCCGTCAGCACCTCGTCGAGCCCGTTTTGGGGTGTCGTTGCGCAGCCGGAGACAGCGATCGCCATGACGGCCAACAGACATGTTTTGCGGCAACGAACGGCCATTGCGCGATGGGGCTTTCTTTCGGGGCCGATGCCGATTGTGCGCTTGATTGGCAACCTGTTAACGGGCATCGAAACAACGTCTCGAGAATCCAAGGTTCGCTAAATACCAACTTGGCTAGTGCAGCGTCAACACTAAGAATTAGGATCCCAGTGTTTGTATCGTACGCCGCCAACTCAAGTTACGCCGAAGCCAACCCCCATTTTTCGAGTTGACGCGGCACTAGTTTTGGGCAACGGAAATTGCGCAGGCCCCGGCGGCCACTAGAAAACCAAATGTCGTGTCGGGCCGCGATGTCCTGAAAACGCTGGAAAAACCACTGTTCTCGGCATTCTTGAGAAATTCCCGATTTTTCAAGCCGTTTCGAGCGAGTAATCGGAATTCATTAAGTAGGAGGCACCCTGTTTTCCCACATATCTGGGGCTCGCGGAAAACACTGGCGGGGGCTATTACCCAAGCAATGCGTGGCGGGCAGGTCGCTCAAGGAGCGAGCGAAACGCCTTGCTTGCGTTTTTGTTGTCAAGAGTGTTCTGCACCACTGACTTTGCACCCACAGACAAACTCTGGCCGCCCAGCGAGGATCACTCAGCGAGTGGACGCGCGAACCCGCCAATTGGGGTAGTCGCACACCCTACAGCGTAGCACCAAAGCCCCGCATCGAGAACCAACTTTTCTCGACTTGGCGCGGCGGCCCGCAAAAACGAGGGAATAGGGCCAGTTTCGTTTGGGCTGGCGCGGATAGAGAAACTGTCAGTATGACTTGGGTGAGTCAAACCGTTTGCGTCTCGCGACGTTTGCGGCGTCGTAGCGGCAAGGATAGAATGTAAGACTTGTAAAACAAGGGACACGATACGTCCGCCCACTCGGCCAAGTTGTCTCGCCATAGGGACTTCCGTCGCACTCGACTCCGCCGGGCATCCTCCTTTTGACCGCCGGCGCCAAGGAATTCTGTCTTGTCGACCATCCATCGCATTCAACCCGCTCTGGTTCTCTTCGCACTTCCGCTTCTGCTGATCCCCATGAGTCGTATTGAGGCGGCGGACGACGAAGCCGAACCCGCGTCGAATCAAGCGGTTAGCTACTACCGTCAGATACGACCCATCTTTCAAGAGCATTGTCACGGCTGCCATCAGCCAGCTAAACAGGGCGGCGAATACGTGATGACCGATTTTGATCACCTGCTGAAGGGTGGTGAGACTGGCGACGCGGCCATCGTTCCCAAGTCGCCGGACAAGAGTGGCTTGCTCGCCTTGATCACTCCCGAGTCCGGAACAGCCGACATGCCCAAGGACGCGAAACCACTGCACGAGACCGATCGAAAACTGATCGAGCAGTGGATCCTCGAAGGCGCAGCGGACGACTCGCCGATGGCGGCCAAATCTCAATTCGATGCCGATAACCCGCCTTCCTACGCGGCGGCGCCCGTGATCACATCGCTCGCCTATTCGCCCGACGGCAAGCTATTGGCCGTCTCGGGTTACCACGAAGTTGTGCTTCACCATGCCGACGGAAGCGGAATCGCTGCCAGGCTGATCGGCTTGTCCGAGCGAATTCAGTCGATCGCGTTCTCCGCCGATGGAAAGCGATTGGCCGTAACCGGCGGCAACCCCGGTCGCATGGGAGAACTGCAGATTTGGGACTTGGAGCGCAATGAACTGTTGCGAAGTCTTACGGTCGGCCACGACACGCTCTACGGTGCCAGCTGGTCGCACGACGGTAAACTGGTTGGCTTTGGCTGCCCGGACAACACGATTCGAGCCATCGATGCCGAGACGGGGAAGCAGGTTCTGTTCAGCGGCGCCCACAGCGATTGGGTTCTCGACACCGTATTCTCCGTCAAGTCGGATCACCTCGTGACTGTCGGCCGCGACCGCTCGGCCAAACTGATCAACGTTCCAACTCAGCGTTTCGTCGACAACATTACGAGCATTACTCCTGGCGCGCTTAAAGGCGGACTCAACGCAGTCGACCGGCATCCCAAACAAGATCAAATCGTGACCGGCGGCGCCGACGGCCAGCCGAAGATGTATCGCATGTATCGCGAGAAAGCGAGAAAGATCGGCGATGACTTCAATCTGATTCGAGCCTTCCCGAAACTCCAAGGTCGCGTGTTCGACGTCGCTTTCAGTCCGGACGGCGCCAGCTTGATCGCCGGCAGCAGTTACAACGGCAAAGGTGAGGTTCAGATTTGCAAAGTTGCCGACGCCGCAAGTGTCATGAAACTCGAAGTTCAAGGCGGTGTGTTTGCGGTCGCACTTCATCCCAACAACAAACAAGCGGCTGTCGGCGGATTCGACGGCATGGTTCGCTTGATTGACATCAAGACGGCCAAAGTGATCAAACAGTTTCCGCCCGTCGAACTGCAGAAACCCAAAGTTGCAGCCGCTGCAACAACGCCGGTAGCAAAAAAGTGAGGCTCGCCAACAGGTCGAGCACCTAAAACGACTCGCGTCGCCCACAACAATAAATGGACATAACATGTTGACGTTCCGTTCGATGCTTTGCAGACGACTGCTTTTGATCGGCTTCCTGCTCGCCGCGAGTTCGGAGCTCGGCCAGAATCGAGCCTGCTCGGCTGATGACCTGCCCAAAAGCGTTCAAGTCGATCGAATCGAGGCCATTCCGCCGTCGATTCAACTGACTCATCGTTTCGCCTACCGTCAGATGCTGATCCTCGGACGGACGAAGCGCGGCGAGATCATCGACCTGACACGAATGGCCAAACGCGAACAGACTCCGGCCCAAGTCGCTGTCTCCGGCAACGGCCTCGTTTCACCACTGGCGGACGGTAAGGGCGAGTTGAAATTCTCTTACGGCGGCCGCCAGGTTTCGATTCCAGTTGAAGTCGCCGGGTCTCAAACGACGCCCGCAATCAGCTTCGTCCAGGACGTTCAACCTGCGCTCAGCAAGATGGGCTGTAGTCAAGGAACCTGCCACGGCGCCAAAAAAGGGAAGGGCGGTTTCAAACTCTCACTCCGAGGATACGACGCACTCTACGACCATCGCGCATTTACCGACGACTTGGGCGCGAGACGATTCAATCGAGCCGCGCCGGATCAAAGTCTAATGTTGCTCAAAGCCACCGGCGCGATTCCCCATGTCGGAGGAGTCCGCACGAAAATCGAGCACGACTACTACGAAATCGTACGGGGCTGGATTACCGGCGGCACCGTGTTGGATTTGGACAAGCCGCGAGTTGCTTCGATTGAAGTCTTTCCCAAAGATCCGATCGTGCCTCGAGCCGGCATGACTCTGCAAATGTCTGTGCTGGCAACGTATACCGATGGGATGGTTAGAGACGTGACGCGAGAGGCTTTTATTGAGAGCGGAAACATCGAAGTTGTCGACGCGGACTCGAGCGGAGTCTTGACCATGCTGCGTCGAGGCGAGGCGCCGGTGCTAGTGCGATTTGAAGGATCGTACGCCGCCGCAACGTTGACTGTCATGGGCGACCGTAGTGGGTTCGAGTGGAAGGCGCCGGAGACCTACAACTTTGTCGATGAGTTGGTTTACCAGAAACTTGAACGAGTGCGAGTTGCTCCGGCAGATCTCTGCACTGACCACGAATTCGCTCGGCGAGTTTATCTCGACTTGACCGGGCTCCCGCCGACTCCCGAGCAATTGAGCGAGTTTTTGACGGCGAAAGGCAGCCGGCGCGAACGGCGCGATCAGCTTGTTGATTCGCTCGTCGGCAACAGTGACTTTATCGAACATTGGACGAACAAGTGGGCGGACTTGCTCCAAGTCAATCGTAAGTTCCTCGGCGAAGAGGGTTCGCTGCGACTGCGAAACTGGATCAAGCAAGCGATCGCGTCGAACCAACCGTACGACGTCTTTGCACGAGACATCCTCACCGCAGTTGGATCGAACGTCGAAAACCCACCGGCCGCCTACTACAAAGTGTTGCGGACGCCCGCCGAGGCGATGGAGAACACCACCCACCTGTTCATGGCAGTTCGCTTTAACTGCAACAAGTGTCACGACCATCCGTTCGAACGCTGGACCCAGGATCAGTATTACGAGTTGGCCGCCTACTTCGCTCAAGTCGGTCGAAAAATCGATCCGGCCTATCGCACTCTCAAACTTGGCCGTACGGCTGTCGAGGGCGCGAAGCCTCTGGTCGAAGTCGTATACGACAAAAGTTCAGGCGAGATGACTCACGATCGAACGGGACAGGTGACTGCGCCCAAGTTTCCCTATGATCACGCGGACATGCCGAAAGAGGGGAACCGGCGTCAGCAACTGGCCCATTGGCTGACAGCGGCCGACAACCCTTACTTTGCCAGCAGCTATGCCAATCGATTATGGGGCTATTTGTTCGGCATCGGAATCATTGAGCCGATTGACGATCTTCGAGCGGGCAATCCAGCTTCCAATCCTCAGTTGCTCGACGCCCTCTCAAAGCACTTTATCGATAGCGGATTCGACGTCCAAGAACTGCTTCGCACAATTTGCAAATCGCGAACGTATCAACATTCGATTGTCTCGAATCGCTGGAACGAAGACGACCAGATCAATTTTTCGCATGCACTTCCACGTCGACTGCCGGCGGAGGTTCTCTACGACACGATTCATGCCGCGACTGGATCGCGACCGAATATCGCAGGCGCGCCGGCCGGATTCCGTGCTGCCCAAATTCCCGACGCCGGCGTCAAAGTCCCCTTCCTCGACGACTTCGGCCGCCCCGTACGTGAGAGCGCCTGCGAATGCGAGCGATCATCTGGGATGGTGCTTGGGCCGATCATGAAGCTCGTCAACGGGCCCACCGTCGCCAACGCCCTGGCCGACCCAAAAAGTGAATTGGCGAAACTGGTCGCAAGTGAGAAAGACGATCAGCAGCTGGTCCGCAAGGTCTTCCTGCGATTCCTCAGCCGGGAGCCCAGCCCCACAGAAACTCAGCTCGCGGTTCGGGCGATGGAAGCCGTCGGTGCCGATCACAATGCCCTGGTAGCCAAATTGAAGGCTTATGAGCAACAGCTTCCGGCCAAGCAGGCCGAGTGGGAGAAGCGAGCGTTGTCGGTAACTCAGTGGAATGTGGTCAAACCGAGCGAGTTTTCATCCACTGTAGACGCCAAGTTTCAACTGAACAAAGACAACAGCCTTTCCGTGACAGGCGGACTCAAGAAAGGCGAGTATCGCGTTGTCATTCCCACGGCGCTTAAGAAGACTACGGGAATCCGTCTTGAGGCGATGAACGACAAGTCGCTCCCCGCCGGCGGACCAGGCCGCGCCGACAATGGCAACTTCGTGCTTTCCGAGTTCTCGGTTAAGGCGGCGCCGAAGAGTAAGCCAGCCGAAGCCGTCGCGGTGGCGCTAAGGAATGCCCAAGCTGATTTCAGTCAAGCCAGCTGGCCCGTGGCGAATTCGATCGACGGAAACCCGTCAACCGGCTGGGCGATAATGCCCGCATTCAACAAGGCCCACTCCGCGTTGTACGAATTCAGCGAAGTCGTTTCCTTCGAGGGCGGAGCCGTACTGACGATCACTCTGAATCAGCAATTCCCGGACGGCAAACATATGCTCGGTCGTTTCCGGATTTCGCTAACCGATTCACCTCGACCGTTCCAATCGAAATCGTTGCCCGCCAATTTAGCCGGGGCGCTCAACGCCGAACCGTCAAAACGAACCGCCGAACAGAAGAAACTGTTGATCGATCACTATCGCAGCCTCGACAGCCAGTGGAAGCAGCTCGCCGACGAGGTCGCACGCAGCGAAGCCCAGAAACAACAAGGTCGCCTGATCGGCATCCAAGACCTAGGCTGGGCTCTTATCAACACCCCCGCCTTTCTATTTAATCGATAGAAGCGTCGCACGAGATTCGCACGTCTCTGCCCCAATATTCGGCTCTAGACAACGGACGAGCCGTGCACTCGATCCCAACGAGCTTGCTCGTTCGGTGACCGAGACTCAACGCTAAGAACACGCTCACCCCGCACTCGACCCCAACGAGCTTGCTCGTTCGGTGAGCAAGATTCACCGCTACACAACGCTCATCCCGCGCACGACCCCAACGAGCTTGCTCGTTCGGTGAGCAAGATTCACCGCTACACAACGCTCATCCCGCGCACGACCCCAACGAGCTTGCTCGTTCGGTGAGCAAGCTCGTTGGGGTTGGGCGAGGGGGCTATGTTTGGCTACAGGCTAAGCCAGTGTTCTGGCGTCCGACTACAATAAGGGAAGTTCGACTCATAGATTTTGCCTCAGGTCTCAGGTCTTCCGATGCGACAGATTTCGTTGCTGCTCATTTTCTTGTCACTCGCTGCGTCGGCGCATCCGGGTAAGAGTTTGCTGGGTCAGGAGACTGGTCGATTCCCGACGAGCGGGTGGTTGCCGAAAGCGGAAACCGGCGCTTTGCGTTTTCTCAAGAAACACCCGACGTACGACGGTCGAGGTGTTGTCGTCGCCATCTTTGACACGGGCGTTGATCCCGGCGTCGACGGGCTGCAAACCACTCCGGATGGTCGGCCGAAAATTATTGACATGGTCGATGGCTCGGGTAGCGGCGACGTCGATACTTCGACCATCGTTCGCGGCAAAGAGGGCGTCATCGTCGGAGCGACGGGGAGACCGCTGACGATTCCCAAGTCGTGGACAAACCCAAGCGGCGACTGGCGAGTTGGATGGAAGCGCGCTTATGAGCTGTTTCCCAAAGACCTGGTCGCACGCGTCGAGAAAAAGAGACGTGAGGCATGGGACGCCAAACAACGAATGCTCAGAGCCAAACTGCAGAGCGACCTGCAGGATTGGGATAGGAAGCACAAAGCTCCCGACCGAAATCAGAAACGGCAGCGGAAAGAACTGACCGATCGAATCGCGTTGCTGTCCGAACTACAAAAGCAGTACGCCGACCCGGGCCCGATCTACGACTGTGTTGTTTTTCACGACGGCCAAATGTGGCAAGCGTCCATCGATACCAATGAGGACGGACAATTTGACGACGAAGCGGTGATGACCAACTTCCGGGAGAAGAGGCAATACACCACGTTTGACAAGGTCTCGCTGCTCAACTTCGCCGTCAACATCTACGACGACGGCAACCTGTTATCGATCGTTACCGACTGCGGTGCCCATGGCACCCACGTCGCCGGGATCGTCTCGGCCCACTACCCGGACCACCCCGAGCGCGACGGCCTCGCGCCGGGTGCCCAGATTGTCTCCGTCAAAATCGGAGACAGCCGACTCGGATCCAGCTCGACAGGTTCAGGTCAAATCCGCGGCATGACCGCGGTGCTTCGCAACAAATGCGACTTGATCAATATGAGTTACGGCGGCTCAACGAGCGACCCGAACTCTGGCCGCCTGCTGGCGAGGTACGCCGAGGTCATTCGCGACCACAATGTGATTTTTGTCGCTAGCGCCGGCAACAATGGCCCCGCGTTGTCGACAGTGGGCTCGCCGGGTGGGACCAGTTCCGCTTTGATCGGAGTTGGCGCGTACGTCTCGCCCGCACTCATGCAGAACGCCTACGCTCAGCGTTTGGCTCGCGAAGAGCAAGCTTACACTTGGAGCTCCCGAGGCCCGACAGCGGATGGGGATTTGGGCGTCGACATCTGCGCGCCGGGCGGTGCCATATCTCCGGTCTCGCAGTGGTCTCTGATGCATCGCAAACTGGGCAACGGCACATCGATGTCATCGCCCAACGCCTGCGGAAACTTGGCGCTTCTGCTGTCCGGACTCAAAGCTCACTCGCACGATTACAGTCCGACTACGGTGAGGCGAGCAGTCGTCAATACAGCTCGCCCTCTCGCTCGAATGGATCCCTTGGCCCACGGCCGCGGCCTGATTCAAATCGACCGCGCCTACGACTACGCCGTACAGCACAGGCTCAGCGAAAACGATTTGGCTCGATTCGAAATCTCCATCGCCGATCGTGAAAACGCGCGGGGCCTGTACCTCCGAGACGCATTTGAATCCAACGGACCGACAACATCGACGATTCACGTCCGCCCCGTCATGCACGATCGTGCTGGAGCGGCAGCGAAAGCCGCATTCGATGTGCCGATCGTCATCGAGTCGGAATCGGCTTGGATCAAAGCTCCGAAACATCTGGTGCTCGCCTACGACGGGAAATCGTTTGATATCGAAGTCGATGGATCATCGCTGCCGCCCGGCGCTCACTACGGCGAGGTAAAAGGCATGAACGCCGACCATCCCGAACGAGGCCCATTGTTCCGCGTGCCGGTCACCTTGATTCGGCCGCATGTCGCTGAGGCACACGCCCGCAATCCGTTTCGAGATGCGATATCTCTGTCGGCAGGCAGCGAATCAAGGCGGTTTCTTCAGGTGCCAAATGGTGCGAATTGGATAGACGTAACTTTGACCGCCGACAAGACGAACGGACAGGCGAGACGTTTCGTCGTGCACGCGCTTCAACTACTTCCGCAGAAAGCATACGGGCGAGGATTTCAGCGTGAATACGTCACGCTGAGGCCCGGCCAGACGATCCTTCGAAGTTTTCCAGTTGAAGCTGGGCATACACTCGAACTGTGCCTAGGCCAATACTGGTCGAGCGTTGGCGACAGTTTGCTGCATGTCGAAACTCAGTTTCAAGGCATCGCGCCTCGCGACGAAGACATGCTGCTGACTGACAACCTTGCGGTGGCTCGAGGAGAAGTCGTCGCCTCGCTTGGCGATCAATGGTTCGAACCAGACGCAACGCTGGACACGCTCCGGCGAACGGTGAGGCCGAGTGGATTCCAACTCCGAGTCGTTTCGACAGCGCGAGACGCATTACCCAAGGGCCGGCGAGCGTACGAGTCGATAACGACGTACGCGTTTTCACTCAAAGAGAAACGCGAGTTTACGCCGAGGCCTTCAACGTCGCTGGTTCCTGAATTCTCCAAGTCGTGGGAATCGAGAGTGTGGCAAGTCTTTGATTCGAACAAGCGGTTGGCGGCCAGTGGTCGCGGATCCGCCAAACTGCCCAAGGGCGACTATGTCCTTCGGCTTCACCTTCGGCACGATCAACCGGCGATGCTCGAGAAATGGAAGGAGTCGCCGCTGTTGCTCGATTTCAAACTCGCCAAGCCGATACCGCTGGCGTTCTTTGCAGACCCTGACGATGCAGTGGCCGGCCGACCCAAACTGGCGCCGCGACAAGTCCATAGCGGTCAGCGCGTACCGTTTTATGTCGCTCGACCCAAGCTACCAACGTTCGCCAAAAACGGAGACGTGCTCCACGGGACCATTTCCTACGGATCTGAGAAGCACGCCGTTGCGGGAGCAGGGCGAAGGCCGAAGGGCTATCCGGTTCGGCTTCTGATCGCCTCCATCGCCACGCCGACGAAAGAACAAGCGACGGATGACAACGCTCAGCCTTCACGTTCGCCCAAGTCACCTGAAGCAACGCCGTCATTTCTATTGCTGGCTCAGCGACGTCGGCTGACTGAATTGAGATTGAGCAAACGCAAGGACGAGTTTGACGAGTTGGCGAAGTCGATTCTTGCCGAGCACAAACGGGATCTACCGACGCTGATTGAACGGCTCAAGATGTTGGACGACGACGATCGCAAACAGCGTCTGCCAAAGATCGTCGCCGCCGCAAACGCGGTCATCAAACGGATACCCCAAAAACAGCTGGCGATCCAGTTCGGCTCGCGCCCCAACGGGGATGATCCCAAGGCGATGGCCGAAAGGAAAGCGTGGGAGGAGAAGAAATCTTGGCTCGTCGACGCCCTTTATCGCAAGGGCCGAGCGATCGCGTATATGGATTTGCCTCGCAAACCGGGCGACCCCAAAGTGATTCCGAAGAAGCCAGCCGATAAAGAGGCTCGAGCAGCTCTGTTCGAAGAGAATTATCTCGAGCTGCAGCGGTGGGTCGACATGACCGAACCGACCTACGTGTTGCTCAACATTCGTCGGGAGCGAAGAAACGATCGCCCGGCTAGCGCGCTCAAGTTGCTAGAAGACCTTCTCAAGAAACAGCCGACTCGCGCATTGCTCTACAAGAAACGTGGCGATCTGTTTGACGAGCTCGATTGGGAGCACTGGCGGGCCAACGCCGACGCTTGGAAGATCATTCGATTTCCCAAGAGCTATCCTCGAATGTAGTCGCGATCGAAGCCGCCGCGGTCACCCCTGACTGGTGTCCGCGTCTCGGATTGTTCATTGCAAACCAATAATAAGCCGGTTTAGCACTGCTTACCCGCAAGGGCGGCACCCGAATAGTAAAACAAATAGGCGGAAAGCTTCTCGATAAAATAGCGTCTGGTTGGCCTGAGAGAAAAAGCCGAGTCCCAAAACGAGCACGACCTGGCACCGAGCACGACGTAGTAGAGCGGAAACAGACGCAGGCAACGGCGGCCATAAGACCGCCACAAGTCGACTCGCCCGAATCGGCGTTTCTCGCGTAGGAACAGAGTCGTGATCAAGAATCCGCTGATCACAAAAAACAGAGCGACGCCGTATCGCCCGTTGGCGTGCAGCGTATCGAGCCAGTTCATGCTCGGACAATGATGGAACAGGACGAGCAAGATCGAAGCCGCTCGCAGACCGTCCAGATTGGGGATGCGTCCGCCGGCAAGAGCGGAATGGTCAAATGAGTCTTCAGGTGCGGCGTCCGCATTATCGGCCGGCAGGCTATTCTTCAGCACGAACTCTCAATTCGTCGCAGAAAACGCCCCAATAGACGCGACACGACGTCAAAAAAAAACGCCGTGTGCCGTGCAGCCAGCACTGCGTCTGAAAAACGGCGAAGAATCAAGGAACCTTGCCCTTCGAATGGACGGGCTCAAGCCGCCCGCGGCGTGAAATCGGATAGCGATTTCGCTCGCCTCAATTGCTGTGGACCGCCGTGGGCCAGCCTGCTAATGTTCCACGCGATTTTGACTCCAGCACAAGGCGACCGTTATGCGCACGATCATGAAGCTTGCTCTATCCTTCCTGGCGACAATGGCCATGGCCGTAAGTTTGACCGGCTGCGGAAACAGCAAGCCGCCGGCAGCAAGCATCGAGGCGCCGCCATTGCAAACGGCTGAGGAGTGGTTAACGGGCGGATGGAACGGGACGGTCGAGATCGACGAACAGGCGATCAATCGCACGCAAGCCATCACAGACGAACATGTCAATGGAATCAAAGCCGCCAAGATGCAGTTCTATTTCCAGCCCAAGAATCAGGTCGCAATATCGGTTTCTGTGCCGACTCCGAAAGGACCCGTGGCGCGAAACGCGATGGCGAATTGGAAGGTGACCGCCGCGTCGGAAAAGAACATCAAGCTGCGAATCAAGCACAAGAATCAACCGATTGAAGAAGTTGTGATCGACGTGATTGACGACAACACATTCACCATGCCCGCTTCGGAGCATTTCGGCCGAGTCCGCTTTGTGCGAATTCCGAAAGGCTAACTCCAATTGGCCGAGCGACGGTGCGCCGCTTCCCCAATCGGGCTGGGCTCGTCGCTGCGAAACGGCCGCGGCTTTCTTAGCCCGCTTGGCCGCTTTCTTATGCGCCGCAATGTGATGGCAATACGCTTGCCCCATCGCGAAGACGATCATGAACATGTTCGTCTGCGGTGTGAGTCGGAAACACCATTCGAAGAGCCCGATCACATGCACAACGCTTAGGCCGATGAACAAGAGGGCGATCGTCGCGCCGCGTCCAACGTTTCACCGGAATCCGAGAGGGCGAACTCGACGCCGCCGTGCTCCAGGTCGACTCGCAATTCCACCTTCCCCGCCGCGTCATTTGATTCGGCAGCCGCGCCGTTGGCTTCGCAGCGGTCGATGGCGAACTTCAACATCGTGGTGAGGATTTGATGGACTTCGTCCGGATTCGTGTCGATCGAGGCTGGAGTCGTCGAGCCGATATGAGGTGTTAGGGCGACTGCCTTTTCCTCCGCAATCGCTCGAAACGCCGCGACAGCTTTGGCCACGATGTCTTGAGTCGCGCAGGCGACGAGTTGGATGATCTCATCGGCCCCCAACTCCGACAGAACCGTGCCCTCGAGCTGTGAGTGATAGATTCGCTGACGTCGCGTTCGCTATTCCACCGGAGCCATCACGATGACATAGTGCTGCTCGAGCCCCTGCGTGTATCGCGCCCAAGTTACATCGAGTTCGATCAAGTCGCCATTGGCGTGAATGCCCTTCATCCGCAAGGTGCCATGCGGCGACTTCATCTGCATCGCCGAGGTGATCAAATCGTGAGCCGACGGTGCCGGCGAATGGAATCATCCAAGTCAAGGAGTGAATGTACTGAATGACAGTGAAGAGCAACAGAAACTGGAGCACGCCAGCTGTGCCTACAACGCAAGACAGACAACGCAAGACAGACGACGCAAGACAGACGACGCAACTCACCCCCGCGATACCATCGATGCATTCGACCTATCGTCGACCGGACCTACTCGGGCGGATGGGATTCCTCGATACTCTTTTGGCAATTGTCCTCGAAGCCTGACGAGCGGTCCGTACGGACCTCAACATCATTTAGCTTTTTCGGTCCCAAGTGTAGGTCACGATTTGCGCGCCGATTGCAACGGTTAGCGCGTTCGTAGAGGCCGCTGGCCCGTGGCTTGGGCTTCCAAGCTTCCAGCCGCAGTGGAGTTTCATTCGCGTATCGGGGCAGCCTTGCCTGCGGCGGCGGGTTAAGCGATTGAGGCGACCGCTTTGGGCGCCACGTGCATTAGTGTCGAATCACGATTCGTCGGCGCGGCGGAAACGCTGAGCGACGAACCAGAGTACGATGAGGGGTGAGACGATCACGAAATAGAAAACAACCTGCACGAACGACCAACCGGTCGCCACCGCGACGACAATCGAAAACTCGCTCACGGCGCGCTCGACGTGCGACCCGAATGCGCCGACCAGTGCAGCGACAAACAGAGCGATGAACGCCGTGAGCCCGAGTAGGCCGCGGATGGAGAGCTGGTGCTTCATGCGAGCTGCGTTGGCGACCTGCGTTAGCGTGAAGAAGAATCTGACCGGCGTTCCCCGTGACCGAGCCCACGACGACCTTGATAGTCGGCTTCCGCGAGAGTTGCAAGCCAAGCGTGGTTCTTTTCGTACCAGTTGACGGTCTCTCGGAGGCCCGCGTCGAGCGTTTGACGGGGTGCCCAACCGAGCGAGCGGATCGAATCGCAATCGACGCCGTATCGGCGATCGTGACCCGGCCGATCAGTCACTCGCTCTATTCGCCTGGCGTTTTCCCCTGCCGCAACCCCTTGATGCTCGTCCAGTCGATGGCACAGCCGCTCGAGCAAATCGCGATTGGCGATCGGCTTCGAACTGCCAACGTTGTAGCAGCAACCGGGGGCACCTGCTGCTAGCGCGGCTTCCAATGCGGCGCAGTGGTCAGCAATGTACAACCAATCCCGCTCGTGCGAGCCGTCCCCGTACAGAGGAATGGATCGACCGGCCTGGGCCGCCAGGATCGCGGTTGGCAGCAGCTTCTCGGGAAACTGAAATGGTCCGTAAGTATTCGAGCCGTAGGTCGTGATCGTCGGCAAGCCATACGTTCGCCAGTAGGATCGGCAAAGGTGAGCCGCCGAGGCTTTCGAAGCGGCGTAGGGCGAATTTGGCGCGAAGGCGTCCGACTCCACAAACAACCGCCCCGGCTCGGCGGAACCAAAAACCTCGTCCGTCGACACATTGAGAAACCGAAATTCAGCCTGTCGATCCGAACTCAGTTCGCGCCAATACGTAAACGCCTCTTCAAGCAACACATAGGCGCCCGTGATATTCGTCGCAACGAACTCGCTTGGCTGCTCGATCGAACGGTCGACATGCGACTCAGCTGCGCAGTGCACGATCGCGTCTGGCTGAGCCGTTTCGATGAGTTGGCGGACCGCATCGGCGTCGGCGACATCGCCCTGCACGAAGTGGTAGTCGGGTCGTTGTTCGATGTCATTCAGCGAAGCTCGGTTGCCCGCGTAAGTCAGCTTGTCGAAATTCCAAACGGCACCGCTTTCCCGCTCGAGCCACCGACGAATCAAATGACCTCCAATAAATCCCGCGCCGCCCGTGACGATCAGCGATTGATGGCGAGGCTTAGCCAAGGAATCATCTCGCGACAAGAAATGCGATGCTGCAGGCGGCCGTTTACCTGCGGCGATATCACCAGATGATAACGCAACGGCAAACGTTTGTTGCGCGGCCAAGCCTACTTTGCTGCGGCAGGCTTACGAGGCCGACGCGCGGTCGACGACGATGGCTGTGTCGCAGTTGGCGGCGCCGAGGCAGTTGGCGGTTTGACCTTCGGTGTACGTGGTTGGAAGGTCGCTGCCGGCCGCTTGACCGTCTTCTTCGGAGGCTGATGCAAGGACGTCGGCGGGTTGACGATCGTTGGCGGCGGGAGAATCGTTGGTTTCGCGCCCGTCGGGGGCGTTACTCGAGGCGACGGGTAAACGGTTGGTGGCGGCAAATACGGCGGCGTCGATGTTTTCGGAGACGGATAGATTGGTTGCGTGGGGACAGCGCCCGACGGAGCGTTGTAGAAGGGCACGACGTAGCCAGGTCCTAGCGGAATCGCCCAGCCATGTGGCGTCGGATAGCTCGGCGACGGATAGACCGGAGGCTGGGCCGGAATGTACGCGCGCGGCGGCGCTGGAATGCTCGGCGGCGCGGGAATACTTGGGGGCATGGTGGGCGGAGCTTGAATGTCGGGCGGCAGCATGGGAGTCGATCGACGCAGGGCCAATCGGTGCGATCGGCTCGTCTTGGAAGGCGAGTCGAGACTTCGAGCCATCAGACGCAGTCGCTCGGCCACTTCGCGGTGCTGATCCGCCTGGGCGTAGTCACGAGCGTTCTCGAGCTGATTCGCCTTTTCGTCGAGTAAGCGGCAAGTTTCCCGAAGCGAATTTACCAATTCTTGATCGGCCGATTTCTTGTCCGCCGCTCGCGATCCCGCTTGGGCAACTGCCACGGCGGACCTGGGTGGAAGCGGCTTGGCTTGGAAACTGGGCGGCGGCGGTGTCTCCTTGGCCAACTGGTCGATCAACGCTTGAAACTCCCCGACATCGTCCGTCTTTGCCAGAGAGGTTCCGTCGAGCACCGATCCACCCGCCAATTGCCTCGCTCGGACGATGTCTTTGATCACCTGCAATCGCCGAATCTGCTCGGGGCTCAGTTTCTCTGATGTTCCCGTATCCGATGTGCCCGTCGCCTGATTCCCAGATTTTTTCGCCTTTTTCGCGTTCACGTAGGGGTTCGAAATGTCGTCGCTCGTTCGATTCTGAGTGCGTTTCTTGTTATCCGGGACCGTTGGCCCATCAGCGCTGGATGAGCTGAAAGGAGCCACAAGCAACGTCAGACAGGCAAGTGATGTGAGCGTCGCAGCGAAAAATGGGCACCTCAACATGATCGATCCTCCATCCGTGGGGCAATAGGACGACGTGGTGCGGACATTCCGGCGGATGGGATTATAGGGCTTGTCGGTGAAAGCGACCAAGAGCATCGCATTTCAGCTGATTGACAACCCAAGTCGTCATGAATCAATATATGTTGTGTAGCTTCGCCAGTTATCGACTCCGGTAGTCGCCGGACACTGGCTCTGTGCGTCGTTCTTAATCTAGGATCGTTCCATGGTTACAGCCAAGGGTGAGTTTACGGAGATTCTCCAGCGTCGCGGCATTATTAGCTCCGATCAGCTTCGTGAAGCGGAGCAAATGTCTCGTGAGCAGGCCGACATAAACGTGGCTGACTGCCTGATTCGGCTGTCCTATGCGACGCCCGAAGAAGTGATGCGGGCGATGGCCGAGCATCACAAAATGGAATACATCGACCTGGACGAGGTCAAAATTCCAGATGCCGTGATCGAGCTGATCCCGGAATCGGTGGCCCGCGAAAACTCGATTCTCCCGATGTCGGAGAACGACGATCGGCTGCGAGTGATTGTCAGCGACCCAATGGATATCGAGACCATCGAGAAGCTCCGCTTCATTCTCAACCGCCAAATCGATACCGTCTTGGCACCTCGAGTATCGATACAGCAGGCGATCAACTCGTGCTACGGTCAGGTCGAAGGTGAATCGGCCGACTCGATGCTTCAGGAATTCACCGATACCGCCATCGACTTCACGGAAACCGAAGAGGATACCGCCGGGCAGGACGAGTCGGTTGACGAAAACAGTGCTCCCGTCGTCCGGCTCGTCCAGATGATGATCTCAGAAGCGGTGCAGGTTCGCGCGTCAGACATCCATGTCGAGCCGTTTGAGGATCGAATCCGCATTCGCTACCGGATCGACGGAATTCTCGTGGAACGTGACAGCCCGCCACGCCGGCTGCTCAGCGCTATTCTCTCGAGGATCAAGATTCTGGCCAAAATGGACATCGCCGAGCGTCGGCGACCCCAGGACGGTCGAATCAAGGTCACCGTCGGCGAAAAAGAGCTCGACCTGCGAGTGAGCGTGATTCCGACGAACCACGGCCAGTCGTGTGTCATGCGACTGCTGGACAAAGACAATATCAAGATCGGCATCCGGCAACTCGGCTTGTCTCAGTACAACTTCGATCGATTCCAACATCTGATCAAGCGGCCCAACGGAATTGTGCTCGTCACCGGCCCGACTGGATCGGGAAAAACGACGACCCTCTACGCCGCCCTGAACGCGCTCAATCGCCCAGACCGCAAAATCATTACGGCCGAGGACCCGGTCGAATACTACTTGCCCGGCGTAAATCAGTGCGAAGTTCGCCACTCCATCGGCCTCGATTTCGCCCGAATCATTCGCTCGATGTTGCGGCAGGCACCCAATATCATCCTGGTCGGCGAGATGCGAGACGCCGAGACCGCGTCGATGGGAATCCAAGCAAGTTTGACTGGACACTTGGTTTTCAGTACTCTACACACGAACGATGCGCCCAGCGCCATCACACGAATGGTGGACATAGGTGTACCAGGCTATCTGGTGGCGAGTAGCGTCATCGCCGTGATGGCTCAGCGTTTACTGAGGGTGAATTGCAGCCGTTGCAAGCAGCCGTACACACCCCCGGAGTCGGTCATCAAGGATGCTGGCATCCCGATGGAGCTCGCCAAAGAAGGCCGCTTCATGAAGAGCAAAGGTTGCGGCTATTGCCAGCGCAGCGGATACCGCGGACGGATCGCGATTATCGAGCTGATGATGATTACGGCTGGAATTCGCGAGCTGATTTTCGAAGCTCGCACGTCAGAAGAGATTCGCAAGGAAGCCATTAAGCAAGGCATGCAGACGTTGTACATGGACGGGATGAGGAAAGTCCTCGACGGCATTACCACGTTCGAAGAGGTCTACCGAGTGGCGAAGCGATCCGAGCAGGACATCATCACGGAGCTTTGATGCGTTGCCAGGCTGAATCCCTACCACGGTGGGGAGCGATCGCGGGTCGTGTTGTCTTGACGGTTTGGAGGCGACGCGGCTGACCGAGGTCGGAGGGTGAAAAACGGATGTCGAGTTTGAGTTCGGGGGCGGGCAGGTAAATAATCGAACCGGTCAGCGGAATCACCAGCGGCAGGAACAGAATAAACAGTCGCTTATGCGTGTTGATTACATATCCGGTTTTACTCTCTGCGAAGGACGAATCTCGCTCGTCAGTCGCTGACTTGCCAGCAGTCGATTTGCTCGCCTGCTCGCACCAATCATTTCACTTCGCAATTCAAAAGCTGGATCACACGCGCCTCGTCGCCTTTCGCTCACGCGAGAGTATCGCTTTTTGCTCCGCATTGTCGCCTTTCGCTCCGCGAAAGTAGCGCCGTGTTGCTGAGCAATACGAGACACGTCGGCAGTGGGAACGCAAATTGGGACCGCTGATCGGTTCCGGGAGAACAGACGCAAATGGCTACAATTCTCGTTGACAAGCTACTCCACGCCGCGATCAAGCAGGGCGCGAGTGATATCCACATTTCCGTCGGCCAGCCTCCTGTGTTTCGGCTTCACGGACGGATGCGCAAGTTGGAGACCAAGGAACTCGAGCCGGACGACACGATGGCGCTCATGAAGAGTATCGCCCCGGAACGCTGCCAGCGAGAACTGCAGGAAAACGGTAGCTCTGACTTTGGTTTTGCTTTCGGCGACGCGGCTCGATTCCGTGTTTCCATCTTCAAGCAGCGCGGCAACGTCTCGATGGTGTTGCGGCAAATTCCAAACGACATGTTGACGCCGGAGCAGCTCGGTCTGCCCGATGTCGTGACGAAGCTTGTCTTGCGGCCTCGCGGTCTGTTCCTTGTCACCGGCCCGACCGGCTCGGGCAAGAGTACGACACTGGCCAGCCTGGTGAACTACATCAACGAGAACGTCGACCACCACATTATCACGATCGAAGACCCGATCGAATTCTATCACTACCACAAGAAATCGACGGTCAACCAACGTGAAGTCGGCGTCGACGTGCCGAGTTTCGCCGAGGCGATTCGTCGTGCATTGCGACAGGATCCGGATGTGATTCTGGTCGGCGAACTTCGAGACCTCGAGACGATCGAAGCCGCGATTACGGCGGCGGAGACGGGCCACGTTGTGTTCGGTACGCTTCACACCAACAGCGCGCAAGGCACGGTCAACAGGATCATTGACGCCTTCCCGGGCAATCTCCAAGACCAAATCCGAACTCAGCTTTCGACATCGATCATCGGCATCGTCGCCCAAACGTTGCTGCCCAAGATCGGCGGCGGACGAATCGCTGCTTTCGAAATCCTGGTCGTGACGCCCGGTATCGCCAACTTGATTCGAGAAAACAAGACCTTCCGAATCAACTCGGCCATTCAAACCGGTGCCAAGTTCGGCATGCGACTCAACGACGATCACCTGTTCACGCTGTGGCGTGAAGAGAAGGTCACGGTCGAAGACATTTTGGCCAAAGCCCACCGGCCTGACGATCTCGCAAAACGCATCGTCAACGCCAAACGGGGCGCCGAAGACGACACGGCGCCGTCCGAGGAGTTCAAGCACGATTAGAGCCCGACGAGAAGACGGCTCGAAGGAAAGGGCACGAAGAAGACGGCAAGGCAACCTGAGGGGCATCCAGTCAGCCGGCGTGCACTGGATCACAAGAGCGACAACAAGAGCGACATCAGCGGAACACAAAACGGAACACAAACACTGGCGAGCCAGTGGCAGAGAATAAGGGAGCCGGCATGGCCATCCGAAGAATAGGTCAAATCCTCGTCGACCTCGGTTACATCAGCGACGAGCAACTAGAAATGTTGCTGGAGGAGCAGCAACAGCAGCCGGGCGAATTGTTAGGCAAGATTGCTGAAGAGATGGGTTTGGTCACCGATGACCAGCTCGCTCAAGCTCTTGCTGAGCAAGGAGGCATGCAGGTCATCAGCTTGGTCGATGTCAACGTTCCCGATGAAACGCTCAACAAGATTACAGAAACGATGGCGACGCTCTATCGAGTCGTCCCCGTTCGATTTGACGGAAACATGTTGACCATCGCGACCGCCCAACCGCAAAACCTCTCCATTCAGGATGAGCTGCGGACGTTCTTGGGTTATGAAATTGAAATCGTCGTCGCCACCGAGCGAGACGTTAACACGGCGCTCGACAAGTTCTACAACGCAGCGGGCGATTCCGTCGGCAGTATTATCGACGAACTCGAAGACGATGAAGAGCTGCGTAAGCAGGCGGCTGCGATTGGCAACATGGAGGGGCCGATCGATATCACGAGCGTCGAAGCGTTGGCCGACAGCGCTCCGGTCCGCAAGCTGCTCAACATGGTTCTCCTGTTGGCAATCAAGGATCACGCCAGCGATATTCACTTTGAACCGTTTGAAGACGAATTCCGCATTCGCATCAAGTCGGATGGCGTGCTGTACGAAATGGTCCCGCCGCCGCGACACTTGGCGTTTGCGATTACAACACGAATCAAGGTGATGTCGAATCTGGATATCGCCGAGCGTCGGATGCCTCAGGACGGTCGAATCGAACTGACGGTCGGCGGCCACCCGGTCGATCTTCGCGTCAGCGTGCTGCCCACGATGTTCGGCGAGAGCGTTGTTATGCGAGTGCTCGACCGTTCGGTCGTCTCGCTCGACCTCAACAACGTCGGCATGGACGAACAGACGATGGAACAATTTCGCCAAGTGATCGCAGTGCCCAACGGAATTGTGCTCGTGACCGGCCCAACCGGCTCGGGAAAAACAACCACCTTGTATTCGGCGCTCAGCGAACTGAATGACGTGACCGACAAGTTGATCACGACGGAAGACCCGGTTGAATATGACATTGACGGGATCATTCAGATTCCGATTGACGCCGATATCGAAGTGACGTTCGCCCAATGTCTGCGAGCGATTCTGAGGCAAGACCCGGACAAGATCCTTGTCGGCGAAATCCGTGACTTGGAAACAGCCGAGATCGCCGTGCAGGCGTCATTAACCGGCCACACCGTGTTCAGCACATTGCACACGAATGACGCGCCGAGCACGGTAACGCGAATGAAAGACATGGGCGTGCCTACATTTTTGATCACGGCCACCGTCGAAGCCATCTTGGCCCAGCGACTGGTCCGCCGCATTTGTTCACAATGTCGCGAAGAAATCGAGTGCCCTCCGGATCTTCTCTCGGAGCTGCAAATTGCTGAAGAGGATTTGGCCAACTACCAGTTCTATCGCGGCAAAGGTTGCGACATCTGCAACAACACCGGCTACAAAGGCCGAGTCGGTTTGTTCGAGTTGATGATTATGAACGACCACCTGCGGAACATGATCATGGAAAACGCCTCGATCGACGATTTGCGCGAAGCGGCTCAAGGCTTTGGCATGTATTCGCTTCGCGACGCCGGAATCGACATGATGACGAAAGGCATAACCACGCCGGATGAAGTTGTACGCGAGACGATCATCGACGCCTAACAACCAAAGCGCAAGGCAACCACAAACAGTACAAACGCCGGTCGAGCAAGCGATCGGTTCTCAATAATCGGACCAGCACCCACTCACTTTGTTTGAGCAAAAATATCGACGTCAGTTGAACGGCACGTCCGCCATTGGCTCGCCATGATGAGGCGCTGATGCCGAGCGAGTGACAGCAAACGAAGCTCAAACAAAAACCATCCACGACATCCATTCCACGCGGGACGAGAAGCGATGCCTACCTATCAATTTGAAGCGATGGACGCCACGGGACAAGAAATCCGTGACGTAATTGAAGCGGCGACGGAGGAAGAAGCCCAAACAACTATTCGGCAAATGGGCTACTTCGTCACCAAGATCTCCGTCAAGAAGGCGGCGACCGCCGACCGCACGACGGGAGTGAAGAAGAAGCGACCATTTGCTATTGGCGGCGCCAGCACCAAAATCCTCTGCGCGTTCACCCGACAATTGTCCATTCTGCAAGACGCCGGCCTGCCGATTCTTCGCAGTTTGAGAATTCTGGAAAACAACAACAAGGGCGGCAAACTCAAGAACGCCCTGATGGATGTTTGCGACGAAATTGAAGGCGGCTCGACTCTTTCCGAATCGATGGCCAAGTGCCCCAAAGTCTTCAATCGACTTTACGTCAACATGATCAAAGCCGGTGAAGCGGGTGGCGCCTTGGAGGTCATCCTCCAGCGTCTGGCCGACTTCCTCGAGCGTTCGGAGATGCTCAAACGCAAAGTCAAAGGCGCGATGATCTACCCGATCGTTGTCGTCTCGGTGGCTATCGCGATCTTGACGTTCATCATGATCAAGATCGTTCCCGTGTTCGCCACGATGTTCGAAGAATTTGAGCTCGATCTGCCGGCTGCGACGAAATTGCTCGTCTCCATTTCCGAGTACGTTCAGAAGTATTGGTACATCGGATTATTGGCGCCGCTTGCCATTTGGCTCTGCATCAAACTGCTCCGCAAGTTCAAGGCGGGCCGAATGGGTTGGGACCAGTTCGTCCTCAAGCTTCCGATCGCCGGTAACTTGATTGAAAAGAACATCATGGCCAGAACGACGCGAACGCTCGGAACGCTCGTTGCCAGTGGCGTGCCGATTTTGGAAGGCCTGAACATTACTCGCGAGACGTCCGGCAACGCCATGTTCGAACGGATGTACGGCAAGGTGTCCGAGGCGATCCGCGAAGGTGAAGTGATCGCCAAGCCGATGAAGGAAAACTCCAAACCTGGTTTCCACCCAGTCACGTTGTTCTTCTGGGTCTGCGCCGGCGCCACGCCGGTTGTGGCGATTATGTTTTTGCCAGATCTGTTCTTGTTGGGGCTCTATATGACGATCGGCGGCAGCGTTGTTGGAACGCTTTGGTACCTCACTCGAATGAATTCGCGAGTCGTTGACGACCTGGTCGTCAACATGGTCGATGTCGGTGAAGAGACCGGTGAATTGGACACCATGCTCTACAAAGTCGCCGACACCTACGACGATGAAGTCAAAACCCTGACCGATGGCCTGATGGCGTTGATGGAGCCGCTGTTGATTTGCTTCCTCGGAGTCGCCGTCGGTTTTATTGTTATTGCCCTGTTCATGCCTCTCGTCAGCTTGATTTCCGGCCTGTCCTAATCGGACGCCCTGAAAAGGGCAATCGGTTGGCGACTCGGTGACAACGCAGCGAGACGCCGTTCCATATTTTTTCGCGTTCATTCTTCTGGGAGGATTCCATGACCCGCACCCGAAAAACTCGACCCGGCTTTACGCTCGTCGAGATGCTGGTGGTGGTGATCATTATCGGCATTCTGGCCGCTCTGCTCTTGCCTGTCATCAGCGGTGCGATCAAGCGTGCAAGATTGGCGGCGATCGGTATCGAAGTCACCGCGCTGAACAATCTGATGGAATCGCTCAAGACCAACTACGGCAGCTACCCGCCGGACTTTGAAGAGTTCGATCGCAATCGAACCACCAAGAGTTGGACTTGGGGCGAATACCAACAGACCCATTCCGGTCGATTCATGCGAAAGAACTTCCCCAAGATCCAAGCAGTCGACATCAAGTTCTTGCTGCAAGCATCGCCGGGAATCGACAACGCAGAAGCCCTTGTCTTCTGGCTCAAAGGACTCAGCACGAATCCGCGAGCTCCCTTCACGGGGCCGGACGGGCCGGGCAACTACGCCATCACAGGCGGCCAAGCCGACACGCGATTCGATTTTGATTTCGCCCCGCAACGTCTTCAAGATCGAGACAACGACGGATTCGATGAGTACTACCCGCCATACGCTCCCGCGGACGGCGTTCCCTACACCTACTTCAACGCGAAGAGCTACAGCACGTCGATGCCGGCGACTCTCTATCCCTCGCTGCCGGCTAGCTCGGGCAAAGTGTTCATTCACGCCGAACACTCGCCAACCGACTTATGGAATGTCACTCTCGATTTGTCATCGGGCGGAACGGCGACCTACACCGCCGTACCCATCTCGGATCCCGATCCAAACGATCCGATGGGCATCGCTCGTCCCCAAAAATCATTGGACGTGATTCCCTCCGCACAACAACACCCGCTCGACACCCACCGAGCCGCGTCGTTCTTCTACGTGAAACGCGACTCGTTTCAGATTATTTGCGGCAGTCTCGATGGCAAGTACGGGCTCTCGCTCTCCTTCTATCCATCGGGCGATCCCTTGACGGCGCCGAGCGGCATTCGAACCTATCCGGCCGTGGCATCGCCGACGATCGGCTACGGAAACAGCGAATTGGATAACATCACCAACTACAGCGAAGGCCGCACGCTGGAGGACCTGATCCCATGAGCTTGTGCGTTCGAAGAAAATCGGATGTTCGAGAGACCTCGCGGCTTGGTTTCACCTTGGTGGAGCTGCTAGTCACGATCACGATCATCACGATTCTCTCCAGCATGTCGCTGTTCGCCATGTTCCGCGCTCAGCAACTTGCCAGACTCACGCGGACTCGAGTGATCATCGCCAAGGTCAACGACATGCTGACCTCGAAATGGGCGACCTACAAATCACGCCCTGCGCCGGCGAGGTATGCTCGAAGCGCGAAACTTGCCACGGAGTCGATAGTTCAATACAACCGCCGCATTCAGCGTGAGCGACGGCAGTTCCGCATGTTGGCGATTCGCGACCTGATGCGAATGGAGTTGCCTGACCGAATCAGCGACATTCACGACGGACCCGCGGTGCCGGGTCTCGCCGCACCCTCGGTTCGATCGTCGTACTTGTTCGCCTGGTCGAATGCGGAATCGCTCAAAGGCGGCCCGACTTGGACAACAACAAATCAGAGCGCTGAGTGCCTCTATTTGATCCTGTCGTCGATGAGGGACGGCGAGTCGTCCGCGCTGGATTTCTTTCGCACGGACGAAATCGGCGACACCGACAACGACGGCATGAACGAGGTGCTCGACGGCATGGGGCAACCATTGCGTTGGCTGCGTTGGGCGCCCGGCTTTAGCACAACCGTCGGCCCCGATGGCGAGTGGGGCGTTTCCGGAGTTGATGACGACGGCGATGGAAACGTCGACAACAACTCCGAAGCGGGCTGGGACGGATCCGACGACGTTGTCATTTCCGAGATTCAGACTCGCAATGCCAAGAAGTCGCCTGACTTCTTCGACGTCTTGTTGGCCGATCCGCGAGCGACCGACGCCAACCTGAAATTCAACCCGTTCGGACTCTATCCGCTGATCTACTCAGCGGGCGAGGACGGAGTTTACGACGTCTATCAAGCCGACGAAAACGGCTCCGCGATTGCACTGGGCAGTCCGCTACCGGCGATCTTTCGTTCGAGTCAGTCGCAGCTCGGCGGCAGCCCGTTTCCTAGCGACCCGTACACGTCGACTGGAAACTCGGCCAACTTGAGCGACGTTTTGGGAACGCCCATCGGGTTTGGCGTTCGAGACAACATCGATAATCACAACTTGGAAACGCGAGGCAACTAATGAGCCGGCGCGGATTAACGCTCGTCGAACTGCTTGTCGTGATCACGATTGTCGTGGTCTTATTAGCAGCCGCTGCGCCCATGTTTCGCAAGGGTATCGAAGAGCGAAAACTTGTTGAGGCCACGCGCGGCCTCAGCGGCATCATCATGAAGGCCAAAGCTCTGGCCGCCGAACACGGTCGTCCCATCGGAATCGCCATCGAACGACTCGACACATCAGACCCGTTGGGCAATCCGATAGGAGCGATGCAGAGCGTGCAAGTCTTCGTCGTCGAAGTCCCCATCCCCTACACGGGCGATATGGATGATGCGACTTGTTTCCTTCGCGATATGAACCATGGCCTTGGCGTCGACGGCGAGTGGGGCGTGGCCAATCTGGACGATGATAAGGACGGCACCGTCGATAACATCGGCGACCGAGGCGCGCCGAGGTCGGACGATGGCGACGGAATGCCGGAGACAGCGACGTTCGCGCCGATTCTCGGAAGCGAAGGCGCTCGACTTCTCGCCAGCCCGGGCGATCTGATTCGCTTCAATTTTCGCGGCCCGCTTTACAAGATTATCGCCAACAATCCGGTCCCTGGATTTCCGACACATGCCGATTTGGTTTTCGACCATCCGGAAACCGTTTGGGGGCCTGGCCTCAATGGAGTTTCGGACGGCGGCGTCTATGGAACCGACGACATTTGGATCGCGCCAGCCGCGCCTCAAGAGGCGTTCAAGGAAGCCCGTTTTCAGATTTTCCGCTCGCCGGTCCGCATGCTTTCTTCCCCCTACGCGATTCCCACCGGCATCACCATCGACTTGTCCGTGTCCGGGCTCGGCCCGAGCGGCGGCGAGTTTGGCGCCATGCCAACTGGCGTGTTCAACCATCCCGTGGTGATCATGTTTTCGCCGACGGGCAACGTCGATAGCGTCTACTTCAACGGGATCCGCACACGAGCTCAGCAGCCGATTCACTTGCTCGTGGGCAAAGCGGAATTGGTTAGCCCGCCCAATCCGGGCGACCTTGCAAACACGTTAGCCAACGTGATCAACTTCGAAGACGCAAACGGCAACGGTCAACGCGAAGCATCGGAAGAGGTCTACGCAAACTTGATGGCGGGCGACGACACAAGCTGGGTCTCCATCGGACATCGCAACGGACTTGTCACCGTTAGCGACAACGAAACCATCACGCTCGACTCTGCGCTTGCCGACCCGCAGAAGATCGCCGACGCTATTTCTCAATCGCGTCTCAGCGCCGTTGAGTCTCAATCATACGGAGGACGCTAAGTGTTCCGACTTATCAAGACATACTTAGCAATGCAACACAGCGCGAGCCAAGACTGCCCAAGCCGTCACAGCACGACGCGGAGCCGCGTGAATCGACGACAGCGCCGGGGCGTCAGCTTGATCGAAGTCACTTTTGCTATCGGCGTTGTGACGGTCGGATTGCTCGGCGTCATCGCCTTGATGCCTCTCGCCGCACATCACGCTCGGCAGGGCGACATCACGGATCGAGCCGCTGTGTTGGGCCAATCGATGGTCGAAGAGATCGACATGCGTGGCTACCGCCGGCCCGATATGTGGCTCGCATGGAGCCCCAAACCGAGCGCGCGTCAATTCACACCCTTCCGCCCCGGACCGGGCCTCGCCAATTGGCAAGTCTACGACTACACAACCAATGCTTACATTCCCTCGAACAGTTTGTTCGGAGATATTCCTGGCAATCCCGGCGCTTATCACGGCAATATGGTGCAAGCTTTTTGCATCGACCCCCGATTCCTCAACGCCAACATTCCCGACTTGCTCGGATCATCGCTGCCGTCCACGCTCGGAACGCCTCGAGCCAGCTTCTTTCCTTATTACCCGCCAACTCACCCATCAACCATCGGTGCCTCGATTCCGCGTATGACCAGGATCACATTGAAGGCCAGCCCGGTCGGCAACAATCCGCTCTCCTTCGCTCAGGCCAATCAGATTTTCGTTTCCGGCGACGATTTGGCTGTTGAGTTTCCAAAAGACGAAAACGTCTATTCCTACACTTGGGGATTTAACGAAGGCAAGGACGGCGGATGGGGTGTCGCCGATTTCGATGACGACGGTGCCAACGGTATCGATGACTATGGTGAAGCCGGTTGGACTGGATCGGATGACGAGATTAACAACCGAACCGCCAAGGGCGAGTTTTCCTGGATGGCCACATTGGCACCGAAACTCGATCTCACCCAAGCGACCCGCTCGCGAGAAGAATACACGCTGTCGGTTGTCGTGTTTCACAATCGCGATCCATTGATGGTGATGGACGACAAGAATGAGAAAGTCGCCAACGTGGCGAGCTTTGTCAGCGGCGGCTACGGCGGAGGCGTGGTCATTCTTGAAGCGCCGGATCCAGCCGAAGACGAACACATCTTGGGCGACGTACGGCGAAATAATTGGGTCATGCTGGCAGCCGACTCAATCGCCGGTCCCATTTTTCGCTGGTACCGCGTCTCGTCGGCTGATACCGATCAAGTGCGCGGAGCATCGACAATGCCCTTCAACGGCGGCGGCACTGTCTGGCGTCGCCAAATCACATTGGAAGGCCCCGATTGGACTCGCCCCGAATGGCAAGACGCAACTCGCGTCTTCTACACTCAAGCCACGCTGGTGTCCGGTGTGGTGGCCGTTTACGAAAAGACCATCCGCTTGGAATCATCGTCCTTGTGGAGTCAGTAAGAGGCGTATCGAGTAGAACGCGAGCGAGCCATTTTCGTTCGGACTTAGATACGTAACAAACAAACGATTGCCGTTCGACTCGCGACCACGAGCGGCCGTACAACGAGGCCCGTTGTTTTTCGACGGGGTGGACTCATGGAGAAGAGACAGATGACGCGTCACAAATCAGATCGTGGTGTAGTGCTGTTGGTCGTGCTCAGCTTGCTGGTCTTATTCGTCGTTGTCGGCCTGACCTATATCGTCTTGGCCAGGCAATTCCGCGTCTCCGCATTCGCGTCGGCCAAGCGGCAGAAGCTGGCGGAACAACCGGAAAAACTCACTGACCTGGCGATCTATCAGCTCATTCGAGGCACAAAGGGAACAAAAACTCCCTCAGCCATACATGGCCAAGACTTGCTTGGCGACCTCAACGGCAACGACGGCGTCAAAGGCGTCGTTGTCGGCAACACGTCGCTGATTCACGCAGCGCCTGCCGCGGGCGGAGATTTCATTACGCTGCGGTTCAATTTCAGCGTTCTTGCAAGTCAGCCGTTCGGTCGGCACCCGCTGCTGCCTCAAGACCACAATATGTTGCTCGACGACTACTTCAATGGTCGAGTTCTGACGATGATTTCCGGGCCGTTGGCTGGCCACAGCACACGGGTCGTCGATTACTACATTAGCAAAGGCGGCGACGGCCTCTGGGGTCTAGCCGGCGACGACGATGGCATCGAGGGTCCCAACAGCTACGGCGAACGGGGCTATCCATTTAACCCGCTCACGCCGGGCGGCGATCAGTTCTTTGTTCGAGTTGCCACGTTCGACTCAGACGGCAGCTCAACCGGCCTGCCATCGATTGGCAATGAGTTCATTATTAACGGGCGGCCATTTAACGGTACCGGCGCCGGCTATCTCGATATCGTCCCGCGAGCGCAAGTGGGCGATCCGCCGCGAAAAGGAATGGGTACGGCGACGTTTAACCTCGACGCCTTCGCATACGACCGCGGCCTTGACGGCGAATGGGGCATCGCGGGCAGCGATGATGATGGCCTTAACGGAACCGACGACGCTGGCGAAGCGGGTTGGGCCGGCTCGGACGACACGCCAATCAATATGGCGCTGGCGCCGCACTATGGTGCCTACCCCGGAACGGTCGTTAGCCCCGACCTCGGCGGCGTTGACGAGCCTTACGATGCGGTCGACTATCAAAACATGTATTTGGCGATGATTTCGCCCGATGCGGAAATGCCAATCATCCCATCGTTCCATCGACCGGCGTTGGTTAACTATTGGAGAAACAATCCAGACCCGACGATTAGCGGACAATGGAATCCGACAACGAATCCACGTTGGTGGAAAGAGATGCGTCGCCGCGTGATCTTTCGCCCGATGCCTTGGGACCATCCCAACTTCTCTGGCGGCAACCGCAATATGGCGATGACGCCCAGTGATGTCGATTGGGATATGGCGTCGACCGACGGTGCCCCAGGTGTGGCTGGTCGTGATGATGACAACAACGGAATTGTCGACGACTGGAGCGAAATTGGTTGGCCGGGTTCGGATGATCGCGTGACGACCGCTGCGGATTTGCGCCTTCACGCTGCGATGATCGGCGGCGGCTACGATATCGACAACGACGGGGACGGTCGCAAAGACAGCGTGTGGATGGACATCGGCTTGCCGATTAAGACAGGCCCCGATGGTCGTTCCTACAAACCGCTCGTGGCTGTGCTTTGTGTCGACAACGACGGTCGACTGAACGTGAACGCGCACGGGCAAATGGCGCACCTTCCGCACATCGACAATCGATATGCGAGTTGGTTGCCAGGCCCCGACGGTCGGCCAGGTGTTAGCGGTTTCGACGACGACAACAACGGCACGGACGATGACGCCAGTGAATTTGGTTGGCCCGGTTCAGACGATCAATATGTCGTTAATCCGGCCACGTTGCCCCCGGGTCGCCACCCAAGCAGCGGCGCGATTGATCCTCAGTATCAACTGTTGTTCCCCGACAACCGCAACCCACGTGGCGTTTCCACATCCGTTCCTCTGCCCCGCGGCCGAGGCGAAGGCCCAGCAGAAATCAGTCTCTTGCCCGGTTTCACCGGCGCGTATCGGCAAGCGCATACCGTGATGCTCGCCCGTTACGGCGGCGGCCTTCCGGGAATCACCAATGGCAGGCAAGACAAATGGAGCGTCGTGCACCACCAAGGCGCGCCGGTTCATCACTTCGAGCCTTGGCAGACGCTTTCGCCGATGCTCGCGCGGCGACCCGACCGCCCGATTCGCGACTTCTGGCTTCCCGGTCCCGATGGAAACTGGGGTCGAGCCGGCATCGATGACAACCAAAACGGAACGACCGACGAATACCTTGAATCGGGTTTCCCCGGCACCGACGATTTTCATTACAACACGGCCTATGGCGACCCGTCGAACATTCGCGGACTCGGCCCAGTCGGTATGGATCTCGTCGGTAATGCTTATCACCTCGATCAAGGTTTCGTCAACGAATATGTCGACAACCCCTACGAGCATTCGCCTCAGGCCAACTCGCTCAGCGACGGCGGTGCGCCTCGCTACACGGTTCACGACTTGGAAGGCATGCAACGAGCCAACGATTCCGATAGTCGTTTGCTGAAGAGTCAACTGATGGACGTGGCGTCGCTTTCGCTTAGCGGCGGTGAAGAGGCGGCTGCCTATCGACGCCATCTGCTGACCACCGTCGGCGCGCACATTCCCGTGCCGTCGACTGGCGTAACGAGCAGTCGTCGAGCGATGGCGAGCCCGATGGTCGGTCCCGTGACGGCATGGCCCTCGCCGCGTGGCGCCAACGGCAACCGCCGTTCGCCTCACGTGCTCGACTTGTACGTCGAGAAGCTGCTTCGCAATGGCGTTACGTCTGCCGCCTTGCAGGGTCAGTTGAACAAGATCGTGCCGTGGGAAATTCGCCACGGCTTGAAGTTCGACATCAATCGACCGTTCGGCAACGGCCTCGACGATAACCATGATGATGTCGTCGACGACCCACAGGAATGGTTTAACGGCGAGATTGCCTTCACGTCGTTTCGGGCGCCGCCGACGTTTGGTCGAATTGGACCGGCCGTCGCGCCGCTGTTTGGCCGAGTTGGCTTTAGCCACCGTAATGGCGGGCCGTCGAACCTCGACCCGCGAGCCGTTTACGCTCGTCACCTTTACTGCATGATGATGCTTTTGGTTGAGGACGGTTACGTTCAGCCGTTTTACGAGCCGGGTGAAGAGACTGCGATTCGAACCGAGTCGCAAAGTTCGTACGGTGATAATCGACTCTTACGCGAGATCACGGCCCAGCGCATTGCTCAATGGGCTGTCAACGTGGTCGACTTCCGAGATGCGGACGCGATCATGACTCCGTTCGAATATGACCTCAATCCGTTTGACGGATGGGATGTGGACGGTTGGGTTGGATTCGGACCGGGACCCGATGGCGCCTGGGGCGCTGCGGGCGTCGACGACGACATGAACTCGATCGTCGATGATCGGTCGGAAGCCGGTGCAGGCGACGATGTTGACGACCGATTGCTCGTTCCGCCAGCGCGACCTAGGGCGGTCGCCCGCCAACGGCGAGTGGTTTGGGGCGTTGAACGACCCGACCTAATGCTTACCGAAGTCAAGGCGAAACACAACGTTCGAACGAAGGACTCGGATCATGACAATGGAATGCAGAAACGATTGAATGACAATCCGAACCCCGATCAGACGATGGACCAATATCGCGTTCCTCAAGGGTCGATGTTCATCGAACTCTATTGCCCACAGAACCGGTTCCTACACGACCCGAGAATGCCCGCCGAACTTTACGACTTCGACGGCAAGCTCGATCTACATCGCTTGGCCCCCGGACAGAATCCGACGGCGATGATGCCTCAGCGTCTTGACCGACCGCACCCCGTCTGGCAAATCGTTGTTGCGAGAAAGAGCCCTGATGCTCAAGGCGGACCTCCCGGTGGCGGACCTCCCGGTGGCGGACCTCCCGGTGGCGGACCTCCCGGTGGTGGCGGACCTCCCGGTGGCGGACCTCCTGGCGGAGGACCTCCCAGTCGTCCACCTGGAACGCCCAAGGAACGATTGGACAATCACAACCAATTGTTTACGACTACGGAATTTGATCCGTTCAACATGCGGATAATCTACGATGACCGCTTGGCTCGTCAGCAGAACCTTGAAGGTCGCGATGGAGACAAGATGGAGATTGATCGAATCGTCTGGTTCGTCAAACGCTCCCTCAACGCCGCCGATTACGGTGACAACATTTTCCAACACTTCGGTGACTGGGATCCGAAACTCGCGCCGGGACATTACGCTGTTGTGGCGCCACGGCCGTCCACTCGCATTTCGAATCGACTGACGCCGCCAACCGCTCCGGCCGATCTTCCTCCTCAGGAATTGAAGATCGACATCGCTTCGGCGAGCCCGACGTTTGGGCAATTCACCGCTGTTGACTACGACGGTAACCCCCAGACGCCGACGAATGTCAAACCCATTCTCGGCATCGTTGCCGCCATGCCGCCGCGACCGACGTGGCAAAACACAAACGGTGTGATTCCTCAGTACGCCCAAGATTGGGGTATCGGACTGAGCATATCCGAACCATTGGCAAGCAGCACACAGTATTACCAGCCGCCGGACTACGCCCATCCGCTCGGCGCCTCCTATCCCGACGACTACTATTACGACGAAGACGCTGCGGCGATGGGAATGATGCCGCCCAATACGCTCCCCGATACTCCCTTTGACGGAGATGATCCCGGCGCGACTTGGCGAGTTCGACCGCTGAAAAATGCAGACGGCGACGACATGTTGGAAGTCGACACGTACGAGAACGTGAGAACCACGTTCCTGCAACGGCTCGCCAACCCCAAGTTGCCATGGAATCCGATGCCAGGCACGCCCCCGGCAGGACAGCCAGCGTACAACCCGGCATTCCCAGTCAATCCATACATCTCCGTCGATTGGGCTTCGACCGATCTGACCGTGTACAACGGCGAAGACCGAACGGATCAAGACCCGGATGACACCAGTAAACAAAACCCGGGCGGACTCGAGTTTGCTTCGCGGCAACGCGGAAAGAATGGGCCCGGCAATCAAATGCAAGACTTTTTCAACCCGGTGAGCAACGACCCAGCCACCAATGGAAAGCATGCTGGCGCATCGTCGACTCACGCGTTTCAATACGAGTTGAAACACACGCTTGGCTTCCTTAACAACTCCGATCCAGCCGGCACGATGCCCGCCGCTCTGCGATTCCGTCGCGAGGGTGTTCTCACGCCCGCTGGCACGACGTCGTTGCAATACATGGGCGATCCGATGGTGTTGCCCTTGCCGACGGTTTGGTGGAACAACCGTCCGTTCGCAAACGCGTTCGAATTGCTGCAAGTGCCGTCGAGCACGCCGAGCCGATTCTTCCTGGAATTCCAATCGAATCGCGACTTGGTGACGCCGCCCGTTGAGTATGACAACTACAACGAGTTCCCAACGTTGGCCAAAAAGCGACGATTCTATCAGTTGCTGAACTTCTTCTCTTCACACAGTTACAACCCGCTGAATAACCAGGTGCGCCGAATTACCGGTCGCCCGGTTGCTGGCTCGAATTTCTATCGGCTGTTCGATTTTGTCGAAACGCCTTCACCATTTGTTGATACTGAGAAGTGGCTCAACCCGGCTGCATCGGCCCTGGCTGCCTCGCCCGGCACCGACGGTCGCTGGGGTCGAGCCGGAGTGGATGATAATGTCGACGGCGAAATCGATGATCTGGGCGAAGCGGGTTGGCCCGATTCGGATGACTTGAACACCGCCCAGGATGGATTCCGAGCGCCGTTCAATCGGGTCTCCAAACAACGCGATCCCGGCAAGATCAATCTCAATACTATTCCCATGACGGACCTTCGCGGCCCGGACGGCGAATGGGGAGTTGCCGGAGTTGACGACAACAATAATGGAACCATCGACGATGTCGGTGAGTTTGGCTTGGCTCGAATTGGCGGCCAGATTCTTGAGGGCGTGTCCGATGACTTGCGCGCCGGTCCGCTCGAAGGCATCATGAAGGGCTACCCGTCGCTGGACACAGCGAGATTCGCCAATAAGTTTTTCATGAGTCGCCGCGGATACCATACGGTGCCGAGAGCAACTCTATCACCATTCGCGCCGCTTGCTTCGAGAGGTGGTTACGGAATTCGAGGCGGTAATAACGCCGGGGACCACGCGCTTGATTTGGACCCCTACTACCCGACTCGGTTCGCCAACCCATTCCGACCTGCTTGGGCGACAACCCTGTCGCCGTTGCCGGTTCGAACGCAAATGGTTCGAGACGGTTTGCAGATCGCCAAAAACCAAATTAACGGCACGACGTTGATCGACCCCAATACCGGCTCAGCCTTTATCGACGATGCTCAAGGAACGTTGTTGAGGCGCGATTCCCTCTCGCCGACGCGTGGCGCCGATGGCCAATGGGGCGCGGCCGGTATCGACGACAACTTGGATGGTACGATCGACAACGAAGCGGATGGCGGCGCGGGTGACGATGTCTATCGGAACGAGCCGCTGTTTGTACCCGATCCAACGACCTCCCCGATCTCAGTGGCGAGATGGCGAGATCAGAACCATAACTCCAATCACCGTTACCTTGGCATGTCTCGAATGGCCAACCTGACTTCGACAACGTCGAATGTCTTCTCCGTTTGGGTCACCGTTGGATTCTTCGAAGTCGAACCGGTCCACAAGCCGAAGGCAGGCGGCGGATTCGAAATTCCAGAATCGCATCCGGACGGATATCGACTGGGACGTGAACTCGGCAGCGATACCGGCAATATCAAACGGCATCGAGGCTACTACATCATCGATCGATCGATTCCGGTCGCCTACGAACCGGGTGAGAATCACAACGTCGATCGAGCGATTCTGCTGCGACGATTCATTCAATAGAGGCTGATGAGTTCGGACTATTCAGGAAGAGACGACTACCTTAAACGACTGCCCGATGGCTACTACCAAGGCCGTGCCTATGTGCATTGGTCCATGGCCATTCAAGACAGGAGCACAGGGTGGTTATGCGCGTCTTTTCACCTTGAATTCCGGGAGATCCTCACGCACGCCATGTTTCGATATGGCGTGTGTTGTCCAATCTATTGCTGCATGCCGGATCACATCCACTTGCTCTGGATCGGCATCTTAGAATCGGCGGATCAACGAGTTGCGGCCAAGTTCTTTCGAAAGCACCTCAATCGACTCTTGAGCAAATCCAAGGTCAAACTGCAAGGCCAAGGGTACGACCACGTACTTCGCGAGGAAGAACGTGAAAAGGACGCATTCGAAACCGTCGCCGAGTACATCGCTCGCAATCCCGAGCGCGCGGGATTAGTACCGGCCGATCACTACGACGAGTACGAATTCACGGGTTGTGTCGTGCCCGGCTACCCTGAACTGCACCTATGGCAAGAAGATTTTTGGACTCGATTCTGGCGAACCTATTCCTATCTTTGCTCGAACGGTCTCATCCGAAACGCCTGAGCTCTGGCGAGCCCTGCTACGGCGTTTCTCGCGCAACTCAACGCAACAGCCCAACAGTGCAGCCGTCGTCGTAGCCGGTCGGGCGTTGCCCGAGAAACGCGTCCATCACTGCGAAACTCAACTCGCCAAAAGACGCCTGAGCTCTGGCGAGCCCCGCTACGGCGTTCCCTTTCTTGAATATTCCGCCATTTCTGGCCAATATATTTTCTTGACAGGCGAAAAACTACTCTGGTAGTATTACCAAAGTAGTTGACAGCGGCGAGCGTTCGCGAGGGCGATCGGAGCTTTGGATGCCAGAAAAATAGCAGGTTGAGCGAATGAAACTCGGCAAGCTTCAATTGAGAATCATGAAAACGTTGTGGGACCACTCGCCGTTGACGGTGGCTGGCGTCCGCGAACGCCTCGGTGGCGAACCACTGGCGTATACCACCATCGCCACGATGCTCCGCAAAATGGAGGTCCGAGACTTGGTTCGTCACACGCAAGAGGGGCGGACATTCATGTATGAACCGATGATTCGCAGCGACGAAGTCGCCAAGAGCGTGTCCGACGAGTTGGTCGAGTGGCTTTGCGGCGGCAGCATCACCGGCGCCGTGAGTCACCTATTGGAATCGCGAGACGTCAACGCAGCCGAGCTCGACGCGCTCGAGGCGCTAATCCAGAAACACAAACTTCAGCAATAGCATTCTTTGCGAACAGCACAGCGACGGTGCAACTTTGAGTTCGATCTTCTTTGGCTCGTGATTGGCATCATGGATACAACTCACATCGGTACGACATCACTTCTGTTTTCCCTCGGCGCATTGGCTCTTGGACTGGCGATGATACCGCTGTTCGCCGCCGTGTTTTTGCGAGCGATCCAAGGCCGCGCGTTCGGTTCGTCAGCCAGCGTGCCGCGTGGAATCTGGCGAGCTGCCCTGGTGACGTCGTTTCTCTTCCTAGGCCTGGAGCTAACCGGCGTCAGTACCGCGATTACTTTTGTCACGAGTAACAACTGGTGCCGTGACCATGTCGTCAACTGGGAACTCGACAGCCCGCTCGCGAACACTGAGTCTATTTCGCCGTCATATAAAACCTCGCACCAAAGTCACTTCAACACGACGTGGAACGGGCCGAATCTCGAACCCGCTTGGGGAGGATCGGCGGCAGGGGACTTGCCGCCTCACCAGAAATCTGATCGCCTCGGCCCGCGCATGATTCCTCGCACTATCGTCAGCAGAGACAGTGAGCAGCGGGATAGTGGTAAGGCAAGTAGAGGCAGCGACTTTGGGTTCGACTTAGCCGTCGACGAAGGCCGGCAAATCGGAAATGAAGTCGAATCGGATCGTTATGAACAAGCCGTGCAGGGAGACGAAGCCGAAGGCATCGCCGCTCGGCGCGTCGAACAGCAACTCGATCGGCATACGGGACCGTCAATCGAGTCGGGAGAGACGAGTTGGTTCCCTTGGGCGGCGTCGCTGTTGTCGATTTGGTTTGTCGTTTTGTTCGCACTCGGTATTCGCCTGTTGGCGGCCCACCTCTACTGGCGTCGGCTCGGCCGAATCGTACCGCGAAGTTCGCCGCTGCTCAGCCGCGTCGACACGATCTGGCGTGAATTGCAAGGTCGGCGACGAGTTCGAGTAATTGAAACGAGTCGGGTTGCGACACCGGCCGCGTTCGGGCTACTTGAGCCGTCGATCGCCATTCCGCCAAATTTCGGCAACATGTTATCTCCCCAGCAACAAGAAGTCGTGCTGGCTCACGAGCTTGCTCATCTGTCGAGTTGCGACCCAATGTGGCAAGCGGCCAGCGACCTTTTGTGCGTTTCGTTGTGGTGGCATCCGGCCGTCTGGTGGCTGCGGTTTCGGCTTCGCGAAGCCACTGAGTTTGCCGCCGATGAGTCGTCATTGTTAGTCCCTGACGGCCCACAGATTTTGGCGGCGGCACTCGTCCACTTGGCTCGCAATTTGTCGACCGATGCGCCGCTTGTCGCCGTTCCGATATCAGGACGTGTTCGCTCGACGCTAGGCCGCCGAGTGATGCGATTGCTTTCTCAATCTTCAACGGTGGACGAGCCAATTAGGCGTCGCCCGAGGTGGATATTTTCAGTCGCGATAGTTCTCATGCTTGTCGCGGCAACGACATGTGCTGCCTGGGGGCGTCCCCAGGCGAATCGATTTTCAGAAAGGTCCGATATGAAACTTCTTCAGAACTCGTGGAGTCGCTCGATTGCAGCGGCGGTGGTCATGGCGGTGACATCCATCAGCGGCGGCCAGCCCGCGATGGCGAACACGGCGGTCTTCGACGACGAAGGCGAACGCGAAGAGCGAGAGCGGGACGACGAGCGAAAGCGAGACGAAGATCGGGAACGCGACGAACGGGCACGTGAGGAACACCGCGAGCGGGATGAGCGGGCGCGCGACGTTCGTCGTGACCGGGAACGCGATGTCGAGCGGCGAGAACGCGACGCGCGACGCGGAGATCCTCGCTCCGACGAATTGCGACAGCATCTGGCGGGACTGCATGAGCGGATGGAGCTCATTGAAAAAACACTCAAAGGCGAACTCAGTCCGGGCAACCGAGAAGAGTACGAAGCGGCCGGCAACGCCGTTCGCTCGCAAATTCGCGAAATCGAAAATCACCTGAAGGGCTTAGAGCGACGCCGGGAAGAAGAGGGCGAAGGACGCTCGCGCGACCGCCGAGGCCTGCCCGGTCCGCCGATGGCCTTCGGCGACCGACGCATTATTGAGGGAGGCGAAAGAGGCGGTATCGATGAGCCACGCGGCGGCGACCGCCGACGCGAAGGGTCTCGGGAAATGGTCCTGGAAAACGCAATGCGCCAGTTGATGGAATTGGGCCACGAAGAAGAAGCAGCCCATCTTCGATCATTGCTTCGAGGCGACCGTCGACGCCCCGTGGAACGACGCGAACCTGATCGCCGACGCGAGCCTGAACACGACCTCGCCAGCGTCGTCCACGAGTTGGCCGAACAAGTCCAGCGACTGCATCACGAATTGGAAGAGGTTCGCAATCACTTGCGCGAGTTGCATCCCGATCGCGAACGCCGTGAAGAGCGACGAGAAGTTCGAGAAAGCGAAGACGGGCGCGAAGAAGTCCGCGAGCGCGAAGAGCGGCGTGGACGAGGTCGATAGAACCAGAACTTCACTGCTGTGAAATTCAAATCGTCAGAAAAGTTCGGTGCCCGTTGGGTTGCCGAACTTTCTTTTTGCGCGTCGACGTAGCCGGCTTCGCCAGAAGTCGGGCGAAGCCCGAGTAGCCTAGCCATCACACGAAACTCGACATGCCATGAAAACGCCTGAGCTCTGGCGAGCCCTGCTACGGAGTTCTCGCGGAGCTCCATGCAACCGCCCGGCGCGCTGCCATCGTCGTAGCCGGCTTCGCCAGAAGTCGGGCGAAGCCCGAGTCGCCTAGCCATCACACGAAACTCGACATGCCATGAAAACGCCTGAGCTCTGGCGAGCCCTGCTACGGAGTTCTCGCGGAGCTCCATGCAACCGCCCGGCGCGCTGCCATCGTCGTAGCCGGCTTCGCCAGAAGTCGGGCGAAGCCCGAGTCGCCTAGCCATCACACGAAACTCGACATGCCATGAAAACGCCTGAGCTCTGGCGAGCCCTGCTACGGCGTCTTTTCGTTCAAGGGGGCGTCGAATCGCTCACCGCATTGCAGGACAGCAACACGTATTCCTAGCTCGTCGGCAGCAGTTCGAAATTCGTCGGTCGAAACGGTGTTGAACTGAAACATCTCGTAGTGGCACGGAATCGTCAGCTTGGCGCCGATGTCCTTCGCCAGTTCAGCGGCCTCTCGGCCCCAGAGGTTTCCTGAAACTCGCCGCTCAGGCAAACTTCCATTGATGGGAAGAAAGGCGATATCGATTTGCCATCGCCTGAGGATCTCGTCCATACCGTCGTATCGAATCGTGTCGCCACTGTGATACACCGTCCACGGTCCGAACTCGACGACATACCCAACGTAACGAAACTGCCCTTGTTCGTTCCGATCAAGCTGTTCATGGGCGGCTGGAACGGCGTGTAATTGAAAGCCCTTCACACTCGTCGACTCGGCGGCGTCCAAAACGGTCAGAGTCGACGCGGGTTGGCCAAGCCGCTCAGCGGCAAAGTCGCGGTTGGCGGCAGGAACGACCATGGCGGCCTGTGGATTAGAGCGGAGCAATGGCTGAAGGGTCTCGGCGTCGAGATGGTCCGTATGATTATGGCTCGACGTAATCACATCGATCATGTCGAGTTGCTGCGGATCAATTGGCCGTTTGGTCATCCTCACGTGAGGCTTATCCGTATCGGCGTACTTTTTCGTCAACGACTCCGAAAGGTAAGGGTCGAAGAGCAAGTGCGAACCGTTCCATTGCAGTAGAAATCCGCTTTGCCCGAGCCACCAAACTCGTAGTCCGTCGCCATCCGGATTGCCGGTCCGAATGTCGGCAAGCAGTTCATCATCGCTTTGCGCCGGTTCGATCATTGACTCGATTCCCCCAACACTTCGCTGCGGACCATCTCAACACCGCCGACCATGTTGGCTAGCTTTTGCTTGGCGGCCCATCGCGCAGTCTGACTCAGCCCGCAATCCGGAGCGAAGGCGAGCCGTTCGGGCGGGGCATGTTGTAAGCACAAGCGCACTCGATCGGCCACATCGTCCACCGTTTCAATGTAGTAGCTTTTGACGTCGACAATTCCAACGGCGACATCGGCGTGCTTGGCGACTTCGCCAATGACTTCAATCTCCGAGAATTCGCGGCTGGCCATTTCCAGGTGGAATTCGTCGACCTTCATGTTCAGAAAGTCCGGAAACATCGGCTCGTATCGTCTCGGACCGACGGCGCGGCCCTTAAAGTTGCCGAAGCACAAGTGAGTTGAAAGCCGGCACCGACCGACAATGGGTTCCACAGTACGATTGAAGATATCAACCAGCCTCGCCCGGTCTTCGCGATACGCGTAGCAACTCATTGACGGCTCATCGACGGTGATCTCTTCGCACCCCGCTTCGACTAGCGCCTCAAGCTCCTCGCGAATCAGCGGCAGAAGAGCCTCAGTCACTGCGTACCGATCCGCATACTGTCGATTCGGAATCAACCGGCCGCTCATGGTGTAGGGCCCCGGCACGCTCGCCTTCAGCGTCGCATCGCAATCGCCATCCAACCGTTTGAGCCGTTCGAATTCCTCGACGGTGCCAAGTCCTTGCGGAGCGTCCAAATCGGCGACGATGGCGTGCTTGCCACGTTGATCGTGCGCGGGAGGACCGTAGCAGCGCGGCGACTTCGATTCGAGATCGACACCGGTCAGGTAGCCGTAGAATGAAAGATTGAAATCGAGTCGAGTTTGTTCGCCGTCGGTGACGACGTCGAGTCCCGCAGAGACCTGATCGTGAAGGGCGGCGACAACCGCGTCGTCCTGCAGTTCGCTAATGTCGTTCGAACCGAATTGGTCGAGGTTGGCCGATGCGAATTCCAGCCAACTGGGAAACGGATAACTTCCGATAACAGTGGTTCTAAGCGGATGAGGCTGCATGGACGTTCGTCCTTGTTGTTATTGTTTTTCACGACCCAAGTTGGCGTAGAGTCGCGCGATTCGCCGAGCGTGTTCGTCATAGGCAGACTCAAACAATTCGGCGGCGGCCTCGGGTCCTGCGACGGCCGATGCGGTCAGCACTTTGGGCGGTTCGCCGGCCGCGGTCAGTCTCGATGCGACTTCTGCCTTTATCGCGTTGATCAAGAGGCAGCCGCCGACGGTTGAGCCAGGTGATACGGGAGTTGGCAAGCCATCGATTGCGACCATGGCATCACCGACCGGCGCGCCGGTGTCGAGCACCAGATCCGCGTGATCGGTGAGCTTCTGCCCCGATTCATGACGGCTCGTGCTCGCCTCGCTGTGCGCGCGGCTGACGATCGCGACGACCTTCAATCCTCTTCGCCGAAATCCTTCCGCCATTTCGATTGGGACGACATTGCATCCGCTGGAAGAGACGACAAGCGCCGTGTCGGATGTCGTAATGTCAAAGTTGCGTAAGATCCTCTCGGCCAATCCGGCCCGGTTCTCGAGGAACATCGCCTGACGTTGTCCGTTGGCGCCGACGACTTGATTGTGAAATGTGAGCGAGAGCTCGACGATCGGATGGAAGCCGGGAAAGGATCCATATCGAGGCCACATTTCTTCGACCAAAATTCGGCTATGTCCCGCGCCAAACATGTGCACGAGCCCGCCGTTCAAGATCGACTCGGCAAACCAGTCCGCCGCTTCTCCGATCAATTCGGTTTGAGTCGAGACAACATCGACTAGGCCTCGACATTTCTCAATCCACTGTTCCGTGGGCGAGCCGTTCATTGCGTGTTACCTGTTTGCCTTTCCGGCGAATCCCGTCTCTTGGACGGTTGTCGGGTCGCATTCACTCCGTTGAGGGAAATGCGTCCGAGACGCTCCACCCCGCATCGACTTTAAGTTCTTGCCCCGTGACGGCTCGAGCTTGATCGGACAGCAAGAAGACAATGGCGCCGGAAACGTCATCGGGTTGCGTCAGCCCTCCCATCGGTTGCCGAGCGTCAACGTAACGCATGATCGACGGGTCGCCACACGCTCGCTTCGACATCGGCGTCTCCACAAGGGCAGGGGCCACCACGTTAAATCGAATATGGGCCGGCGCATACTTGGCGGCAGCCGATTGAGACAACCCGAGCAATCCGGCTTTCGCCGTCGCGTAGGCGTGAGTCGCAAAGAACTCGGGCGCCGGACGATTGGCGAGCACGGAGCCGATGTTGACAACGCTTCCGGGGCGTTCGTGTTCAAGCCAGTATTGCGTCGCGGCTCGATTGGAACGAAACACGGAATCGAGATTCCAGCGCAACGTGAACTGCCAGCCGTCATCCGTTAGCTCGTGCAGCGGTCCGTCGCCCGCGCTTCGACCGCTTCCTCCCGCCACATGGCACAGTCCATCGAGGCAGCCGAATTCGTCGATGGCTTTTTGGATCGCCTGTTCGGCGACGCCCGGCTCGCAAGCGTCGGCTGCGAGCCACGAACTCGGGCCTGCCAGCGAGTTCGATGCTTGCCGACAATTGTCCTCGCTGCGACTCAGCAGTGTGACTGATGCCCCCGCGCGAGAGCAGGCTTGAGCGGCGGCGAGCCCGAGCCCTGTGGTGCCGCCTGCGATCAAGATCGATTTATTCTGCAAAAGCGAGTTCATTGGAACCGTACATTTTCCGACTCACACAGCGGCGGTCAAGCGGGCAACTGGGGCGTGCGCCGCATGCTACGTTTTCAACTGGATCAACGGTTTCGGGCTCTTTTTCTTGTCGACCGTACCTCAACATTACTATGATGACGCCTGGGATCAAATCTAGGCGTCCTGGCCGGAACTTGCACGAGGAGCTGGCAATGCTCAAGAGAATCGCTCAAACACTATTAATTGTCGGTATTTGCGGGCTGATCGTCGGCTCAACGCTGGCCCAGCAACCGATTGCCGCGCGGCATACCGACGCTGCGATAGCCGCGAAGATCAAGAAAGCGCTCGACGAAAAGACGACGATGGAATTCATCGAATCGCCACTTTCCGACGTCGCTGACTTCTTAAGTCAACTGCACTCGATCGAAGTTGACATTAACTCGCGATCGCTTGACGACATTGGCATCGGAACCGACACGCCGATCACGATCCATTTGAAGGGCATCACGTTACGATCCGCATTGCGGCTCATGCTGCGAGACCTTGCCCTCACATATACGATTCGAAATGGCACTTTGCAGATAACGTCGCTGGAAACGGCTGAGTCGCAGCTCGTCAATCGCGTCTACGCCGTTTCGGACCTGCTTCAAGACGATCCCCAAACGGGCGGATTCGACTATGACTCGCTGGTTGAAGTGATTGAAAACGCAGTTCAACGCGAGACGTGGGATACGGTTGGCGGACCTTGTACGGTTGAAGGCGTGCTCGGAAACATCGTCGTTTCTCAGACGACGCAGGGACATCGAGACATCGATAGGTTTCTTTCGACGTACCGCCTAGTGATCGCCGAGCTCAAGAAGAACGATGGCAAGTTTCCGACAGCTTATGCGTCGATGAACGCATCGGCGGCCAGCGCCAAGATCCGAGCCGCTTTGGATAACGAAATGAATGCCGATTTCGTGGAGACGCCGCTTTCCGACGCATCCGATTTTTTCGCTCAGTTTTCCAACATCCCCATTACGTTTGATCGACGTGGCCTGGACGAAATCGGCATCAGTCCCGACACGCCGATAACACTCAACGCAAAGTCCGGTCGATTTCAAGATGTCTTGCGACGTTCACTCGACCCAATTGGGTTGGTGTACATCATCCGCGACGAGACGCTTCAAATCACGACGCCGGAAGTCGCCGAAGCAGCGCTCGGCGTTCACTTCTACCCCATCGGCGATTTGTCGCAGGCCGAGGGATTCGAGAAAGGCCTTCAGTACGATCGAATAATCGACGTGATCACCTCCAGCATTTCGCCCGAATCATGGGAAGACGTTGGCGGTCCCGGAACACTTGACGTCCTATCCCCCGGAATCTTGGTCATCTCGCAACTTGACGAGAAACACGATCAGATCGCCGATCTGTTGACAACTTTGCGCAAGCAGAGCGTTCAACCGAAGTCGGACCCCAAGGCAATGGTCCGCCGAGTCTATCGGCTGTTCGCTCCAGCCATCGTTCCAACGGAAGCTCGAGTTCCTCTCGATCCCGAGGTGGCGAATGGACTCTTGCTGAAACTGCGAATTCTGCTGCCGAATCAAGATTGGAATGCGGAGGGGGCGGCGGCCGAGGCAGTCGGCTCGACCTTGGTCATTAAAGCCAATCGCCAGAACCATCACGAGATCAAGAAACTCCTCGTCGAGCTGGGGCTCTTTCGATTTGGAATGACGCCCACAGTCGGGGCCCATGGTGGAGGCGGGGGCGGCATGTTCGACATCCCGCCTGTCGCAACGAAGTAGCACTGAATCAATAAACCGCTGCATGGAGCTGCGCGAGAACGCCGTAGCTGGGCTCGCCAGAGCTCAGGCGTTTTTTGACGAGTTGCGTTTCCCTGCGATGGATACGTCTCTCGGGCTTCGCCCGACTTCTGGCCGGCTACCATAAAGACGACGGCGAATAGCGCCTACATCGTGAAGAAGGTCCACGTGAGGTGGTAAAAGACCGGAGCGGCAAAGCAGATGCTGTCGATTCGGTCCAGCACCCCCGCGTGGCCCTGCACCAACGTGCCGTAGTCGGTCACGCCGCGGTCGCGTTTGATGGCCGACATCGTCATGCTGCCGGCAAACCCCATCACAGCGATCACCGCTGACATACAGCCTGCCTCGAGCAAGCTGAATGGAGTTGCCCAGGCGAATCCGATGCCGATCAGAGCGGTGCTGACGACTCCGCCGATGAACCCCTCCCATGTTCGACTGGCGTTGATCGCTGGTGCGATGACGTGCTGCCCCAACAGCTTCCCCCAGGCGTAGGTGAGCACATCGCCCAGTTGAACCATCAGGAGAAAATAGAACAGCAGCCCGTAGTTGTCGTTCCAACTAACCTTAACGTTTTGCGCGTTGACTCGGCAGAGCTGAAGATTGAGCAACGCCGGAGCATAACTCAACGCATAGACGCATATCAAAAGGCCAGCCTGAATTTTGGCCGAACGCTCCAGGAATCGCTTGGGGTCTCCGGAGATCGCGATTCGAGCTGGCACAAGCAACGAGACGTAGACCGGAATCACAATACTGTAGAAGTGATAGAAATGGCGTCCCAAGCCGACAAGCACAAACTGCATCGGCGTAATAATGAAGAAGACCCAAAACAGTGCGCGATGATCGCCTCGCCGTGTCGGCGTCATCGTAATGAACTCGCGCAACGCCCAAAACGCAACGAGGCCAAACAGTACGAGCGTCGTGTGGTAGCCCAAGATGAACGCTGCGATCAAGATCGCGTACATCAACCACCAAGCTCGGACGCGAGCGTTGAACGATCGCACGATGGCCGGATTGATGTAGGTCTCCGGTTGCCGGCCGAGGAACAGACCCAGCACGTAGCCGCCGGCAAGCACGCCAAGCACGACGCCGAACAAAATGAACGTCGGCGTGTTTATGGCAGGCGAAACCGCGAGCAATTCGGAGGTGCAGAACAAAGCGTTGGTCATGGAGGGGCTATGGGTCGTGTATCTTCAATCGACGTGACAGTTATTCTCAACCGCAACGAATGGGTCTTTTTAAGTATCCCTTAATCGCTGAACGGACTCGCGAGCTCGGGCCAAAAAATCGGCCTTCAGTTCTCCCGCCTCAAGCCAAATCGGCGCCCCGAAAGTAATACAGCTAAGCAACGGAACGGGCAGAATCTCTCCACGCGGCAAGACGCGATTCATGTTATCGATGAAGACGGGAACGAGTTCCAGGTCGGGCCGCTTCTTGCTCAAATAATAGAGCCCGCTCTTGAACTGCCCCATTTCCTCACCAGTCGCCCGGCTCCCTTCGGGAAAGACAATCAGCGAATGGTCATCACCAATCTCGCGAATCATCTGCTCGACGGGACTGCGGTGGACCTTGATGTTCTTCCGATCGATTAGCAACGCGTTGAACGTGCTGGCGATATGTTGTCGAACAAGTCCTTTCTCCCAATAATCCTTCGCCGCAACTGGCCTCGTGAGTCGACGAATGTCCAGCGGCAATGACGACCAGAGAACGAGCGCGTCGAGGTGGCTCGTGTGATTCGCGAAATAGACGCGTTGGCACGTGTCTGGCTGACAATCAATCCAGCGAACGCTTGCCCCGGCGAGCAATTTCGCCAGCACAATCAGCGTGTTTCCGGTCAGTGTTTGTCCAGTTAGCCTCATACTGGTATTGTTATCCGCCCGGTGCCTACGGGCGAGGGGAGTCAGCCCGAGAATTCCAACATGGCTTGAAAACATTCGGTTTTATCGCCAAAACCGGTACACGTTTGAGCGCGACATTACGCCTTCGTCAAAATCGTCTACGGCTCCACGGCGACGGTGTCGGGCGAACAGGCTCGATTTGAATCGGCACCGACCACGGAGTTGCGACCGAGCGATCCATTTTTCTGATGTGTCAGCGAGTTCGCCGAGGGGTGTCAAACGCGGCGATTTCTCCGCTTCGATGAAAGTGACGCAACAACTCCATGGTCAACAACTGACTAGGCGAATACGCGGCGAATCGTTCGTCGTACCCGACTTTCAACGATTGGTAGACGCGCTTTCCCACATACCCAAATTCAAAGGCAATGGCGCGGCCGCTAGACCGAAGCACGCTTAACCTCAAGGCATTCAAATCACACAGAGCCGCCGCGGTCCGACGATAGAACTCAAAGACGCTCAGGTTAGACAAGACCGAAGTCGCCGACTTGCCCTTCTACCCCGTGTGCTCGATGTTGAAGATCTGTCTGAGCGAATCGTCCAGGGAATGCAAGGCGAAGTCGGATCGATATTCAAGCGTCAGTTCGCCGAGGCTCTTGAGTTTCTTAGACCGAGACCGCATCTTCTTGCGATGCCCCTTGGAGACTCTCGCAAAGTAGGAATCGAAACCATGATCGAGATTGATGAGTCCGACGTGAAACTCTGGGTTAGCCCATCGGCGTGACTAATTCCTGCTCGTCCGGTTGCCCGTCGGCGGGTTGGCGCGCATCCGCGTGGGCGTCGCTCGACTGGCTGGTGTGGCGGGCCGTCTCGTCAGCAAATTGCTCGACGTCCCGTTGTATCGCGACCGCCACCGCTTCGGTCGCATCTGGCGCCACGGTGAGGTTGCTGTCAGCCGTTTGCGGCGACTTGGTTTCGCACTTGCTTTGGTAGATATCGGTAATCAGATCTTCATAGCTATGGAGCATGCGGTCCAACGAAGCATGTTTGACGACCGCCTCGCGACCAACTCGTCCCATTTGCCGGCCGCGTCGCTGATCGGCAAGTATGGTCAACCAGGCTTTCGACATCGCATCGACGTCGCCCGGCTCGACAAGATAGCCCGAGAACCCATGCTGGACTGATTCGGCGATGGAGCCGACGTTGGTGGCGACAACAGGCCGGCCGCAGCACATTGCTTCGAGAATCGAAACAGGACTGGCTTCGTTATCCGACGTAAGCCCGAACAGATCGATGGTCGACAACAATTGCGGAATGTCTTTGCGGGTCCCCAAGAAGAAGACCTCGTTTCGCATTCCGAGTTTTCGCGTCTGGACCTCCAACGATTCACGTTCGGGACCGTCGCCCACCAAAATAAAGCGAGCTTGCGGCAACTGCTTATTAACTCGCGCGGCCGATTCGAGGAACAGATGCAGGTTCTTCTCCGGTCGTTGCGCCGCGACCACTCCGCAGACCGGCGCATCGGCGGCAATCCCTAACTCGGCTCGCAGTTTCGCCCGCGATGCAGGAAGAAAGCGGAAGCGGCGAGTATCAACGCCGTTCGGTGCAACGTGTACCTTCTCGGCGGGAAAGCCCTCTGTTTCGACCAGATAGCGGCCATGCGATTCGGCGACGCCGATGAATGCGTCGGTGATCGAGTTGAGCCAGCGGTTAAGTCGTTCAACCTGATCGGGCCAGCCGGTCGAATGCAATGCGCTGGCAATCACAGGCACTCCAGCGCGGTGAGCCGCAAGCCGTCCCCAGAACATCTTGTCGCCGGCGCCAACGGTGATCACGGCGTCGATCTTTTGACGGCGGAAGAGATTCTCGAGTCGAAACAAAATGGTCGGATCGAGTTTGTGCTTCCAGAGCCAGCTGTGGGCCGGCGCCTCGCAAGCGATTTGTTCGCCGAGCGGACCGAGCGACTTGAGGCAACAGAGCTCTGGCTCGAACCGATTTCGGTCGAGTCCGCGCATTAATTGGACGAGCAGCGTTTCCGCTCCGCCGACCGGCATGCTGCAAGTGACAAACATGACTCGCAATGGTCCCCGATCACTTAGCGGCACCAATTGCCTGTTTGTTCTCGTTTTCATTTTCTCGCTCCTGTTTCATCGGACGTCGGTAGGTCATCTCGTATCTGTCCGCGCTGCCGAAAGAACTCGGTGTAGCGTCCGAAGGCGCCGGGAAACCCGCCGACGACCAATGGCGAGGCCAAGATGAAGAAGCTTAGAGCCAGTTCCCAGTATCCAATCTGGTGCGGCTCGAGCCAGCGACAGAAGAGTACATTGCGAACGAACCCGACGAGTTTCTGCACGACGGTCACGCCGACAAGAAGCATGATGCCCATGCGCAGCGAGTCGGCCGCGGGCCCGGCCACGCGCCCAGTCGCTTGGCAATCGTCGACGACGCAATCGCTCATCGGCCCGCCTTCTCTAGCGTCGAGCTCGGATGGGCTGGCCCGTCGGAAGGCTCGACGTTGTCAGAGTTGAATTGGCCAGAGTTGAAGTTGTCAGAGTTTGCGGGGCGAGAAATGTTGTCCGAATCGACGCCTATCGCCTGAAAACGCTCGGTCGAATGCACCTTGCGAGGGTCGACCGTCAAGTCGTTTCTCAACCGGACAAACTGCGGGTCTCCGTGAATACGCTGAAGGTGAAACGGATCGTCGTCGGGAAAGTTGTAGCCGCCGTAGGCAGAGCAGGCCGCGTCGTAGCCGGCATCGCGAGCCAGCTGAAAGACGTCGGAATTCAGATTGGCGTGCATGCCGAAAGGAAACGCAAAATACCTGACAGGACGTTGGACGTGCCTACTCAATGCGTCTCGGGCGGCGACGACCTCGTCTTCGATCTGTTCGCGATTCGTCGTCACGCCAAGATCGAGGTGGGTGCGAGTGTGGCAGCCGATTTCAATGCCGGCCGCCGCCATCGCCTTAAGCTGTTCGATTGTGTTGGGCCGAAACGGTTGACGGAGGGCAGCATCGTGAGGAAACGGTTCACCCGTCTCGACGTTTCGCAGCGTTGTGAAGTACGTGCAGGGAATGCGGTTCTTGATAAGCCAAGGAATAGCCGACTCACAGTTTTCAGCGTAACCATCGTCAAACGTGATGCTGACAGCGGGACGCGTACTGTGCCCTCGCATTCTTCGCTGCATCTCCTCAAGCGACACCATGTCGAAGCGTGCTGAGATCCAGTTCATCTGCCGGATAAAGCAGTCATTGGACATCGTCCACGGGTTGGGTTTCTCATCCGCGATCCGATGATAGAAAAGAATCATCATCGGCGCTCGGCCCTCTTGAATCGACCACTGCATCCAGAACCAGCGATAGGTCGCGGTGCTGTAGAAGTACGCATCATGTGCGAGCTTCTTCCAGATCGGAATCGCAGAGTGTTCGGTCATTGTCTTGGCCTTCGTTGTTCGATTCGCCGTTGCTTACGGCGGATGGAGTTGGTCCACTACGCCGATGTCTCCTCGCCGCGTCCGAGTCCCGCTTTGAGCAGCGCCTTGACGGTTTGCCCCGTCGACCATGCTCCGCTTCTGATCTTGGGCAGCGTCCGATTGGGCGTAACACGGACGGTCGAGCAACCGACCGCGACAGCTCGCCAACTCGCCTTGTATCCTTCATCACCGCGGAGAAAGTCATATCGACCGACTTTGTTGTTGGCGGCTTGATGCATCATGCTCGCCTGTAAAACTTGCCCTGGGCTGTAGTCGTCAACCAATGGATCAATGCCGGCCTGATAACTGAAAACGCCTGCGCCATCGACGAGATCAATCTGCGCGGCGACGGGCTGCCCGCGATCTTCAAGCCAAGTCAAATCCAATCGATCAGCCTGATGAAATCGAATTGCCGCGCCGTGCAGGAAAGCGGTGAACTTTGGACAACTGAAACAACCCTCGATGCCGCTCGCGGCCCAACGTCTCTGATGTAGATCGACCAGTGCGTCCCAACCCAAGTTGAACGTCGCCTCGTCGTCGGCCCGGCGCGCCACTATGTGCTCCGAAGTCAACTCACGTTTCAGCATGCGGCGGATCTTCTTGCGATGCGACTTGGACAACCGAGCCAAATAGTCTTCCCAGTCGTCGAGCTCGTCGATCCGCCAACATTGAATTGCCGCTCGCGTGTGAACGTCGTTGCCGAGGTCGTTTAGTTGACGGCGCCACTCGCCCCAACGATTGTCGCAATCGGGAATGTTTTCGAGTTCGAGCAAATCCCAACCATGCTCTTTATCGCCTGCAACCGAGTGCAGCCAATGAGTCATCGCGCCGATCAATTCGGTTTCATGTTCCGGTCGAGCCATCAAGGTCAGGTAGTCGGAACAGACTTTGCCTGAGCCGAGCAGTTTCAGCTTGCGGCCGGACGCCAGCGTGGTCTCGCGACAGAACGGCGCGGCGGCGGCCAAGCGGCCATGTGAATCTCGAACGGCGATCACATACAACTCGGCGTTGCCGGCAAACTCGTTCCACCACCGCCCGAGCCAGTCCCACCGCCGGAAGGGAACGCCTTCCGCCAGCGAGTCCCACTGGTCCTGCATCGCGAGAATGTCGTCCGCGTTGCGGAGGCACTCGATTCGCAGATTGTCTTGCATGGATTAGCTCGTCTAAGCGGGTGTTTCATTTTCCTGGGAAGGCGTCATTCGTCCGAGAATTTGCCTGACTCGAACGAGAAAAACACGCAGCTAACTCTCCGTCACTCAAAGAGATAAGCAAGATTGGCGCAAGTCGTTGCATGCGACATCGACAAACAGTACTGCGACTGTTTCGATTCTCAGAATTACGTCGGTCATGACAGTTGTGCGTCGAGTTCTGCGCGGCCGAGACGCGATTTATGGTGACGTATGTTGGAAAACGCCCCTGGGCCGTCGCCGCCGCTCGCTGTCATGACCGAGCCGGCGCTAAAACTGAAAAGCAACTCGCCTCACATGATAGCCTTGGCACTTGTCGCCGCGATTGTTGGCCTGATCTGGGTCGCCGTCGCGATTCGATTTGGCGGACTACTCGGAGGCAGCGTGGGCGTTGTCTTGCTTGGCGTCTGCGCCGGCTGGTTTCTGTTCCATATCGATCTCGGCCCAATCTCTATGACCACCGACCGCGCGGCGGCCTGTGCGCTATGTTCGTGATCTACCAAGTCTGGGGGATGGCGGACCCAAAACCGTGGGCGGTCGACGACCTGTTGCTGGCCTCGTTCGTCGGCTGCCTTCTGCTCAACCTGTTGCTCAACCTGTTGCTCAAGCCAGTCGAATCAACTGAGGCAAATCCTCTGTCGCTGTGGGTCTTCTACTTCTTCTCCACCGCCGTGCTTTACTGGATCGCGCGGCAATCGAAGCTGACGCCGACCGGCATCGCCGGCATGACAGCTTCATTTATGGTGCTGGGCGTCTATCTGGGACTGACAGCGATCGCCGAGAAGAAGGGTTGGAGGGCACTCGTTTTTCCGCGATACATCATGGACCCCGCCTACGAAGAGTTTCTTGGACGCGGTCGAGGTCCTTTGCTGAACCCGATCGGAAACGGTCTGTTTCTCACAATCGGATTCGTGTCCAGCATCTATGGTGGCCGAAACTGCAAGCGCGAGGCCGAGCGATGCTGGCCGTTGCCATCGTCGTGATCGCTGCTGGCGTTGTTTGTACGCTGACTCGAAGTGTGTGGATGGGCACCGCGGTCGCAGGCCTTGCTCCGTTGACGATCTATCTGGGCCGCTCGCAAAAAATTGGCGTTGTTGTCCTCGGCACGCTCGTCGTCGGAATGCTGCTCGCCGCCAAGGGCGCGAACCTGACGGAATTCAAGAGAGACAAACACGTCTCCGCTCACGACATGGCTAAGTCGGCGTCGCTACGCCCTCTGCTCGCCACGATCACCTGGCGGATCACTCGGGACCAACCGATCTTCGGATGCGGCTTCCAGCGATACCAAGAGGTTAGCCAGGAGTACATCAACTCGAAGTTCTCCGACTTGACGATGGAACAGGCGCGAGGCTACGTGCAGCACAATGTGTTTCTGGCCTTGCTCGTCGAGACCGGTATCGTCGGCGTAGGACTCAACGTGGCGCTACTGGGAGTCTGGTGTTGGCGGGCTTGGCGACTCGCAAACAACTGGCAAGCCGACGAGTGGACACGGAAACTTGGGATTCTGTTTCTCGCCTTTTTGCCGCCGCCATCTTCATCAATGGGCTGTTTCACGACGTGGGGATCATCATCATGGTCAACCACGCCTTGATGCTGACTGCCGGCATTACGGTTGGGATGTCGAAAGCCCACGCTTGCAAAACTCAGACAAAACAATTGCCGGAAACTGCCTCGCGTCGTTGAGATAACGTTTGGCGAGCCGTTATGGGTTCCGAAGCAACTCGGTGCAGCCATTCCAGGGCAAGACGCCGTCTCCAAAGGCGCGCCCGCTTCTTTTCACCGGCGAGAAAGTCGATCGTGGCGCCAACGCACAATGCCGTTTTGGCTTTCAACTGATTCCGGTTGCGATAGACCCAAAGCTCCTGCTTCGGCGCGCCGACACCGACAATCAACACATCTGGTGCCGCTGCATTGACGCGGTCGACAATCCGACAGCTCTCCTGCTCGTCGTACTCAAAGCCCAACGGCGGACTGTAGAGATCGGTGACGGAGACGTGGGGCCATTGGGGCTCGATGTTCTTCGCCGCCACTTCAGCCACGCCCGGCATCGCTCCCAACAACAACGCTCGCAAAGGCTGAGGACTTTCCAAGTGGCCAACAAGGCGGGAGTCAGATCGGAACCCGGCACCAAACCGGGAAGCGGCTTTCCAATCCACTTGGAAGCCATCACCACCGGCCAACCGTCGGCCAACACGAGGTCGGCTTTTCGGTACGACCGGCGAAATGCGTGGTCGTGCTGCAGCATCACAATGTGGTCTACGCTGGGCGTGACCACGTATCGGCAATGCGAGAAGGGCTCAGCGACCCACTGCGCAATACGATCGACCGCCTGCTCCAGTCGCATCGCGTCTATCTCGACGCCGAACATCGTCTTCCGAGTTGTTGCTGCCATTCGTGTTTCTTACTCCGACTAATCATAGGACACCAGAAATTGACGGCGTTCGAGCAACGGTAATGCTGATTGTCCGCATACGCGGGCGTATTGAGCATGTTATGATCCTCGGTTCGCATGAAATCGGCCCCGCTCGCACGGCGATGTCAGGCGGCTTTGAGAACCGGTTTCAAGCAATTTCGGAACGGGCGATTTTTTTCCATAACATGAGTTTGAGGCGGCGATGGGCGATCAGGCACAACGAATTCTGATGCTGACCGAACGATTTCCTCCCGATCTAGGCGGGGTCGCTCGCAGCAGCCATCGAACCGCCCACGCCCTCGCGCGCCTCGGTCACGAAGTTCACGTTTTGGCCTGGACGAAAACGCTGCAAGCAGGCGAGCTTGGAAGTAATACGTCACAGCACGGTCAAGCGGATGGCGATTCATCCTCGGTTCAGGTGCATCAGTTAGGCCTGTTTTCCAACTGGGACATGTCGCTTCAGCACACCAGCAATGTCTTGGAATGGCTGCATGCCGAGCACCAGCTTGACCTACTTTGGGGACACTACGTCTACCCGGCCGGTTTTCTGGCCGTGATGTTCGCCGAGGCGAACGGGTTGCGTTCGATTGTCAGCGCTCGCGGCAACGACATCGATCGACTGATGTTTCCACCAGGCGATTTCGCTCGTCTCTCGTGGACCTTGGAGCGAGCAACCGCGGTCGCCACGGTGTCCCACGACTTGGCCGCCAAGATCGACGTCCTTCTCAATACGCGGGACCGAGCCGTCGTCGTTCACAACTCGGTCGACTTGGATACATTTCGACCAGCGTCCTCAGACAAAGCGTTGCGGGCCAGTCTGGGAATCGACGACGAAGATGTGATTCTTGGTTTCTGTGGTGAGATGAGACACAAGAAGGGGCTCCCTTTCTTGCTGGATTGCCTGGCGCGCGTCAACCAATCTCGACCTGCGCGATTGTTGGTGATCGGCGCCGTCAGGCCTCGCGAGCAAGCTCAGCTGAGTTCGTTTTTTGTCGAGCGACCCGAAATTGAAGATCGCGTCATCGCTACCGGAGTTGTTGACGACCCTCAAGAAGTTGGCCGCCACATTCAGCTGTGCGACGTCATGCTCATGCCATCAGTTTGGGAGGGACTGCCCAACGCGCTGATCGAAGCCATGGCGTGCGGAGTGACATCGATCGGCAGCGACGCGGGAGGAATCCCGGAGGTGATTGACCATGGCGTCGACGGTTTCATCATCCCCAAAGCGCATCTCAATCGACTCGCCGAAGCCGCCCTCGAGGTGCTCGAGCAGCCCCCATCCGCACTCCAGCCGATCCGCGAAGCAGCTCGCAAGAAAGTCGAACAGCACTTCAGCCATTCGGTCGAAGAGCAACGACTCAAGTTACTTCTCGAGAAAGCGTTGAAGTGAGGAGTCGCGAGCGCCGTCGCGTTTCGGCCGCCCCTCAGGATCGTTTTTTTGGCAGGAAGATAAGTGGACTATTTTCCTGCCCCCATCTTCCTGCCATCTTTCACTGAGTTCGCCTTACGCATCAAGCATTACGCATCAAGCACCGACGATTGTAGCCCCTTAACGCGGCGTTCGGACTGGCGAGTTGTTTGTGATTTTCCGTCCGCGAGCATGCTCGCTTTGCTCGACGGAATCGGGCTGCAATGCTTCGACAAGACCAACCACAAACGATTCAACGTCAGCGTCGCCGCAGGAGAAGATGTCGACGGCGGCGTAGGCCAGTTCGGGGTACGTGTGAATCGAGGCATGCGACTCGGAGAGCAATACCATCAGAGTTAGTCCCGCGTCAGCGCCGGGAAACTTCTTCGATTGAATCCCCAAACGGTGGAACCCGCAGTCGTCGAGCAGATTCACCATAAGCTTGGTCATCGAATCGACACAACGCAATCTCGCGTCGTCAACGCCGTAGAGATCGAGCAACACATGACGTCCGACCGCAGTCGGCTTGTGCGATTGAGCTGTCGCTCGCTGTTGGGAATCAAGAGGCTTCATATCGTAATGGTATTCGACTCGGATCGGTAAAACTTGAGGTAACGGCGGCAATTCGTTGTTTCGATGGCTAATCGTAGAGCTTGTTCACAACCATCCTAGAGGTTTTTGAGCACTGGGTTGCTTCGTCGTCTCCAAATAAAACCATCCAAAATGTAATGTGTCGCTTGCGGCATTGCCAGCAAGGCGGCCAGCCAACTCTGCAGCGACGTATCCAATTCCTGTGGAGGACCGAAAAGCCAAGGTCGGTCTTGCCATATGAACTTGTCCCACAACAGATGTTCAACGTACGCCAAAACCCAAATCGTAGCCAAGATCATCGTCAACGTCGCCAGCCAATTCCATTTCACGTTCGCCGATTCTCGCTGTCTCGCACGCTGCTTAGCTCGCTGTCTCGACCGCACATAGCAATACGTCAAAGCGATGTACGGCGCGGCATGGATGATCACGTTGGTGACGGTGAAGGCGTAGTCGGAATTGAAGGTGATGATGCCGACATACCAACAGAACAGCGTCGTGGCCACCACGATATCTTTCCCCAAATTGGCTCGTCCGATTCGCCATTGCCAAAGCGATTTGACGAAGTAGGCGGCCATGACGATCCAGTAGATCGGCACCGTGATTGTGCAGAGCAGGGTTGGGATCGAAAAGAAGTCCCATTCGCGAAACCACCAGAATTCGCGAGGCAAGTTGGCGTGCCAATAGATCAATGGATAAAGGGTAGCCAAATAGATCGTGGACGAGTCGACCCATTTCTGCCAGCCGCCCGGCTCGCCCGCTTTGGCTCGATACATGGCGACCCAGCCGTATTGTTGCCGGACGAAATGAAACACCGCCATGTAGGCGAGGATCCGCCAAAACCAATCGGGGCTCTCAGAATAGACGGCCCAGCCGATGCCGAAGGCAGTGATCGGCGTGCCGTAGTAAAGCAACGGCCGACGCTGCAACTCGTCACGATCAAAATAGACACGGAAACCTGTCGCGTAGACGTGAGCCACATCGAGCAGCAGGATGAATGGAACCCACGCCCAACTCGGCGTATCCGAATCGAGCAGCCCCGCGTAGTTTCCGTAGACAAGCAGTAGCAGGGAGACCAAAGCGCTGCCGAGAAACGAGGCCAAGTCGATCGACGGACTAAACAGCCAGACCGGCGTGTTGGCTCTTCTCGTGTTACCTGTCGCAAGCTGATCGGTCGAGGAGAAACTCACGTTGTCTCCTGTGTCAACGACTCGATCACTTCGCCGCCAGCTCGCCAACCGTGATCGAAGGCCTCTTCAAACAAAGAGAGACCGCTCAGGTCACTATGAGCAAAGTGAATACCGTTGAACGGCTCGGCCGCGCGTCGTCGCGCTTTGCTGTCAATGAAGCCCGGCTTCGGCCGGATCATCGCGTGCCCCCAACGGGCGACGTCTAATTGAGAACAGTGCTGGCGGATTTCGGGATGGGCGACCTCTAAATCGCTCAGCACGATTTCAGCCCAGTCTTCTCGAGACGTCTCAAGCAATCGTTCTCGTTCTTGCTTCCCGTCGGCACCGCAAAAAGGGTAATAGTGGGTCAAAACAGTGGCGCCGTGTTCGGGCCCCCGCTGATGCGTCGCCACGATGTAGCCCAGACTTCGACTCTCATAAAGCACGTTGTCCCAACACATGGGGAAGCCCGAGCCTTCTCTTGGCCGGCTCTTAAGGTGAACGTTACTGACGGCCCAAGCGCCGTAATCGAATTGCCTCGCACCCTCTTTCAATTCGCTCGACATTCCTTCGACGACGTAGGGCGCCAGAAATCGGGGCGCGGCGAAGATGACGCGTTCCGTTCGATAGAGCCGAGAGCGACCCTCTCGGCTAACAGCGTTAACTTCCAAAGCGCCGTCAGCAGTATTCGCTGTCTTCTGTTCGCGACCGATGCGCGCCGCGGCCCAGCCCGTGTGGATCCGATCGTGCAGCGGCCTTTGCAAATGCTTGACGACAAAACCGTTGCCTTCGGGCCAGGTTATAAACGGCTGAGACGGGCCGCCGGGGTCGTGACGTCGGGCGGCGAAGTAGAAAATGCCCGCCCAGGCGCTGGTGTGATCGATCGTCAGACCATAGTCATCGCGACAGGCGTAGTCGACGTACCACGTTAGTCTCGGCGACGTGAAGCCGTTTTGCTTCATCCACTCAGCCATCGTCAATTTGTCGAGCGCCATCACCTCGGCGTCGTCGGAACAAGTGGACGAGGGAATCGCGAACGCTCTTCGACCATTGCCATCGCGCCACGCCACCCACTGATCGATGGCTTGCTCGAACTGTTTACGTTGAGACAAATCCGCGAGCGACGCGCCGGCTCGCAAGTAAAGTCCCTCATACCAAATCCCTTTGTAAAAGATACGAGATTCCGGGTCGCGCACGATCCAGTGCTCCTGCGGAATCGGTTCATCGTTTTGGTCGCGGCCTTCGAACGCGCCCATTTCTTCGAACAGGTCGACAAGTGGTCGATTCTCTTTGCGCGGCGACGGCACGTAGTGGGCGGCCCAAGGGTACGCGGTCGCCGCCGACTTCCCGCTCGTCGACTTGCCACCCGCTTTGTCTTCCAATTCAAGTAGGAGAAAATCTCGTTCACCACCGGCCTCTAACCGTCTGGCCGCTGCGAGCCCCGCAATCCCGGCGCCGACGATAATGACTTTCGGTTGACGCGGGAAGTTCTCGCTGACGGATGGGGGCCGGTTTTGCGAACCGTTCCGCGCAAAGTCCCTCAGCACATGGCCGAACTCAACACTGCTCCCCGCCAACTCGCCCTTCGGAATCGGGCTCGAGGCCTTTCCTTGCGAGCAACCGATGCAAGCCATGGCCGCAGGCCCGCCGAGAAAGGCGGCTAGAAGATCGCGGCGGCGGATGGAATTCATTCGGATAGCCTTAGATCCTACGGGCGTTCTCGCCGTCGTCGCTTCGTGTCGCGCGGAATTGGCGTGGCCCTCGGCACAGCAGCTTATTGTACGAGTGACGTTTCGTGTTCGTAGTATCGTACGAGGACTTGGTTATCGAGCCGATTGATTTCGACTGGCACCTCGGCCAAGTCGTTGGGAAGCACAAACATAGCCGCCATCGTTTTCGAATTGAGAAAGCGAAGGCCGTCCTGACATCGGCTTGGAGGCGAAAACGGCCGCTTCATGGCCGCGGCGAATCCCCAAACGCCAAAAGTCGGAACAGACGCGTGGTAAGGCGCCACGTGCAACCCCGCCTGCTCCATCGTTTTCAAGATGCACCAGTACGATTGCTTCGTGAACATCGAGGACGTGCACTGAATCGCGACAACGCCATCGTCCGCCATGTTGCGTTCCAGCATCCGAAAAAAGCGACGCGTATAGAGCTTGCCGAGCGAGAAATTGTTGGGGTCGGGGAAATCGATCAAGACCACATCAAACGGACCGCGATCTTCTTCCAGCCAAACCATCGCGTCGTCATTGACGATTTGCACCTTGCTGTCGGACAACGAGTTCTCGTTGAGTTGAGCCAGCGGAGGAAATACCGTCGCGAGTCCGGTCATTTCGGGATCGAGATCGACGAGCGTCACGCTCTCTACCGCTTGCTCACGAAGGACCTCGCGAACCGCGAGACCATCGCCGCCGCCAAGCACGAGCACTTTCTTCGGAGCCTCGGCCAACGACATCGCCGGATGCACCAATGCCTCGTGATACCGGTACTCGTCGGTTGAACTGAACTGCAAGTTGCCGTTGAGATACAAATTGAACGACTCACCGTTGCTTGTCACAATAATCCGCTGGTAACTCGACGTCTTGCTATAGACCACCACGTCGTCGTAGAGTCCTTCTTCGGAAATCGTGGTGAACTGATCCGCCTTGATCAGTCCGACGGCGAGCATCAGCATCACGATGCACGCCCGAATTCGGAGGAACGGAGCGGCTGACTTGATCGCGTCCTTGAGAATCCAAGTCCCCCAGAGTGCGACCACCGCGTTGAGTAAGCCAAACAGGAGAGACGTGCGGATCAGGCCCAAGCGAGGCACCAACAGCAGCGGGAATGCGAGAGACGCGACCAACGCGCCAATGTAGTCGAACGTCAGCACTCGGGCCACGAGAACTTTGAAATCCATGTTGTCCCGCAAGATCCGCATCAGCAACGGCAGTTCGAGACCAACCAACGTGCCAATGCCGAATACTAAGCCGTAGAGAATCGGCCGAAACACGGTCAAATGCGAGAAGCTGAGAAAGAGAAGCGGCGCTGAAAACCCGCCGAGCAGCGCGACGCCCAACTCAGTCTCGATAAAACAACGCTCCAGCGACCGGTCGAGGAACCCGGATAGCCACGCGCCGATGCCGAGCGCAAACAGATAGACACCGATACAAGTTGAAAACTGGGTTATCGAATCGCCCAGCACGAAGCTCGCCAGCGCGCCAGCGATCAACTCATAAATCAAGCCGCAAGTGGCAATTATGAAGACGTTGAGAAAAAGTAACGGCGCCTTTCGCATGATCTAACTTTCGCAGGGCTTGTAGCTCAACCGAGGATCGTGCCGTACTTAATTTCGATTCCACTATCGACTCACATGCCAATCATCGCATGTTGGTCGCGAGATCTCTAGCGTAGCAGCCGAGCGAATTCGCGCACGGACTCACAACGCGTCCCTTGACGCTTTGCCGACTGACGCGTTGCAACACGACGTTTGAGCCAACCTAGGGGAATGGGTCGCTGAGAATCTGTGAAAGTTGGGGTTGGGGATCAAGATTGAGAATCAGTTTGCGGTTAGGATAGTGGGCCTTCACCGAGCATCCCGCCTGAACTGTCTTGGGGGCATTGGCTCGACTGCGAGACAGCTATTCGTTTGCCGCCAGACCGCGAATGCACTCAAGGATAATATCGTGACGCCCAACGAAGTTTTGTCGCTTTGTCGTGAGAAGGATGTAAAAGCCGTCGACTTGCGGTTCATGGATTTCCCGGGTATTTGGCAACACACGACGATCCCAGTGCAATCGTTGAACAAGGACGTCTTCGAATCGGGACTGGGCTTTGACGGCTCGAGCATCCGCGGCTGGCAGTCGATCAGCGAAAGCGACATGCTCATTGTGCCTCAGGCCGACACAGCCTTCCTCGATCCGTTCAACGAACTGCCGACGCTCAACATCATTTGCAACATTACCGACCCCATTACGGGTGAGGACTATTCCAGAGACCCCCGTAATGTCGCGCGAAAAGCGGTCAACTATCTGAAGAGCACGGGAATTGCCGACACAGCTTATTTCGGTCCGGAAGCGGAATTCTTTATTCTTGACGACGTCCGATTCGATCAAAACGCACACGAGGCGTATTACTACCTCGACAGCGTCGAAGGCCAATGGAATCGAGGCCGCGATGAAAAGCCGAATCTCGGCTACAAGGTCAGGCACAAAGAGGGATACTTTCCGGTTCCGCCGACCGACCACCTGATGGACATTCGCAACGACATGATGCAGACGTTGATCGAATGCGGTTTGCAAGTCGAATGCCAGCATCACGAAGTCGGAACCGCCGGGCAGTCGGAAATCGATTTGCGTTTTGATGAGATGGTTCGCATGGCGGATCAGATGATGATGTACAAGTACATCGTCAAGAACGTGGCCCATCGACACGGCAAGACGGCGACCTTTATGCCCAAGCCCATTCTTGGCGACAACGGTTCCGGGATGCATACCCATATCTCGCTGTGGAAAGACGAGAAGCCGTTGTTCGCAGGTGATGGGTACGCCGGCCTGAGCGACATGGCGCTGTACGCGATCGGCGGAATCCTCAAGCACGCGCCCGCCTTGCTGGCCTTCACGAACCCGACAACGAACAGCTACAAGCGTCTCGTCCCAGGCTATGAAGCGCCGGTGAATTTAGCTTACTCGCAACGCAATCGTTCCGCGGCCTGCCGCATTCCGATGTACAGTCAGAGTCCAAAAGCAAAACGTTTGGAGTTTCGCTGTCCCGATCCAAGCTGCAATCCCTACTTTGCTTTCTCTGCTCTGCTGATGGCGGTCATCGACGGCGTGCAAAACAAGATCAGCCCGGGCGAACCGCTCGACAAAGACATCTACGACTTGCCGCCCGAGCAGGCCCTGGAGATCGAAAAGACCCCCGAGTCGCTCGCCGCCGCGCTCGACTCACTGCAGGCGGATCACGAGTTCCTCATGCGAGGCGCCGTGTTCACTCAAGATGTGATCGATACCTGGATCGCCTACAAGCGAGAACATGAAGTCGAGCCAATGCGAGTTCGACCTCACCCCTACGAGTTCTGCCTCTACTACGACATCTAAGAATTGCTCTATTTCATACGTCGATTACCCCGCCGCCGGCCACCGCAAATCAGAGCGAGTTAGTCGACAATTGGCACGCACCATTTCGAGCAGGCCAGTGCTGAACCACAAAGCCATTGAGCTCGGCAAACATTTGACGAAACACATTAACGACAACGACAACGACAACGACGACGACGACGACGCTAAAGGACGATTGACATGCCGCTGACACAGCAGGTTTTAGACAAACTTGCGAAATACGATACGCCAACGATTTGCAATGTAATCGAGCTGTTTGACTATCGGCCTCGAAACCAGGGGTACATGGACCACCGCGTCAATTGCAACTTCCCCGAACTCGGGACGATGGTCGGTTACGCTTGCACCGCGTCATTTCGCTCCGACGCACCTCCAGAGGGAGGCGACGCGTACGGTTCAATTCAAAAACAGCTTGAACAGTTTGGCGATTTGCCAGGCCCGGCGGTCGTTGTCTTTCAAGATCTCGACGACCCGCAAGTTTCCGCCGTGTTCGGCGAAGTGATGTGCTCCACGTATCAGGCTTACGGATCGGTGGGCTTGATCACGAACGGAGCCGGCCGCGATCTCGATCAAGTGCGAGCGATCAAGTACCCGGTGTTTACAGGTTCGACGATCTGTTCGCACGGATACTGTCACATGCTCCACTTGGGCATGCCGGTTCGCGTGGGCGGACTGATGGTCAATCAGGGCGAGCTGTTGCACGGCGACGTGAACGGCGTCACCAACATTCCCGTCGAGATTGCCGCCGCCGTCGCGGACGTCTCCGACGAGTTCATACAGTGCGAAGAGATTATGCTCGACTACGTGAAGCAACCGGGCGAGAAGAACGTGGCGAAGTTCAACGAATTGCGTGAGCAGTTTCAGGCCGAGGTCGGCAAGCTTCGCGAGCGAATCGCCCGCAGCTAGGGCAGAAGGCGACGCCCTCGGCAGGCGACGGGCGCGTCGTTTGACCCATTGCCGCAGGCGAGGAAACAACTCAACCAAGACCAAATAACAAGGCGTTTTCCGTTTCGTCTCCAACGACTCCGCAGTCGCTCAAAATTGCGCCACGATATCAATATCAAGTAGGCCTCGCCTGCGGCAGCGGGTTAAACGATTGTACTGTAGCGAGCAAAATACCAAGGTGAATAGAGAGTCAGGAGTCATGGAGCACGAAGTTCAGGAAACGGTACAGTGGCACGGCGACGCCAGCGGCTCGATGGTGCTTATCGATCAAACCAAACTGCCGTTGTCGTTCGAGGAGTTGACGTGTCGAGATGTCGTGACCGTTTGGGAAGCGATAAAATTGTTGCGAGTGCGTGGTGCGCCGGCGATCGGCATCGCGGCTGCCTACGGCGTGTTGATTGGCCTGCAAACGGTCGGCGACGCCGACGAGGCGATCTTTTTTCAGCGTCTCGACGAAGTCTGCAACTACCTGAACGGGAGCCGGCCGACGGCGGTCAATTTATCCTGGGCTCTTAAGCGAATGGCGGATCGCGCTGAACGACATCGAGGCGAAGAGAGCGTTGCGTCCATTCGAGCTAAGTTGCTGGACGAAGCGAAACTGATCCACGAAGAAGACCGGCAGATGTGCCACGATATCGGTCGGCACGGCGAGTCGTTGCTCGAGGACGGATCGGGAGTGCTCACCCACTGTAATGCAGGTGGATTGGCGACGGCTGAGTACGGCACGGCGTTGTCTGTGTTTTTCACGGCTCAGGATCAAGGCAAACAACTCCACGTGTTTGTGGACGAGACTCGACCGCTGCTGCAAGGCGCTCGCCTGACCGCTTGGGAGCTCACTCAACGCGGCATCGACGCCACGCTTATTTGCGATTCCATGGCCGCCCAGGTGATGCGGGAAGGCAAAGTGCAGGCGGTCGTGACCGGTGCCGATCGAATCGCAGCCAACGGCGACTCGGCGAACAAGATCGGCACGTACTCGATCGCCGTGCTCGCTCGAGCACACAACATCCCGTTCTATATCGCCGCGCCCTCCTCAACCTTCGATCTGTCAATCGAGAGCGGCGAGGCGATTCCTATCGAAGAACGAGCGGCGGAAGAAATCACCCACGGCTTCGGGCGACAAACAGCGCCGAGCGGCGTCCAAGTTTACAACCCCGCCTTCGATGTCACGCCCGCAGAATACATCAACGCCATCATCACCGAACGCGGTCTAATTCGACCAGTAAGTAAAGAGGCGATCGTCGAGTTGATCGGCCGGTAAGCCAGTGCTTTCGAAGTGCTTGCGAATTCCCGTCGTCTCGTCGAACGGCTTGGGGTACGGCCGAGGTGTGACGAGACATTGCCGTTAGCTGCTAATCTGATTCACCGAACGAGCAAGCTCGTTGGGGTCTTTCTTCCACTTTGCATTGTTCACTTTGCACTAGTAGCTCATTGGTGTGTTGAGCCGGCGCGGCATGCGTTCCTGCTGGCACTTCGGCACTGCAAGCCAGTGGCGCCCCAAGTCGTCACCAGCGTTGCATGGCACGCTCTACTTAAGCCTCTTCAGCCATTCGTGGACGACCCAGCCGACTTTGGCGAGTGAGAGTGCGGAGCACTTGTCGGGTGTGTCGTGGGTTGTATGCCAATAATTGAGTCGGCCTGGCCGAGGGTAGTCGAAGTCGATGATGTCGCAGGTGGGGATCTTGGCGATGTTGTGCAAGGCCAGATGGTCATCGCGAACTTCGTGGCGAATGCGAGGCACGAATTCTCGCACGCCAAGCCGCTGAGCGGTGTTCCAAATGCTCTGCGTCAACGGCCTCGTGTCGCGCCAACGCATACTATTGGTCTCTTGGTATAGGTGCAGCTCGGCGTCAGCAACCATGTCCAGCAGCACGCCGTACTCGTACTTATGTTCGGGCGGTTTGGAGACATAGAGTCGAGCAAAATGCTCGGAGCCGAGAAAGTACTTATCGCGTTGGCCATCGAAGACGAATTCCTCGCCATCGAAAAGAACAAAGTCGACTCCCACAGGCGAGTCGAAATCTCGCATGTGCCGGCCCATTTCGGCCAGCAAAGCAACGCCGCTCGCGCCGTCGTTGGCCCCGATGAATCGACCTCGAGGATTGTTGCGATCCTGGTCGGGATAGGGCCGAGTGTCATAGTGTGCGCAGAGAAGGACTCGACGCTTTCGTTCGGGATGCCACTGAACGATCATGTTCGCCATCGTGACGTTTTGCCCCGTCTCGGGGTGGCGAACCACGAAACTCTGCATTTCCACTTCGCCGCCAAGCTCGCGGAAGTGGTTTATCAGCATATTTTGCTGCGTCTGCATGCCTTGGGATCCGCTGATCCGAGGCCCGATGCGGCAGATTTGATGGAGGACTTTCAAGGCCGATTCGCCATTAAACGGGATGTCCTTGAGCGAAAACCGGCTTGCTCGTCGCGGCGCCGAATTCCCCTCGTTGTGGAAAACGCCCAGAAAAACGAATAGCCCGATCGCCCCCAGCATGGATGCGGCCAGAATCAAGGTTGGTCCTGTCGGTCGTTTCATGGATCGCCGCGCCTTTTTTGTTGCTGCCGTAATTGCCCCATTGTAGAGGATTCGCCAGCTTCTGAGAAAGGAGATTAGGGCTCGGCGAGACCCGTTTTCCCTTGCCCTGATTGCCGAGCATGACGTAAACTCCGCGTGGATAGTTCGCTACAACGCCTCCCGCCGTCCAACGTGCGGCGGCCAAAGCCCAAGGATGAGCCATGATTTCAGTTCGCGATATTACGGACATGCAGCGAGACACAGTTGCCAGCTGGCACGAAGTGGACATTTCGAATCCGTGCGATGGTATTCTTGAAGTAGCCTGCACGCAGCACGCGTTCAATTTCCGCCTTTGGCATCAGGAGGACATTGCCCGAGCCGTCGACGTCCCGGATTCTCGCATTGCCGAGGTCAAGCGAGCCATCGACGGACTGAACCAAAACCGCAACGACTGGATTGAGAAGCTCGACGATTGGATTTCCCATGCAATCGAAGACGCCGATGTGCCCGTCTCCGATGACGCGCCGCTGAACACCGAGACGCCGGGCAGCGTGATCGATCGCCTTTCCATTCTCTCGTTGAGGATCTACCACCTCGAGGAGCAAGCGAAACGAAACGATGCGAGCCAAGAGCATGTCGAGTCCGTGCAGCGTAAATTGGCGGTCTGCCTTGTCCAGCAAGATGACCTTTCCAACTCGCTTCAAGAACTCCTGGACGACATTTGGGCCGGCCGAAAACGGCACAAAACATACCGACAATTCAAGATGTACAATGACCCTGCACTGAACCCGTACCTCTATGAAGCAAAAAACCGCCTGGCAAGCTAATTCGCGACAAGCTAATTCGGGAGTAACTTGCTTGGTGCTGTTTGAAACCGAGTCAACATCGCGCTGTCAGCTCGCCATGTCATCCCCATTGAACCCACCACTTGCGAGACACCTGTAGGCCGACGGCTGGCGATTGCTCGCTGCCAAAGCACCTGTTGGAACATTGACCCTGCCAATGCGAATACGCCATCCCCAGAGCCGTCGAAACGCTGCGATCACGATCGTGCTCGCTTCCTTGACGCTCACACTTGCGCCCTCAACGACGACGCCATTGACCATCGCCCGTTGTGCACTGGCACCCGCCGCGTTCGCACAAGAGACGGATGGCCGTTCGGCAGCCTATTGGATCGGCCAACTCAACTCGGATCGATTCGTCGCCCGCGAACAAGCAACGCTCGAATTGACTCGCCAAGGCGTCGAGGCCGTCGCGCCTCTTAAGGCTTCGATTGAGGACGGCAATCGCGAGACAATTAGTCGTGGCGTTTACGTGTTGCTCAAACTTGCGATGGATGCCGACGGCGACGCGGCGGAATCAGCATACGAAGCGCTGCGCGCCTTGGTCGCTTCCGACAAACGATCGGTTGCGGGCGTCGCTCGCAAACATATCAACAAAGTCCACGCGATTCGACAAAAAGGCGCGATGGTGAAACTGATTGATCTCGGCGCTGTACTCAAGGACGAAACGATCCTGATCAATCGACAAGGGCAAGCCGAAGCGGCGCAGACGCTCGAGATCGGCGAAAAGTGGAAGGGAAAGAGCGAAGACTTGCGACAATTGCGTTGGCTCTACAACGTCCGCTATCTGGCATTCCGCACCGCCGACAACAAAGGGGAATGGCTGCAGTACGCCGCCAAGATGGAAGCGTTGGAATCCATCGCGATCCGCGGCGGAAACGTAACGGACGAGCACGTCGTGTCGTTTGTGCAGAATCAAAGCAAGCTAAGGATTCTCGATCTCAAATATGTGCCAATCTCGGACAAGAGCATTGAGCCGATTCAAAAGCACCTTACCGGCGTCGTGTCGATGAAGCTTTTCGGGACCCGCATCACGTCGGCGGGCGCGGCGCGGTTGCGCGGCCAGCTGCCCAAAGTCGATGTCGACGTCAGACAGGGCGGTTTCCTGGGCGTCAGTTGCCAAACTCATCCGCTCGGCTGCCTCGTTTCCCGTGTGCAAACGGGGTCGGCCGCCAACAAGGCAGGCTTTGAATTGGGTGACGTTATTTTCCGATACGGAGGCGTAACCGTCACGGCATTTGACAGCTTGACTACCGAAATTGCAAAGCACGCTGTTGAAGAAAAGGTCGAGGTGCAGCTGGCTCGCGGCTACCAAAACTCATCTCTACTGGTCGGCTACAGTGAAGACAGCTTGAAGATCAAGTGTAAGCCCCACCCGCTTGGACTTGAAATCGAGTCGCTTGAGGACGAGTCGCCGCTCACGCAATTCAAACAGAAACCGAGTCCGTTTCCGGTCGCACCCAGCTTCCCGCCTACTGTTGGCGACGTGATTGTGAGAATCAATAACTCGCCGATACCCAAAGACAAATCGGCTGACGAGGCTTTCCAGCAGGCTCGCGAGGATGTCTGGAACAAGGCCTTTGAACAAGCCAAAGCGATGCTCGAGAAGAAAGCTGAGAAGAAAGACAAGAAGGAAGAAGGCGACGCCGAAGCCCTGGACGCCAAGGCGCGAACCATCGCGGATGAAGAGACGAAGGCGGCCAATATCCACGTACAAGTCGCCCGAGGCGGGAAAGTGCTCGTCAAGAGCGTTGTCCTCGGCGCCTGGGACTAGATGTCCCAACGGGCGTCATGCGATCAAGCGATGCAGTCGACCTTCCCGTCAACCCTGCAGTCCCGTCAACCCTTAAGACGATCGGCATACTTCGCTCGCAGCTTCTGCAGTTTTGGCGGGATCACGGCGCAGCAGTATCCCTGGTTCGGATTGCGAGCAAAATAGTCTTGGTGAATCGATTCCGCTCGATGAAATGTCGGCGCTAGTTCGACAGCCGTCACGATGGGTGAGGCATAATCACCAGCTGCGTCGAGTTCTGCGATGAGTTGCGCGGCTGCCTCGCGTTGAGCATCGTTGTGAAAAAACACGACCGACCGATACTGTTCGCCCACATCGGCACCCTGCCGATTCAACGTTGTCGGATCGTGCGTAAGAAAGAAGACTCGCATCAACACGTCGTACGAGATTTCCTCCGGGGCAAACTCGATCTGTATGACCTCGACATGGCCACTGCCGCCCGAACAGACTTCCTCATACGTCGGATTGACGGTCGCGCCGCCGGCATAACCGCAAGTCACATTGACCACGCCGCGCAGCTCTCGAAAAACGGCTTCCGTGCACCAAAAGCAACCGCCGCCAAAGGTTGCGATTTCTAGACTGTCTCCACCCATCACGGCCTTTTCAATTCACTAGTCTTCGTCACTCGATGTAAACGTCCAACAAAACTTGACGCTCTCCAAAAAACTTGACGCTTATTGCTCTTCGGCCTCGGCGGGATCACTGCTCTTGGCGACGAGCTCGGTTACGAACGGAATCACGTCGTCTACGTAGGTCACCTCGCCATCGAATTTCTTGGCGAGCTTGCCGGTTGTGTCAAAAACCAACACGGCCGGAATGGAGACAACGTTGAGCTTTTCGAGCGTGTCATCGATCGGGTCGGTGCAGATGATGTTGTGGACGACGATTTCTTTAGCTGTCAGCACTTCATTGATCTTGTCGATCTCTTTGGCCGAGAGCGCATCGCTCCGTCCATCGAATTCGACGTTCATTGCGATGGCATGCACTTGGTCGCCATGTTTCTCCTGCAACTGCACGAGATGCGGAAGGTCCGCGATGCAATGGCCTCACCAAGTCGCCCACAAATCGAGGATCACGATTTTTCCGCTGTCCGCGATCTCCGCCTGAACTTCTTCGAGCGACCTGCTTTCGGCCGTCAGCTGCACGGTCGCCGGCGTCGTCTCGCCCGCTGCTCCGTGAGTTCCCGACGTGCTTGTGTTCGTTGTTGGTTCAGAATCTGCACTGCAACCCAACAACAGCGAACATCCAAGCAATCCGATTGCCATGAGTTTCATTTTGGACATTGAATTCGACTCCTTATTCTTCGAAACCGCACCACCGACATTCGCAGGAATCGTCTCACGGCTTCGCTTGCGACTGCTCTAACACCGATTCGCTGATTCCTTCTTATAGTCGGCCGACCCCACCCTTGGCAATTGTGGAGGCCAATCGGTAAGCGGCAACAACGAGCGAGCCTGACAATCAGTAACGATCCGCAGTCGTCGCCCAAGTAACGCTGGCGATAGCTACGACGACCGCGACTGGCCCGCTACAATGGTTCGACAACAAACACCAAGTTTCTCACCGGCTCAGCGATGCACCCGGCTCCCGTCGAAAAACCGACTGTATTCGATCCGCAAGAAATCGAGCAATTCCGTCGCGAGCGGCGGATTGACCCGTATTATATTGGTCGCTTTTTGCGGCTCTATCTGCAGTTTAGCCGTCCGTTCGAAGACGCAGTCAACGAATTGCCCGCGCCGTTTCGCGAGGAGTTTCGCGAGAGTTTTCGGCCACACAACCTGGTACTCGTCCATCGCAGCGATTCGGGCCGCGACGGCGCCCTCAAGATGGCGTTTCGAACGGATGCGGGCGACGTGATCGAAACTGTGTTACTCAAGACGCCTGGCAAACGCATCTCGATGTGCGTCTCGAGCCAAGTTGGTTGTGCGGCGAACTGCCAGTTTTGCGCGACGGGTTATCTCTCTCCAGTGCGAAATCTCAGCTCGGAGGAGATCCTCTCTCAAATCGTCATCGCCAGACAAATGGCTCGCGGCGAAGAACGCCGAGTCCGCAACCTCGTCTTTATGGGCATGGGCGAACCGTTTCACAACACAGCGAACGTTTTGCAGGCGGCCTCTCTGATATTGGACGACAGTTGGTTCGCGCTCGGCCCGCGACGGACGTTGGTCTCGACAGTTGGCGTGCCCGACTCGATGATTCGGTGGGCAAAGACGTTCCCCAAATCGCCGATTGGATTGAGCTTACACGCCGCCGATCAAGCCCTGCGCGAGCGTATCATTCCGGTAGCGCGCAAAACGCCTCTGACTGAACTTCGTTCCGCGCTCGACGAGATCGTGCGATTGCAAGACAACGCGCCGATCATGATCGAGTATCTGATGCTGAAAGGGCTTAACGATAGTCTCAGTCAGGCCAAGCAACTTGCCGACTACCTCGATGGCTTGCCTGCGCTGGTCAATCTGATTCCGATGAATCCGATCGAAGAAGCTCCCGACTTGCAGTGCAGTGACCGCGAGGACTGTTTACGATTCGGCGCCGCCATGCAGCAACGCGGATTCTTGGTCAAAGTGCGGCATTCCCTGGGGCGCGACATCGACGCGGCATGCGGCCAGTTGGCAAGGCGAGAAACCCGCATCTAGAACGCCGCCGGGATAGAGAGACCTCGAGGGCTCCGACGGCGCGTTGCCCTAATCTGCCCGCCGAGTCTGTTTTGCGGCGCGAGCCATTTTTTCGCCGATCAATGCGATCTTGTGGTCGTGCAGACGTTTTTCATTCAGCCAATACGGGCTTGTGATTTCCTTGAATGCGTAGATCGCCGCTTGAATTCCCTCCGCCCAAGCGACCGCAATCAGCTTGATGTCGCCGTGCACATCCCCCACTGCAAAGACACCTCGACGACTTGTCTCGTAATAGGGGTCGATTGCGATGCTGCCATCATCGTTCAACGCGACATCCAACCTCTCAAACGTCTCTCTGGCGGAAAGAAATCCGATTTGAACGATTGCCAGGTCACAAATCACGACCTTGTCGCCGCTGAGGGTGACGGCGATACGATCACCTGCAAACTCCGCGGAAACGACTTCCGCGTGACTGTGTAGACGTCCGCCGAGGTCAATGACTCGACGAAGCGTCTCTGCTTTGCCCGTCGGCGCATCGCGACGAAAAACCAAGTCGACCTCGCCGCCACGTTGCAGGACCATGACCGCTGCGTCCAGCGCCGAGTCGCCTCCGCCGACTATTATCGCCGTATTGCCATCGTGATCGCCGATTTTAGGAATCTTGTAGTAGATCTTTTTTGATTCGAGGAGATCGAGCGGTGGTAACTTTCGAGGGAAGTGGAGCAAGCCGAACGCGATGATCACTTTACGGCACAAATAGCTGCCTCGGCTCGTCACGACTCGCTTGAGTCGATCTTCCTTGACTAGTTCCTCGGTCTCGTCAATCGTGATCAGTTCCTCATTGAAGCGAAATTGCACGAGCGCTTCTTGGGCTTGGCGAAAAGTGCGTTCCGACAGTTCATCACCGGTGATTCCGTCGGGAAACCCGGGAATGTCGACAATCTTCTTGTCGGGATAGAGAAACTGAGGCTGACCGCCAGCGATCGATTTGGCTTCGATCACCAGCGTTGACAAGCCGCGATGAGCTGTGGTGAGGCTCGCAGCCAGGCCTCCGGGCCCGGCACCGACAATGACGACGTCCCAGTAATGGAGTTGTTCGAAATCGGTGTCGGCGTCCAACGATGTAATCTTGAAATCCGCCACGTCGCGTCTCCCGTTTCGCAATACTGAATGTCCCACAGTATTCCTAGCAGGAACACGGCGCCTTGCAATGCCCAAAATCTCCGGCGATCGTCGTGACTCGCCGCGACAGTGATACAATTGTGCCCCAACACAACCGCGTCCCCGATAACCTGGCGCTCTGCAAAACTAACATGGCGTCCAGCAAAGCGGCGCCAACTCCAAGTCTCAAAGCGAGCAAGGTCGATGCAAGCGTTTCCGTATATTACGCCCTACATCAACGACGTCTTCGCCAAAGAGAAGACTCAGTGGGATTTCATCCTGTTGCGGCCGCTGCTGTTGGTGTTCTATTTCTTCCTCCGTTTTATCAGCTTTCCAATCAAGTTCATCCTGCGCCGCTGGCCGATTGGCTGTGAAGGCCTGCTCATCGACTGGTGTATGGCTTTTGGAATGAAATACATGGCTCGCTATGAGGCGGCCGAGTTATTTCTGCGGCACGTGCAGATCGAGCCGTTGCTTTATCGGCACGTATTGGCTCGCCGCGATGAGAAGACCGAGCCAAGCGGTGAGAAACTGAACGGAATCGATGGCGACTTCGGTGTTGAGGACATCGACACGGTCATTCGAAACAACCTCACGATCTCCTGGTCGGTCATCGTCCGCCCGCTCTCATCATGCGTGGCGTGCAGCAATACGCCCAGTAGATCTTCTTTCCGTTGGCCAGCGCGGCGGTTGGCGATCATCGCACTCAAGAACTCATGAAACTCACGCAGCGTTTGTTTGAGCATTCGATTTCGGCGCGACGGGAACCAGAAACTTCGCACGATGGGCAACGGTGGTTTCGCGCTGTATCGATTGATCGTCTCGGTCCAGTGTCCAATTCGATCGCGAGCCTGATCGAATCCATCATGAAAGAGTGACCGTCCCGCGATCTCCAGTGTGACGTCGTTCATTTCCTTCGCGACATCAAAGGGCCCGCGATACTTGCTTGACTGGTCCCAGCCGTCCGCCAAGGCGTTCGCAGCGTCGACCATAATGTCAAAGTATCGCTCTACCGCAAGTTGGCCGAACATTGGCTGAAGTAACTTGCGTTGGCGTTTCCACCTTTCACCTTCCGCGACGACCAATCCGTCGCCAAACGCATTGCGGAATCGCTTGTAAATAATCGTGTTCTTGTCAAACGTCTTGTTCGTATCCTGCAAAACTTGCTTTGCGAGTGACGGATGGTTCACCAAATAGAAATTGAATAACCCCCGATAGTGAACAAAGTCTCCAAAGTCCTGGACGAGACGATCAAAGAAGTAGGCAGGGTTGCCCGCCAGCATCCACTGTCGATAGAACATCCGAGGACGCGCTAATTCGCCGTCGAACTCGATTGAGAGAGATTCGTTTGGGGGCGATTCCATAGCTAGGTCATCTTCGGTCGAAAGAAGACGGCAAGCCCGCTTCCGCTCGACTAGGGCTCATTGCGCCGCTTCACAACGTCATGCGAGTTGCGCACGAATAGCGAGCTGTTTAACTTGAGCCTGGACGCAAAAATCGTCAACTCCCCTCGGTCGATTTTGGCTGACTCGAGTCCCACGGCGACGGCATCAGGTGGCGGCCAGCACGGCCTTCTCGGCCTCTTGCGGGATCGCAGCGTCAAACGCGCCAAAGTCAAGCTCGTCTTCGTGGTCGTGCGAACCCAGCAGTCGATCGAGTTCGAGCTTGTTCGAGACATCGAAAGCGGCGACCTTGTAGCACTCCGCAATCGTCGGGTAGTTGAAAACGTTGTCGCGAAAATAGTCGACCGTAGCGCCAAGACTCATCACCGCTTGCGCAATATGAATGATCTCTGTCGCGGTATGACCGATACAGTGCGCGCCGAGCACTTCGCGAGTCTTACGGTGAACGAGCAATTTCATGAGGCCGACGTCATCGCCGACAATTTGGCCTCGAGCTATCTCGTTGAAGCGAGCCAGACCGATTTCGTATGGCACGCGCTCGGCGGTTAGCTGTTGTTCATTCTTGCCGATCATGGAGATTTCGGGAATCGTGAACAGCCCATACGGTAAATGGGGGCACGCTTCGAACGGCAGACCGGCGGCGTGACAAACGGCGCGCCGGCCTTGCTCCATCGACGCGCTGGCGAGCGCGGGGAATCCGACGACGTCGCCCAAGGCGTAAATATGCGGCACATCGGTTTGGTGGTTTTCGCAGCACTTCAGCCGCCCGCGATTGTCCGTCGTCAAGCCGGCCGCCTCGAGATTCAAATGCTCAGTGTCGCCAACTCGCCCGACGCTATACAGAGTTGTTTCGGCGATCAGGCGCTTCCCGCTTTCAAGCTGAACGGCAACCATGCCCGCCGGCAATCGCTGCATCTTCGCCACTGTCTCGCCGAGCCGGAACGTCATGCCCAACGAGCGAGCTTGATGGATCAGCGACTCAACGATCTCGCGATCGCAAAACTCGAGCAATTGCTCTCGGCCGTCAACGACGGTCACTTTCACGCCGAGTGTGGCGAACATGATGGCGTATTCGATGCCGATCACGCCGCCGCCAACAACGATCATCGAGCGTGGAATGTTCTCCAGCTTCAGAATCTCGTCACTGTCAAATACATGGGTGCCGTCAAAGGGAACTTGGGCCGGCCGAGCTGGCTTGGTGCCGCAAGCCAACAGAACTCGCTCCGCCGTAACGGTCTTGTCGCCCTTGGGTGACCGGATCGCAATTTCATGCGGGCTCAGGAAACTGGCCTCGCCCGAAAAGACATCGACGCCGTTGCGATCGAGCTGATTGCGGATGACTTCAAGTTCGTGCTCGATGACTTGCGCCAACTTGCGTCGCAAGTCGCTCATCGTGATGTGTTGCTTGCGACGATACTGCTCGCGGTAGACATCGCGTTGTTGGTAGCCGGTCAAATGCAAAATGGCTTCCCGCATCGTCTTGGACGGCACGGTGCCGGTGTGCAGGCAGACGCCGCCAAGTTGCTCATTTCGCCTCTCCACCATGGCGACGCGAGACCCTTGTTTGCCCGCGGCGATGGCGCCTTTTTGGCCCGCCGGTCCGCTGCCAATAATCACGAGATCGTAGTGCATTTGACGCCGCCCCAATAAAATTGTCCCGTTTCCAAATAACGCCGCACTGCAAAGGTACGTCGCCGCTTAAGTACGACTTTGCCGATTGAGTGGAAAATCCGGGCATTCGCGGTGTCGAACCCGTCATCTCAGGCCCTTCGTCGCCTGCTTCCGGGGCCAGTTGGCACGTTTTCGCGGTTTTTTGTCGCGCGACCCGAGGAAAGCGGTTGCCGGATGATTTGCGAGCAAATCGATCCGTCGATATGCTGGATTAATTGGCTCAACTCCTTGAGAGATCTACCCCATGAGTGCGTTCACTAAAGCACTATTTCTTGGCAACCTCGCCGTCTTGATCGCCTGTTCTTCGGCGTTCGCTCAATTCGGTAACACAACCACCAAGCCGCAGATCGTAGCGACGCCGATCAAAGCGCCTCGTGAGTTGAGAGTTCACTTGGATCGAGCCAAAAAAGCGTTGGCGGACAAGGACTATCAAATCCTTTGCCAGCACATCAACGAGTTGCTCAAGACCGACGACGCCGACTATTTCGTCGATGACACCAACGAAACAACCGGGATCAAGGAGGAAGTTGCCAGGTTGGCGTTGGGGCTGACCGGTCCGGCTCGAGAGGCGTTTGAATTGCGATTCGGCGCGCAAGCGGAAGCCAAGCTCGATGAGATATTGAAAGAGGGCGATTGGGAGGCGTTGCGTACTTTCCACCAGCGTTATCTCGGGACGAAGGCCGGTGCCAAAGCGGCGCTCATGTCAGCTCGGATGCTGATGGAAGAGGGCAAACCGGCGGCCGCGGCAATGCGCTTGCGACGAATCGTCGGCGTCTCCAATGAACTCGAACCTGAGCTGTCCGTCTTACAGGCAACTTGCTGGCTTCAGGCCGGCGACCGAATCAGCGCAAAGCAATCGCTGCTCAAATTGCATCGAGACAACAAGCCGACGTCCATCATGTTGGGCGGAACCGAAACGCCTTGGTTCGACAACGAATCGGATGTCGACGATTGGATCAGCAAACGCCTCGCGCCGATCGCGCCGTTGGTGGAAGCTGTGGTCAAAACAGCTCGACCCGACTTCAAGCTCTCATGGGTCGTTCAGTCGGGTGAGACGACGCAAGAATCTGATCTGCTCGAAACGCTTCGAGCGCAATTCAATCGGCGCGGCGTCACTGCCATGCCAACCTCGGCGCCTCTCACTGCGGGCAAGTGGTTTGTTGGCCGATCGACGAGAAGGTTGTGGGGTTTCGACCCGATTGGTGGCAAACGAGTCTGGCTGTTTCCTCCACGGCCCGACGAGATCTTGACGGCTCAGTTGACCACGACGATGCACGAAAACCGCGAGACGCTGACCGCATCGGGAGAAGCTGTTTTTCGACGCACTTGGACCGATTCACTGTATGCGGGAATCGCAACCGACGGAGAATCGCTGTTATTGATCGACAAGTTGAGCGCCCCGATCCCGAAATCTCGATACGGGCGCCGAGCTGTTATTGCGTTGCCAGGCAAGACGGCGCAAGACCCCGATAAGAATCGATTGGTAGCCCTGGACCTCAAACGTGAAGGCGCTTTGTCTTGGACGGTTGGCGGTGCCGAAGGGGCGAGTGAAAAACTGAAAGACGCGTTCTTTCTTTCACCACCGCTTATCAAGGGCGAGCAAGTCTATGTTTTGGCTGAAGTGGATGACCTCATCAAGTTGATCGTGCTCTCCAAAGAGACCGGCGCGCTGGAGTGGTCGCAATCGATGCTGACGATGAACGACAAAGTCTCGACGAATCCCGAACGTCGACTTCGCGGCGGCCGATTGGCTTTGAAGAATGGGATCTTGCTCTGCTGGACCGGTGCCGACTATTTGATCGCGATGGACCTCACAGAGAAGCGGTTCATCTGGAAACGAAAACTACTCGCAAAAGACCCTAGCGACGCCAAGCAGCGCGACATCGAAACCTACGCCTCCGGTCAGCGAAACGTCTATTACCGAGGCCCGGGCGGCGTCGACTGGGAAAAATTTATCAAGGCAGCCAACCCGCAAAGCCGTTGGGCGAACGCGTCGCTTCTATGCTCCCGTCGGTTTTGCATCGCGACGCCGACGACCATGAATTCGATGCAATGCGTCGATCTTTATTCCGGCAAAGTGCTTTGGAGCAAGCCGCGACAAGACTTCCTCTACGCGGCCTGTACGTTTGAAGAATACATATTGCTCGTCGGGCGCTATCGACTGGCTCTCGTCGATTTGGCGACGGGAACGCCAAAGTGGGTGACAGCTCAACAGACACTGGGATTCCCAAGCGGACGCGGCGTCCTGGTCGGGCATTATTTCTATTTGCCCACGAGCGAAGGCGAACTGCTCAGCGTCGATATGGACAACGGGCAAACGGTAACGCGAAAAACGGACACTGAGCTGGGCAATCTCGCCTACTCCGGCGACATGATCATTTCCCAATCGCCAACGAGCTTCGCCGCGTTTGCTCAACAGGCCGCGGCAGCCGACGGCGAAGGAAAGAAAGCAGATGCGAAAGACGAACAAGACGTCGCCAAGATCGTTCTCCAGCTCGGCGATCGCAGCTTCCGAGCGCGTGAGGAAGCGGAGAAGCGATTGACAGAACTCGGCATTTCCGCCACGGCCGCACTCAAGGCAGGTTTGGACGACGTCGATCCTGAACTGCGGATACGATGCCGCCGCCTGCTCGATCAGATCTCCAAAGACTCGCGACTCAAACTCTTGGCGGACTTTAAGAAAGGCGGTCCGAACGCGAAGGAGCTGCCCGGTTGGAAGGGATTCCAAACCATTATTGGCGACGACAAGAAGACCCGCGAGTTTTTTGCGGAAATGTACTCAGCCGAATTCGCGCTGCTTGAATCGTCCGCAGCGAAACCTGAGAAGTTGGGAGAAAAACTACAACAGCGCTGCACGGAATTGCAAAACGCAACACAGCAGTTTGGCTACCAATTGTCTCTGCCGACCGTCGCCACGGTCCTCTACCTGACGACGCACGAGAACGCCAAGCAGAACGCCACAGTCAGCTCGATGGCGTCCAATTTCTGTAGCCAGAATGCGTTTCGACAGGCCATCGCCAATGGCGAGCAAAGCGATTTGATGAAGAAGCTGCTCGTCGGCCTGATGCGAAGCATGACGGGCACGGCAAACTACCAACTGATCATGCTCTGCCTGCAATACGACATCAAAGAGTGTTATGAGCCGGCGAGGCGGTTCACTCAAAGCACTCAGCAAAACGGCTATGCGAAAGCGAATGCAATCTTTGCCGTCGCCGTTTATGGCAGCAAGGAGAAGGATACCGCGATTCTCGAAAAACTGCTCACCGACAAGCAACAGTGCACGACCTACTCCATTAACGGAAAGCGTTACGTCACCAAAGTCTGCGACGCCGCACTGGTCGGCCTTCTCGAGTTGTACAAGATCGACCCCAGAAAGAACGGCTTCAAACGGTTTCAGAAAAACCGCAATCAGATCGCAGTCCACACGATTGGATTCGAAACCGATAAAGAACGCGACGAGGTTATGAAGACGTGGCCTGAGCTCAAGAAAAAGGGCGATATGAAGCCCGAAGAAAACGCCGCAGCTAAGAAGGCGGAAGGCAAGGAAGCGGAAGGCAAGGAAGCGGCCAAGGAGCCAGCGAAGAAAGAGGCTGCGAAGAAAGAGGCTGCGAAGAAAGAGCCAGCAAAGAAGGAAGCGGCGAAGGAAGAGCCGGCGGATAAGAAGGACGACGAGAAGAAGAAGCCAATCGAGTCGCCCAAGAAATAGACTCGCTCATCGCATCGCGTCCTATTTCAAACGAAGCCGCGGTTGCGCCGCGAGGACGAGGCGACTGCGCACCAAGATGTTTACGCTCTAGCAAAGAACGGCACCCATGAAGAACCCAATCGCGTGGATTCTCTGTCTGTCAATCTCAGCGGCTGCGATCGGTCTCTCGAGCCATGTTGAAGCGGCAGAGGAGAAGAAGACGCTAAACGTGCTTTTCATCATCTCCGATGATCTCACCGCGACTGCCTTGTCCTGCTACGGGAACCAAGTTTGCCAGACGCCGAACATCGACGCCATTGCCGCTCAAGGGACTCGATTTACTCGGGCCTATTGCCAGGGGACATATTGCGGTCCCTCGCGGGCATCTTTCATGTCGGGCTATTACCCTCACGCCACGCGCGTGCTTGGCTACAAAAACCCGCGGCCCCAGATCGGCAAACGCGCGACTTGGTCACAGCACTTTAAGAACAACGGCTACTACGCGGCTCGGGTCAGCAAGATCTTTCACATGGGCGTTCCCGGTGGGATTGAGGGCGGCGGCCACGGCGCCGACGACGCCGATTCCTGGACCGAACGATTCAACAGTCCAGGCCCCGAATGGAAAGCGCCCGGCAATGGGGAAACGCTTGAGGGAAATCCGAACGGCAAGCGACCTGTGGTCGGCGGGAACACGTTCGTTGTCGTTGAAGCCGACGGCGACGACCTGGTTCACTCGGACGGCAAGACAGCCGCCAAAGCGGTCGAGCTGATTCGCAAGCACAAGGACACGCCGTTCTGGTTGGGCGTCGGTTTTGTTCGGCCGCACGTTCCTTTTGTCGCCCCGAAGACGTATTACCCGCCGTTCCTGCCCTACAGCAAGATGGTCTTGCCCGAAAAAGTCGACGGCGACTGGGACGACATTCCAAAGGCCGGCATCAATTACAAGACCAGCCCCAATATGAAGATGGACATTCGCCGTCAAAAGAAAGCGGTGGGCGGCTATTACGCTTCAGTTGCCTTCATGGACGCCCAGGTCGGCAAGGTAATGAAGGCGTTGGAAGAGGAAGGGTTGCGAGACAACACGATCGTTGTCTTCACCAGCGATCACGGTTATCACCTGGGCGAACATGATTTCTGGGCCAAGGTTAGCCTGCGAGATGAATCGGCGGGAGTGCCGTTGATCATCAGCGTTCCTGGCAAGAAACCGGCCGTCTGCCACTCGCTCACCGAACTGCTCGATCTCTATCCAACGCTTTCCAATCTCTGCGGCCTGGAAATTCCAAAGCGAATGCAAGGCAAAGACATCTCGCCCATGCTGGATGACCCGACTCATCGAGTTCGTGACGCGGCGTTTAGCGTCGCTCCAATGCGAAAGGGATTCTTGCTTCGCGAGGATCGGTACGCCTACATACAGTACAAAGAAGACGCCTCCGCCGGCATCGAGTTATTTGACACCAAGAACGACCCCGAGCAGTACACAAATTTGGCGGATGATCCGAAACACAAACAGCTCGTTGCCCGATTCCAAGAGCTGCTAGCCGACAAGCTCGAGTCGATTCGGAAAAACGACCTGGATATCAAGTACTGATTCGTCCGCAACGGCAACACTCGCGTCATTGCACACGAGTTTCTTTTTGGCTTGCTTCGAGAGCTTCTCGAGACGACGGAGCCGAGTGGATTCTTGTTTGGCGCTCATGACCCATTCGGTCATCATCTTCTTATAGTAGGCCGGTTGAGTCTCAAAGAGCTTCCACGCTTTGCTGTCGCTGACGAATCTCTTCTTCAATTCCGCCGAGAACTTGGCGCTCCCACCCGAGCCGCGTTTCGTGGTCTTCTTCTTGCGCTTGGCGAAAATGTCGAGTCCCGCTTGTTGCAGCAATCCTTTCTTTTTTAGCACGACCATTTTCTTGAGGTTGACGTCGCTCCAGTTGCTCGTCGGCCGTCTCGGAGTGAACCGGATGCTGTAGCTCTCTTCATCGATCCGGCGTCGAATACCATCGATCCAACCGAAGCACAAGGCTTGATCGACCGACTCAGACCAAGTCATGCTCGGCTTGCCGGTCGCCACTTTGTAGTAGCCGACCACAAGTTCCTTCTCCGTCTCGTCGTTCTCGCTCAGCCACTCTCGGAACTCGGCCTGGCTGGCGAAGAATGCTGCAGACATGGGACGACTCGCGAATCAAAGCCTGGAAATGAATTGGCGTCATAGGTGTTTAGCCGACGACCGTTCGCAAGTGACAGGACGCCCGCCTTCGTATCGGCAGCTGGCGGATGCGGAAATGGCGCCGAAGCGATGATACAATGCCTATCCTAACGATCACACAGCCGAACGATCACCTTAACGCTCATAGAGACGATTGTCATGATGATCATTGAGATTTGCCGATTCCCGTTTCCTACCCGCCGTTTGTCGGCGGCCCTTCTGTTGCTCGCCGCATTCGCAGTCGCGGGAGCGGAGCAACCATGCCGAGCCGAGCAACTGATGGCGGGCGTCGCCAAAGTCGACGTGACTCACCCGAACTCCAAACCGGTCAACGATCGCCTGTACGCCAAAGCGCTCGTGCTTCGAAGCGGCAAGACGACAGCGGTCATTGTTACGATTGACGCCGTTGCGATTGCGGAAATCGGCTCGATCAAGAACGATTTCCTCGCCAACGTTCGAGCTCGAGTGGAGAAGGAGCTCGACATCGATCCGGCCAGCGTCGTTGTCAACGCGAGCCACTGCCACGGAACGGTCTGCAGCGAGATCGAACAGCGGACCTTTGAGGCGATCAAGCTAGCCTCGCGCGAGTTGTCGCCGGTCCGAATTGGCGCGGGAGTTGGCCATGAGGATCGCATCATGGAAAATCGCCGCTTGCGACTCAAGAGCGGACGAGAAATTGACGTTCGCCACGCCTACTCGCTGCCGCCGGATGAACAGATCGCCGGCGCAGGTCCGATCGACCCTCAGATTGGAGTCCTTCGCCTCGACAAACTGAACGGAGAGACGTTGGCCGTCGTCTACAACTTTGCCTGTCATCCAATTCAAGGCGTGCCGAGCGGAGGCAATTCGGCAGACATGATCGGCTTCGCATCTTCCGTTATTGAGGACAACATGAGCGATGGGACCATCGCGTTGTTCCTGCAAGGCTGCGCAGGAGACATCAATCCACTGCGTTATAAGGACGTCGACCATCCTAGAGACGCCGAACCGTTGGGCAACCTGCTCGGGCTCAGCACGCTCAAAGCCCTTCGCCGAATTGAACCCAAACAAGACGACAGGCTGAGCCGTGTCAACCAAGTGATCGAGTTGCCGCGTTCCGACACTGGACGCAGAATCGCCACGTTAAAGAGCGAACAACAGCGGCTGCTGCAATCGCTACGAGGCACGCATCTCAACTTAAAATCGTTCATGCCATTGGCGATCAAGTACAATCTCTCGGCCGAATTTCCCTCGTACTATTCGTACAAATACCTGCACGAAAAATCAGCCGGCATCGCCGACTTGGAAACGCTTGACGCAGACAATCGCGCGCACATCAAACGTTACATTCGCAATATCCACATCATGGAAGAGCTAACGCGAATTCAGACCAACTTGGCTCTGCTGGAAAAACATCAGCGCAATAATCTCGCAGCCAAGAAGCGTATGATTGACGTCGAACTGGTTGGGATTCGAATCGGCGACTTCGTCATCGTCTCCTTTCCAGGCGAACTCACCGTTCAGATCGGGCTCAACATCAAGAAGGCGTCTCCGCACGACTTGACGTTCGTTTCCGCGTACACGAACGGATACATCTATTACGCGCCCACGGCCGAACAGTTGCGAAACGTGGGCGGCGCCCAGGAGGATAGCGAGTGCATCTTGGCGCCCGAATGGCAGGCGATCTTTGAAGCGAAGGCCGCCAAGATTCTTGCGGAGCTAAAGCCGTAAACGCACTCGCAACCCGTCATTATTGCGGCGAACTTGTTCGACACTCGCGATCCAAGATCTTGAAGCGACACAATGATTAAGTTGCTGCCCGCCGTCGTCCTCGGTTCGCTCTGCGTAGCCGCCGCAATTGCCGACGATCAGCCCAATGGGACTGCCTCAACAGACGACTCGCAAATCGAAGATGTCGCCTTCCGCGCCGATTGTGATGGCGCGACACAGAAGTTTGTGATTGTCACGCCGAAACGGAAAGCCGAAGCGGGACCTGCGACAACGCTATTGATCGCGTTACACGGTCACGGATCGGACCGATGGCAGTTTGTTCGGCAGCAGCGAGGCGAGTGTCGCGGCGTGCGCGAGGCGGCCTCTGAACGAGGTATGATTTTGGTTTCGCCAGACTATCGAGCCAAGACGTCCTGGATGGGACCGAAGGCGGAAGCCGACGTCGTTCAGATCATCCGTTTGATGAAGAAGCGACAGAAAATCGACCGCGTCATTATCTGCGGGGGCTCGATGGGAGGCACAGGGGCGCTGACCTTCGCAGCTCTCCATCCCAAGTTGATTGACGGCGTCGTTTCGCTCAACGGAACGGCCGACCTTGTGAATTACACGCGATTCAGCGACGCGATCGCTAGATCGTTTGGCGGTTCGCGACAAGAAAAGCCAGAACAATATCGCCGCCGCTCGGCGATCTTCTTTCCCCAGAAATTCACAATGCCAATCGCGGCCACGACGGGCGGACAGGACACGATCGTTCCTCCCGACAGCGTCCTGGATTTGCTCGAAAAGGTCCGCAAGCATAACCCTAACGTGCTGAGCATTCACCGACCCAAGGGTGGGCATAGCACGAACTTCGAAGACACGAAGAAAGCGTTGCTGTTCGTCGCGACGCGGGTCGAAACGAAAAAGTGACACGGTCCGCCGTTCTTCTCGCGCCACGACGCGATTTTGATAGCCCAAAATGGAGATCTATTCAAGTGTTCGATTCTCTCAACCGCCGTCGCGGTAGGAACGCCGGTTACCCGGTGCCCCCCGCGCAGATCCCAGCGAG
>CAZMNY010000019.1:36424-145805 GCA_964567745.1 uncultured Pirellulaceae bacterium | reverse complement strand
TACCGCCCCCCGTCCCACTCCGCCAGCAGCCCTTCTACCCCAGCAGTCCTAGTACGCCAGCAGACCTAGTACGCAAGCAGACCTAGTACGCAAGCCGCCCTATACGCAAGCAAACCGACTTTGCGGCGGAGCTGAAAAGGATGCGGGAAGGCCAAAGGGATTTTTTGCGCCCGACTAAGCTGCTCTGAGAATCGACCGACCCGTGCCAGTACGGATGATGCGATGGCCGCTGGCCAATTGGCTCATCGTCACGACTTGTGCGAGTCCGTATCGAACTCGATTTGCAGCGTCTTCGAGAGCGGCGCAGGCGATTTGCTGGCGTTCGGCCTGGACAACTTGCTTGACGCTGATCGCGATGTGGGCGATGTCTCGGTTCTGAATTGAATTATGCAATCCGCGACGAACGGCGGCGCGAGGTCCGCCGGTCCACCAGGCGTATTCGCCGTGAAGATCGATCGACTCCGGTGCCAGATTGACGCCGTAGCGATCCAGCTCGCCACCATGCTTGACAGCGCGATCGAGCGTTCGGAATGTGGTCAGCCGATGCTTGACAAGAAGATCGAGGCGGCCTTCGATCGATTGGGCGGGCGCCGCCAGCGTGTGTATGGAAATCCCGTTCGCTGCGGCCGTCGCGATGCGGTTCGACAGGCTGGACGCGAACTGGGTTCGATCCGTTCTGGTCGCCCAAGTGTCGGTCGCCAGCAGAGCGATCTCGTGGCGGACGCGCCCGTTGATCATCGGTGCCATCTGAGCCAGGGTCGGTGAGGGAGTCGACCAAGTCGCGGGAATGCCCACTTCGTCCAACAGCGCAACGGTGTCGTACGCAAAAGTTGTCTCTTGAGGCGTGGGGGTATCACTGAGGTCAATCGAGACAACGACGCGTGCTTTTTGGGCCATCTGATTCTTCCTTGGGATGCCGAAATCCGTTTCATCCTCTACCATCGGCTGAAACCTAATAACGACTGAACCTCGCCTCAGCAGTTGGAAAACTGTTAGGAATAGAGCGAGTTTTCACCTGTTAGACGGGTGATTTTGTTGTCAGCCGCGAGGTTCTCGATCGTCGAGGCTCCCTTCCCCATCTCGCCAATTCAACTCAACCGGCACGTCTTCCCGAACGCCCGGCCGACAAGCTCGCCGCAAGCAGGCCGAACCGACTTTCCAAGCTCACAGTCTCCTTGGTGCGAAAGGAGCGCACAGACGAAATAAACCGGTAAACTCAATACGAAAAAGCCTACGTATTCGTTCGTCGCTGCACGCAAATTGCGGATATAATCAGGCGAACTCTAGGAGCTTGATAAATGACACATGATGACGCCCGTAGGCCGGACGAAAGCGGCATGGAAACCGAACAACTCGAGTCGGCCGGATCGAGCTCCATCCCGAGGGCAACGCGAAGTCGTTTCCGCCAGGCGGACGAAGACCTGAGCGAGCCAAATGACGACCATTCGAGCGATGAAGAAGACGAGATCGCTGACGCCATGGCTGGCGAAGACCACGCTGACGGCGATGAGATGGAGGACGAGTTCGAAGAGATTGAAACGTCTCGTTTACGGTCCACTCTGAGGAACATGAGCGCTTGCATTGTGTCGACCATCGTGCACCTTGTTATTCTCATCGCCCTCGGCCTGATGGCGGCCCCATTGCCCGTCTCGAAGAACATTCGGGAAATCGTCTCGCAGATGTTCGAAGAGCGGCCAGAGCCCTTGCTCCAGGAAATCGAACTCGACACCGAAATCGAACCGGCCGAAAACGCCGAAGCCATCTTTAATTCTGCGCCTCAAGTCGGCGTGACAGGCGGCGCGGCTGCCGGCGGCGCACCCGACATTCAAATGAATCAAAAGGTCGTCGAAAACTTCACTGCCACAGAGATCTCGATCGGCAGCCCAATTACGACGATGCCCTCAAGCACGAACCTCGTGGCTGAGGTCCCCGAAGGCACGTTGGGCGAACCGCGGAGCATAGTCGACGACTATCAGCAAGCCTTCGACCGAATGACCCAAGAGATTCTCTGGATGCTCGACAAGAGCGACGTGATGGTCATTTGGGTGTTCGACCAATCGGAGAGCATGAAAGACGATCAAAAGGAGATCCGAGATCGGATTGAAAAAGTCTACTCCGAGCTGGGATTAATAGGAGGGACGGAGAGCGAGCACTTACTCACTGCGGTAACCAGCTACGGTGCCGGCCATCTCAAACACACACTCAAACCAACGGGCGACTTGGCAGTCATTCGTCGCGCCATCAACGCCGTTCCGGTCGACCCGTCTGGTAAGGAAATGATGTGCGAGGCCGTTTCGCGAGCCCTCGCGGCTCACCGCGAATACGCGCGACGGTATCAATTGATGATGGTCATGGTGACCGACGAGAGCGGCGACCAACAGAACAACCGGGCTTACCTGGAGCGAGCGATCGCGGAAGCCAGGGCGTCTCGCTGTCGAGTTTACGCGCTCAGTCGCGAATCGGTGTTCGGCTACCCGTACGCACGCGTTCGCTGGAAACACCCTCAAACCAAACGTCACCACTGGCTGCCCATCGATCGCGGCCCCGAGACCGGCTTTGTCGAACAACTGCAGACGAATGGATTTCACCGTCGATACGACGCGTTCCCCGCTGGATTCGCGCCCTACGAATTGGGTCGGTTGACTCGGGAAACGGGCGGCGTGTTCTTCATGCTGCCGAGCACGGAGAGCAATCTCGTCCGCGGTGCCAAGCGAAAATATGAACTCGAAATGATGCGCGCCTACCGGCCCGACTTGAGAGCTCGCATCGAAGTCTTCGCCGATCGCGATAAGTTCCCGTTGAGAACGTTTCTCTGGCAAGTCATCAATGATCTCAACCCTTACAACAAGCAGTCCGCTCGCGTTGTCGAACTTCAAATGCAATTCCCGCTGAACCTCGTCGACTTCACCAAACGAGCCCGGCTCAACCAACAAAAGGCGATTGTTTTCATCAAGTATCTGGCCGAAGCCCAGAAAGTTCTCGAAGCTGCAAAAAAACATCGCGAGCAAGAAGCCGATCCGCGCTGGCAAGCGAACTACGACTTGATCTACGCGCAAAGCGTGGCCTACCAAGCACGCTTGTATGAATATGGCGTGGCCCTCGAGGAATTCATCAAGAATCCCAAAGTGGCCCCGCTGACGAAGACTCCGAATCTGACTCTGTTGCATTGGGATTGCCACACGGTCGCCAAGCTCCGCACCGAAGAGAGCAAGCCGTACGTCGAAAAATCGAAGGCCCTGTTTCTCGAAGTCATCGCGGCCCACCCAGGCACCCCCTGGGCCGCAAGGGCTCAATGGGAGATGAATCGAGGATTTGGAGTCGACGTCCGACCCGACTATCACCCTCCCTACGTCAAGGTCTCGAATCCGAGTCCGGTGCCCAAATTCTAGGAATCCGCCGGATTCTCTAGACGCCCATCGAGCGGTGACCGAGAATAGATAAGCGACTGGCAGACTTGCCGCGCCGACCCCATGGGACAATATGTTGGTCCCGCCAAGTAATTGTTGAGCTGTTTTCGGGTTTCGACAACAATCCGATCATGGCGGATGAGATCGAGTGGGACTGTCTAGTCAAAACACTGTCATAGCGAATGGGAGCGAAGGATGAGCAAGGTCGATCTGCAAAGGGAAACGATGCAGCGGCGAGAAATGCTGAAACTGAGCGCTCTCGCGGCAGGTGGCGGAGTATCGGCCTGGATGAGCCCAACGAGCTCGACATGGGCGGCGGCCAAGAACCCGGAATGGGAGGCCGCGATTCGCAAAGGGCTCAATTGGGTCGCCAGCAACCAGAAGTCGCTAGGGCACTGGATCGCCAAATCCAACAACTATCCGACAGCCATGTCGGCACTGGCGGGAATCGCCCTGCTCTGCTCCGGATCGACAACGACTCAAGGCCCATACGCCGCGAAGATACGCCGTGCCGTCGACTACCTTGTCAGCCGATCGCGAGAGAACGGCCTGATTGGCGACCCGGGCAGCGACAACCGCTACACGTACGGTCACGGTTTCGCGATGCTTTATCTTTCGCAAGTGCTTGGCGAAGAAGAAGACATCGATCGACGAAACGAATTGATTGAGGTGCTCACGAAGGCGGTCAAGTTCAGCGCGGACGCCCAGACGCCATCCGGTGGTTGGGGCTACGTCAGCGCGAAGGACGGCAACAACTTTGATGAGGGATCAACGACGATCACCCAAGTCCAAGGACTTCGAGGTTGCCGCAACGCGGGGATTCCCGTTCCAGATTCGGTGATCAAGCGAGCCAAGGACTACATCTACGGCTGCAAGAATCCGGATGGCGGCATTTCGTACAGCTCGCGCAACCGAGGCAACTCGCGACCCGCGATCACAGCCGCCGCGCTCGCCGCGCTCTACAACGCTGGCGACTATGACAGCAAGCACGTACCCGAGATGCTCAAGTTCTGCCAAGACAACCTCAACAACATTGGCGGAGGTACCCGGTCCTTTGGGCATTGGCACTACACGTACCTCTACTACTCGCAAGTCGTCTATCGACAAGGGCGCGAGGAATGGGTGCCGTTCCGCGACAAACTCTACGCTCGCATCATTGGCGAACAACGCGACTCGGGTCAATGGGAAGGCAACATCGGTGCCATCTACGTCACCGCGTGCAACTTGATCATGTTGCAGCTCGACAAGGCTTACCTGCCAATCTTCCAGCGATAGACGACTACAGCGCAAAACCAAGCCAATTCGTTTAACCCGTTATCGCAGGCAAGGCAGCGCGCGTCACGTAAACGTTGTCGGCATCACGCATAGATCGCCTAACCGTTTTGCGGTTTTCTGTCGCGTTTCGTTTGGCAACGCCCGCAATAGAACGTGGCTCGTTGCGCTTGGACGATCCGTTTTATCTCGCCTGCTTCACAACATGTGCAGGCGAGCCCTTCGCGATCGTACACACGATGTTCGTTTTGATAGCTGCCTGGGTCGTTTAGCGCCGTCCGATAGGCGCCGTCGGACAACGTTGAGCCCTCGTGGTCGATCGCGACTTGCAAGACCTCAAGTTGTCGTTCGTGAATCCGACGCCATTGCTCGCGACTGAGAAGGTCACATCTCGCTTCGGGATGGACTCGCGCCAGATGCAAGATCTCCGAGGCGTAGATGTTGCCGATGCCGGCGACCACTTGCTGGTCCAACAGAGCCACCTTGACGGCTCGACGACTGCCCTTCAATCGTTCGCGCAGCTGCTCGACGGTGATCGATAGGGCATCGGGGCCTAGCCGGTCGCCGCCCAACTGCTCGGCCATCTCGGCTTCGGTCAACAGACGCACCGAGCCAAGGCCGCGGCGATCCCAGAAATACAAGTGCGCAACGGCACCGTCTAAGTCGAATCGAAACCGTAGGTGTTCGGTGTTCGGCGCGTCGTCAAGCAACACCAGCCCCGTCATCCGCGGCTCGAGAATAACGCTGTCGCCTGTGTTCAACCGCAACACGACACGTTTGCCGATCCGATCGACCTTGTCGATCACCGCGTTGCTCACGCGTCTGCGAAAGACATCGATTCGCGGTTTAACGTGGATCGGCTTGAGCCGACAAGGAAGGCGAACGACATCGGTGATCGTTGCCCCTTCGACAGGCAAGACCCCTCGTCGCATTGTTTCGACTTCAGGTAGTTCGGGCATGAGTTGATCTGGTCGAAGAAGCGTGAAACAAGAAGCTCGCAGAGGGCAATGCAACTCGGCTCATATGGCCAGCGGGCCTCGCCAAGCCATTTAAGAATCCTCGTTTTCTCCCTTGCTGGTTTCGCGCGACAATCGCTGATACTCAACGCGAAGTTCGCTACTTAGTCGTTGAGTGACATCGCGCGCATTGAGGAGGAGGTCTTCTCGCATGTCGAAGAGTTCATGCAAGTAGCTTAGAGCTCGCTCCTGATTGCCTCGTCGGTCGGCATCATTTGCAAGACCGACCAATCCATATGCGCGGAACTGAGCATCCGAGTGGTTGGACAATGAGACCAAGTGTTTTCTCGCCTGGTCATAGTCCTCGTCGTCAATGTAAAGTTCGGCGAGCCGCTGCTCGGCAAGCGTCCAGTAGTACTGATTGTCATGGGCGCCGCTATCGGCCGGGAAGTACCGACGGATGCTTAGCAAGGCAGCCTCACGTTTTTCGGCGGGAAGCAACACGGCATGCAAGTACTGCTCGCGAGGGTTATCGCGTTTCTCAACTTGAGCGCCCGGCATAACGCCGCTGGCTAGCAGGTTGCGAGGTCGCAAGCGGACTGCGACTACGGCGCCGATGAAAAAGGCGACGGCCAACGCCGCGGCGGCGATCATCAGCCGGCGTCGACCAACTTGTCGCTCCTTCGCCGCGTCACTCATCACCGTCTGCAATTGCTGAGTTGCTTCGAATCGGGTGTCGGCGAGCGCGAACATCTCCGGCGTTGTCCACTCTTCATCAATCTCCGCGTCGTCGAGCTGAAGAGCGCGGAGCTCACGCAGCAGATCGACCACGCGTTGGAATCGCTCCTCCGGTTTCTTGGCGAGCAACTTGTGAATGATTCGGCAAAGTCCTTCGGGCGCGGTAGGACACACGGCCTCAAGCCGCTCGGGCGCCTTCTGAAGATGTTGAGCTGCGACGCTATAGGACGTATCGCCTTGAAACGGCGGATGGCCAACCAACATGTGATAGGCAGTGACGCCGAGCGAATACATGTCGGAGCGCGGATCGACATTGCCGCCCTCGACTTGCTCCGGGCTCATATACAGCGGCGTTCCCAAGGCCACTCCGTCCTGCGTCAAACTCTGGCTGCCGGAACTTGGCGAGTAGATTCGAGCGAGGCCGAAGTCGGCAACCTTGACGTCGCCTCGTGGCGTGAGCAGGATGTTCTCCGGCTTGATGTCTCGGTGAATGATGTGCTGGTCGCCAGCCAAGTGCAGCGCCGCGGCGACTTGTCGTAGGACCACGGCGGCAAGCTTGGCGTCCAGCGGCCCATTGCGGTCAATGATCTGTTTCAGGTTGCGGCCCGGCACGTATTCCTGGGCGATGTAATTCACGCCATCAACACAGTTGACGTCGTAGATCTGCACAATGTTGGCGTGAACTAATGAAGCCGCCGCCTGAGCTTCGTTTTCGAATCGTTTTCGATAACTTGGATCGACAGCCAAATGCTGTTTCAGGACCTTCAATGCGACTTGCCGTTTGAGCGACGTCTGTTCGGCCAGATAGACCATCGCCATGCCGCCCTGACCAAGCCGACGGAGAATGAGATAGTCGCCAACGACCCGACCAGTTAGATCCAGGTCGTCCTGCGATTCGGCGTTGGAAAGCGTCTCGTCCATAAAACGTATTAAGAGCGTCTGTTAGGTATGTGTTGCACGTCTTGTCAGTCAGTTCGTCGTTGTCAGCTAGATCTTAGTTGCCAGCCGCGTCGTTGTCTTTGGCTTGAAGGGCGATAGCGGTTTGCGTGGCACCAACTTATTCCAACGCTGCCAAACCTCTTGAGAAAGCCATCTTGTCATGAATTCGATAACGCCATCGTAAAGGTCCCGCGGCGGCCCCTGCAACCACACGACAGCTCGTTCCAAGCCTGTAACGGCCAAACGTTGCTTATGCCTCGGCCGACTCGTATCATAGTGGTTCGCGGACCACATTCGAACAACGCCCACGTCCGAATTCATGACGTCAAGCGCATTGAGGAGCACCTATGCATTCGTCCAATCTCAGCCGGCCTCAACAAGACCAGCCCCTCTCGAGCGGGTCCCTATCGGATGCGCACAATTCGGCTAACCACAATGCGAACAGGCCAACTTTAAAACGCAGACATTTTCTCAAATCTACCGCGGCGGTCGCTGCAACTACCGCTTTGATGGCTGGCGATTCGACAACCGCCTTGGCGGCCGACAGCACGCCCAAGCCGTACAAGAAGGCCGTCAAGATTGGCATGGTCCAAGTGACGGGCAACCTGACCGAGAAATTCAAGACTCTAAAGGAACTCGGTTTCGATGGCGTTGAACTGAATAGTCCCGGCGGCCCCAAACCGGATGAAGTGGCCGAGGCCAAGAAGGCGAGCGGGCTGGACGTTCACGGCGTTGTCGATTCCGTTCACTGGAGATCGACGCTGTCGCACCCGGATCCGGTCGTTCGTGAGAAGGGGCTGTTGGCGCTTCAAGAGGCCATCCGGTCCGCGAAAGCCTACGGGGCAACCAGCGTGCTGCTCGTTCCGGCCGTTGTCAAGGATTCAGTGACGTACGAGCAAGCATGGAAGCGATCGATCCCCGAAATACGCAAAGCCATTCCGCTTGCCGATGAACTTGGCATCAAGATCCTACTTGAAAACGTTTGGAACAACTTCCTCAAGGATCCCAAGGAAACGGCGCGCTATATCGACGAACTGAAGTCGGACGCCATCGGCGCCTACTTCGATGTCGGCAATGCGGTGCGATACTCGCCGCCAGCCGAATGGGTCCGAGTGCTGGGCGACAAGATCGTTAAGCTCGACATCAAGGAGTACAGCCTCACCAAAGGCAAGAAGGAGGGTTGGTACAAGGGCTTTCAAGTCAAACTGCTCGAAGGCGAATGCAACTGGCCCGATGTCATGAAGGAATTGAACAAGATCGGTTACGCCGGCTGGGGCACGGCGGAGATTCCAGGCGGCGGTAAGAAACGTCTCGCCGAAATCGCCGAGCGCATGAACAAAATCTTCGCCTCGTAGACGTTGAATAGCTCGGTGTCGCGCGATCGAGGGCGACTGAAATCACCAAGGAATCCAGGCACTTGAGCGTCCAACGGCAACAAGACCGACTTGTCGACTACATGCGTCAGCTCGGCAGTTGTGCCGTCGCACTTTCGGGCGGAGTCGACAGCGTCGTCGTAGCGAAAGCCGCGCAACTGGGACTCGGAAGCAACGCGGTCGCGGTGACCGGCCTCAGTCCGAGTCTTGCCGAGGGCGAACTGGATGCCGCCAAACTGGCGGCTGATTTGATTGGCATTCGCCACCGTGTTCTGGAAACCGAAGAGTACCTTCAGGCGCAGTATATTCGCAACGCGCCCGACCGCTGTTACCACTGCAAGACGGAACTCTATCTGCGAATTGACGCGATCAAGGACGAGTTGCAAGTAGGGCACGTCGCCAACGGTGCCAACGCCGACGACCTCGGCGACTATCGGCCGGGCATGAAAGCCGCCAAAGAGCGCGACGTCATCAGTCCTCTTATTGAAAACGACTTGGGGAAAGGAGACGTGCGCGCATTGGCGCTGAGTTGGGAGTTGCCGATGTGGGACAAGCCGGCCTCGCCCTGTTTGGCGAGCCGCGTCGCTTACGGGGAAGAGGTCACTCCCGAACGACTCGCCATGATCGATCAAGCCGAGCAGTTCCTTCGACAACAAGGAATCAAAGAGACTCGAGTGCGATTGCACGGCGACAATCTAGCTCGCCTCGAAGTCCCTCTCGCCGAACTGCCGCGGCTAGCCAGCGTTCCGATCCGCGACCAAATCGTCACGCGATTTCTCGAGTTAGGCTTCCGTTACGTCACGCTCGACCTGCAAGGCTTCCGTTCCGGAAGTCTCAATCTCGTTCCGCTAGGCGGCTGAGACAACAAATTGTGCCACTGGCTTGCCAGTTCGTATGGGCTGGTGTCGCCTTTCGCTCCGCGAAAGTGGCGTGTCTGTAACCTTTCCCTCCGCGAAAGGCGACAAGAAAACTCCTCCACCGCAATGCCGTGGCAGTGGGTTTTGTGAGAGCCCGCATTCCAAAAGGTGGGGACCGCAACTCGGGGCGTGTTATCCACGCGGTCCGGCGGCAGTGCGGCCGGTGCGAGGCTATACCCGTAGCCCAAGTTAACTATCTGGACCCCAGCGGTTCTCGTATCGGCTCCCCAAAAAATCCGCACCGACAACACAAACATGGCAGAGGAATAACTCTACGGATACCCGAAACGCCGCTGGCTGGCTAGGTCGATTTGCGAGCGTCTTCACACGACTCTTGCGGCGCGCACCGAGATAGAGCAGCAAAGGGGCCACAACGAGTAGGGCCGAACTCCAACGTGAATTGCTGCGAGCAATCGACTCGCAGCAATTCAGCGGAAGTTGTTAGCCGCCAGTTTCACGAACGACTGGGTCCATGACTTTTGTGTTCCGTTCGACGGCGAGCACGACAGTGCGGCTCTGGACGCCGTCCATACTGCTGGCGACCACGGGCAACACTTGGCGCCGATCGGGCATGCTCAAGCGAACCGTGAAAGTCCCATCGGGACGCAGCTTGACCGGTTCGCCGGCAAGGGCCACGTGCGCGTCGGATTTCGTCTTGCCAAACAAAATCAGTTCGGCATCGACCTCGAATTCAAAGTCATGGTCTCGCTGCAAAAGCCGCACAGCACCAGCGCCGTAGCTCGAAACATTGGGCGCACTCATCGGACGCCGCAAACGCTCTTCAAACAATTCACGCAAATCGCCCATCGAGTGTTCGTCGGTGATGCTTTGAGCGTAGATTTTTTCGTAGTTTTCGGCGATGTCCGTCCAGTTCTCGTCGATCGCATCACTGCTTCCCGGCCGAGGCGTTTTGACGGTGTTGCTGCGGGCAATAGAATAGAAGTGCCCGTCCGTCGCCAAATACCCCAGCTCGACTCGGTACGATTCCGGCGGATCGGAAACGTCGATGTACCAATTCTTGACGCCGCCATGAATGGCGATGTCGCGGGCGACTCGCTCACCTGAATTGGCCGCACTCGACTCGACGTGAAACAGTCGCAATACGGGCTTACAGGTGTGCCAACGTTCGGCCATCGCCGCTTTGGCTCGAACGACACTGTGCCGCGACACTTCCCAATAAGCGTGGAGCCAGTAAGCGTCGCGGACCATCAGGACCAATCGATCCTTCTGATCGTCGTCAATAACAGGAGTTCGTCTGGGCGCGACTTTCGTGGCCGCGACAATTTCCTGAGCCAAATCTTTTTGCTTTTCGCGATCGACGCGCTCTCGATTGATACGCTTGGCGACTTTCGCCGAAACGGCGCTTTTCGCATCCGCTTGGCGCCGTCGACTGTTCTTGGCTGCCGATCGAGCTTGCGGCTTGGCGACTCGACTCGACTTGGAAGCCGTTGTCTTGGCCGCTCGCGATTTGGCTGATTGAGTCTTCGACGAACGAGACTTAGCCGACGCGGAAACTCCGCTGGTCGCTCGAGCCTTCACGGTCGAACGCGACTTGCTTGTCGTCCGCGTGCTCTTCGATTTGGCTGACGCCCGTTTCCTAGCATTGGCGTTGGCCAAACGTACAAGAGCTCGGATCAGCTGATCCTTTCGCATGGAATGCCATCCCGCGACCCCTTTGTCCTTCGCCATCCGCCCAAGATCTTTGACTGTGTGCTCACGTAGAGATGTTGCCGTGATCAAAGGACTTTCCTCCATTGGAGCGATGCCCCGAGGCCAAGAAGCCGCAGATTCTCGCCGTTGTATGGTTGGAGCGCCATCCCTGACACTAAGTTGGTTACGCTCAAACCCCACCTGGCAGTCCCTGCGCCGATGAGTGCCCGAATCACAGAGAAAACGCGTCTCAAATGTTCGTGCGGCCAGTTGCCAAGCGGCCGTAAAGCATGCCTGACAAATATGTTGCGAACGGTGGGTGTCCACTGAGCTAGACGGGTCTAGGCTAGTTCATTGGTTCGCCCGTTGGGTCCACCCCGGCGACAATGTTCGCAATCGTGACGACTCTCAATTCTGCTCGACCACTGCGAACGGGATAAGGGTCATCACCAATACGGCCAGTCTAACCTGAACCAAAAAAAAACGCAAAAACGACCCACCCACAAGTGGGGTGACGATCGCGATTGGGCGCGTATAAAGAGAGTGTCTAAAGCGAGCGGCGACTCCGCCCCACGGGGCCCCAACCTGGCCTTCCGCGCGAACTCACAACATATTGTCATACAAAGGTTTACGAAAGACGCAAGACATTGTGAAAAAAAACACGAATTCACCAACCGGCTGGTTGACCGATTAGGAACCTTAGGATAAATTGGCCGACTTTAACAGGCAGCAAGAGGACCGACCGCGAGCCCATCCTCGCGGCGGCCCGATTCACCTAAAACGTTGTCGCACAGGAACTTAGACCAAGTCATACACGGGTGACGGACAAGCCGAAACGCCGATGAGCGACTCATCTCCACCCCCCCACCCTGTCGGCGAAGCCATGACGTGGGCGTCACGAGCGACCACGATTGCAGCCGAGATGGTTTTGCCAGGGCTAGCGGGACAATGGGCCGACAAACGATTCGGCACTTCCTACCTCACCCTAATTGGTTTTGGACTCGGTCTGACACTCGCTCTGTGGCACCTCGTTGGTTTGGCTCGAAAAGCCGAAGAGCAGCGATTAGGAGATAAAGCTGCCAAAGCAAGAAAGAAACAAGACGGCACAGACTGACCTAGCGCAATCCGACAGCGACGTATTCCCGTGACCAAAGCCCAACCCACTTCCAGACGAGCGAACGCGATTTGGCTCGCGCTTGCGCTTGTGGCTGTTTTGGGAGCGGCGTTTCCTTTGTTCGCCTGGTTTGGCGTCAGTCGACACGGAATACCGGGATTCTATTCGGCACTCGTCGCCTTTGCGGTTTGCTGTACGGCTGGAGTCATGGCGATCATCGTCTCCGGGCTCTTTGACAGTCCGCAGCTGGCAATCGCGGGCGTGATGGCCTCGATGCTGTTTCGAATGGGATTGCCAATGGGCGCGATCGTGCTCGCTCAAACAACCACGCACCCTCTGAATGGCGCCGGCTTAGCCGGCTCGATCATGGTTTATTACCTTTTGATGTTGGTCGTGGAGGCGCCGCTGACGGTATTGCTGGTGCGCCGCGACCCCACTCCGACAGGTGCGAACTGACCCATGGCTGACCCCATTCTCCATATCAAAGACGCCTACTACTTCGAGGTGCCCAAGGCGCTATGGCGATCAAAGCGTCAGGAGATGAAGGATTTCCCCGCCTTTTGGATTCGCAATGACGACGAATTCCAAACGTGGGAAGCCGGCCGCCTCTATGAGCACTTGTCGAAGATCACAACGGACACGCCGAGCAAAGCAAAGTTGATTGAAGATTGGCATCATTGGCAGCACGCAGCTCCGCACCATGCCAACGCAGCCAAGCCGATCGACGTTTACTTGGAAGAAGAATCGCTCAAGCTTCGCGACGAATGGGGCAAATGGGTCGAGAAGTTAGAGAAAGAAAACAGCACCATTGTCGATCGCGGCTTTGACGAGTTTCTAGCGACGACTCCCGCAGAACTCGGTTGGTTTGCGCGAGAGCTAGACAACTCGAATTTCATGGATTCGTGGCGCGGCGCAAAACAAAACGCTGGCAACAGCGACGCTGTTGCCGAATTCCAGCACGGCCATCGCTGGTCCGCCCCCAAAGTCGAATCATACAACGCTTTGCTTCACGGCAAGATCTTAATCCCTCAGCCGGCAGCTCAACTACGCAATCTTTATCAAGTGGAAAGCGGATTTGGCATTTCCAAATTCATGATTCTGGAAGTTGTGGTCGGGTTGATCATTGTCGGGCTGTTTATGGCCTTGGCCAAACGCGTACAAAAGGGCGAGCCGCCGAAGGGTCGATTGTGGAACCTTCTGGAAGTACTGCTAATTTTTGTCCGTGATGAGATTGCCAAGCCCGCCATGGGCGCCAAAGACGCTGCCAAGTTTACGCCGTTGCTTTGGACCATTTTCATGTTTGTCCTCGGTTGCAATTTGATGGGGATGGTTCCTTGGGCCGGATCGCCAACCGGCTCCTTTAGCGTCACCCTCGCGTTGGCTGGGATAACAATCGGCACCGGAATGGTGTTCGGCATGAAAAAGTTTGGCTTCATTGGATTCTGGCTAAACCTTTTACCGAGCATGGATTTGCCGTGGTGGATTAGCCCGATAATCAAACCGATGTTGTTTTTGATTGAGTTGCTTGGCTTCTGCATCAAGCACGGCGTGTTGGGCATTCGTCTGCTCGCCAACATGGTTGCCGGCCACTTGGTCCTGTTGGGCATTATGGGCGTCGCATTCACTGTGGAAGCGGCCAGGAGCGACGTATGGCATTACTCGGCCGTCGTTGCGGTTATTGGCGCCACCCTTTTTAGTTGCCTTGAATTGTTTGTCGCTTTTTTGCAAGCGTACCTATTTACGTTTTTGTCGTCGCTGTTCATCGCCTCGTCTACACACCATCACTAGGCAGTGAAACGCGTCGACCAACCCTTTCGGACATCCCGAATTCAGGAGTGAAGTTCCGTGAATAAGTCCAAGATTGCCTTGATGAGCCTGGCGGCTCTCTTCGTCATGGTCGCACCCGTTATGGCTCAGACCACCGACGGCGGCGTTCAGATTCCCGCTGCCATCGGCGCAGGCCTCGCTACGCTCGGTGCCGCCTTCGGCATCGGCCGTTTGGCAAGTGGCGCTGTTGAGAGCATGGCTCGACAACCCGAAGTTGCCGGCACAATCCAGATCACAATGATCATTGCTGCGGCCCTCATCGAAGGTTTTACCTTCTTTGCGATCTTTGTTTGCATGTAACAAAACCCGTGGGCGTAGTCCTTCTATGCTCAACTGTTTTGCCGTAAGGATGTTGAGACAAGAGGAAGCTATCGTGTTCATTCGACACTGTGTGGTCGGTCTGACCTGCGCCTTGGCGCTGTTTGCGTTGTCTGCGACAGCGGGTTCCTCGTACACGCAGGATTCGACTCCAGCGAAAACCGAAGAACCGGCACAACCTCCTGCCGAGAAAAAGGCGAAGGAGGCCGCGCCCGCTGACGAGACTGCGGAGAAGGACGCTGCTGCTGACAAGGAAGGCAAAGAGCTCGCGCCCGAGTCAGCCGCAGAAAATGGCGGTAAAGCGTCCGATGACGCTGCTCACGAAAAGCCCACAGGCGAACCGCATAAAGATGGCGAGACGAAGGAAGGCCAAGCGGAGCACGAAGGCAAAACCGAGCATGGCGGCGGCGACAAAGCCGGCCACGATGCGACTGGCAAGGATGACGCTGGACACGGTGACGCCGGTCATGAAGACCACGAAGGCGAAGGTCACGAAGGCGAGGCTCATGTAGCTGACCCCGGACATGGCAACGCAACGGCCGTGCTGACGAAAGCCGAAGAGGTCCGATCGGACTTGGCGATCTACTCGCTGGTCGTCTTCCTTCTTCTACTGGCGATTCTGTTCCGTTTCGCTTGGGGTCCCATTGTGGAAGGCCTCGACAAACGCGAAGCGGCGGTCGCCACGAACATCCAGCATGCGGCGGACAACGCGGCGAAATCGGAGGAGTTGGTTCGCGAGCACGAAGCTCGGCTTGCCGACGCAGCGGAAGAGACCAAAAAGATTATCGACAAGGCGAAGGCGGATGCCGAACGGACAGCCCAACGCATTGTTGAAGAGGCCGAGACTGCCGCCGCCCGTCAACGCGAACGAGCGATTGCCGACATCGAAAACGCCAAGACGACCGCCTTGGCGGAAGTCTCCGAGAAGAGTGTCGATATTGCACTCGGATTGGCTGGCGAAATTGTCAGCAAGAATCTTGATCGCGACCAACACGCCGAGTTGATTCGAGTCGCGTTGGAGCAGTTTCCCAGTCAGAATTAGATTCGGACGGATTGCTGACAGTAACGTCTAAACTCAAAGTTCTTCGAGCTCTCACGCTCGAACAACCCATCGGAAAATCCGAATGCCGGACAACACCGAACAAGCTGAAAAAGAACAATTCGACTCCAACAGTCAACAGTTGGGTTTGGTCTACGCCAAAGCCTTGCTCGCTTCGTCGGGCGCTGATGCCGAGTTGGTCATTGATGAGTTCGATTCATTTGTCGATGATGTACTGGTGGTGACGCCGAAACTTGAGGCCGCTCTTTGTTCTCCCCGCTTGGCGGTCGAGGAGAAGCAGCGGATTCTCGACAAAGCCTTTTCAGGCAAAATGAACTCAACTCTGCTTCGTTTCCTCAAAGTGGTCGCCGCGCATGAGCGCTGCGATTGCCTGCGGGAGATGCGAGTCGCGGCGAAAACGATTCACAACGAACAGCAGGGTCGAGTTGAAGTCCAAGTAAAAACGGCTGAGCCGCTTGACGATGCGATGGCGAAGACAATTCGCGATCAGTTGGCAAGCAATCTCGGCCGCGAAGTGCTCGTTGAGCATCAAGTCGATCCAGATTTAATTGGCGGGTTGGTTGTCCGGGTGGGCGACACGGTCTACGACGGCAGCGTCGTAAATCGGCTCGACCGAATGCGAGCTAGCACCCTGCAAGGCTCGTCGCAAACGATTCGAAATTCCCTCGAGCGATTCTCTGAGCAGTCAGACTAAAACGGCCAGACGAAACGGTCAGACCAACGTTGTCTGAAGCCAGAGAGTATTACAAAGGGTTGTGGCTCAAATGAAATTCAAGGCGGACGAAATCGCTTCGGTCATCCAAAAGGAGATCGAGCAATACGATAGCCAACTCGACGTGCGAGAAGTCGGCACGGTCCTGGAAGTCGGCGACGGTATCGCCCGAGTTCACGGCCTCTCCGGCGTCATGGCTGGTGAAATGGTCGAATTCCCCGGCGGTGTCACGGGGTTGGCGTTTAACCTCGAAGAAGACAGCGTCGGCGTGATCATTCTCGGCGACTACCTCAAGATTAACGAGGGCGACGAGGTCAAGACGTTGGGCCGTTTGCTGTCCGTGCCCGTGGGTGACGCGGTGATGGGCCGAGTGCTCGATCCGCTGGGCAACCCGCTCGACGGCAAGGGACCGGTCAACGCGACCGAGACACGTCCTGTCGAATTCCTGGCGCCTGGCGTTGCCGAGCGACAACCGGTTTGCGAGCCGATGCAAACGGGCATCAAGGCGGTCGACGCCATGACGCCAATCGGACGCGGTCAACGCGAGCTGATTATTGGCGACCGCAAAACGGGCAAGACCGCCATCGCGCTCGACACCATCCTGAATCAAAAAGACACCGGCGTTAAGTGCTTCTACGTCGCCATCGGTCAGAAAGACTCGTCGGTTGCCGGCGTCGTCAAAGACCTCGAAGAGCGCGGTGCGATGGACTACACCACCGTCATCGTCTCCGGAGCTAGTACGCCCGCGCCGTTGCAATACGTCGCGCCGTACGCGGGCACGGCAATGGCCGAGCACTTCATGTTCAATGGCGAACACGCCTTGATCGTCTACGACGATCTTTCCAAACAAGCGGTGGCCTATCGCGAACTCTCGCTTTTGATGCGACGACCGCCAGGCCGTGAAGCGTTCCCGGGCGACGTGTTCTATTGCCACAGCCGTTTGCTGGAGCGTTCGTCGAAACTTTCAGAAGAGCTCGGCGGCGGCTCGATTACTTCGCTGCCAATTATTGAAACGCTGGAAGGCGAAGTCTCCGCTTACATTCCGACCAACGTGATTTCCATTACGGACGGCCAGATCTATCTGCAGCCCGACCTGTTCTTTGCCGGCATTCGCCCGGCGATGAACGTCGGTATTTCGGTTTCTCGAGTCGGCGGCGCCGCTCAAACCAAAGCGATGAAAAGCGTCGCCGGCGGTTTGCGATTGGACTTGGCCGCGTTTCGTGAACTCGAAGCCTTTGCTCAGCTCGGCACCGACTTGGACGCCGCGACCCAATCGCAGCTCGATCGTGGTTACCGCATGGTCGAGTTGCTCAAACAGCCGCAATTCCAACCGCTCGGCATGGTCGATCAGGTGATGGTCATCTTCGCCGGCACCGACGGTTTCCTCGATCAAGTTCCGGTCGAGAAAGTGTCCGAATGGGAATCAGGTTTCTTGGCGTTTGTCCATGACCAGAAGTCCGACTTGGTCAAGACGATCAACGATGCTGGAAAACTGGATGACGACGCCAAGGAGCAGCTCGTTGCGGCCCTGAATGAATACAACAAGTCGCATTCAGCTCCATCTGCTGACTAGCGCACAAAATATGACATCCATTGGGTCGTGTTGAAGAACGCAGCCCTACTAATCACAACCGCGTGTTCGCCAGCTTGGCGAACTTCCCGCTCTCAAAACCTTTTGGTGGATCATGGCCAACGCTCGAGCACTCGACAAACGCCGCAAGTCGATCCGCAATATCCGCAAGATTACGCGGACAATGGAGCTGATCGCGACGGCTCGCTTCAAGAAAGCGATGGATCGAGCGACGGCTGCGACGGCGTACACTCAACGCATCACACAAGTTGTTTCCGATCTATCGCAAGCCGGACTCGAAGTCACTCATCCGTTGCTCGAAGAACGATCGGCGACCGACAACTCGGCGCTTTTGATTTTGACGGCGAACCGCGGATTGTGCGGCGGCTACAACGGCGGCGTGATTCGCGCCGGACTGCCTCGGCTCGAGGAGCTCAAGGAGACATTCGAGGGCGGCGTCTCGCTTTCGGTATCCGGCAAACGCGGCATCAACGCGTTGAAGTTTCGCGACATTGAAATGGACGAGACGTACTATCAGTTTGACGATCAACCGAAGTTTGATGAAGTTAGACCGATCGCGGATCAGTTCCTTGACGACTACAGCAGCGGCAAGATCGATCGACTTGACGTCGCTTACACACAATTCGTTTCGGCGGCCCGGCAAGTCCCGGTAATCGAGACGCTTCTGCCGTTGGGCTCGCTTGAGGCGGATAGCGACGGCGAGAAAGCTGAGCCGGCCGATGGAAAGTCCGGCGATTCAATGTACGAGTTCGTTCCGTCAGCGGAAAGCATCCTTGAGGAAGTTGTTCCCACGAGCTTCCGAGTGAAGTTGTTCAAGTGCTTCTTGGACGCGGCGGTCAGCGAACAGATTGCCCGAATGGTCGCCATGAAGGCCGCCACCGAGAACGCCTCGGATATGATCAAGCATCTTTCGATGACCTACAACCGTGCTCGCCAGGGCCAGATTACTGGCGAGATCATGGAGATTATTGGCGGCGTCGAAGCTCTCAAGAGTTAGAGCCAAAAGCGTCCAAACATATTCTGAATTCACAGCAGCCAAACGCGATTCGCAAAAAAAGAGAACCGGTCGATGGCGACAGCAACAGAAAACAACATTGGAAAAATCACCCAGGTTATTGGCTCGACTTTCGATGTTGAGTTCAATGAAAACGAATTGCCCGCGATCTATAACGCGGTGACGATCGACAGCAGCCAAAAGGGCGTTGAAGTTCATCTCACGGGTGAAGTTCAGCAGCACTTGGGCGGTGGTCGCGTTCGCTGTGTCGCGCTCGGATCGACCGAAGGTCTGATGCGAGGGCAAGACTGTGTCGACACGGGGGCGCCGGTTTCCGTGCCCGTCGGTGAAGATACGCTCGGCCGCGTGTTTAATCTGCTCGGCAAGCCGATCGATGAGCGAGGCGAAGTGAAAGCGGAAGAATACCGCCCGATTCACCAGCCCGCCCCCGACGTGAAAGACCTCTCGACGAGCACCGAATTGTTCGAGACGGGCATCAAAGTCGTCGACCTTTTGACGCCGTTCGTTCGCGGTGGTAAAGCCGGACTGTTCGGCGGTGCCGGGTTGGGCAAGACAGTTATTCTGACCGAACTGATCGCTCGTATCGCAAGTTCGCACGGTGGTTATTCCGTTTTCGCCGGAGTCGGCGAGCGAACGCGAGAAGGGACCGACCTCTGGTTGGAAATGCAGGACACCGAAATCGGTCAGACCGGCCGCAAGGTGATCGAGCAGACGTGCATGGTCTTCGGACAGATGAACGAGCCGCCGGGTGCTCGTCTTCGCGTCGCTTTGTCGGCACTCACCATGGCTGAGTATTTCCGAGACGCGACGGGTAAAGACACGCTGTTGTTCGTCGATAACATTTTCCGCTTCTCGCAAGCTGGATCGGAAGTCTCCGCGTTGCTCGGTCGAATGCCTTCCGCCGTGGGATACCAGCCGACGCTGGCCACCGAGATGGGTGCCCTCCAAGAACGAATCGCCTCGACATCCAAAGGCGCTATCACGTCGGTGCAAGCCGTGTACGTTCCGGCGGATGATCCGACCGATCCCGCGCCGGCCACGGCATTCGGCCAATTGGACGCGTTCCTCTACCTGGAACGATCGATTTCGGAAAAAGGAATTTACCCAGCGGTCGATCCGCTGGCTTCCTCCAGCCGAATTCTCGATCCGCAGTATGTCGGCGAGCGTCACTACGCCATCGCACGACGAGTTCAAACCACCTTGCAGCGATACCGCGAACTGCAGGACATCATCGCCATCTTGGGCGTCGATGAACTGAGTGAGGACGATAAGACCGTCGTCCATCGCGCACGCCGCATCGAACGATTCCTCTCGCAGCCCTTCTTGGTCGCCGAGGTGTTCACCGGTAAAGCGGGCGAGATCACTCCGCTGGAAGAAACGATTCGCAGCTTCGAAGAAATCTGCGATGGGAAGTGGGATCACCTGCCTGAGCAAGCGTTCATGTATGTCGGCGTGGTTGAGCAAGCCGAAGAGCAAGCCAAGAAGATGGCCGAGAAGGCCAAGGGCTAGAAAAAGGGTGAGCCGCCATGGCTGAGATTACGTGCGTCGTCGTTACGCCTGAAGAAACAGCGCTTTCACAAAGCACTGATTTTGTCGTCGTTCCGCTTTTTGACGGTGAGTTGGGCATCGGCCCCGCCCACAGTCCGATGATTGGGCGACTCGGTTACGGCGAATTGCGTCTCGGGCATGACGGTTCTGACCGATTCTATGTCGACGGCGGCTTCGTTCAGGTCGAGAACAACGTTGTGTCGGTGCTGACCAACAGCCTGAAACGGCCCAGTGAACTCGACTCTTCCGCCGCCACTCGTTCACTTGACGACGCCAAGACTCTGCCAGTCGCAACCGACGAGCAATTGGCGATTCGCGATCGCAAAGTCGATCAGGCCCGAGCTCAAATCAAGATCTCCGACTGATCGGCGGTCAGTCGTTGCGGGCTCGCTAGAGCTCAGGCCGTTAGGCTTGTTCCCAGTTGCAAGTGTTTGAATCCGCGATTGGGCTTCGCTCGACTTCTGGCGAAGCCGGCGACCACATTGGCGAAGATTTATAAGCGCAACGCGTCAAACTGGCGCAGTCCCATTAATTTCTTCTGTGAAAATCTGCGTATTGGCTCAATGTGCTGGCTTGATGGGTGGGAAAGTTCCGATGAGACCTTTAGCCTGTTTTGGGATGACACCCCGCAAAACAGCGTTTTCTCGACACGCGATTCGCCAGGGAATTCGGCGATAACCGCGCCCTTCGCCTCAAAGGAAGCAGGCATATGGCGATTCAGGAATCAATCGTCGGGCTCATCGAGGTTGACGTCCCCGAGGGCCGCAGCCTCGCGACCGTACTCGACTCCCTCATGCTCGACGATATCTCGCCGCCGCATGCTGCGATGTGCCGAGTCAGTCGAAACGTTTTGCCGTCGCGCAAGATCCCCGCTGATCTGACGCTTCTGACGGACTCGCTCAACGCGGAACATCGAGTCGCAATTGATCGGCTTCGCAGCCATTGAGTCGTCGCTTTCGCTCCCGCGAAAGTAGCGTGGTGATTCTCAGCGAGACTTCGAGCTTGTTGGCGGCGTGGTAAACTGGTTGATTCAGTGCTGCCTTATCACGTTCGCCTCAAGGGACTCGGAAGCGATCACCGCCTTGCCTCGATCAAGCCGACCGAATTCATCGCGCGACTTGTCTTCCATGCCGCCCCGCTTGCAAGAACTGCTAAGCGATTGGTTGCCTTGGTTGATCGTGCTGTCGATCTGGGGCGTATTCTTCCTGCCTGTGCTTTTCGGAGACAGGTCGTTTGAGTTTCGAGACGCCGGCTCGTTTTATCGCCCGCTTTATGAGTGGACGTGGCGGCAATGGATGTCTGGTCAGATTCCTGTTTGGAACGACCGAGTTGGAATTGGCACGCCCGTCGTCGGCGATGCGACGAGCGCGTTGTTCTATCCTGGGCAAATCGTATTGGCCCTACCCGCAGCGGCTTCGTTCCGGCTGACTCTGTACGTCGCGCTGCACTCTCTTTTGGCGGCGACGGGAATCTACCAGATGGTAGGGAGTTGGCAGCGGAGCCGATACGCCTCGGCGCTGGCGGCAATTGCCTACGCGTTTGGCGGGAGCGTCTTGTTTCAGCATTGCAACGCCGTATTTCTCGTCGGGGCGTCTTGGTTGCCGTGGTCGGTCTTGTGCCTGAGCAAGTCATGGCAATCCTCCGAACGGCGACTCCGGCTGAGGTGGCTTACCGGTTGGTCGGCGACACTGAGCATGATGGTTTTGGGCGGCGATCCGCAGTTGGCTTATCACAGTGTGCTGCTTGCGGCAGTGGCCTTGGCTTTCCGATTGTGGAACGATCACGAAGCGGGCCATGCTCGTGACCAAGTGGAATCTTTGACATTCGGTCGGCGCCTGCTTCAGCGCCCATGTTTCGCTGTCGGATTTTGCGTCTTGTTGGCCGTTATCTTGTCCGCAGTGCAAATCGGTCCATCGATCTCATGGAGCCGGCAGAGCACGCGGGCAAGCCGCGATTCCGCAAGGTCGGTTTACGAACTGGTCGGCGACCGGTTTCGCGACGAACCGATTGCAAGATCGGCGGGCGCATCCGACCTGTTCGCGGCGCCGCGCCACGGCCACGAAAGGCAAGCTTACTGGTTTAGCGTCGGGCCATGGCGCTGGATGGAGTGGGTTTGGCCCAATATCAGCGGCCGAATGTTTCCGGAAAACCGACGTTGGATGTCCGCTATTCCAGCCGAGGGAAAGACGTGGTCGCCTTCGCTCTACATGGGCTTGCCGATCCTGTTCTTCGCTATCGCCGGTCTCTCTTGGCGTCGTCGGCGACAACGCTGGCTGATCGCCATCGCCCTGCTCTCCTTGATGGCAAGCCTAGGGTGGTACGGCGGCGGATGGTTCGTTTCGGAAGCGATCTACATGGCGACCGGCAAACCGCAAGCCAATGGCGGCGTGGGTCCGCAAGTGGGCGGCGTTTACTGGCTGCTTACGACCTTGTTGCCGGGCTACGCCATGTTTCGTTATCCGGCAAAGTGGCTGACGGTGACTACCTTCGCCATCGCGGTTTTGGGCGCATTCGGATGGGATCGACTGATGTCGCCTAAGAGCGAAGGTGAAAACGAGCCTGTCGATCGGTGGACTGGGGTCTTTCGGGCGACGTTGATCGGACTCGGCATCGTCAGTATCGCCTGCGGTGCCGCGCTCGCCGCGAGTTGGGGGCCCCTTGCAAACTGGCTTGATGAACAGCACAAGGGCGAGTCGTTCTTTGGGCCGTTCTCGGGCAGCGGCGCCTGCTCGGATATTTTCCTCGCTTTGCTTCATTGTGCGATTGTCGCGTTTGTGATCGCCTGGGCCCTCAAGCCGACACGAGCCGTCCGTCGTCGGCAGTTGATCCTCCTCGCGGTCGCGGCGATGGAAATCACAGTCGCCAATTACTGGCTGACGCCCAGCAGTCCGAATCGTTTCTGGTGCCCTCCAGCCACGCTTCACTCGGAATTAAACGCGCTCGACGAGTCGCGGCAGGCGAACGCCGGCGAATCGAATGGCCTTGTGCGAGTCTATCGAGGCAGCGCGGTCGGTTGGCTGCCCCAGAACTGGACGAAAGAGCAGCGCAAGAACCGTCTCCGGGACGCGCTCACTTGGAATGTCGCGACCGGTTATCCTCAAATGCACTTGCTTACCAATGAGCGATTCGCCATCGTGAACGCCCCGTCGAGTATCCAATCGGCTCGATGGGAAGCATGGATGGCAATCGGCCGAACGTACGGAATCAAGCGGCCCGACGGCGTATATGAACCGCACATTCAGGCTCTGAGGCCGCTTGGCGTTCAAGGTGCCTGGCTTCCCGAAGACGTCGACTGGAAGCAGCATAGTGAAGACGCTTTAGCAGGCGCCCACCGGGCGAGCAATCTACGCACGTGGCGCGAAACGCAAACTTGGCCCCGCAGCTGGCTTGTCGACAACTTGGTCGAAATGGCGCCGATCGACGACGCCGATCGTCACGCGGTCACGGAACGAATGCGCGAGATCATTCGACCTCAAGGACAATGGCGTGATTTTCGTCGAGAAGTGGTGATCGAAGAATCTCCACCTGTCTCGGGCAAGCACGAAGTCAGCCGAGACAAACCGTCTCAAGACCGCACCAGGTTGACGATGGACCGAGGTTCACGATTACAGTTTGACGTGGAGGCGAACGATGAGAAATGTCTCGTCGTCAGCAACCATTATTCCAGCGGTTGGCGATGCTTCATCACCACGGGAGGCGAACGGCGCGAGGCGAAAGTGTTTAGAGTCAACGGAGTTATGCAAGGCGTCGTGTTGCCTGCCGGTCGCCACCAAGTCGAATTCGCGTACCGTCCCCGAAGCCTCCTTTGGGGCGCGGCAATCAGCCTGACATCGTGGCTATCGCTGGCAATCTTGAGCTTTTTTTCAACTCGCCGCCAAGCTGTTGCCGAAGACTTAGAACGGGCGCTTGATTGCAACGATGTCGACGCCTAGGATGCCAGCAAGCCTTAATTTCAACCGCATAGTGAGCCTCTGATGGCCTCCGATCACCGACGAAAAGAACGACTTCCCGATCTAACTGAGAAAATTGTGCAGACGTATCACAACGTCGGCACGATCAATCACTTAGACCATTGCCCTCTTCCACGAGGCGAAGTTGTCACGTCGGTCATTGAAGACTTGCTCGAGATTATCTATCCCGGATATCAGAAGCGAGAAGGTCTTCACGCCGGCAACATCGCCTATTACGTCGGCGATCTTATCGACGGCCTGCACGACAAACTGACCTCCCAAATCGCACGCGCCCTGCGTCACGAGAGTCGTTTGGCGAGCGACGGAGAAAGCCCCAGCGAAACCGACTATGAGGCCAAGGGCCAGGCGATCGCGATCACGTTTCTTGAGCGGATTCCAGAGCTTCGTGAGATCCTGGCGACCGACGCCGAAGCGGCCTTCGCGGGGGATCCGGCGTGCACTACTCTCGACGAAGTGATTTTTTGCTACCCGGGTCTTAAAGCAGTCACGATCTATCGGCTCGCGAACACGCTTCACCAACTCGATGTCCCTTTTATTCCTCGCATGATGACCGAATGGGCTCATCAAGAAACAGGAATCGACATCCATCCGGGCGCGACCATCGGCAGATACTTCTTTATCGATCACGGTACGGGCGTCGTCATCGGCGAGACATGTGAAATCGGCGAACACGTCAAGCTTTACCAAGGCGTGACGCTCGGTGCCATTAGCTTCCCCACCGACGCGAACGGGGAAATCGTCCGCGAAATGAAACGGCACCCAACGCTCGAAGATCGCGTTGTCGTCTACTCCAATGTTTCCGTACTCGGCGGCAAGACCGTCATTGGCCACGACTCGATCATCGGCGCAAACGCCTGGGTGACGCGGTCCGTGGCCCCGCAACAAACGGTGACTTTGGAGAAGCCAAAACTACGCATCCGCTCCGACAACAACCACGAGCTGACTCCGGAAGCCAACTATCAAATCTAGACGTGGTCGCCGTCCGGGCGTCTAGTCCTCTTCCACTTCTTGCAGTTTCGCCTTCGAGGTGACTTCCTGCTGGACATTTGGCGGCATCACGTCGTAGTGGCTGAACTCCATTGCGTAGCTGCCCTGACCGCCAGTCATGCTCGAGAGAGTCCGAGCATATGTCGTCACTTCGCGAAGCGGGACTTCGCAATGCACAGTCTGCATATCACCGCCTGCCGCGTCACTTCCCTGCACGCGTCCGCCTCGGCTGGACATATCGCTATAGACATCGCCGACCGAGTTTTCGGGGACCGTGATATCCATCGTCACTACCGGTTCGAGCAAGCTCGGTTTGGCTTCGCGGAATACATTGCGAAACGCCATGGCACCGGCCGTCTTGAAGGCGGCCTCAGAGCTGTCGACCGGGTGGTGTTTGCCAAAGTGAACTTCGACGCAGACATCCTGCACCTGATAACCGGCAATAACGCCGTTGGTTAGCCGTTCCTTGAAACCCTTTTCGATCGCCGGCATGAAGTTGCCCGGAATCACGCCGCCGACAACAGAATCGACCCAAAGGAAGTTGTTCACTTCGTCGTAGTGATAATCCTTCATCGAAGCAAAGCGAGATTTCGTCGCGTATTCTTCGATGTCAGTGCCGCGCGGCAAGGGGAACATGCGAATATGGACTTCGCCAAATTGTCCGCGTCCGCCCGATTGTTTTCGGTGTCGATAGGAGCCTTCCGCATCGATCTGAATCGTTTCGCGGAAGGGAATCTTTGGCTCTTTCGTGTCGACCTCAAGCTTATCACGGCGAATCAATCGCTCTTGAATGATGTTCAAGTGCAACTCGCTCATGCCCGTCATCACCAATTCCTTGGTTTGCCCGTCGCGATCGAGTCTAAACGTCGGGTCTTCCTCGACGACCTTGTTCAAGGCGCCGGAGAGCTTTGTTTCATCGCCGCGACTTCGGGGCGTCACTGCCAAGCCGACCATCGGCGTCGGGAACTTGATGGGCTGCAATTCGTGCTCGCCAATTACCGATCCAGTATGGAGATCGTCCATTTTGGCGACGGCGACAATTTCTCCTGGTCCCGCGGAATCGACGCCGGTCGAATCGGAAGCTTGCACTTTTAGGATTTGCGGGAGCTTGACGCCTTTTCGAGCTGAGGAAGCGGCGACCGTCTGATCGCGTTTTATGGTTCCGGAGAACAGCCGAATGAAGGAAAGCTTTTGAACAAACGGGTCGATCCTTGTTTTGAAGACTCGGCCGACCAGAGGTCCATCGGAGTCGTGGTTCAATTCAAGGGTTTCGCCGTCTTTCGTTGCTGTTCGGTTGAGATCAACTGGCGATGGCGCACATTGAGCGAGCGCGTCCATCAGTTCGGGTAGTCCCACGCCCGTCTTTCCCGAGCAACAGAGAATCGGCACCAGACTTCCTTCCGTGATGGCTCGAACGATCAACTTCGAAAGTTCGTCGTCGGTCGGCTGCTGCCCCTCGAAGTACCGCTCCATGACTTCTTCGTCGACTTCAATGATCGACTCCATCAACGGTCCATTGATTTCGCTCGGCTCAACCAACGCGCCTGCGGCGTCATCGGGAACGCGCAGAGTGCTGACAACGCCCTTGAGGTCAGTGCCTTGACCGACAGGAACGTTGAGCAGAACACACTGGGCGCCCCACATGTTTTGAATGTCGCCAACAACCGCGTCAAAGTCGATGTTGTCGCCGTCCATCTTGTTGATCACAACGAATCGGCCGAGTCCCGCTTTTCCGGCCTCTTCAAATACTCGGCGAGTGTTGACTTCGATGCCCGATTGGGCGTTGACAACAATCAGCGCGGCGTCGACGCCGGCCATCGCTCCGATGGTTTGGCCGATGAAGTCGGGGTAACCCGGCGTATCGATGATGTTGAGGTTTTTCCCGGCATGTTGGCAATGAGTGACCGCGGATTCGATCGTGTATTTGTGAGCTTTTTCTTCCGGGTCGAAATCGCAGATGCTCGTCTGGTCATCAACGCTCGGCGTTCCCTCGGCAGCGCCGGAAGCGACCAACATCTTGTCAACAAGCGTTGTTTTTCCAACCGAACCATGACCGCACAGGACCACGTTTCGGATATCCTCGACCTTCGCCATGCCAGTCCCTTTCAAACGATCTATGAAATAATGTCTCAGAGAACCATCAGGCGACGACTGCAGCTAGTGCGTCGCGCAGCGTCAAACGGCCCTCGTATAGTGCTCGACCAATTATGCATCCCGCCATCGAAATCTCGGCGAGTTGCCGTACGTCCTCTTCCGAAGTGACGCCGCCAGACGCAATCACCGGCGCAGCAACGGCTTCGTTCATCGCTCGCATGGCGCCTAGGTTGGTCCCTTCCAACATTCCGTCTTTCGCGATGTCCGTATAGACGATGGCCGCCAAGGGAAGGTCATCGAATCGACGAGCCAGTTCGACCGCGTCTTCGCCACTCGTCTCCAACCAGCCGTCAGTCGCCACTTTACCGTCGCGTGCATCGACGCCAAGAACCAACTTGTCGGGCCGAGCTTGGCAGACACCTCGAAACCAATCAGGCTCCCGCAGAGCCCGTGTCCCGACCACGAGCTGAGCCAAGCCAAGATCGAGATAGGCGTCGATGGTCGCCTCGTCGCGGACTCCGCCACCCAATTCACACGGGATGTCGACCGCTTCGACGATCGCTCTGACCGCCTCTCGATTTGCGGTCGTGCCGTCTCGGGCACCGTCCAGGTCGACCAAGTGAAGAAACTCAGCCCCCTCGCATACCCATTGCCTCGCCATCGCCACCGGGTCGTCGGCATAGACTGTCTCACGCGCATAATCGCCCTGCTTCAGGCGGACACATTTACCGCCGCGGAGATCGATGGCGGGCCATATCTGCATATTGAACCGGTCGAATCTGAATCAAAAATGAAAAATCAGGTCACTTCACTCGCCGCGTCTTCTGGCTCGCCTGCCGCCGGGCTGAATCCATTGATGCGAATCAACTACACGGGGCAAACCGAAAATATCGCACAGAAAAATGGCCGTGGCAAGCATGGACAGATCCTGACCGGCCTCCACAAGTTGCCTTACAACCTAGTGCCGCCCAGCTTCAACTAAGGCCGCAAGTGCAGCCGACGTCACACGTGCAGCTCCACCTCGTCTTCCAGCGATTCACGGTAGCGAGTGCGGATGGGGTCGATGTGACTGGCGAGAAACGCGTCGACCTGCTCGACCGATCGACCAGTGAAGCGTGTTGCCTCGGAGAACGCATCGATATCCACCGAATTGAAAAGCGGATCGTCCTTGAGTCGTTGCAGCAAGTCATTGTCGCGACCGTGCTGCTTGACCTGATCCCCCGCCGCCAAGCTGTGTTTACGAATCTGCTCGTGCAATTCCTGTCGATCGCCACCCGCCTTAACGGCCTCCATCATGATGTTCTCGCTCGCCATGAAGGGCAGCTCCGAACCGAGGTTTTTGGCGATGACCGCGGGATAGACGACCAGTCCCCCGGCCACGTTTTGCAGAATGGCCAGGATCGAATCGACCGCGAGAAACGCCTGCGGGATGACAATCCGCCGATTGGCGCTGTCGTCGAGCGTACGCTCCATCCATTGAGTCGCCAGCGTTTGAGCTGGACTCGATTCGACACTCATCACAAACCGAGCGAGCGAGCAAATTCGTTCGGACTTCATCGGGTTGCGTTTGTAAGGCATCGCGCTCGAGCCAATCTGTGACTTGCCAAACGGCTCTTCCAATTCTTTGCGATGAGCGAGGATGCGGAAGTCCGTGGCGATCTTGTGGGCGCTCTGAGCGATTCCTGAAAGCACGTTGAGGACTTGCGAATCGATCTTGCGCGAATAGGTCTGCCCAGTAACGGGATAGGTTTCCGCAAAACCCATCTTCTCCGCAACTCGGGCCTCCAACCGGCCGACTTTTTCAGAATCGCCGTCGAACAAGTGGAGAAAGCTGGCCTGAGTGCCCGTCGTCCCTTTCGTGCTGCGAGCCTTCAGCTGTTCGAGTCGGTGCTCCAACTCCTCGAGGTCCATAACCAGATCATAGGTCCACAAACATGCTCGCTTGCCAACCGTTGTCGGCTGAGCCGGTTGCAAGTGGGTGAATCCAAGACACGGCATGTCTTTTGTTTGTTCAGCGAACGAGGCGAGGCGATCGATGGCGCCGGCAAGTCGTGTTGCGACAAGCTTCAACGCCTCGCGTAGCAGAATCAGATCAGTATTGTCCGTGACAAAACAGCTTGTCGCACCCAAGTGAATGATCGGGCCCGCTTCAGGACAGAGCTCCTTGAGCGTCTCGACATGAGCCATAACGTCGTGGCGCCGGGCTTTCTCATGCTTGGCCGCCACGGCGAAATCGATGTCGTCCAGGTGCTCGCGTAGCTGCCCAAGCTGCTCGTCCGAAATGTCCAGCCCCGCTTCCTGCTCAGCCTCGGCAAGCGCAAGCCAAAGCCGCCGCCAAGTCGAAAACTTGCGCTGATCACTCCACAACTCGCTCATTTCCTGCGACGCGTAACGAACGACTAGAGGGTTTTGGTACCGGTCGTATTCACTCATCCTTAATTCGCACCTTCCGCTACATCGAGCGACGTTGTTGGAGACCTAGTCAAAGACCAATTGTCTCGCAAAGGCCGTCACCGTCAAACGGGGCCTAGACAGACTTGCTTCGCGTCAACCCCAGCCGACCAGTCAACCCAGCCGCCCAGTCGGGACCGGGGGCGGGCAGGCCTAGAATCAGACGCCTATCCGGCGGCAAACCGAACCTAGCTCTGGAATGAACCGTCCTCTGCATGGTTCGCAGCAACAAACGGGCAACCTGAGAGATAGGCCCTTTGCCGAATCGGCGGACGCGCGATAGAATCTTATTGAGACAGGGAGCAACCTTCATTTCCCATCTAATTCAGCATTCGAGACTGCAATGTCTCAATAAGCCGCGATTCCGGGTGCTTGACATGAATGATCAATACTCATTGGGCGAAGTCACAGTTTCGCTGTCGCCCAAGGAGCGATTCGAGGAGTATTTACGAAGCAAGGGAATGCGCAACACGGCGCCGCGGCGGTTGCTGATCGACCACGTGTTCAGCCGACACGATCACTTCGACGTCGACGCTCTGATCGACCAATTGCCGTCGAAGGGCCAGGAAGGCTATATGGGCCGAGCGACTGTGTATCGGACACTCAACGATTTCGTCGACGCCGGACTGCTGCGAAGAATGGAGCTCGATGGCAGGGCCGTGTACGAGCACGACTACGGCTATCCGCAGCATGATCATCTCTACTGCACCGAATGCGAAGGCCTGTTCGAATTTCATAGCGAGGATCTGATCTCGTTGCGAAACGCCGTCGCCCGAGATCATCGCTTTCGCGTGTCCGGCCATCGGTTGATCATCCAAGGCGTCTGCGACGCCTGTTCGAAATCGAAAAGGCGAATCAAGCGCCGCCAAGATCTGCTTTAGCTGGTCGTTCACCGAGAGCAACTGCAAACTCGGCTGTCGACTATTCGTCGCCCTCCAACAAACGGAAAATACATGATCGCGGTCATTGACTATCAAATGGGCAACTTGCGCAGCGTGCAGAAGGCCCTGGAAAAGTGCGGCGCAGAGGTGGTCATCACGTCCGACCCGCGACAACTTGCCGCCGCAGACCAACTTGTCCTGCCTGGCGTTGGCGCGTTCCGCGATGCAATTGCGGAAATCAAACGCCGAGATCTCGTCCAGCCCATCCGCGACGCGATTCAGGCCGATAAGCCCTTTCTCGGTATCTGCCTGGGCTTGCAGATGCTGTTCGACGTCAGCTACGAAGACGGAGAGTATGAGGGACTTGGCATCGTCCCCGGCAAGGTCGTCCGGTTTCAACCTGCCGAAGGGCTCAAAGTTCCCCACATGGGCTGGAACGAAGCGCGCATCGTCAAACGGGCGCCGATTCTCTCTGAAATTGAAGACGGAGCCCATTTCTACTTTGTCCACTCCTATTACGTGGTGCCTGAAGACCCCGATGTGGTCGCGATCGAGGCGGACTACCCTTCCCCGTTTTGCGCGATGATCTGGAAGGGCAACCTCTTCGCAACTCAGTTTCATCCGGAGAAGAGTCAGCGCGACGGCTTGAAGCTGTTAGAAAACTTCTGCCAACTCAAGACGGACCCAGCGGACAGGGCAAGTCAAGATGTCTGCCAACCCTGATCCCAGCGAACTCGAATTGCTCGCGTGCTTTGCGGACGGTTCGTGCGAGACGTTTTCACACGAAGACCATGTCCAAGTCGCCTGACTGCCGCTGCGAGAGATGGACTTGGATCCAGCGACGGACGCGTTTCGCCAAGGTGCCAAGGCACTAGCGACCAGCCGAGGCCGCCCTGAGATCTATCATGAAACGATCACGTGCGCCTTCATGAGACTGAGCAAAGAACGTCTTTCGCAAAGCAAATCCGACTCCGCCAAGTCTGCCCGTCAAGAAGCGAATTGAATTGCATTCAAGACGGCCAACCTCGACCTGTTCGAACCAAATTGCGGGGCGATTCGAAAGCGTTATCGCTCAGAGACAATTGATAGCCCGACGCTCGCCTTCGCGACATTGCGAAAGACGCCTGAGCCTGCCGGGGTCGAACGCGCGGCCAAGGAAGATCGACCCCAACGAGTCTTGCTCGTTGGGTGAATCAACTCGTTGGGTGAATCAACTCGTTGGGTGAATCAGCTTCCACGCGAAAGCGTTAGCCAATCTCTTCGAGCAAGCGGTCTAGCGCCAAGCTGATCTTCTCTTCGGTCTCATACGAGCCCGACGCGATCGATGCTCGAATCTCCGCAACTCGGTCCGCTCGGATATCTGGGATATCGCGAGTTTCACTGAGCAGTTGCGCTTCGGGTGAAATGTCCAATTCGTCGACTCCGGCCGCGCTGCGATTGGGCTGGGTATGCTGCGCGATTTGTGGGCGGTGAGTTGCGTTAGTCGGTTGCGGGCCGTGAACCGGTCCCAAGCCGTGGATTTGCATCTGGGTCTCTCCATGGGACGGGAGAACCGCAACGCCTTGGCTACTTACCAAGATACGTTGTCAATTCCGAACCGTCGAGTGTGGATGAAATCTCACGGGACGTCGCAAAGGCTGCAGCGCGATGCAGAAACAAAGTTGCTAGCCGAAAAACCGGCCCTGACAACAGCGCTGACAACGCCATGCGGCGTTCCCATTTCCTACGTTTTCCAATGTTGGCGTCGCGATCCGTGTCTGGAATGCGCTGTCCTTGGCCGTTTAAGAGAGACCTCGCGAACGCAGACACAAGTATCGGCGCGGCACCGACGAACTTTGAACGAATTCCGCTAACTACCTCCTTGTAGCGTTAATCCACGGCAGCGACGGATAAGCGGGCAATACCTTCACGCTCACTTGGCACACTCACGCAATCCGCTTCGAGTACTCCGTTTCTTCCGGCTACTCAAAGATGTCCGCCAAACGCTTCGACCCAGGGCGGCAAATTCTCCTGCTTATGCCGCCCGTTCGCCTGTCGTTTTATACGCACGACTCCTCGACGTTGGTTCTCGGCAAACTTTGCCGAATCCGAAAAGTCTGCGCAAAAGCCACATGACGTTTGGGCGCGAGAGTATAGAAGGGGGCCGAAATCCAAGCAACGGCATTTCTTGCCGGTTGCTAGCAACAATCTGAGCCGGTGGAAATCGACAGGAATGAATCGAGTTTGCCCACGTCACTTGGCCCTATCCCAAACGCCGTTCGCCCGTCGCGGCAGGGGCTGACTTGTGCTCCCAGAGGGCGACGAGGTCTTCAAGCTCCTCGGCCATGTAGAAACTGAACTCGAAGAAGGCCTCCATGTCAGCGTAGATGCGGCCAGGGCCGTCATCGGCTAACAGAAGCTGAGCTCGATCTGTTTCTTGTTTAGACATCGCGGTCGCTCCCATGTTGGCGCCGCGTCCCTGCAACAACAAATTTGCCAAGACGATTCATTTCGCCCGTTTCTCTGTCCACGCTGTTTCTCTGTCCACTCGCCGGTTCCTACCCGTTATTCGCTTCCCACGAGCAGTTCTTCTACTTATTAGACGCTGCAAACACGCAAAGAGTTCGCCCATTTCTCAGCAAGTGGCGTAATCGCTCGCTCAAAAAAACTCGTTTTCCCGGGAATTTTCTCCACCCCAGTCCGCCACTTTGGCGCGGCGCCCGCCTGCCGTCTCGAGACTGCACGTCGCCTGCCGCCCTCTCCGATCGCTCCGTTCGCAATCCCTAGCAACGAAACAACTTAACCGACATCACGAGATTCTCTGTCGAATTGGCCCGCCGTTTGATTATGTCGCGAACGTGAAAGTTTCCAATCAAGCCAGAAGGGGAACGTGATGAATTCGGATGACACGTCTAATGCGGTGCGGTTTTTCGACGCGTTTTTGCAAGAGAAGAATATCAAGTGGCTGCTGACCATCGGCATGCTCATCGTGGTCGGATCGTCTCTGATGATGGTCACTTCTCACTGGGAGCAAATGGCGGGAGTGGTCAAGTTCGCCGTCCTGCTTGCCTATGCCTACGGATTCGTGTTTCTCGGAGTGAAAGCCGAGACGGCGCTCGGTTTGCGGAAGACAAGCAAGTTCCTTCTGGCAACCGCAGTGATCCTCGTACCGATGACTTTTTTCGGTTGGAACTTGTTAGTCTCCTCGGTGCAAGATCTTCCGTTGCTGTTGGCATTGCTCGCCGTCAACGCGGCGCTCGCATGGTGGACCGCCGTCCGCGTCTTCGACCGGTTCTTTCAAGGTCGGCAAGCCACATTTCTTTGCTCCTATCTGGCGCTCTGTTTCTCAATCATCGCCGCGCCGCACATCGCTCCGCTCGGCTATCTCGGCCAAGGATTCATGGGCCTGCTGTGGCTCGTTGTGTGCGGCGGAGTCTTAAAGGCGGCCAGACGGAGTTTCTGGCTCAGCGAGGAAGGGCGACAATTGAAAGTGGCGGGGTTCGTTCCAGCCTTGATCTTGAGCACTCAGTTTCTAGCGATCTACGTCGCTTATTTTCTAGAGCACAGCCAAATCGCTTGGCTCGGATTCGGCTGCGTCCTGGTTGTGATTCCTGTTTGGTTGAGTGCCGATGCTTCGCTGCGGGTGATGCAACAGCGAACCGGCGGAATTGTGTCTCCACTTCCGACATCCGTCGTACTGCCGATCATCTTGGGGCTCTTAGTTTCGCTCGTCGGTGTCGGCCTCTCACTAACGTCGCTCGCGTCGCCACCACCATTAGCGGTCACACCGACGGCACTCTTGGCTGCGATCGTACTGGCCGTCGTTGCGACACGATTCGACCGACGAGAAATCGCTTGGGGCGCGATTCTGATGCTTACCTTGGCCTACAACTTTAGCCCCGCATTCTTCTTGGAAACAGCTCGAGTCCTTGTCGATGCGGCCGCCCGCGCCGTCGACCAACCCAAGTTGCCGTATGCCTACTACGGCCTCACCTACCTTCCGCTTCTCGCCGCGATGACGTTCACCACGCGATTTGTCGGACGCGAGACAATGAGCCTGTGGCGCAAGCCGTTAGCTCAGTTCAGCTGCGGAGCGACGTGCCTGCTTCTCATTTTAGCGATGACCAGCTACTCTGCCCTCGCCGTTGTCAGCGCGCCGTTGGGCGTCCTGTTGTGCGTTCAAGCAATCGTTTTCCGCGAGCGAATGTTAGTCGCCTTTTCCGGCCTTGCCGTTGTTATCTTTTGCTGGGGCCTGCCGGCCACAAGTTTTCTAGGAGTCGCCGCGGAGCATTTAGCGATCGTGAGAACGCTATCGCTACTCAGCGGCGCAGCGATTCTCACCGTGGCGGGATCTATTTTCGACGGTCGTTTGCTCCAAATTCCGACGTCGATGAAGAATGCAGCAAGCAACGACGTCGACGAACGGCTCAATATCGAAGGCGGCATGCTGAGATTCATCGGCGGAATGCTGTCTCTGGTCACCGCAACGCACTGGGTCGTTTACGCCAATGCATTCGAGACAATTAATGGCGGACTGGCCGCGGTCGCAATCGCACTGGTTCTACTCGGCCAAGCTCTAATCTGGACAAGGACTTTGCTGGGCGGCGCCGCGATCATCTTGATCAGCTCGATGGGTTACATCTGGGGCGCAACGTTTGCCGACGGGCCGCAACTGCTGTCGATCGCCTTCGCCCAAGCCGCCATTCAATGGGCCGTTGGCTACGCGCTTCGAGCGAATGAGACCAGTCGCTGGAGCCAGTCGTTCGGCAAAGCCAACGATGCGATCTCGAAGCTTGGACTGGGCGTCCTCATGTTGCTCAGCCTTCCCATCATCGCCGCAACCATCGCCTTGGCCGTCGATCGATCCGCGATGCCAAGTACCGTTTTCGATTGGGAATACCTGCTGTTGTCGCTCTGTCTCTTCGACTGGGCCAGACGTCGGGCTCGCGCTGTCTGCGCGGCGGGCGGCGCTGTTGTATTGATCATGGTCTGCGGCCAATTCGGAGTGGCGTACGGAATTGGCGCGGGACACGCCATCTCAACATGCGTCTTGGCCGCGACCGCCGGAGCGGCCGCGCTTGTCGCCGTCTCGCTGGTTCCCACGACTTGGCTGCTCCGCAAGAACGGCAGCTCAGCGCTACGCGAATTAAAAGGCTGGGTCGGGCAGACTTTCAACACAACGGCATTTCTCGCCATAGCTCAAAGAGTCGTTGACCCGAAGAGCGGAATTGAGTTTCTCGATGTCTTTGAGTCCGAGTCGATCGACCAGGATGACAAGGTCGAGCGTCTCCGATCCGACACGCCCATTCGACACTGGACCGAGTCGATCGCGCAGAACGTATTCACACCGGCGATGCTCGTCGCAACTTTGACGCTCATCGTCGTGGTCGCCATTTCGACCATTGTCTTTCCATTCTGGATTCGAATCGCCGGTCTGATGTCCCTCGCCTCACTGGCAGTGGCATGCCTGATTCGTCGCGACGCGGACGAAGCTCGAATCTTCGCGACGCTCGCCAGTTGGAGCGGCCTCGTTGTCCTTGCCGACTTGCTTCAAGCCGGGCAACAGGACTGGATTGCCGAGTTATGCACGATGCACGGCCTCACCAGCTTACCCTGGCTGACGCTGGCGGCATCGATCTGCCATCTCGGCTGGGATCGAATTGGACAGGACGAAACTCCGTTTCAACGAGCGACTCGCGCATCACAGCGAGTTGGTCTCGCAAGCCTGATTGCGATCGGCTTGGGCATAACGTTTCTGGCGACCCTGCAGGGCGAGATGGAAGTTGGCATCGCGGGAACGGCGAGCTTGGCGGCTGTCTTCGGATGGTTCAGCGTAAGTCAGGGCAACAGAGCCGTTCGAGACCAATCGACGAGTCGAGCGTGGGGGGCGATCGTGATCGGCTTGTTCGGCGCGTTGTTCGTGATCATCGTTACAGGACTAAGGCTTGGGTTAGCGTCGGCGTTGCCAGGTACATTGGGCCTTGGCGCCGCGTTCTACGTCGTTTCGAGACTGGTTCGTCATCGCGAACGGCTAGCCGTGCTTTCCGATCCGATGGAACAAGTCGCTCTCGCGGCGCCGCTGGCGGCAACCGCATTGGCGGTTTGGCAACATGTCACGGCTGATCCTGTCTGGCTTGGTTGGAACAGCCTCCTGCTGCTTGGCGGCGCCGCCTTTTATCTCTGGAGGGCAATCGAACAACCGAACCGATGGTTCGCACTGCTTTCCGGGTTGGTCTTCAACGCGGCCATGTTTCTGCTGTGGCGGGAATTGCAAGTCGACGACCCTCAGTTTTACTTGGCTCCGATCGGCCTCTCGATCCTGTTGGTCGTCGAGTTGTTGGGAGAGGAGATCCCCGCCGCCTGCCGCAATCCACTGCGATACGGCGGCGCGTTGACGATTCTCGTCTCGCCCTCGTTTCACATTCTCGACGGCCAGTGGCTGCACCTCTTCGCCTTGATGGCGTTTTCTGTACTGGTCGCCTTGGCGGGCATCGCGATTCGTGTTCGCGCATTGCTCTACGCGGGCGTCGCTTTCCTGCTCGCGGACCTGACGGCAATCGTCGTCCACGGATGTATCGATAACATCAGCCTGCTTTGGCTTGCAGGGATCGCACTTGGCGCGGCTGTACTGGCGCTCGGTGCGTTCGCGGAAAACCAACGAGAACGGCTTTTGCAGCAGTTACGCGCCGTCACGAGCGACCTCCGTTCCTGGCGATGAAAGCGCCGAGCGAAAACGATTGGAGAGAGGCAACAAATCACTTCCATTTTCGACACTATCCAAACTTGGTTTTTAGGAGATCAACATGAGCTGGCTAACCACATTTTCGTTTGTCATGAAATCGAACATCACCGCAATCAAGGAGAAGATCTCGGATCCCGAGAGAATGATCCACCAGCTGCTGATCGACATGGAACATGAATTGAGCACCGTTCGCGGCAGCGTCGCAAACGCAATTGCCGACGAAATACTGTTAGAGAAAAAAGTCGCGCGAGCCGAACGAGAAGCGAAGCATTGGGCTGACCGAGCCAAGAGCGCGGTTGAACGCGACGATGACACCTCGGCGCGTGCCGCACTCGAGCAACAGGATAGCGCCGAAGAAAGGTATGACAGTTTGAATCGCGAGCTGGAACAGCAAAAGCGGCAAACGACGAGCCTCAAGGATTCGGTGCGTGAACTCGAGGACAAGATCCGACAGGCACGACAGAAGCAGACGCTGCTGCTTGCCCGAGTCTCTCGAGCCGAATCGAGTCAGAAGATCAATCAGGCTATGGCGAAGGCGGGCAATTCAAGCGCGTTCGCCGAATTCAAACGACTCGAAGATCGAGTCGAACGAGCCGAGGCGGTCACGGAAGCCTACGAGCGACTCGACGGACCGAGCGCGGAAGCCGAGGATTTGGACGAGCAATTTGAAGCGGTCGAGCGAAAGGAGCGACTCGAAAAGAAACTTGCCGACCTGAAGAAACGCGTTTCGTCATCTTGAAGCTTGAGCGTGCGAAGACGAGAGCGGGCTGAGTTCTGGCTGACGGGCCCCCATTGGCGACCCTTCGGTTCCAAAAAACGAATTCGGTTACATTGGTGGACGGATCGATGAATTGGATTAGTCGAATGACGTTAGCCTTCCACGAGTTGGCGAGGCCCGTCGGCCAGTTGATTTGGACATGGTGGGCCAATGATCGTATCCGTTGCTCACCAACCGAAGGGCGCCTTCTTCAACTTTCGCCGAGGAGCATTATCGTGATCGAAGGCGAATGGGCAGTCGTAAGAAGACGAACCGTTCAGCCGAGTTGCGCTGAGCCTGTCGTGAGCTACGAATGCGAGACGAATCGAGGTCCTGCGCAGCTGACCATTGATGCGCGAGGCGAGGTCGAGCGATGGGAGACCTCAGCAGGGAAATCGACCGTGGATGCGAGCGAGATCGAAGTGTTCCCTGTCGCAAACGAATCGCGATTGCGCGAACGATTGGGCGGAGATGTTTGACGATCTGTACATCGTTGCATACGGCGCGTCCGTCGTAGTCGACACAACTGTCTTGATTTCGGTCTTGGACCGGCGCAAGTGGCGATACACGGCGGCGCCGGTCGCACTGGTCGTCTTTGCAATCTGGATGTTTCACGTCGGCGTGTTCTCGCACAAGCTCGTCCTGGAAAGCGGCAGCTGGTCAAGCTGGCCTCGCCTTTCGGCAATGACGTTAATGGCGACCGGCTTGTTGTTGATGCCCTGTGCGATGCTGCACTCAGCCATCCGTGTGTGGCGAACCGGATTGCAATTGATCGAGAAACGCGATGCTCGATACGCCCTCTGTTACTTACCGATGTTTGCGATCCCTTTGATCATACGCAGCATCGCCGAGAACCCGATGGGCAATTTCCTCGAACAAACTGCGGCGTTCCGTGAGGCCTATTTGGCCGCTGCCATCACGGTGAACATGATCGCATGCGGAGTTTTTTGCAGTTACCGCGTTTCATCGTCCGAACCGGAAGTGCAGCGTTTCTTGCGAACAATGGGGATGATGCTGGCCGGCCTGGCGAGCATCCTCGGCGTAATTCTCTGGCTTTCGGACTCGATTGTCGGGCCAAGCCAAAGCGGATTCGTAACGCTCGCCATTCTCGCTCCCGAAGCACTTGTTGTCGTACTGGCCTATTACGTCATCCGTTACAACATTTTGCAGTTGGTGCTTGAACGTTCGATGATCTACGGCTCGGCGCTTGCCGGCATTCTGATTTTTCACCAAGCGGTCATTGCGAATTGGGGGCAGCACTGGGGGCGATCGCTGGGTATCAATCTCGGCGTCGTCGAGACGATTGGCATCGCCGCGATCGTTTTGTTTTACGCGCCGCTTCGCAATCGAGCAGCGGAGGCGCTGAGGTATTTGGTAAGAGCGGGTACGTCCGAGTCTCGGATTCGCGTGCAGCAGCTGGCCTCCGCCATCGCACAGCTTGAGGAACGACCCGAAGAATCCTCGCTTGCTTGGTTCGCACCACGATTATCGGAAGCCATCGATGCGCCAGTGCAGCTCTGGTTGTTTTCGGCCAGCGGCGAAACGCAAATGGAAGCGGGATCCTTGGCGGCGTCCAGCGAGGACGCCTGGCAGCTTCAAACCGAGTTGGCGCAGCGAGACGAGAACTGGCTCACGCTCAGTACCGCGCCCTGTTCGGAATTGCTCGAAGCGTTTCGCTGCAATCGGGCTTGGCTGGCCATCCGCTGGGAACAGCCGTTCGCCCAAGGTCTGGCGTTGATTGGGCGTCAGCATCGAGGCAAGGAACTGTCGGGCGAGCAAGTCAGTGCGTGTGTCTTGCTTGTCGACCTTTTCGGCAGTGCGATGACGGCAAACGCCATACGCCGGGAACAAGTTGAAGTCGAGCGTCGGGCGATGCAAAACGAAAAGCTCAGTACGCTCGGCCTGTTAACAAGCTGCATGACTCACGAGATACGCAATCCGCTCTCGTCCATTAAGACGATCGCGGCGGTTTTGAAGGAGCAGCTTGCGGCAACCGAATCGAAAGAAAGTTTGGAGCTGATTCTGGATGAAGTAAACCGACTGTCCAACACGACCTCGAATCTCTTGCAGTTCGCCCGACCGGCGAGCGTTCGAACGGGCGCGTGCGATCTGGCCGCCGTGTCGCGCAGCCTCTCTCTTGTCCTCAATCACTTGGCCCTTCGCCACAAAGTCAAATTGACGATCGACATCGACGAAGCGACGCCGATCATCGCGGCCGACGATGAGGCGATGCGGGACGTGTTGATGAATCTGATGCTCAACGCCCTACAAGCGGTGCCGACAGGCGGAAGCGTCACGGTTTCCTGCGACTCGGGAGTCAATGGACAAGTTGCGATTCGCGTGGCGGATAACGGCCCGGGCATTCCGCCAGAGCTTCGAGACCGACTCTACGAACCGTTTGTCACGAGCAAGGCGGACGGATCCGGTTTAGGCCTGTATATTGTCAATCGTCGCATGCGCGAACTGGGCGGCGAGATTTCGTATTGCAGTTCGCCCGAGAACGGCACAACGTTTGTCGTGACATTGCCAATCACAGGTGACGCCAACCTCAGATAACTGACTCCATTTTTTGGACGCCGCGGCGCAACGGCCAATGACCTTAAGAATTCTCATAGCGGACGACGAGAAAGCAGCCCGATTCGGGATGCGCAAAGCGCTCGATTGTGAAGCGTACGACCTTTCGGAAGCCGAGGATGGCGAACAAGCACTAGAGCGTTTGGCCTCCGAGTCGTTCGACTTAGTTTTTCTCGACATGACCATGCCCCATGTCGATGGGCTCGCCGTCCTGCAGCGACTGCCCGCCGCCTGCGGCCCCGAATGGCGCAAATCGCTCGAAGTGATTGTGGTGACGGGCGACGATCGAGTTGAGTCTGCGGTGGAGTGCCTTCGATTGGGCGCTTCGAACTACGTGGCAAAGCCGTTTGAAATCGAGCAAATCCGTTCATTCGCACGGAGAACTCGCGAACGTATCCGGTTAGTCAGCCAGATTGACGACTTGGCCTCGGACTTGAAACAGCGAACATCGATGGGCCAGCTGATCGGAGCAAGCCAGGCGATGGGGCGAGTGTTTGGATTGATCGAGCGAGCGTCGCGGGCTGAAATCGACGTATTGATCGAAGGCGAAACGGGAACGGGCAAGGAGCTGATTGCTAGAGAAATCCACAACCAGAGCTCGCGGAGCAGCGGCCCATTCGTGGCGGTCAATACCGCGGCGATCGCGGAATCATTAACCGAAAGCGAACTGTTCGGACACGCGAAGGGCGCGTTCACCGGCGCCGACGCTGCGCGAGCGGGCGTGTTTGAACAGGCCGATGGGGGGACGCTGTTCCTGGACGAAATCGGCGACATGCCGACGGCGGCTCAGGCCAAAATACTTCGCGTGTTGCAGGAACGCGTCGTTTGCCGCATCGGCGATTCAACTGCGCGTCAAGTCGATGTGAGAGTGATCAGCGCGACCCACCAGGACCTTGAGCAGGGAATTGCGGAGAAGCGGTTCCGCCAAGATTTGTTGTTTCGCATACGAGGCATTTCGATCGTTGCTCCGCCATTGCGACGAAGGACCGACGATGTTTTGCCGTTGGCGCAGCATTTTCTCGACAGCCTGGTGGAACAAAGCAAGGCGCCGCCGACGGGGACGCCTTGCCGCTTCTCGCCAACTGCGTGCGACCGCATGCTAGATTACGATTGGCCGGGCAATGTTCGGCAACTCAAACAGGCCGTGACAGCTGCGGCCGCATTGTGTGACAACGGCATCATCGACAGTCCGGATTTGCAACTGCCCACATCGACGCCCGCCCTCGATGGCGAAGACGCATTTGCTGATCTACTCGATTTGCCTCTGACGGAAGCGAAGAAAATACTGATCGAATCATTCGAACGCAGAATGATCGAAAACGCTCTTGCGCGGGAAGAGCAAAACGTTAGCGCCGCCGCCAGGCGTCTCGGCATGCATCGCCAAAATCTGCAACAGAAGATACAGCAACTTGGAATCCAAAGAGCCACCCGTTGAACGAACTCGATTGAGAACGCCTCAATTCGATTTGCGGACACTGCTGGCTGTCATTTTCACCGTCTCCGTCTTGTTGGCGATCTATGTGAGGTTCGGCGGCTGGCCCGCCGGTGTTGCAGCTCTGCTCGTACTTGCCGTCGTCGCGCATCTGGCCGGCGCCGTGTTAGGTACGCGATTGCGAGATCAGCGTGGAGACGAATCGACACGGCGGCGTCAAACGAGTGGAGGTGCGAATCAGCTTCGCAAAGAGGACTTCGCACCAGCCAGCCAACTCAGCTCGCGCCGCTCACTCGGCTGGCCCATGTTCGCCTGTACGATTTCCGGCGGCCTGCTCGGCATGCTCGGTGGAATGGCTTTTTTCGCCGTCATTCTTGGAGAAAGTCGGCGAATTGAACTTCTGCTTATCGGCGGACTCGCCTTCGGCGTTATCGGCGCATTGGCTTCGTGCGCAGCTTACGGCTTTGTCCAGGTCACGACGACGACGTTGCACCAGGCCGTTACGCATTCGAAGCCCAACCATCCATTGCCCGCTCAAGACCGAAGCGATGCGACACCAACCCACCGCGTAGGCGAAAGCCCGAGCGACATCGCACATCGGCCGCCGCAAGCCAATGATCCAGCGCATCGCCCAAACGACATTGAGTGACGCCCCCCAAATCCTAAGCGCGGCTGACTTCGTGCACGACCAACGAATTATGAACGTGGGGCACGATGTTCGTTCCGGTAACGAGGACGATCCGATCTCCTGCGTGAACCAGGTTTTGATTCTTGGCCCACTCCTCGACAAACTCGGCGAGATTCTGACCCTCGCGAACCGGAGCCTCGGGAAGCGGGATGATTCCCCAATAAAGAGTCATCTTTCGCAGCGTCTCTTCGGAATTGCTGACGCCGACCGTTGGAACATACTCGCGCTGTTTTGCTTTCACGCGAGCGGTCTGCCCGCTTCGACTAGCGATGACAACCAGTTTGGCGCCAAGTCGCTCGGCGATCCGGCCGGCGCCGTATGCGACGGCTGACGTGATCGGGTGCACGCCGAGCTCATCGACAGTTGGCGGCAAGGGCGTCGCCCCTCGTTGTGTTTGTAACAACAGTTCGGTTGCTCGCATGATGCGGCGCATCATCATGACCGTCTCGACTGGATATTCTCCCACCGCCGTCTCGCCAGACAACATGCACGCGTCGGCACCATCGAGGATTGCGTTGGCCACGTCGGACGCTTCCGCGCGAGTCGGCCTGCGCGAGTGCTGCATACTGTCAAGCATCTGCGTGGCGACAATCACAGGCCGGCGCAGCTTCGTACACATGTCAATAATTCTCTTCTGTGCAATCGGCGTTTCGGCGACGTCGATCTCGACTCCCAAGTCGCCGCGTGCGACCATGACGGCGTCGGCCGCGTCGACGATCTCCGCCAAACTCTTGACGGCCTCCGCCTTTTCAATCTTGGCCACTACGTCGGCGTTGCCGCCTTCCGCTGCGATGATCCGCCGCAACTCACGGACCTCGTCCGCCGCCCTGACGAAACTGAGACCGACAAAATCGACGCGGCGCCGCGCCGCCCAGATGGCGTTGTCGCGGTCGTGGGCGGTGAGTGAGGGCGTGCTTAACGCAACGCCTGGCAAGTTGATTCCTTGTCGGTGCTTAATGACGCCTGGCTCGACGACTCGGCAAATCGCTCGATCCGATTGTTTCTCAATGACCTCCATCGCCACCGCGCCGTCAGCCAAGAGAACCTGGTCGCCAATCGACAACTCGTCGACCAGTGGCTCATACGTGCTTTCCAGCTCGTGATCGTGTTGCGCTCGAGCGCCCGATCGAATGAAGTGAAAATGGTGCTCCAATTCACAGTCCATCGGGCTTTGGACCAACTCGCCAAGTCGAATCTTAGGGCCCGCCAAGTCGATTAGCACGCCGAGCGGTCGGCCCAATTCTGCGGCCGCGGCTCGCACGCTGTCGAGCGCCTCGTCGTGCGACGCTCGATCTCCGTGAGCCATATTGATCCTGAAGACGTTGACTCCGGCGCGAATCAGCTCCATGAGCTTCGAGTGCCCCTGAGTTGCGGGACCGAGCGTCGCCACAATCTTGGTGCGTGTGTGCTGCGGAACGGTGTGCGGCATAGCGACGAAACTCCTCATGAGTTGACCCGTCGACTCTGCGGCGACAAAATGAGCCTGCGCCACCGCGGGCGACAAAGCGGACCGGCCCATTCTCACAGACTCACGCCTATTGGGGCAATACGACCATCGCCGACGATCAGAAACAGCTGAATACGCGGACGCTCAGCGCGACCCGCGCCAAGACAACCGCGATAGTTTTAGGCGCAATACTGGGCCTCGCCGGCACAATTGCCTACTATCGCTACGCCAATGCGTCGCCTACGCCGATTCTCACGTCAGCCTTGTTTGACGAAGCCAGAGACCGCTGGAACGAGGTGCCCATTGACGACTATGACGTGGAAATTGAGGTCAAGGGATTACAACCCGCCAAGTATCACGTGGAGGTTCGAAAGGGAATCGCGAGAAAAGCGCTGCGAAACGGCCGACCGCTCAGGCAACGCCGCACGTTGGGCACATGGAGCATCAACGGGATGTTCTCCACCATGGCAAGCGATGTCGAGCATCTGCGGCGTTCGGAACAAGGCCGCGAACAATCCGACACGCTTCATTTGGAGTTGCGAGCTGAATTTGACTCGCAGTGGGGCTACCCATTGAGGTACCACCGGCTTGAACAAGTTCGCTTTGGCAACAATCGAAGCGTCTCGTGGCAGGTCACCAAATTTAAGGTCACAGAAACTGACAGCGACAATTTATCGGACGGAACAATCGCTCCCGATGACGAAGATGAGACGTGCCAAGCTCAACCGCGCCCCGATGAATCGTCAACGCAGCGGCGCACCACCCATTGTTTGCCAATAGTGTCGCGCGCTGTGCTGGAGACGATCACTTCATGAGTGGCTGGGATCAGAAAGTGGTCGTTGTTGCTGGCGGATCGGCGGGTCTCGGTCTTTCGATCGCAACGGCTTTCGCTGCCAAACAAGCTCAGGTGGTCATCCTCGGCCGCAACGCCGAGCGACTGGCGGAGGCGAGCAAGACAGGCTCGGCGAAGATCAGCACGCGAGTCGCCGACGCGACAGCCAGCATCGAGATGAAGACGGCCGCCGACGCGATACGAGATCAATTCGGGCGCATCGATGTTTGGGTCAACAACGTTGGCGTCTCCTCTCGCGGCGCCGCATTGCAAACGACGCCGGAGCAATTCCGCGATGCTCTCGAGACCAATTTCATGACAGCCGTGCACGGCACGCAGGCCGCAGCGCCGGCCATTATCGACTCCAAGGGCAGTATCGTCTTCATCGGCTCACTGGCATCCAAAACGGCCAATCGCTATCTCGGCTCGTATCCGCCGTCGAAATTCGCCGTGGCCGCGTACGCCCACCAATTGCGATTGGAATTGAAAGACGACGGGGTGCACGTGATGCTCGTTTGCCCAGGGCCCTTGCTTCGAGATGACGCCGGCCGCCGCTACGAAGATCAAGCCACATCGCTTCCCGATTCGGCCATCAAGCCGGGCGGAGGAACCAAGCTCAAAGGGCTCGATCCGAAACGCGTTGCCGAGAAGATCGTAAGCGGTTGTGACAGTCGACGCCCCGAATTAATCTTGCCCGCCAAAGCTAAACTGCTCTTCGCGCTCGCCCAATTAAGCCCCAAGTTCGGCGACTGGGTGCTCAACATGACCACGGACTAGAAACGTCAAAAGCCAACGGAACAACACTCGATTTCAGCTTGGCTAAACTCAACAGATCAGCTTTCATCCTCTGTATAAGTGAACTCACCATGACTCGACCAACACCGAGAATCGCCTTACTCGTTCTTCTTTTTGCGTTTACCATTTCGGCCGGATGGACCAAACCGCTTGTAGCGGCCGAGACTCCGAACTTCGTCGTCATTTTTTGCGACGACTTGGGCTATGGCGATCTCGGATGCTACGGTCACCCGACGATCAAGACGCCGAACCTGGATCGAATGGCGGCCGAGGGAATGAAGTTGACCCAGTTCTATTCCGCCTCGCCCGTTTGCACTCCCAGTCGCGCCGCTCTGATGACAGGACGCCTGCCAGCTCGAAATGGGATGTGCAGCGACAAGCGTCGAGTGCTTTTTCCAAACTCGAAAGGCGGCATCCAGGCCGATGAGATCACCATTGCCGAAGCGCTGAAAGCCAAAGGGTACGCGACAGGCTGTTTTGGAAAATGGCATCTTGGCCACCTGCCGCCCTACCTTCCCACGAACAACGGATTTGACGAGTACTTTGGCATTCCGTACTCGAACGATATGGATCGAGTGCCGAACGCGCCCAAGGGTCGAGCTGCGTTTCTCGAACCGAAGACGTCCTACTGGAATGTTCCGATCATGCGCGGAACAAAAATTGTCGAGCGACCGGCTGATCAAACCACGATTACTCGACGATACACTGAAGAAGCTGTTCGATTTATTCGCCAGCACCAGAAGGACCCGTTCTTGGTTTACCTGCCTCATAGCATGCCTCACGTTCCGCTCTTCGCCTCCGACGAGACGTCTGGAAAGAGCAAGCGAGGACTTTACGGCGACGTGATTGAAGAGATCGACTGGAGCGTCGGACAGATTCTCAACACGCTGCGCGAGCTGAAACTCGATACGAATACGCTGGTCGTGTTCACGTCGGATAACGGCCCTTGGCTCCCGTTTAACGAACATGGAGGTTCGGCCGGCTTGCTGCGAGGAGGCAAAGGCAGCACTTGGGAAGGCGGGATGCGCGAGCCGACCATCGCTTGGTGGCCGGAAACGATCAAAGCCGCCAGCGTCTCGACCAACATTGCGGGCACGATGGACCTCTTCGCCACCTTCCATTCACTCGCCGGTGCCGAATTACCCAAGGACCGAACGCTCGACAGTTTCGACTTGACGCCAGTTCTTAAAGGCACGGGGGCAAGCAAACGCGAAGCGTATTTCTATTACCGAGGTTACCGCCTCTTCGCCGTTCGAAAAGGACCGTGGAAGATGCACCTTCAGACTCAATCGGGCTATGGGCAGCGAACGCCGGAAAAGCATGACACTCCCCTGCTCTTCAACCTCGAACACGATCCGTCAGAAAAATATAACGTCGCGGAAAAACACGCCGATGCGATCAAGGAGTTGCAGAAAGTGGCTGACCAACATCGCAGCGGAATGAAGCCGGCGCCGTCGCAATTGGAATTGTAAGACGCGTTGTTCTACTGGGCGGCGATTCGTATGCGGCATTCTGGGTTGCCGAAAAAACGGCCTCTCTCGGTCGTTGCCAGAGTGACGCTGATTTGAGACGATACGGGCTGAATTGCTGACAGAACGACTGAGTAGACAGAAACGACTAAGAGTAGGTAGCACGATGAGCGCATTTCCGGAAATCGGCGTCATTCCATACGAGGGACCTGAGTCGAAGAATCCTTTGGCATTTCGTTGGTACAACGCCGACGAACAAGTCGAAGGCAAATCGATGAAGGAGCACATGCGCTTCAGCGTCGCCTATTGGCATTCATTCCGAGGCATGGGTGCCGACCCGTTCGGTCCAGGCACGATGTCTCGCCCTTGGGAATCCGAAAACGACTCGGTCGAGAACGCTTGCAATCGTGCTCGTGTCGCTTTTGAGTTCATGGAAAAGCTGGGCGCGCCGTTCTACGCTTTTCACGATCGAGACGTGGCGCCCGAAGGCGAGTCGCTAGCCGAGTCGAATCGGAATCTCGACGCAGTGGTCGAGGTGCTCAAGGAAGAACAAGATCGAACCGGCATTCAGTTGCTTTGGGGCACGGCGAACTTGTTCAGCAATCCTCGGTTCATGCACGGAGCGTCGACAAGCTGCAACGCGGACGTGTTCGCATTCGCGGCGTCGCAAGTGAAGAAGTGCTTGGAGGTCACTAAGGAGCTTGGCGGCGCCAACTACGTTTTTTGGGGCGGTCGCGAAGGTTATCAGAATCTCTACAACACCGACATGCAGCGCGAGCTCGATCACATGGGCCGCTTCATGCATTTGGCCGTCGACTACGCCAAGCAAATCGGCTTCACCGGAACTTTCCTCATTGAGCCCAAGCCGAAAGAGCCAACCAAGCACCAGTACGATTCGGATGCGGCGGCTTGCATCAACTTCTTGCGCGCTTACGATTTGACGGACCATTTTAAGCTCAACATCGAAACGAACCACGCCACACTCGCTGGCCACACGATGATGCACGAGCTCGATTACGCGGGGCATCAAGGTATGCTCGGCTCGATCGACGCAAACACGGGTGATCTGCTTTTGGGCTGGGACACCGACCAGTTTCCCACCGACATCTACCTCACCACGCAAATCATGTTGATGCTCCTCAAATTCGGCGGGCTGGCGCCGGGCGGCGTCAATTTTGACGCCAAGTTGCGAAGGGAGAGCTTCGAGCCTGTCGACCTCTTCCACGCGCACATCGGCGGAATGGACGCGTTCGCTCGCGGACTCAAGATTGCGGCCGCCGTCCGAGCGGGCGCGGAGCTGAGCGAATTTGTGGCGGATCGATACAGCAGTTGGAACTCTGGCATTGGTGCCGAAATCGAGTCGGGAGCAGCCGACATGAGCCGCCTCGAAGCCTATATGTTGGAGAAGGGTGAAGCGGACGCCAACCAGAGCGGCCGACAAGAGATGCTCGAGAACATCGTCAATCGCTACATCTAAGAGACGAGTTGGACATCGTTTCATGAAACGTCGAGCAACGATGGAGCAGGCGGATGGCTGCACGCGAAACGCCTGACGACGAAATCATCGCACTTGAGTTGCTCGAATTCTTCAAGCGCGACCGCCGCTGGGTCGCTTTGGAAATTCATGACGGCATTGTTCAGGAGACAACTGCCGCCCTGATGTTTCTGGAGGCCGCAACGCGGGACCTTGAGGCCGGTCGACACGAAAGTGTGGCCGATGCTTTGGGACAATCGGTCGAGTTGCTGCGAAAGTCGATTCTTGAGTGTCGCGCCTTGATCAACGGCCTTCGCCCGCCCGAACTGGAGAAACTCGGATTGTCCGGCGCGCTTGACAATTTGTGCCAAGCCATGGACGGCAGCTCAGATCCGTCATTTTCTTTCGAAAGCGATGACTTGCCACCGCTCGGCGAGGACTTGGAAACCGCTCTCTATCGAATTGCCCAAGAGGGGCTGACGAACGCGGTCAAACATAGCAACGCGAAAATCGTTGAACTCAAACTGTTCGCCGATGGCAACCTGCTCGTGTTGACGGTCGACGACAATGGAATCGGCTCGGCGGAATTGAAGGCCGCTCCGCTCGCTGGTGTCGGGCTTCGAGGCATCCAGGAACGAGTTGAAGCACTAGGCGGTCAGACCGAGTTCGGCCCGAGCGAACTAGGAGGCTCGCAGTTGCGAGTCGCAATTCACCCGAATTAAAGGGGTGCCTCCCCTTTCTTGCTCACTTTGCTTATGCCGACTTCTTGAGATTCGACAGGCTGAGCCGCTGGTACATCGGGCAGGAATTGAGCAGGTCTTCATGGCGACCGGTCGCGATAAGCCGGCCGTCTTCGATGACGACGATCTTATCGGCATGGACGCAAGCCGACATCCGGTGGGTGATGAACAGGCATGTTCGCGTCGCCGCGAACTTGTCGATCGCATTTTGAATCAATCGTTCGCTTTGTTGGTCGACCTGGCTTGTCGCCTCGTCCAAGATCAAGAGATCGGGATCTCGCAGGAAGGCCCTTGCCATAGCGATACGTTGGCGTTGTCCGCCTGACAGTCTGCCGCCCGCTTCGCCCACAACCGTTTCGTATCCCTCGGGCATGGCGTCGATAAAGCCATCGGCAAATGCTTGCTGGGCTGCTTCCACAACTTGCTCATCCGATGCATGCGGCGAGCCGTAGCGGATGTTGTTGGCGATCGTGTCGTCGAACAGCCACGTCTGCTGGGTGACCAATGCGATTCGCTTTCGCAGATCACGCCTTTTCACGTCGCGAAGATTGATCCCGCCCCAACTGACCTCACCCGAAAGCGGATCGTAAAACCTAAGCAACAAGTTCATCAAAGTGCTTTTGCCGCAACCATTCGGTCCGACAATCGCTACGGTCTCACCCGCGCGGATATTGAGACTGAAGTTATTGAGAACAATTTGGTTCGGCTGGTATGCGAAACTGACGTCTTCAAAGACTAAATCCTGAGGCCCTTCGAGCAGCCGTCTGGGCCGCTTCGGATCGACTATGGTGGGTTTACGGTCGAGCATCGGGTAGACACGGTCGGCCGCGGCCGAGGCGCTTTGCAGTTGATTGAAAACGTCAGCCAGTTTTCTCGCCGGATCGCTTACGCCGATGAGGAATCCGTAGAACAACATCATCGAGCCAATCGTGAACGGTTGATGAGCCATCTTGATACCCATCAGCTTGACGTCGCCCGTGAGCACGAGATAACCGCCGGCCAGCAAGGAGAGACAGATGATGCAAACGCCGAGCATTTCATTGTTCGATCGAGTCAGAGCGCCGTAGTAGGTGATCCGCAGTGTCTTGTAGTAGAGCTGTCGAGCCGTCTGCAAGAAGCGACTCCGCTCAACTCGCTCCATCGTGTACGCTTTGACGACGGCGATTCCGGCAAACGATTCGGCCAAGCGACTGTAGACTCGCGACATCTCCTCCATCGCGCGGCGATTTGCACGCTTGATCGATTTGGCCAGGAAGTACATGACCGCCATACACAACGGCGCGATGACGAGCGAAAGCAGCAGCAATCGCCAACTGATTAAGGCGGCACCGAGGAAACAGACAATCATCTTCAACGGTTCGCGTAACGTCTTGCCAAATACCGTGCCGACTCCGTTCGTGATGTTCGCCATGTCGTTGGTGAACCGAGCCATCAGCGCGCCGGTGTTGTGCTCGTCGAAAGCGCTCAGCTCCATCTGCAACGTTCGCCGGTAGAATTCCGTGCGCAGTTCGAGCGTAGTTAGCTGAGCGAGTTGAGCTACGAGATACATGTTCCAGGCGAGAAAGACGCACTTGATGATTGTGCCCAACAGCAAGAACGCGACGACCATCGCCAGCGCGTAAAAAGGCTTGTGAGGAAGCCTTGGCAAGACGACAGGTTTGGCCGATTGGATCGTCGCCACAAATACCGTCTGGAATCCGAACTTTATTCTCGCCGTGAGTCGCTCGCTCCGCTGGTCGAACCGCCAGGCATTTGCCTCGGCGATTTTGTTATCCAGTTCCAGCAGTCTCACGAACGACTCGAGATGAGTCGCCGCCGCTTGATCGATTCCCCGCTCCACTTCTTTTTGGAGCGATTTCTTCTGAAAGACGACTTCGATGACGGGGTAGACGGCACCGATATTGGCACCCCAGAACAACGCCACGATAGCCGACGTCGTCACGATGCCGAAGAGCAGGAGACGATGACGCGAAGCCAAGCCGATGGCTCGCCAAAAGTTGTTCATTGGGCTCCATCCCGATAATCCAGACCCGCTTCGCTTGACATGAACGTCGCGAACCCCGTCATTCCTTTTGTCAGCGACCTTGTAGCAAATCCGCCCGCGAACACCAAGATCGCCGTCATGCTAGCAATGCTAGGCAGGCGTCTGTCCAAGGAGACTCGCGATCCGCATGTGGAGGCGGCAACGAACTGGAATTGCCTTCGGCCGAGACGCTTGCAACGATGCTCAGGCGGTAATTTTCTCACCCTCAGTGGCAACGAGGCCGGACCCTGCTAACCTCAACTACCGACCAACAGCTGCAGATTCACAAAAAAGGACGAACTATGTCGAACTCCGATGATTGCCTTTACGATCGGCTCGGCGGATACGACGCGATCGCGGCCGTCGCCGGAAATCTGCTGCCCCGACTGCAGTCCGATTCACTACTGGGGCGATTCTGGCAGAACCGCGGCGCCGACGGGGTTGAAAGAGAAAAACAGTTACTCATCGACTTCCTTTGCCACAACGCTGGCGGGCCGATGTACTACACCGGCCGCAGCATGGAGCTGACTCACAAAGGGATGGCCATCAGCGAAGCCGATTGGGAGAGTTTCATTGGTCACTTGAAAGCGACGCTGAAACATTTCGACTTGGCCGATCGAGAGAGACAAGACGTTCTCGGCTTCATCGAATCGACCAAAGCGGAAATCGTCGAGTGCTGAGCTAGTCTCAGCCTCTGCTGGCGAAGGCAAAAAAATGAGCCAAGCCAGGCCAGGCCAGTTCGTCGACTCGTCTACAGGCGTGAGGCGACACAACCAAGGGCGATGATCCCACAGATCGCAACACCGTAAACCATCCACTTGAATGTGAGCCGATCGATCGGCAGATCACTAAGTGAGAAAAAGTAGACGTCGCGGCGAACCGGGGCGGTGACTCCGCAGATCATTTGCTGATTGACAGGCTGAATCACGTTGGCGCCAACTTGTTGTGCGAGAGGTTGAAGCGGTTGAAATTGCAGAGGCGACGCGTCGCCTCGTTCGATCGCGATGACTTCTTGCGGGGCCAGCTTCTTGCCAGCCAGCTCCTGAGCAACCATTCGAACCATCAAGCGATTGAGATGTTCGACTTGATAGTCCGGAACGTGCGGCGCGGCGTGCGGGTTGCCGACGCCGGAGTGATCGGTGAGGAACAAGTACTGTCCCATCGTTAGAAAGGCCATTGAGCGAAGTACGTATTCAGCCTTCCAAGCAGCGCCGCTTGCCGCGATCGGAAAGACACGAACATTTTTTTGGCGAAGTGTTTTTGCCGCCGCCAGTGTTCGGCCTGCGTCTTCGTCGTGAGGCGGCGCGTCGCCGATGAGGAACATCACGCGAGAGGTGTTGCCGCCGCGCCAGTTGAGTTGTCCCGCGTTTTCCATGGCCAAGTGCATGGCTTCCGGATAGTCGCCGCCGCCCGACGCGCTCTGCTTCGACAAAGTGGAACGAAAGGTGGAGAGCGAATTGGTGAAGTCGAAAACTCGAGTCACATAGGTGTCACCCGCATCTCGGTAGACGATGAGCGAGTAGCGTTGATCGACGTTAGGGAACATCCGTTTGACGGTTGTCGCGATGTGGTCGATTTCAATCTTGAGATAGTTGAGTTCGTCACCCATGCTGCCAGTCGCGTCGATCACGAGGGCGAGGTCGAGCTTTTGCGGGCGAGCGGTTTGCGCGTCTTGCGATTCGATTCGCCAGAGTTCTGTCTCCGTGTTCATTGTCTGCGTGATTGACGCGGAGTTGGGCGGCGTGACGGTAACGTCGTACTCGAGCGACGATGCGCCTTGGTGGTCGATTCCGGTCAGGAACAGCGTTCTCCCATCACTTCCGGTCTTCGTGTCCAACAAGACTTGTTGCGATTGCTTGGAAGAAACGACGACCCGCGCGGCCGAAATCGGTTCGCCTTGCCCGTTGTGGACATGAATAATTGCGCGGCGGCCGATTGCCATTCGCGGTAGCGTCTCGCTGGGGTCGTTCTGCTGGCTCTTCGAGAGAAACTCTTGGAAATGTCCGTAGCGCTGATGATCATCGAAGCTCCCGGCGGTCAGCAGGCCGGCTTGCATTTGCCGTCGGCTTTCCGATTCCTCGCGCGGCGGTCGGATCGATTCGTCCGATGACGCTTTGTCACTCGACTCGACGAGGCCACCTTCTGCCGGCCCAGTTGTCGATTCGGCCGGCGATTCTTTGGCGGCGAGGCGCGTGCTCGAGTTTTTGGTCGCTCCGGCCGAGCTCGTGGGGTCCGGAGACCTGGTAGGCGACGCTATGGGCGCCGCGCCGTCACCCCCGCCAGACGGCATGTCGAACGAAAGGGAGTCAGTCTTCTCGGCGACCGCGGGGTTGGCCGTTGGCACGACGGCTTGCTCGGCACAACCTAGGAAGAGGAGAGTAAACCCAAGCATGACTGCAATCGTTGCGAATCGGATCTTGGACATGGCTGACACCTTTGCGTTGGATGAGTTGCGTTGGATGAGTTGCGTTGGATGAGTTGCGTTGGATGCGTTGCGTTGGATGCGTATTGGTTGGATCAGGTCGAAGCAGCTGGCGGAAACGGCAGGTCGTTCTCGCGTCTTCCTATCAAAAAGACGATGAATCGGTCGTTTTATTAGGCGATTTGCAAGAAAACCGGCCTGGCCCTCGCTTTCACCTCGCCTGATTGAGATGATCCAACCGACGATTCGCTTATTCCCAAGCGAAACCGAGCGATCATCCTAGAAGTTCGATCGGCCAAGGACTCGGCGGGTATTCCACTTCGATCCTCGCCGATTGTTGGCGAGTCGCTTGGGGCCTTTTCTCACCGTGGGGCTGGTTTAGAATCAATGCTCTTGCCGCGGCGTCTCGCCATTCTGTGTGTTGGACGCGTCGGAGCCCCAAATCCGACCCGGCATCGCACAACCGAACGCACGTCTCACGCCGCTCCAAAACGAAAGCCCATTCTGGATGTCCCACCGTTTCCTCAATCGCCTCGGCGAAGGCGAACAGATCAGCGAAGTCTATTTGGCCAACGAGAAGCAGCTTCGCAGCAATCGAAACGGCAACTTGTATTTGCAGGTTCGGCTAACCGACCGGACTGGGTCGCTGGTGGGAATGCTCTGGAACGCCAACGAGAAGGTCTTTGGCTCCTTCGAAAACGGAGACTACGTCCGAGCCACCGGAGCGACTCAGTTCTACCAGGGCGGGTTGCAGATGATCTTGAACAAGATCGAGCCAACCAATTCGTCGGAGATTGAAGAGTCGGATTATGTGACGCTGGGCGAGACGCAGGTATCGACGCTGCAAGCGAGAGTGGGCGAACTGCTGCGGGAAATGGACAACTACCCGCTGCAGAACCTGGCAGAGTGTTTCTTGATCGACGAAGCGTTCATGGCGCAATTCTCCGCTTGCCCTGCCGGCGTGAAAAACCACCATGCTTACCGAGGCGGTCTGCTCGAGCACACGCTGAGCGTAATGGAGTTGGTCAAGCTGACGGCACCCCGCTACCCGGATGTCGATCCAGACATGCTCATGATGGGCGCGTTTCTGCACGACGTCGGAAAAATCGAAGAATTAACATTTGAGCGCGAACTTGGATACTCCAGTTCGGGTCAAATGATCGGACACCTCATCCAGGGCGTATCGATCCTGGACGAGAAGATTCGAGAGACGGAAAGACTCACTGAAGAAACTTTCCCAGTCGAATATGCGATGAGGCTGAGACACATGATCATCAGCCATCATGGCCAACTCGAATTTGGCAGCCCGAAAGTCCCGATGACTCTTGAAGCCGTCGCGCTGCACTATCTCGATTCGCTCGATTCAAAGCTCCACAACTTTAAGAAGTTGATGGACGAGAGCGCCAACCCACAAAGCCCCTGGACATCGTATTTCCCGGGGATTCAACGAAAACTATATCGCACCTCCGATTCCCAAGAGCCCTAAGCGGGCCAAACGTAGTAGGTGCAAAGACGCTTGCGTCAAAGCAAGGCGAGACGGCGCTGGACTAGCACTGTCTCAGCGGCCGCTAGCCGCGACATGACTTGCTCGGTCGAGAGGACCGTGCGCAGGCATATTTCAACACCGTGCAATTGGGCACAGAAACAGGAAATGATGGAAGAACAAAAGAAAGAAGACTTCGATTCGCAGTTGCTGCAAATCGTCAACGCAAAGAACTATCACCCCATCAAGCCGAAAGCAATCGCCAGGAAACTAAGTTTGGACGCCGACGGACGGCGAATGATGCGCCGCGCTGTTAAGCGGCTCGTGAAGCGCGGCAAGATCCGCTACGGATCGAACCACGTTGTCTACCCGATCGCATCCGAGTCGACGAAGGGCAAGAGCAAGGAAAACCAACCAGGGAACGAGATCACCGGCCTGTTCCAGAGAGCCGCGGCAGGCTTCGGGTTTGTTCGGCCCGATGGCGCCAAGAGCAACTCCCGAGAAAACGACATCTTCATTCCCAAGGAATCAACGGCGGACGCGGCCAAGGGCGATCGGGTCCGAGTCCGGCTGAATCGTGGTCGGTCTGACGACCGTCGAAAGAAGCGAGGCGAAATCGTCGAGGTGATCGAACGCCGAGTCAATCAGTTTGTTGGCGTCTACCTGGAACATGGCGGACATGGGTTTGTTCAGATCGACGGCCGCGCATTCTCGGCTCCGATTCTCGTCGGCGACGCCGGTGCCAAGAACGCTCGAGAAGGCGACAAAGTCGTCATCCAAATGGTCCACTACCCTTCCGCCAAAGAGGAGGGCGAGGCTGTCATAACGGAAGTGCTCGGTCCGCGAGGCGAGGCGGAAGTCGATACGCTCAGCGTGATGCGAGCATTTGAATTGCCCGGCGATTTCTCAGAGGCTGCCATCGAGGATGCTCGTCGGCAAGCGGAGGCGTTCGACGAAAACAAAATCGAAGGTCCGCGACGAGACCTGCGCGAACTTACCGTGGTCACCATCGATCCCAAGGATGCTCGAGACTTTGACGACGCCATTTCGCTCGAGCAACTCGATAACGGCCATTTCCGGCTCGGCGTGCACGTCGCGGATGTTTCGCACTTTGTGAAAACCAATTCGCCGCTCGACGTGGAAGCTCGAAACCGCGCGACCAGCATTTACTTGCCGGATCGAGTGATTCCGATGATCCCCGAGATCATTTCGAATAACTTGGCCAGCCTCCAGCCGGATCGAGTGAGGTACGCCAAGACCGTGTTCATTGAATGGACTCCCGATGGCATACGCACGGACACCGAATGTTGCAGTTCGGCGATCAAGAGCGACCGACGATTCAACTATGAAGAGGTCGACGAGTTCATCAATGATCGCGGCCCTTGGCGAGACAAATTGGATCCGAAAGTGTTCTCTTTGCTCGAGCGGATGCACGGACTCGCCATGACGCTGCGGAAGCGAAGAAAGGATGGCGGCGCGATCGAGCTGAGTATGCCGGAGGTGAAGATTGATTTCGACGACAAGGGCGATGTCAAGGGTGCCCATCTGACGGAGAACACAGAGAGTCATCAGATAATCGAAGAGTTCATGCTGGCTGCCAACGAAGCGGTCGCCGATCATCTGCACAGACTCGAGCTCGCCTTTCTCAGACGAATTCACGAATCGCCCGATAGCCGCAAACTAAAGCAACTGACGACGTTCGTACGGCAACTCGGCATCGATTGCGAAAGCCTCGAGAGTCGTTTCGAAATCCAACGCGTGATCGATTCGACCGCTGGGCGTCCCACCGAATACGCGATCCACTACGCGGTGTTGCGAAGCATGCAGAAGGCCATCTACGCTCCCGACGTCGAAGGCCACTACGCTCTGAACATGAACAACTACTGTCATTTTACGTCCCCCATTCGGCGCTATCCTGACTTGGTGATCCACCGCATGGTGGACGCGTTGGAAAACGAATTGCGGCCGGTGGCCGAGATGGAGCAGTTACTACTGTTGGGCGAACACTGTTCGGGTCGCGAGCGGCGAGCTGAAGCGGCGGAACGCGAGCTGATCAAACTCAAGATGCTTAACTTCCTCAGCGAGAAGACGGGCGAAACGATGCCTGCGGTAATCACTGGCGTGGAGGACTTCGGTCTCTTTGCGCAAGGCGTGGATTTGCCTGCGGAAGGATTTATTTCGATCGACAGCCTCGAGTACGACCACTTCGAATACGACTCGGCTACCCACACTCTGATGGGTCGCAAAGAGGGCAACCAATTTCGTTTGGGCGATCTTATTCAAGTCGAAATCCACCGGGTCGATGTCGATCGACGCGAACTCGATTTTCGACTCGCGGAGCGACCGCGAAAGCCCAGAACGAATCGGACGTCAGAAGGCCGACTACCGTTTCGCGGCGCCAAGTCAGGCGGTAGGAAAGGGAAGAAAAATGGTGCTAAGAAGGGCGGAAAGAACTCGCGATCGGGAGGCCGTGGCAAGGGCCAGAAGCGGAGAAAATAAGAAGCCCCCTGTGCGAGGCGAGATTCCGATCACCGAATTCGCACAGAGGTCTGCTGTCGCGGCTTTGCAGGTCCGTTTCTTGCGTTACAATGCGAGTGTATTTAACTGCTAAGTCGTTTGCTCTTTTCCACCATAATACGTCGCTGACCGCGGGAACTCGCCCACTTTTCATCGGGCACCTCCTTTCGGATCGGCTATCGGTTTGCATCCATGACAGAACTGGCGCGAACACCGCTCTACGAATGGCACACCGAGAACCGGGGACGCATGGTGGACTTTGCCGGTTGGGCAATGCCGGTGCAATACGAATCGATCGTCATCGAACACAACGCCACACGAAATGAAGTTGGCTTGTTCGACATTTCTCATATGGGCCGCTTCCGTTTTGAAGGTCCGGACGTCGCGTCGTTTCTCGATCGACTGCTGACTCGAGCCATCTTGCCGATGAAACCGGGCGCAATTCGCTACGGACTCGCGGCCAACGAAGAAGGCGGCGTTCGCGACGATGTGCTGGCCTATCGTCTCTCTGACGAAAACGGCGAGTTCTTCTTGCTCGTCGTCAACGCCGGTAATCGCGAAAAGATCTTTGCCTGGATCGAAGAGCAAAAACAACAGGACGAACAATTCACGCTGACTGACATGACTTCCGATTCGACGATGATTGCGGTTCAAGGTCCGCGAGCCGTCGAATTGGGAGATCAATTGTGCGAGCCAAAAGTCAGCAGCTTGGGATACTACCAAGGCGTCTGCGGCGCGTTCGGTTCGACCAAGCAAGCGGCCATGATCAGCCGTACCGGATACACGGGCGAGGACGGCTTCGAACTGATCGTTGACAATCGTGACGGCCTTGCCGCATGGCTGGAACTGTTCAACGCCGGCGAACCTTTAGGCGCTCGAGCCGTCGGGCTTGGCGCGAGAGACACGCTGAGGCTCGAAGCGGCGATGCCGCTTTACGGTCACGAGTTGGGCGAGGACATCAGCCCGCTCGAAGCGGGGCTGCGGTTCGCGATTCAGTTGAAAGAGCGCGAGTTTGTTGGGTCGACAGCGATTCGATCTGAATTGGAACTAGGGGTCAGTCGAAAACGAATCGGATTGACGCTCGACGGCCGTCGCGCTCCTCGAGAGGGGTACCTAGTGCTAAACGAGTCTGGAGCTGAGGTGGGGGTCGTCACAAGCGGGACATTTTCCCCGACGCTCGGACATCCGGTCGCCATGGCGTATGTCGACGCGGAAGCCGCCGGGCAGACTGATTTTCAGGTCGACATCCGAGGCCGACTCACGCCCGCCAAAGCCGTCAAGCTCCCTTTCTACTCGCGCGGCGAAACCGGCTAACCCGCCCTGCGGCATCCTTGTTATTCAACCGGTCAATGCAAACTCAATTCCGTTCAAAGGTGTGACGTGAATCAGAACGAACTGCTATATGCTGAATCGCACGAATGGTCGCGGCTCGAGGAGAGCGACGGCAAGATCGTCGTTATTGGCATCTCGGCGTTTGCCGTCGAACAACTGACCGACATCGTATTCGTCGAACTCCCAGAGGTCGGCAAAGTGGTAGGCGTTGGCGAAGAGTTTGGCGAAGTCGAATCTGTCAAAGCCGTCAGCTCGCTTTACTCGCCCGTGGCTGGCGAGGTTGTCGAAGTGAACTCGAATCTCGCCGACCAGCCCGAGGCGTTGAACGACGATCCTTACGATGCAGGCTGGATTGCGAAAGTGCGGCTAGCCGACGGTGCCACGCTCGACCATCTGATGGACGCAGACGCGTATCAAAAACAATGCGCCGACGAAGCGTAGTCTGCGGCCAATCCGACGCACGATTCCGTCGCGTTTCACTCCCAATGGAGCGATTATAGAAATGCCATACATTTTCAATACGCCGCAAGATCAACGCGAAATGCTCGACGCAGTCGGCGCCGAGTCGATTGACGAGTTGTTTGAACAGATTCCGGCCGAACAGCAGATGCAGCGCCCGCTGAACTTGCCGGTCGCCATGGGCGAGCTGGAATTGACCCAGCACATGGCGGCGCTGTCGGCCAAGAACCTTCACGCCGGGAACAGCACCTGCTTTCTTGGCGGCGGCAGCTATGACCATTTCGTGCCCGCCGTCATCGACGCGATCGCTTCGCGAGGCGAATTCTACACGTCGTATACGCCGTATCAGGCGGAGGTGAGCCAAGGCAACTTGCAGGCCATGTTTGAATACCAAACATTGATCTGCCAATTGACAGGCATGGACGTCTCCAACGCCAGTTTGTACGACGGCGGAAGCGCGGTCGCGGAAGCCGTGCTGCTCTGCATGAGCGCAACGCGACGAGGCGACAAGGTCGTCACCAGCGAATCGGTCCACCCCGAATACCGCCAAATCCTCGAGACCTATTTCACCTCCATCGGTGCCAAGTTAGTCACCGTCCCCGCAAAAGACGGAACGACCGACATGGCTCAGGCCGAAGCAGCGGTCGATGACAAGACGGCTTGCGTACTTCTGCAGAGCCCGAATTTCTTCGGCTCGTTGGAAGATGTACCCGCTGCGGTTGACGTTGCCCACAACGCCGGCGCGCTGATGGCGTTGTCGTTTGATCCAATCAGCCTCGGCCTCTTGCGACGACCTGGCGAAATGGGAGTCGATGTTGCCGTGGCCGAAGGACAAGCCTTGGGAACGCCGATGCAATATGGCGGGCCGTATCTGGGCATCATGACGTGTCGTGAGAAATTCGTGAGGCGACTGCCGGGGCGAATTGCGGGGCAGACGGTCGATCGGCGAGGGAAGCGATGCTGGGTGCTGACCTTGCAGGCCCGCGAGCAACATATTCGCCGCGAAAAAGCGACAAGCAACATCTGCACGAACCAAGGGCTGTTCGCTTTGCGAGCCGCCATTTTCTTGGCCCTGATGGGACCAGAAGGCATGCGGTCAACCGCGGAATTATGCGTGCAGAAAGCCAGATACGCCCTTGACCAAATCACTGCAAATGAACGTTTTAGCGCCGCGTTCCCGCAACGAACTTTCAAAGAATTCGTTATTCGCGACCATCGCAATGAAGTCGATTCTCTTTTGGCTCACGCGCGAAGCGAAGGGCTGCTCGCCGGCATTCCGCTCGGCAAATGGATGCCCGAACTGGCCGATTGTTTTCTCGTGAGCGTGACCGAGAAACGGACGAAAGAAGAGATCGATCAATTGGCAAACTGCCTTGCCAACTCACCGCTGAGGGCCACGATTCATGCGTAACCGAAAAGCTGTTCAACTACTCTTCGAGCTCTCGAAGTCGGGGCGGCAAGCCGCCTTCATGCCGAAATGCGACACGCCCACTCAGCTGGTCGAGGACCTCTTGCCGCCCGAGCACTTGGCGCAAGAACCGCTGCCGCTCCCCGAACTGGCGGAACCGGATGTGATCCGCCACTTCACCAATCTCTCGACAACCAACATGTCGGTCGATACTCACTTTTATCCGCTCGGCTCATGTACGATGAAGTACAACCCGAAACGGAACGAGCGAATTGCCGGCATGTCGGGGATGCTCGACGTGCATCCGCTGCAACACGATGATTCGACTCAAGGCATGCTGCAGGTGCTGTTCGAACTGCAGGAAATGCTCGCCGAAATCTCCGGACTGCCTGCGGTCTCGCTGCAACCAGCGGCGGGCGCCCATGGCGAATTGGCAGCCCTGATGACCGCCGCCGCCCACTTCCGCGAACTCGGCGAAGCCCGCACGAAAGTGCTCGCGCCCGACAGCGCTCACGGCACCAACCCGGCCAGCGCCGCCATGGCGGGATTTGACACCGTGACCGTCAAAAGCTCGCCCGAAGGCTTTGTTGACCTCGAGGACCTCAGGTCGAAACTTGACGAGAGCGCCGGCGTTTTCATGCTCACCAACCCCAACACCTTGGGGCTGTTTGATAAGCAAGTTGCCGAAATCGCTGACCTCGTGCATGCGGTCGGCGGACTGATTTACCTAGACGGCGCCAACATGAACGCAATCTTGGGCGTTGCTCGGCCCGGCGATTTCGGCGCCGATATGATGCACTTCAATCCGCACAAGACGTTTAGCGGACCGCACGGCGGAGGCGGCCCCGGAGCGGGACCGATTTGTGTGACCGAAAAACTCGCACCCTACCTGCCCTCGCCCGTCGTCGCCCAAAATGAATCCGGGTTCTACCTGGACGACGAACGACCGAAATCGATCGGTCGAGTTCGCTCGTTCTTTGGCAATGTCGGCGTGCTCGTTCGAGCTTACTGCTACATCCGAACCCATGGACCCGATGGCATTCGCCGAGTTGCCGAGAACGCGGTGCTCAACGCGAACTATCTGCTTTCGCGAGTCAAGCACATCATGGATGTTCCGCACGGAGATCGATGTATGCACGAGTTCGTCGCGAGCGCCGATCGCCTCGCCGGCGAAAAGCACCTCAAGCAAGCCGCTATGGATATTAGCAAGCGACTGCTCGACTATGGCTTCCACGCACCGACGGTTTACTTTCCGCTAACTGTTCCGCATGCCATGATGATTGAGCCCACGGAAACGGAAAGCAAAGAAACGCTCGACGCGTTCGCCGAAGCGATGTTCAGGATTACCGAAGAGGATAACGACCTGCTCGCCGCCGCTCCGCACTCGACCAACATAAGTCGTCCCGACGAAGTCCTGGCCGCGCGCAAAGCGAAACTCAAGTGGACGCCCGCCTAATCTGCTCCGCCCCAGCCGCAGGGGCGGACAATATGGCGATCGACGAATGCCTGTTGGAGTCCGCGGCCGATGGCGAAACGACTCTGCGCATCTACGCTTGGTCCGAGCCGACACTTTCACTCGGATACTTCCAGGCGGCGGATGAACGACTTGGGTTTCCGGAATTTGAACCGCTCGCGGTTGTCAGACGGGCGAGCGGCGGCGGAGCGATTCTGCACCACCATGAGTTGACTTATAGTTTCGCCACGAAACGTGTCGCGCGAACGCGGTCAGAAGAGCTCTATCTGGACTTTCACGAAACGCTGATTGAGGTGCTCAATACGCTGGGCGTCTCGGTCCAGTGCTTCCAGGAAACAGGCGACGACGACGCGCCGGTGAAGGCGCCATTCCTTTGCTTTCGACGTCGTTCGCCCTTTGACTTGGTCGCCGGCCCCCACAAACTGCTCGGCAGCGCGCAACGAAAATCCAAGTCAGCGTTGCTGCAGCACGGAAGTCTGCTGCTGCATGCGTCGCCGTTTACCCCATTGCTCCCCGGCGTCTCCGACTTGGCCGACCGCGAGTTGGCGGTGGGCGAACTGCTCGATTTGTGGCGCCCCCGACTCGAGTATCGCCTGGAGCTGAGCTTTCGCGAAGGTCAGCTGACGGACACCGAACGAGACCGATCCGCGACAATATCGACAGGCAAGTTCGCCTCACCGGACTGGCTTAACAAACGTTGAGATTGAGCCCAAAAACAGGCCGAAAAAACACCCCTCCATAGAGGTAAGGGTATTGCCACGGGGCAACATTCAGAACGATAATCACGGAGGGTTTCCATGGTTCCCCTCCTTGCCGCAATCGCAGGACTCGCCTCGAGGAAAAAACTTGTTTGAAAAACACACCCTGATGCCTGACTCTCGCATTCGCGAAATGGTCGCTTCAGACTCGGATCTGGCATCTAGTAGGAAGGCTGTTTATGCAAGTCAAACTGAAGGTCCTTCGTGGCTCTAGCGCAGGGAAGGAAATTCGGATCCCAGGGACGACGTTCCGAATTGGTCGTGCCGAGAATTGTCAATTGAGGCCGAAGAGCGATTCGATCAGTCGAGATCATTGTGAGATCAACCTGCGTGACGACAAGGTCTTCATCCAGGATCTAGGCAGCCGCAACGGAACGCTGGTGAACGACGTCAAAGTCGAGTCGAACGACGAAGTCGAACTTCAGATGGGCAACCAGATTCGCGTCGGTCGCTTGGAATTCGAAATCGTCATCAGCCACGGGTTGGACGCCGGCAAACGCAAGAAAGTGGCCGATGTCAAAGAAGCGGCGGCGCGAACCACCGCAAAGGTCGACGCCAAGGCGGCCGATGACGACATCACCGGTTGGCTGGAAGAAGGCGACAACGACACTCGAGCCAAGACGATCGCCGACCCGGAAACACGGCAGTTTCAGTTGGACGAGACAGATCGAATCGCACTTGAAAACGCGACCGGCGAAGAAGATTCGGAATCGACAGATGAAGCTGGCGGGAAGTCGGGAAGTAGCTGGTTTCGCAAGAAACAATCACCGAAGAAGCTTGGCAAGCTCCCGGACAAACCCAGGACCACAACTGACAATTCATGCGACGCGGCGGCAGACATGTTGAAGAAGTTTTTCAACCGCAGCTAACTCCGACGCAACACTTCCAATTCGAAACCCCAAACCAGAGGGGCTCCGACAACCGTCGGGGTCCTTTTCTTTTGCTTCGACTTTGGTCTTCACTCTGATTTTTGGAGGCGAATGTCCGTTTTGCTGTTTTTCCTGGCCAAGATTTGCTCCCCAAGACAGAATGAGAGGCGTGAAACCTCATTTGTCGTAGGGGGGTATAAGCATGCTGAACGCCGAGGGCCATCGTGACTGACGACATCTGCCGCCTAGTGCAAAGATGCCTTGCGCGCGACCAACTCGCTATGACCGAGCTGATGGACCGTTTCAGCGGCCGGGTGTTTGGGTTGTGCTACCGGATGTTGGGGCAACGGCAAGACGCGGAAGACACGCTTCAGGAGACATTCACTCGAGCCTTCAAGAGCTTGCACCACTGGGATTCAAAACGCGCTTTTGAGCCTTGGTTACTGGCAATTGCCGGCAACCGCTGCCGCACCGCGATTTCGACTCGGCAACGTCGTCCGAAAACACAAGTGTTGGTTGAGCAACCCTCGGACGGTTCCGAGCTCAACCAAGCGGCTAAGATGCTTTCGGAGGAAGTTCAGCGAGCCCTGCAAGACTTGAAACCTGACCACTGCCAGGCCTTCGTGTTTTTTCATGAAAATGAACTGAGCTACTTTGAAATCGCGGCGGCCATGGATGTTCCCTTGGGAACGGTGAAGACTTGGGTGCACCGAGCACGAAAAGAACTGATCGAGACCCTTCGGCAACGACAAGTGATTGAGGAACCGCTTCATGCGATGCGAAACGTTTGAACAGCGAATGCATACTTTGTTGGACAATCGCCAGCGCCCTGAACTCGATGATCAGCTACGCGCTCATGTCGCCGTCTGCCCGGCTTGTCAGGAGCAGCTCGAATCTCAAGAGAGCCTCTTTGCAGGCCTTGAGTTGATGGACGTTCCGGAATCTCGCGGCGAATTCGCCGATGCGGTGGTAAAGGACGTTGCGCAGGGCGATCGACGACGATATTTTCAGTGGGCGGTGATCGCCGCCGCTGTGCTGGTCATTGCCGGGCTGACCCCTTTTCTGTCTGGCACATCGTCAGAACCTGATCCGTCTCATTTGGTGAACCAGCCCGCCGATCCGCAAGAAAACCAATCGCCCATCACAGGCCCGAACGCCATTTCGACGCCCGACTTGATTGGCCCGAATAAATCCGTCGGCGGCGACTATCTCGTTTCATTCGCATTCTCGCAGGTCGACCAATTGCCCGATTCGATCGAAAAGCTTGATTCTGTCGGCCTGGCCAAGGGGCTGCGACCGCTCGCTCGCTCGTTCAACAGCGCGTACGACGTCATTCTGAGGGCGATTCCCGTCTTACGTGATGATCGCAGCGGCTCACCACAGGCCGAGTTCTCGCTGAGCATTGGCGAATTGACGGCGTAGCATAGCGACGGGTTCGCAGCCGGATTCACCAGAATTCGAGCGAAGCCCGATGAGCGTTTGCCAGACGCGTAGCTCAAGCAGGCGATAAACGCACGCACTCAATGAAAAAACGGACGGCAAAGTAGAACTTTGCCGTCCGCTTGCCTCACCCTCTGTTCCTCAAGTTCCTGGAACTGTCTTTCCCTCGATTCGCTGTTTCGCTCCCACAGGCTCGGGAGAGACTATTCGTCTTCTGTCGCCGAATCGATTGCGTCGTTTTCGAATTCACCCTCGTCGGACAATTCGCTCTCGTCGTCCGAAACTTCGCTGCCGTTGTAGTATTCCAGCTCTTCCGGGGTCAGCCGGACGTAGCCGATTCCCCGAACCACTTCGAGGATCTCGCTACACGTCGGAAACATCCGGCCATTGGCTCGCTTGTACACATCGAGAGCCTGCATGAATTCGATTTCGTCGTTTGAGTAATCGCGTTCGCAAGTGGTCGGATCGATCTGACGTCGTCGCTTCACCACGCGGCGCGGCATCTTACGTCGATCATCTTCGACAGCCGCATCCGTTTGTCGGCAACTCTCGCTGTCTCGTCGGTCTTCTTCGTGTCGCTCAATTGTGACTTCGTCGTTGATCGTTCCCACGGGTAGAACTCCTCGTAATAGGCGGTGGCAGAGGGCAAGACGGCGACTGTGAGGTTTAGGATCGGCCGGTAACCTAGGAAAGATACAACGTTCAGTAAAAGTGCGCTGTTTTTCTGGCCTTACAGGATTAGCAAAGAAATCTACCTGGTGGGATTGTGCCGATTGGGCTGGAGTTTTCCGGCTCAAATGCCGACAAGATCGCCCTTGCCCCGATTCCAGCTCTCCGATACTCTCCCGCAGCAATTTTATGAGCAGCAAATCAATGCGTGCGTGAATCAGAGACGTTGTGGAGGTCCCAGTGTCGACGAACTCGAGTCAGATGAAACGAATCACGATCCAGCTCGGCGCCGTGCTGATGCTCACCGCGTTCCTTGGCTGCCAGTTGCCGTCGGGTACGCAAAACATCCAGGGCGTGCGTGAATTCAATGCGGGCAACTACAACTCGGCGACCCAGCGATTCCGCACCGTGACGATGAGCAACCCGGGGAATGCGGACGCCCATTACAACTTGGCGTCCACGCTTCACCAGATGGCCTTCCTGAAATCAAAGCAAGCCAAGACCAGGGCGGAGGAAGACGAAGTTCGCGATCTGCAAATCCAAGCCGAAACGATCTATTTGGCATGCTTGGATCGCAACGAGGACCACGTCGAATGCCACCGTGGACTCAGCGTCTTGCTGGTCGAGATGGGGCGATCCGAGCAGGCCTTTCGTTTGCTCAACGGATGGTCCGCCCGCAGTCCCCAGCTGCCCGACCCAAAGATCGAACTGGCTCGACTCTACGAAGAGCATGGCGACTCGGACACCGCGCTACTCCAACTGCAGCAAGCCATGCCGCTTGGTTTTGCCGATTCCCGCAACAATGCACGAGCCTGGGCGGCTGCCGGGATGATCCGCGAACGACGGGGCGAGATTGCTCAAGCCGAACAGAATTTTCGGCAAGCCTATGCTCTGAACAAGGACCAACCTGGAGTCGGCGTTCACTTGGCCGCGCTCAACCGCCGCATCGCCGGCGACGCGTTGCAGTCAAGCAATCGCGACACCCGCATCGTCCGGCAACCCAACAGCGGCGGCCGCTACTAGGCCGCTCGTCTTGAGCACGGAAATCGTGTTTCCGCACAGGCATCGAACGCGAGCCCGGCGCGAAGCGCGAGATCAGAAAGTTGCTAGGCGACACAGTTCCCATACGGCATGGTGCCGCTTTCGCAAAGCGACTGTCGTCACGCAGCTGAGCAGTCACAAATAGGCCGAATTCACTGGCCATTCGCGGCGTTGGCCCGTTTCGACCGCCTTCTCACCAATGGCTGCGAGACGTAGAATCGACGACGTCGCCAGCGTCAACGCAATCGCTGGCCCGTCTCCCGTGACTTCTCCTTCCATTTGGATTGATCATGTCCAGCCAAGTTGGCAGCCGAGTCTTCAATTTTTCCGCAGGTCCCGCCGCGTTACCCACCCCGGTGCTCGAGCAAGCTCAAAAAGATCTCCTTTGCCTTCCCGGCGCGGGCGCGTCGATCCTTGAGATAAGCCACCGCAGCCCTGCCTTTATCGATATCCTCACTGCCGCCAAACAAGACCTAACCGACTTGCTCGGCATTCCGGAAAACTACAAAGTCCTATTCGTCCAAGGCGGCTCACGGCTGCAGTTCTCGATGGTTCCGATGAATCTGCTGCGTGGTCAAGAGAAGCCAGCCGACTATGTCGTCACGGGGTCGTGGAGCAGCAAGGCGTTAACGGAAGCGGGCCGCGAGGGTCCGACGCATGTGGCCTACAGCAGCAAAGCCAGCAATTTCGATCGCCTTCCGGAAGCGAATGAACTTCAACTCTCGACAGACGCAGCCTACACCTATTTCACGTCAAACGAGACGATTCAGGGCGTGCAGTTTGACGCCGATCCCGACTGGAGCGAGGTGCCGCTGGTCTGCGACGCTTCGTCCGATTTCCTACACCGGCCGATCGACGTCAGCCGCTACGGACTGATCTATGCCTGCGCACAAAAGAATGCCGGCCCTGCTGGCGTTACCGTGGTGATTATTCGCGAGGACTTGCTGGAGAGAAGCCAGCAGCCGAGCCAAGAGAACCTGGCTGGCTACCTCAATTACAGCGAACACGTGCAGAATAATTCGCTCTACAACACGCCACCGACTTTCGCGATCTACGTATTGGGCCTCGTTGCCAAATGGATCCGAAATGACGTCGGCGGACTCGACCAAATGCTCGTTCGCAATCGTGAAAAAGCGAGTTTGCTTTACGACATCATTGATGGTAGCGACGGCTTTTACGAAGGCCACGCGCAACCGAGCTGCCGATCCTTGATGAATGTCACATTTCGTCTTCCAACTGACGAGTTGTCCGCTAGTTTTCTCGAACAAGCGAAGGCAGAGGGACTGCATTCTCTGGCCGGTCATCGCAGCGTTGGCGGAGTTCGCGCTTCGATCTACAACGCGATGTCTCAAGAGGGAGTCGCGAAGCTAGCCGGCTTCATGCGAGCTTTTCACGATGCTCAGAAGCACGAATCGCAATGCAGCGAATCAACCGACTGCGAATCGTAGAAAGCGAACGAACCACCAGCGCCTTGCCGATCGACGTTCGCCAGCACAATGCCCGTGTTTCGCTGCTGCTTCGAATCACATTACTTCCAGTTTCAAAACTCGCGCGGACCCATACAACATGGCAAAGATCATAGTCCTCGATCCCATCGCGCAAGATGGTTTGGATCTGCTCACCGAATCCGGGTTGGATTACGAAATCGCGCCACCCAAGCTCAAGGGTGAAGAGCTTCGAGCTGTGTTGGCGAACGCCGATGGTGCCATCTGCCGCAGCGGTGTAACGATCACTGCCGAATCGCTCGCGGGCAACAAGCGTCTCAAGGCGATTGTTCGAGCCGGCGTCGGTACGGACAACATTGACAAAGCGGCGGCCACGCGACTGGGAATCATCGTGATGAACACGCCCACCGGAAACACGGTGAGCACGGCTGAGCACGCGTTCGCGATGATGCTGGCGCTTTCGAGGCACATCGCACCGGCCAATCAGAGACTCATCGAAGGCGTTTTCGACCGAAAGAGTTTCATGGGGTCGCAACTGGCCAATAAGACGCTCGGAATCGTCGGGCTCGGACGCATTGGGCAAGAGGTCGCCAAGCGCGCGATCGCATTCGACATGAAAGTCGTCGGCTTCGATCCTTTCTTCTCGCCCGAACTTGCCGCCAAACTGGGCGTGACAATGGTCGACAAAGTGGAATCGATGTTGCCCGATGTCGATTACTTAACAGTCCATACGCCCAAAACGCCCGAGACCGAAAACCTTATTGATGCCGATCAACTCAAGATCATGAAGCCGACAGCTCGGCTAGTCAATTGCGCTCGGGGCGGTATCTACAACGAACAAGCTTTGGCGGAGGGGCTGAAGAACAAAGAGATCGCTGGCGTTGCGTTGGATGTCTACGACAACGAGCCTTGCACCGATAGCCCTCTGATCGGCATGCCTGGCACCGTCTGCACGCCGCATCTCGGAGCGAGTACGGAGGAAGCTCAAACTTTGGTCGCCGTCGAGGCCGTGCAGTTGCTCGTCGATTTCTTCGCCTCCGGCGCCGTTCGGCACTCGGTCAACATGAACTCGGTCGATCCGGCAACGCTATCGCTGCTTCGAGGCCACTTGGATTTGGCTTATCGGCTCGGCTTGCTAGTCGCCCAGTGGCACGGCGCCGCCATTTCGTCGTGCACGTTGCAATACCGCGGTCAGGTTGCCGAGGAGGACACGCGACTGCTTACATCCAGCTTTTGCGCTGGCCTGCTGGCCCGCGCACTCGACGAACCTCCGAATATCGTCAACGCCCAGATGCTGCTCAAGGAACGCGGCATCGACCTGAACCAACAATGCCAGAGCGGCATGGGGCCATTTAGTTCGTCGATCGGCGTCGAGGTCCAGGGCGACGGTCGATCTTGCGCTGCCTCGGGCACCCTGTTTGGCGCCAACATGCCTCGTTTGATTCGGCTGGGCGAGTATCGACTGGAAGCTTATCTCGACGGCAATTTGCTCGTCTTCCTTCACGAGGACGTTCCTGGGATCATCGGCACGGTCGGCAAGATTTTCGGCGACCACCGCGTCAACATTGCCCAAATGTCGGTTGGCCGAGAAGGCAACAAGCAAGGCGGGTTGGCCATCGGCGTCCTTAACTTGGACGAGGTTCCTCCCCAAGAGGCGCTCGATCAGCTGGCCGAAAACGAGCACTTGCACCGATTCAACGTGATCGAATTGCCCGAAGCGGGCGAACTGCCACCCTGGCTTGAAGCGTGAATCGAACGCCCCGTGGCGTACGAGGTGCGAACGCGCTTGCTGAAAGTCATCCATGATTCAGGCTGAGAGCATGGTACTGAGCACGATCCATGCCGGCGCGGCGGCGGCGAGCAGAACGAAGACGCCGACCGTCGCATGAAAGCTCCGCTGAAAAGAATCGACCTGTTGGGTTGAGTGATCCAGCGACGCCAACAGCGAAACCCGTTCGTCGATACTTGGGTGAAGCCAGGATCGCTTGTCTCGCCTCGCTCCACTCGCGTCCGCAAGCGTCTCCAACATCGAAACGTATTGAGCTCGATTGGCCCCCCGTTTCGCGCCCATTTGGCACGCGATCAAATCAGCGTCGAATTCCAACAATCGGGACACCCAGCAAAACGCGGCCACACAATAGACTCCCAACAGCAATGGCCCGACAACCGCGAGCCAGGCACTGTCGCTCAGCAAACTCGGCTCAAAGACCATCAGTGACGTTGGATCGCCGAAAAGCAGAGTCATTGCCACCCCCCACGACGCCAGAGGAAGGCCGATCAGACACATTCTTACGATCAAATGCCGGCGCCTCACGTGGGCCGCTTCGTGCAGCAGCACCGATTCGATTTGCTCGTCACTCAATTGATTCAGAAGTTCGTCGGTCAACATCAGGTAGCGAAACATCCCGGCGAAACCGACGACCGCCGCATTGACCAATCGCCCCGACGTCTTCCAAATCAGGATCTCGCGGACGTTCATGCCGACGCCGAGAGAGGTCGCTTCCAAGCGATGACGCAAAGGGCCTTGAGCCAATGGGGCTGTAGGCCAGATGAGGCGGAGGGCGAGTGGGAAAAGGATGACGAGCCCAACGACAAACGCGATCGCGATCAGCCACTCGAACCCATGGATTTGCTCGCGGTATAGATCGGTCAGGTCGCCCACCAGAAGCGCGAATAGCATCGGCGCCAACAGGAATCCGCCGTAGTGCCTGGCCTGCATGGCGAACAGCGAACCGCGGGTCGGCGCGGACTCATCGTCCATACGGCGGGCGAGCAAAGTCTGCTCGACTCCGCTCAGCGCAAACCAAAACGTGAATAGCGACAACAACACGGGTGCGAGCGTCAAGAGTTCGTCCAGCAACAGCGCCTGACCGACGCCCAAATTGAATCGAACCAGCATGGGCCATTCGGTCACCGCGACGATACAGGGCGCTATCGCCGCCCAAGACCAGACGCCTGCATTTCGAACTCGGTGGAACTGCTTCAGCTGTTTGGCGAGCTCGAAGGGGTTATCCGTTTTCTCGAACCGGCGCGCAAACCTAGCAAAGATGGCGAGCAGCGCCGCGCACAACACGGAGGTCAAAAAGACAACCTCCGATAGCCGAAAGAATGGCCGAGCAACCTCGGCAACCGGCATCGCTTGGGCGACGGTTAGCGAGGCGAGGACGGCGAGTAGGATAGCAAGGTACATTCAGATCGTCGCCGTGATTCCGAGGCCAGCGTGAGCAGCCCAATTGGGCGCGATGATTCCAGCCTATTCGGGCCGTCCTTCGCCGACAAGAAACTCGTGCCCATTCATTCGCGCGCAAGTCAATCTCAAGGCGACGCATTCGTGACAGCCGGTCTAATCGCGCCAAAAGGCAAACTCGGCCAAGGGATTTCCTTTTCCCAACGCGGCGGAGCTTCAAACTGGCTAAGTTCCGTCGACTTTACCGATGAGCTGTTTGTCTTGACTACGGCCCTACCTCTAACCGGTAATTGTGACCATGACGCCAGACTTGCACCAACGCGTTGATGATGCGATTCAATCAAGTCCCCATATACAGCGACGACGCTTGAGAATCGACGCCGACAACGGCCGCATCACGATCGCGGGAGACGTTTCCACGTATTTTCAGAAGCAAATGGTTCAAGAAACCGTTCGACAGGTCGATGGCGTCGAAACGATTGACAACCAGTTGGTGGTCACGTGGTAGGCCGTTGGATTTCCTCGCGAAGAAAATAAGGGGAGGCGTCCAGTTGTTTGGGGCCTAGGCATCTAGAGAATCGCCAGACGCCTGTCTTGCCAAACAAAGGGACGCCTCCCCTTCACTTGCGCGAGAGCAATCTTCGCTAGCGAGGCTGGCGAGGTCGGTCGCCCATCACGGCGGCACTGCGATCTGCAAAGCAGGGAAGACCGCCAGTCAAGCGAGCCGTCTTCAGAGACTCTTGGGCCGCTTCGCTCACTCCGCAAAGTCTTAGCAAACCGCCATTTGAGTGAACTCGCTTCTGCAGCTGGACGAGTTCGCCGATAATCTGGCTAAACAGGATCGGTGTGTCGTCGAGTTCCAGGACGACTCGGTGGGTGAAATGCTGTTCCAGCAAGGACCAGACAGCGTCGGCGAGCGGGATGTCGCAGACATTACTGTTGATTTGGCCTGTGACGTGAACAAACAGCCAGTCCGGCCCTCGCTCAACGTCGATTCCCCATCCGGGCGCGATTTCAATCATGGCAACGATCCTTCCCCAAAAGACTCCTTGACGGCGATGCGCTCGCCGAGACGCCCTTCATTGTTTCGCTTTTGCGAAACAATGACAAGGCGCAATAGCCAATTCCGCCGCGACGAAGCTGTCGGTGAGCGGTAGGAAATTCGCACTTAAAGCGGCGCCTTGCGGAGATGGTGTCGAGGTCCGATACTACGGTTCTGCAGCCGCATCGCATCAGCCGCTCCATGCGGTTTTCTCGAACCGGCTCGGCAGCCGGACCGTCTTGCTCGCCCTCACTCGTCGCCCGCCTCAGGCTACGTCGAGCGCAGGTCAATTTCGGCTTGATGCGGCGCAACACCAACCTATTCAGAAGGAAGAATCCTCAATGTCTCGATCAGGCGTTATTACGTTCCTGGGCAATCCACTCACGCTCGCCGGCGAAACGCTCGAAGCAGGCAGCCAAGCGCCAGCGTTCACGCTGCACTATTTCGAAGACGGCATGCAAACCGTCACGCTCGACGACCTCAAAGGAAAACCGTCGATCATCAGCGTCGTCCCTTCGCTGGACACCGGGGTCTGCCAAGTTCAAACGAAGACGTTCAACGGTCAATTGGGCGATCTAGGCGATCAAGTGAACAGCCTTACGGTCAGCCTCGACTTGCCTTTCGCGATGAACCGATTCTGCGGCGCTGAGGACATAACGAACATGCGAAATGGTAGCGACTACCAAACTCGCGGTTTCGGTAACGACTGGGGCATGTTGATCGAAGAGCTCTTGCTGCTCGCTCGCGGCGTCTTCGTGATCGACGCTGACGGCAAAGTCGTCTACGCCGAGACCGTTGCCGAAGTCACCGAAGAGCCGAACTACGAGGCAGCTCTGAATGCCGTCAAGAGCCTTCTCTAGTCGGAAGTAACCGCATGCAGACGGCTCCCGTGTTGAAGCGATGCTTCGGCGCGGGGGCGAGCATGCGATAGGTCGAGGCCCGCGAGACTTGAGCCATCGATCATGCCACATCCAAGATCATACGCCGTTCTTACGCGGCCTTCTTACGCAGCTTTGGCCCAACCGCGAAACGATCTCAGGAATCCATCTCTTCGGGCGAATGCGATTTCGCAAAGACCCACCGCGCCGTCGTGCGGGCGCTTTTGGAATGTGGTGAAGTCGTAGGGCACGTAGCCATAGTCGGCCATCATCGCCACGATTTCTGCGAAGCTGGCCCAGTTCTCGGGCGGATCAATCAAGGGAGCTTCGAGCAAGAACACTTCGGTCTTGCCTATCAAAGACTGACCGCCGCGCATCACCTTGCACTCAAAACCTTCCGCGTCGATCTTGACCATCTCCGGCACGACTTCAATCACGTTTTCGACCAAGTGATCCAACGTGATAATCGGTACGACACGTTGTTGCAGGCCCGAAGCCTCAGCCGAATCGCTCGACCGTGTGAACGTCGTCGACACGGTGTCAGGGTGAATGGTCATCGCGAGTTCGCCGAGTTCTTCACCGACACCGGCAGTGATCCAGGTCGAACCGGGGCTCGCTTGGCAGAACCGCTCAAGGTGCGGTTTCATTTCAATCTGCGGCTCGAGCAACGTGAACTGACAGTCGGGAAACACGGCGAGAGCTTTCTCGCTCCACTTCGCTCGATTGGCGCCGACGTCAACGATATGCGCTGGGCGAAAATCCCGCTCAGCCACGTTGAGTAGAAACGACGTCAGGTCGCCCTTGGGAAACTTCGATGTATGGGTCACCCGATATCGAACTTTCGACATCACCTTGCGGAACCAAGCCATTCCACGCACCTCGCGCTCATAGTGAGAAAATTGACGCCGGATCCTACTCACCGCTCGAAATCGGCACAATAGCAAGTCAATCCGGCACCATTACGCGACTGCTAGCGGGCGCTCGTCAGTGCATTTTCAGCCGAGCATCTCGGCGATGACTTCACGGGCTTTCTCTAGCGCCGCGGGGATCTGAGCGGGGTCTTTGCCGCCGGCTTGAGCCATATCCGGCCGGCCTCCACCGCCGCCGCCGACGAGCGGAGCGGTCTCTTTGACCCATTGCCCGGCGCTGGCACCGCGCGAGAGAAGGTCCTTCGAAAGGCCGGCAACGAGCACAACTTTTTTGTCGCCCATCGACGCGGCCAAGTAGACCGCTGACGAATCGGTTCGCTTGCGGATCTGGTCGATGAGTTGCCGCATGAGATTCGGATTCGCACCGGCAGCCTCGGCGATGACAACTTTGACGCCGCCGTTGTCTGTCGCGCCCTCTAGCAACGAGTCGGCGTTCAAGTCGCTCGCCTCAGAAAGCCGCCCTACCTGATCCGTCAAATCTTTCACCTCCGCCAACAAGGCCTCGACTCGCTCCGGCGATTCGAACAAACCGACGTTGAGTGCGCGAGCGACGCCGCGCAGAGTGGACTTCCATGCAAGGTAGTCGCCTTCGCCTTTCTCAGGCGAGTCGGGAAGTTCGACCGAGGCGCGTGTCGTTGCGCCGCTGGAGAGTTGCTTCTTGAGCGCGCGCGATTGTTGCCGCAGCGTTTCGGTTGCGTGAGGGACTTCGAGCGGCGAGACACCCAACCTATCGGCGATGCTCTTCACCGCCGACTCGGTTCGCTTGGCATGCTCTCGGGCGCGAACACCGGTGAGTGCAACGATCCTTCGCGTTCCGGCGGCGACTCCCTCCTCGGATGTGATTTCCAGTTGCATCACGTCGCTTGTGTTACTCAAGTGGGTGCCGCCACAAAGCTCCTTGCTAAAATCGCCCATCGAAACCATGCGCACGGGGTCGGGGTACTTCTCGCCAAACAGCATCATGGCACCGGCTTTGCGAGCGTCCGCCAATGGAAGCGTCTCGGCTTGAATCGGCTCGCTCGCAGCCACTTTGGCATTTACGTCGTGCTCGATCTCGGCCAGTTGTTCTCTCGAGACCGGCTCCAAGTTCGTAAAGTCAAATCGGAACTCGTCTTGATCTACTTTCGATCCCTGCTGTTGGGCATGGCTTCCCAGTTGCTTCTGCAGCGCGTAGTGAAGAATGTGAGTCGCCGAATGGGCTCGGCGAATCCCCTCGCGCCGTTCGACGTCAACCTGGGCATCAACGCCCTGCCCCGTGGTGATCTGTCCGTTAACGAGTTTCCCGTAGTGCAAGAACAGCTCGCCATTCTTCTGAGTATCCGAAACTTTGAATTGACCAGTTTCGCTTTGCAGAATTCCGCAGTCGCCAACCTGTCCGCCCGATTCGGCGTAGAAGGGAGACTTGTCGAGAACAACAATGGACTCTGATGTCGAGTCGGTCAAAGCGTCAACCAGTTCGTCTTCGCTCTCCGTCTTGCCACAGACGATAAGGCCGCGGACCTGGCAGGACTGCGAATCGAACTCGTAGCCCACAAATGGCGTCGACTTAAAACTGGATTTGGCCTGCTCGATGGCGCCGTCCTGGAAGAGCTTTGATGTTCCGGCCGCGCCGCCGATCGCTTCGTGAAACTTCGTCCAACCGAAGGTCCGGTCGCGTTCGATCGCCAGCGTTTCAAACAGCTCGGGCGGAAAGCCGTACGTCGCGTAAATATGCGCGGCTTGCTCGCCGTCGACCATCATCTCGCCAGACGATTCCATCTCGTCCAAGATGGCTTGAGCCATCGGCAAGCCGCGTTCGATTGTCTCCAGGCACCCCTTCTCTTCCGCCTGGATCACATTAGCGACTCGATCGCTCGTCTCGTTCAGTTCGGGATAACCCGTGTTCATCATCTCGACAACTTTCGCGACCAACTCGTACAGAAACGGATCGCGTTTGCCGAGCATGTAACCATCCAGCACGGCGCGGCGGAGCAATCGGCGAATGACATACTTTTCCCGATTCGGACCGGGATAGACGTTTTCGTGAACAGCCATCGTGCAAGCGCGCACGTGGTCAGTCATCCGTCGCAGGCGCCGCCCTTCATCGCTCGCGGCATCGTAGCTTGTCGAGCAGACTTCGGCGGCTGCGTTGATAATGGGCTGCAAGATGTCGATGTGGTAGTTGGTGTCGACGCCCTGCAATACGGCCGCAGCGCGTTCGAGTCCCATTCCCGTATCGATGTTTTTGCTTGGTAGAGGGCGCAAGTTGTCTGGCGGATCGCCGACGCGATTGAATTGGGTAAACACGAGGTTCCAAATCTCGACATCCTCGCCCTTGTCGTCGCAGTAGAAGATCTCGCTGCACGGACCGCAGACGCCATCGGGACCCTGGCTTGGCGCACTGGCCGGCCAGAAGTTGTCGTCCTCGCCCATCGGAGTAATTCGATTGCCGGGCAGGCCGATTTTCTCGCTCCAAATGTCGGCCGCTTCCTGGTCGTCAACGTAGACGGTGACGCTCAATCGATTGGGGTCGATGGCGAGCCATTTCTTGGCCGTTAGAAATTCCCAAGCCCAGGCGATCGCTTCGGCTTTGAAATAGTCGCCAAAACTGAAGTTGCCTAGCATCTCGAAAAACGTGTGGTGGTATGCAGTCCGTCCAACGTTATCGATGTCGCCCGTTCGAAGACATTTTTGAGCCGTTGTCGCTCGAGTGAACTCAAGCTTCACCTTGCCCAAGAAGTGGTCCTTGAATTGATTCATACCGGCCGGCGTGAACAACACCGACGGGTCCCAAGTTGGAACCAAAACATCACTTGCACAGCGGCGATGCCCTTGAGTCTCAAAAAATTCCAAGTACTTTTCTCGGAGTTCGTCCGTCTTCATAGTGCCGACGCTTCTGCGGGAGGAATCGCTAATTCTGCAAGCGGTAAATGATATCCGCTGCTCGTAAACACGCCTACCCGATGATGCAGCATGCCAATACGTTCAAGCAAACGACGACAACTCGAGCGGCAGAGAGTCCGACACGAAGTCGGCAGGCCAAGTTCGCTCATTCGGCTCCGATGGCAAACGCTATTGGGGCGGCGGAACCACGTGTTCTTGGCCGAGGCCGTCAATGATTGTGATGGCGCCCGTGGCGTCCTTGACGGCTTCATAGAATGCCGCCGGCGTTTGAATTGACTCGCCGTCAACTTTTAGTATGGCCTGCGATTCCCGAACGCCCGCTTTCCAGGCAAGTGAATCTCGCTCGACAGCAAGCACACCGACTCGAGCCAAGGCGCCAATGCGATTTCGCAAATATGCCTTCTGGCTCACGGCGGAATAGTAATCGACCTGCATACCTCGCCAATCGGCTTTAGGGCCGCCCCATGTCCCTCGCGAGGACTCTAACTTGGGCCGCTTGGCCAGTTGAACGCGAACTTCACGCTCCCGCTTACGCGGAAAACCGCCCTGACTGCGCACCCGCAACACCACATACTCATCAGCCGCACGACGACTTACCAACCCAACGAGATCGGCGGAATCACGCACTTCGTCGCCATCCACATGAGTCACTCGGTCTCCGCTTCGCAGCCCGGCTCGAAACGGTATCGAGTTGGGACCAACGAATACGCCGACGCCGGGCTGGGCGCTTCCACTTTCAATCTGCAATCCGAGGAATCCGTGATCTCGCGAACGATTGTTCTTGAGATCGTCGAGCGCCTTCAGGAAATACTTGTCGACGGGAATGGCGAAGCCGGCTTGGCCAGCAGCTCCAAACCGTCCTGCCTGAGCGGTCGTTAACCCGACCATCTGACCCTCGAGGTCAATCAGCGCCCCGCCGCTGTAACCGACCTCCAATCGCGCATCGGTTTGCATCAAGGTTCCCGACTCGTGCAATGTCTCCTGGTCATTCCGGACCGAGCCGGCTTCACGTCGTCGAAGCTGCGGCGCGCGACGGCGAATATTCGAGATCATGCCCCAGGTGACGCTGGCTTGGCCATCGCGAGCAATGGCATAGGGGTTCCCGACCGCAACAACCAATTTTCCGCGCTTCGGCTCAAATTTTTCCGCCATACGAATTGGCTTGAGATCTTTGGCTTCAATCTTGAGCACAGCCAGGTCCCACCAGGGATCCGTGCGAATCGAATCGTTCTCGACGTAGTACGCTTTGCGATCGACCCAGACAACGTAGTTGTTCTTTTCGATGTCACCGAGCACGTGGGCCGCGGTCAAGATTAGCCCATCCTTCGAGACAACAACGCCAGCCCCATATTCGTTCGGGATGAACTCGGGCGAACGAGGATTGAGGCGAGGATCATCGAGTCCGATGCCAAGTCCGCCGCGAGGGCCGATGCCGCTGAAACCGCGGAAGCGACTGGAATCACGGCGGACACGGGCAATCGCGACCACCGACTTCTCCGCGGACTCTATTGCCGACACAAGCGCCTGCTGTACGGCCAAAGCCGCCGGCAAACCATCGGGTGTTTGCGCCACAACGGTCGGCGGCGCAAACAAGCCGCCTGTGACAAGCACAAACGCCAGCCCAATTACAGCCCTAATGACGCCTCGCTCTATCAACGTCGCCGTGAGACGATGAACTTTGGATGAACGAAAAAATGGGTCGACGCGCCGCCGCGAGTTGGGCTTGATCATGTGCTTCGTTCTCACCATTGCGACCTTCTAATCGATTCATGACGATCAAGGACGGAAGGCGCTAGTGATGGCGAGCCGCAGCGAACAGTCCGGCTGTTAAACAGCCGGAGTGTCGCCGTTTGGCGATTCACCATCTGGCGATTCGCCGCTCGCCTCTTCACCTACGAGCGCCGCAACGCCTTCGACCCCCATCACTTTTGCCTGGATCTCAGCGGCGACATCTTTGTTCTCAGCAAGAAAGGTCCTGGCCTTTTCCTTTCCCTGGCCCAAATAGCTGCCGTTGTACTTGAACCATGAACCGCTTCGATCAACCACTTTATGCAGAACGCCCAGGTCAAGCAAATCGCCTTCGAAACTGATGCCATTGGTGTGCATCATATCGAATTCTGCGACTCGGAACGGCGGGGCGACCTTATTCTTGACTACCTTGGCTCGAACTCGCTGACCAACGATGTCTTCGCCATCTTTGAGCTGGCCGATTCGTCGGACATCGATTCGACATGAACTGTAGAATTTGAGTGCTCGACCGCCCGGCGTGGTTTCCGGACTTCCAAACATCACGCCAATCTTTTCACGGATCTGGTTGATGAAGATCGTGACCGTCTTGCTGCGAGCGATCGCGCCCGTCAGCTTCCTCATCGACTGACTCATCAATCGAGCTTGCAAACCGACATGCGAATCGCCAATCTCACCCTTCAATTCCTGCTTGGGAACCAAGGCGGCCACCGAGTCGATGATGACGACGTCAACCGAATTCGATTTGACGAGCATCTCAGTAATCTGCATCGCCTCCTCTCCGCTGCTCGGTTGACTCACCAGCAACGTGTCGAGTTCAACGCCGAGCTTCTTACCCCATGAAGGGTCGAACGCGTGTTCGGCATCAATAATGGCAGCGATTCCGCCCAGCTTTTGAGCTTCCGCGGCGACATGCAGCGCCAGCGTCGTTTTGCCGCTCGATTCCGGACCAAAGACTTCGATGATGCGCCCGCGAGGCAAACCACGACCGCCGAGAGCCAGATCCAAAGACAGACTTCCCGTCGGAACGCCCTCAATCGCCCGGCGCTTTTCGCCAAGCGGCATGATCGACCCTTCGCCAAACTGCTTTTCAATCTGGGCCAGAGTGTTCTTCAAATCGGGATTCGCAGCGAGAACCTTGTCGACCGGAGTCTTCCCGCCCGATTTCGCCGATTTCGACTTGGCTACCGATTTTGCGGTCGATTTGGGCGTCTTCGACTTGGCACCTTTTTCGGCTTTGTTCTTTTTGACCATCGTGTCGCTCGTATTTTGGGCAGTCACCATTGATTGTCTTCCTTTATCAAGAACTTCCTGTTTGGTTTCAACGGGCCTGCCTCAAAGACCCCATCAAATTGGGGCATCTCCAAGGGCCTACCGCTGGCGAAATCGAGCGGAGCGGAATACTGTACGCATGAATAGTGTATCGGCGTTCACTACCCAGCTCAATACCTTTCACACCCTATATTTCGCGACTCGCCGGACACGTCTGGTCATTCCGTTGAGCAATCGCGACGAAATCTCAAGAATTCTTGATTTGAGTGTCAAACTGATGGCGAGGGCACTTAAACAACTCGGCCCAGAGGAAGTAATTCGGCCCAGGGATAATTCTTAAGAGCCCAACAGTGGCGAGCGACTGAGGACCGTATAGATCGGACCTCGCCGCTCAAGGTCGCTCGCGTAGACCACAACTTCCCCCACGGGACACGGTCCGGCGTCAAACTGCGAGTGGTTCTGCACAAGTCTGCCCAGTTTGCTGAGATCGCCCCCGCCTCGACGGACTCGGCCAAGAGTCAAATGGGGGTGGAACTGGCGAGTTTCTCTGGGGAATCGCCCTTCCACCAGTTGCTCGTCCAGCTCGGCCTGAAGCTTCCGCAATGACTCGGCGCCGTCGGTCACGCCGAGCCAAACCGTCCGCGGCAAACTGACGTCAGGAAAGGCGCCAGCGCCCAGGCAATGCAGGTCGAAAGCCGCGCAGCCCGCACAGACCTGCTTCACTCGTTGGCAAACCCAGGCGATGTCTTGGTCGCTAATGTCCCCTAAGAACTTCAGGGTGATATGAAGCGTATCGCGATCGACCCATTTCACGCCAACGCCTGCCGCTTTGAGCAATCCGATCAGCTCGTGAGCCCGCTGGCAAACGGAACTTGGTAGATCGATCGCGATAAATGAACGCGTGGTCGCCATACAGAGGCCTTTTCTTCAGGTCGTCGATTCAGCCACGCCAAACCGTCGCCGCTTTGAACAAAATCGATTGCGTGGAACGATGCCGCTGACCGCAGCCACATGCGAACGTCGAACGCGAGTAAGATAGACGCAACTCGCCCCAACAATCGGTCAGTCATTGGTCCAGCCAAATCACATGCAAGACACTCGGCATTATCGAAGAACGCCCCGCGTTTGCAATGGTCCGCCGACACCGCGAGCGTTGACCAGGCGCCAAGCGGTGTTGATCACGGCGACAACATTCGCATTTCTGGTCGGAATCGCGTATTCAGTAAAGGCAGCGCCGCCACGGCCGAGGTTCGAAGCTCTTTTGAGCAATGGCAAGCGAGTTGAAGGCGCTGCGTTGGTCGAATGGCATACAAACGGCGCCTCGCCTGGAATCGATAAACACAAATTGCTCGATCCGGCCAATCCGTTCCATTGGCTTCGCGACCGCCAGCTCCGCCCGCCGACCTTGCCCTCGCCGCGAATCGAAATGCACTCGGGCGATGTACTCCCGGGCGCAGTCGCCAGCTTCGTTAGCGACGACACCGCTGGTCGCCCCGTCGCCCTCGATCGCTTCCTCGTTCGCTCGCCGATTACCTTGACGCCTCAAGCCCAATCGGCGACGCCATTGCTCGAGGTCTATGCGCGTTTCGTCCGCCGAATTGTCTGGTCCGACTCCGCCGTGCGGGACTACCAGCCGAACACCGCATTCATGCGCGACGGTCGGCGAGTGCAATTTCGCGCAGTGCGTTTCAGCAGCGTGGAAGCCCGACTGCGAACGACGGAAGGCGTCAGGACCATTGGCTTCTCGGAACTTGCCGAGTTGCATATGCCGTCGATCCCTGCTTGGGACGCTCATTTGGACGAGCTGGCATTGTTGACTCCGGACGGGCAATCCCGGCTGCTTCAAATCGAGACGACCGAGGGCCTGATCGCAACGACGTCGATCGCCCGAACACAGGCCTACCGACGCGGTTCGCCCACCGAATTCGAAAAATGGATTCACGGAGTGCAGCCGGCTTGGTGCGGACAAATGCTCTGGACGCCCGCCAACCTGATCTGGTTGAGAAGAAGCTACGCTGCCCACGAAACGCCGTTGTCGAGGTTGATTCCCGCGCAAGCGATCAGCCGTTCTTCGCTGAACGGATCCGCCCATCCTTGGCGAGTCAACCGGAACCGAGACAACCGCGAGTTTCGCAGCGACGGCAAGGAGTTTGGCTGGGGCTTTGGAGGCCACGGCTACCTCGAACTGCATTTTCCTTTGCACAGGCTAGCTCGCCGATTCCGCGGACAGGTAGGATTGGACAGGTTGGCCGGTGGCGGCGGATGTATTCAAGGTCGAGTCACGCTTGACTCGCCGAGCGCTCAGCCACTCGCCAAATCACCGATCATGGTTGGCGTGCAGCCGCCTCACAAGTTCGACATCGGACTCGACTCAAAGAACGCGAAGAGCGCTTTGGTGCTGACGGTCGACCCGGTCGACAAGAACGCCCCGGCGGGCGCCGACCCGCTCGATATTCGCGATGCGGTCGACTGGCTCGACCCCCTGTTCATCCTCGACCCTGTGGCTACTCGCGACGAGCTGGCTCGCCGCTCGTTCGATTTTGTCCGCTCCTGGCAACGATGGTCGATCACAACGCCGGTGCCGCGGTTCGACGATAAGAAGCCGCCCAATGCGGACCTCGCGTGGCGAGAATTCTGGGACACGTCGGTTCCTTCCCCCGGACGATTCAGCCGAGGGCTCGTCGTTCGCGAGCGGCCGTTTCGTCTCAGCCGTTCGGTGCGACTTGAACCGGCGCGACAATCCTGGCTTGCCGTGACGTGCTACCGGCCGCTTAACGAGAACGAAGAAGTTTGGATCGAAGCGCGACTCGACGGCGTTCCCATCGGCCGCCAAAAAGCGCCGGTGCGCGAGGGAGGTAAACGGAGTTACGAGCCGCTGGTGTTCGCACTGCCGACAAACCACTCTGAACTCGCCGTCAACGCAGTGCTCGAAGTCATTCAAGAGCCGGGCAAGAACGGAACGCCTGTCGTCTGGGCGGGTGCCGAAGTTGTAAAGAACTTGCCTCAAGTTAGAACTCTTATCGACGAACGAGATCAACGGCCCCCAATCGGTGCCGACGGCTCGCTCGCCGCGCGAGACTCGGACGCATTTGCCGGCGAGACCAGTGTTCGTCTTAAAGCAGGCCAGCCTTTTCGCATCGACTTTGATCCTCCGCTCAATCTTCGCGACAGCGTTCAGTACGACACGCTGAGGTACATTCAGTTCGCCTATCGGAAAAAGGATGGAGGACGCATTGGTGTAATCCTTCATCATCGTGACGAGGAGCTTCGGCCGACTCGCTACCACCTCGGTCCGACTCCTTACGTATTCGACCGAGCGACGGGGATTCAGTCGGGCAAGCTCGGCGATCGATGGCTCGTGGCGATGCGCGACGTTGTTGGCGACTTCGGCGCGATTGAAGTGTCAGGTATTTCGTTCATCGCGCCCGACGGCGGCGACATCCTGCTCGACCAATGCTGCTTGGCCGAACACCCCAACGCTTTCGCTCCGCTGCTTCAGGACAGACGCATTGAGCCGCCGCACAAAGAGCGCTGGGCGAAGTTCAAGGAACAAATGACAAATCACGTGACCGCGAGCCTGGTGCGATTGCAAGTTCCCGGCGGCGGTTCGTTCGTCGGCACCTTAATCTCCGCCAATGGAGATATCCTGGCCAGCGCCGCGTGCTTGACGAGATTGAAGGGCGCGGTTGCCAAAGCGACATTGAGCGATGGTCGCCAGCTCGACGCCAAACCGCTGGGCGTCGCGAGGATGCATGGCTGCGGCCTGTTGCATGTAGACTCCAAGACTCCTCTGCCCTACATCGCCATCGCGAACCAACATCACTATGCCATGGGGGACCTTGTCGTCCATGCCAGTTGGAGCGAGCAGGACAAGTGGGGACTCTCGCCGCGCCGAGTTGACTTTCAAACGGACGATCATCTTTGGGCGCAGAACAGTACCGAGGAAGACGAATCACCAAAGCAAACTTCCGTGTTGCTCGATCCGGCCGGCGCCGTCGTTGGGTTCTATGTCGCTCACAGCCCGCTCGGCGAATTGATCCCGCGCTGTCGTCTTCTCCCAGATTCGCTGGACAAGATTCGCAAGGGCGAGACCATGGGGCAGTGGCCGGCCGGTGGGCAACCCTCCTTCGGTGCCGCGTTCAAGCTTCACGATTCGGGACTTGAAGTCGTGCAAGTCACAGCCGACTCGCCCGCAGCGCAAGTCGGCTTGCAGACAGGAGACGTGCTTACGAAGTTTGGCGATCGCGAGACATTGAGCGTCAGCGATATTGTCGATGTTTCTCGAGGACGACAGCCGGGCGAACGACTGGCCCTCCGCTACGTTCGCAAGTCGGAAAGCAAGGAGGTCGCTTTTCAGTTTGCGGATTGATGAGCCCGATACGCTATCGAACGCCAGTAGAGGCAACTCGTCAGACATCACGATTGATCCGGTATTCGCAAGGTGACTCGTAATGAACCCTCCAGCGTCTCCGTTCAGACGAATCGCGATTCTGGTCTATGGACTTGCCTGTTACGCGATGTTTATAGGCGTCTTCCTTTACGCGGTTGCATTCCTCGGCAACTTCGGCGTTCCAAACTCAATCGACTCGCCGACAACAGGACCGATCGGCACGGCGATCCTCATCAACAGTTTGCTATTGGGCGTCTTCGCCCTTCAACATTCCGGAATGGCTCGGCCCACTTTCAAACGGTGGTTGGCCAGGTTTATCCCGAGCGCGGCTGAGCGAAGTACGTACGTACTGTTTTCCAACTTCGCTATGATCTTGTTGTTTTGGTTCTGGCAACCAATCGGCGGCGTGGTTTGGCATTTTGAATCGACGGCGGCGCGCACTGGGATGCACGTCGTTTTCGCGGCCGGCTGGGCGTTGGTTCTCTATTCCACTCTCTTGATCAGCCATTTCGATTTGTTTGGCCTGCGGCAAATCTGGCTCGAGTTTCGAGGCCAGCCCTACACGCCACTCAAGTTTCGCGCGCCGAGTCTTTACAAGTTCGTAAGGCATCCACTCTACGTCGGTTGGCTGACCGTCTTCTGGGCCGCGCCGACCTTGACCGTGTCGCATCTCTTCTTCGCCGTGGCGACATCGATCTATACGCTTGTGGCAATTCAATTCGAGGAACGCAATCTGGTCGAGTTCCTTCCTGGTTACGAAGCGTACCGAAGCAAAGTCCCCATGCTGATTCCATCGCTGTTTCCGAAACGCCGCGAAGAATCTGAGTCGTGATCCCGATGTGCCAAGCCAGTTCAGTTGCCGAGCCACCTCAGTCGCAAGCCAGTTTCGAGCGACGCTTTGTGACGAACAGCGTTGACGAGAGCGTGATAGACATCGATGCAGCGCCGTTCTGATCAACGGGCGTCCGCGTCGTCCTTGTCAGCCAACGTCTTGATCCATGCTCGGATTGTCTCGACGCCTTCTGGATGAACAAGGGACGAACCGATGTTGGGCATGCGTCCTTTCCCTTCGTGGTTCATCCGCAAGTACAGCTCGGAATGGTTTGGATCGCCGGGTTTGGCGATCTTCGATTGCGGCGGACCGACTCGCGGTTTCTCGGGATCGAGTCCGATTGTGTGAGTTTGGTTTAGGGGCGTACTCCAGCGAAGGTCGAGCTTGGTATAGCCGGGAGGTGTGTGGCATGTCGCACAGTTCACATCCAAGTACGCTCGTGCTCGCATCGAAACTAAACCGGACTGCGAAACTGAACCGGACTGCGATGTCCATGCCGGCCACGAGGGCAAATCAGCCGAGTCTCTGCGGCAGGGTTTCGGAAAAGGTTAGCCGCCTTGAACGAATCGATTTGGTTTGCAGTTTGTAGCGAGTTTGCCAAGCGTCCTTTATCGTGGTGCGAGCGATTCAGCTGGCGAGTTGTCGCGTCTAGCACAAAGTTGGTGTGGCAGGCCATGCAGTCGACTCGGCTAGGGAAGTACCACGACTGCTCGCGCGATTCTCCTGCTCGAGTGACCTGGAACGTCGCCGTCGTTGCGCCTCCGAGAAGGTACGCGTCGGTTTGGTTCTCGCGCCAACAATACGTGTATCCGGCCCAGCGAAGAGCCCAGATGTTTCCATTTCCGTAGGCGCCATAAACGTAGGCGCCGATCAGCTCTGGCAGCCTTGCTCCCCGATAGACAATTCCTCCGACGACGATGCGTCCTTGCGAGTGGTCGTACTCAAGGATGGGATCCGTGAATCCGTCGTCTCGATTGATCTCGGGCGTTCGTTTCTTGGGCGGCTTGTTCGAAGCGGGCCGACCTCGCGGATCGGCCTGGCGCCGCGGCGGATCAGATTCACTTCTTCAAATTCAACCTGGCCATTGTCTCCCAACCAACAATCGCCAGTGACTCGGTCAAATGAGAATCGCCAGGGAGCTCGCAATCCGTAGGCCCAGATTTCATCTCGCCCCCCGCCAAAGCCAAGGTAACGCTGCTCAACAGGATGCCGCATGCGGCGGCGTTTTGAAGCGATCTTCTTCCACGCTCTGGCGAAACGTAGCTACCGAGCCGCCGGAATCGTGGTAACTTCGTTCGTAGATCGTGGAGACGCTGCCATCGACTTGACGCTCCAACCGGCCCGGTTCGTACAACCGGCACAATTCGAATGAGCTCAGCCCCGATGCGGCGCTCGGCAGCTGACAATTGAATTGTCACCGCCCAAATCGTTGAAGAAATCTCGTGTCAAATTATATTGAGGATAGTGAAAACGCCTTGGGTTTAACGCCTTCCTTTCCAAGTGGCGAGCAAACCGTTTTCAGTCAGTTGGGGTAGTCACCAGATGTCGCCGATTCGCACGAAACGTCGCTTACTTCGAGTCGAGAAACTGGAGAGCCGCTGGATGTTCCACGGCGATCCGTTAGCCGACCTCGACGCGGAAGGCGAAGCGGGGCCGCTACCCGATTTTGCTCTCGTCGACGTCAATTCCACATCGGGGACTTTCGAACAACAGGTCTCCCCTCGCAACTACATCGGTGAAGTTTCCGGATACTACTTTGGGAACGCGATGTGAACTTACTGCCGTAGCCAGTTCGGCTACCTAGACTTGATGCAGGACGAGTTGAGCACGAGCCACCCCGAACTCGACATCGAGATTCTGGGCGTCAACGGCGTTTTCAACGCGCCGGGGAACGAAGGTCAAACGGCTGACACCGACCTTCCCTGGCTGCAAGATGTCGAAGACGCCATCGACGGCATGTCGGTCAAGGATAGCTGGGACGCAACGCTCAGAGACGTCGTCATTCTGGATGCGAACAATGTGCAAGCTGGAACTTATAACTTGACGGCTAACGATCTGTCGGTCGATGCGAACTACGCCGAACTGCGCGAACTGTTCGTGGGCATCGCCTCCTCGCCATCAGATCCTAGCAGCCTCTCCGGATTCGTTTATTTCGATGTCAACAACAATGGCGTCAAGGACTCGTCGGAGTCGGCGATCGGCAACGTCCAAGTCACCCTGACCAATGACGGCGGGCAGCAATCCGTCACGACCGAGGCGGATGGTTCCTATGGCTTTTTCGGTTTGGAGCCAGGCACCTACACGTTGGCGCAGACTCAACCGGCGCTCGTTATCGATGGCCAAGAGACGCTCGGCGCGGCGGGAGGAACCGCGGGCCAAGATCAGTTCATCGTCGAATTGAGTGCGGGGATGGCCGGCGCGGGATACAACTTCGGCGAAATCGGACGAGAGGCGTCAACGATTCAGCTGATCGATCTTCTCTCGTCACCATCCGACAGCGGTATGATCACGGCTGTCGACTCAAGCTCAAGCGACTATTGGTTCTGCCTCGAAGGCGAGTGGAAAGAATACTTCTACGCCGATGTCAACTTGCCCGCCGATGGTGCCGACGGAACCGTGACCACTCGCGATGTTCACGGCCATGATTTCCAGGGGAGCTTCGATCCCACCGAGCCTCGGGGTGCCTACACGCTTGGTGAAAACGACACCCACACGATGCTACGTATTGTTGGTCCGCTGGTCGACATCACCGCAGCGGGTAACGGAGCGGAGGCCGAATCGAATGTTAACGCTGAAGGCGAATCATTAATAACCGAGCCGATTCCCGTCACCCCGGCGGCCGACAGCGACTTCGTGCTCGAGCCAATCGCAGCTGGAATCGAAGCGGTTGAGCGTCCGTCGTTCGCGATCAGTCGCACCGTTGAGATTCTCCCACCAACGCTTCCGTCCCAGAACGAGCCTCAGCGACTTGCGGCCACACGCTCGTTGACGGAGCAAGCGAGCGTCCTCCCAGTCTCCTCACCGAGCGTCACGGCGAGGCCGCTACAACGGATTCTAAACGGAGAAAGCGAGCAGGAACTGATGCTTGTCGAGAACGACCCGCTTGCCGTTGACGAAATCATGGGCGAGCCGATCCGACTGTTTAATCCGCGAGCTCGGTTCGCGAGCTTCTAGCACGTCGATCCGCGAGCATCGGCCCACGCGTCCCCGACGCGTTAGCGACGACTCCCTTTCACGCCAAACTCGCTAGAATTGGCAGACGAGTCCGATATTCAGTCCGTGTGCCATGTACCCGCCGCGCAGCATTGGGAAGAGCGGGCGAGCGACTGGCTGTGTCGGATCGACGACCGAATCGATCTGGTCACCGACCTGAAGTACGTTGTTCCAATAGATCAAGGAATACTCGGTCGTTAGCGAAACGGACTGACTAAGCCGCCATTTTGCCTTGACGCCCAGTTCCGGGCTGACGACGAAACTGTGGCTCTCAAATTGACCGCTGTTCGAGGGCTGAGCCAAGAGACCTGCGGCAGACTGAGCAGGCAGACCCAGAGGCGCCGTCGTGATGGTCTCGCCTCGAATGATCGCGCGGTGCCGCATGCTGCCCAATCCGAGCTTCGCAGTAAACTCCCAACTCGAAGAATGTCCGCAGACGTTGGCGATCATACCGATCACGGCACCGTTGAAATCATTGCGAGTTGTGAAGACGTCGCTCATCTCGACCGTCGTTCCTTGGGCAATCGTGCCCGAGTCGACGAGGAATGTCGATTGCGACGAGATCCTGAGGCCTTCGCCAATATGGCTGTACCGATAGCCTGCGATCAGGTCGAACGCCCCGCACCCCAGCAGCCCTCCGCTCTTGCGAAGAAACACATCGCCTCCATAGAGCTGCGCGTCGCTCAACACTTCGATCGAACCACTTCGCTCACCCGGATAGGCGATGACAAGCGCGTCCTCCGCCATCGTCGATTCGTTAAAGAATGGGCGAGCGACAATCGGAGAGTTCGAGTTCGCGTATCCCGAAGCTTCATCGATCAGAGAAAAGAAACTCACGCCGACTCCACTCGAGCGACACGGGTCCAACCACGTTCCGACCGTCCCTCGAAATCCCAACCGACCTGCCTGACCGATCTCGTCTCCTCCGAACAGAATCGACGTATTCTGGTCGAGCGCGCCGGCGTCGCTCGAAGCAACCGTAAGAGGGCTCGTCGTGACAAGTAGAGGCGCCGTTCGCCTGGACCGCCACCAATAGCCGTACTCAAGTCCGCCCCAGATGCCACAATCGCTAGCGCAGGCGGTGCATCCATCACAGCCGAGATCCGCAGCCAGATGGGTTGCCAGGGGCAGACTGTCATCCGAGACAATCTGTTGCGGCGCGTGTCCGTATTGCGGCTCCTGTGCGTTTGCAATGCATCCGCACAGCAAAAAGATCGCGGCGATCGACAGAGTTTGTTGTGAAGGGGCAGTCATCATCGGCCGAATTCCCGCAATGGAACGTCTGTGGGCGGAGTGGATTCGTGGGGTGTTAAGAGATGTTACTTTTCATCGGTCGGTCCAACTCTGCCGGTTGAAGAGAAATGGCAATTTAGGTCGACTTTTCCGATTAGTGCTGCGGTGGGAATGGCTCCCGTTTCTTCGTCTCGCTTAGCCCAGCGAGTTCGCTCCCGCCTCGCGTATATGGCTCGTTTTCGCGCCGTTTCGATTTTCTTGGACTTCATGTCCGCTGCTGTCGAGCACCGGCAATGTCCAAATAGACAGCGTCCGCGGCCTGTCCCGGCGGGTGAGACGAAAACCAGTTCGTGTACAAGCTCTAGCGAGGAGATCCACTATGAGACGCGCAATCGCAAGCCTGAAACAACTGTTCAACAAGCGAGCTAAAGCGAAACGGCACGAGCGGACCGCGCGGCGACCGATGTTCGAGGCGCTTGAGAACCGCGAGCTTCTTACCGCTGTGATGGATGACGGGACGCTACTTGTGCCGCAAGGTACGAACTATGCCGATCACGTCTGGATTCAAATGGACTATGGATCACCGAATCTGATTTTCGATGACAAAGTGAAGGTGAGCCACAACGTGAATGGCACGTGGGAAACCGACTCGCACAATCTTGACGCGTTTACCAACACAGGGTTGAAGACTCGGATCAATCGAGTTTTTTTGGCAAGCCAAAGGCGGTAACGACTATTTCGTAAACCAAACCAACATTAGGTCGGATGTGTACGGCGGCAAAGGCAACGACAGCCTGGAGGGAGGCTCGAACGACGACTGGCTGCGCGGACAGGGCGGCAACGACTATATCTGGGGCTTGGGCGGTGACGACGAAATCGATGGCGGGTACGGCAACGATTGGCTTTACGGCGGCGACGGCGATGACGAGGTGACAGGTGGTTGGGGCAATGACGTCATCATGGGGCAAGATGGCGACGACGATCTCCTCAGCGGAGAGGACTTGCCCAAGAATGCCAACATGGTGCAAATCTGGCAGGCGCTGAACAGCGAACATGTTGATTGGCTGTTTGGCGGCAATGGCGACGATGACCTTTACGGCGGCTACGACGACGACCTGCTCATCGGCGAAGCGGGCCAAGACCGACTCTACGGCGAAGAGGGTGCCGACCAGTTCAAGCAGTGGGAGCCGCTTGACGTTATCATGGACTTGAATTTCGGCGATGGCGATGTGATCCTGCCGTAAACTCCTTTCTCATCGCAAAAACGAGCCCGACATTCGGCTGAATGTCGGGCTTTTTCGCGCCGCGACGATGGCCTGAGGACGCCGTTGGAAGTCAAGCGTTTGTTGCTAATTGGTTTCCGGCGGGGCACAATGACGAGACTTCAAACCCAATCAGCTGAGGATTCTCGTTATGCGTATGGTGTCGGTCGCGGCTTTTTGCATTGTTTCGTTTGCACTCGCCCATCTTGAAGCGGCCGATGATTGGCCTCAATGGCGAGGTCCGCAACGAAACGGACTGGTGCCGAGTGGGCCGGCCTTGATTGACGCCTTGCCGGACGGCGGACTGAAGCCCGCCTGGATGGTTCGCGACCTGCCGAATCTCAAGTCGGGCGGTTGGTCGAGCCCTTCGGTATTTGAAGGTCGAGTCTACGTGTTCACCCACAAGCGATTCAGCCGTACCGACGCCAAGAAACCGGGGCGAACTCAATTCCCTTACCTGCCGCCGGAAAAGCGGACGGGCATGACGGACGAAGAGTACGCAGAGTACGAGAAGAATCGACGAGACGAACAGGAGGCGCGAGCCAAAGCGTTTCGGTTCGACGAATCGCTTTACTGCCTCGACAGCGAAACGGGCGAACGCATTTGGACCAACCAGCGAACTAGCGCTTACACCAGGTTTCCCCAATCGGGTTCGCCAACCATCGCGGGAGGTCGCATTTACGTGCTCGGTGCCGGACGAATTGCTCGCTGCATCGGACTTGACGGCAAAGATATTTGGTCGAGCCAACTCGAGGGCGAGTTCCGTGATGAGCATCTGCAATCTTCGTTCGCCGTGATCGGCCAAGTCGCCGTGGTCAAGTGCGGTCAGCTGTTCGCCCTGGACGTCGATTCAGGCAAAGTGCTCTGGTCGGCCGGCGATGCGAAATCTGGTGCCGTTCACAGCAGCCCGACGGTTTGGCGAAGCGGCGACGAGGCTGTCGTGATCGCCAATTTGGACGGGAAGAACACGGTCGGTCTGAGGGCCAAAGACGGAGAGGAATTGTGGCGAGTTCGTTCGGACGCGGGGCACTCGTCGCCATTGATCTCGGGCGAAAAACTGATCACCTATGGAAGCAGTCGCAAGAGGGGACTGAAGTGTTTTGACCTCTCGTCGACGCCGCCCAAAATGGAGTGGGTCTTTCAAGGCGCGGCCGATCCAGGTTCGAGCCCCGTGGTGCTGGGCGATAGCGTGTTTGTGCAAGGCGACCGACGTCTGGCAAGCGTCGACCTCAAGACGGGCAAGGCGAAATGGTCCGCCAACCTCGATCTCAATCGCCCTCGTTACACGTCATTGATCGCCGCCGACGACAAGGTCTTCTACGCCTTCGACGGGTTGCTCTGTTTTGACGCCACGTCTCGTCGGTTCAAGCCGCTGATGCAAGCGGTCGTCAATCGCGACGGCTTGCTGGCCGAACAAGATTGGTTCCGTCGGACGTTAAAGATTGACGAGTTCGAGAGAACGGCGGAAGGCCAGAAAGAGGCCGAAGTGATTTGGCGTAAGGAGATCAGCCGCAGCGGCCCCCTTCCCTGTTCGACGCCAGCCATCGCGGGCGGCCGAATGTACATTCGCCTTCAAACCGGCATCGCCTGCTACGACCTCCGCGCGAAGTAGATTCGCGGAAAGAGTCAGTGGTCCGAGCGCACGCTGTTTCTTGCGGTTTCGATTAGGACGAGCGTGGACTGAACGCGCTCGGGCCTCGGCGAGTTGGGCCGGACACACGCCGGACAGGCGCTACGACGTGTGGGACGTCTGGTCCTGCGTGAGCGGATCGATGTCGACGGCCGGCATTGGCGGATCGAGCTTGTGTTTGCGGCTATAGCTGCGTCGATCCTCGTCACCAGATCGATCGTTAGACGATCCGCGCTGCGATGCCTTCGTTCTCGACTCGCTATGACTTCCCGGCGAATCGGCGACGTGTGTTCCGCACTTGGCAATGTCGCTGGGGCGCCAATTCTCGGCGGGAGAACGTTCCGTCACCGGCTCGACTTCGTCACCGGTGTGCTGAAACACGAAGTTGCGGCCGGCCGACTTGGCGCAGTAGAGGGCCGCGTCGGCGCGTGAGAGCAAGGTTCGCGGGTTATCGCCTGGCCCGAGTTGAGACAGACCGCCGCTGACCGTCACGGAGAGCTGTTCCTCGATTTGATTTCTTACGCGTTCGGCCAGGATCCCGGCGCCGATCAAATCCGTCTCGGGCATCAGGACCACGAACTCCTCACCGCCAAACCGCGCCGCGACGTCGGTGTCGCGAACGGAATCGTCGAGCAGACGGGCGACTTGTTGGAGCACATGATCGCCTTGCAGGTGGCCTTGACCGTCGTTGACCGCTTTGAAGTGATCGATATCGAAGATGGCCAGCGAAAGCGTCGCGCCATATCTTGACGCCAAAGCGAAGTGGGTGACGAGTCCTTCGTCGAGAGCACGCCGATTCCGCAAACCGGTCAGCGGATCGGTGCGAACTTCGGTGAAAGTCATAAGCTGGTTGGTTTGTTGTCGAATCTCGTCGTAGGCGTGTGCGATTTGAGTCGACAGTTTGAGGGTCGGCTTGAACATCCGCTCGGCTTCCTCGGACAGTTCGCGCCAAGGATCGCCTTCCGACGATCGACTCAGTTCGTCGACGCGTTTCTTGAAGGCGGCGATGTTGGAGTGGTGGGTGGCCAGATTGCGGCGGACCTGCTGCGAAATGCCTTCGAGTTCTCGGATCACAGCCCAAGCTCGCTTCAGTTCGCACTTGGCTTTGCCGCCCGCATCGGAACGGCGGGCGAAAACTCGGCCCACGAAGTAGCCGATCACGGCGACGATGGCCAGCGAAAGGGGCGTTGGAATGCCGGTTGTCCAGATGTCCATTGCTTAGACTCGCGTTGGCGGCTCGGATGTCGGCGACAGGTTGCGTTCGCCGAACGGTCGAGGCGCTCGATTTGTTTTTGCGGTGATTGAAACGGCGGCCAACGTTGGCGATGACCACCGAAGAATGCATCGGAGACGGTTCAGAGGCAGCGGGTCAACGCTGACTTAGTAGTTGGTCCTGGAGCCGAATCCCTTCATACAAATCATGCCGAGCACTAGGACGCCGACAAAAATGTAGACCCAAGTTTGCCGATCGTAACGACCAGCAACATCATTAATCTTCTGTCCAACTTGAAATACAAATTCCCACATCGTGCTTTCCTTTGCTCCTAGGCCGCCGCATTCTTCTTCCGCGCGTCAATCCATTGAAAATCTAGTTCACAAACCAAGTGCAATCGGCCGATAAACGACTCAGCAAGGCCAAATGACAGAGCAAAATCGCGCGTGCCCGTACGGCATCCGTAAATGTTTTGCAGGCAATCAAATGGCCGCTTGTCAGGGGCGAACGGCAAGCTATAATTGCGTTTCCCTTTTTGGGGCCGTAGCTCAATTGGTTAGAGTACCGGACTGTCGATCCGGTGGTTGGGGGTTCGAGTCCCCTCGGCCTCGCTTAAGAAACCCTGGTTTTTATCAGGGTTTCTTCATTTCTTGGGCCGGTTTGAGCTAGTCGCAACTCCCCCGTTTTTGGCCTGTTTTGTCCTCTTTAGGACCCCATCCGCGCACAGAATGCGCACAAGATTCAAGCTCGGCGTTTTTGCATCGGGATTACGTCGCGAGATCCAGCAGTCGATCGCCTTCCGCTTTGCCGCGTCGGCGGCTTTCGCGTTGACGCCCATCGTCAGGTTAAGCGTCGAATGCCCGACGATTTCTTGAACCGCTTTCGGGCTTCCCCCGTTCTCAATCGCAAGCGAAACGAACGTTCCGCGAATCGAGTGGACGTCGACGGATCCGTTCCGCTTACCGTCCTCGATCCCTGCCCGCTTGCAGACGACGTAAAACGATCGAAGTAAGTTCCTCGGATTCGCCCACGGGGTATTCGCTCCGGTTACGAAAACGTGTTCGCGAGATAGCCGTCCTGGTTTCGTCTTCCCCGGTACAATCCGCTAGCTCGACGTTTGCAGCCCAGAGCCGATGCACGGTTTCGTTCAACGATTCTGGCTTGAACGTACGCCGCATCAATCCAATTTGAAAGCTGAAACCAGATGCCATCCCGTTACGATGAAAAGAAGAAGTGCCGCTTTGGCACGATGGACGAAGGCCAGTTCTATGATGAGTCAGATCAGAAGAACGGTAAGTATTTCAAGTCGTTAATGGCCAAGTGGAAGAAGAGCGGCGGCGGCTTCAAATGGGGTGCCGGAGGAATGGGGCTTCGCGGAGCCGTCGATGAAAAAGAAATCGGTATTTGCTTCCTTACGCCGACATACGCGGGAAAAAAGACCGCATCGAAATGTCGCTCACGACACTCGCCAATCAAATCGGCGCATCGCCGTGCGATCAACTGAAGACCGAGTTGCAAGCAGCCGCCGGCGACAATTTCAAAGGCAAATCGATGATTAGTATCGTCGATCCAGGCGAGCTCTCCGCGGCAAAACAAAAATCTCTGACCGACGCACTTTGTAAGCTCATTTGAGCCGCCGCCAGCGCGCCTCGTTGTGAGTCGTCGCGCGAGAAAACTCGCGGCCACGCCCAGGCGCGAGTTCCAGAGAAACGTGAATTGCGAGCAGCGGTCAACAATTCGATCGATCAAGGGAGCTCTAGCTGCTCGACAATGGCTTTCACAATGGGCGGGTGAAGCGGTTTTCGATCGAAGAAGAAGGGATCGGCTCCGTGACTGGCAGGGCGTTCCATGTCGATCAAATTCTTCACATATTCGTACATGTCGTTGGTCGGAATTTGATGGTCGCCCATCACCTCATCAGCAATCGTGTTGTATTGAATTTCGGATCCAAGCTCGAAAACGTTGCTCGACGAGTGGCGAATTGGCGTGGTGCGGGCCCAAACCAGCTTGGCCTTGGTTGCTTTAAGCCGTTTGGCCAGCACGTCGAGATTCCTCTTGTATTGATCGCGACTCGTTGCCCGCACGCCGCCCGCCTCTCTCGCCATCACGCGAAACGACTTCATGTTCGGCGCGCAGTGAACCAAATCGCCCAGGCCGAAATTGAAGTGAATCAGATCCCACTTGCTTTCGCCCAATAGCCGAGGTAATTCTTCGATCGCCTTTGTCGAATTGCGAACTTCGCCGGGACCCATGGCGGCAAATACGACTTCCGCGCGCCCCTTAAGCTCCTTCGCCGCTTCTCGCGCGGGTTGTTGGTACACGCTATCGCCGAGAATCAGCACGCGCGGAATGCTCTCTTCCGCCAATGCGGATCGCGTCCTGGCGCCGAGTACGACGAGAACGAAGCAGAACGAGGTTACCGCGATGAAACGCATTCTTTAGCCCCGAATCTCGCTGAGCTTGCCTGTGCTGTCGGCAAATCTTTCAACGGGCACATCGACCGAGTTGAGAATCGAGACGAACAGGTTCGCCAACGGAACCTTTTTATCATCCTCAAAGGCGTGCAACTTTCCATGCTGGAAGCCAAGTTTGTTGCCGCCCGCCAATTGAATAGGATAGTTCTTGGTACTGTGCGACGCATGCGGGTGGGCCGAACCCCAAAGGGTGACCGTGCGATCAAGCATATTGCCGTCGCCTTCCGGCGTGTCTCGCAGTCGCTTGAGGAAATAGGCGTGCTGTTCAGCTCGCCATCGATCCCACTGTCCTGAATAGTCCGCCGGTCTCTTGTGAGCGATGTCGTGCGTCGCGCCTTTGTAATCGAGAACATAAGTCGCGTAGTTCCACATCTCGCTGCCCTGCGATTGTTCGCTTTCCAGCATGAGTGTGGCGAAGCGTGTCGAGTCGGTTTGGAAGGCGAGAAACGCCAAGTCGTACATGCAGCGGATGTACTCCTGCGGTTCTCGATGCGACACCTCGACATTCAGTCCTTTGGTTTCGACACGAGGAAGCGGCGTGTGGGTCCATTGGCTCGTGCGCTCGACCCGTTGTTCCAGTTCGCGGACGGATTCGAGGTATTCATCGACCTTGACTTGATCGTTACGACCGAGCCGGTTCTTGAAACTGCGACTGTTCTCGAGCATTAAATCGAGTATGCTCGCCTCGCGTTTCAACCCGGCTCGCACCTGCTCGAAACCCTTGCCCGCGTAGGGCTTGAACAACCGATTGAAGATCTCCTGCGGTTTGTGCATTGACGGAATGGGGCGGCCTGGGCCCCGATGCGAGAGGGTTTTGCTCGAACCATACGAGCCCGTCCCGCCTTCAGTCCCCAATACCAAAGATGGGTAGCGAGTCTTGGCGCCGTGCAGATTGGCGGCGACTTGATCGATCGAGATGTTGTTGGTCTTCTCGTGCTCGGTCATATCGGCGCCAGTTGCGAACACATCGCCGCTACTGTGTCCGCCCATCAACCAACCACCTTTGTGGTCGAGGCCGCGCAGGTAGCTGACATAGTCTTTGAGCGGTTCAAACGGCGCGGATGACTTGTTGAAGGAGAGCGGGCCGGGTTCTGAGCAGGGCCACCAACTCCAGTCGTGATGCGGGTTGTTGCGACTTGGCACGCCGTTGGCGCCGTTGGGCATGTAGGCCCCGTAGGCGAAGTAACTGACCAGCATTCGTTTGGGTAGTGCGTTTTCGGCGTCGCCGTTCGTCGCACCGGAAGCGGCCTGCTCCATGACATTGAGAAGAGGCAACGAAAGCGCAACGCCGCCGCCCTTTAGCAATTGGCGACGATTCAGATGCCAAGATTTTTGCGGCATGATCTCTGCTCTTACTTTATTTCTGGAACAACGGACTCTGACAAATCAATATTATCATGTCCTGCATTTTGTAATCTCGCTTCTCCGCCAGCACGACCATCTCCTCGACTGCGAAACGATCGCGCCAGGAAAGTTCGCGACCGATCCCATAGGTTAGCAAACGGCGAAGCACGTTTTCCGCGATGTCGTCTTTTCGATGCTGAAGCAGATACTCTTTCAGGTCCCGCATTCCATCAACCAGTGGTCCCTGCGGAACTCGAGCTTGGGCTTCCACTTTGTTCGTATTGATCGACTCAAGATAGGCGGCATAGCCAGCCAAATCTCTGTGCGTCTGTTTGCTAAAGCCGCTGACCCGCGCGCCTTCCTTCGGCACGAGCGGCTGGAACTTTCCAATCGCGTTGTATCGTTCGAACGGCAGGCCCCACGGGTCGAGTCGTGAGTGGCAGTCGTTACAACTCTCCTTTTTTCGATGCCGTCGCAACAGATCCGCAATCGTCAACGCCTTTTCGGCCGAGTCGCCCGCTGAATCAGACAGAGCCGGCACGTCAGCCGGAGGCGGCGGAACCTCGTCGCCCAAGATAGCTTCGCGCAGCCAAACGGCTCGATAAATGGGATGCGGGGCGGAGCCCGTCCCGTTGCCGATCAAAATGGAGCCGTGTGTCAACAACCCGCCGAGTCGTTGGCCGGAATTGATGGCGACAGGCCTTAGTTCATCGCCCTGGACACCGGCGACTCCGTAGTGCGCCGCTAAAGGCTGATTCAAATACGCGAAATCTGAATCGACAATGTTGAGAACGCTGACGTTGCGGCGAAGCAGTTCAGCAACAAAGCCAACCGTTTCCGCGTGCATGTAGTCCCGGATCGTGGGACGGTATGGCACTTCCGTGCCGCGTCTCTCGCCGACCGCGACGTAATAGAGAAAGCGGGGAAACAACTCGCGATTGATTGGTACGGACTTCAGCTTGGAGAGGCTCAGCCATTGAGTCGCGAAATTGTCGACGAAATGAAGCGAGCGTTCGTCGGCTAACAGGCGTCGCACTTGTTTGGCTATGCTTTCCGGTTCGTCGAGTTTGCCTGCGGCGGCCAAACGCAATAGCTCGTCATCCGGCATGCTGCCCCATAGAAAATAGGACAGTTTCGATGCCAGCTCGTACTGCCTCGAGACAACTCCCTCAGCCGCAACAGTGTGATACATGAATTGCGGCGAAACCAACACCATAGCCAAGGTCTCGCGCATTGCCGCTTCAAGCGATTCCAATTCCGGCGCGACCAACTCGTAGATACGGACAAAGCGATCGACTTCGTCCACAGTGGCGGGCCGACGAAACGCGCGGCGCATGAATCGCGTTAACACCTCACGAACGTACTTCTTCGGATCGCTCGCATGCAGCGGCGAATCAAACAGAATCTGCCTGTGATGTTCGGGCGGCCACTGGCTGACGATGGGCGACTCAAACTCAATCCAATGAATCACTGCTCTCGGCATGGCCAAGTCTCGGCGTCCGTCGTTGAGCGTGCCGTCGTCGTAGATATTCTGCGGCGTGATGACCAGCGAGTCGGGCTGGCGCTTTCCTCGAACGACTCGTCCGGGTTGCACCGGATAGTTTTCGATTCGCCCGCGAAACTCGAAGACTTCTGGATTGTCCGGACTGTTGCTCAGGCGAACCGTCCCGACCGGCTCAATCTGCTGAGTTGCGCTGTTGACGTTCAGGCCGTACCCCATCACCAACCGCAATGGCAGTTCCTTCACGCCGCTCGGCAAAATGGCTGACGCCTTAACTCGAATGCGATACTCGCCTCTCTTGGGGAAACTCTTGAGCCCGATTCCATGAGCGGGACTGTGCCGACGATTTCCCCAGACGCCAACTTCATCGAGCCCGAGCCCCTTGTCCAAGCCGTACGGTTGGAATTCGCGTCGCAACTTATGCACAGCCGGCGGAGTTGGGGCGACGATCGCGCTCGCCATCGCTCGACGCGCGCATTCGAGGTATCGATCGATCTGCTCCGGACCCAATCGCATGAACTCCGCCGAGTTATTGAATCGGTACGGCTTAACCGGATCTTTCGGCAGATAGTCGATCAGCTTCAACTCGAAACCAAGCAGATCGCGCATCGTGTTTTCATATTCGAAGTTCGTCAGCCGTCGCGCCAAGGGCGCTTGCAGCGCGCCTGCATTCGCAATGTGATCACGCAACCTGCCTTCGATCCATTGGATAACTGTTGCTCGATCCGCCTGACTCGGCTGCTTCTCATCGATCGGCGGCATCTCGCCGCTCTCGAGCATCTCCAAGACCTGTTCCCACAGTTCCACATCGTCAGTCATCGACCGGCTTGCCAGCTTGTGCAGCGTGATCCCGCCCTTGCTCTTCGTCGGCCCATGACATTTGACGCAATGGGACTGAACGAAAGGAAGCACCGTCGAGTCGAAAACTGCTGAACTCGACTCCGCGCCGTCGTCTCCGCCTGCGCACGTCGTTACGGCGAACAGCAGTGTTCCCAAACAGGCGATCGTGACTTGGCGAAGCGTCATAGACGAGGATCCCACTAGGCCATCAGTTGTTTGATTGCGCCATTCTGATCCAGTTTCTTACGCGACATCTCGAGATCGAGGTCACCGTAGTGTTCAATCGGGTTGCCGTGAGCGTTAAGCAGAGTCGTGTACAGATTGCCGATCGTTTTGTGGCCCGCCGTTCCGTGATACGGTAGACGGAGATAACGTCCGGCGAGATTCAGTTTGCAATTTTCACCCGCCAGGATGACGAACGGTGCCTCCGTGCCCCAGCTGTGATGGCCCTCACCGTTCTCGGGAAAGTAAAGGATCATCGTGTTGTCAAACATGTTGCCAGCGCCTTCGGGGGTCCGCTTGAGTCGATCGACGATCGCGGTGACCTGAGCAATGTGGCCAATCCTAATTTTCTCGCGAATCTTGTCCGCCGACACGCCGCTATATCCGCCGTTATGGCCGAGTTCGTGGATCGAGATATGATCGCCCTCGTTGCCGGACAATCCTTTGACAGGCGTCGACAACTCATCAATCGTGAAGGTCACGACATTAGTCAAACCAGTGATCAAAGCCGCGGTGAGAATCTCAGTGAATGCTTGTTGCTTTTCAGGCGTACTGGCGTTGGGCCCGCCGCCGGCGTGAGTCTTGTCAATTTCTGGCAGGTGTTTCGCGATCGATGAGGCCATTTTTTCGACTTGCTTGTTTCGCTCACGAATCGATTCGATCGACTTGATGTGATTACTGAGTTTGAGTTTCTCGCGACCTTTGAGAACTCGCGTCTTGAATGCCTCATCTTCCTGCAAAAACTTTAACATTTGGTTTTCGGAATCCACCGCGCCGGTATCTGTGACGGACTTGAACAGCTCGTTGTAAGCCGTCTGCGGATCGGCATAGCAGTAGTTGCGCTGATGCGGCGCCGGTGCGGAATAGCCGGCGACGATTCCCTGCCTGAAGTTGCTGTAACTCCCTGTCAGCGACAGCTCGACGTGCCCAAATGGCGACGGGAAAAGCCTGGCGAGCTCAAAGTCAATCGTCGCTCGCTTGATGCCGCTCAATGAGTTGCGGCCCGATTTGTAGGCGCCCATGACGGATGAATAAGACCAATGGCCATTCTCACTCATCTTGCACGACAAACCGTGCAGGATGGTCATGTGCTTTTTGTGCTCTTCCAGTCCGCGCAGCCAAACGGGCAGCTCATGCTTTTCCAGGTCGACCTCCATCGCCTGCTTCTTGGCGTCCAGCGATCTTTCCTTGTCGCTGAACGTTGGTAGAGCGACTTCGTTGGGCCGCACACCGTTTGACTTTCTGATGAAGACAAATCGGCGAGGCGCAGCTGTCGCAACCGGAGCGGCGAGCACGTGATCCTGCGTCGAGGTAAGAGCAACCGAGCCGGTCGCAATCGCGGACGTTTTGAGGAAATCTCTACGTGTCGTCATGACGTTCCCTTTTGAAATTCAGCAGCTATTCGCGGCGCGACATTGTTGTATGGCGAGTCACGTTGTAAGGCAAGTCACGTTGTAAGGCGAGCCACCGTCGCTATTCGATTGCTTTACGGTAAATAAATGAATCCGAGGTCAACAGCGAAACAATGACGGCATCGAAACTGCCGCCGCTGTCGACGTAAGCGCGATCGGCGTCAATGAGAGTCTTGGAATCGGACAGCATCTCATTGCGGCCCAAAAAGTAGCGGAATGCATGACGGATAATCGACTGCCGCACGCGTTTCGACCTGGTCAGACGATCGACCAAATCGATCGCATCTTCGACGTCCCCGTCCAAACTCGCATCCCCGGTCCCTTTGAGGCTCCCTGCGGCGTTGACCGGTAGCGTCTTGTAAGTATCGCGCAGATCGACATGAGCCGCCGCTTTGTCCGGTCCCTTCTCGAGCAAGTTGTCCGGGTGCTCAAGCGATTCATCGGCTCGGTAGCGGCCAAAATCGTCATACATTTCAAACGCCAACCCCAACGGGTTCATTTGCTTGTGGCATTTCCAGCAGTATTCGTCGCCCGTCTTCGCCTCAAGCCTCTGCCGCAACGTCTTATGGTGATCTTCCGGAATCACCGCCTCAACCGTGACTGGGACGTCCGGCACGGTTCCGGCGAGCAATTTCTCGCGCACCCACTTGCCGCGTTTCACTGGGTCCGTTTCGGTATTCTGAGCATGCGCGATCAGCCACGCGGGATGCGTAAGCATTCCCTTGCGATGGGCGACCTTTGCCGGCTGGACAGGCCGATAGTTCCAGTTGTCCAGGTGAATGTTAAAGAACTTGGCGACTTCCGGCGATCGCAATTGCAGGCCGGTTCGAGTCGACGCGTTGTAGCGTCCGTGTGCTGGAAAGGAGACGAACGGAGCGGCGGCTGTCTGGCCTTTTTCATACCGCATACTGAAGCTGGTGAGCGCCGTCTTGAATTCACGGATCGAATTGCGTCGTCCCTTTGAGGCGAGATTCTTGACGTCGACGCCTCGCATCTGAGCGACTTCCAAAAAGTCCTTGTGCTCGAGCAGGTCTTCCTGTTCAAAGTTGCGCCAGTCCAGATCCTTGAAGTACTCGTAGATTGTTCGAATTCGCTCCGACGCGGCCAGCATGGCTTCGTTATCGCCGGAATGATAAACGAAGAAGTCTTCGGTGCTTAGCAATTCTTCGAATACGTTCTTGTCTTGCTGCAGAATATGGTCGACCAACCGATCGGCTTCCCCGACAAGCCGGCCCTTGGCCTTGTCGTAGTTGCCGCCAAAGCGTTTGTTGTCCTTAAAAATCGGCAGCATCTTCTGATAGCCAAAAAACTCGCGAAAAAACCTCAGTTTGCGAATCGGAGTGTTGCTGATGCTGGCAGTAAGTTGAATCCGCTGAACCGCCTCATCGATAACGTAATACTGCTCTCGATTTTTCAGCATGCGGACAACTTCACGTTTGTAATCCTCTCGTGAATTGAGTTTGCCGCTACGCGCCGCTTCAACCAACTCCTGGTCAGGGCTACTGTCGGTAAGTGCATAGGCGATGGCGTAACTTGCTTCGCGAGGCGACAGTGTTCTCCTGCCGTGTTTGTCCGCATCACCCTGTCCAAACTCATAGCGATAGACAAAGTCCGAACGCAGAATGAGCGTCTGGATCAGTTTCTCGATCGCCTGCTCGTTGCCCATGCTGCCGATGTAGCTCTGCGTCAACAAGACGAATTTTTGCAGCTCATTGGCAGTCGGCGAGCGTTCGAGGATCTTGACGAACAACTGCTCGACAAGCTCGCTCAAAAGTTGCGCAGCCGGGGGCCCCGCATCCTCTCGCTGCTGTCTAAATGCTTGCCGCCATTGTTCAACGCATTTGCTGATGATGACGTTGAAGCGATGACCCTTCTTGCGGTGCTTGAGAATGGTCTCCGTAATCACCTTCATCTCGTCTGACTTCGCGGGGCGATAATCGAGAAGCTTATGCTTCTGCTCATAGCGATGCTGCCGGATCACACCGCGCCACTCCTCCATATAGTTGTTGAGGAAAGTGACGCGAGCCTGAATTTTTCGTTCGTTGTGACCGAAGTTAAACCATTCCTTTTCGCATTTTTCGATGAGCTGCTTGTCCGTGTCGCCTTCCGCTTCATGCTTTCGCATGGTCTTGAATATCAGAACCAGTTCCTGAGCCCCCGGATTCGCAGCGTGAAACGGCGCCTTCTTCGTCTGCTCGCCGGAAGAACCGACGGGCTTGACGTCCACGCTGACGAACGGCGGCAAGAGATCGTCGTGCGAGTCTTCATAGAGGTCGCGAAGAATTCGATCGATGAAGTTGTTCAGAAAACTCTCTCGCGAGGCAAGAACTTTCTCGTGCTCCCACTCCTGAGCCATAATTTCAGCGATCGCCGGAAGGTATCTTCTATCGCGTTTGGTCAGATAGACCATGTACGTCGCAGTCTCCTTGGCATTGGTCATCATCGTAAGCAGATGGCCGCCATTGAGCGTCTTGTTGGCATAGTATCGGACACCCGTGTTGGTCGGCAGCAGGAACGGATTCGTCAGGTTGATGCGCCGGTTGTTGTCGCCAATCACGAACCGACGTTTGCCGTCAATCGTTTTGAACGGCTTGTGGTTCAAAATCCGATTGAAACGAGCGTCAAAAATGAACTCGCTGATCAGCCATCGCCGGTCAAAAGTAAAACTTGGCAGGTCGACGTAAGATCCTGAAAATAACTTCTCGTGATCGACGTAGTTTCCATACTCGGGCCGCTGCAACTTGTCCTCGAGTCGCGACGCCCCAAACCGTGACAACTCGTTGGACATCCAATCCGTAAGAGCGGCTTTCTCGGCGTCGGCCGGCTGCTCCGCGTCCTCAGGCGGCATCAGTCCAAAATAGACTTGCTCCTGGGCCTTGTTGAGAATCTCGAGGCGTTCGGCCGCGTCAAGTTCCGGCACGGTGTCGAGACGCACATTTCCACTCGGTGGGTCGCCCTCGTGACACTCGATGCAATATCTCTCGATTACGTTCGCCACGTTCTCAGGCAAGACAATGGAATCATCCGCCGTCGCCAAACCGCAAAAGGAGGCCGCTATCATCGTCGCCAAAATTCGGCTCATCAATCTGCCGCCGTTTTTCACTAGCTGTCAGCTTTCATTATCTTTGGTCTTTGGCACGATAGGGTTGAGTCGGCCATTGTAGTCACTCACGCCAAGACTTACTTCCCAACGATGCCAACGTTACTTCGGGAAGCATGGCCCGAACTCCGCGCCAACGGATCGTTCGCCTTGGTTCGTTCACGCATGCGAACCCAAGTAGGCAAAATTCTGACGCTCTTCGCATCGCAAGACAGCGCTCGCGACAAGTTTTCCAAATCCAAGCTTTTCTTCGTTGACTCACAGCCGCAGACTGGCAATATACTACCATTGGTAATCAATTACCGGGAAGTTTCGGTTTTTGGGGAACGATGATTTCTGAGGAACGGCGATTCATGGCGAGGAAGAAGGACCCATCGCAACTGGGGCGGCGCGAACGGGAAATTTTGGAAATTGTGTTTCAGCTCGCCGAGGCTTCGGTTGGCGATGTGATCGCGCAGATGGCGGAGCCTCCGGCGTACGATTCGGTGCGAACGATGCTGAGACTGCTCGAGCGAAAAGGCTACGTTCGGCACCGCCGAGTCGGAACGAAGTACGTCTATCGACCGACTCAATCGAAGTCGTCCGCCAGTAAGACTGCGCTCTCGCATTTGATGGCGACGTTTTTTGAAAACTCGGTCGCCGACACCATGGCCGCAGCCCTCGACCTGAAATCCGACGATTTGAAAGACGAAGAACTCGCTAGGCTACAAGAACTAATCGATCGAGCTCGAAGCGAAGGGCATTAGATGAACAGTATCGCCATCATTCCGCCGCAGGTATTCGCCACGTTGGGACATACCGCCGGCGAAGCGTTGATCAAATCGACAATCGTACTCGCCTTGGCCGCCGTTGTTGTCGGCTCTTATAACGACAATCTGCCGCCTGGCGACACCGAGTTTGGTCGGTGGGATTGGGGGCGTCCCTTCTCATCCCCTTGCTTCCTTTGTTCTTGCCGCAATTCGCCATTTCGGTTTTGCCGAGCAATTCAGCGCGGCAGCCAGTCGACATGACATCGCTGGAGGTTGAAGAATTCGAGCCGCGGCGAATATCAGCCGACTCAATCACGGTAACCCACGACGCCTCGACCTTCGACGCTCGAGCGGACGCCTCGTCCCCCGATGCGCCGCCGGCGTCGCCTGTTGGCTGTGCGGAACCGTGATCGGTTTGTCTGTGTTTTTCTTCTCCTACGCCCGGCATTCATTTCGACTCGCAGGTCTACCTCGGATTGATGACAAAGTCTGGCTGCAGTCTGTCAAAGCGGCGGCGCGATCGATGGGGATTCGCCGTAAGATCGTCACCCTTGAAGCGGATAGTTCGTGTCCGCCAGACGTTGTCGGCGCCTTCGTTCCGCGTCCGCTCGCCGCACGCGATTGGCGTTCGTGGAGTACTCAACAGCGAAGTTGCATTTTGCTTCACGAACTGGCTCACATTCGCCGCGGCGACATTTCAACGCAGATGCTCGGCCGCATGGCGCTGCTCGTCTACTGGTTCCATCCGCTCATCTGGAACGCGGTCCGACAGTTGCGAGTTGAGCGCGAGCTGGCGACCGACAACTGTGTGTTGATGGGCGGTCAGACGGCCAGCGATTACGCCGAGGAATTACTGTACACGTTGAGATCATATCGCCCCGTTGGAACAGAGATGGGAGTTGCCATGGCGAATTCGGCTCGGCTCGATCAACGCGTGTTGGCGATACTCGATCCGCAACGACGGCGGTCGCCAGTCGGCTCTCGCTTTGGCGCTGTCGTCTTGTTGTTCGTCTTGAGCATCTGCTTTGCGCTGGGCGGCGCGACGTTGGGACCTCGCGCTGCTAGCGTCGAAGCTGCCGAAGGCGAGTCCGCTGTCCCGATGGAAGTGTGGAAGGAGAACTACACCATCGAGTACCGCCGCGCTTTGCCGGTGTCGGTGGCGTTTTCGCCAGACGGGAAGACGCTGCTTACGGGCGACACGAGCGGCGAATTAATGCTGCTCGTATTTCAAGGCGACAGCGCGTCGTGGCGTTGGAAAGCCAAATTTGGCGGAAGTCACGCGGCTGTCGCATTTTCGGCGGACGCGAAACGAGTTTACGCAACCACCGAACATGGCACCGAAATCTTCGATGTTGCTCGAGGCAAGTCGGTTGCCAGCGTCGAGGAGAAAGGGAGTAACCGGTCAAGAACAATCATTCCAACCGGACCGATGCCGCCCGCCGACGCTCGGCCGCGCTAGTCACGTCTCGACTCGCTCTGGTCACTCATCCTGTCCATCATGTCGATCCTGTCGAAAAACGAATCGCCAAGGACCGACGGAAAGAATCGACAGCGAGTCTGAGCAAAGGAGCCGATTGGCGGCGTCAAAACAGATGTGGGCTGGGCGTATAATCGAGCTCGCGGACTTTATTGAAATCCGCATCGGCCGACGCCTTGTCTTTGAGTGATTCGTGCACGAGGGCTCGATGGTAGTGCATCACCGCAAGCGTCTTGGTTTCGTTGAGTCGCTCTTTGTAATTGGTCGTATCAGAAATCTCGAACAGCTTGATGGCCAGATTCAGTTCAGCCTTGGCCTCTTCGAACCTGCCAAGGCGGTAAAGCACGAAGCCGCGTGTATCGATCAGCGAAGGGACTGGCTTGCCACCGCCAGGTTGTGATCTTTGGATCTTGATCGACTCATCGATTTCGTTGAAGGCAACGTCCAATTCTTGGTTCCCGATCGCTCGAATGTAGGCGAGCCAATTGAGCTGATAGCTTTGCGAAATGGACAATCTCAACTGCGAGGTTTCGCTTAGCCCCGCCTTCGATTGTTCCAAGTCGTCAATTATCGATTTGACGTTGCTGATCGCCTCGTCGTAACGGCCCAGATGCACAAGCACCGTGTCCCGATTCATGCGAGCCAAACCGCTGGCCGGCACAGAACGATTCTCGAGCGGAAACGCTTCGAACGATTTCTCCCAATCGGCCAGAGCGGATTCGTAGTCTCCTTGTTCCGTGTAATAGCGAGCTCGTTCTTGGTACGCGAGCCAATAGTCTGGGTGGGATTTCAGCGCGGCTTCAAAGCTGGCCAGCGCGTTCTTGGGCCATTCGCCCTTCTCGTTTTCTCTCGCTGCGGCCAAACTCCACTTGGCGAATTCCGCCGGCACGATCTCGAAGTAAAGAACTGGGCCCAAGACAACGCAAGTGATCGCGAGCAGGAGAATTCGAGCTGGCCAGCGGGATCGAGCCGTCCAGTCCAGGTTTGGCCCGGTCAGAACCTCGTCGGCTTGGTGGGACTGTGCGGAACCGGACATGCGAGTTTTATCCTAAGTGACCTTCTTGTTTGCCCTTGTTCGCCGAGCGAGCCGCGATTTTCGTTTCGTCGTCAGACTCACGAAACACGACCGTACCCACATTGAATATCGATGAATTCATGCCATTTTCCTAGCCCCGCTGTCAGCCGAGTTTTGCTCGAACGTACTCGGCATCGACAATCCCGCCGCCACTCGAACAACCGCCTCACCGCGCTCAACTCGATTCGATACGCGACCTGCTGAGATCGCACACGGCGTCAACTCATAATTTCCCGCGGAATGTCGGCCTTAGCCCCCTATGGTTCGGTCGCCAAAATGGGCAAAATAGTCCATATTACCTCGCGGCCGGGGAACACTGGCAGCGAGGGGCGCTGGCAACAATGCGCTGGCAACAATGCGCTGGCAACAATGCGCTGGCAACAATGC
>CAZMNY010000019.1:0-36324 GCA_964567745.1 uncultured Pirellulaceae bacterium | reverse complement strand
CTGGCAACAATGCGCTGGCAACAATGCGCTGGCAACAATGCGCTGGCAACAATGCGCTGGCAACAATGCATTGTTCGCTGTGACAACGGCTTGGCGCCGGCGAAGTAAAACTAAGAATCAAATCAGAGAATCACCAAGACGTTCTCGTCTCGTTTGACCACTCGCGTTTCAAGGAGGTTGGAAATGCCCCTATTCGAAGTCGAGACCAACGCGCACATCATTATCACTTGGGCGGAGGACGAAGCGGCTGCTTCGATCGTCGTCAATGATGCGTATCCAAGTGACGAAGTTATCCGCATGACGAAGCGGCCCCGCGATACCTGGGTCATTTCCAAGGGCGCATTAGGGCTAACAGCCGAGACGATCGATCCCTGCACGACGGCGCGTGACTGCCTATCGAAAGCGTCGGGCGACAAGGTCCACGCGATTCGACTCTATATGCACGAGACCGGCGTCGATCTAGAAAACGCCCGCAAGGCCATCGAGTCCAATATGGTCATGGGTTGGTAGCCAGCCGAGCCGGACTGCAAAGCGGACGACGGCTAAACGGAGAGCGACCTAACAAAGCGTGCTTGTCGCCGAATGGACGGTGTATCGCACGTCGGGCGTTCTAGCTTAGACAACAAAAAAGCCCCACCAATCACGGCGGGGCTTTTTTTCATGACTCGATAATGCGACGAGCCGTTGCGGCACATCGCGAGATCGCTCTACGGGCCAACGTAAGGGTTGGCTGTCGTGCTGCCGGGAGCATAGCCGCCTGTGGAGGTCGACGGATACGCGGCTGGCGTATTGGGCGAGTAAGCTGGCGGGCTTGGCGCCGGTTGGGTTGCAGCCGGAACTGAACCGCCATAGGCCGAGGGGCCGGGGTATTGGCTGCCACCGCTCGCGGGGGCACCGTACTGGCTGCTCGGGTAAGTTGTGCCCGTTTGTCCTTGACCGTAAGTCGGCTGTTGTTGTCCGTACGCAGCGGGCGAAGTCTGGAAGTCGTTGGCGGTCGCTTGGGCGAAGCCTTGGCCGGATGGCGAAGGCCGAACAGCGGAACTGGTAATGGGCGCTCCGCTGTAAGTCGAGTTACGCGTGTCGGCCGATTGAGGGTAGCCGGCTTGGCCGCCGACTGCCGACGCGGCTTGTTCGTAGCTGCTCACTCCGCCTTGATAGACGTTGCGGGCTGCTGCCGCTGTCGTGTTGTACGTGTTTTGAGCTGACGACGCGACGCCTTGCGCCTGCTGCCGCGCTATCTGAGTCGCGTTGTTGTATGACTGATGGAGCTGCTGCCCAACGCCTGCGCCGGGACCAGTGTACGACGGCGTCCCGGTATACGATGGAGCGCCATTCTGTGAATAAGGGCTCTGGGCGTAGCTGCTTTGGCCTGCGAGTCCCGTTTGATCGTATGGATTCGCTCCACCTCGTTGAGCCATACCGGCACCGGGGGAAGCGGACTGCGATGGGGGCGAAGGCAGCGAGCTGGCTTGAGCCGCGGGCACCGACGTGCTTGCTGGCTGAGTCCATCCGGCCAACCAAGTGGAGCCAGGCATGTTCCAGGTCCCGCTCTTGCACCCCGCAGCGGAAAGAGCCGCCATGCAGACGACCGCGGCGACGACTCTCCATTGCGAGAATGATTTTCGCATCGTATCCAGTCCCTTGTGAATTGGGTTCTCGTAAGGACGGACCGCGCGTCCGTGCGCGGCGCTTATCCTGCTCCCGTGTCAGGTTGAATCTTCGGCGCGAATGTCGGGCTCAACAGTTGCGGATCGCCTTGCAGCGAGCGGCATTGAACCCTGTCAACGCGCTATAAACATCTATTCGGGTGGTACAACCGGCAAAGTTAAACCAAACCGAAAAGTCTGCCCGTTTTTCCATCCGCCAATGGTTGGCCAATTGCCTCTGGCCATCTGGCGGTGCGGGATGATAGGGACGCTTTGGAAACGCGTCAACAGGAAAAGCCGAGCTGGTTAGCTCGGCTTTTTTGTTGGTTTTCACCTGGCGATTCAACGCCACGACAAAAACATCGTTTTGTTTTTTGCGATCGAACTCGCGACGCGACTCAACTACTTGGCGGCAGCATAACGAGCAGCGACTGCGTCCCAATCGACGACGTTCCAAAATGCGGCAACGTAGTCGGGGCGGCGGTTTTGGTAGTTCAGGTAATAAGCGTGCTCCCACACGTCCAGCCCCAAGACAGGTGTCCGGCCTTCCATGAGCGGGGTGTCCTGATTCGGCGTGCTCTCGACAACCAGATTGCCGCCATCGACGCTCAGCCAAGCCCAGCCGCTACCGAAGCGAGTGGCTGCGGCATTGGAGAACTGCTCCTTGAAAGCGTCAAAACTGCCGCAGGCCTGGTCGATCGCTGCAGCCAAGTCACCGCTCGGAGCTCCGCCTTTTCCCGGACCCATGATCGTCCAAAACAGACTGTGGTTGGCGTGGCCTCCGCCATTGTTGCGAACGGCACCCCGAATCCCTTCCGGCACGGACGCCAAATCGGAGACCAAATCCTCGACGCTCTTCGAACACAAGTCGCTGCCCTCGAGTGCTCCATTGAGTTTCGTGACATAACCCTGATGGTGCTTGCCGTGATGAATCTCCATCGTTTTCGCGTCAATGTGGGGTTCCAACGCGTCGTGGGCGTATGGCAGCGCCGGCAGTTCATGAGCCATAGTATTTGTTCCTCTAAGAATAGGGACGTCAAGCCAAATCGAGCCGCGCAGCATAACCCATCCCCCTACTTGATTCAACTCGTCGGCCCGTTTCAAAACGGCAGCCCTTGAGGTCCAGACGCCATCTTCACTATTTACGTTCTTGGCGTTTTGTTTTTGGACAGGATCGACATGATCACAGAATGAAGGACCGAGAGATTTCGCTGCGGATCCCGCCCCTTCTTCCGTGTTCATCGCCTAGGATTGCGCGACGGAAAGCGGGCGACTTAGAATCCGGCCAAAGCTCGTAGCATGTCGATCATGCTCGATCGCTGTTGGCTGAGAATGGAGAGCGAAGAGATTGCGCTTTCGATGAGAGCGTTGTTCTTTGTCAAGAGCGTCGATTCTTCGGTTTCATCCGCTTTGTTGATTGAGTCGAGCGCTGCTTCCAGCGAGTCTTCAAAACCGTAGAGCAGCGAGGAAGCGGAGTCGATCGCGGAGTCGGCGAATCCATCGACGCGACCCTCCAAGCGAGTGATTTGTCCAATCGCCTCATCCACGACTCGAATCGCTTGCGAGGTGTTGGTTGCCAAGCCGGATAGATCCCCGCCGCTGAACAGCTGGTCGAGCGAGCCGCTCAGTCCGCCGAGCCGAAAGCGGAGTCCCGTTTGGCTGTAATTGAATGTGTTGCCATCGCCCGTGAGTGTGGCGCCGTTGATTCTTGCGACCGCGTCAATCCCTTGAGCGGTGCCGTCTCCATTGCCGCCATCAACGGCGAATGTGCCAGAGGATACGCTGACGGAGATGGTCGCTTTCTCCCCGTAGTCGACCGTTCGAAACGTAAGCGTGTCGTTGCTCACTTCGGCAACAACTCCCGTGTCGTGGGTCTCGAGATTGATTCGAGCCGCAGCGGCGGTGAGCGTCTCGCCGGCCGTTACGGAAACCGCAATCGATCCTTGCTTCCCCGCGAGAGTGAACGTGGCGTTCGACTGGATGTTTCCGCTGACGCCAGTGTGTGTGATGCGTCCGCGTTGCGCTCGGGTCGTGACCGTTCCGTAGATTTCGTTTTCGCCGACCGAGTAGACTTCGAGGCGCTGAATCTCGGCGTCGCGTTTGCCGCTGATGGTGAAGTCGGTCGAACCGTCGAGTCGACTTCGGCCGCTGATCTCGGTCGCCGCGAGCGAGTTGATCAGATCGATGGCCGTGTCGATCTCGGCCTGCTTCGCATCCCATTGCGTGGACGTTAGCGACTGATCCTCGTCGGTCAACAATGCGGTGCGGATCGCGCTGAGTTGTGTTTGAATCGAGTCGAGCGTGAGTTGAGTTTGGGCGGCGTTGGCCGATGCCGCGTTGACTCGGGCGGCGGCCACTTGCACCTTGGAAATCTGCCCTTCGAGTTTCGCGATCCTGACAAAAGCCGCGATTCGCAGACCGCGACTGACCCGGCAGCGGCCGATCGGCGGATGTCCGGCGGTGCTCGGCTTCATACCCTGGCGACTCTTGCGGAAAAAGAGGCTTGTCAATCATTGGGTTCCGCTTATTCTTCGTGCCGAATTGGCGACATCTATTCTTCTTCACACGTGCAGTTGGCGCAGATCGAGGACATGTCGCCTACGAAGAACTAGGTCGCATTCCGGCGCGGTCAAACGGCGGGCTGAACGGACTCTAACGGTTGCTCTGGTTGTAGCGATCGGATATGTTTCCTGCGGTCGAACCGGGATTCGAAATCGAATCGGCCGTCGGCTTTTTTGAACTGAAACGAACAACCGCCGATCAAGTTCCAAAGCGCGACATCTTCTGGCTACGACAGCTCGCTTCGCGCCTAGGTGGAACTAGAGCAGGCAATCTGAGAGTGTTTTGAGGGCGATCGAAAATGCGACTTGTTAGTTACATGTCTGATGGCGTACCCCGCTGCGGCGTTTACCGTGACGAGCGGATCATTGACATTCACAGCGCCGATGACTCGTTGCCCTGTTCCATGGCCGAGCTCTTGGCGATGGGTGACGAAGGACTTGCTCGAGCCGCCGAGGCGACGGCCAAGGCCAAAGGCGCCAGCAGCAAAAGCGTCAAATTGCTGTCCCCGGTGCCTGCGCCCCAAAAAGTGATTTGCATCGGCCTGAATTACGCCGACCACGCGGCGGAATCGGGCGTCGACGCGCCCTCAGAACCGGTCGTCTTCAACAAGTTCCCTTCTTCACTGGCCGCCGACGGCGATCCCATCGTCCTGCCGGCAATCAGCCAAAAAGTCGACTATGAAGCGGAGCTCGTGGTCGTCATTGGCCAAGGCGGAAAGCAAATTATTCGAGACGACGCCTGGAAGCACATTGCCGGATACGCTTGCGGGCACGACGTCTCGGCGCGCGATTGGCAACTCGAAAAACCGGGCGGACAATGGCTGCAAGGCAAGACGTTTGACAGTTTCGCGCCGATCGGCCCCTATGTGGTCACGCGCGACGAGGTCGCCGATCCGGGAAACCTCGCCATCACATTGCGACTCAACGGAGAGGTCATGCAAGATTCCAATACGAATCAGCTGATCTTCTCGATTCCTCATCTGATCGAGCATCTCTCGGCCGTCTGCACACTCGTACCGGGCGATCTCATTTTCACCGGAACGCCGCCCGGAGTCGGTATGGCTCGCACTCCCCCGATCTACCTCAAGGACGGCGACACGGTCGAAGTTGAAATCGAGCACCTCGGCGTCTTGACGAATTCCGTCGTCGCAGAATCTGCGGATGACGCTCCGTAGCCGAAACTAGAACTGCGGCCGAACTTAACTGCGGCAGCCCGTCTTTCCTGTGTGATGTCAGTTTGTAGCGATTGGGTGGAGTGTTCCGATTGACGTCCACCGCGAGGGTTGGCGCAAGTGGGCCACAGTTTAAGGGCTCGGTTGCCGAACTTTGTCAGTGGATCCACACCAAGACAGGGATTGTTTTGGGCTGGGCGGCAAGGGAATCGCCAGTGGTCGGAACCAAATAAAACGACGGCGGATGGCGCACTCGCGTTCTTGTTGAAGGCCGGTTAATTGCTGGCCGACAGCTGCCATTCACGCCAAGTTATCGCCGCGGCTTGCGGCAGACCAACGCCCGAGGAGCTACGAACCCGATGCAATATCGTCGGAGCGGACAACGTCACGGCCGTCGTCGCCGAGTGCTAATGGATACGTCGCGGAGCCAATCCAGCGAAGACGATGGCAGCTCCGATACGTCAAACTCGACGGTGCCCTCGCGCGTGCGTTACGGGCAATCCGCCCACCGCTCTCAGCAACCATCGGTGACGAACCTGATTCCCAAACGGCGATTTACTTGGGCCGTTCTCTTGACCATGGGCCTGTCGCTCATTGCCGCTGTCGAAGCGGGATACGGTTGGGTCTACGTCCTAAATCCTAATTTGCCCAGTTGGCCGATGCTCAATCCGCAAGCGCCCGGCAGCCTTGCGAGTTGGCTCAGTTCGTCATTGCTGCTGGTTGGTGCGACGAGCTGTCTACTGACCTACTTGATTCGACGTCATCGTATCGACGACTATCGAGGCGGCTACCGCTACTGGCTTTGGGCCGCTGCCGCGTTTGTACTGGGCAGCATTAACAGTAGCGTGGCAATTCACGAGATCCTCGGCGAAGTCTTCGACTTCTCGGCGCAGCTGAGCGGACTTGGTGTCTGGCTGCTGATCGGCTCAGTGCTCCTCTTCCTGCTGGCGCCCGAGGCGCTGAATAGCCGCCTGACGGTCGTCGCGAGTTTGACCTCGTTTCTCGCCTATGGATTCGCTGTCGCGGTCTCTTTGGGAATGATTTGGTCGCCCGAGCAGCCGCTGGCGATTCTGCTTGGCTCGTCCGCTGCAATGTGCGGTCATCTGGGGCTCGTCACGGCGACCGGCCTTTATGTGCGATTCGTTTATTTGGACGCCCATGGCTTGCTGCCCGACGTTGACGCGCCTCGTCGCGAGCGCCAGGAGGATGATGCACAGAGCAAGTCCGCAAGTCAGGACGATTGCAAAGCCGAGGTTGCCGAGTCGCCGTCGAGAAACAAGACGGAGGGGCCGTTGTCGCGGCGGAACCGCAATGCCAAGAAGCAAAAGCAGGCCAAAACGGACCTCGACGATTCCTCGACCGAGGACGATCACGACCGGCAAACCGACCGCCAAAGCAAGCCGAAGCAAGCGGCCACAAAGACGTCTGAGCTGGGCGACGAAGACGAAATGAAGAACCTCAGCAAATCGGAACGGCGAAGACTTCGGAAACTCAAACGCCGCCGTGCAGCTTGAGCCGAATGTCGCCACGCTTGATCGTTCCAGCCGTAGGGCGCGAGCCGCGAATCGAATAGGCGAGTCGCTACGATTGGCGCGAACAACCTGTCCGCGGCCGGCTCATTACTGTTGGGCGACCGAATCGCCAAGTCGCCACCCGCTTCGGCTCGACAGGCCCCCCTTTTTGATCGAGCGGCCATATCGTCTAATCGGCATTGCACATGCCCAGTGTCGCCCGCCAACTCGAAAGTGCGGCGGCGGGACGCGATTCTCAGGGCGATAATAAACGTTTGATTATGGATATCACCAATGACGGTTCGAACTCGTTTCGCTCCCAGCCCGACAGGCTATCTCCATATTGGCGGAGTGCGTACGGCGCTCTTCAATTGGCTGTACGCGAGAAACAACGGCGGCCAGTTTGTTCTGCGAATCGACGACACCGACCAGCAGCGGAATGTCCAGGAGTCACTCCAGCCGATTCTCGACGGCTTTCGTTGGCTCGGAATCGATTGGGACGAAGGCCCAGATGTCGACGGGCCCTTTGCGCCGTACTACCAGTCACAGCGATCCGAGCGTTACTCATCCGCCGCGCAGACGCTGCTCGAGCGCGGTCACGCTTATCGTGACTACTCGACCGCCAACGAAATGGCTGACCTGCGAGAAACGGCGGAGAAGGCCAAACAGGACTTCGTCTACGACCGGCGATGGGCCGCGGAGAGCGACGAGGACGATGCCCGCTTTCAAGCCGAGGGACGGCAAGCGGTTGTACGCTTGAAAATGCCCCGCGAGGGAATGTGTGAATTCAAGGACCTCGTCTGCGGCGAGATGCGTTTTGCCTGGAACAAGGAGGCCGACCACGTCATCGAGCGAGTCGACGGAACAGCCATCTATCACTTGGCCAGCGTCGTCGACGATCACGACTACAAGATCACTCATGTCATTCGAGGGGGCGAACACCTCTCCAACACGCCGCGTCAGATCTTCATTGCTCAAGGGCTAGGATACGACTTGCCCGAATACGCACACGTTCCCGCAGTGTCGGAGCCCGGCGGCAAACCGAAACTGAGTAAACGCAAGATCGCACAGTACGTGAGGAATCGCGACTTCAAGAAGCTGCTTGACGAGGGAACGGCCATTGCCGATCGCATCGGACTCGAGACCTCACCGGATTCGTTCAATCCCGTGCTGACCGCGTTCTACAAACAAGTCGGCTACCTGCCCGACGCGATTGCCAACTACCTCGTCCTGCTCGGCTGGTCGCTCGACGGCTCGACCGAAGACTTGTCGCGCTACGAGATGATAAGCAGTTTCTCGCTCGACCGAGTCAACTCGGCGCCCGCCCAGTTCGACCCCGTCAAACTGGGCGCGTTCCAACAACGATACATGGACCGGTTGCCGGCAAAGCCGAAAACCAAGATGGCCCTGGGCTTCCTGCAGGCAGCGGGACTCGTCACGGATCCGCCCGCTTGTGACATCGGGCCCTATTTGAGCCGCATCCTGGCCGCAGCCGGCGACCGCATGAGAGTTGCGGGAGACGTTCTTCAGTTTGACGATTTCTTTGTCGCGAACGACGAGTTTCCGTATGACGACAAGGCCTTTCAAAAACGGCTCGTGAAGCCGAGCGAAGCGGCCGAACTATTGAAAGAGTATCGGCAACACCTCGAACAAATCGAATTCGCTGGTCCCGCCGAGTTAGAGGTCGACTTGAAAGCCTTCGTGGAAGCCAAAGGAATCAAGATCGGACAGCTTATCCACGCCTTGCGAGTGGCGGTAACGGGCAAGGCGGTCGGATTCGGCATGTTCGAGACGCTCGACATCCTCGGAAGAGATCGTTGCTTGAAGAGAATCGAACGAACGCTCAACCAGCTCGCTGAGATTCAGTAGGCATGGAGTTGCGTGAGAAATGGAAACCGCGTAAATAACCCAAGTGCTACTCACGCCGCTTGATTAGAGCCCCGACGCCGAACCAATTCGCAGTGCCAAGACCCAGTGCTCAAAGGACCGAGTGATGAACCAAGAACCCAATAAGCCTGCCGATTCGGAAGGTGCGGGCGACGAGAACGCACGTCTGAACTTCATCGAGACCATCATTGAGCAGCACAATCGGGACGGCAAATACGATCAACGCGTGCACACTCGATTCCCGCCCGAACCGAATGGCTACTTGCACATTGGCCACGCAAAAGCGATCTGTCTGAACTTCGGATTGGCCGCGAAGTACAACGGCGAATGCAATTTGCGGTTTGACGATACGAACCCGTCGAAAGAAGAGACGGAGTATGTCGAATCGATCGAAGAGGACATCCGTTGGCTCGGCTTCGACTGGGAAGACCGCTTGTTCTTTGCCTCCGACTACTTCGGTCAGTTGTACGATTACGCCATGATCTTGATCAAAGCGGGCAAGGCCTTCGTCTGCGATTTGACAGGCGAAGAGATGCGCGAGTATCGCGGTTCGCTGACATCGGCGGGCAAGGAGAGTCCGTTTCGCAATCGCTCGATCGAAGAAAATCTCGACTTGTTCGAACGGATGAAAGCTGGCGAGTTTGAAGATGGCAGCAGGACGCTTCGAGCCAAGATCGACGTCGCCTCGCCTAACATCAACATGCGAGATCCCGTGCTCTATCGCATCCTCCGTTCACACCACCACCGAACGGGCGACGAGTGGTGCATCTATCCGATGTACGACTTCACCCACGGCCAATCCGATTCCATCGAGCGGATCACCCATTCCGTCTGTACGCTGGAATTCGAAAATCACCGACCGCTCTATGATTGGTTCATCGAAAACATCGGGATTTATGCGCCGCAGCAGATCGAATTCGCTCGACTCAATCTCAGCTACACGATCACCAGCAAGCGAAAGCTGCTTCAGTTGGTGGAGCAAGGCCATGTCGGCGGTTGGGACGATCCTCGCATGCCCACGCTGGTCGGCATGCGGCGCCGCGGATATTCGCCCGAATCGATTCGTCTGTTTTGCGATCGGATTGGCGTCGCCAAATTCAACAGCGTGATCGACATGCAGGTGCTCGAGCACTCTGTCCGCGAAGACTTGAACAAGCGCGCTCCTCGAGCGATGGCGGTGCTGAAGCCATTGCGAGTCGTGATCACGAACTATCCGGACGATCAAACGGAGATGATGAGAGCGGTCAACAATCCTGAGGATCCCGAGGCGGGGCATCGCGATGTGCCGTTCTCGAAAGTCTTGTACATCGAGCAAGACGACTTCATGGAGGAGCCGCCCAAGAAATTCTTCCGGTTGGCGCCCGGCCGAGAAGTGCGACTGCGGTACGCCTACTTCATCACCTGTAACGACATCGTGAAGGATCCGGAGACAGGCGAGATCGTCGAGCTGCAATGCACCTACGATCCCGAATCGCGCGGAGGCTCGGCGCCCGACGGCCGTAAAGTCAAAGCGACGCTTCACTGGGTCTCAGCCAACGACGCGTACGAATGCGACGTCAAGCTCTACGACTACCTGTTCACCAAATCGAATCCGAATGAAGTGGCCGATGGCGACGAGGACTTCACAGCGAATTTGAATCTACATTCATTGGAAGTTCTCAAGGGATGCCAATTGGAGCCCAGCCTCCGGGAAATCGAACCAGGCTTGCAAGTTCAATTCGAGAGGCTTGGCTATTTCTGCGCCGACCCAAGCGAATCGAATCCCAACGAGCCGGCATTTCACCGCGTCGTCCCGCTGCGAGACAGCTGGGCCAAAGTGCAGCAGAAGAAACCGAAAGGCGGCGGGCAACGGAAGAAAGAACCTCGAGGTCGCCGAGACAATCGCCCGAAGCAGAAGTAGAGCGTGGGGCCCAGTCCTGAGGTCGCTACGGCGTCTTTTCTTCTCTACCAAAGATTGCCAACAACGCCGGCAAGAAAATCAGGTCGCCGACGAGAGCAGAGCCGATGGTGGCACACGCCATTGCGGCAAACAGACGTTGTCCAGGCAACTCGCTGGTCAGCACCGTCGAAAAGCCGGCGACCAAGATAACCGTCGTGATCACGAGCGACCCTCCAACAGACTGAATCGTCGCTCGCACCGACCGCTCGACGCTCATACCGCTCGACGTCTGTTGTTTGTAATGGGTGAGAAAGTGGATGGTGTCGTCGACTGCGATTCCGAGGCACACCGTGAACGAGCAGACGCTGGCCAGCTCGAGCGAATGCCCCATCGACCAGAGGATGGCACCGGTCACGGCCAGCGGCAAGATGTTCGGCAAAATGGTGACCAGGCCGATTCGCCATGAACGAAACGCCACGGTCATCACGGCGAGAATCACGACGGACGCGGTGCCCAAACTGGCGACCAGGTCCATCACGATCGTGATGAGCTCGCTGCCGCGACGAATCGGCATCCCGGTCAACTCAAAGGAGAACCCCGGGTGTTTGGCGGCGATCGAATTGAGTTTGCTGTTGAGCCGAGCAAAAACGGGTTGGTAGGCGGCGATGCCAAGGTCCTGGGTGCGCGATGAGACCAGGGCGGTTCGGTCCTCCTGCCGAATGAGGAAGCGGCGCAGGTTTTTCGGCATCACCTCGACCAGACTCATTCGATCCTCAATCGGACCATCGCCCGGCAGCGAGGCGAGCACATCGTTCAGCGAGAGCGGATCGCTCAATAACGGCTCCGCGCGAATGAGCGATTCAACATCTCGAATCGCAGCGACGATGCGGGCGGGTGACACAGGGCCATTCGGCTGACCTTTGTTTGGCTCGTCTCCTTCCGACTCGCGCGGCTGGTTCGACTCGCGTCCGTCATCGTCCTTTTCTTCCCATACGACTTGTACTTGAATGAACTCCAAACCGCCAAAAGTCTTATCGACATGGTGAAGCGATTGAAACGCCTCGCTTGAGCTCGGTTGATAGCTGCTCATCGTCTCGTCTGGACGGAGTTGTCCGCAGACGGCCGCCAGACTGCCGAGCAGTAGCACTCCGAACAGCGCCACCCTCACACGTCGCTTGAAAATCCAATCGATCCAAGGTCCGTCGAGCCAGGGCGTATCGATGACGGACCAGCGAGCGTTATGGCTGCCGCCCCCGAGACTGTTGCCGAGTCGTGTCATTGAGAGAATCGGCGCCACCAGAACGACGGCGACAAACGTGGTCATGACGCCAATCGCACAACTGCGTCCGAATCCCTGCACCAATTCGGACTGGGCCAGAGTGAGCGAAGCGAAACCGATGGCGGTCGTCACCGAAGTCAGCAGGCAAGCCATTCCGGTTTGGCGAATCCCAGCCGCCGCCGCTTCGCCCGGGTCGGCGCCAGCGACTCGGGAACGGCGTATTTTCATCAGCAAGTGAACCGCGTCGGTCAAGCCAACCATGATCAGCAACACGGGCAGGACGACGTTGCCGATCGGATTCGCCGGTTCGTCGATCAGGTGCAGAATGCCTTCGGTCCAGAATACGCCCAAGGCCGGCGCGCCGACGGAAATCAGAACGGGAAAGACGCTGCGAAAAATCGCCACGGCCAAGCCGAATGAGACGAGCATCCCGATGATCAGGTACCGCCGATGGCCGCGGTCAAATGCAATCTGATAATCCACGAACAGCGGAACCGCGCCAGTCAGTCGCACCTTCACATGCTGCCCGCCAGTGGAGTCCGCCGCGAGTGCTTCGCGAGCCGTCTTGAGCAATCGCGATGAACAATCGCTGTCGTTGGCAACGTAGAGCCAGTCGAACGTGACCGGCATCAACAGCGTCTTGCCGTCCGGAGAAATTAGTTGTCCCGCGACCAATGGATGCTTACCCACTCGGCGCCGCGAGTCGCGATAGTGCTCGGCGGACGACCCATCGGGCGGCAGCAACGGTTCGGCGAGTCCGAAGACGTTGGTGACCGGCACTCGATCCAGCCAATTCACTTCCGCGATGTATTCCAACTGCTCGACGGCATCGACCATCCCGCGCAGTGCGGCGATCGTTTCCGAGTTGTATAGATCGTCGACTTCGACAACGAAGAAACAGTCAGAGCCACGCAGGTCGAAAGCGTCCAAATCGTCGCGCTGCACGTTCGATGCGCCTCGGCCCTTCGCCGCATCGCCCCAAGTCGGACGAGCGTTCCCGTTGACCAATCCCCATCCCGTTACCAGCGTCAAAACGACGAGAAAAGCAACCGTAGTCTTTCGCCGATATTGCACGCATCCCGCGAGCAACTCGATCAGTTTCAAAAGTCAGTTCCTTTCAACGACGAAGTTCTGTGCGAGGCGACAAGAGACGAAACGACGCGCGACTCGAATCCCTATCGCTGACGTTTTCTATTCATCGCCTCACGAATCGCTTCTTCGCGCGAGATCAACTTGTCGCCATTGGCGTCAATCCGACGAAACGCGAAAGTAGAGAATGCCGATGGCGTCTCGCGGATCGCAACAACGCCGTCTCGATCCTTGTCGAAACGATCGATGAAATCGTCCGCGGCTTCTTCCGCTGCGGCAAGGCGTCGTTTTTGTCCTGTCGGTTGGGTGAGCTTCAAGGGCGCAGCGATTTCCAGATAACCCAACATCATTTCCTCCCACGTCTGATCGCCCCAGCGGACCTCCATCGTGGGATCTGGGTTCACAAGATTGGCCGCCGAATTGTCAAAGGTGCCAATGCACTCAAGCTTCATGCCGGCATGCAGCTCCAGTGGCTTCTCAAACCCATAGGAATGCTGCCAATTGAAATCATAGTGAGGTACGAACAGCGCGGTCTCTTGACGACCCAAATTTTGTACGACGAAACGAAACGATTTGCCTCGGACGTGCATGTGAGGCGCAACGGCCAGCAGGCGACTCCCTTCGGGAAATTCGTCTAACGTGGTGCTCACTTTGTGATTCTCGGCGTGCGGCGGAATCTCGAAGTCGCGGTTGAGCATCAACATGGTGAACGCTTCTTGCTTGACTGTTTTCGGATCGGCGAAAACGAGCCCTGCCCGAGTCAAATCGTCTTGCGCGGCGCCGGCGGGAGTGTAGTGCATTTGAAAAATCAACTTCGAGCCCGCCGGCAGCTTCCTCGCTGTCCCTTTCGGGAGCTCCAACATCGACTGACCTGGAACATAGGCCGTCAACAAACCAAACCCGCGCAAGTCGTCGGCCTTAGGCGGCTTGATGAAAACGATCGCATGATGCACAACTCGACGATTACCCGGAATCACCTCAGCCGATGAGATCCATTTGTCTTCCGTCAGCTTCGGGTCGACGACAAAGTACTGGTACTCGACAGTCCCGTCGGCAGGCACTCGAAAGGGTTTCTCACGCATCGCGACAACTAAATCGGGTTCCTTGGATGTACGCCAAGCCGATTTGGGAAAGACGATCGGCACGGGCAGTTGCTTGGGATCGCCTTGCGGCGCACCGGCTTCAACCCATTGCGAGATCAGTTTTTTTTCAGCATCTGTCATCCGCCGAGCGTTTCGAAATTTCCCGAACTTGGGGTCAGCATGCCAAGGCGGCATGCGGTGATCTTGAATCACCTCGTCAATCGTCTGCCCCCAACCGACCACCTGCTCGTAATCGGTCAATTCAAACGGCGCAATCTCACCCGCGCGATGGCACTCAACACAATGACGCTGCATGATGCGAGAAATCTGATTGGAATAAGTCACCTCCGAATCGTTGTCGGGGGCGGCGATTCGCCCGATGTGACAGCCAACGGCCTCGGCCAGCGGAGTTTTGACGGGCCGGCCGTCAAGCACTGCCGCGACGGCGTCTTTCAACTCGTGACGTTCGGCGTGATCGCGCGAATATCCGACGCCATACTGATCGTCAATCCGGCCCCGATATCGGATCGTTCGCGATCGATCCAACACAAAGGCCTCGGGAGTTCGAATGGCACCAAACTGATCGGCAACTCGATTTCCAGCATCTTTGAGCAGCGGAAATCTCAGTTCTAGTTTTCGCACGTACGCAGCAATCTCGCTCGGCGCGTCCTGCCGATTCGAATTCACTCCCAAAACCGCGACGTCGTCCGCCCCAAACTCGTCGGCGATCGACTGAAGGCGAGGACCGTAGAGCTGAGCGAGCGGACATCCGACGCCTAGGAACACCACGACAACGACTGGTTGTTCTAGCCGGGACAAGTCGTGTTTCTCGCCGCGAAAGTCGGGGAGAACAAACGGCGCAATCACCTTGCCCAATCCAGCATTTGCATCCGCCGAAGTTGACTCCTGAGCCGACAGCGTCGAAACGCCGGCAATCTGGGCGGACATCATCACGGCAAGTCCAACAACGAAACGCATCATGTCGATTGAATCCGATACCTATTCGGCCAGCGCCCGCTGTTAAGCTGAGCACTTCTAAAACTTGAACAGTCATTTCTAGGCGCCGCTGCATGAGTCGGCAAGTCGTGTTGGCGCCGTTTTGTGCTTCGTTGTAGGACACAACCGAGGGCAAAGCGTAGGGCTGGGCTTAGGACAATGGAAACCGCAAAATAAAACTATCGTTAACAAACGAACTGTTGGGTTGTTACGATATAACCAGAAAACCGGCCGTCACCTAATGGAAAGGAGAGGACCATGCGCTCGTGCCTCGTTGTCTTGCTGATGAGTGTGATATGTCTTGGTTGCAACCGTGCCGAGGAGGCTCGACAGAAAGCCGTTGAGAATAATCTCAAGCAGATCGAATCTGCTTTGAAGAAATACCACGAGACGAACACGTCCCCTGAACCGGAGGTTTCGCACGTCATCGCCACCGAGGCGGAATACTACACAACCGGCCCGCAACAAGGTCGACCGCCAGACGGCAAGTTACCACGAGGAACGAAAGTCAGTGTGGTCGAGAAGTCTGGTAGCTATGTGTTGGTGAAACCAGAGAGCGGTATTGAGGTATACGTCGCCGCCGATTCCGTCAGACAAGAGGAGAGAACGACCATAGACGTGTCCGGAATTGTGGACGGCGGCAACCAGTTCGCTTTTGATCTGTATCAAAAACTGCGGTCGGAGGAAGGAAACCTCTTCTTTTCGCCCAGCAGCATCTTGACTGCCCTGGCAATGACCTTCGCTGGTGCCGCTGGCGAGACGGAAGCGGAGATGGCGAAGACACTGCATCTCAAGGGGCCAAAGGACCAACTTCATGACGGGATGTACGCTCTGCAAGCGTATTGGACGATGCCTGACAAACAGAAGGACATCCGACTCAATCTGGCAAATCGTCTGTGGGGTAATGAAGGCTACGAGTTCCTCCCGGAGTTCTTGACCGTCACTCGTGACAACTACGGCGCAGAACTTGCCCGTCTCAATTTCGCTCAAACTGAAGACGCTAGACAGGCCATCAATGGTTGGGTGGAGGATCAGACGGAAGACAAGATTACAGAACTCCTTCCCGTAGGGGTTGTCTCAGCCCAGACGAAGCTCGTTTTGACTAACGCCGTTTATTTCCACGGCGCCTGGTCCGATCCATTTAAGAAGGACCGCACGAAGGACGAGGACTTCCACGTGACGACAACGGACAAAATTAAAGTTCCGATGATGCACCGCAGGGATAAGTTCCGGTATGGCGCTGCGGACGATCTGCAGATTCTTGAATTGCCATATGGCGATGGCAGTTTGTCGATGGTCGTCCTTCTGCCCCAGCAGATCGATGGCCTGCTTGACCTTGAATCCAAGCTGACACTCCAAAATTTGCAACGGTGGATGGCGAGTGTGAAGCACGAGGACAAGGTGAAGGTCTACCTCCCAAAGTTCAAGACGACTTCGCAATTTCGGATGGCCGACACGCTAAAGTCGATGGGGATGGAATTGGCCTTCGATGCCGAAAGAGCAGATTTCTCGGGCATGACCGGTGGCCGTAATTTGTTTCTCTCGGCGGTGATCCACAAAGCCTTCGTTGATGTGAATGAAGAGGGGACCGAAGCGGCTGCGGCCACCGGCATCGTCATGAAACCTCCTTCTGCCGCCATTCAGGTACCGAAGGAGCCTTCGGTGTTCCGGGCCGACCACCCGTTCATGTTTATGATTCGAGACCATCGCAATGGTGCGATCATGTTCCTTGGCCGAATCACAAATCCGCTGGAGTAGCCTCAAGGACGATGACAAAACGCAGGTCACAGACCGCTAGCGAATGGGATTTAAGGACTAAAAGCTATCGCCGCTGCGGCATACCGATTCGAAGAGCCATGCTTCATTCTTACTGCTCCAACTTGGCGTCGAGCGCCCCGATGCGGCGGCGAGAATTGTTGCGTCTGGGCGGACTCGGCCTGTTTGGAATGACGATGCGAGAGTGGGTTGAAGGCGGAGCGGCCAGAGCGGCTTCGAGCAACCCGTCCTTTGGCCGAGCGAAAGCCTGCATCTTTCTGTTCATGTGGGGCGGACCTGGCCAGCACGATACGTGGGATCTCAAACCCGATGCGCCGGCCGAAATTCGTGGCGAGTTCAAACCGATCTCGACAATCACGCCGGGACTGCAAATCTGCGAACACTTTCCGCTGCTGTCGAAAAAAACCGATAAGCTCTGCCTCATCCGCTCAATGACCCACGGCGATGTCAATCATACGTCCGCCACCCACTTCCTGTTGACCGGGCAACCGCCGCCACCCGGCGGCGCGAAGCGGGACCAGTCTCCACACCTCGGCGCAGCGCTCGCCAAGCTGGGTCGCGGCACAGGCGCCCTGCCCCCGTTTGTTACCATGCGCCCCAAGATGCCGGGCGACGTTCCGCGTTTTGTCGAGCAGAGCCAAGGGCAATCCGCTGGATGGCTCGGCCCCAAGTACGACCCGCTCATTATTGATGCGAGACCCGACCTGCCCGACTACCGCGTCGCCGATCTGACTCTGCAAGGCGAACTGTCGATCCAAAGGCTTCACGATAGAAAACGGCTGCTCAAAAAAATCAATGAACGAATCGAGTCGCTTAACGCCGAAGTCGAAGCCAAGTCGGCCAACGAGCAAAGAGCTTTCGAACTGTTGACCTCAGCCGCATCGCAGGCCGATGCGTTCGACCTGACTCGAGAACCGACCAAGATCCGCGAACGCTACGGAATGAATCCGCACGGCCAATCGGTCCTTCAAGCTCGGCGTTTGATCGAAAGAAACGTCCCGCTCGTCACCGTGTTCTGGCCCAACGATGGCATCAAGAATGTCAGCGTCTACTGGGACACCCACTCTCGAAACTTCATCGATCACAGGAAGCGACTCATGCCGCCGGCGGATCAAGCGTTCTCGGCGTTGCTGGACGACCTCGAACAGCGCGGCATGCTGGACGAAACGTTGGTGGTGTGGAGCGGCGAATTCGGCCGGACTCCCAAGGTCGGGCAACGGAACAGTGATGCCGGCGCTGGCCGAGACGGACGCGACCACTGGCCCAATTGTTTTACCAGCGTGCTCGCCGGCGGCGGCGTCCAAGGCGGCTCGGTCTACGGTCGATCCGACAAACATGCCGCCTACCCGGAGTCCGACCCAGTCGCCCCCGAGCAATTGACCTCGACGATCTATCATTTGCTTGGCGTTCCCGCAGGCCAGACCCTTCATGACGCGTCGAATCGACCACATCGAATCCGAACATCACCACCCTTGAGAGCCGTATTGGCCTGAGTTACCCGATCGTTCCACGACGATTCCGACTGTTTTTCGTTAATCCTCGGCTGGTCGCGGTATTTCCCGAAGGCGATACGGACAAACACCTTGGGCTCGCTCGCAGGCGGAATCTGGCCGAAGTGGGCCTTCGGTGGTGGTCGAACGGCCATCGCTAGCACCTCTCCCCCTCTTGGACAGGTTTGGTAATTCCGCTAGAATTCCCTGAATTGCGGCGAAGCGACAAAAACTACTGTAGTTCTTGGCACCGCCGAACCCTAGTTAGTGTGGATGAGACAATGGCTGAAGGCACGATTAAGAGACTGACGGACAAGGGATTTGGTTTTATCGACGGCGGAACTGGAAAGGACATGTTTTTTCACATGTCGAATCTGGATGGCATTCGATTTGACGAACTGCAAGAAGGACAGCGCGTGTCCTACACGGAAGGTAGCGGCCCGAAAGGCCCCCGCGCCGAGAACGTGCGATTGATCTGATTGTCGCGCGAACATAAGCGAACGACGAATCGAGCCAGTGCGAGCTTTCTCCACTGGCTCTTTTTTTGCGCGCATCGGAGTCCTCTACCATACTTGACGTCAGAATGAGAATCGACTGTTGCGGTTTTGATAACGCCGCGTGGATGGGAGTTGGCCGTTTTGACGCACAGCCACGCCAAAACATCAACGAACCAGCAGCTTTTTCGTCGGCCAGCGAGCTCGGCACACTGTTTGCTTTTCTCTTTGAAGCAGCCACGAGACGCGGCCAGATCAGTCGCCTCTCACTTCTCGACGCCTGCTGGCCCAACAGCCAAGCAATCCCAAGGAGATTCGCCATGAACGCCGCCGCCATGCGACCACCGCTATCTCGCTCACTTTGACCATGGCTGTCAGCTTCATATCCGTTCCGCCGAGTGAAGCCCAAGATGAGAGCATGAAAACGAAGAGTCTTGCCATCTCTCAGAAGAAGACCTACTCGGCCAAGGACCGAGTCGCGAAGACAATCGCCCAACGCCAAGCGAAAGAACATGCCCTTCGCGAAACCGTCAGGCGGTCTCTCATGCAGGCCCAAAAAGACCAAGCCAAAAAACGCGCCGACCTGGCGACCAAATCGAAGACAATCAAGACGCGTTACTCGACGAAACAACGAGTTCAAAGGACGATCCAACAGGCTCGCGAAAAGGAAGACAACTTGAACACTCGGTTGGCAAAAGCCATCGCCGATTGGCTAAAGTCGAAGTCACAGTCAAAGTCGAGGTCGAAGTCAAACTCAAAGAGCCGGAGCAGGAGCAAGGCGGCCGAAACCAAAGTGATGCCGCCGGGCGAACGTGTGATGGCGCTGGAGACAAGCGTGATGCGTCTCAAGAATCGAAAAGTCGCCGCAGAGACGATGGTGATGCCACTGGACAGTGGTAAGCAAAAGGCCAAATCGAAGAGCTCCAAAAAGAAGCGAGATAAGAAGAAGGGAAAATAGCGAGCAAGTTAGGAAGAGGTCCATTGTTTTCTCCCGATCGATTTCGCCGGTTTCCACGATGAACCTTTGGGAGAAGAAGATATAGCCAGACTCCCTTTTGCATTCGTCAGAATTGTAGCGGACCGTTGGTGCAGTTATGCTGCAGCCTTCGCGAAACCACCTGCGGGCCTGAGACCAACGTCGATATGGTAACGTTGCCATCAGCACGACCGCGACAGACGGAATACAACTATGAAGATTCACATCGCCGGCGCGCTATTCGCCTTGCTTACGCTTACAAGCACATTGGCTTTGGCGGCCGACTCTGAAGTCGATTTTTCGCGCGACGTGCTGCCGGTCCTGTCCAACAAGTGCTTTGTTTGTCACGGGCCGGATGGTCAGGAAAAAGAGTCGGGGCTGCGGCTCGACTCGGCGTCCGCCGCGGGCGAACTGCGAGACGGCAAACGCGCGATCGACTTCGACGATCCGAAGAAGAGCGAGCTTCTTGTTCGCATCAACTCGTCGGACAATCCGATGCCGCCCGAAGACGCGGAGAAGCAACTGACGAAGCGCGAGCGAGAGATTCTGAGTCAGTGGGTGCGGCAAGGCGGAAACTACGCACAGCATTGGGCCTTTATCCGCCCGACGAAGTCTCGCCCGCCCAAGAAGGTTCGGTCCAAATCGGCGATTGACGGATTTGTTCGAGCCAAGCTCCAAACCACGCGACTCGAGTTGGCCGCTGCGGCGGACCGGGCGACGCTGGCTCGCCGTGTCGCTCTGGTGCTGACCGGACTGCCGCCTGAACCGAAACAGTTGGCGTCATTCCTTGTCGACAAACGTCCCGACGCCTACCAGCGGCTGGTCGACGAGCTGCTCGAGAGCCCGCGATATGGCGAGCACCAAGCGAGGTACTGGTTGGATGCCGTGAGGTACGGAGACACGCACGGCCTGCACTTGGACAACCGACGCGGGATTTTTCCTTACCGTGATTGGGTCGTTCAAGCGTTGAATGAGAACCAGCCCTTGAACGAGTTCATCACCTGGCAGCTCGCCGGCGATCTGCTTCCAAATCCGACCTTGGAACAGCTGGTTGCGACGGGCTATGTGCGAATGAACCCGACCACCGCCGAGGGCGGCGCCATTGCAAAGGAGTTTCAAGCCAAAAACAATTTCGATCGTGTCGAGACGTTGGGCACCGTCTTCCTGGGCATGTCGCTAACGTGCGCTCGTTGTCACACCCACAAATACGATCCCATCCCGCAAACCGAGTACTACCGTCTGCTGGCGTTCTTCAACAGCACAGCCGAACATTCAATGGACGGCAACAAGTACGAGTACGGCCCTGTCGTCAAAGCGCCCGCCAACATTCAAGATTGGCGAGAATGGCGATTGTGGAAAGAACGCCGACAACAGCTTCTCGCCGACGCGACCAAGTACCTGGCTGGCGCGAAGAAGCTCGACAAGAGCGAGGTCGAACGCTGGCGAGACGCGGACGAAAAGGTCCGCCTCTCGATGCTGGCCGATAGCAACGGCGCGTTTCAAGATTCCGATCTGCACAAACGGGCGTCGCTGATTGCGATGCGAATCTCCGGCATTGAAGAGCGATTCACAACATCACTTGTCTCACGCGAGTTGCCGAAACCGCGAGAGACTTTCTTGCTGAGCCGCGGCGAATACAATTTGCCTGTCGGCGATCCCCTCGAGCCCGACGTGTTTCAAGTCATGGGTGATTTCCCCGAAGGCGCACCGAGGAACAGGCTCGGTCTAGCCAAGTGGCTCGTCTCGCCCGAGCACCCTCTTGTGGCCAGAGTTCTCGTCAATCGAACTTGGCAGAGGGCGTTTGGAAACGGACTCGTTCGCACCCCGGAAGACTTCGGCCTGCAGGGTCAACAGCCAACTCACCCGCAGCTGCTCGATTGGCTCGCTGTCGAACTACATGAATGCGGCTGGGACCTCAAACACATGTTACGACTAATCGTCAACAGCGAGACGTTTCGGCAAAGCTCGGCTCAGCGCGAAGGCGTCGACGATCCGAAAAACCGACTTCTCGCTCGAGGCCCCAGCCACCGCTTGGATGCCGAGGTATTGCGCGACATCGGATTGTGGGCTAGCGGACTGCTCGACGAACAGATGGGTGGCGAAGGCGTGAAGCCATATCAACCCGCAGGTCTCTGGTCCGCACTTATGCATCCGGCGAGCAACACAAAGAAGTACGTCCAGGATACGGGAGAGAAACTGTATCGCCGCAGTCTTTACGTCTACTGGAAACGGACCAGCCCGCATCCAATGATGACGCTCTTCGACGCGCCGAGCCGCGAGTCGAGTTGCGTACGCCGCTCGCGAACGAACACATCTTTGCAGTCGCTGGGTCTTTTGAACGAGACACAACGCATCGAGATGTCCCGCGTGCTGGCGGAACGATTGATGCGGGCGAAGGACAGCGATAGAGAACGATTGAATTTGCTTTTCCAATTGCTGGCGTCCCGTAAGCCGACCAAGACGGAGTCGGCTGCTTGCTTGCATTTGCTTGCGGCGATGAAGCAACGCTTCGAGAGTCGACGAGAAGATGCGCTCGAGCTGCTCGCCACGGGCGACGCGCCAAGAGACAAGAATTTCGATGCAGCTCAGCTGGCCGCGTGGTCCCAGGTCGCGACAACCGTACTGGCTAGCGACGCCGCGATTGTGTTGTATTGAGCTCGTAATGATGAATCCAAGAGAGATACGCAATGACGTTTAACCCCCTGCGTGAATACGACCTCAACATGACGCGCCGGCAGCTGTTCGGCCGCTCTGCACTCGGCTTGGGAACGGCAGCCCTTGCCAACCTGCTCGGGCCGAATTCGCACGACGGTTTGCTACGCGCAGAACAAGCGAAAGGGGAAGCAGCTGGCGGCGGCCTGCATCATGCGGCCAAGGCGAAACGCGTCATCTATTTGTTCATGAGCGGCGGGCCGAGCCACCACGATCTTTGGGACTACAAACCGAAGATGAAAGAGATGTTCGGCAAACCGCTGCCTGAACATGTGCGCGATGGACAACGCATTACCGGCATGACATCGCGGCAGAAGACGCTGCCAGTCTGCCCAAGCAAATACAAGTTCAGCAAACAAGACAACAACGACCGCGGCGTTTGGGTCAGCGAGTTACTCCCGCACACCGCCAAGGTTGCCAAAGAATTGTGTGTCGTTCACAGCACGTACACCGAAGCGATCAATCACGATCCGGCGATCACGTTCATTCAAACCGGCAGCCAGATCCCCGGTCGCCCTAGCTTGGGCGCGTGGCTCAGCTACGGCCTGGGAAGTATGAACGAAAACCTGCCGAACTATGTCGTGATGCATGCCAAGACCAGCTTCGCCGAGCAGAGTCTCTTCAGCCGACTCTGGGGAACAGGCTTTCTGCCTTCAGACCATCAGGGAATTCTGCTGCGCAGCCAAGGCGACCCGGTGCTCTACCTAAGCAACCCGGCCGGAGTCAGTCGCAAAGACCGCCGCATTCAACTCGACGCCCTCGCGGCCCTCAACGCCGAACAGCACAAGCGATTCGCCGACCCGGAAGTGTTGGCTCGGATCAAACAACATGAGATGGCCTATCGCATGCAGGCCTCGGTGCCCGAACTGATGGACCTCTCGCAAGAGTCGGACGAGACATTCAAGCTGTACGGCGAGGAGGCTCGCAAGCCGGGCACGTTTGCCGCCTGCTGCTTAAATGCGCGACGACTTGCGGAAAGAGGCGTTCGCAACATTCAGATTTTTCACCGAGGCTGGGACGCCCATGGCAATCTTCCTCGCGAACACGAATCGCAATGCAAAGACGTCGATCAAGGTTCCGCAGCACTGATCGCCGATCTCAAACGACTTGGCATGCTCGACGACACGCTGGTTGTTTGGGGTGGCGAGTTTGGTCGCACGGCGTACTGCCAAGGCGCGTTGAAGAAAGAGAACTACGGGCGAGACCATCACCCCCGTTGCTTCACCGTCTGGATGGCGGGCGGCGGCGTGAAACCTGGCATCACCTATGGGCAGTCCGATGACTATGGCTACAACATTGCCGATGCCGATGGCAATCCGATTCGACCGAAGCCAAGCCCCGACAGTTACACTCCGGGCGCCATGCACATTCACGACCTCAACGCAACGATCCTGCACCTGCTCGGCATCGACCACAAGCGGCTAACGCACCGCTACCAAGGTCGTGATTTCCGACTCACCGACGTCCACGGACATGTGCTTCACGACCTATTGGCGTAGCCCACCACCGTCTCGAAAATCCCCTGGGGCCTACACACGTTAGCAAAGGCTACACGATGATCTTGTGGGCGATTTCACCGTGGACATCAGTCAACCGATAGTCCCTTCCCGAATAGCGAAACGTCAGCCGCTTGTGATCGATGCCGAGCAGGTGCAAAATCGTCGCGTGCAAATCGTGAACGCTCATTCGATCTTCCACGGCCTTCACGCCAAGCTCGTCCGTGGCACCGTGAATCATGCCGCCTCGCACGCCGCCGCCAGCGAGCCACATCGAGAACCCAGTCGCGTGGTGGTTACGACCTTTGGCGCCTTGAGCTGTCGGCGTACGGCCGAACTCGCCGCCCCAAATGATCAGCGTCTCATCGAGCATGCCGCGCGATTTGAGATCCTCAATCAGGGCCGCAATCGGTTGGTCGCTCTTTAGGGCGTCTCGTTTGTGATCCATGATGTTGCCGTGCGCGTCCCACGGCTGACCGCTGCCGTAAAACACCTGCACCATTCTCACTCCGCGTTCAACAAGACGTCTCGCAGTTAAGCAACCGTCGGCAAATTGACCAGTGCCATAGGCGCTGCGTGTCGCTGAGCTCTCGCGACTGATATCAAAAGCCTCTTGTGCCTCGAACTGCATTCGGTAGGCCATCTCAAGCGACTCGATTCGAGCTTCCAGTGCTGCGTCTCGAGTGCGATTGGCGAGGTGCCGGCGATTCTGCTCTTGAAGCATGTCCAAGACTCGACGCTGCGTTTCGATCGACAAATTCGAATTGGTCAAGTGCCGAATGACTCGCTTCGGATCGATCTTCGAATTATTGATGTGGGTGCCCTGGTAGATGCCGGGCAGAAAACTGTTCGACCAGAGCGCGGGTCCGACCACCGGTTTGCCGGGACAGAGAACAACGAAGCCGGGCAGGTTTTGATTGTCGCTTCCCAATCCGTAGGTTAGCCAGGAGCCGAGTGCGGGTCGAGTCGGTTGCTGGATTCCCGAGTTCATCATGAACAGGCCAGGCTCGTGATTAGGCGTCGATGTGTACATCGATCTGATCACGCAGATTTCGTCCATGCAGCGACTGAGGTGAGGAAACAACTCGCTGACCGGAGTTCCGCTTTGTCCTTGCGGCCGAAACTTGAACGGCGACGGCATATACTTGCCGCCGGGTCCTGGCTTGCCCTCTTGCTTTGCCAACTCCGGCTTGGGATCGAAGGTGTCGACGTGCGAAGGCCCGCCGTTCATGAACAGGAATATCACACGTTTGGCTTTGGGTTGAAAATGTCCCTGTCTTGGCGCCAGAGGATTTTTCGAACTCGCTGCGAGCTGCGGCTCATCGGCTAACAAGGACGATGCGCCCAACAGCCCAAACCCTGCACCGCTGCTCGCCAACATCGCCCGTCGCGAAATGGAGCGTCTTGTGTTGGTCATCTTTCTCATCGCATCACCTGTTTGATCGCTTGCCATCATCCGTTGTAGCCAACTTGGCGGCTCTACAAATCGTCTAGTCGATAAAAGCGAATTCGTTTGAGCCGAGTAGGACTAGCGCGTATTGTTGCCAACCGTCGAGGCTGTCGCCATCTTGTTTCGACTCTGCCGCCGAACTCAAAAAACTCAAGCCAGATTGAATCTCGTCATCGGACGCCCGCCGACTGTAAAGCAATTCGAACGCTCGGCCAATTCGCTCGCGATCGTCCTGACCCTCGCGATTTAAACGTTCGCTGAGCGATTTTGCCCGACGAATCATGAAATCGCTGTTCAAAACGAACAGCTGCTGCAAGGGCACGGTGGTAACCGGCCGCTTGTCGCTTGTGATGTTGGGGTCGGGAAAATCAAAAAGCCGGAGCAGTTCATTCAGCTGATGGCGGCTGACGAAGCCGTACAACGTTCGCCGACGGTTGTCGGACTTATTCAGATCGCTCGACGGTCCGCCGAATTGTGTGTCGAGCTGCCCCGTTACCGCGAGCATCGCGTCCCGCCACGGTTCAACTTCAAGCCGACGGCGATTCATGCGCCATAGAAGTCGATTCTCCGGATCTTTTGTCGACAGTTCCTCTCGGTGCTCTGCGCTTTGCCGATACGTCGTCGAAAGCAATATCTCTCGGTGTATTGCTTTCATCGACCAACCCGATGCAATGAGTTTCAGCGCCAGGTAGTCAAGCAGCTCCGGATGACTCGGCCGCTCGCCAAGGCTTCCGAAATTCGATGCAGTTCGAACCAGCCCATGTCCGAAATGGCCCTGCCAGATTCGATTGACAATCACGCGTGCCGTCAGCGGGTTTTTGGGATCGGTGATCGACTTAGCCAATTCCAATCGACCGCTCCCCTTCGGTTCGTACGCCAGCCGTTTTCCGGAACTAAATATCGCTGGGAAACTTCGCTTGGCAACTTTACCGAGCTTCGTCGGGTCGCCCTGCAAATAGATTCGCAAATCTGCGCCGGCACCGTCTGTTAACGCATGAGCTTTGGCGACTTCGATCGCTGCAAAAGCTTTCTTCTGCGCCTCGTACTTTTTCCGCAATTCAGCCAGCGCCGATTGCGCTTCTTCGCCGAGCCATGGTTCCGCTTCAGGTCCGGGCACGCTTAGCAAGCCTGTGTCGTGGAAGAACTCAGAGAGAAGAATCGCGACGTCTCGGTCTTTGGGATCGGCGCCAGACTCGTCGGCGACCTGCTCGGTCGGCGTTGTCTTAGGCAGCGGATCCAATTCCAATCGAGCTCCAGAGAACACGGTGTGGTCAGAGTTGATCGTGTTCCCGTCTTTTCCGTCGGCGGCGCCCGTGGTCACAAGGGTTAAGAACTTCGCGTCTGCGGAAACCGGTATCGAGAATTCAGTAAACTTTCCGTCCGCTTTTACCGGCTTGGGCAGCTCGCCGCCGAAATAGTAGACTCGATCGTTTTCATCGACGGTGACCTCAACGCCATTAACGTAGGCAGAGAGAATGGCGTCGTACTCGTTTTCACGCCGATGCGGCCGAGACACGATGGCGACGACGTAGGCGCTCGGCGAATCCGAGCCGCGAACGTCGTCGTTCAATCCCGCGCGATCGACACGAAACACAAACCGTTGATCGCGCCCCATCAGACCGGCCTGTCGAATCTCATCCAAGTCGAACGTAATCAGCGCGTTGGCGTGCATGCCAATACCCTGCTCAGCCGCCCTGCCCATCCGTCTTGTTTTGGCTAACTTCGAACTACCGCGCGTGCTTAGCGGACCGCCTCCCCAACCGTCGTTGACGATCGAACCATGGCGGGACTTGTCGGAGCCGACTTTGCGGAAATCGAAACGGACGCCTGGCGCAATTTCCACCCTGTCACCCCAACCTTGAGAAACGCGCTGCACGCCAAGGTCGTTCGAGTCCGCAGACGCGTAGCGTTTGTCCGAAGCGAGCGCCGAAGCGAGAGGCGTCTGCTTGCCGTCGTCAAACAAGTTCCCCAACGGCACCTGGCCCGGTTCGATCTTGGCGCGATCTTCGCGTTTGAGGAACGCCACATCGGTGCCGAATTGCCTAAGCAATGTTGCCCTTCGCGGCTCCAGTGATCGAATCCGTTTCTGTAACGCCAATCCGAATTGTTCGACGGCAGCCGCCGCTTTCTCGTCCGGCTGATCCGCTTGTTTGCTGAGAAAGTCGCGCCATGCTTGCAGGTGCGGGCGAGGTCGGTCGGCCTTCGGTTTCTCGTAAAGGTAGTCGCGCCAGCGCTTGAGCAGAGTGATAGACACGTTCTCCTGTTTGGCGACTTGAGCCACGAGTTTCGCGACCTTCTTCTTGTTTGTCTCTTCGCCGAGCTTTCTGTCGAGCTTCCAGGCGGCAACGAAGTAGCTGGGGATTTGGTCGACAAGATTCGGTCGAATCGACTTGGCTTGTAGGTTGAGGAATTGATTCACAGCCAGCTCGTGCTGCTTCATCGCCGATTCGGCTGACGACTTCTGCCCTAGAATCTCCGCCGAGACGATCGGGCGTTCCTGGTACTGCGACGACGCGAAGATCCCCGCCAAACCGTAGTAGTCCTCCATCGAAATCGGGTCGTACTTGTGGTCATGGCAGCGAGCACAAGCGGCCGTCAAACCGAGCACGCCGCGCATCAACGTGTCGACGCGATCATCCCATTCGTCCGCCAACGCTTTCGCCTTCTCACCATTGTCCTGGTAATAGACGGGACCAAGCGCGAACACACCCAAGGCAGGTAAGCGTTTGTGCTGATCCGGTTCGTCGACCAGGTCGGCGGCAATTTGATAGGTGAGAAACTTGTTGTACGGCAAATCGTCGTTGAGCGACTGCACGACCCAGTCGCGGTAGCGATAGCCGAGCGGATAGCGTCGAGCTTTAAAGGTGTGTGCTTGATCTTCGCCGTAGCGAGCGACATCGAGCCAGTGGCGGCCCCAACGCTCACCGTAGTGTTTTGATTGGAGCAGGCGTTCCACGACTTTGCGATACGCATCGTCCGATTCGTCCTTCACAAACGCCTCGACTTCTTCCGGTGTCGGCGGCAAACCGATCACTCCGAAATAGGCGCGGCGAATCAGCGCCCTCTTCGATGCGGGCCGTGACGGGGCAATCCCGTTGGATTCGAGACGAGCCAAAACGAATTGGTCGATCTCATTTCGCGCCCAAGTGACATTCTGCGTCACGGGCGGCGTCGACTTTCTGGGCGATTGAAAAGCCCAAAACTTCGCCGCAGCCTCGTAGTCGATCGACTCAGCCGCAGCGACAACAGGTTCTCCAACGCGAGGGTCTGGGGCACCCATCTCAACCCACCGCTCAAAGTCCTTGATGACCGAACCGGCGAGTTTGCCTTTGGGAGGCATCTCGAAGTCGTCATAGCGAATCGCGCTGATGATCAGACTCTCGTCGAGCTCGCCAGGCGCCACAGCCGGTCCCGAGTCGCCGCCGCGCCGCATGGCCTCGCGCGTCTCCAACGACAACCCGCCCTTCGCCGGCTGACTCGACGACGAATGACACTCATAACAATGCTTGACTAGCACTGGGCGGATCTTCGCTTCGAAGAACTCCAATTGCTCGGAGCTAAGCTTCTCCGACTTGGCTTGATCCCTACTCGATGGCTCGTCTGCATCGACCGGCGAAACGGAATTGACGAGGCCAACGACGAGCAAGATGACAATGAAGCGATGTTCGAAAAACTTCATGAGTTACACAGGGCGAGGGAGGCGGGCGAAGGAGGGGTGCTAACCGGAGCGTTGCTGGATAACTCGCTCGGAGGGCGGCGAATTCCATTATACGGGATTTCGCAAAGTTAATCTCGGGGAATTGCCGAGTTGACTCAGACGCGGTCATTCTCAGCTGACCAACGTAAGATTCACCCGCTTCGAGACGGGCGATGGTTTGACGATCCCATCTACTTGGCGTCTTCCGTCTTCGCCTTGTCCGTCTTAGCCTCGTCCGTCTTAGCCTCGTCCGTCTTGGCCTCGTCAGTGGATTTCCCAGGTTTCGCCGGCTCTGACGCGCTGCCGCGAGTCGTCGGCGCCGCATCCTTTTTTGGGCTCTGCCTTCTTGGGCTTCGGGCTAAAGCTTCGATAGACCTGACCGAAGGGGCCGGTCTCGCCCTCATGGGTTTGGCGCAATCGAGATAGGCGTAATTCGCGAGTCGACTCGGAATTTTTAATCACACGCTGCAATGCGTCGCGGTTCTCGCGCCACTGCGCCGCGCTGGGAATGACGATCTGACCGTCCTCTTGGTAGTGAACGCCGGTCACGACCTCGACCCACGCGGAGGCCGAGTCGGACGGCAGTTCGAGTTTGGGAATGTCGGTGAACCGCGCGGTCCCGTGCGCCGTCAAAACAGTTTCTCCGCTTGGGCTGAACCTGACGACCGTGATCTTTCTAAGGTGCTCGATTCGAGGTCCAATCGGCATGCCTGACTCGGCGTGCCAGAGTTGAGCCGTGCTGTCGTCGCTTCCGGTAATGACAAGGCGGTCGTCCGGGCTAGACAACACTGTGCTCGCATGCTGCAACACGGGAGTCACGGGATCACCTGTCTTGCCGTCCCAAATGCGAGCGGTCCTGTCATAGCTGCCGGTAATGATCTTAGTTCCGCTTTGACTGAACTCGGCTGCAGCGATTCCCTTCTTGTGGATAATGCGATAGACGACAAGCTCGCCGCTCTCGGTATTCCAAACCTTGAGGTGCCCTTTCTTGTCAGCCGTTAGAGCAAGTTCGCCGTCTGAGTTTATGGCGACAGATGAAATGAACGATTTTTCTGGATGAGAAAAAACGTGCCGTTGTTGGCGGGTCGCGAGATCCCAAAGCACCGCCTTGCCGCCATAGACCGACGTCATCACGAGACCGCTGCGCAAGTGAATCGCCAAGTCGCGAATGACCGCGTCATGCGCCAGCGGCTCGCCGACTGGTGCGCCGCTCTTGCTATCCCAAATTCGGACCGTGCCATCATCGCCAGAGCTAAAGAGCAACGCGCCGTCATCTGAAAATGACACGTTGCGAACCTTTTCGTCGTGGCTCATTTCGGCGCCAACCCGGTTCGCATCCGACGTTGCAAACATTTGAACGGTCCCGTCCCAGGCGTCGACGGCGAAACGCTTGCAGTCAGGATGGAAGGCGAGCGCGGAAACCACCTCGGGCATATCGAGCGTTTGGCCAACCTGCTCACCCGTTTTCGTCCGCCACAAATTGGCCTTCCTGTCTTGGCCACCCGTAATGACGAAACCGCCAGTCCGATCGAATTCCGCAGCCAGTATCAAATCGTCGTGCGGCAATAGTCGGTCGTCCGCGATCGACGTTTGGGCTCCCCAAACTCGAATTGGAGACCCCGCGGAACCGGTCGCCATAAGCTTTCCGTCTGGACTGAAAGCAACAGACCAGTTCTCGCGATGTTCTTGACTAGCCGGTCGATTCGTCAACGGATTCCAGAGACGCACGACGCCATTGCAGCTAACCGCAATCAGCATTCCCTGCGGAACGTACTCGACGAAGTTGGTTTGCCCCGAAAACTTAAGCGGCTGGTTGACCAGTTCTCCTTCGGGCAGGCGCCAAGTCGCCACCTGGCCGCCGTAGGTCGAATTCCCCTCAATGCCAACTGACGATGACCGTACATGACGGACATGCTGAGCATGATCGCGACCGCAAACAAAACAGCGCGAACCCGCCGGCTCGGACGAACCCGGCGAATGTAGATCGACACCGCGATGACTGCGATCAGAAAGACAAGGATGGCAAGGCTGGGTCCGACAAAATACGTGAAGACAATCGCGGAGACGAAGGCAATGCCCCCAGCCAAAACGCATCGTTCGCCCAACGCCAAACTGACGCCGGCCAAAACGAAAAGATACGCCGCGGATATCCAGAAATGCGGATTGTCCGGCCCGAATTCAGCGAGCACAAACGAGAATAAAGCGAACCAAGCACGATTAACGAGGCCGCTTTGATGGTGAAGCGAAATCGCTTGCGCGAAGGCTCTCCCTCACTTTGCTGGCTCAATACGTCCATCGGGTTAACCTCACATCGATTCGTGTCTCCGCATGGAAGGTGAACCCCGACCCAATCGCCAAGTTCTGAAGCTCGCCGAATTTCATTCGAGCCCTACATGCCATCTTCACCCCAACACAGACCCAAACGAGCTTGCTCGTTCGGTGAATCAGATTAGGTGCTAACGGGCTCGCAGCTCTTCTCAAGACGATCCGCGTCGCCCCGCGCACCATCTTGGCCAACGGCCAACCTCACCGTAGCCTACGGGCAACGCCCTAGGTGTTCCGTGCAAATGAACGGTGACAACCGAACTCGATTCTGCCGTGTCACGCAAATCGATCGCGACCAAAAATTTGGTTCGGGGGCGGCTAGCGAATGGCCGAATAGTCTGTCGGCTTCATATAGGTCGACTCCGGGCGTTTTGCAAGCGGACCGACGCCGGATTCGCGAGCGGCTTTTTTCCAGGCCGGATCAGTACCGAACGCCCGCCACGATTTCTTTGCGGCGTCGCGACTATCGTGTCGGATGATATAGATCAAGTGATCCTTTGATTTCGGCTCGTCTGTCGGATGCCAATAGGCGACGTTTTGGATGCCATGTTTTTGGAACAGGCTACAAGTGTGGTCACGAAACCGGGCGTCGAGTTTTCCGAGTTTGCCGGCTTTCGCTTTGTAAATTCGCAGTTCGAACACCGCGTCGGAGTCGGCCTTTCCCTGTTTCCATTTTGGTGAGTAGTCCGCGGTTTCCATATAGACCGACTCAGGTCGCTTAGCCAGGATCTTTCCGTCTCGTTGAGAATCGGCGGCAACCTTCTTCCAGGCGGGGTCTCCGATAAAAGCCTTCCAGGAAGCCTTAGCCGCGTCGCGACTCTTGTGCTTTATCACATAGATCAACGTGTTCTTCGCTTCGTCTCCGTCCGTCGGAACCCAATAACCGACCGACTCAATTCCATGTTTCTCGAATAGCTTCACCGTGTGGTCTCTGAATCGACTGTTCAGGGCGTCAAGCCTTCCTGGCTCGGTCGTATACGTGCGAAGTTCAAACACCTCGCCAAACGCAGGCGTGATACTGAAGGCCCCAAGAAGCGCGGCCGATGTGAAGGCGATAAGAAGTCTGCTCATTGTTGTACTCCCAACATGTCGTAGTTGTGCGTCCGGTAATGTAGCCAGTGCTGCGCGGTACGCTCTGGACTGGCTCGTCATGGCATTCATTGCTGACTGCGAGGTTAGACCTGCCAACCTTCGCGGAACTCCGATCGAAGGTACTCATCGACCCTCGAATTCCCAGACGCATTCAACTCTTTGGCGTTCCAATCGAAACCGCCGCCGGCTCGATACGCGGCGTTTGCAAGTAGCACCGCTTCGGCCAGCGGCCCGGAGTAGTCGACAAAGTCGCAACTGGAACGCGGTCCGCCTTTGCAGGCTCGGATCCACTCGTTGTAAAAGCCAGGCGACTTGGCGATCGTCTGTTCTGGCGCAGGCGGAGTCCCGCCATTTGTCATCTGAGCACTGTAGCCATTGAATCCGGCGACGATGAGTCCTTTTTCGCCAACAAAGAGCGTGTTGCCTTTCCCCTTGGCACCATGTTTCTGAAACACCTCTTTGTTCGAGCCGTGCCACCAGTGAAGTTTCAGAGGACCGTGTCCTTTCTCCGCTGGAAACTCAAGCCGTGTCTTCATCGATCTGGGAGTGCGTTGCGGGTCGATGTCCGACGGATCGGGCGTCTCATCCAGGTCGACTCGAGTTGGGTACTTCAACTGCAAGGCCCAAAACGGAATATCGAGAATGTGGCATCCCCAATTTCCAGTTTCACCTGTGCCGAAGTCCCACCAAAAACGCCATTTGTACGGGCAGTACTCTGGTGAATAGCGGCGCACCTTGGCTGGGCCAAGCCACAGATCCCAATTCAAGTGGCTGGGGGGCGACGGAAACTTGCTAGGCGGTGTGGGCATCCCTCGCGTGCCGCCAACAAAACAGTAGACCTTTTTGATGTCGCCGATGACGCCAGCTCGGACCGCCTCAACCGTGCGGGCCATGCCTGCATTGGCATGGCGCTGGTTGCCTAACTGCGTGGCCACGTCCATTTTTCGCGCGAGGTTCGTCAACTCGCGGCATTCCCATGCGGAATGGGCCAACGGCTTTTCGCAATAGACGTGCTTGCCCATCAACATGGCCTGACGAGCAGGATGAAAGTGCGTGTGATCCGGCGTGCTAATGACGACCGCGTCGATTTGCTTGTCAAGCTTGTCCAACATGACGCGAAAATCTTGGAACTTCCTCGCTTTGTCGAACTGCTGGAATCTTTTGCCCGCCTTCTGTTCGTCGACATCGCACATCGCGACGATATTCTCTTTGGAAACGCCGCCAACGTTTGCGGAACCACGACCTCCCACCCCAATACAGGCGACGTTAAGTTTCTCGTTCGGACCAGCCGCTTTGGCAGACGCAGTCGCGCCAATCCAGTAGCCGGCGGCGATGGAACTGGTGTTCTTGAGGAATTCTCGTCGGGTGTTTTGCGGAGACATAAAGTAAGCTCGTGTTATGGGCGTGAAAAACGTGTGGTTCTGCGTCTTGGACCCTCATCATAAACGCAATTCGCCCAATAGTCTCCTTGTCAACGCAAACAACGTCGCCGGTCGCAGACGAGCGTAAAGGTCCGGTCTTGTCCAAACCGGGGTCCATTAGGGATATTAGGTCAGTTCCAAGAGTCGCACCGCAACATCCTTAGCCACAGAGAGCGATATGGGAAGAAGTTTCGAAAACCGCAAGGCCTCGATTTTGAAGACGGCCGGACAGAAATCGAAGGTCTATTCGAAATACGGCAAGCAGCTCTATGTGACCGCCAAGAATGGTGTTCCCGATCCGGAGGTGAACCCGGCCCTGCGGATGCTGATCGAGAAGGCCAAGAGCGATCAAGTGCCCAGTCATGTGATCGAGAAGGCGATCGAAAAGGCGAAAGGCGCTGGCGGTGAGGACTATTCGCCCGCTCGTTACGAGGGCTTTGGGCCGGGCGGCTGCTCGGTCATTGTCGACTGCCTGACAGACAACAACAACCGCACAATCACCGACGTTCGCAATTGCTTTACGAAGACAGGATCGAAACTGGGAGCGACCGGATCGGTGGCTCACATGTTCGACCACTTGGCCGTGATTGCCTTCGCCGGCGAAGAGGAAGAGAAAGTCCTCGAAGTGATGCTGGAAGCCGAAGTCGATGTCGATGACGTTCAGTGCGCCGACGGTCGCATCACTCTGTTCGCGCCGGCGAACGAATTCTACAAAGCCAAGACCGCCGTATTAGAACACTTTCCAGACACAGAACTGCAAGTGCAGGAAATCACCTTCTTGCCTCAAGTCGAAACCGAGTTGACCGGCGACGATGTTGCCATGTTCGAGAAGTTCATCAACATGCTGAACGACTGCGAGGACGTGCAAGAAGTGCATCACAGCGCGAAGTTGCCGAACTAGGAGCACGTTGCAGCTCAGACATTCGTCTAGCTGCGAATCTGATTGACCGAACGATCAAGCTCGTTGGGGTCTGCCGTTGTAAACAGACGGCGGATATTTCGTGTGCCACGGGCTTGCCAGTGCCGAAGTGCTGAGATCCCGATTAGCCGCAAACCTAATAGCGGAGTCGGGGCGTAAAGTCAAAAAACTCCGCCGAACTCAAATCGCCGTGAAACAAGGGACTTACGGCAGGCCAGAGTCTCGTAGCTCAGCCGCTTGATTTCGTCTGAGGGCACCGGAAACTGACGACCTTCGGCGGCAAGCATGTCTTTCCTGGAGGTTTCCGCTCGGAGGTTTCCGCTCAGACGTCGTTTGTTGAGAAAAGTTCAATCTAGGCAGTTTGTGAATTGCCCAACTTAACGAATTCTCAACAAACGACGTCTGAGCGCGCCCATTCTTAGTGATCGTGACATCCGACGACCGACTGATCACCTGGAGTTGTCGTGGAGATCTCCGGTTAGTGGAATCCGCCGTTCGATCCCCTAACAAATATCAGCAATTGGCCGCCTTGCCCCGGCTTTTCCGCACAGACGCTTGGCCCCACTTGGCCTTCGCCAACGGCCGTCTGTTTTGCAAAGACCGAGCCGGAAATCTCGCCTGTTTTTCACTGCGCAAGTAGATGTGGCAGGTTGCCTTCCAACTTCGGTTTCCATTCATGAGCGGCTGACGCCGCAGAAACGCTAGATTCGTAGCAATAGTAGCCCAATACAGCTGGAAACCAGCGTTCTTGAGACAGGTTGGCAAATCCTACGTCGGAATTATCTTTTCCAAGTTTTTCTGTAACACATGCGAGCCGTTTCCGCTTGGCAGAGTATCAAACAACTCACCCCGCGAAACGCAAGAAAAACAGAGAAAAAGACATGAAGACGACACTCACCAAAACGCTCATCGTGGCCACCATGCTGATCCTCAGCACCACTCAAGTGGATGCAAAAGGAGGCCGTGGCAGTTCCAATTCCCGCACCAGCAGCCGCCAAGCCGTTTCCAGCCGCTCAGTTCGTGGCGGTTCCAGTTTCTCGACCCCGAAACGCTCGTCCAGCCGTCAATTCGCCAGCCCCAAGATTCAACCATCTCGTGGCAGAACCACGCGGCCCGTAACAAGCTCGCCAGTCCGACGACCGTCGTTGCCACCCACGGCCAGGCGCCCTATCGCTCGCCCTCCTGTTGCACGACCTCCTGTTGTGCGACCTCGACCTCCAGTCGTTCGCCCCCCCATTTCGCGACCGCCCGTTGTACGACCTCCCGTTGTACGACCTCCCGTTGTACGCCCCCCCCTTGTACGGCCGCCCATCGTACGCCCGCCCATTGTACGCCCCCCCATAGGACGCACCCCCAACGACCGCCCACCCAACC
>CAZMNY010000018.1:0-147926 GCA_964567745.1 uncultured Pirellulaceae bacterium | reverse complement strand
CTAGATTTCCATCTGTGAGGCCATCAAGAGTTTCAACAACGAATGGGACATCCCCCAAGCTCCTTCAGCTTCTGGTAAACCTTGCCGGCGGCGGGGAGGTCGCCTTCGTTGAGCTTGATTTTGACTTGGGGCAAGATCAGCAGGCGGCGCTGGCCATAACGCCAGCGCTGCGTCCGGACGGCGTGGTTGGGAGAGTCTTGCGGCGCAGCATCGTCGTGACACCTTTGTACGGAGGTGGCACGAAGTAGTGCCCTTCATGCAGGAATCCAAAGAACTCATCGAAGCCGTGCCGAAAGGGGTGATAGTCCGCGGTGCCGCCCTGATGCCATTTGCCGACCAGCCCAGTCGTGTAACCAGCATTCTGCAACGTCTCGGCAATCGTGACTTCCGCAACCGGCAGACCGAAGCCAGGCTGCTCATTGAGCGCACCGATGGGATTGAACTCATAACCGAAGCGAGTCGGAATTCGCCCTGCCAGCAATCCCGCCCGTGAGGGACTGCAGTTGGGACCAGCCACATAACCATCGGTGAAACGAACACCATTGCTAGCGATCGAGTCGATATGGGGCGTGGGAATCTCGGGATTGCCCTAGCAGCTAAGCTCCCCATATCCGAGGTCATCCGCAAACAGAACGATGATATTGGGTTGCTGGTCAGCAGCGGCAAGAACGGACGTCGCCGCGGCAAGCAATAACACAGTCATCGGCGCAAATCGAACAAGTTTCATCAGCGTCTCCTATCTTCAAATCGCGAGTCAGCGGCGATTCTGCCGATCTTTTTCATTGACAATTCGACCCCAAAGCTCATTGGCTGCGCGCTTATTTCCACGAGGAAATCGACCAATTCCTGACACTGGAAGTAGCCAGGCCAACAGTTGTGAACTCGTCCATCGACCTTGATCACTAACGTTCTCGGGATTTTCATGTTCCATTAGCGGTTGATTTCCTTCGTCGCACTGGGAGGGTGAAGTTCTACGCCAATATTTCTTTGACGACGTGTGCCTCTTCAACGCCCGTGAGACGTTGAGATAGGTCGCGAAACGGTCTTCCACTCATCCGCTCGCGACGTGCTAACCAACGACAGCCCGACGAAAACAATAGTGACTGCAGGTTTCAGTTGATTCATGGCATTGATTTCACGGCTTGTTTAAACAAGTGCATCCCACGGTGCACGCCGCGGACGCGACAACATTCCATTCGCTCCTTCGTCCTTGGTAAATCGTTCGGCCGCTGCGTCCCAGTTCAGCACCTCACGCGATGATTTCATTAACGACTCGGCTGGGTTCGACACCGGTGAGCCTCTGCTCGAGCCCTTGAAACGGAAATGTCAAACGAGCATGATCAACGCCTAACAAATGCAACATCGTTGCGTGCAGGTCTCGCACATGGACTCCGTCTTCGACGACGTTGTAGCTGAAGTCGTCGGTCATTCCGTAACGCATGCCGCCTTTGATACCGCCTCCGGCCAGCAACGCGGTGAAGCATCGGGGGTGATGGTCGCGACCGTAGTCATCTTTTGTAAGCTTGCCTTGGCCGAACACCGTCCGGCCAAATTCACCGGCGAAGACAACCAATGTGTCTTTCAGCAATCCCCGCTGGTCCAAATCCTGAAGCAGGGCCGACGTTGGCTGGTCAACGTCACGACATTGCCCCACCAAGTTCTCAGGTAATTTCGAATGGTGATCCCAACCGCGGTGAAAGAGTTGGACAAATCGCACATCATGCTCTGCCATGCGCCGAGCGAGTAGGCAGTTTCGAGCGTATGAACCCGGTTTCGTCACCTCGGGACCGTACATCTCAAGCGTTTCCTTCGTCTCGCCCGAAATGTCCGTCAGATCGGGTACAGACGACTGCATTCGGAAAGCCATCTCTTGTTGCGCAATCGTGGTTTCAATTTCCGGATCGCCAATCTGCCCAAAATGTTTGGCATTCAGTTCCTTCAGCGAATCCAACATTCGCCGACGAATGGGGCTGTTGACGCCTTCGGGATTTGAAAGAAACAGCACCGGATCCCTGGTAGTTTGGAAACTGGTGCCTTGATGCTTAGACGGTAAAAAACCGCTGCCCCAAAGGCGCGAATACAACGCTTGCACATTGACTTTACCACTCCAATGAGCTGACGGCATGACGATGTAGTCCGGCAGGTCGCGGTTCAGCGTGCCCAGACCGTAGCTCAACCATGCGCCCATGCTTGGCTTGCCCGGAATCTCGGATCCCGTGCTGAATGCAGTCTTACCAGGATCGTGGTTAATCGACTCGGTATGCATCGAGTCGATGAAGCACAGCTTGTCGACTTGAGTGGACAAATGCGGAAGCAACTCGCTCATCCAAATTCCATTCTCACCTTTCTGAGCGAATTTGAACTTGCTCGGCGCGATGAGTTGCTCCCGTCCCCTTGTCATCGCAGTGACCCGCTGGCCCATGCTAACCGAAGGAGGGAGCGGCTTCCTGAACTGCTTTACCAAGTCAGGTTTGTAGTCAAACAAATCAATTTGGCTCGGAGCACCGGCCATGAACAAAAAGATGACGCGTTTCGCTCGTGGTGCGTGATGACAACCGTGTGGCAAAGTGGCGTCATACCTGGGATCCCGAGGGGAGGCGGACGCAAATTGCTGTCCGGCCAACAACGTTCCCAAAGCAGATGCGCCGAGTCCCATCCCCGAGTTCATCAGAAAACGGCGACGGCTACTCAGTCTGTCGAGGTCGTGTAAGTCGCTCATCGCTTAGTCCTTGGTTTTGGTAATGTCGAGGTTGTAGATCGTACTGCAGACCATGGTCCACGCGGCGAGTTCGGCGCGTGCGGGATCACTTTCTAATTCGACTCCTTCGCACATTTTGCTGGCGACTTCGGGTTCGTCCTTGTACTTCTGGAGCAGATCTTCCAGCAGCGATTGCATGATCGACTGCTCTGAATCATCCGGGAGCCTGGTTGTCACTGTCTCCCAAACAAACGTCAGTCGCTGGTCGTCAGGCAACTCAAGTGCCGATTGTGCCAACCGCCGAGCCGCACGGAGGTACTCGGGTTCATTGAGCAACAACAATGCCTGCGTCGGTGTGTTGGTTCTTTCGCGTCGAGCAATGCAAGCATCCCGAATGGGTGCATTTAAAATTGTCATTTGAGGAGGCGGCATCGCACGCTTCCAGAAGGTGTAGATGCTACGCCGATAAATGTCCTCACCCTCGTCCGCTCTGAACCTTTCTCCTGTCATTGATACAGCCTTCCACAAGCCATCAGGTTGTGGAGGCTTGACGCTGCGACCGAACATACTTCGATTCAGGCTTCCACTGGTCGCCAAAATTTGGTCGCGGATGATTTCTGCGTCCAGTCGATAACGAGGCCCACGAGCGAGCAGTCGGTTCTCGGCGTCCGCTCGGAATCGTTCGGGTGAAGCATGCGAGGATTGCCTATAGGTTTCCGACATCACGATTTGCTTCACCAGAGACTTGATATCCCAGCCTGATTCGACGAATGAAATCGTCAACTCGTCTAGCAATTCTGGATGACTGGGCGTTGTGCCTTGATTGCCAAAATCCTCTGATGTTTTGACGAGGCCGGCCCCAAAGAACAGTTGCCAAAACCGGTTAACCGCGACTCTCGCCGTGAGCGGATTGCTTTCGGCGACAAACCATTCCGCCAAGTCCATGCGTGATGGAATATCTCTGTCGGTTTTCAGCGGCGGTAGAAACTCTGGTGTACCCCGCTGCACGATTTCGCCTGGATTGTCGTACTGCCCCCGAACCAGGACACGTGTCTCGCGAACGTCAGACCGTTCCTTCATGATCATCGCTTTGTCGACGGTCCGCTCAACCGACAGTCGCTCAGCACGAACTCGTCGAGTCTGTCGAACTAATTCGGACTGCCATTCTTCTATTGCCCTGATCGCTCTCTCGCGACTCTCGCTTTCGCTTGTCTGCTCTTGAAGCAGTTTCATTGCCTTGGAGACCTGTTTCGATTCGTTATCGAGTTTGGCCAAGTCTTGATCCAAAGCGGCAAGCCGCGCAGTCTGCTCGGACGTCGGCCAGCGAACGAAGGGCTGCTGTAATCCATCGACGACCTCGGGCAGATGCGTTTCAGACGCAGCGTCGATATTATTGAAGAAAGCATAAAGGGAATAAAAATCCTTTTGTGAAATCGGGTCAAACTTATGATCATGGCATTGAGCACACTGCACGGTCAGCCCCATGAACGCCGTACCGACTGCGGTCACGCGATCAAGCACGTTTTTAAAGTGGCTTTCCTCTGGCAAGGCTGTGCCACGGTCGATAATCAAGTGCAGCCGATGAAAGCCAGATGCGACCAATTGGTCGCGGGTCGGTGCCTCGTACAGATCACCGGCCAGTTGATACTTGACAAAGTCATCGTACGGCAGGTTTTCGTTGAACGAACGAATGACCCAGTCACGATATGCGATGTGGTTGCGATAAAAATCCTTGTGCATCCCATTTGTGTCAGCGAACCGAACGAGGTCCAGCCAGTGCCTGGCCATGTGCTCGCCATACTGCGGGCGAGCGAGAAGATCATCCACGAGTTGTTCCCACGCCAACGCTGGTGAGCGTGAGTAGTCCGCGAGGAATGACCGGATTTCTTGTCGCGTTGGCGGCAGGCCTGTCAAATCCAATGTCACACGGCGCACCAAGGTACGCGCATCGGCCGGGAGCGAGGACGAAAGTCCTTTGGCCCTCAATTGACGCCTCACCAACAAGTCAATCGTGGCTGCGGTTGAGTTGCTTGAGACTCTGTCATCTAACTCGACAGTTTTCTTGGGTGGCACAAACGCCCAGTGTTTTTCGTACTTTGCACCCGCCTCGATCCACCGACGAATGAGTTGCTGCTCGTCTTTGGATAACGTTTTGAGGTGCGAATCGGGTGGAGGCATCACGACATCCGGATCGTCACTCGCAATGCGACTCCAAACTTCGCTGCCGTCCACATCGCCCGGAACGATGGCGTATTCGTGCGATCCCTCATCACCATCAGGCTGATCCAAACGCAGTCCCGCCTTGCGTCCTTCTGCGTCCGGTCCGTGACAAGAAAAACACTTCGACGAAAGAAGTGGCCGAATGTCAAGGTTGTACGAAACCTCGTCGCTTACTTCCCCCACTGGTTCGGCGTAGGTCACCGATCCAGTTGAGAACACGATCAAAGCGACGACGAGCGCAACGACACGCGTTTTCCAGTTTTCCATATTTTTTTTCGCTCACACTCGATGTCGGGAGATTGCAGGAGTCGAATTCCTCCCAAGTCTCACTACAAACCAAGCGACTAAGTCTCCCACTGGATTCGCGGGCTACTTTCCGCTGCCTTGTCAGATCTGCGCGACGTGTCGCACAAACCTTTAAACACATGCTGCACTAACCGATTTCACCGCAGCCAATGCGACCGCATGGTCATCATCGACGGTGGACCCTGAAACACCGACCGCACCGATCACTTCGCCTTCTTCATTCTTCAAAGGCAAACCGCCAGGAAACGTGATCAGACCTCCGTTAGAGTGTTCAATGTTGAACAGTGCTCCACCGGGTTGTGAAAGTGAACCGATATCGCCCGAGGGCATGTCGAATTGCCGAGCGGTACGTGCCTTTTTGCACGCGATATCGATACTGCCCAACCACGCCCCATCCATTCTGTGAAACGCTTTCAAGTTGGCTCCGGCATCCACGACCGCGATGTTCATTTTGACTCCAATCTCATTCGATTTTGTAATTGCAGCCTTCAGCATCGTTTCGGCGGTTTGTGCATCCATTTCGTTCATGATTGTTATGCTCTTTCTTTCGTTCTAAGTGTTGGTGTTGTGGAATCTTCCATCGTTCTCGGAGTGGAAACGGGTATGATGATTTGCAGCGTGACGGGCTACATCAGCATTTCTTTGATGACGCGTGCCTCTTCAACGCCGGTCAGACGCTGAGATAGGCCGCGAAACTTGAACGTAAAACGCTCGTGGTCAATTCCCAATTGGTGCAGAATCGTGGCGTTGAGGTCGCGAATGTGAACCGGGTTTTCGGCGATGTTGTAAGCGAACTCGTCCGTTTGGCCGTAGTCGTAACCGGCCTTGATTCCGCCGCCTGCCATCCAGATTGTGAAGCATCGGCCGTGGTGATCCCGGCCAGCCGTGGGGCTGTCGATTGCTCCCTGGCTGTAGACCGTGCGTCCGAATTCGCCGCCCCAGATGACAAGTGTTTCATCCAACATGCCATTTTTCTTCAAATCCTTGATCAAGGCGGCTGAAGCCTGATCGACGTCTCTGCATTGTTTGGGCAACTGATTCTTGATCGAAATGTGTTGATCCCAACCACGGTGAAACAGCTGAATGAAACGCACACCACGCTGAGCCATGCGGCGGGCCTGCAGGCAGTTCGCAGCAAAACTTCCCGGCCGACGCGCATCATCGCCGTAAAGTTCAAACGTTGATTCGGGCTCATCAGAAACGTCGGTCAGATCCGGCACCGACGTTTGCATCCGGTAAGCCATCTCGTACGCCTCGATCCGGGCCAGCGTTTCGGGATCACCCGCCGCGGCAGCATGCATTTGATTCAGGTCGCCAAGCGTGTCGAGTAACTGACGTCGCGAATCGCGGGAGACACCGGGCGGGTTCTTCAGATACAGCACGGGGTTGGCGCCGGGTCGCAACATGACGCCCTGGTGGCTCGACGGTAGATAGCCGCTGCCCCACAGACGCGAAAACAAGGGTTGCCCAGGGTTCTTTCCGCTCCCCTGACTCAGCAGCACCATGTAGGAAGGAAAGTCTTCGTTTTCGCGCCCTAGTCCGTAACTGAGCCAGGCCCCCATCGACGGGTGCCCCATCTGTTGTGAACCCGTATTGATAAATGTGACCGCCGGATCGTGATTGATCGCTTCGGTCCACAACGAACGAACAATCGTGATGTCGTCAGCGATGGCTTGAGTGTGCGGCAGTGGGTTACCAATCCACGTACCGTGTTCACCACAGCGCTTCCCGCCCCAAAGTGGTTTGACAATTGGGAAGCTCTTCTGACCAGACGTCATCCCGGTCAATCGCTGGCCACCGCGAACGGAGTCGGGAAGATCCGATCCGTGCAGCTTCTCGAGTTCGTCTTTGTGATCAAACAGGTCAACGTGACTCGGGCCACCTGATTGAAACAAATAGATGACGCGTTTCGCCTTGGGCGCGAAGTGAGGCAGTCCGGCAAGCCCCTTGGATGCTTGCACACCCGGAGCAGCAACTGCCGACTCCATTCCCAGTAGATCGCCGAGTGCAAATGCGCCGAGGCTGACCGCAGAACTACCCAGTAGCGATCGACGTGTCATTAACTGTGCACGTCGCAACTGGATTTCATTTGGAAGGGATGAAGTCATGATTCTCTTCTTAGTGTTGGTGTTTGGAAGCCTTTCGCTCTGCGAACGAGTGTTTTTCCTCGCGTTCTTTCGCGGAGCGAAAGGCGACGATCTACGTTCTGGTCAATGCTTCACTGAGGTTCAGCAGCAGCGCGGCGACTTGCGTCCATGCGGCGTGTTCCACTGCGTCAATCTCTTTGGCCTGAGGTGATTCGCCGATGGACACCGCCCGATTCGCATCATCAGGCGTCTCTCGATATCGCGCCCGCTCGGATTCCAAAAGCTCTGCGATAGCGTTGAGTTCGGGATCACTGGGCAGTCGGGAAACAATTCGCTCGAAAGCAAGTCGGATGCGTGAGTGATCGTCGGTCGCCGATTCGTCGCGTATAAGCGACTCGGCCAACACTCGCGCCGCTTCGGCGAACTGAGGATCGTTCAGCGTCACGAGTGCTTGCAGCGGCGTATTGGTGGTACCGCGATCAACCGTACACATCTCGCGGTTGGGCGCGTCAAATGACGCCATCGCCGGATGCGGACTGGTCCGTTTGACGATGGTGTACAAACTGCGTCGGTAGAGCTTTTCGCCATGATCTTGAACAAAGACCTGCTTCGTCGCCGGAGTGCTGCCAAAGTGGCTGACCTCTTTCCAAAGTCCAGGCGGTTGATACGGATGCACGCTGGGGCCACCGATTCGCGGCACTAGCAGTCCACTGATCGCTAACGCCTGATCACGAATAAACTCTGCCGGGAGACGAAACCGTGGCCCGCGGGCGAGCAGCCGGTTCTGGGGGTCCAGCTCTCGTTGCTCGGCCGTCGCGATCGACTGCTGCCGATAGGTCGCACTGGAAACGATTTCGCGAATCAGTTCCTTTTGATTCCAACCGCTGTCAACAAATTTTGTTGCCAGATAGTCCAACAACTCGGGGTGACTCGGGTACTCGCCCTGTGATCCAAAGTCGGCCGACGTCGCGACAATGCCCGTCCCAAACAGCATCGCCCAAATTCGATTCACCGCCACACGTGCGGTCAACGGATGCTTCGGATCGGTCAACCAGCGGGCCAAGTCCAAACGGGTTGGATTGCCGCTTGACGGCGCCGTTTCCTCATCACCTTCGCCCGTTTGTTTGACCACAGGTGGAAGCAGCGCGGGAAGTGCCTGCGGCGTTTGTGGGGTGACACGCTCCGTCGGCGCGTCATACTGTCCGCGCGATAGCACAAAAGTTTCGCGTGGCTTCGCGGCCGTATTCATGACCATCGTCGAATATTTTTCCGTCAGCACACTGCGTCGTTCCTCGAGGTTGGCAAGACGAGTCCGCAATGGGTTCAAACCGGGGGCGGTTTCGCGAAACGCCGTCAGCACTCGCTGACGAGTGTCATCGTCCCACTGATCCTGATCTTTCACGATCGCCGACGCGACCGCTTCATCCCACTTGCTGTCGGTGTCATTACCCAAGAAAGGACGCACTCTCCAGCGATACGGTAACGACTCGTTTTTCCCAAAAAAGACCAGCACACTTAAGAAAGGCGTTTGAGAGGGATCAACAGGGCGATCAAAGGTCAGCGTTAAGTGCTGCTGTGAATCACTTGCTGCCGGTTGCCACCATTGAAGATTACGTTCATCCAGCACCGATGTCGCAGCGTGCTGGTCGGCCGCGCTACTGGCAGTCGCCACCGTGAACTCACACTGACCGTAATAATCAACTTGGTCGGCAGGCTGGCTCGTTGCGGAAACCAGCACGGTTGTGATCTTTGGAACGCCGTCGGCAAAAGGGGTGAGCGACAAGGCTTTTTCATCACCGTCTTTTTCATCAGTGACCTGCTGTGGATAAAACTCGATCCGAATACCGGATACTGTTTCGCTTGGCTGTTGGTCGCCTGTCGGCAATCGGATCGAATGGCTGAAGCCATTGAGTCCCTTACTGGGACTGGAGACAATGACCGTTCCGTCAGGTTTGAACTCAAACGGACCAGGTCGATTCGGCGAAGAGGCATTCAGTAACTCGGCGTCCAAATAATGGAATCCGTCGCCTCTGCCCATTTCTCGTTCGCGCTCGACTGCCAGCCACTCATCGAATCCATCCGTGGTTGCTGACAATTCCTGTCTAACCGCAGCAAGCTCGGCGTCAATGTCATCAAGTTCATCGCTGCGAAGCACCGTGGAAGTCATCATCCTGGGCGCCGAGTTGACTCCTGCATTCCCATCCAGGCCGCGGTCTTCAAGCTCGTTAAAGAACGCAAAGAACTGATAGTATTCCTTCTGAGAAATTGGGTCGTACTTGTGGTCGTGGCATTGAGCGCAACCCATCGTTAGCCCGAGAAAGACTTCGCCTGTGGTCTTCACTCGGTCTGCGACATAGTTGGTCAAATTTTCCTCCGGGATGGTGCCACCTTCATGCGTGATCATGTGGTTGCGGTTGAAACCGGTGGCGATTCGCGTGGCATCGGTGGCGTCGGGAAGCAGGTCGCCAGCCAGTTGCTCCGTGAGGAACTGGTCGAAGGGCATGTTGTCGTTGTAAGCCTGAATGACCCAGTCGCGCCACAACCACATGTCACGCCCACCGTCGATCGAATATCCATTTGTGTCGGCATAGCGAGCCTGATCCAACCACCGCACGGCCATCCGTTCGCCAAAATGCTCTGAACTCAATAGTCTCTTCACCGCGTCTTGATACGCCGCTTCGCCGCGAGATTCGTAATCGGTAACAAACTCGCGAGTCTCTTGTACGGTCGGTGGCAAACCGACCAGATCCAACGTCAACCGGCGTATCAACGTTCGCAGATCGGCTTCGACCGATGGCGACATGTTGGCTTCGGCGAGCCGGGCTGCAACAAAGGAGTCGATCGCACCGCGTACCCACGTCGCCTCGCCTTTAGTGTCGGTAAAGTTAACTTCCGGAATCTCGGGCGATTGAGGCGAGATAAAGGCCCAGTGCCCCTCGTACTCGGCGCCTTGCTCGATCCAACGCTTGAGTAAAGTCTTCTGTTCCTCACTGAGTACAAGATGCGACTCAGGAGGCGGCATCAACAGATCGGGGTCATCGCTGGTGATGCGGGTCCACGCCTCGCTGTCGTCCAGGTCACCCGGCGTGATCGCCTGGTATCCACCAAGGTCTTCCTTTGCACCACCGGCTGTGTCCAACCGGAGATCCGCACGTCGTCCCTCTTCATCCGGTCCGTGACAATGAAAACAGGTCTCCGATAGAATCGGCCGAATGTCTCGATTGAATTGAATCTTACGCGCCGCTGCGGACACGACGTTCGGGACGGATACTTCGGTGAGACTCGGATGGTTCATCGAACCGGTCGAGTTGATGACCTTCCAGGGATTCGGACTTCGTTTCGGTGACTCGGCCTTCACGGGATCATTGCGTGAAATGACATCGTTCATAGCTACAGCGCGGTCATCCGACGCCTGCCGATATCGCCAAACCGCAATGCCGACAATCAACAACACTGCCGCAACGAACAACACAAGGCTGCTATATCTTGGTTTCATGTTGGATCCCGATGAAGTTCTTTCTCTTTGGCTGATTGGATGTAACAAAATCATCAAATCAAACTGACTTTGATTCCGTCTTTCGCAGCTGATTCGTAGATTCCCTCAACGATGCGGATATCTCGTAGTCCCATCTCCCCGGGAGTCTTGAAGGTCTTCTCGTTGTTCTTGATCGCCTGAGCGAAGGCATCCAGCAACACAGCTTGCTGAAGGGTCTGCTTGAGTTCGATTTCCTTCTTGTTCACAAACAGTCGCTTTGGATTTGGATTGCCTCCCCCGGACTGGCCGAAGACGCTTCCTCTATTTTGTCCGGGAAGAATCTCGATCAATCCTTTCGGCCCCAGCGTCGTGCATTGGTGAAACGACTGGCTGTAACTGGCTCGGCATAGGGCTTGAAAGCCGTCGTCGAATAGCAGTTCATAGCTCATCGTTTCCTCAATGCCTTCTGGGAAGAGATCCGAATGATGCGTTGCCGGGAATCCGCGCACCGCAACAGGCTCGCGACCTGTGAGATAGCAAGCTGCCTGAATGGGATAGACGCCGGTGTCGAACAAAGCGCCTCCGCCCGCCATCTTCGGGTCGAGCAACCACTTCTTGATTTTGTCCTTGTTCGGACCGGTAAGCGCACGGGCGTAACTCCACGAGAATTCATAGTTCCCGTTGGTCAGACCACCAATGGCGCCGGCTGAGAGTCGTTCGGTAGCCTTCACATGATGCGGTTCCCAGTGCAACCGATAGTTCACACCCAGCAGCACCCCGGCCTGCTTCGCGGCGGCAATCATCTTTTCGCATTCGCCGCTGGAGACCGCCATCGGCTTTTCCACCATCACATGCTTGCCAGCCTTTGCCGCGCGGATGGCAAATTCCGCGTGCATTGAGTTGGGAAGCGCGATGTGAACCAAGTCGATGCGATCGTCGACTGCAATCTTGTCGAAATTGTCATAGGAATAGATCGCGTCTTGCGCGAAACCGTGTTCCTTCGCCCAGGTTTTCCCTTTCTCGGCATAGCCGGTGACAACGCCCGCTAAACGAAGATGCTGACACGAATCCAGCTCGGGTGCGATAGAGTTTGTTGCATAACCACCGAGCCCGACAATCGCGAGTCCAAGTTGCTTCTTCGGTTCGTCTGCTAATGCACGACCGATGAATGCGGGGGCTGCGCCAGCGGCAAGCATCGCGGCTACACCAGTTTGGCCAAATCGTCGACGGCTAATGTTGTTTAGGTCTCGCTTCTGATTCATCAATGGTTCCGTAGTTGTTGATCGGTGGTATTCCGATTTAAGCGATAAGTTTCCCGATGACCTTGCCGCCGAACTGGCTGAGCTGCTTGAAACGCCCGGCGTGGTAGTAGGTCAGCTTGTTGTCATCCAGTCCGAGCAGTCGCAGCAATGTGACATGGAAATCTCGAACGTGATGAACGTCTTCCACAGCCGTCATTCCAATTTCATCGGTGGCTCCGACGGTATGGCCGGCGTTGCAGCCGCCGCCTGCCATCCAGATCGTCATCGCATTGGGGTTGTGGTCACGTCCGTATGCGGTACCGCCGCGTACTCCATTGTCGGGTGAACGCCCAAATTCTCCGCACCACACAATGAGCGTGCTGTCCAATAGGCCTCGCTGCTTCAAGTCGGCAATCAACGCGGCGATCGGTTGATCCACGCCCCGAACCAGATTCCCATGGGCGCGCTCGATGAAATCGTGACTGTCCCAGGTTCCGTTGTAGAGTTGAACAAACCGAACTCCCTTTTCGACCATCTTGCGAGCCAGCAGACACTTGCGTCCGAAGGCATCGGTTGCTTCGTTGCCGATTCCGTACATCGCTAGTGTTTTTTGGTCTTCATCCGACAAGTCGATCGCATCAGGAACTTCCGTCTGCATGCGAAAGGCAAGCTCGTAACTTTCCAGCCGTGCTGACAACTCATGGTGCTCGGGATGTGCTGCGGCGTGCTGCTGGTTCATGCGGGACAGCAGATCCAGGTTCCTACGTTGACGTTCGGTCGTGACGCCAGCGGGCGGCTGCAGATCAAGGATAGGAGACCCCTTGGGTCGCAACGGTGTGCCTTGATAAAAGGCTGGCAGATAGCCGTTGCTCCAATTGGCCGCGCCGCCTTGCGGGTACGATATTTCCGGCAGCACCAGGAACCCTGGTAGATCCTGATTTTCTGATCCCAATCCATACGTCACCCATGCTCCGATCCCCGGATCACCGCCGAAGCGATTTCCGCAATTCATTTGATACATCGCTGTGGGATGATTGACGCTGTCTACCTGGCAGCCGCGGAAGAAGCACAACTCATCAGCGACCCTGGGCAAATGCACCCAGTTCTCGGCCATCGGCACGCCACATTGCCCATGCTTTTGAAACTTGAACGGGCTCTTCACGAAGTAACGCTTGCCGCTTTCCATCGCCGATTTCTGTTCTCCTTCGCGAACAAACTCTTTCAGATGCAAGTCTGAGAGTTTCGGCTTAGGATCGAAGGTGTCGATGTGCGAGGGGCCGCCTTCCATCATCAGGAAAATGCAATTCTTTGCTTTCGCGGGGAGATGACCGTCCTTCGGAGCGAGTGGGCTTTGTTTGTTATTAGCGCGTGCCTCGTCCGCCAACATTGTTGACAAAGCAATGCTGCCCAGTGATGTGCCTAATCCGTATAGAAAGTCGCGGCGGCTATTCATGACTATTTCTCCACGTCGTCCCCGTAGCAGCCAAGCTGAGGACGAAGCTCATCGGCCATGATCCACAAGACATTCGGTCGCTCGTCCGCGCACGCAACAGTGGCGCACAACAGGGTCGTGACGACCAACCATTTAATACACATACACGAACTCGTTCGAATTAAGAATCACCAAACAGACGTCTGACAACGCGCGTGTACGACGATCGACGTCGGCCGGTTGCAGGTCGGGAACGAAGTCGGTGTTGGAATAGAGCTGTTCCACAAACGTGAACTTCTCACCCGTGTTTTCCTCAACCGCTTCCCGGAGGACTTCCAGTGGCGGAGCGTTTCGATCAGGCGCGTCGGCAGGCAACGAACTCTCTGTCTCGTGCCAGTGCGAGAGGAATTCCTCCAACTCGGTCGGCGTCGGTTCACGCATTAGCGTCAGTTGAAAGCATCGTCTGATCGCGTCGCGGTCGTCCTCGGTTTCCTTCAAGACACGTGCAGCCAGTGATAATGCGCGGCTGTGCGTGTTCTGGCCGTTGAACAAGTTGAAGACCTGTGGTGTGACAGTCGATGTTTCGCGCTGCTCACAGGAGAAATCTGGGGCGGGCGAATTGAAGACTTCCAGCATCGGGTCGATCAGACCACGCAGCTTGAGCACATAAATCGAGCGGCGATGTCTTTGATCTGGCAATGGATTGGGCGTCCACGCGGCTGCGAACGTTCCCATCACCTGTCGCGGTTGAAGTGCGACTTCCTGGCTGATTTCGGGTCGACAGGGAATGCCACCAAGCCTCGGATTGAGTTCACCTGTGATGGCCAGCATCGAATCCCGTAACTCTTCGGCACTCAGGCGTCGTGGTTGAAAGACGGCGTAGCTAATTCCCTCCGGATCGAGCTCTTGCAATCGCTTTGGGTCGGGATGGGTGCCCGACCTGCAATAGGCATCGGACAGCATGATGCGACGATGCATCGCTTTCATCGACCAGCCCTCCTGGACGAACGTCGATGCCAGCCAGTCGAGAAGACGTGGATGTGTTGGTCGCTGCCCAGTCGATCCAAAATTGTTTGGATTTCCGGCGATTGCCTTGCCAAAGTGCCAGAGCCAAAGTCGATTGGCGATCACTCGGGTGGTGAGAGGATTCTTCGTGTCGGCGATCCAGCGTGCAAGTGCGGCGCGCCGTCCTTCAATGGTGTTGGGAATCGACGGAGCGACTTGGTCGTTGAGAACACTTAGCGTCCCTGGCGAAACGGACTGGCTCGGCGAAAACGGGTCGCCACCGGTCAAGATCGCGGTTCTTTCAAGTTCGCCGTTCTTGAGAGGGTCGTTAGGGACTCGCGTCGGCGCGTAGACACTCTTCACGTCTTTCGTTCGACCGTTGTAGACAGCGAGTGCATACGGCTGATACCGCTCAAGCTCCCATCTCAGACGCTCAATCCCTTTCCTCGCGATGCGTTCGCGTCCAAATTGCTCCGAAGTAAAGCCAACCAGCTTTGGCGGATAGTCACTTTCTGAGATACCCGCTCCACTCATCGCAGATCGAGCGGTACTAAAAAGGTTCTTCTTGTGACCCTTCGCTTTGAGGTCGGCAATCGCACGATCCCACGACTCCGACGATTTCCCCTTTTGTCGGTACCAGGTCTGGGCATTGTCCAAGAGTACCGAGTCAAGTTCGTCAAGAGTCTGCTGATGTGTTTGCAGTTTCAGCTTGAGGTAGGCCTGCTCGTCAAAACCTGTCGTGTTTTCGTTGGGTAAAAACTCGGCTTTGCGCTCTGCCAGTTGTGTCGTCGCAAACACTGCCTGGATGGAATAATAGTCTCGCGTGGGGACAGGATCGAACTTGTGGTCGTGGCAACGCGCACATTGCAAGGAATGGGCCAGAAAGGTCTCACCAACGCTGTTGGTCACATCATCGAGAAATCGCTGGCGCGCTACCCTGGCGACTTCCATGGCGGTCAACTCCCATGGGCCCATGCGGAGAAAACCAGTCGCCACGATCATTTCTGGATCGTTGGGATACAGTTCGTCGCCCGCGATCTGTTCACGAATGAACTGAGCATACGGCTTGTCATCGTTGAATGAACGAACAACGTAATCGCGATATCGCCAGGCATTCCCACGTTCATAGTCGTTCGCAAAGCCCGATGAGTCGGCGTAGCGGACGACATCCAGCCAATGCTGTGCCATCCGCTCGCCATAGTGGGGTGATTTCAACAATCGATCAACGACTTTGGCGAAGGCCTGTTGATCGGACCCGGAATCGTTGACAAACGCATCGACTTCTTCGGGAGTCGCCGGTAAGCCCGTCAAGTCATACGTGGCTCGCCGGATCAGTGTTCTTCGATCGGCTCTCGGTGCAACAGCCAACTCGTCAGGCAACGCTTCATCAATCAGTACATCGATGGGACTACGGCCTTCATGTCTTTGCCACTGGGCTTCATCAATGTGAAGTGGTTGGTATGCCCACAGTCCCGCTGGATCGTACTTGCGATTGGTCCAATTTTCGTCCAGACCACCTGAAGTCCTGACGCTGCTTCCGTCCTCGGCCGACCATGAATTCTGGTATTCAGTTTCGATCTCTTTCCTTCGCGCGGCATCGGGCCACGCTGCCCCGGATGTGATCCAATCCCGCAGCCACGATAGTTGTTCGGCAGATAACTGTTCTGCTTCCTTCGGAGGCATCTCGGACCAATCGCTACTCTGCCGCGTCGAGGCCAGATACAGCGGACTCTCGTCAGGTTTCCCCGCTACGATGGACGGTTCGCCGCTGTCTCCGCCAGCGAGCAAAGTCGCGATCGACCGAACGTCCAGCGAACCTTCTATTTCATCAGGGGCGCTGCCATGACAGCCGAGACACTTTTCACGCAGCAGTGGTCCGATCCGGCGCACAAACAGAATCTCAGAATCGACTCTTTGCGTTTCTTTCACGCTGTGAATTTTTGGCCCACTTGATACGTTATCGCGAGTATCGAAGGGCGTTTCTAATTTGGTGATGTAGCACGCATCGCGCGTGGTTACGCAAACCATCCGCAATGGTGCGGGTGCGAATGCAATCGACGTCGGCTTGTTGGGCGTTTTGATGAGAGCAAGCGTCTTGGCAGACGGACTCAAGATGACAATACCGGCTTTCGTGCAGCACCAGAGCCGGCCGTATGGATCAAAAGCGATTCCGTCGTTTCCCATCCCGGAGAACGTGGCAAAGACTTCTCTCTTGCCTAACGCTTTTTTGCTCTCGATCGGCCACCGATAAAGGTTGTTGCTTGCGCTGTCGGTCACGAACAACCATTTCTCGTCTGGCGAAAACACAATCCCGTTGGGCAGTCTCAATCCACTCACGACCTTGCGAAGAGAACGGTCTTTGGGATCAAAACGAAAGACTAACTGACCATCGAGTTCCTGCATTTCGTTGGGGCGCACCCCGAAAAGGAAGTTAGGGTCCGTGAACCAGACGCCACCATCCGAATGGACAACACAATCATTGGGACGATTGAGGCGTTTGCCCTCGAAGCGATCCGCCAGAATTGCGACTCTCTTTCCGTCCGCATTCCAGCGAACGAGTTGTCGCGTCGTTTGCTCGACAACGTAGTAGCCGCCCTTGCCGTCAGGCCTAAACGAGGTTGCCTCTGGAGAGTCATCTCGCCAGATCGTCAGTCCGCTCGCCTCAGTCCAACGGTATGCCAGCCGATCGTGGTGGGCGGCGTACATCAGCGTCAGCTTGTCATTTCGGATCTCCCATTGCGCTCCTTCGCAGCCAGCGTGTCCACCGCTGAGTTGATGCCATTGCGCGTTTTCTGCGAATGGAGATTCCCCGCTAATTACCTCGATCGGCAATCTGTCGCTGCTGGAGTCGGCTGACTGCGCGAACAGACTTGTCGTTCCGAGGCCAAAGGAAAGCGTGAAAGCCAACAAGTTCATCAGAATGATGCCCCACTTGTCATCATTCCAGACGAAATATGAATTCGGATTCATGGCCGGCCTTGTTCGTAGATCTTCCGAATCTCATTGGCGGAGAGCGCGGCGGAGTAGATCGCGAATTCGTCGATGCGTCCGTTCAAGGAACGAATAGCACTCGAATCTGGCCAGATAGGGTCGGTCCAATTACCGAGGTCAGCGCCGCCGATTCGCATTTTCGGCAGAGGCTGATCCATATTCGTGCCGCCACTGAACCCAACACGCTGGCCGTTGATGTAGTGAGTAACCGATCCCCGGGCGCTGCCACTGACGGTGGTCGCCAGCAAGAACCATTGCCCACTCTGCCTGATGTCCCAGAACTCTTCCGACCAGAACCAACGGTTGTGGGCTTCTACCTGCTTCCCTGTCGCTTGCGACTGGCCGGGTGGCGGGGGCGGAACGCCTACAGGACTCGTCGAGAAGTGCAGCGCCCCAAGACTCGACAATTGCCAATGGAACTCACCGGCGTCGTAATGGTCGGTCAGGAATAACGAGTTCAGTTCGCGATCCAACGCGTCGATGCGAACCCAGGCATAGAGCGTGATGGCATCGAACTCACCGGGAATGTTGAATCGCACACGATCACCTTCCCCCCGGAAGTCAAGAGCCGTCTTGCCAGGCCACCTGCCTTGGGTGACACGGGCACCGACAATACCCCCATCCAATTCACCTCCTGTACCGCCGATTGCCCGATTTGGCAATCGGCGAGTCGCGTCGGTCAGGCCTTCAAAATCGTAATACGCAATCAGACGCGAATCATTTCGTCGCTCGCTCGCGGACGCTTTCCAACTCGCATATCGCGTCTCGTCAACTCCACCAGATTTCTCGATCACGGCCGCGATGCCTGCAAATGCTTCGATGTCTGCGGCTACTGCCTTGGAAGATTTGCCGCCAGCAAGATGCGCTGCATCGCCAGCGAATAGGGAAACGGCATCTCCGCTGCGATCGATCGCGCGGACCTCGCCATCAAACACGACGATCTCCGCTTTGCCGTCTGCGCCAGCAGAAACACCAAAGCTCGTTCCTAAGTCCTCAAGCCGCACGTCTGCGGTTTGAATTTCAAAACCCCGAGCCGCCGGCGGAACATCAGCTCGCACGCGACCGCTGTGCAGGATCGCCAAATCGCTACTTCGCAACTCGATCTCGGCCGGCCCTTCCAGGGTGACCGAAGCGCCACTGAAAAAGTCAATTTGCGCCAGTCCGCGAATCAGCGACAGCTTTCCTGGCTCGAGAGCCGTGCCTTTGCCGAATCGCTTTTCGCCGTCAGCAATCCAAACCGCATCGGCTTCGGCCGAGATGACCGCGATACTCCGCACAGGCACAGACCGAGGCGAACCCGTTGTTTCCGGAAATTCGCCGCCGCCCGGCCTCGCAGGCCAAATCAGCATCCATGTCGGTATCAACAAAACCAGAATAGCGGCGGCGATGACAAGCGCCTGAGCGACTCGTGGCATACGAGACCAGCTTGATAGCTGCGGCGATTTTTCACGAGCAGGTTCGTCCACCGCCCCGCCGGACTCCCGCAGTTCTGCGTCAAGCCGTGCCATTTCCGCATATCGGGTACGCGCACCGGCCTCTGATTCCAGCAGTTGCTGCAATTCAGCAAAGTCGCTGTCCGAGATCCGTCCGTCAAGGTGGGCGAGTGCTAATTCGTTGAGGCGATCATTGTCCATACGAACAAACTCCCGACCGCCGGAAGATTGCCCGAAAAAAACAAATACTTTCCGGGGGCCGGTTGCTAAGACATCGCACCCAGACGCTGCTGAACGCAATGGCGGAGCTTCTCTCGTATCCGATTGAGCGTCTTGTAGAACGCGGGCGCGGATTGACCGATGTCGTCGGCGACTTCGCGAATTGTTCGGTCTCCGGCGTACGCTGCTCGGATCAGGCCTCCTGACTTCTCCGGAAGTGACTTCAGGCATGCCTGCAACGCGTCCCGGTAGTCCTCACTTGAACTGCTGGCGCCCAACTCTTCCGCGACCCCTGCCAGCAACTCCATGACATCTTCACGGAAGACATGCCGGTCCCTCGCCATCTTGCGGCGGTACTTCAGCACCTCGAATCGCGTGATCACCCGAGCCCACTTCATGAAATCCGTATCGACATCAAATTCATGCCACTTCCGCCACATCACCAGACTGACCGTCTGCATCACATCGTCGGCGGCATTCCAGTCCAGCCCCATCGACCGAACGAACGCGCGCAGGTCCCGCTCGTGTCCGGCAAACATCTGCACGAACTGTTCCTCGACGTTCTCCGGCTTTTCATGTTCCATCAGCGGAAGAATTCCTGGGTCTCACATCAACAAGGTATTATCACCAATTCTAACGGGCTCCCGCTGTCGTCGGGGTTCCCCGAAAAAACAATGAGAAGGTCACGCTTGGCCAGCTGGAAGTTCAAGTTGCCACGCGCGGCCGTTGTCGGCGGTGATATTAAAATCCTTCTGGTGCGGGTGATCGTTTCCTGTTGGGGAGGTCGTCTTCGTTGAGCTTGATCTTTACCTGGGTCAAACAAATCGTTCATCTATCCAAACACCCCCACCCGAAGAGAATCTGGATAGAAAATCTTCGAAAACCTCCGATCTAGCAGTTTATCGCAACAAAAAGGTGGCAGGAGCCAAATCCGGTTATTGGTTCCCGACACCTTTTCCTGCTGTTAGGGGCGCTGCTTCACACCGCCCTGGTTGAGCCTATCCCGCAGGGACTTGTGCCAGTCCGGATGTTCCTTCTTGTAGGTTTGCCAAGCCCTGTACTCAGCTCGGTCGATTTGTCCGTTCTTGTCTTTGTCGATATGTGCAAATAGCCATTTCCATGTCGGTCTCGCCGAATCCCACTCGGACTTCGATGTCATCCCGTCCCCGTCCTTGTCGGCGCTGGCAAAGAATTCCTTCACCACATCGTCAGGCGCGAAAGTTCTGGGTTTGCCGCGCTTCTTTTCATAGGCCATCGGACCTACGGGATGCTCAAGTGGAATGCCTGACTTCAGCAAGCGAGCCTGCAGCGATTTGACGTCAACCGCCTGCACCGATTTCCCGGACTTGGCCGCAAGCGCCGCGGCGATCCCGGCCGCCTCGCCCAGGTGCATCCAGGTGGGTTCCAACCGGATGGTGCAGAAGGCGACGTGACTGGCAGAGGAACATACCGGTACTAACAAATTGGAACACTCGCCAGCCTTTGGTGTCATGGCGCGATAGGGAATGTCGAACCGCGTCCCAACTTTCCAAATCCGTCCCTCGTTGATGATGTGGCCCGCGTCGGAAACGTAGCGTGCCGCGTGGTGGCAGTCGATGAAGTGAGAGCCGACGTGGATCACATCTTCCTTGTCCCGATCGTGAATAACGTCTGCTTCGGTGAGGATGACCTCTCCCTTCATCCGACGGGCCGCGCGAATGTAGAGATAGTAGGGCCAATGTTTGTTATCGGCCCACTCGTCTTTGCAAAACCCGTAGGGTGCCATCTCGTCGCGAATGCGCTCGGGCACCCGGGGATCCGTTTTCAGGAACCAGAGCATGCCGTGGGTATAGTCCCGGTATTCTTGGTGAATCGCTTCCCGCTCTTCGAAACTGGCCTCGGCCCATGAGGTTTGTGCGCCCGGGATGCTCATGGACACGATTGAAAACTGGCGATTGTTCAGCTCCCGCTTGCTGCTTTCGCCCATTGGGTAGATACCAATAATGGACGAAAGATTCTTGAGCAGGCCCGCCTCGAGAGCGCGTGCCAGCAATTCGTGCTGCATCGGGTCGTAGCTGCTCGGTTTCTCGATGGGGACCCTATTACCCTCATCTGTAGTAAGATTCAGGCGGACGTTGTAGCAGATCGGAACCTCGCTCGCAGAACCGGCTATCGGCGGCTTGCCTGGCATCACGCCAAAGAGCAGTTTGCCTGCGTCATCGAAGGGCGAGATGGCAACCTTGTCGTCCAGATAGCGGACGCCGGCAATCGACTCGCGATATTCATCTGCGGACTCGCGCCCAACGGAGTAGGACACTCCGGCCTTCGCCATCAAGTCGCCTTCGTAGGTGGCGTCGATGAAGACCTTCGCCCGGTAGATCTCACCGCCCTGCACGCGAAGCTCAGTGATTCGGGTACCGTCTTTCCCTACCCGATCGAGCAGTTGCTCGTATCGCACCTCCACACCGGCTTTCTTCAGCATCTCGAGGAAAACCCGCTCGGCGATTCCTGACTGCCAGGTGCGGCTATCGCCCTCCGTCCACCTGCCGTTACTTCGTTTGACGGCCTCTTCAATAAACTGCTCACAAAGGCCACCCAATGTCTGGCGATCCAGGTGGTTGCACTCATCGCGGTTCAAGCCGCTCGTGGTCAGCCCGCCCACGTGTCGGGTCTGCTCCAGGAGCACGACCGAAGCTCCTTCCCGCGCTGCGGAGATTGCGGCTGTGATTCCGCCCGGCGTACCGCCGTATACAACGACGTCATATTCTTTATTTCCTTGATTCTTAAAGAGTAGATGAATCTCGCTAGCGGCTAACAGGAAGATACCGGTACCAAATTTCGAGGTGTCTGCTTCCGCAACTTTGCCGGGACCACCGCCGGCGGGTTGACTCCATCCAACCTGGCCGTCTTCGTTTACAACCGAAGCAAGCGCAGTCCATGCCTTCCTTGCAACCGGAAGAAAGCGCTCTCTGTTTAAGATCCCATTATTGATTCCCCAGGCGATGCCGTAGCAGAAGAACCCCGTTCCAGTACTTTCCTTCATTGCAAAGTGTTCAGGATCATCAAGGTTGCTTCGCCAGAACCCATCGGCTTGTTGTCGCTTTGCCAATGACTCGGCCATTTCCATATAAAGAGATTTGTACTTTGGGTAACTGGGATGCTCGCGAGGAAGAACCTTTAGGATTCGGGTCAAACCGCCAAACGCCCATCCGTTGCCCCGGGACCACAACACCTTTTTCCCATTCTTCGTTTTCCGAGGTTTGGAACGGGCGTCCCGATAGAACAAATCCGCATCGGGGTCATAGATTTCTTCATGCACATCCCAGAAACAAGCATCCATCCAGTTCGCATATTTTTCTTCCCCCGTCATCTGATACAACATCGCGAGCGCCGGAGGCGCGGTAAACAAGCCATCAACAAAATGATGTCCCGTGTTTTCCAAATACCATTCCTTGGGGGCGGACAAAGGATTCTCAACCTTTGGGTCTTCGAGAAATGCCAGGGTGGGCTGCATCATCAACTCATCCTTTTTTGCCCGATAGCAGCCATACCAAATCTGGCCGCAAATCAGCGGGTAGGCCCCGCTTTCATAAGGCCCACCCCCCTGTTCGTTAATCCGCCAGGAAACCTGCTTCCCCCATTTCATGCAATCATCCAGATAGGCAGGATCCGACGTGCTTTCATACATGGCCAACAGACCCGCATAATACGTGCCTCGAACCCAGTGCTGATTGGGAAATCTGAGCGGCTGACTATTCACATGTCCGCGGACGCGATCCGCCAATGCTTTGACCGGATTAGTCTTATCCAGAGCATTGTCATCCCTGGCTTTGGGAAGCAGCGTCATTGGATAGTCCAGGTCGAACCTGCTGGAAGGACCGTTTTTGAATTTGTCGAGTAGGGGGTTGTAGGTGTAGATGCTGATCTTGTTCGCCTCGGGTACGAAGGTCATGTAACGCAGCCATGATTCACCGCCGTTATTCATCTCCTGGTAGTCGCACAGAATCTGGTGGACCTTGTTGCCGTGATGTCCAGCGTCTGTGCGAACGGCCTCTCCAGCGTGGTGACCGCAGAGAACCATGAAGATGTTCTTGTGTTTCTTGACGAACTTTTGCCACGTCTGCTCGCCGGTGTTGCCTTGGACCTTAACTCCCCCTCCGGTATTTCTCGACTTGCTCGCGTTCATATAGGCGTGCGTCAAGACGATGACATGGTGGCCGGGGTGCTTCGAGACGATTTGGTTTGCCCAATCCAGCACCTCATCGCGCGGTTTGCATTCAAGCGACATGATGAGAAACTTCATTCCTGCTGCCTCGAAGTGGTACCAGGAATTGTCATGGCGATCTGGGTGAAAGGTGCCGCCAAACTCGCGTCGTTTCGCAAACTTGTCGCGAGGAAAATATGTATTGAAATGCGTGGTTCGGTTGACCCCAATGTTGCCGCCATACTTGTTGTCTGCCTTCTCAAAGCCCATGTCATGGTTCCCCAGGCACACGCAGTAGGGCACTTTTCCGTCCAGTACAGACATCGCGTTCTTGGCGATGACCCATTCCTCGGGGGCGTCGGCCTGCACGATATCTCCTTCGTGGACGAGAAAGGCGATGTTGAGTCGCTCCTGATTGTCGCGGACCCATTCCGTTTGCGCATAGAAGTAACGCCGCAAGTCTCCATTTCCCCACTTGGCCGATAGCTTGAGTCGGCAATCGCAGTAATACTGGGTATCAGGCAAAACCGCGATGGTGAAAGGCTCCGTTGTCTGGGCAACATGCGCCGTTGCCTTCTGCTTCTGCGGCGGCGCAGCAGGCTCATCGCCCGCCACCGAGAGTGGTGCCGCGCAGCACAGCGAAAGCGTGATGAGCAAGGGTTTGATTTTGTTTGGAATCTTCATGAGCTAATTTCGCTTCTTGATAACGGCTGCCTTGATCAACTCCCGGGCTTCGATCACTTCTTCACTCTGAGGAGCGAGTTTCTTCAGCTTCTGGTAGACCTTGCCGGCGGCGGGGAGGTCGCCTTCGTTGAGCTTGATCTTCACCTGGGTCATGATCAGAAGGCGGCGCTGGCCGTCGTTCATCTCGGCCTCGAGCATCTGATCGGCGAGTATGGCTGCTCTCGGGTCGCCCAAATTGGCGTAGACAGCGATCACGCTGACCATGAACTCCGGATCGAGACGCAACATCGGCCAGGTGACCAGCGAGGACTCGATCAGACCCAAGGCATGCGAGCGGTCGTTGGCCGAACCTTTTGCCATTCGCCGGATCCGCATCCGTGCCTGCTCCACATTCTCTTGTTCCTCATCCGACAAGGGCCATCCGCCGCGGTGCAGCCTGATCAGCAAGGCTTTCGCTTCCTCGCGCTTCCCTTGTGCCAACAAGGCACCTGCCTGGAGACGGATGCCGGCGATGTCGCCTGCGGTCAAGGAGCGGACGAACTCTCTGGGGAAACCGACGTGCAGCCCTCTGGCAGGCTCGTCGGGTCGCTGAGGGTTTCTTCGCTGTCGAGCGTTGAGAAAAGTCAGCGTCACCGGATGCACGCCCGGTTCAAGTTGCACCGTGCCGTGTTTCACTTCCTTGCCCTTACCGTCGTTATGAACCACGACTTCCGAACCGACCACCAATTGGCTGATGTTCTCGTACGAATGCAACGAAAACGTATAATCACCCGCCTTCTCGACCTTCAGATAGCCGGTGGCCTTCACGCCAGAGGGGTGAGCGGTCCACTGATCAGAGCCGTCCTCCTTCTTGCTAGACTTCCAGTAGGGAAGCAGAGCATCACTGAGATCCGCCTCGTCAATGGAAGTGAGATGAGGCTGTCCACCTCTAAAACGTGCGGCAAGTACGCGGATACCATCTTGGTTCGGGGGCTCTAGCCGCCATGTGGTGCCACTGAGATGCTCCTGGTCAATGTGCCTGATGACCCCCTGCGCGTCCGGTTTCAGCGCATCGAAGTCCGGCAGCGTCTCCCACAGGCCAGCGTAACTGGCAACCTTCATTCCTGGCTCTTCGCAGGCCTTGGTGGTGTAAAGCCCGACCGGATAGTTTTCAAAACCAATCGCCGGGCGGTCCGGGCCTTTCTCGGGTGGTAGCCAGGAGACCGATTTGAAACGCCCAGTACCCAAACCGGCAAAGCGTTCGCCGCCTTTGCCGGTTTCACTCGCCCATTTTTGGGCATACCCGTTGACTGCGGGGACAGAAACCAACTCTTTGCCGTCGTGGCTGTACATTACGTTGAGCGCGCGAGCAAAGGCGTCGTACACGCTCCGCCGCGGAACCATCGTCTGTTTCTTTCCCGACGCCAGGTCCCATTGGTTGATGAAACCCTCCTGGCTTCCCGAAGCGAGTCGTTGGCCATCCGGCGAGAAGGCCAGTGACAACACCCGGCCCGGCATGCCCTCGGAGAACTCATCAAGATAGGGGAGATAGGGGTGCTTCTCTACAACGATATCTTCGGCACGGGCGACACGGGAATCGAGCGTTCGCAGCGTCTTGCCGGTGCTTGTGTCCCACAGCCGAATGTGGGTCTTGTCGATTGCGCTGGCGATGCTCTTGCCGTCCGCAGAGTAGGCCACAGCATCTACCGGCCGGTCATGCCCGGCGAGCGTCAGTAGTTTTTTACCGGAGGACGAATCCCAGACCTTAACCGTCCGGTCATGACTGGCCGACGCCAGCCGTGTGCCGTCCGGCGAAAAGGCCAGCGCGGTCACTTCCCCGTCGTGCCCGACGAATGAGTGGAGCACCTTCCTGTTGATAAGATCCAGCAGCGTAATACGATAGTCCGCGCTGCCCGTTGCGAGCCGCTTGCCGTCTGGCGAATAGGCAAGTGATACGATGGCAACCTCACCGATGCGGATCGTTTGTGCTGGCTCGGCGTTGGATCCCTCCTTTACTGCTAGTGCCTCCTCGACGTCCCACAAGCGAACGCTGCCGTATTGGTATCCCGATGCGAGTTGCTTGCCGTCAGGCGAGAAGGCGAGCGAGCGCGCCGCATCGTAAATGGGGTGCACAACCTTCAGTGATTCCGTGTGTCTCCTTGAGCCGGGCTTCTCAAACCTGAGCGAGCCGCCATTGTGGGCGTAGGCGTTATATCTCAAATCTGCCGCCGACACGACGGGAGACGCCAGCGCCCCAAGATTCGACCAGGGATTGGGCTGAAACAACCAGGTGATGCGGTTCTTACCGCCTTTTTTCAGAAGCTTGGCCGGGATGACGATGTTTTCATCCGGCCATTGCCTCATGCGCCCGAGCGGCTCGCCGTTAATCCAGACGTGGTCGGTCTGGTCTTTTTGCCAAGGTTGGGTTTTTATGGGCGTGCCAGCCTTGAATATGAGCTGGCTGCCCTCCCAGTCCGCGGGCAGATCGAAGTCCCGGGCCAACCAGAACCCCCTGTTGTTTTTGAAGGGGATATGCCAGCCGTCGCCTAGCATTTCCTGCAGCGAGGTGCGCCCGCGGATAGGCGAGTATGAATAATCGTCGTCATAAAGGTCATAGCCGATCCGGTGGCGTGGCCGCTCGATGGGCGACCATTCCAACTCAGCCGTCAGTGCGGCGAGCTTATCGCTGTCTCCAACATGACGGGCCTCGCGGGCCTCGGCAAATTGCCAGGAGTCGACCATGTCAACGGCCGGTTTGGTCTGCTGAAATTTCTCGAGCAGCGCCAACGCAGATTCCGTGTCGCCGCGGACGGAGAGCTGAATATCCGAGAGCGCAAGCGCTGCCGTTCTCCACTGGGAGCTGCCGGCGGGAGCACGCTCGAGCACGGTGGCCAGGAGCTTTTCGGCCGCAGCATAGTGAGCGCGGCTCGGCCCGCGTTCCGTGCGACTCAAATTCTGCGCGATGCGCAGCAATTCGCTGTACGGATACGCGGCGATCAAGTCATCGGCCCGTGCGGCCAGCACATCGCCGCTCCGTTTACGGGCGTAGCTATGCTTCTGAACGGCATCATCAAAGATATTGATGCGTGAGATAAGAGGAACGCCTGGCAAATCTGTCCTAGGACGCATCCAAGAGGCAGAGTCCAGGGAGCCCTCGTCCAAGCCATTTTTAATACTGGCGTTATTCAACCACTCGTAGTAGTTGACCAGATCGTCGACCGGCACCCGCTCAAGCCTGCCTTCGGCCGCAAATTCCCAAACCTGCGCCAACAGAGGATTAAAAGGTGGTTGTTTTACGCCGGAAAACCACGCACCGGTATGGTTATCCTGGTCATGGGTATTCATTAAATTACCGTCAGCCCAATCGTCCAGACTCATTTGAACCGCGACCTCGCCGGCGGCGCGGGCGACCACCTTGCCGCCCGGGGCATCCAAGACCTCTAGCTCTACCTTCCTGATGCCGCCACGCAAGAAGAGCTTGCGGATCTGCTTGCCTTCGGCCGCGCGGCCGTCGTCGAATCGCCAGCGATAGACGGCGTCGGCGGAAGCACCCTGGGCATGGGCGCTGAAGCGATACCAGTTCAGGGCATACTTGGGATAGCCAATGTTGGGATAGAGTCCACCTTGATGGGCGAGCGGATACCAATTGAACGTGGCACTCGAGTCTTTCGCACGCTGTTCCAGCGGCGCGGTCATCGCATCCGCCAGCGGCTCCCAGACCATGTAGTTCCCGGATGTGCCTTCGTTTGATTGGCCAAATAGCTGATAGCCTACATATTTATTTCCATTAAGATCCTTCAGAGTCGGATCCTTCCACCACAGCCCGGCCCAACCCGCATGCCCGGTCGGGCCATATTGCATGAGCTCGATACGGTGTTGTCCTTTTTCTATTTTCAAACTGAGAATTCGCCCCGATCGTGACCCGGGCGTCGAATTTCCATCGCGAAACGAGGCGACCAGGTGGCCGTCCAGCACCACATAGCCTCCAGGTCCGGCCAAGCAGAAGAACTTGTAAGTATCGGTTGCCGGAATATGAAAGGTGCCGCTGATTCGCCTAAGCGTTGCCGACTGGGAGCCCACCACCTCGTGCATGGTGACCGGCTCCGAGTCGTTTTTCCCAAAGGAAGGAGAGAAGCTATGGATGACCCGTGACGGCCTGAGCCACCCCGTTCGAATGATATGCCCTGCCACAGCACGCGTCTGCGGAACGCCTCTTCCCACGATTTCAGCCGATCCCCACAGCTTTTCAAAGCCGGCGAGTGTTTCGAGCTCGGGATTGTAACGATCGAGCTGGCGCGCCTCTTCCATAACTTCCGCCTGCGGCGTCCAATCGAGAGGCGCCGGTTTCTTTGCCTCGTCGAGCAGGTAGACCCAATAGTTCTCGTCGCCGCTGGAAGAGTCGAACATGATCGTCATCGGGATCGCTTTGCTCGCACAGACAACGCGGCAACCGACCCGCTCGCCGCCGGCTCGAACCACGACGGGAACCAGCTTGCTCGCGTCGCGTCCGGGGAGACAAATCGTCGCGCGCGCAACCTTGGGGTATCGGGTAATGAAACCCGCTTGACCAAGGGATTGGCCCGGACGATCACGATCAGGAGCTACTTCGAATTTGAGCGTCTTGGCGCCGGACGGGATGGCCACCAAGGCGGAATCATGGTCCGCGAACTGCACGTTATGCCCGACAACTTCAACGCCCTCTTGAATGTCTATTTTTCCGTCTTGCCAGCCTATTTTCCCCTCTTGCCAGTACCTTGCGGGGTTGTTTTCATGCCTAACCTCCTTACCGTCGATGAAGACCTTTGCGTGCCAGCGCCCCCTCCAGGTGATAAATTGATACTCCGGTTTCAGGGCAACGGTCACCGAGCCTTTGAGCCGCAGCATCGGGCCGCCGTGGTGTTCGTACATGGCGCCGTAGGCTTTTGCGGAATCCTTTCCGTAGTTGTCCCATCCCTCCACTGAGAGAAACGCTTCGGGCTTTAGTCCTGCTTGCTTTAACTTAGCGATGGTCGCCGCTTTCTCTTTCGGATCGCGGACGTCGATCCGGATGACGTCCTTACTCTGCGGATCAAAGGCAAGTCCATGCGTTGTTTCGAGAGGCTTCAAATCGGCCACATATACCTGCGGCGGCATGCGCAGCAAGGCGGCCTTCACTTCCACCTTGACCGGCACGCGCAGCTCGGCGGTCGGCACATGCCAGGGAACCGGCGCTGCTGCGGGCTCGGCAGCGGGTTCAGCGTCCGCCGCCGAGAGTGGTGCCGCGCAGCACAGCGAGAGCGTGATGAGCAAGGGTTTGATTTTGTTTGGAATCTTCATGAGCTAATTTCGTTTCTTGATAACGGCTGCCTTGATCAACTCACGCGCCTGAATCGTTTCCTCACTCTGCGGGCCGAGCTCCTTCAGCTTCTGGTAAACCTTGCCGGCGGCGGGGAGGTCGCCTTCGTTGAGCTTGATCTTCACCTGGGTCATGATCAGCAGGCGGCGCTGGCCGTCATTCATGTCTGTCTCGAGCATCTGCTCGGCGAGGATGGCCGCTCTCGGGTCGCCCAAATTAGCGTAGACAGAAATCACGCTGACCATGAACTCCGGGTCGAGACGCAACATCGGCCAGGTGACCAGCGAGGACTCGATCAGAGCCAAGGCATGCGACCGGTCGTTGGCGGACGCTCCGGCCATTCGCCGAATCCGCATCCGTGCCTGCTCCACATTCTCTTGTTCCACATCCGACAAGGGCCATGCGCCGCGGTGCAGCTTGATCAGCAGGTCTTTCGCTTCCTCGCGTTTCCCTTCTGCCAACAAGGCACCTGCCTGGAGACGAATGCCGGCGATGTCGCCTGCGGTCAAGGAGCGAACGAACTCTTCAGGGAAACCGACGAACAGCCCTCTGGCAGTTTCGTGTTGCCGTCGCTGGGGGTCTGTTTGCTGTCGAGCGTTGAGATAAGTCAGCGTCACCGGATGCACGCCCGGTTCGAGATGCACCGTGCCGTGTTTTACTTCCCTGGCGGCTTTTCCCTTACCGTCGTTATGGACCACGATTTCCGAACCGACCGCCAATTGGCTGATGTTCTCATACGAATGCAACGAAAACGTGTAATCACCCGCCTTCTCGACCTTCAGATAGCCGGTGGCCTTCACGCCAGAAGGGTGAGCGGTCCACTGATCAGAGCCGTCCTCCTTCCTGGTAGACTTCCAGTAGGGAAGCAGAGCGTCACTGAGATGCTCCTCGGTAATGGAAATGAGATGAGGCTGTCCACCTTTAAAACGTGTGCCTTGAACTAGACCACCTTGCGGGTCTAGCTGCCATGTGGTGCCACTGAGATGCTCCTGGTCAATGTGTCTGATGACCCCCTGCGCGTCCGGTTTCAGCGTATCGAAGTCCGGCAGCTTCTCCCACAGGCCATCGTAACTGGCAACCTTCATTCCTGGCTCTTCGCAGTCCCTGGTGGTGTAGAGCCCGACCGGATAGTTTTCAAAACCAATCGCCGGGCGGTCCGGGCCTTTCCCGGGTGGTAGCCAAGAGACCGATTTGAAGCGCCCGGTACCCAAAAGGGCAAAGCGCTCGCCGCCTTGGCCGGTTTCGCTATCCCATTTCTGGGCATAGCCCCTGCCTGTGTGGACAGAAACCAACTCTTTGCCGTCGCGGCTGTACATAGCCTTGAGCGCGCGATCATCGGTGTCGTACACGCTCCGCCGCGGAACCATCGTCTGTTTCTTTCCCGACGTCAGGTCCCATTGGTTAATGAAACCCTCCTGGCTTCCCGAAGCGAGTCTTTTGCCATTCGGCGAGAAGGCCAGCGACAACACCCGGCCCGGCATGCCCTCGGAGAACTCATCGAGATAGGGGATATGGTTGTGCGTCTCTACAACGATATCTTCGACAGGGGCGACACGGGAATCGAGCGTACGCAGCGTCTTGCCGGTGCTCGCGTCCCAAAGCCGAATGTGGGTCTTGTCGATTGCGCTGGCGATGCTCTTGCCGTCCGCAGACCAGGCCACCGCTTCTACCGGCCCGGAATGCCCGGCGAGCGTCAGCAGTTCTTTACCGGAGGACGAATCCCAGACCTTAACCGTCCGGTCATGACTGGCCGACGCCAACCGTGTGCCGTCCGGCGAAAAGGCCAGTGCGGTTACTTCCCCGTCGTGCGCGACGTATGAGCGGAGCACCTTCCTGTTGATAAGGTCCAGCAGCGTAATACGATAGTCTGCGCTGCCCACTGCGAGCCGCTTGCCGTCTGGCGACCAGGCAAGTGATACGAGGGCAACGTCACCGATGCGGATCGTTTCCGCTGGCTCGGCTCTGTTTATCTCCTTAGCTGCTACTGTTTCATCGATGTCCCACAAGCGAACGCTACCGTATTGGTATCCCGATGCGAGTTGCTTGCCGTCAGGTGAGAAGGCGAGCGAGCGAGCCGCATCGTAAATGGGATACACAATCTCAAAATGTTCCGTGACGACCAATGGGCTGCCGGCCTTCTCTACTTTGAGCCTCCCGCCGTAGGGGGCGACTCGATATCTCAAATCTGACGCCAACACGACGGGAGACGCCAGCTCCCCAAGATTCGACCAGGGATTGGGCTGAAACAGCCAGGTGATGCGGTTCTTGCCGCCTTTTTTCAGAAGCCTGGCCGGGACGACGATGTTTTGATCCGGCCATTGCCTCATGCGCCCGAGCGGCTCGCCGTTAATCCAGACGTGGTCGGTCTGGTCGTTTTGCCAATGTTGGGTTTTTATCGGTGTGCCAGCCCTAAATATGAGCTGACTGCCCTCCCAGTCCGCGGGCAGATCGAAGTCCCGCGCCAACCAGAATCCCCGGTTGTTTTTGAAGGGGATATCCCAGCCGTCGCCCAGCATTTCCTGCAGCGATGTGCGCCCGTTGATAGGCTGGTAGGCCTGGTGCTCCTCCATGTGATTGAGATCATAACCGATCCGGTGGCGCGGCCGCTCGATGGGCGACCAGTCCAACTCAGCCGTCAGTGCGGCGAGCTTATCGCTGTCTCCAACATGACGGCCCTCGCGGGCCTCGGCAAATTGCCAGGAGTCGACCATGTCGACGGCCGGTTTGGTCTGCTGAAATTTCTCGAGCAGCGCCAACGCAGATTCCGTGTCGCCGCTGACGGACAGCTTAATATCCGAGAGCGCCAACGCCGCCGTTCTCCACTGAGAGCTACCGGCGGGAGCACGCTCGAGCACGGCGGCCAGGAGCTTTTCGGCAGCAGCGTAGTGAGCGCGGCTTGGCCCGCGTTCCGTGCGACTCAAATTCTGCGCGATCCGCAGCAAATCGCTGTACGGATACGCGGCGATCAGGTCATCGGCCCGTGCGGCCAGCACATCGCCGCTGCGCCGGCGGGCGTAGCTATGCTTCTTAACGGCATCATCAAAGATCTTGATGCGTGAAATAAGGGGAACACCTCGGTCGTCATGCGTAGGACGCTGCCAAGTGGCAGAGTCCAGGGTGCCCTCGTCCAGGCCATTTCTAATACTGGCGTTATTCAACCACTCGTAGTAGTTGACCAGATCGTCCACCGGCACCCGCTCAAGCCTGCCTTCGGCCGCAAACTCCCAAATCTGCGCCAACAGAGGATTAAAAGAGGGTTGGTTTACATCGTGACGCCACGCACCGGTAAGTCGATCCTGGCTATGGGTATTCATTAAATTACCGTCAGCCCAATCGTCCAGACTCATGCGAACCGCGACCTCGCCGGCGGCGCGGGCGATCACCTTGCCGCCCGGGGCATCCAACACCTCGAGCTCCACCTTCCTGATGCCGCCCCGCAAGAAGAGCTTGCAGATCTGTTTGCCTTCGGCCGTACGACCGTCGTCGAATCGCCAGCGATAGACGGCGCCTGTGGAAGCACCCGGGGCATGGGCGCTGAAGCGATACCAGTTCAGGGCATACTTGGGATAACCAATGCTGGGATAGACTCCCCCTTGATGGGCGAGCTGATACCAATTGAACGTGGCGTATGAGTCTTTCGCACGATGTTCCAACGGCGCGGTCATCGTATCCGCCAGCGGCTCCCAGACCATGTAGTTCCCGGATGTGCCTGCGTTTGATTGGCCGAATAGCTGATAGCCAATAAATTTATCTTCGTTAAGATCCTTCAGGCTCGGATTCTTCCACCACAGCCCGGCCCAACCCGCATGCCCGGTCGGGCCATATTGCAAGAGCTCGATACGGTGTTGTCCTTTGTCAATTTCTAAATTGAGAATTCGGCCCGATTCTGACCCGGGCGTCGAATTTCCATCGCGAAACGAGGCGATCAAGTGGCCGTCCAGCAGCACATAGCCCCCAGGTCCGGACATGCAGAAGAACGTGTACGTATCGGTTGCCGGAATCTGAAAGATGCCGCTGATTCGCCTTAGCGTTGCCGACTGGGCGCCCACCACCTCGTGCAGGGTGACGGGCTCCGAGCCGGTCTTTCCAAAGGTAGGAGAGAAGCTATGCATGACGCGTGACGGCCTTAGCCACCCCGTTCGAGTGGCATGCCCCGCCACAGCACGCGACTTCGGAACGCCTCTTCCGATGATTTCAGCGGATCCCCACAGCTTTTCAAAGCCGGCGAGTGTTTCGAGCTCGGGATTGTAACGATCGAGCTGGCGCGCCTCTTCCATAACTTCCGCCTGCGGCGTCCAATCGAGAGGCGCCGGTTTCTTTGCCTCGTCGAGCAGGTAGACCCAATAGTTCTCGTCGCCGCTGGACGAGTCGAACATGATCGGCATCGGCATCGATTTGCTCGCCCAGACAACGCGGCAACCGACCCGCTCACCGCCGGCTCGAACCACGACGGGAACCAGCTTGCTCGCATCGCGTCCGGGGAGACAAATCGTCGCCCGCGCAACCTTGGCGTGCCGGGTAATGAAACCCGCTTGACCAAGGGACTGGCCCGGACGGTCATGATCAGGAGCCACTTCAAATTTGAGCGTCTTGGCGCCGGACGGGATGGCCACCAAGGCGGATTGATGGTCAGCGAACTGCGCGTTATGCCCGACAACTTCAACTCCCTCTTGGATGTCTATCTTTCCGTCTTGCCAGCCTATCTTCCCCTCTTGCCAGTACCTTGCGGGGTTGTTTTCTAGCCTGACTGGCTTACCGTCGATGAAGACCTTTGCGGAGTGGCGCCCCTTCCAGGTGAGAAATTGATACTCCGGTTTCAGGGCAACGGTCACCGAGCCTCTGAGCCGCAACATCGGGCCGCCGTCGTTTTCCGTCAGTCCACCGTAAGCATTTGCGGACTTCTTTACGTACGCCTCCCATGCGCCCACTGAAAGAAACTGTTGTGGCTTTAATTCTGATTGCTTCAACTTAGCGATCGTCGCCGCCTTCTCTTTCGGATCGCGGACGTCGATCGGGATGACATTTTTACTCAGCGGATCAAAGGCGAGCCCGTCGGTGGTTTCGAGCGGCTTCAAATCGGCGAGATACACCTGCGGCGGCATCCGCAGCAGCGCGTCTCTAACATCCACCTTGACCGACGCGCGCAACTCCGCGTCTTCCACATGCCAGACCACCGGCGCCGCTGCCGGCTCCGAATCGGCGGCCAAGAGTGGCTGCAATAGTGGCGCCGCGGAGCACAGTAAGAGTGTGATTAGAAGTGGTTTGATTTTGTGTTGAATACTCATGTTAGCAATAGTCGCCTTTCGCGCCGCGAAAGATGCGTTTCTTTGTATTCGTAGAGCGTTTCTTCATTCAGCGCAACTTTCGCGGAGCGAAAGGCGACTATGTCTACAGCCCCTTCTTCGCTTCCACGGCGATCATTTCGGCGGCCAGTGCGTAGTGTCTTCGGCGCGGAGCTGTGTGCTCAGCAGGACAAAGAAACTGGCCAGGATAAGCTTGAGCTGAGTCATCGGTGTCATTGTTCTTTCGCAATATTTCGATACAGCAACGATCCACTCTTTGCGAAATACTTAATGCTCGCGTCTTCCTGTACGAAGAGCTTTCCACCATCGCCCATCCAAATGGAGTCGTACTCTCTGCCGAGTCTGCCACCGTATGACATGGCAAAGGAAGGCTTTCCATCAGACACGTACCGCCCGACATAAGCTGGCACCGACACGCCGTTAGAGAACGTAATCTGACTGACAACGCGGTCGCATCCCGAGTCAATCGTCTTGCCGTTGAGGCACACATGCCACTTGCCATCGGCCCCAAAGGCAGCCCAGGCCAAGTCCTTGCCATCGGAACGAAATACGAGCGACCCTCGCTGCGTGTTTTCATAGGGCCCATGTTCTTTGTCGCCCTGGACAACAAAGTACTCCAAGCCCCGTCGGGCACCGTACGCCAAACGAGATCCGACAGGCGAGAAACGCAAATCGAAAATGTCATCAAAGGCCGGGCCTTCCTTGCCGTCCAGAACGACGAAGTTCTTATTTCCGTCACCGGCCACATAGGCCATTGATTTTTTGTCAGCACTAAAGACCACGCTATCGCCTCGGACCTGCGTATAGGCTTTGCCCTCTTTGCCATCGACGACAATCCTGGCGGGCGTTTTGGAACCGTCAAGCGTTGATGCGCCGTAAATAACGCGCTCATCCCCAGCGGGAAACAGCGTCTTGCCATGTTGGATCTGTCTATAGACTTTGCCCGGCACGCCGTTGACCATCACAACTAACTTGTCATCGGTCTTCGACATGCAAGCCCAGGTCGCACCAGACGGGGACGCCATCAGGCGTCCCAGTCGCTCGCACGGCGGCCACTGCTTCTCGCCGACAACCACGTTCCACTGCATGTCGCCCCCGACGTAGACCATTTCTCCTGGTTGGGCGGGCGACGAACGCAAGGTGCCTGGAGCAATATACTTCCAGGTCTTTTCGTTGATCGGCTCGTCGCCGGGAAGTTGGCGAATGCTTTCTTTTCCTGGGCCTTCTTTCGCAACGAACGCGAACAACTCATCGCCGTTCGCGTCTGTCTTTCCGCCCATCCGTACTGGTGACCCTGAACCGATCAAATCATAGGGCTTGCTCGTGACCAACGTAATTTCGGACCCTTGGATCCGACCGCGACAAGCCACCATCTTCTCGCCCACCTTGGCGCGATAGGCGAAGTAGTCGCCCTCAAAACGAAAATCCCAGATTCCGCGCTGCGCGGGTTTGTCTTTAACGACGATACTGTCATAAGGCCCCAGTACCTTTCCGTTCACCACAACATAATGTCGGCCATCCTTGCTGGCTTGATAGGCCAGGTGCGTCCTGCCTGCGTTCGATCCGAACACTAACCCGGCAAAGGGCCAACCATCTTTGGTGATGGTATAAGGTGTCTGCTCCACACCGTCGAGAACGACCATGCACTGTTCACCTCGCGTGCCCACGAAAACATGGTGCTTGCCATCCTCGCTGAAAAACGGAGTGCCGCCGGCAATGGCGTCATACACACCGGGCAAGGCCTTTCCATCAAGATAGACCTGCCGTTGTTTCGTCTGCGGGTTAACACTCACAACCAGAACATGGTCACCGTGGGGACTGACCTGAATCGTCGAGGGCACAATATTGCTGACCCGTCCGATCACCTCAGCCTGGGCAAGCGAAGGAATTGACCAACACAGAGCCATTGCCATGAACAGCCAAGTTGTCGTGCATCGATTCGTTCTCATCCGTTTGTTTTCCATTTTCAACGACGCTCAGACAGCCACTTTGCGTTGCGCGGCAGCCGACATCACCTCGGGAACATGCTCCACGAGCATGTCGACAATATCATCCGTCGTCTGACCTTCACTGACAGCTGCGAAGTTCAAACCCATACGATGCCGTAAAACGGGATGCACGAATTTCCTCACATCGTCAAAGATGACTTCAGTCCGACCGGAGAGCCCGGCGTGTGACTTGGCCGCCAGCAGCAAGCCTTGTCCGGCACGAGGACCGCAGCCCCAACGTACCCACTGATTGACAAAGTCGGGAGCTTCGTCGCGGCCCGGTCGGGTGGCACGCGCCAGTCGTGCGGCGTAGTTGGCCACCTCAGGACTAACCGAAATTCCGCGGACTGCTTTCTGCATCTGGATGATATCCTCACCACCAATGATGTGAGCGAGATTCGGCAGCGATTCCAATGTCGTCGATAACAGGATCTTCTCTTCTTCGCTGAGCGACGGATAATCGATCTTGATCAGAAACAGGAACCGGTCCAATTGTGCTTCCGGCAATGTATACGTACCTTCCTGCTCGATCGGATTTTGTGTGGCCAGCACGAGGAACGGCTCGGGCAAATTATAGGTTTCACCGCCAACACTGACGTTACGCTCTTGCATCGCTTCGAGCAGAGCGGCCTGGGTCTTCGGTGGCGTACGATTGATTTCGTCTGCCAGTAGAATGTTGGTGAACACCGGTCCCTTGGAAAAGGTAAAGTGCCGCTTTCCATGTTCATCTTCGTTCAACAATGTCGTACCGGTGATGTCGGTCGGCATTAAGTCGGGCGTAAATTGTACCCGGGTAAAATCGAGCGACATGGTTTCGGCCAGACTGTTGATCATTAGTGTCTTCGCCAGGCCGGGCACACCCTCGATCACGACGTGTCCGCGAGCAAAGAATGCCGTGAGGATCTGGTTGATGACATCGACCTGGCCGACGATGATCTTTCCGACTTCCTCGGTGATTAGCTCCCCGGACTTTGCCAACTTGGCCAAGGCTTCCGCGTCGCTGCCTGAATTTGTGTCTTTTGATGAATTCATATTTAGGGCTCCCGTCGAGGTGTTTCGTATCGTCGCCTTTCGGGCGCGAAATTGGCGTTTTTTACTCGTGTTGCGACGCTACTTTCGCGGAGCGAAAGGCGACTAAACGTTCCTATTTTCGTTTGGCGGATTCTTCGGCAACGGCTTTGAAATACTCGCTGACCATATTCTCATATCCAGCAACCACCGCGCCGCCGGTGGTATCGGCTTGGTGCGCATCTTTAAACGTTCCATCCGCGATCTGCTGCGCACGCAGTTCGTAGGCACTGGCGAGCGAAGTTTCTGCACGACGCAAGTGCTTCATGGCTTCGTTGAGCGTTTGCCTTACATCGACTCCCTGCTTGTTGCCCTGAATCTGCCGGAGTCGTTCCAGGGCTCGTTTCAAGTCGGTCGTGGGCAGATTGTGGCGATTGAGCGCCAGCAAGAGCCCACGGATGTTCTCGTTACTCTTGTGATCTGCAGCCCCCAGCATCTCCTTAAGCTTGTTCAGTTCGTCAGGAGGAAGCTTACCGACATCGGCGAATCCTGTCGCCGACCCGGTTCCTTTGCCCAAACCAATCGCCGAGGAGGGCGTGTTGTCCTCATCGACAATCTGGCCGTCTTCACCAGCACCGGCCACCAGACGAGCCGGCATCGCCACTTCATTGTCCGGAATCGCTGGTGCTTTGCTGGCGGCCATCTGTCCTTCTGACTGTCCAGCACGCCCGATGTTGCCACGGCCTTTCGTTTTGGCCAGCGGGTTGGGCGTCTGAGCGGCCATCTGTCCAGCGGCGGAGGCCGAGTCCAGGTTATCCGAAGCGGGGGATCCGGAAGGCGAATTGTGATCCATCAATTCCGAACCCGATTCGGGGACGGGAGGACCCAAATCGTCGAGTCCGCTGACCAACTCAGAAATATTCGCGGGGAGTTCGGCGGGCAGTTCGCCGAGATCGGGTAGCTTGCCTTGATCTTCGGCGTCTTCATTCTGCCCGGGTTCTACCAAGGCACCGCTGATTGGCTGCTGTTGGCCCGTTTCGATCTCCTGCGACGAATCCTGCGGTACGGTGTCGAGATTGTGCGACATGTCGGGTTTCGGTTTGTCGCTATCCAACGCCAAAAGATCGGGGATTTTTTCATCGAGTTTGTCTTGAATGTTGTGCAGCGTGGCCTCGTACAGCTCGATCTCGCTCTTGTCCGCAAAGTCCCACTCGCTCCGCGCGAGGTCTTCAGCCAGTTCCTCGAGATCACGCTTCAACGCAAGCTTCTTTAGATCGAGATCGCTGAGATCTTTCTCGTCATCCTCATCCAGATTTTCCGTGGGTTTGGAAGTGATCACCTTCCGCAGCGCGTCAAGTTCTTCTTCCGCCTCCGTCCATTCTTTGAGCTTTTCGTTGGTCTCGGCCTGGGCCAAATCCGCCGCAGGTGCCGCCTCATCACGATCTTCTCCCAGCAACTTCGCCAACTCGAGATTCTTGTCCTTCTCCAACCTCTCGAATTCTCCGCCCTTAAGCGCCAGCAACTGGTTGTAGATCATTTCCTGAACGGTTTTTAGATGCTTGAATTCACCGTTAATACGCTCTTGCTCGAGCGCCACCGGGACAATCTCGGGGGCCTGATCTGTGGTCAGGTAAACCGCGATTCCCTTGGGGGATTGCTCGCCGCCACCCTTGCAGGCGATCCCGGTAACGGCCTGCTCTTCTCCCATATCAAACACAAACGATGCCGGCAACGAATCGATCGTGACCTTGTGCGGCCCGTCCTTGGAAGCCAGTGCCTGTTGTGCATCCTTGACATTGGACGCAACGAGTTTCCATTTCGAGCTGTCAAGGTAGGGGCTCTTGTTCTCCTCGGTGTCCTCGCCCACGAGCGCCAGTTGTTCCAGATATGCTTTCGGCGACCAGCCGTGGGCAGAGTAGATGACCAACCCGAAATAGCGTGCTGGTTGACTCTTGAAGCGGACGTTTTGAGTCTTTGTGTTTTTAAATGAGGTACCGGGGCCGAAACCATTGGCACGCTTCAACTCGCTGGCGTGAAGCCGCACACGTCCCGCGGCAAACGCGCGATGATTGGCTTCGACAGCTTCGTTATCGGATATGCTTTGCATGCGAACGGCCAAGTGGATCGATTGATCCGGCGCCAACTGCACTCCCTTGATCAGTGTTTCCCGCACATTGACCTGAAGTTCGAGAATCTTCTCACGGTAAGCATCCAGCGCTGCCTGGATGTCTTGGTCCTCCCGTTTCACACGATTCACATCCAACCAGACATCATCGATGTTCACCGACAGGTTCTGGGTTCCCTCCAGCGCTTGTTTTTGAAGAACGATGGCGCGCTCCAGGGCCGCATACAGATCCTTTAGTTCCGAGTCGCCGTCCGCAAGGTTGGTATTCAGATCCTTCACGGTGACCAGCAAAGCATCGGAAACGCCGCTGTCCGTGGTCGGACAAAAGTCGTTGCCATGAACTTCCAGAAAGTACTTGTTGCCCGGTTCGAAAACGCTGGCATCGATTTTTAGATCGACTCGCTTCTGAATCCGATCCTGCTCACCAGGTGCGGAGCCGAACGTCCAGTCCCGAATCGCCTCGGGCTGACTACCGGCCTTGGCGCGGCGGAGCGTCAGTTTCATGTCCCGCAGGCCGTAGTCATCCCTACCTTCAAATCGCAACGGAAGCGTGGCGCCGGGGGTGACCACGTGGCTCAGCTCCATGTCCAGGTAGTTGACTTCGGGTTTGCGGTCGGTCTTGAGTTGGACACTGCCGCTGCTCAAGGTGATCGGTTCGGGCAGGTTCTTGACCACAGCGACCAGGTCGTAATTACCGCCGGTGTCACCCACCTCGATCGTGCCTTTCCAGACTTGATTGCCTGTATCCTGCAGCGGCACAGACCCAGCCGGCCACTCCCAGACGAGCGACTCGACAGGCTTATCCAATTTGACAAGTAGATCCAACTGGCTGGCAGGCAGACACTTCACTGGGTAAGGAGGGCCGGTTTGCTGCCGAGGCGGTTGGGCCACATAGGCTGGTGGCGTCACCGTGAACGATGATTCGACGATCTTGGTGACGCCGTCCACCGTCACCTGCACGCTGTGAGCGTAGGTTCCGCCGACGAAGATGCGGAAGGCAAAACTACGGCGAACGGTCTCAAAGGTGTACTGATACAGGTTCGGATTGCCGACAACGGGGCGCATCTTGACTTCCGCGCCGACGGTACCATCGTTGGGAACGGTGCCTTGACCCTCACGGTAAACGATGGCGGGATACACCACTAACTGTTTGCCGTCTGCGAATTCGGTCACATCCAGAGTGATATCGAGGTCGTCGAATTCAGCAATGGTGACATCCTCTGCCGGAGTCATGATCAGCGAGGCGGCGGCAGCGGGTGGAGTATCCTGGAAGCTGAACGCGTAGCGGGAAAATGCATTCTTGAGATAGTCCGGCGCGATAATACTGTACGCGGCCCAAAGCGACATCAGCAGGGCGAATGCCGCCAACCAGATTGCCAACCGGCCCGGTTGCCATAACTCGCGTAGCGGCACATGGCTCCAGCCGGTCGTGGCCGCACTGGCCGTTGCTTGGATGAACTCTTTTTGCTTGTCGCTGTAGCCCATCTCTTCAAACTGCATGGTATTGATGAGGACGTTTTCCTCGATGTGGAACTGCTCTTCCAGCATCAGTGCGACCTGTTCGTCACTTTGGTGCGTTCTGACGGCTCCCACGACACACTTGAGGAAGGCAGCAATCGTGATGATCAGTCCCATAATTCCAAACGGAAATCGCAAGGCTGAGGGCAGGTCGAACAGGTTGTCGAGGGCAAACAGACCAAGCCAGGTCGTGGCAGCAATGGCGAACCAGGTGAGAACCCCCAACATAACTTTGGTCATGCGAATGGTACGGTTCGCGCGCTGAACAACCTGCCTGAAATCCAAGGTCTGTGCAGGACTGGTTTGTACGATGCTCATTGTGTTATCTCGTGATCCTTACCACCGACAATTAGCTTGCCGCCTTTCATGACAACCGGCCAGAGATCTGGCGCAATGCCCATCTCCGGTGTCTCTTCTTCAAGCTTTATACGCGTGCGACAAAAAGTACCTCGATCCACTAAGGTCATTTTTCCCGTCTCATTGTCTCGCACAAACCGCCAGATACTCAGGCGGTAGAACTCCATCAACTCACCGTGTTCATCCATTTCAAAATTTCGCGTACCCTTCCCCCAGGCAGTGCCCTTCGCCCATGCCAGGGCCGCCTCCGGATCAGCGATGTCTCGGCGCAGCCTCACCAGGGCGGTGATTTTCCTGTCGCGATCCTCGGAGATAATGCCCAGCAGTTTCTTCTCGGTGTAGTAATCCTGGACTTTGAGAAACTCGGTTTCGACGGATTTAAAAAGGTCTGTTCGCTTCGTCCCTTCGGCGGGCCAGCCTGCCACCCACTTGCCATCGACCTGAGCCGCCAGAAAGACGTTTTCACCGAGGGTCGAATGCACCCGCATCTTGCCGCCACTCGCATCCTTTCGGACAACCACCTTCGAGAGCGTGTCCCGCGTCAGCGCTCGCACTCCGTTGTCGGGGCTGGCCGAATCCAATTTGAAGGAACGGAAATCGACTTCCATGTTGCGAGTAAACTGCTGGCCCTCGTCCAGCATTTTGATCCGTTTGACATGCACCAGATCGTCCATACCCTGGCCCGGCTCGCCCGAATACTTCGATCGCATCACGAACTTCTTCGTTCCCGTCACGAAACCCGTGTCCGGCTCCACAACCCGCACGTACATGACGCGCGTGTCCACAATACCGGTCACCGTCTCTCCGCTATTGAAGACCACGGTGCACTTCGGCTTTAACACGGGATATTCCAACCCGACTCTCACCTTTTTAACTCCGGCTCCCATGTTGCTGATGTTGAGTATCTTGAATTTTTTCAGGTACTCCTCGCTGTTGGGCGAGAACGTCATTTCTTTGACGACGTTAAAATTGAACGTAAAGACTTTGGTCTTCGCTCGGATGTTTTCGACATCCACGGTGGTCGCCGTTTCGTCCCCCGGCAGCTTCGTCATCCTAAAATCTACCCCGGGAGTTAGCTGCACAATCCCCTCGTACTGCGTCCCGTCTGACATATACACAAGCGCGTGTCGCTTATCCGCCGTGTCTTGTGCCGACAGGCCTGCCGGCAGCAATGCGAACATCGCGATGAGTAGCGTTATGTTGATTTTAGTTTTCATGCTCATCTCCCTCGTGTTTTTGACAGGCTGGAAGCCTATCCCACGGGCTTAAACAATATTCATACGGCGTCGCAGGACCCATTCCCAAAGCAGTACGCTCATCACGAGCAGGATGAAAACTGGCAGCACGCCGAACAGATCGGGCTCTCTCACCAGTGGCGTGTCATGCGGATCAGCGCTGGTCATCAGCATGGCTTTGAGGCGTTGGATCAGTTGGTCGGCGTCGGCTTCCCGTTGATAATTGCCACCACTGCGTGCGGCCAGGTTCTCGAGGAAAGGGTGATCCACTGCGAGGTCTGCGCCTTCGCTGACATTCGACCCCACGCGGATGACGCGCTCATAAGTATCCAGCGGCTCACCGGCGAGGGTCGCCTCGAGCTTGACCTTGTAGTCGCCGCGATCGGGAAAAAATACTTTGGTCTGAAAGTCATTGCCATCCTTCAACACGATCGAAAGATCCTGAGTTGTCCCCGCGTGCTCGACCGATCCCTTCAAGTAAACTTCCCCTTCGGCATAACGCCCGACAATGCCAATCTCCGCGTGGCCTTGCTCACTAGGGCGGTATCGCTTGCGATCCCACGCGACGGTCAGGAATCGGCCGCCCTCAATCTCACCGGCCATGTACCGAATGGAATCTCTCCAGAACTGTGCGAAGGCCCCAGAAATATCGCCCTCCATGCGCGACCATCTCCAGAGCGTATCGGTAGCCACGCCCAGAGTCTGGCCTTTGCCATAAGGTTGCAGGGCAACAATGGGTACGATCTGAGAGCCGACGGAAGCATTCATCAGGCTCAATGCACCGCTTCGTCGCGCCCCGACTTTATTGACCGAATAGAACACGGGAGCCGTCACGCTTTTCAAGATCGCCGCCGTGGCGGAAGACAATCCATGCCCCGTCCCTTCCGGTGGGATCATGACGGGAAATTGTCCCGCGCTGATTCCGCGGGGATCGTTGCTTTCCTTCCAGGGTATCAGCGGGGCCAGAGCTGTTTTGAAGTAGCCCCCTCTATCAAAGGACTTGGGACCTCCAAGCAGAACAAGGTTGCCACCATCCTCAACGTACCTTCTGATCGCGTCGAAAGACGCAGGGCTGATAAAGTCGGCCGGGAAGGATCCCAGGACAATGCAGGTATAAAGGTCCAGGACCTCTTCATCCGCGGGAAATCCACGCGAAAACACCTGGTCGCCTTCCTGCCGCGCTCCATCAATCAGAAACACCTCGGCATTTTTTCGGTAAACCGAGGTCAGCTTGATCGTTTCATCCTCGCTGAGTTCCCGCTTGAGCATCGAGAAATTCACGTCCAGCATGTTGCCATACAGGAGTACATTGATGCTCTTCTCGCGGACGTCCACGGCAAATTCACGCGTGTTATTGAGCACGGTCATCTCGCCATCCACGTCCTTGACCGACAACCGATAGTGGTAAACCCCTCCTGCCTCCTCGGCAGGAAGATCGAACTCCACCCGCCCATTGTTTTTTCTCGGGTCCACCGTCACGGCGCTCAATTGCTGGTACTGGCCCGCGACTTGTTTCTCGATCGAGACCCCCACTTCCGCGGTTTTCGTCGCGAATTCGTCCGACGTACTGTGTACGGCAATGTCCGCAGAAACCTTGAAAGGCGTGTCCAGTTCCACTTCTTCAGGGATGTCCGTATTACTGATTTCCAAATCATCCCAGGTTGAGGGCTCCGTTCCGATGCCGGCAATATAGATGGGTACCTCAGGAAGTCGTTCGCTGCGGATCACTTCGTCACCGCCATCGGTGACTATCACAACCGCTTTGCAATCAGACAGGTCCGGCTTTTCTGAAAGCGAAACCACGGTCCTCCCCAAATCGGTCTTGCGGGTTCCGCTCCCCGGCTCCTCCTCGGCGGCGAGAATGTCGATATCAAACTGGTAATTCTCCACACTGGCGATGCCTTTGAGCTCGCCCTGAATGTCTTTCAAAATCCGCTGGGCACGATTGGCGCGGGAATCCGACCCGCCGTCTTTCACAACCATGTCCTCCACGTCCATCGAGGTGGAGACATCCACCACGACCGCAACTTTTTGAGAATCATCCGATGGTTTCACATTCCGCCAGGCTGGGTCCATTAACGCGACAACTGCGAGAATGGTAAAAGCCAATTTCGGAGCCAGCAGTTGCAGGGTCCTTGCTACCGCATAACGCGATCGGTACCGGTACCACAGCAGACATAGCCAGCCCATCAGAGCCAGGATGATGAAGCTGTTTGCCAGCGTGCCCAGGTGCGGTTTCCAAATAAGCATGCCTAGCATCAAGCAATCTCCCCACTAGATTGCGTGGACGTCACCCAGGGCTTCTGCTCGGAATCCTCCTTGGTGTTGTCTTTCCATTTTTTCGCGGGCGATCCCAGCAATCCCTCAGCCATCATGAATGCCAGGGCCAACAACAGAAACGGTAAATACAAACTGGTGCCCGCCATGGACTGTTCTAGCTCGTCGCGAAAGTCATCTTCGTCAGAGAGAATACTAACTCCGTGAGGGATGCCTTCGAGCGCGCCGATTTCCGAGTCTTCTATAAAGGCACTGTGCCCCTCCAACTCAGACGGCAGAACGGTCAAGCAGGTTTCGCGGTTCCCCAGAGTGGCGATGTAAGCGCCTCCACGCACCAAGTTCGGAGACTGGTCTTTTAATCCGGACCAATCGACCTGGTCACCGAGCAGCGTCGTGATCGACATCTCGTTCCCTTCGCCAGGCAACAAACGCGGCGACTGGCCTGCGACGATCGACAGACGTTGATTCGACAAGCTCGACACGGCGCCCAAAGCGATCGGCTGCGCCATGACCAGAAAGGACTTTTGTCTCGGCAGTGTGCTCCAGGCACCCGTACGACCGAAGGCCATGCCGCTGACGACAATCTGGCCTTGTCCGTGCTTGCGAATCGCTAACAGACCGCGGTCTTCATTCGCACTCAAGAGTGCAACGTAGCCGGCATTTTGTTCCAGCGAAATCGGATAGTACTGTTTCACAAACGCGTTGCCGATGCGAACGCGTCCGTCCAGCCCGCGAATGTCTGACCAGAATGGCGATGACTGGTTGTCAACGTGCAGCGGCACACTGATCGGCACAGATTTCAAAGACCCTCGCTTCGCTCCCAGCCAGGCGGGGGCGGCGCCAGTTGATTCGCCCGTTGACTCGCCAGCATTGACGGCCGGCAGCACCAAAATGTTGCCACCCTGCTGCGTGTACTGATCCAATAGTGCGCTGGTTTGGTCGTCCAACGTCGACGCATCCGCCCAGGTCATGACCACCAGCATCGGCGTCTTCTGCTGCAACCGACTTTCGATGGTCTCCCGGGACACAAAGCTTGGCACTAAGGAAGTGAGACGGCCATCGCCATTGGGCGAAAAGGCGAGCGGCAGTAGACCGAAAGTGCCGGCCTCTTGCTCCCCAAGAAAATAGATATCCCCTTTTCTCTCACAAATGTAGGGAACAAAGACGCGGTTATCGCCATCAAATCCGTCGCCTTCAATCCAGATGCGGACCCAATGACGGCCCGGAGTTTTCGGCTGAAGCGGTAACTTCACTAGCTTCTGTGCGCCCGCGCCGATCTCGACATTGATGATCTCCGCAACGCTATGCTCAGAATCTTTGCGGTTAACGCGGACCTGAAAATCTTTGGCACCATCATTTCGCAACAAGACCTCCAAAGAATACGGCTGATTCGGCAGGATTCTGCGCGATGATACGGTGGCTCGGAGCAAACAGATGTTCGGCAAACTTGTTTCGGCGGTGGGTACGCGATGCAAGAAGACGCTCGCCTCTAAGGCCATATCATTTGCCGCCAACGCAGGCGTCTTCCATTCCGCTTCCTGAAGATCCGTAAATACATGCATGGAACCACCTCCACCCGGAGAGTCTTCGGCGAGCAGTGCCGTTGCCCGTAGCATCGCTTTGGAAGCATCCCCCGTCGCCTCGGTGACCTGGATCGACTGAAGAAAGCTCATCAGCGTCTCTTTGTCGGTGGTCATCCCGCCACCAAATCGGTCGGTACTTGAGTCCGGTACCAGCAACACAATCGCGGCCTTGCCGCGAGGGTCCATGTTCTTCAGCAGGGCACGTGCACCCTCAACGGCCACAGTCAGCTTGGTTCGATCACTGCCCTCGACGGTTCCGGCCATCGAGCTGGAATTGTCGACAACAATCACAACCGCCTGCTGGCCGCTTAATCCAACGACGCCACTCAGTCCTGGGATTGACAGGCGTGCCAAGGCGAGCAGCAGGAACAACAGCAGCAGAGTCCTGGCCGCCAGGAGCAGTGGCTCGCGAAACTTTCGATGAAAAGAAAGTCGAGGCTTCATGCTGTCAAAAAACATCCGTGTCGAAAACATCACCGTCTTACGTTGACGGCGCATCAACAGATGAAACAGCACGGGGGCCGCGGCTAGAGGCAGTAAATACAAAAACAGAGAGGCACCTGGTATCATCAGCTTGTCGCCCTTTTCAGCAAAGCGTCATGAATATCCGTCGAGGTATCGACCAACAAATAGTTGGCCCCCTCGTTGGTGCACCCAATGCGAACATCGTCTAAATACTGCCGGATTCTCTGCAGATATAAGTCGCGGAAGTCGCCGATGTCGACGTTCATCTTGTCGTGCGTTTCGAGGAACTCGACCTCAATCAATCCCTCTTGCGGCAGGCGAATTTCGGCCGGATCCAACACATGAAAGACGGTCACGTCATGCCCCGCGTAACAGAGACTTCCGATGCCCTTGAGTGTTTCGCGAGGGTCTTGCAACAGGTCGGAGATGACGACGACAAGCGACCGCCCCCGGATAAACTCAGTCGCCTTCGACAGCGCTTGCTGGATGTTACTTTCGCCCGCTGGCTTAATTTCCTCGAGCCCATGCAGCAGCGGCCGAAGTGCACCGAAGGTCGCAGCGGGCTCGTACGTTTTTCGCAAGTCATCATCAAAGGTGATCAGACTGGTCGAATCGCCCTGGTTCACCATGACGTACATCAAAGCCGCAGCCAGATGGCAGCCGTAGTCCATTTTGGACATCGACCCCATATCCTGGAATGACATGCTCTCAGAAGTATCGAGTAAAACGTTCGCCCGAATATTGACCTCGTCATGGAAGCGACGAATCACGTACCTGTCCGTACGGGCATAGACATTCCAGTCGATCCGTTCAATCGGATCTCCCTGCATGTATTCACGATACTCAGCAAACTCGACAGAAGACCCGAATGTTGAAGAGCGGTGCCGGCCTTGCAACCCGACGTCCATCCGTTTGGTAACACCGATCTGCAAATTCCCCAGATGGTCGGCCGTGCTCGATGGCAAGTATTTATAAGTGTCTGATTTCGTAGCCATGTTATGTCAAGGTTGCTTTCTGTTAGTCGCCTTTCGCTCCGCGAAAGTAGCGTCTTATTGTCTTTCCTTTTGTGGCGCTACTTTCGCGCAGCGAAACGCAACTATCTCCCGCCCCAGAGTTTTCCCAATAACCCTGGCTTTGGTTGATCGTCATGAAGCACCGGCACGGCCTCGAGCAGCCAGTCGATAATCGCATCCGTATCGTAGCCCTCACTGACGGCAGTGAAGTTCAAGCCAAAGCGGTGCCGGAACACGGGATGAACAAACTTGCGAATGTCCCGCACTGAAACATTGAATCGTCCACTTAGCAGAACGTGGGATTTGGCGGCCAGTAACAAAGCCTGACCTGCTCGTGGGCCGCAACCCCACTGCACCCATTTGGGAATAAAGTCAGGGGCGATGGAGTCGTCAGGACGCGTTGAACGGGCAAGACGAGTGGCGTAGTTCGCCACATAACGACTCACCGGCACACGCCGAACCAAATTCTGAAACCGCAAAATATCGTCGCGCGTCAGCAGAGAGCCCAACTGGGGAATCGAATCGAGCGTTGTCTTGATGAGGATTTCCTGCTCCTCGTCCAGCGACGGGTAATCGACATTGATCATGAACAAGAAACGATCCAGTTGCGCTTCCGGTAACGCATACGTTCCTTCTTGTTCAATTGGATTCTGCGTGGCCAAGACAAGAAACGGCTCGGGCAACGGATGCGTCACTCCGCCCACGGTCACACGTCTTTCCTGCATGCCCTCGAGCAGAGCGGCTTGCGTCTTGGGAGGCGTTCGATTGATCTCATCAGCAAGCAGCATGTTGGTGAAAATCGGTCCACTCTGAAACGCGAACGAGCGGTGCCCCCGGCCGCCGCCATGGTCCCCTTCTGCCAAGACCATGGTCCCGGTGATATCCGTCGGCATCAGGTCGGGTGTGAATTGGATCCGCTTAAAATGAAGAGACAGGGTCTTCGCGAGACTGCTGACAATCAGCGTTTTGGCGAGTCCCGGAACACCGGTCATCACACAATGCCCCTTGGCAAACAGGGCGGTCAGGATTTGGTCGAGCACATCACTCTGGCCGACAATGACCTGTCCCACTTCCTCCAGTAGACGGTTGCGCGTTTCAGCGAGAGCCGCGACCATCTCCAATGCATCTTCCGACAACTCATCCTCGACGGAGTTGTCTTCCACAGCTTCGCGTGGCGACAGATCGATCGGAAGTGAGGCTAATTTGCGGGATGTCATGTGTATTCTCTTGTTGCGCTACTTTCGCGGAACGAAAGGCGACAATGATCGTGAAACTCAATGAGTCATGGCATACATGATGATATTGCTGCCAAGCTTTTTCGCGGAATCCGATTGATACCCGCGACTCAAGGGATAGCGAACCTCGTTCCAGCCCCCTTCAAGGTCGTAGGGGCTGTAAATGACTCGTAGTTTCCCGGCAACTTTCACTCCAAATAGCACCGGACGTCCCCCTAACTTTTCCCCCTGATCCTTCAGCAGCGTCGGGGTGTATTTCACACGCGAGACTGTGTGGAGCGAACGGAATATCTCATGCGTTTGCGGCAGCAGCCTGAATTCGTCTGCCGGGAAGACCCGACGCATCTCCCGAACAGCCGCCTGATGAAACGTAGCGAGCCCCAGCCCATTGTTGATCACCAAAGTTCCACCCTGATGGACATGCCTACGCAAGACTTGGATTTGCTTGGCGGTCAACACAAAATCGTCGAGGCCGGTAAAGAACAGAAACGGATAGGCTGACGTGTCGTCGCGCTCAAGGTCGACGGACACGCGTTTGAGGTTCACGGGAATCGCCGAATCCTTTTCAAGTCGGGTTAATAACTGTCGCGCCGCACCTGGATGAGTATTCCAATGGCCATCGTGCTTGACTTGGGCAAAGACAAATTCCGACGTTGGAGCGTTTTGATCGATTGCGGCGAATAGCTCGGCCTTGCCTTCGGCTTCACCCACGCGTCCGTATCCGACGATATAGGGAGCGAGGTTCACGCCAATCTGGCGGGCACTCTCCTGACTATAGGCCTTAGGTTTCAGCCCCTTTTTCTCCAGTTCGTCGAAGACTTTCATCTCGCCGGCCAAGCCGCAACCAAGACCATACTTCGATACCAGCACACCAATTCGGCTGCCAATATAAAGAGCCTCAAGAAACGGCTTGCCATTCTCCCCCTCTCCACCACTGCGATACGTGACTTCGTCAATTTCCGTACTGATGTGATAGAGAGGGTGATCCGGTGGTAGGACTCGAAATCGCGATTCAGGGAACATGTCATCGAACACCTCAAGCGACGACTCATAGAACCAGGGGGAACCATACACCGAGTCGCAGACAATCATCCCGCCATCGAGAACGTATTGACGAAGTTTATTGATGACCGTCGGTGTGAATTTCACCTCACGAACGCCCCCCAGCAGGATCGCCGGCATCAGCGCCGGGTCGTAGCTAAACTCGGCGAGCGACGTCTGGGTGGGCATATACTTGAAGCCTGCGCTACGCGCCCGCTTATGAAACTCCAGCATGTCATTGGGAGCCAGATTCCAGTCCTCGGTCAGCTCCTTCTCGATAATCGCACCACTACCCCACTTCACCTTGCCCAACAGATAATCAGGCGAAGGCGGCTTGATCCGCTCGGACTGTGGAATCGGCATACCGGGCAGCGAGGGAATAATGTCGCGTTTCTCACCACCCTTGATTCCCGTCTGCAGCTTTTCGTTCCTGTCCTTAGCCGACTTGATAAACCAGTCATCAGAAGACGCGCCCTTTCCCGCTTGGCCGAACGCTGCTGGTTCAAAGGCTGGCAGCGCAACCAACAGAATGGCTACGATCAGCGGGAAAGTCGAAAACGATTTCAGGTAGCATCGACTCGGGAGAGTCATGGCGGGATTTCTTTGCGTTGGATGAGCGTTCGTATGTACTGTTACTCCCGTCGGCGGAGAATCTGGACAGATTTTTTTTCGTAGCCTGACTCTCCGAGTCGGGCAATACACGCTCACTACCCGACTCGGAGAGTCAGGCTAAAGTTCGCTACCGTTGAAATCCCCGTTACGGACATTTTCACCGATGATGACCTCGGCGGCAGGTGGGGACGGAGGGTCAGGAAAGGGTGTCCCCTTCAATTGAAAATCATCCAGACGAGGCAATCCCGGCTCGGGAAAGTGCGTCACCTGCAACTGGAAGTTGTCTAAACGAGCGAGCCCGTCAAGTTCACCCCCACCGTCTTGCGTATCGATCGCGACGAAGAGTCTTTTCCTGGCTTCCGTTGCCGTGGCAGTCACACTGCCCGATGCGGCTTCGTAGGCGCCGGCGGTGGTCGACGTTCCGGAAAGCACTGTTGCGAAAGTGGTTGGCGTGCCGCTGATCAAGTCGTTGTCGGTCGTAAACAACCTGATTGCGATCTGGTCTTTGGCCGTCCACCAATTGTCCTCAAGCCAATCGTAACGTATCTCAAATACGTCGCCGCTACGGATGGTGTACCCGGTATCCTGCGCCGGCAAACTCGCAGGGGCTTCTGACAACAAGAGATTGCGAGTTCCGTCGTAATCGCGGGTTGCTTGCGTAGCAATTGAGTCCTGGTCACCAGTGGTTGCGATGTTCTCCCAAACCGGTGTTTGGGCCCACGTCCGCTCAGGCGCGACGAGCCGCGGCGCCATGTCGCTATCGGTGGTTACAACAACGCGATGATTTGCAGATACTTCAACGTTCCTGTCGTCGTGAACCCGACGGGCTTGGACTTTCCCCTCTCTGACATATAGCACCGTAGATTTGGGGCCCGCCTCAACATCAAACTGCGTTCCGATCACCTTGAGAACGGCCACCGGCGTGTGGATCAACATCGGTTTGCCAGCCGGTTGAGGCAACACACTCGCTGAGAATCTACCCTGTTTTAGACGCAACTCCTTCTGCCCCTGGTCGGAAAATGTGAGTATCGAAACACCAAAGATCATGGCAGTTGAGCCGTCACGGAACTCCAACTCGAACCAAGAGTCCAGTGCGGTTCCTTCAATGGTTCCGCCGGGCAGCTCGGCTTCCTCGCTCAACACATTCGACCAACGTGTCTGCTCCCGCGGTGAATCAGAACCTTGAACAATCTGGCCACCGTCACCGATCCAGACCAGTGCTCCGTTGAGGCCATTAACCCGGGCGATTCCGCGATTGCTGTTCATTTGCCGGATGTATAGTGTCACCGACAACGCGACGACGACACCCAAAGCAAGCGCCAGTGACGTTCTGAAATAGCGAGCCGTCGAGGGCTTTGCGATCGAAGCGTTTGTCCCGCCGGCTCGCGAAATCGCAGCAACACTCTCGGTATCAGCCACCTCGCGAATAACTGCATCGAGCTGGGCGAACCTGTTAAACGTTGCACGCGCCTCGGCGGACTCACGTAATTCCTCTTGGAGCGTTTCAGACTCTACTTCGCTGATACGACCATCGAGCCAGGCACCAATCCGTTGCTCTAGATCCGAATGGGACATTATGCGTTCTCCGCCGCAAGTGCCTTTGTGACGCAAGCGAGCACGACTGCTCGTAATCGTTGAATAATCTTGTAGAACGCCTGCTCGCTTTTCCCCGATTGCAGCGCCACTTGTCGCATGATCACGCCGGGCGAATGGACTTTCAACAGTAATTCACGTTTCGAGCGTTCCAGTTGTCCCAGGCAATCCTCCAGATGTCGCCGACGAATCGTTTGAACCTCCTCTTCACTGGCCTCGTCCGCCAGCAGCTCCCAAACGTCATCGGCAAAGACCAGGGGGCTTCGAGCCACTCGACGTCGGCACTTCAACGCCTCAAACCGAGCGATCGTGAGCAACCACCCCCCAAACGACGTGCCACCTTCAAAATCATCGAATTTCCGCCACGCAATCAGGCTCGCCTCCTGAGTGACCTCTTCGACTTCATGCCACGTCGGCAACAATCCGCGCAGAAACGAACGCACGCGAGGCTCATGTTCTACCAGGAGTCGCACAAAAGCTTCGTAACGCTCGTCGTCTGAAGCGGTTCGTTTTTCAGCAGATTGATCGTCCACAACCCGTTTACTCCCGCCAGTAGAGGATCTGGACAGAAATTTTCCAAAAAAGCCTCCAAACCTCTAACTCGCTCCTGACCCGAAGGAACTGGCCCGCCAGTTCACAATTGAAACGAATCTGGCAATTCTTCTAACGCATCCGTTTAGCGTATTAATAGAATAACCGGACGGGGCCGAACCCGAGATAAATTCAACACAAGGGGTTGCGAACGGCCAAATCTGAATAAGCCGCCGAAGTTTCCACGAAGATTGAATTCAGTTTAGTCGTGGACTCAACCATCTGTATTTCAACTTTGACGCGAACTTGGCGTAAGGCGTGGTCGCCCAGCGAGTTATCACGTCGGATGGCGGATCATGTCGGAGGCGTTCGGCAACTACACCGCCGCGTCAACCGTCCGAAGCGCCCAAGAACGTCCTGATAGCTAAAAGAAAGCGACAGGTTGGGCCCCCCCCGGGGGCGGGCCCACGGCCGCGCGGGCGGGCCCCCAAACACCCCCGTCACCCAAAAAACACCCCCCCGGGGGGGCCCCCCGGGGGGGGGGCCCCAACTGCCGAGCGTGCTGACCAGTGCGGCTCAGCGCCGACGTCGGCGACTGCGGGAGCGGCCGACGTTGTAGCCTTTGCGGCTGCCGATGCGTTTGCCCGATTTGTAAAACCACCAGGCAATCGCGGCCATCACGGCAAGTCCGAATAGACCTTCCATATGTCCCCCTTCTTTTCGTGTTCGTTCCGGCAATCATTCTTCGTCGGGAACGACGGTCAAGCCAAGCATGGTTTCCTCCTTGTCGATGATTCAGCCCTGCCACTGGCGACAATGGGTTTCGCGGTAGTCGCACATCGAGCACGTCCAACCGGGCCGATACACAAACCTGTTGGACTGTAAATCGTTGAGGTAGGTGTGGATCACGGCGAACAGCCGCCGGAAGTGCGCGTCGCCGCGGGCGGGGTAACGGTGTGTTTCAACCTTCGGGGTCTTCGTCTTGATGAGGCAGCGTATTTGCAGTTCTTGCTCAGTCGCATCGAACAGGCGCCGGAATGCGTGGGCGTAGCAGGACAACTGGATTTCGTGCGAAATCTCCAGCGATGCACTCGATCGCGCTGCCGTCTTGAAATCAACAATCGTCAGCCCGGATTGCGATTCGAGAACAAGATCGACGAATCCAAATAACGCCATGCCCAAGTCGGCCCCGGTCTCTGGATCGACCAGCGGACACTCCAGCGGCCTTTCGACGGCGATTGGGAAACCTTCGTTGGCATCTCGTGTATCAAGATAGGCTTCGACCAATCCGATCGTTTGACGTTTCAGCACCGCTTCGTCGTCGAACGAGGCGAGCTGCACCTCTTCAGCAGCGACCGCTTCGTCCCAAGACTCGGAAACGTGCTGCGCGACATCTGTGGCTGACCGATGGTCGCCGTCCTGTCGATGGCGATAGAAAAACTCCAAGCCGTCATGGACGCGCTTGCCGAGAAACAGGCTCGGCGATGTCGGCTCCTTGATGCCTTCCACGTAACGCAGCTTGAACTTTAACGGGCACGACAGCCAGGTGTTTAATCTGGTGGGCGAAACGTAATCGAGAAGTCCCGAACTGTCATCGCGCGCACGACCAGCACGGGTAATTGTTGCGATCATATTGTTCTCCAAATGAGAAACCCCGACACGCACTGGTTCGTAGCCATTGCGTTGCCAGGGCTTTGTCGTGATAGGTTGTCGAGCTGTCCACCTAGGCGACCGTGCATTCGCCGGCGAGCAGATTGAGCGTGGTGTCGCAATCGACGGGAAGGCCACGCAACCAGCGGGTGAACTGGTGGACCATCAGTCCGGCCGCGATACTGGCGGCGTAGATCGTGCTACGAGACGTGCAACTACCGGTCTGAGCATCTGCCGGGGCAAACAACGTGTTGGCGTAGCGGCCGAAGGTGTCGGCATCGCTCGCGGCGAGAACACGAATCGTCTCACCCAACATCCGCCCGTCCACCCAAAACCGGCAGCGGTTCGCTACGGATCGCCAGATAGCGGCCCGCGCAGAGATTGAATCGACACAGCAAAACGCCGTTTCACCAATCTCCAGCTTTGCACGGTAGCGATCCTGAATCGTCGCAACGTGGATCGAAGCATCCAGTCGACGAATGGCTGCAGCCGTTGCAAGCACTTTCGGCTGGCCTACATCGTTAGCCGTGTAGCCTTGGGTCGTGACGTTCGTCACATCCACTGCGTCAAAATCGACCAACTGAATACGTGGGGCGCCAACGGCAGCAAGCTGCAACGCCACTTGACGACCAATGGCGCCGACACCGATGACAGTGGCCGCGACCTCGGTCAGACGATCGATCGGTACAAGGTCCCGCTGTCGCGTGAAGCGATCGTGGGGTGTGATCTCAGTTGGGTTCATGGTATCACTTCCTCCGCGCCTTCTTCCTCCGCCGCGTAGTCGAACCAACTCTCATACCAGTCGTTGGTCGGTTCCTCGTCAAACGGCGAGGCGGGGATCGGCTCCAATGCCAAGGCCGTGCTGCGTATAGGTTGTTCGGCGTGTACGTTGGCCAAATGCTCCTGCTCCCAGGCGTCGAGGTCCGAGGCACCGAACGACCGCGAGTAATCGACGCCAACGGGAACCTCGACTTCAGCACATGGCCCGACATTGAAACGCAGTCGAGCGTACGACTGGCCTTCGCATGCCAGGATGAACATGACGGCCCAGTCGGCGCGGCCGAAAACGCGCCCAAAGGTCTCCTCATCCGTCATACTCGGACGCGGGCAGTCGCCGGGATGGGTATGCACCCAAATGCGGGCGAACTGTTCAGGACGCCGCTCCGCATCTACCTGACGATCAAAGAAATCGGCGACCGATTCGTCGTCGAACGCGACATGCACCCACGAGCACACTTGCTTGACGAGTTGAATGTCTTCAACGAACAGCAGGTCGTCGCTCGCCGCGATGCCGAAGCCGCCGACTTCCGTGTCTCCATAATCACGCAGGAATAGCAACTTGGCCCAGGCGGTCGGGCTGAAGCGGAGCGCCGGCGTCGTCGCGCCTGTGACCGCTTCCGTCACCTTCCATTTCTTCCGCTTCTTCTTCGAGTTCTTTGTCATGGCAATCAGAACACCTTTCGTTGTCATTGAGGCAGCCCTGGCAGAGTTCGGCATCACAACGCGAGCACTGCTTCATGCAGCCGCTGCAATGGTTCTCATCGCAGCCTTCGCAGCGCGTCATGCACTCATTGCAGAAGATGCCGTCGCAGCCAGGGCAGTTGCAGTAACATTCGTCGCACACTGTCGTCTCGCACTTTTCGCACGTCCACCGCTCGTCGTCGCAGACCGTGCCGCCGCAGTCGGCACATTCCGCGCCGTGCCAGTCAGATAGCGAAACGAACGGACTGCCCGAGTTGTATGTGCGCAGTAAGTTGGCGACGATCATGAAGAAATCGAGCAACCGGCCTTGCTCCAGCGCCTTGCGGATCGGCTGATGGCCATCGCCTTCACAGACCGCTTCGTCTTGCACATGCGGATGCGTGACGCTGTCGTTCGCGGCGGCCGGATTGGCATCGACCGCGATCACGCGATAGTTGTTCGGATGGCCTTCCGGAAAATCGGTCCAGTCGAGACGAATCTCAAAAGGCCCCAAGTAGACGCCGTCCAGTTCAATGGCTTCCGTCGTCACCGACAAAGTGTGGTCTCGTCGATTGAAGGCGACGTCTTCAAACTCATCGTGCAGCGCGATCAGGTCAGCATAGATGTCACCCACCGAGGCGATGCGATCTTTTCCGCTTGATGGTCGAAGTTTGTGGTCAAGTTCCGTCACCTCATTGCGAAGTCGCTCGACAGCCGAACGCAGATCGTGATTCAGTCGATTCGCTGCCAGATTCCAACCGTGCTGCGTAGCTTTCTGCAATTTGTGATTCAGCGTTTCGCATTGTTGCCACGCTGCAGTTGGCAGCGCGACGCATTTGTTGTGTGTAGTTCTCGAGTGGAGCCGCTCATGGATTGCGATCGCTATCCGCATGAGCACCCGTTGCTGACGTGTCATAGTTCGTCACTCCAAGGTGAACACCACCCGCGGCGGGGGGGCGGGCGGGCGGGCGGGGGGCGGGGGGCGGGGGCGGGGGGGGGGACGTAAAGCGGCCGAGGCGCCACCGAGCGCTGAGGCTCGGTGGCGCGCGGACGGCATGAAATTACGATTTCGCGCCCTCGATCTTCGTCGGCGTGATGGAGATGCGATCGCCTTCACACAAAACTTGATCTGCCGGGCACGGCTGACGATTAACGCGGATCAGATAGTGACTCGGCTTGGTGGAGCCGATTTGACGCTCAAACAGTTGGGCGACTGTCGTGCCGTCGGCGACGTCCACGTAGTCAGCGAATCCGCCACCGTCGTTGTTGATGACCAGAATCTTCATATGTGTCCTTTCACGAGTTGTGTTGAATGGGAAATCGATATCGTTGACATCAAGTCGGTTGCCGCACCTGCCGTCGTCGCTTTCGACGTCGCGAGGCGGTTTTGACTTCGCGCCCTCCTCGCTGTTGGCCACCGCGCAATTGCTTTAGCAGGTTCGAATCAACGTTGAGGGCAGCGAAATCATCGGTCGTGGCGGCAGCGCTAAGTTGATGTCGTTGCTCAAGCGACGACCGGTTCATAGCGAGGCCTCCGCGTTCCTGTTTCGTGACGCTGGGCCTCTAATTCATCCCAGTCGATGACGTGGGGTCCGAGTTCGTCGGAATCAGGATCGAGACAGTCGCCGGGTTCGGCGAGCAGGAACCCGAGGCGTTTGATGGTGGAAACGTTTTCACCCGTGGCGCGGGCGACGGCGCGGTCGAGATCGGCTTGTTTCATGGAAAGTACTCCTGTTGGGATAGGGAAACAAAAAAGCCCCGGCCGCGCAGATCGAGTTGACTGCGCCGCCGGGGCGAAACGGTTTACGAATTGTCGTTGACGGTAGTCAGTTGGGCGGTGGCAACAGCCAGTGAGTGTGCAACCACTCGGACTCCGCGTTCAGGGCATCGCTTCGACGAGAAAACGGGCCAAGCCGCGGCCCGCCTACCGGCGCCAGATCAGCGAACCAGCAACCTTCCTGATCGGGCTCGACGTGTGAACCACGAGAAATGGAAACGTGCCCGATTGGGGCGAGGTCGATGGTTTCGGCGTAGATGCAGCGGATTGTGCCGCCGGGAGAGATCAGAAGTTGCATGGCGGCGTCCTTACTTGGGCGAACGAATGATCCGCCGACGCGGTCGGTCAACAAGAAGTCCGTCCAGCACGGATTGGACGCTGGAAAGTTGCGTGGCAACCTGCCGGCGCAGACCTCCGTTGTCGCGCAGTTCCTGAGGTTGGACACCATCGACAATCTGACGACATTGCAAAACTAGTGAGTCCAGTTGATCGCACGACCGCACATTCAATGCGCGGAAACGATCGAAGAACTCACGCAGGTTTCCCACCGCCGTGTCGCGGAATATCTTGGGCTTGCCGTCTTCGTGGCCGCCCAACCGCTCGGTGAGATGCGACACAAGTTGCGACAACTCCTCGATAAATGCCTGCTCGGCCAACTGTACGGCTTGATCAAAACGCGCCTGCACACGGCGGCACTCTTGCTCGTACAATTCCGGATTGAGTTGCTGCAAATACGGCGGTGGTTCGACGCTGGGAAAATCCCAGGAGACATCGAACATCCCGGCGAGCGATGCTGGATAGTCGGCTTCGTTGTACAGACTGCCCAGTCGCTCTTGCGCAGCCGCTTTGAGCGCTGCATATCGCTCGTCGAGTCCGGCCACGGCTTCGTCGAGTTCATCCTTGAAGACGCGCATCTGATCCTGAAACGTCTCGAGCGCGTCCTGCCGCACCAGACGGATGCCTGGCTCGGGATAGGGCAAGCTGAGCGACGTCCAGTAGGCACGCGTGCGATTCCGAACCGACGTCACCGCCTTGAACCGCGGGTGCTTGGTGTCAAGCAGCTTCTTGCCGGCGCTGAGAAACTCGCCTTCTGCGCCGAATGATTCGGCCGCCTGGGCCTTTTGCGCAGTGGAAAGTGTTTTCCGTGTGCCGAACCAGGTGAAGCTGACGCGTGTGGCGCACATCGTCGCCCGCATCCGATTGGCGGGGCTGGTGCTGTGCGTGGGTGGTTGTGTTGTTGAAGTTGGTGTCATGGCCTCTCCGATATGATTGATGTGTGGTTAGTTGACACTGGGATCGCGGGGAATCTCCCGCCGCGACTTACCTGGTGAGCCGCTCGTGTTGGCGTAGATGCCTGACTTGTCTGCCGACAGGCAGCGGCCTCTGGCCCAGTTCCGCAATTGCTCGACCGATTCGGCTGCTGTGACCGCAACCGGGACAATGTTCTGGGCAGCCTGTACCAGCGGCACATCGAGCAGGGCAGCCAAACGACAACAGGCGCGAATCTCCGCGCCGGTCCAGGATTGATCATCCGGAAGACGCTGATCGCTCTCGATGCAGAACAAGTCGAGATACATTCGCCAGATAGCTTGTTTCTGTTCCTTGCCCGGTAAATCGAGGAAGAACAAACCGTCAAAGCGTTCCGCGCGACAGAACTCGGGTGGCAGTTTCGTAACATCGTTCGCCGTGCAAACGACGAACACATCCGACTTATGATCGTTGAGCCAAGAGAGCAACGAACCGAACATCCGCGCCGAAACGCCGCTATCGGTTTGGCCGGAGCCGGCCACGCCGCTGAGTGCCTTTTCGACTTCATCGACGAAGAGCACGGCCGGTTGCATGGCATCGACGATGCGAAGCGCCCGTCGCGTGCGTTCCTCGGTTTGGCCAACAAGCGAACCCATCAAGGCGCCAACATCGAGCGTCAGCGTCGGCCTGCCAGTCTCATTGCCGAGCGCTTTGCAAAACGCGCTCTTTCCTGTGCCCGGCACGCCCAGTAGCAACACGCCTCGCGGCTTGAGTGCCCGTGTTCTGCCTTGGTGTGGTCGCATCGCGCGCAGGCAAAACGCCTTCAACGATTCGAGTCCACCGAGATCGGCGAATGATTCGCTTCCACGGTGCAATGAGAGCAGACCGCTTTTGGTCAACGTCTGGGACTTGACTTCCCAGATCGATGACGGTTCGACGCGTCCATGCCGTACCAGCGAAAGACTGAAAGCTCCTTCGGCTTCGTAGCGCGTGAGTCCGCAAGCCGCGTCGAGCACACGCTCCAAGTCCACTCCGTCGGGCAATTCGCCTTCCTCGGTGGCCACGCCGCGGGCGATCTCTTCGATTTGATCGCGATCGGGCATCTCGTGTTCGATGCAGACGATCAGTTTTTCTAACTCCGTCGGAATCTGTACCACTGGGGACAGAATCACGACGAACGTGCGGTTGTTTTTGCCCTGCACAATTTGCCGGGCTACGGCCTGAACAACCTCGGCCGAGTTCAGAAACCGATGGAAGTTGACGAGCACCAACAGCGACGGAGTTGCGTCATCCGCCATCGCACTCAATGCTCGGACTGCGGCCAGCGGATCGGGTCCTGCTATATCAGTGGTGTCGCTGTCCGGACCGCCCGGTAGCCGCAATCCCAGGTCAATATCCCAGGTTGCCATCTTCCATTGCTCGCTGTGGCACAGCCGCGCGATTTCCAGTAGCGCGTCTTCGTGTTCGAAGCTCTGAAGCCAAATGCCGGCGAAGCACGCGCGCACGTTCTCCGCCAGCCGCTCTGAAAGCGTCATGGTTTATTCCTTGTGACAATGTGGTGTGGGGATGGTGACCGTTTGAGATACGATCACTGAGATTCAGCCAAGCCGCCGATTGCCTTCAGCCACGAGGCGATTTCGCCTTCGGTGTCGCGCTCACGGAGCAAGTCAACCGTCATGTGGTCAGCCACTTTCGTGTTGAGCCAGCGTTTGGCCCGGTGGGTCAAACGGTTGCGAGCGCGGCGAGTGAGCAGTTCCCAGGGTGTTTCGACGAGGCTGCGTTGATGAAGCTGCTTGGCAACAAACTCCGACACGGGGTCGAAGTCGTCAAAGTTGACTTCGATTTCACCAGCCGTGCGAATCGCCTCGGGATGCAGATAGTTTTCCAGGCTGCGTTTGCCTGTCAGGACTGCCCGACAATGCGGGCGGCGGTTAATCACTTCCGCAGCCTCGCGCCGATGATCGGTCTCCGGCGGTAGCTCGTGGTCGTACAGGTGGAATTCCGGCTTGCCCAGAGGGGCGAGCCGATGCATCCAGGCGCGCACATGCCCGCCTCCAAAAGGTACGAAGATGAGCGAACCCTGTTGTTCCATGTCGGCCAGATGCGGCAGAGACGAGTCGTGGGCGTGAAGCAGACGTGAAATGCGTCGCAGAAACTCAATGTCGTTGGTGCCTTCGACAACAAGCAAGATTCGCACGAGATCGGTCGCCGTTGCCGGTCGCGTCGGCACGGAAGAATTAGGTTGTTTTGTGAGTGTCATGTCTCCTGGTCCAAGTGATTGTGTTGATGGGTGCGAGCGTCGTGGAACTCGGCCGTCAGCGATTCCGAAGTCGTTTTGCCAAGTGCCGATTCCAGAAAGCGACTCGCCTCGCGACATTCGCTGCCGGCAAAGCCCTTGGTTTCCACGCGGGATTCACCGGTGGGCGAGATGATGATTTGAATCGTGCGGCTCATGCGTTACCTCCAACGTGAACGGTCAGCTTGATCGAGCCGTCGGCCAGCGGCTGTTCGGTTACGATGTGTCCGTTGCGGCGGGCTTCGAGTTTCGCTCGTTCACAGGCATACGCCTGCATCAGCCGGTCCAATTCGCGTTGCTCGCCCCACCGGCCTTCGAAATTATCGAATTGAATGCGGCCACTTTCCGTATCGCAAACAACCGGATAGCGCCAGCCGGGAAGCCGCACGCAATAGCCGGTGGCCTCACCACTGAAAAGCTGCGCGGTCCCGTGCGTCGGTAGTGGCAGCCTGAGACGGCGGCAGGCCGAATTGAGTGCAGCCGCGTTACGAATCTCGGTCTCGACGGAAACGATGTGCGACATATCAATGCCTCCCATGTTGATGTGTAGTGGTTTAGTCAGGTCGAACGATCGACATGATCTGAATCGTCGGGCGAACGCGAAGCGTCACGCTCCGCACGCAGGCCAATGGCGCGGACGCCGTCGGTACGCGGTAGCAGCAACGGCCGGTCAGCAACGAGGTCTTCGAGCAAGACTTCGGCGACCGCTTGATCGTCTGCGGGTTCGACGCGACGCGTGAGCAGATACCAGCACAGAACCAGCGGTAATAGGCAGGCCAACAGCAAGCCGATATTGGTGATCGCCGCCGCGACGATCGGGTCCAGGCGACGTTTGGCGGCCAGGTCACGGCGCTCGCCTTCGAGCAGATCCCGTTGCCGTCCGACTTCGCTGCGTTCGGCTTGGACTTCGCGCTGCAAGGTAACCATTTCCTGCCGCGCTTGGGCATCGGCTTCGACCAGTCGCCGCGAACCTTCGGCAACTTCGCGCTGAAGTTCGGTGACATGGCGATTCTGCTCCGCCTGGCGCTCAAGATTCCGTTCGGCCATTTCAGCCAGACGTTTGTTTTCTTCTTCATCACACCCGATCGCCGTCAATATCAGCGCTGCGACGATCGGCATGAGGATCATCTTGTGAGTTTGCATACGACCTCCAACGATTGATGAGACGTCTGAGAATGTCCTGCAAGGCCAGGCGCAAGCGGCGTTCTTTGATGAGCGCCACGACGGCCAGCAGCAGGGCCACGGAAACAAATGCGAGGACTACGTACGTCAATGGGTTCTCCTTTTTTCGGTAAGCGTGGTAAGACAAGGCGGCGGCCAAAGCTAAGCGGCCCCTTCCTTTTACTTGGCGCGTTTTTCGTTCGGATTCAGCATCGGTGATTCGTTGAAAGCACCTTCGGTCATCACCAACCGCTGGTTGTGGTGATGCTGTCGAACCACGAGAAACGCCAGGTTGTCGATGAGGCGCTCTCGTTCCACCTGGCGGTCGGCCGCGCAACTGGCGACCGCGGTGGGCGACGCAGATTCGTTCGAGGTTGAATCAGGCATGGATGTCTCTCCTGATGTCGAGTGGTGAAACGCGCGACGATTGCCGCGCGCATAAAAAATGCCCCGTCACAAAGACGGGGCGGGTGAGAGGTCAAAACAGATTTCGGTCTACGCCGACTTGCGCTCGTTACCGTTGTTGTACGGGCGCTTCGGCACAGGCTTGCCGATCATTTCGTAGTACCGGCGGTAGATCTGCCAGACGACGCCGGAATTGATGTTGTAGCCTTCGGCTTGCAACACCTTCGCCGCGCTGCGGTAACTGTGGCCTTCCATGTCGATCAGATGGTGGACGCGAGGGGCGAGACGATCTCGCAGAGGCGGTTCGCGCAGCCAGACCGACACTTCGGTCGGCGGCTCGGCCGACTCCACATTCGACTGTCTGGTCGCATCACGCACGGCGCCGATCAGGTACGGGCGGAAAACCCCGCGGACGTTGGTCCGCTTGCGACCGGCACGACGTTCGACGTGAACCCAGACGCGGCCGCCGACCAACGCCCGGAACACTGCGACGGCTTTGTAGACCGCTTCGGGGCCGAGCTTTCCAGCGGCGGCATTCTCCAGCAGCGTGGTGAACTCGGCCAGGGTTTGGCGGACGGTCTCGGGCGTGATGGTGGCCGTGGTGTTGCCCAGCGCCTGCTGCAGGCGGCTGAGTTCATGCCGGGCCGTGGAGCGTTCCGTCTGCGCGGCCCGCACCTTGGCCATCACTTCCTTGCGGTCGTCGTCGTTGCCCCGTCCGGCCAACTCGTACAGATCGCTGATCTTGTTGGACAACGCGGCGACCTTACGCTCCAGTTGGGAGATCTCGCCGCGCACTTGGTCGTCGCCGCGGGTGTCAATTTCCTGAGCGCGGCAGATCGTCCGTTCGATCAAGTCGGCGTCCTGCTGGATCAGATCACAAAGCTTCTCGCAGACGGCACGAACGGCTTCTTCACGGCGCACGGCCGAATTACAGGGACAGAGATCGCCGTTTTTGCAGTGCATGCCCTTGTTGCCAGCGCCGGTCTGGTGAAAACGCTCTTCGCAGTGGGCGCAGTAGAACAATTCGACGACCAGGTCCCACAGGTGCGGAACCTTGTCCTTTTTGGGACCACGCGGCCCCTGCTTCAGTTTGGCCAGCTGCCGTTGGACGGCGAAGAACAACTCATCATCGACAATGCGAAGCTCCTCGCAGAGGAACTTCTCCACCTCGCTGTCGGGTTGTTCAATCTGCCGCGAGTAGTCCCGCTTGGTCGAAAACTCGTTTCGTTTGCGGCCAAACTCCCAGCGACCGGTGTACGCAATCCGCGAGAGCATGCGCCGGTAAGCGTTGTACGTCATGTAGCCTTTGGTCGAGCGAGGATCCGCTGGGCCGCCATCGGCGACCCACTTCCGCCAACCCTGCTTGATCGGCATGCCGTCGCGGATCAGTTTGAAATGCTCCACGATCATTTCGGCCACATCCGGTCCGTCGTCCGAGTCTTCAGTACTCGACTTTTCCGACTCTTCGGGAGACTTCCGATCGACTTCCGGCACGGTGCGAGTCAGTCCGCGATTGGTCACCGGAGCGTCCGGCAGTTCCTTGCGACGGTATCCGACCGGCAGGGCGCCGACCGTGTAGCCGCGCGCGAACAAACCCTTCAAGCCGGCGCGAACGTGGTCGGCCGTGGCTTCGATCACCATGTCGTCCACGATTCCGTGGACCTGGAACAGCATCCGCCAGGCCTTCGTGTCGGCCGTGTCGATGCCCTGCGTGACCGAGATCGCTCGCAAGCCTTCCTCGACCACTTCTTGCTGGATCAACTGGTAGCCTTTGAAGGCCTGTCGATACAAACGCGAAGCCTTGAAAACCAGCAGCACGGTCGCGTACCGATTCTTGAGAATCAACAGCATGCGGTCCAGACCTTCGCGACGAGCCCGGTAACCGCGTTGCGCTTCGTCGACGCACGCGAACTCCGGAGGGCAGTAGATGCCCTTGGCAGCCGCGTGCTGGACGCTGGTCCGCACTTGGTCCGGCGTGCTGTGCTGCCGCTTCGAGCTGAAGCGACTGTAAATCGTGCCGATATCGAGTCCTTGTCCTAACGCCCAGGCGATCCGCTCGTCAAGCGAAGCGGCGGGATCGAAACCGGAGAGGTCGATGTCGGTCTTCTCGGCGGCCTCTTGCCACCACTCGTGAACTTCGCGGGCAAGTTCTTGACTGGCAGCGCCCGCATCAGGAAGTTGAAAAGCCATGATTAGGCCCTCCATTAGTTGTGCTGAGCGATAGCGCCGCTTCCCGGCGGCGTAACCATAAGGCAACCGCGCCTCAAGGTCGCATCAGCGTTTACGAAACGCGGGCAACAATACGGATCGCCGATCACACCGCGGTCACAGCGTGTGATTTCTGAAAGGATGGCGGTGACCACGTAGAAAGGTCTGCGAAGGCGAGAGAGAAAGAAGGCGCAGGAGTCGCGCTGGAACGACAGCCGCTGACATTGGGCGTGAAGAAATGATTGGTGCGCTACTATTGCGCACTGATGCGTTGCTGGACCTGACTCCGCAGTCGGTTCAATTCCTCGACGGCAGCGTCAATCGCAGGAAGTGCATTCGCAGCATCCTCGGTATCGGCGGACGCAACTTCGTCCAAGAAGATGTCAACCTGCTGACAGACGTCGCGGAGCCATTCGGCGATGCTGACGCGCTCGTGCTTGTTGGTCGACTTGTGGCGTTTCTTCTTCGGACCGGACTTCCGACTTTTCCGTTTTCGCTTCCGATAGGCCTCTTGAACAGACAGCCCGTCGACGGAATTCTCAGTGTCGAAAGTTCGCTGGATGGCGCGAGCCTTCGATGCCCTGGTTTTGTCGATTCCCAGTTCGTCCAGAAACTTGGCCCATTGGCCATGGGAGAATTGTCGCCGCGCCAGGTTCAGCGCCAGGCCGAGTTGCCAGTAGGCCCGCGCGAGCGACTGCTCATCGGCGTCAATTTCTTGATGACGTGCCCGAGCGAACTCGCCAAGTCGCTCAACATCCCAGGCTTCATTCGGCTGCTCGTCCAAAAGTTGCGACTCGCAACTTTTTCCATCCCGCTGTTGAATGCTCATTGAACTGCTCCGTGTTTGGATTCGGGTTTTCCCGAACCGTCCACGGAGCAACGTAAAGATCGGCGATCACACAGCAGTCACACGCTGTGAGAAGTCGGCAACAATCGCCGAAAAGGCCTGATCAGGTGCGGCTTGGCCAAGACGCAAGAGCTAAGATTCCCCTCAAAGGATTATGCCGCGAAAAACGCTTGAATTTAGCAAGTCCTTTTCAGGAAACGACTTGCAACTGCGTAGTGTCGCTAATTCGCGTCAAATCGACCTTCTTTTCCGCGCCGATTCCTCGAATTCTGTCGGATCGATGGTCCATTCGTCCGCCCCATTGGCTTCGAGGTCGACGACCTTGATTTCGTCCGGCGGCAAATCCAGACGCGTCTCTCCATCGACATGCTCAATCAGTGCGGCAAGCTGTGTGGCGGGTGCGTCCGGCAATTCGTCACTCTCCATGAGGATCTTACAGAGGCGGCTCTTGAGGTTGCTCAACGCGTGAAGTGTTGGTGAACCGCTAAGGTGGTAACGATCAACGCAATCGAGACGTTCCCCCTGCGCGGCGAGCAACTGCAAAAGTTCCCAGGGCCGCTTTTTCCGATTCCAATCGATGTTCAACTTCTCACCGTCGAAGAACGCCATCCGCGGACGCGTGACAACGACAAGTCGATACCGCGACCGCGCCTCGTTGATGATCTCCTCGGGCGACAACTCGCGCCGATACAACTCCGCGACATCCTCAATTGCTGACAGTACCTGCTCAATCGCATCCATGACCACGATGCTGGCCTGCCGGCGGCCCGATTCCTGAATCGTAGTCGCATTGATCCATTGGCATTCGACAAGCTCTACTCGATGCCGAAACTGACTTCGGAGCATTCCGGCGCACGCCTGATATAGATTCTCAGGCACGCTCAGCCAAGAAAGCTGCGAATGAGGGTGGTAAGCGATATAAGCTTGTAAAAGCATGCACGCTGAATCGCGCATCCTGGCGTCGTCACCTGATAGGCAAGTGGATCTAAGCTCTGTGATCCGTTGATCGACGTCGATCATCGTAGCGAACAACCTCTCGCGCGAGCCGAAGTCTACCTCATCGCTGCCATGCATTAGTTGATTCCATACTCGCTTCAAATGATGGACCCAAAAGTCGATGCGCGCGAAAAGCATGCGTGTAATTCCGTCTCCCAGTACAGGATTATGTGATCGAAAACTGCTAAACGCTCCATGAAAACGTGAATCGTCCGACTTGACGTACAAGCTATTGGAATGATGGGCGAAGTCCAAGATGGACACCAAGTCAAACCATGGTTTCTGGGCCATTTTTCTGACTACCCAGAGCGAAGCATTGTCCTCGTCAGCGTCTAGTCCCTGCGAACTGCCCTGGCGTTGCCCATCGTCGCTCTCCCCATGGCTGTCTAGATCCGGCGATCGATTTCGCGCTTTACCTCGACTGCCAATCTTGGCTATCTCTGATGCGCAGGCGACCAGAGCATCCGACACGGCAACGACCTGCTGGCGTTCGGGGACATCGGTTTCGGCAGCAAGTCGCTCCACGCCGAACTTGACATAGCGTCGAAACGCCGGGTTTCGCTGGAGATCGGAGACCAGGGGTACCACGTACTCCCGCAACCACGCCTCAATCTCATCGGACTTCTCTTCGTCCAGTTCCAGGGGGCCCGAAGCAATCCGTTGGTATTTTCTTTGGGCAAGTTCAAGTCGATCCATCTCGGGCCTCAATTTCTCAAACCATTACTTGACAGGCAGTTGCAGCCAAACGCCCGCAAGCCAATCAGCGAGTTGTTCGGTCACTTCCGCCACTTATCACACGCTGTGATCGGCGTGTGATCGCCGGTTTCTAACTTGGGAGTAGTAACGATGACATCCATCACCCACGCCGGCCCGCAGATGAGCCGACCGGCCAGGATTGCCGACGGAAAATGTCCCGGGAACTGCTCTCATCACAAGACGCCGCTCGCCGACTCGGCATCACTACGGCGACTCTGTACGACTGGCTGGCCCAGTCGGATGCGGGCACGTTCTTGATTCGCGGTCAACCGACGACCATCAATTATTACCAGGGCGGTCGCAAGGGCCAAGGTCGCATCAAGATTGACAGCCAGGAACTGGAGCGTTTGTTGAAACTGATGTTTGTCTCACCCAAGTCGCAACCAATTCGACGAGCGCCACGCAAACAGACATCGATGCAGCACATCACTACCAAACTGGGCCGGCCTGACGATTGATGTGCTCGCGGCAACCATTGACACGTAGTAAACCCTTGGCGGCAAGCCCTTCGTACGGCAATGCGAGGGCCGATCAAACCCGACCCGGTTGATAACCGGGTCGGGTTTTTGTTCGCCAAACAGTTAAGCCATCCCAACCCCCGTGTTAGACTCCGTGAAGTTGGCCGGCCGTCTATCGGCCAGTCGGAGCAATCGATCGTTGTGTTCCGGGAGATGCGTCGAAAAACGCCCGCTCGGATGGCCAACAAGATAGCGTGAGTATCGAATCCCTTGGCGGCAAGTTTTACTGCGCTGCAATGGGAAGAACGAGACCCGCATCAGAGTCAAACCTGATGCGGGTTGTCGCACCTAATTGCTAAGCCGAGAGCCTTCACCTTACTTGACGCAAAATCGCTTTCAGCTTAGCACTGAGGGATTAACCTGCCTTTCGCTTGGAGGGCTTCTTGCCCAACGCTGCCCAGAGTGGGTCGTTGTACTGATCGGCCCACGCCGCGTAGTGATCCCAGCAAACTTTGGGCGTGTTCCCCATCAGTCCCGCGAGCACCTCGATCGTGACCGGCACGCCGGTGTAGTACCCGCTCAGCGTGCGCTTCGCGAAGGTGTGCCGACACGTGTACATGCAGCGGTCATCGGGCAGCTTCAGTTTTCGTTTCAATTCGAGAAACCGTTGCACACCGTTGCAACGTTTCCATTGCCGACCCCGAGTCGTGCGAAACAACGGAGTCCCGCTCCCTTTCGGCGCCGTCAGCATCAACTGCCGCGTGATCGACTCCATCTCATCGCAAAGCATGATGCGTCGATCCTTGCCGGTCTTCTTGGCACTCTTGTGACCGTGACCTCCATCGGCAGTTCGAGCTTTCAACAGGTAATACATGCCCTGCGGCGTTTCGACAACGTGGTCGGCAGTGACTTTCGCCAATTCGGAATACGGCCTTGCCCCGGTCAGGAGGCACGCCTTGATGAAAAGGCCATGGGCTTCGTCCGCTGCTTCAAGAATGGTGGTCTCTTCCTCGGGTGTGAACGCCGTCACGCGCGGCGTTGCCGTCGGCTTCTGGTACCCCGCCACCGGATTCGATTCGAGATCGTCGAACTTGCAACAGAAATTGAATGCTGCCTTCACAGACGCAATCACGTTGCGCTGCGTATTGTGGTTCCACGACTTGTGCTTCTGAATCCAAGCCCGCAGATGCTTCTTCTGAAACTCTTCGACCTTCAACGCACCACAGTAGCCACACAAATCGTTCAGCCACTTCTCGACCAGTTTGGCCCATTCGAGCGTCGCTGACTGATGCAGGTCCGCGAGATAGATTTCACAGACTTTCGCGACAGTCCATTCGCCTGATGACGTTGTAGGCTGCGGGCTCAATTCGTCGACGAGTTTCACGCGGGCGAGGGCCAGCCTCGCGGCTTCCTTGTTCTCTTTTCCACGAACGCGTTCGCCTTGCTCATCAAAGAGGGGCACGCGTTTCCTTGTTCCCGACTCTGTGTAATACCAGCAGTCCGTCTGCTTCCAATGCCAGGCAGATCCATGCTGCTGGCGACGTTGTTTTCGATTCCTTGCCATTGGTCATTTGTCCTTTCGTTGCTGACCCAGTTGCCGCTGGGAATTGACTGTGGAAATCATGGGGAAGACAATGAAGCCGGAACCGGTTTCGGTTCCTTGCCGCCAAGGGGCCGCCAAACGGGTTGCCGCCCGTGGCCCCTTGGTCTTTTTATTCACCGATAGCGCGGTGGTGAGCGAGCGAGAATCGAGCGCAGCGCATGCGCGATGAGATATAGAGGATTCATCATGTTTCAATTCCTTGCCACAGCGCAGGCCGGTTGCCGCCGGTTATTCCCGCGTCATTTGCTACACAGAATAACTACACTGGCCATTGCGGCCGTTGTGGTACTCGTTGCACAAGTAATTTATACGCAACCAGTTAACGCCGATCAAGCCTCACGCCCAAACATCGTTTTGATCATGGCCGATGACATGGGGTATGGCGATGTCGGAGCGCTGAACCCGGACAGTCGAATCACCACGCCCAACTTGGACCGGCTGGCCAAAGCGAGTTTAACTTTCACCGACGCCCATTCATCGGGGTCCTACTGTGTCCCCTCGCGCTACGGCCTTCTAACTGGCCGCTATATGTGGCGCACTCGACTCGGCTCGGGCGGCAACTTGGCCAATTTTGCGGGAACTTTGATCGAGCCCGATCGAAAGACGCTCGCCGACATGCTTCGTGAAGCGGGTTATTACACAGGGCTGGTCGGCAAGTGGCATCAGGGAATTGACTGGAAGCTGCGCGATGAAGCCGAACGTGAGGAAATTCGAGTTCATCCGAACTACCAAAATTTTCAGAACATCGACTTCGCTTCGCCTGTCTTGAAAGGCCCTAACGACTTTGGCTTCGACTACTCTTTCGCCACCGCCGGCTCGGCGGAAATGAACCCGTCCACCTTCATCGAAAACAACCGAGTCGCGGTAATCCCGACACTCTCCTCCATGCAAGCGAAGGAGAGACATGGTGAATGGTATGGTCGGGATGACAACATCGTCGCCGAAGGCTACACGATGGACCGACTCGTCCCCACGCTTTCTAAAAAGGCGTGCGAGTTTGTCGAGACGGCCACACGCGAGCGGCCCAATCAGCCCTTCTTCCTCTATTACGCGATGACGACGCCTCACAATCCAATTGTGCCTGGCACGAACTTCTTCGGCGCGAGCCGCGCAGGCGCCTACGGGGATTTTGTGGTCGAGTTGGATCACCACGTCGGCAAGATGCTGAAAAAGATTTCCGAACTCGGGATCGAGCGAAACACGATTGTCATTTTTACTAGCGACAACGGGCCGGTTAATCGAACCAAAGGGTATCGCGCCAGATGGGTTCGAGGCGACACGGCCATCCACGGACACGATTGCAACGGCCCGTTCCAAGGCTGGAAGGCGGGGTTGCAGGAAGGCGGACACCGAGTGCCCTTCTTCGTCCGATGGCCGGATCGCATCGAACCGGGAAGAGCCACGCCCACGACGATCATTTTCAATGACATCATGCCGACGCTGGCGGATATGTTAGACGTCAAGTTAGATAGAAACACCGCGGAAGACGGGGAGAGTTTCTACCCAGCGCTCACTGGAGAAACTGAGATCGCTTCGTTTCACGAGGCTATCGTGCACAATCATGCTCGCGGCACGTTTGCCATTCGCAAGGGCCGCTTCAAACTGACTGTTGAAGGTCCGAAGACAAATGCCGAGATTGTGGATGAGTCGGTTTCGATAACCTTCAAGCTGCATGACTTAAGCCAAGATGTCGAGGAGACAACCGACGTGGCTCGAGATCATCCTGAAATAGTAAAATCAATGCACGCCTTGCTCAAGAAATACGTGAGTGAAGGCAGAAGCACGTCAAGGCGATAATGGTTGCCCGCTGATTTTCGAGTTCCATGAGAAGAGCGTATGTCAAATACAAGACCGTTGTTGCCAACGTTTACGAGTGCCATCGGCATGTTGCTTGGTGGATGGGCGGGCGCTGCCGCTGGTTCCTTTGCAAGTCATGAATCTGTGGTGATGGCGAGCTATATCGTCGGCTTCATCGGAGGCGCCATTTGCGGCGCACTGGTCGGCTGGCGGTGGCAAGCTCGTCGAGATGCCGGCGCGATCCAAGATGACGGGTAGGGCGAGGTCGGCGTTGTCGCGAGGCCCGTGGCTGGGGCTTCCAGCGCTTCCAGCCGCAGTGGCCGAGCCTGCACGTCAACATGGTAGATAGGACGAGGTCACCGCTGTCTGGCTAGCTCGCTGCTCCTTTCACACCCGGCCTTTTTTATTCATAGCTCGCCCGCGATCCTGGCCCTTATCGAGATGTCACCTTCGCATTGGGCAGAGCGGCTTTGAGACGCGTCACACCCGCTTCGCTCACCTTCGAATTGCTGATTTCGACTTGCTTCAAGCTCTTGAATGAAGACAGCTTGGGGATCGAGACGTCCGTGATCTCGGACTTGGTGAGAATCAAGTGCTCCAGCTGCGGCAAGTTCGTCAGCGCGGCGAGCCCTTTGTCGTTGATGCTGCATTCTTGCATGGCCAAAACCTTTAGCTTCTCGAGCGACGAGACGAAGGGAATCATCTCGTTACCGCGATGTTGCCGGATGATCATCAGCTGCTTGAGGTCAGGCAGATCCTTCAGGTGTTTAAGGTCAGCCGGTTTCCCTCGCCAGTTGAGGAGGATCAGGGTTTCGCCGTTGTTTTTTACATTGGCGCCCAACGACAGGAGAGTTGCGGTCGCTCGCTTGCGTTTCGTGATAATGCTTGGCACGGCACCGCGGGTACCAATGTTTGAACGATTGACCTCGTCTAGGATCGTTTGCAGGTTGGGATGCTTAACGCCTCGTTTGCCAAAGGCGGCGAGCACCACAACAGCTCGCCGAGCGGATTCGGGCGAATCGCCTCGAGCAACAACGCCCAGTTCATTGACGGCGCTGGCGCCTCGTTTGTCGAGCTCCTTCATGGCTGCTTCACGCGAGCCAAAGACATCGGCGTCCAAGAGTTCGATCAGCTCTTTGACGCTTTTTGAGCTCAACACTTCCGCGACGGGGTCCGCTTTCGGCGCCGCGGTTGCAATGTCGTGATCGCCGACTTTTAACGTCTCAATGCCGTCGGGTCCTGCCGAGACGATCAGCCGTCCGTTGGAAGCCAGGTTTCCAAGCCGATGCTGAAGCGGGAGCCGCTGGGTCTTGCCGGTGGCGAGTTCAATGCGGAGTAGCTCGGCCGGTTCTCCCGGCAAACCTTCACCGGTTGGCAGGAAGTAGGCTTTGCCGTTCGAGAAACCGCGCCCGGTGGGAATGCCGCCGGCTGGAATCGCGCGGAACGGTTGATCGGACCAAGCCGCCTTGCCGTCCGCCATATTGATCGCGATGTAACGATGCTTTCCGATCAACAACGCCACGTCCGCGGACACACAACCAACGAACCACGAGTCTTGTCGCGGCCGTTTCCATTTCAGCTCGCCCGTCTTTCGATCGAGACAGTAGAGGTAGTTGTCGTCAGAACCGTGAAGAATCACATCGTCGCGAATGAAGACAGGCGAGTCGACCCAACCGGTGGTGCGGCTAGTGACGTTCATGGCCATTCGAAAACGCAGCTGAGCCATCATGGCATTTCTAGAAGCGACCTGTGGCAACTGAGTTGCCGGTGCCCACCCCCAGAGGAATTGACGTCGAGCGACATCGATAGCGATGAGGCCATTTACCGTGGTGGGGCAGATCAACACTCCCTTGTCCATCGACGGCGTCGCTCCGAGCATGCGGCGCCGAAGACTCACGGCCGCGCCGGCGACGATCGGCGCGAGTTGCAACGTCCACTCGGTGGCCCCTGTCTTAGCGTCGAGCACGCCCAGGTGGACGATGTCCTCTCGTTCAAAGAGAACATAGAGTCGATTGTGTGCGGGCAATGGAGGACCGAGAAAGAACACGCCTTTGAGGTCCGTATTCATTTCGCCGGTTTCGCCGCCCACGACCCAAGCGACAGCGCCTTCGCGCTCCAAGTCGATCGCCGTGAGTCGGTTGAAGACTTTGGCCGGTTGACGGCTTCCGGAGCGACCCGCTCGTCCGCCCAGGATCAACATCTGCTGCTGCGATGAGTTCGGTACGTCAAACCCGCCGTCGATGACAAATGAGTAGCGTTGGTTGGCGGCGGTTCTCCCGTAACTGTCGTTGTCCCAAACTTTGCTCATCTCGGTGACGTAGGCTGAATTTATTCCGCCGAAGACGGGAACGCCCCCCTGAATTCGGATCACGCCTCCTCTTTGATTCGGTGCCGGCTGTTTCGGCGGCGACGTGTCTTTAAAATCGAACGGATAACTCCAAATCGTGTTTCCGCTATCCAGTTGATAAGAAACGACACGCTCCGGCGTTCTCACTATCAAGCGGTCGCCGACGATCGTCGGGAAGATGGCTGGAATCGACTTGGCGCCCAGCGTGACTCGAGTCTGTTGTTGCGAGACGATCATGTCGCTCAGCTGTTTCTTGGCGACCAATGGTTGGCGCCAGACGCTCGACTCCGGCAAGCGGTCGGCTGGCGAGAGCCCCAATCGTCGTGGTCCGCCAAGGAACATGGGCCAGGCCGATTTCTCGGCGGCTGCGTCATCCGTCGGCGCGCCTAGAATTGCGGTCAGGCGAGCCTCGGCGTTCTTGCTCTCAAAGGCGGAACGCCATGGTCCGGTCGTCCGCTCAACGATCCACTCTTCGTTCTTGGCGATCTGATCGATCAACCGCATCGCCTGATCTTGTTCGTTCGAGAGCCAAAAAGCGGAAACCAACAACGAACTCAATTCCGGCTCGAGCAGTTTGCGCGACACGCTCGACTCGCGTAGTTGGATGAGCAGTTGAGCGGCTTCGGAGAAACGGCGTTCATCAAGTCGCCGGCGGGCCAGCAAGACCGTCGCCTCCATTCCGGTTTCCGTGTATCGCCAGCGGTGGGCGACGTCCTCGATCGCAACCACGTCGCCGCTGTTGATCGCGCTGTCAAGCGCCGCCGTCGCTTTGGCACCGTAGAGCGCTTCGAACGCCTCGCGCTGAGGCATGCTGAGCGACTGTACCAGCCGCTCCACACGACCTCGCATGCTGATCAGAGGGCGTTTCGGATTTGGCGTCGGCTTTCGCGTCGCCTCCGGCCCGGCAGCGGGTTTCGGCGAGTTGTTTGGTGATGCGTCTGAATCCGATGCGATCAGATAGTCGGTGCGAGCCAAGCCTTCCATGAGGGAGCCGAGCGACAACGAGAGTTGAGCAATTTCGCTAGACTTCTGCGCCTTGATCGCGCTCGACAAGGCTTGTATCAATTCACGCGGAGGCGGAATCTGCTCCATCTTCGACGACGGTGTTCGACCCGGCGGAGTGAGTTGAGCGGCGCAAAAATGAGCCGATGTGAAGAAAATGCCGAGACAACAAATCCATTGGACGGCCGATCGTCTCACCATTCGAATTCTCAACATGGTTCGTCCCCAGGTTTGCTTGCGCTCTGCTAAACTCGACCGATTCGGGCATTTGAAATGCGACAGAGCGTGGGCATAATCTAAATTTGTCGGAGCGAACAGGCGCTGGACCGTTGCGGTTAGACGGTCATCTCGATTGTCGCGCTTTGCCCGCCAAGCACAGGCCGACTAGACAGACGCGGCGGTCGCCAGCGGTCGGTGCTCTGTCATCGTATCCGATTTACCCAATTGAAGATAAGCGAATTATCGTGCAGGTTTGCGTCCGCTCGGACGGATCTCCGTCAGGCCATGATGTGCACGTTTCGCGCACTCTTGGGCACGTTGTGGTTTTTGGTCGAGCTTGATCGCAAGAGCCGGTGCGGCCGCTGCTGACAAGCTGCCACGGCGACTCGATTTCCGACGGTGCTCGTGACCGTTGTTCTTAAGGGTTTCACAGAGGCGGCGCGGCGAAGAGGAAATCCAGTTGGCGTCGGCCGAGAAAATCTACATCCGGCCCGACAGAGGGGTGTCTAGTAAAATTAGGGGAATTGGTAAAAAAATACGGCCTATGGGCAGTGACCCACAACGCCAAATTTCGCTAAACTGCCAGTCTGGCCTGCCATGGAACTCGGTTGCACCAACCGGAACAAATTTAGTTCGATGGCGCAAACCATCTAAGTTTCTATTCAATTTGAGGATGCATCGAGATGTTCACGAAGAGCTTGAGTATGTTGGCCGCACTCGCCATGGTTGTCGCCTTCAGCGCTGGCGCGAACGCCCAAGATTCGGCTTCGGACGCTGCGCAAAAAGCAGCCGCCCAAAAGGCCGCTGCACAGAAAGCTGCCGCCCAGAAAGGCGCCGCTCAGAAGACGGCCAAAGCCGCAGCACAGAAGGGCGCGACTCAAAAAGCCGCAGCTCAAAAAGGTGCCACGCAAAAGGGCGCGACTCAAAAAGCCGCAGCTCAAAAAGGCGCCACGCAGAAGTCGGCTAAGGCCGCAGCACAAAAAGGCGGAGCGGCTCAGAAGGCCGCACAGAAAAGCGCTGCCGCTCAAAAGGGCGCTGCCACGCAAAAGGGCGGAAGCTCGAAGCGCACTCGTCGCACTCGCACTCGACGATGCCGTCGATGCTAAGCGATTGATTTTGGCGGGAAATAGAAAGCGACGAAGCACTGGATGCTCGTCGCTTTTCTGTTTTCTTGTCCGCCAATCTCAACCAGGGCGTTCTTACTTCGCGCTTTCAGCGTCTCAGCGTGAGATCCTTTCTTGCGCCAACCGAGCCGCTCAGATGTTGGCGTTGGGCGACGACGATCGAATTTCGTCGGCTGCGACGTCCAGCAGCGACTTGGCTGGCAGGGTCGTCGAGTGGATTTGCGTCAAGATGTCGCGCAGCCCGTAGGCGTATTTCCACTGCGGGAAGTGTCGCTGAAACTTGCGAGTGTCGCTGATGTACCAAATGTGGTCGCCGATGCGATTCGTCTGATCGTACCGAATCGCCATCTCCTTCCCGGTCAGTTCTTCACAGATCGCAATCGCTTCGTTCAACGAGCAATTGCTGTGTCGTCCACCGCCGGCGTTATAGACTTCGCCCGGTCGCGGATCTTGGTGATAGTGCCAGAACATGTTGACCAAATCGTAGGCGTGAATGTTGTCACGCAGCTGCTTTCCGCCGTAGCCAAAGATCGTATAAGTCTGGCCAGTCGCGGCGCACTTCATCAAGTAGGAAAGGAAGCCGTGCAGTTGGGCGCCGGAATGACCCGGTCCAGTTAGACAGCCGCCTCGAAAGCAGACCGTGTTCATATTGAAGTAGCGGCCATACTCTTGCACCATCGCGTCCGCAGCGAGCTTCGACACGCCAAACAAGGAATGCTTGGTGTGGTCGACCGACATATGTTCATCGATGCCATGTTCGAAGTAGGGATGTTGCTCGTCGATTTCCCAGCGAGATTCGAGCTCGACGAGCGGCAGCAGATTTGGGTTGTCGCCATAGACTTTGTTGGTCGAGGTGAAAATGAATGACGCCTTGGGCGCAAATCGTCTTGTCGCTTCTAGCAGGTTGAGAGTGCCGTTGGCGTTGACGGTAAAGTCGGTTTGCGGATCGCGAGCGGCCCAGTCGTGCGAGGGTTGGGCCGCGGTGTGAATGACGGCTTTCACATCCTGACCAAACTCGGCGAACAGAGATTTGATGTCGTCCGAGTTGCGGATGTCGAGCGATCGATGTTCGTATCGAGGCACGCTTTGTTCGAGTTGTCGCCGGCTCCAATCGGTGGAAGCGTCTTGGCCGAAAAATTCCTTCCGCATATCGTTGTCGACGCCGACAACTTGAAAACCCTTGCCGGCAAAAAATCGCACCGTTTCAGCTCCGATCAAACCCGCGGAGCCTGTCACTACAATGACACTCATGAATCACACATCCTTCAGAAAGCGATAGAATCGATACCGCCGCTCCAGCCGACACAAGTCATTCGATCGCGCTGCCATCCATCGCACGGTCAAGGCAGACGATCATGTGAAACATAGGTCAGAAAGCGGCAGACTGACGTCAGCCAACGCCACTATAGCCAGACAATACTGTCGCCTTTCGCTCCCGCGAAAGTGGCGCTACTTTCGCGGTGCGAAAGGCGACGCTGCGGCAACGTGAACGAACACGCGTGACGCGCTCAACGCTCTCGTCGACAGGTCGCTCCCCGATGAGTTGAAGCCGGAAGCCTGGGGACCCGTGAACAACGGACTTCACGCCGCCGCCCTGATGCCCAAGGCGATCGTCGATGGCCAGACTGTTCCCGTTCGCTTGTTCATCCGCAACGTAAGCGATAAGGAGGTTTGGATGACGGTCAGCGATCGGCCGGGCTATGACGATGCCACGGCGACGGATGAGAAAGGCTTGCTCTTGAAGTCGGCGCGACCGTTGATCTACCCGCAGGGATACGCCGGTGGGATCCCCCCGAACTGAATCCGGGACAGACGGCCTCGTTTCCACAGCTCGCTACGTCAACCAAGTTGGTACTGAAAGCGGGCGCGGTTTACGAACTGAAAACCAAAACAGGGCTCCGCTTCGACAGCTCAGGCAAACCAGTTCCCGGCGCGTTAGTATTTGGGCCGAAGAAAGCCGATGAAACCTTGATCACCACCATCAACAGCAAACCGGCTCAAGTGCGAATCACATGTCGGCTCCATACGGCCAACGGCGCGATCCACAATCGGCAATCGACCAAGCGACTCTGGCCGGCTCGCGGCGACTGGAGCGGACTGCTGACGACAGCGTCAACTCGCGTGGAGCTGAAATCGAAACAGTAGTTCGCGGGCCGCGCGGGTGAAGAGCGGAAACGCTCCCTAACGACGAACATGGCTTCGGTTGATTAATACGGTGTTCGTGTTTCTTGCCGCGGAATTTCCCAGGCACCGCCCTGGGTTGGTGGATTCAAACGAGTCCGCCGAGCTCGCGATCTTGCTTCAAGGGGCCGGTTTGCCGAGGCCGAAATGAGACCGGCCCCGGCTGTTGACTTGCTGGATCATGTTATGTTAGCTGCTGATCTCACTCACCGACCGAGCAAGCTCGTTGGGGTTTTGTTGAGCCGAAGCGCTTTGCGCCGATGAAGCTCGCGATCTTGCTCAGTTCGAGCGAGTCTGCTTCGCTTTGAAGCGGACGATGAGCTTCCGATCTGGATCGCATTCACGCGGATTGGGAATGAGGATGAAGTCATCGGTGACGACCGGATTGAGCTCTTCGCCCGCGACGATCGCAATGTCCTTGATTCGGTGAGGCAGGAACTGAACGATCGGCCTCCAGCCTCGCTCGGAACCATTGGTGTTGACCGGTTGAAACGAATCGGCACCGCGATTGGGCGTAATCGTCAACGTGTAAACGCCGTCCTCGATCGTCAGAGTTTGGCCGTAGTACTTTGGCAGGTCCGTCATCGTTGCCGACCATTTTGGATCGCCGTAGAAAGCGACGACATCCAGATCGCCTCGCAGCCGTTGTTGAGTGCGTGCATCGGTGGCGGGATCGATCATCCGTTGAACGAGCGCGTGATGGTTGGCCAGGAATGCTTCGGTAAACGTGTAGCGTCCGGGTTGTTCGACAAAATAGTCGAGACATCCCCATCCTCCGTAGCCGTAACCAGTCGGGATCGTGTAGCCAATCATCTGCTTCACGCCCGCCGAATTCATCCAAGCCAGGGCCATCGCATCACGGTCGTTGACGTGCCCCATCAGGCAATTCCCGATCGGCATATAGACCTTGGGATTGGGCGAATCGATTGGATGCTTAACCTTCTGAGTATCCAAGCCGTAGAGTCGTCCGTCGGCGCATCGAAACTGTCCGCTGCGGAAGCGAAAGCCGATTTGCCAGTTGTGTTCGGTGGCGTGCCCCGATGTGATCATCAGGTCGGACTGGTATGAGTTGAGTAAGTCGACCAGCGGCTTGGTCGTGTCGTCCGGCCCTTGCAGTTCTTTGGCCTTTCCGCCGCGAGTTTTCTTGACGTGCTTGTTCTTCACCAACTCGTCATACCACTGCCCTTCAACGACCATTTCCGTCGCGAACTCGGTGCCAGACGCGACCTTCTTAATGACAAGCGGCTGGCGATGGCTGGCGATCGCCAAGGCGTTTTTCGAATCGTAACCGGTTAGCACGCCCCAGAACGTGTCGGTGTAGGGGTCGTCATCCAACTTCCGCGTCAGACGATGAACTTGAGCAACAAACAGTCGCTTGGCGTCTTCCGGTTTGGCGACGAAGCAGGTGTAGCGGGGGAACTGCCGCTTCAATTCGCCAAGCGACTCGTCAACCGAGTCATCGTAGGTGATGATCGAGGCTTGATGCTTCTGCTTCAGCGCGGCGACGACCTTGCCCCAAAGAGCGTCTTCCGCCGTCGACTTTTTCACGACTACCGCATAAGACGACTCAGACGTCTCGGGCGAATCGGCATGGCAGAGCGGCGCGGCGATGGCAACGATCAGCGCGAACGCAAGCAGAGTTTGAGGTCTCACAGTCATGAAGTTCATTCCTCGGTTGAACGCTATATGTGATGAATGGAAACACGCCAAGCAGATCTCGCCGCCTACTTCAAAGTGACCTTGCCGGTCGCTGCCCATTCGACGCCTCGTCGCAGCAGCGCTTGATACGTTTCGTTTTGTTTTGAGTCGATCCCGTGTCCGAGTACGTTCTGCACGACTCGGCCCTTGCCGAATTGTTTGACGAATACGATCGGCTCGACTTTTTTGCTCCAATCCGAATAGGCGGTGGCGAGCACTTGAATCTTGGCGTCTCCGCTCAGCTTAGCGTACAACTCATCCTCGGTTTTAAAATCCTTCAGCCCGGCGGTGATGGGATGCTCAGCGTCCTTGATGTTGACGGTGAACTCGCCGTACGGCCCATGACCTCCGACACCCTTCTTCCAGACTCGGCCAATCAGTTCGCTGTATTCGCTCCAACCCTGAAACGAGCTGCAGGCGAAATGCAGAGCGACGACGTTACCGCCCCCTTTGACGTAGTCGATCAATCCGGCTTTGGCTTTGTCGCTCGGATCCGCTTCCTTCCAAAAGCCGTATCCCAAAACGACGGCGCCGTATTTATCGAGATCCGCTGCAAAGATCTCTTTGTCTATGCTGACAGTAACATCGAATCGACCCGTCTTTTCCAAAATGGCCTGAATCAGCTTGGTCGATTCCTGCCACTTGTGCGAGCCGACATCGAACCCGGTCACCACAAGCACCTTGATCTCATCGGGGCCGGCCGCTTCCGCGCGGTTCGAGAAGGCAATTACAGCGACAGCTAACAACATGAGGACGAGCCGTGTGAGCGGTGTACGCATGGTATTCTCCAGCGTGGGCGGGCGGCGAATGGATGGGAAGCTACCTCGCCAAGAATCCCACACGCTGAGCGGAATTGCAAATGCGGTCGGCGAAGAAGAGGGCGAGGCTGAAGATTCAACGCTAAAGCAAGGCGGAGCGGATGAACGAATTAGTCGTGTCGAAGTCTAAGGCGAGTCGATGTCGCGATGCAAATACATCACGGTCAACTAGGCGACCAGTTCAAAAATCCGCAGTGCTGTCTCCGACCACGCGGGGAGCCACGGCGAGAGGTCGATGATCATTGCCGCTTCCGAAGCTCCGATGCCGAAAATCGGTGGTAGACGAAACCAATAGTAGGTGATGATCGCCGACGCCGCGAAGACGCTCGTAATGAGGTTGTCCTTCTTGGGCAACGCCTTGCAGAGCAGAAGATAGACGACGAGCGTGAGGGCGCCGACGCTGAAGGGAATGGCGTATGCGACGTGCAGATGGCTAACGCCTTCCCAACCACGGTAGGTCGGCACGTTGTACCAGCCCCACACAAAGCCCGGGAAGAATCCGGTCAATGCGACTCCAACATACTTGCCGAGACTCGTGTTGACGCTGGTCCTCGGCGTCAGGCCCGCCATCGATTCGGAGCAAGGCGAAACGCAGTTCAAACAGGACGAGCAATGGGCGTTGGGGACGGAGACAAGCGGCTGCCCGTCGTAAAGCAGCTCCACCGGATAAACGGGCAGAGACTGGAGCACCAGCCGCTCTTCCATTGGAAGACAAATCCCAGCCCAATCGCGAGTAGTCCGACGGCGGCCGGGAGCGGTCCGTTGGTGTCGAGCGCAACCTTGTGAAGCGGCACGACCACAATCAACAAAACAACGGTGCCAAGGAACATGCGCCCCCGCCATGTTTTCGAGAGCTTCTTACCATGCGACACGCCAAGGTGGTGTGGGGCGAGCGACATGCTGCCCAGCGGGCAGAGGTTGCGCCAGACGCAGGGCGCGACAACCGGCAAGGCGGGCGCCCGGAACGAGAACGTTCCAGAGCAAGTGCAACCCGAGATCGGGCTTGAAGATCAACGTGCCCCAGATGAACATCCCGACCGCCCAGATCGACCATTGGGCCATTGGGCCAAACGCCAAAACAAGAGCCGGCGTACCGGCGCGAGTTGATGTCGTACTGACGCCGTCCATCATTGGCTCCAAGTTGCGGCACCGTCGTTCATGGTCGTCGAAGCCAGTCGCTTCTGAATCGGAATGTAACTGTGGTGGACTGCCCGGTCAAATAGCGGACGCCCCGATGGCCAATCGCATCGAGCGCGTGAGCATCCTCGCGGGAGGGCTTTGGAATGCAGATAAAGATAGGATATACTCGCAATGCAATGACGGGAAGGACTAGGTGAAGTGTCATGGTGGACGCCCCCACGATTCCCGGCTACGAAATCCTTGAACTTGTCGGCAGCGGCGGGTCGAGCGAAGTCTACTTGGCTCGGCAACTGTCGTTGAATCGTCCAGTCGCGATCAAGTTGTTGGATGCGGCGCCGGCAGAGCAGAGAATCGAACAGTCAGCGCGGTTTCAGCGTGAGGCGGAACTGCTTGCCGACGTCTCGTGCCCCCTTATCGTCTCCGTATTCGACTGCGGTGTGACCCAACAACGACCGTTTCTCGTCATCGAATTTGTCGAGGGATCGACGCTGAGGGAGCATCTTGTCGATGGCGAGCCAATGGAGTGGCAGCGTGCGTGGACCATCTTGAAGTCGGTCCATGAGGCGGTTGCATACCTTCATGCGCGCGGCATCTTGCACCGAGACATCAAACCAGAAAACGTCTTGTTGGATGAACAGGGCAACGTCAAGCTCGGTGATCTGGGTATCGCGTCGATTGGCGCCGAGGTTGGATCGGTCACACAGAGCGGGCAGTTCGTTGGAACAATCGACTACATGGCGCCGGAGCAGCGGCACCGGTTACCGGTCGATGGGCGATCCGATCTTTTTTCGCTTGCCGTGATGGCCTATGAGATGCTCACTGGGCACAAACCTATAGGCAGCTTTAAGCCGCCATCGACATTGAATACGACTCTGTCGGGGGCAGTCGACGCAGTTATTCTTCGCGGTCTGCAGCGAGACGCCGATGACCGATACGAGACTGTCCCCGAGTACGCAGAAGCGCTCGACAAAAGCTTCGCGGAACAAAATCGCACCGTGAACCGAGCCGCCATATGTCTCGCGGTGGCGATTTGCTCGTTCCTTGCGATCGCTGGTTACGCGGCCGCACACCTGACGAAATCGGCACCGTACGCACCGACAACGAATTCGGGCGCGGCGGCTCCAGAGGCCAACGTCTCAGATTCGAACACGAACAACTTCGATTCGGTCAGTTTCGACAAACAACATCGACCGAGATTGACGGCGGAGGAGCTGCGGGGACATACGGTCGTCGAGCTGCGTGCGATCGCCAAAGAAAATGCATTGACTGGGTATAGCAAGCTCAGGAAAGCGGAGCTGATTGAGTTGATTGTCCAGGGGCGGAATCAAGTCTCGCTGCCCTCCGGCTGGTCGACGCGTGTTACGACCGACAGTCTCGGGCGGCGCATTCGTTGGTTCATATCGTCGGACGGCCGAAAATTCCGCAAGCCGCCGGCGGAAGTAAGCGACGATGAAAGTGAATCTCGTCCGAGTCAACCTGCAGATGATACTCGCGACTAAACGGAGTCTTCGGCTCGAATTAAGCTTATCGATCCATTCGTGCTAGAAAGAACTAAGGAATGGAATATGGCTTCCAGTCAGTTTAACGACATTCATGACCTGGATCATGAAGAGCTATGCCGTTGTCTTTTTGACGAGTCCAACGACGCGTTCCTGATCCTCGATCCCGATCTCAACACCATCTTGGACGTCAATGCGACGACGCAACGACTAACGGGATTCCGGCGGAAGCAGCTGCAAGGCACCGACATTCGAAATGTCTTGTCCGCCGCTGGCAAAGCGAAATCGCTCGACAATGTCATGGATGCTTTTCGAAGAACGGGCGTTTTTCATTCGAAGGAAGGCTACACATTAGAAAGGGCTGGCAAGCAACCTCTATCCGTCAATGTCAGCGTGAGTCGAATTCACACAAACGGTCGCGCATTGGGCCTTGTGGTCGCGCGGGACATCACCGACCGCAAGGAGGCGGAAAGACAGATGCAAGAAATCGTTGCTGGCACCGCCGCGGTGACCGGGGACGAGTTCTTTCCATTACTTGCTGCTCATCTTGGTCGAGCATTGGGTCTGTGCGCCGCAATCATTGGAGAATTCCGAGGGGAGGATCGCGACGCTCTGCACTCCCTCGGCGTATGGTGCGATGGCGCCAAGGTCGGGCCATTGCGAATGCGGGTGGAAGGTTCGCCGCTAGGCGAAATTATTTTCGGCGGCGCGCATTTCTGTGAACGTGGTTTGCAGGAGAGATTTCCCGACTGTGAATTCGTTCTGGAACTTGGTGCCGACAGCTGCTACGGCGTTGCCATTCGAGATTCTTCGGGTGATCTGTTGGGCAGCCTGTGCGTGTTCGACAGCAAACCATTGCCAAAGAAAGACGACCGGCTGATATCGTTGTTAACCGTCTTTGCAGCGCGGGCCGGGGCGGAAATAGAACGACGACGCGTCGAACAATACCTGCGTGAGTCAAGAGCTCAGCTTGCTGGAGTTCTTGAGAACGCCATGGACGTCATCCTGTCGTTGGATCTCGTTGGAAAGATTCTATACATCAATCGCCCGCTGAGAGATCAATTGGTCGAGAATGTTATTGGATCGAGCGCGCTGGAGCTGCTGCCGCCCGACTGGCACGATCGGCTTCGCGACGCGATGGGAAGTGTGAGAGAAACGGGCGTCGCCAACCAATTCGAGGTTCAGTCGGTCAGCGCCGACGGCCAACCCATCTGGTATTCATGTCGTATTGGCCCAGTGATGATCGACGGCCAGCTTGTCCGCTTCACGGTTTGCGCCCACGACGTAACGGAACGACGCCGTCAGGAGCACCGTTTGCGGCTCGCGGAACATGCGGTGCAAACCGCACAAGACGCGGTCTTTTGGATTCGCCCGGATGGAACGTTCGTTTATGTCAACGAGAAAGCGGCCGAATCATTGCAGCACTCGGCTGACGAACTCTGCACGATGCGAGTCGCCGACATCGACCCCAATTTCACACAACAGGTTTGGACAGAAAAATGGAGCATGACTCGAGCAAGTCAGCCGTGGTTGTTTGAGTCGATTCATCGCCGCAAGGACGGCACGCAATTCGCCGTCGAGATAAGCGCGTCGCGAGTCGTTTTCGAGGGCCAGGAACTCGGAGTTTCTTTCGCGCGCGACATTACGGAGCGGCAACGCGTCAGCGAAGAGTTGAGGGATTCGAAAGAAGTGCTGCGCCAGGTTCTTGATAATCTGCCGCAGATGGTTCTTTGGAAAGACACGGAAGGCAGGTTTTTGGGATGCAATCAGACGGCGGCGACATTCACCGGAAACGGGGATCCGGAATCGATCATTGGGTTGTCCGACTTCGACAGGCCGATTTCCCCGCTCGACGCCGAGAAGTATCAAGAATCCGATCGGCGAGTGATCGAGAGCGACACTGCCGAATACAATATCGAAGAGCCAATTCACTTCAGTGGAGGCGATACGCTGTGGCTGGATACCACAAAGGTTCCGCTGCATAGCGAAGACGGCGACGTCATCGGCGTCCTCGCAATTGTCGAGGACATCACGGAACGGAAGCAGGCAAGCGACACCCTCGAGGAGAACCGCCTGTTTATTGAGGCGGTTGCAACCGCCACCCACTATTTCTTGTACGTGATTGATGTCGATTCACTTGAAGTGACTTACTTAAATCGGTCCCTGTCGGCGGAATTAGGCTACGGGAATCATGAGCTGTTTCCGAAGACGCTTGAGGATATCTTGAACTTCATGCCGCCGGAGGAACGGCAGCACCTGACGACCGTCGTCGAAGAGTGGCATGCGTTGGACAGCCATGAAGTTCGTGAAGACGAATACTACTTTGCGACCGCGGATGGCACCGTTCGGTCATTTCTTAGCCGCGAGGTTGTCTTCACGACGTCGAAGAGTACGTCGGCTCGGCAGATTCTCGGCACAGCATTTGACATCACCGAGCGCAAGGCGGCTGAAGATTCGCTGCGGGAGTCGGAGGCTCGCTGGCGTTCGTTGACAGAGCATTCTCTCGATCACGTGTTGACGCTCGATACCGACCTCGTCATTCAGTTTTGCAACTTCGCCTCTCCTGGATTGACTGTCGATGATCTCATTGGCACACAGCTCCATACCTATATGAACGAGGCACAGCAATCGAAAGTCGAACGGACTCTGCGCAACGTTCTCGCCACACAAAACCCAGCGGAATACGAGACTGAGTACGACGATCCGAACGGCGGCAAGATCTACTACGAATCGCGGGTTTCGCCAAGAATTGTCGATGGCGACGTTTTCGGTTTGACTGTCCACTCGCGCAACGTGACGCGTCGCCGGCGTGCGGAGGATTCTTTGCGGTTCGTCGTCGAAGGTACGGCCCAAGCCACCGGCGACACATTCAACCGCTCACTTGTCGAATGTTTGGCTAAGGCGATTGGCCTGCGATTTGTACTGCTTGCGGAATTCGTCGGCGAGGACCAAAGTCATGCGCAGACTCTGAGCGTCTGGGCAGGTGATCACCACGCAGAAAATTTCGGATATGCGCTAGCCGGAACGCCTTGCGAAAATGTCAAGCAAGGATTTTGCACCTATCCAACAGGCGTGCAACAGGCGTTTCCAGTGGACGATTTGCTGAGGGAGATGGGTGTTGATAGCTACATCGGGACGCCATTGATCGGCGCGGATAGCGAGCCGATTGGGCTGTTGGTTGCTTTAGACACTCAGCCTATTCTCGAGCACCCCGAAATGAAGGCGCTTTTTCAAGTGTTCGCGAAGCGAGCCGCGACGGAGCTGGAAAGAAACCGCGTAGAAGTAGCGCTACATCACTCAAAAAAAGAACTGCAGCAAATGCATGAACGCCTCGCGTTGGCGATTCAGGGCACATCCGACGGAGTGTGGGACTGGGATGTTCTGAATGGGAGCGTGTGGTGCTCGCCGAGAGGCATGGAGTTGCTGGGTGAGGAAGAACAAGAACTGATCTGGGATGCCACGACCTGGGAAGACCGTATTCACCCAGACGATCTCGAAGATGTCAAGCAAGCGATGTCGCAACACTTCGAGCGCGGCGCGCTGTACGACATCGAGCTCCGCATGAGGTTGGCGGACGGCAACTACCGCTGGTTCCGTTCACGCGGCCGGGCGACTCGTGACGAAAAAGGCGTGCCCATTCGCGTGTCCGGTTCGTTCCTAGATATCCGGCATCAAAAACAAGCAGAGGCGGAGCGCGAGAAACGCATCAGGCACTTGTACGCATTGGACCGCATTCATCACGTGATTGGCGCGGCGTCGACGGTGGATGAGATGCTCGAAAATGTGATGCCGGAAGTGCTCGACATCATGGACTGCGACCGCGCATGGCTTGGCTACCCATGCGATCCCTCCGCGGAAACAACTCGGCTGCTTGTGTCATGCTCGCGGGAAGAATTGCCAGGAATCGTCGACTCAAGTGACTCTCTGCCAGTTGACGACAAATCGCGGCGCGCGATGCAGCTGATGTTGGATCGGGATGAGCCAGTCTGTTTTCAGGGGGCGTCGGTTGGCGACGCGATTTCGCCTGACTTGGCCAGCGAGTATCACATTCGCTCTCTGATGTTCTTGGCGCTGCGGCCTCGAACCGGCCAAGCGTGGTCGCTGAGCCTGCATCAGTGCTCGCATGAGAGAGTGTGGAGCGACGACGATAAACGATTGCTCAGAGATATGGGCCGGCGCATCGAGGATGCGATAACCAGTTTGTTGTCGATCCGCGAATTGCGTGAAAGCGAGCAACAATATCGAACACTGCTGGAGAACCACGTCGATGGCGTGGCCGTCCTGGTCGACGGCCGGATTCAATACGTCAATGATCCGATGAGCGTGTTGTGCGGATACGACTCGCGAGAATTGATAGGCTGGACCCTTAGGGATTTTGTTTGCGCGAAGGACCAGTTGCGCGCGGACCGAATCGCGGAGTTGGCGAGAGCCGGTGAAGAGAACTCAGGCGAGTACGAAATCGTTCAAAAGTGCGGCAGCTTCGTTTCCGTAGAGATTTGCTCGAGGCCCATTCGTTATCAAGGCGGCCCGGCGCTGCTAAGCGTCATTCGCGACATCTCGAAACGGAAGCGGATGGAGGAGGAATCTCGCAAACACCAAAGACTCCTCGCACACGCCAACCGAGTGGCGACAATGGGTGAGATGGCGACCGGGTTTGCACACGAATTGAATCAGCCGCTGGCCGCAATGACGATGTATGCTGATGTCTGCATTGCCAACATGAACTCGAGCCCTTCCAAGGTGAAGGACGTTTCTGTGATTCTCCCCAAGCTCTCGGAGCAGGCCGTTCGAGCTGGCGAGATAGTTGACCGCATCAGAAAGTTCATCGGAAAGGAAGACTTCCTTCGGACCAAGTGCCGCGTTCGCGACTTGTTCGACGATGTGCTCTCGCTTTTGCAGTCGGAGATGGCCGAGCGGGAAATCGGCGTCGACGTCCGGGTTCCCGACACGCTTGCGGACGTCTTCGTTGACCGGGTTCAGATCGAACAAGTCCTCGTCAACCTGATCCACAATTCGGTCGACGCTGTCAGCGCGTGCTCAACCTCTCGCCGTCGACTGGAGCTCTCAGCCGATGATCGAGGCGACGGATTCGTTGGCATTGAGGTTCGCGACCATGGAGCTGGAGTGACCGACGAGGTCGCGACGAGGGTCTTTGACGCGTTCTACTCAACGAAGTCGCATGGCATGGGCGTGGGGCTCGCCATCTGTCGAACCATCGTCGAGTCGCACGGCGGCATCATCGAAATGGTGCCGCATTCAAGCGAGGGAGTAACCATGACATTTACGCTGCCGATCTTTCGGTCGTGATTCGACCAACGGTGAATCTGTCGAAATGCCTTCGCACTCACCAGTGCCCTCACCAGCGAGTAAGCTAAATAACCAGCGAGCGTTCTCGAATCTCGCGGAATGCGGATCGGGTGACCTTCAAAGGCGATGAGCTCATTCCAACTCGAAAGGTAGTCAGCAATGGCATCTCGTAGAATTGGCCGGTGGTTGTTCGTATTGCTGCTCGGTTTGGCGAGTACTACGGCGGCGGAAGACAAAAAGAAAATAGTCTTCATTTCAGGGAAGCCCAGTCATGGTCCGATGAAGCACGAACATCGCGCCGGCAACATGATCTTGGCGGATGCATTGAACCGCTCTGGCCTGAATGTTGACGCCGTACTCGTACCGCACCCAGGCTATCCCAAAGACAAGTCGATTTTGCAGGACGCGGCGACGGTTGTCATCTTTTGCACTGGCCACGGAGGACACGTGCTCAACGCACATCTCGACGAGTTCGACAAACTCATGGCCTCGGGAACGGGCGTCGTCATGATGCACTGGGCGACCGAAGCGGAGAAAGGAAAACCGGGCGAGAAGTTTCTGCAGTGGATGGGCGGCTTCTGTGATCTCGACTGGTCGGTCAATCCGCATTGGACGCCGAATTTCAAGGACTTTCCGAATCATCCGATCGCCAACGGAGTCAAACCGTTTCGCGTCGACGACGAGTGGTACTACCACATGCGATTCGTCAACGACATGAAGGGTGTTACGCCTATCCTGGCCGACCTCCCTCCACCTTCAACTTTGCGACGACCCGACGGCCCTCGCAGCGGCAATCCAACTGTCCGCAAGTCCGTCGCAGCGGGAGAGAAACAAGTGGTCGCGTGGGCCTACGACCGTCCCGCTGGCGGCCGCGGTTTCGGGTTTACCGGCGCCCACAATCACGTCAGTTGGCAGGACGAAAACTTTCGCAAGGTGGTGCTGAACGCGATTCTCTGGACCGCCAATGTCAAGGTGCCCAAAGACGGCTGTCCTTCGCCGGCCGTTGGCGATGCGCGGCTCAAAGAGAACCTTGACGATAAGAGACCGCGCAAAAAGAAGAACGCAGCCGGGGCGCGAAAATGAAATTCAACGCGGTCAAGCACGTCCTATGTCAGACTCTGGTTGCGGTCGCGACCCTTTGCGGACTCGGCTTTCAGGCAACGTTCGCTGAGACTCGACCCAACATTCTGTTTTGTATTTCGGACGATCAAAGTTACGCCCACACGGGTGCCAATGGTGATCCTGTCGTTCAAACTCCCGCTTTTGATCGAGTTGCTCGTGAAGGGCTGAGGTTCGTTCACGCCTTTTGCGACGCGCCGACGTGCGGGCCGTCCCGCTCTGCGATTCTCACTGGCCAGCACATCTGGCGTTTGGAAGAAGCGGGAAATATCCATAGCACGCTGCCGGCCAAGTTTGCGACCTACACCCAGTTGTTGGCGGACGCTGGCTACGCGGTCGGTTACACCGGCAAGGGGTGGAGTCCCGGGCGACTTGAGCCGGGAGGCCGCAAGGTCAATCCGGCCGGCAAGCTGTTTAATCGACTCAACCTGAAGCCGCCATTCAGGGGAATCCGGGCCACCGACTATGCGGGGAATTTTCAAGACTTTCTCAAGCAAGTCCCCGAAAATCAACCGTTCTGTTTCTGGCTCGGAACGTCCGAACCCCATCGTAGTTTTCAACTCGGAGCCGGAAGGAAAACGGGCAAAGATCCCGCGAAAGTTATCGTACCGCCTATCTTTCCCGACACCGACACTGTGCGAAACGACATCCTCGACTATCTGGTCGAGGTGGAACATTTCGACGGGATGGTGGCGCGAGCGATCGCAGCGATTGAAGCGCGGGGTGAACTGGACAACACGCTGGTTGTGATTACTAGCGATCACGGCATGCCATTTCCGCGAGCAAAGGCGAGTCTCTACGACGCCGGTTCGCGCGTGCCGCTGGCAATTCGTTGGACGAAAGGAATTCGAATGTCCGGCCGAGCCGTGACTGGGTTCGTCAACCTTAGCGATCTGGCGCCAACGTTTCTTGAAGCCGCTGGTCTCGAGCCGCCAGCGGCGATGACAGGCCGCAGCCTGATGGACACATTCGGAAGAAAACTCGCACTCGAGCGCGACGCTGCCTTTATCGCCATGGAACGGCACGACGGATGCCGCAAAGGAGGCAAGGGCTACCCCTGTCGCGCGATTCGAACGAACGACTATCTCTACATTCACAACTTCGAACCGACACGTTGGCCCTCCGGCTCGCCAGATGCGAGCGTCTGTGCGCGATCGATTCCGTTCGGCGAAATTGACGGCTCGCCGACAAAGACATTCATGATGGAACATCGGAACAAAGACGGCGTCGCGCGTTTGGCCGAGCTGGCGTTCGGCATGCGGCCGGCTGAGGAACTCTACAATCTCAAGAACGACCCGCATCAACTGGTAAACTTAGCCGGGTCGACCGCGATGGCGAAAATCCGAGCGTTACTGCGCACGCGATTATTCGAGCATCTCAGAAAGACTCGCGACCCTCGAGTTATCGGCGGCGCCGTCGACTGGGACTACTACCCGTACTACGGACGAATCAGCACGAAGGGATGGAGCGTCGACGAGAAGCCCAAGTAACGTTACGGTTCCACGTCTCCGCGCCGTGCCTCAGCTCTTGCCAAGATCAGTCAGAAGTTCCGCAAGAACTTCCTTGGTCACATGAGGCATGACGACCACATGGGCGTACTCATCGGTTTTGCCGTCGTGCTCCAGTGTCATTGTCGCCAGTGAGTACTTCTTGACGATCGCGTCGCCGGGACTCTTGAAGTAAACCGTGTTGGACAGCGGATTGGCCTTGGCCGCGGAGAGTGCCGGGAAGTTCCTGTTCAATTCGCTCCGCAGATACTCGGCGTTCCCCAACATCAGTTCCGCGGCTTCGATCTGCTTGGTTCGAGCGGCCGATGTCGTGAAGTAGTAAAACTCGGCCGGCTTCACGGCGTCGCGCGAACATGTGATCGTGCCCGGGACATGGTGAATGTACTCGGCGTTGTGTCTGCGGCCAAACAACGCCGCGTCGAGGTGCACATAGCTCGCACGGCCTTGCAGTGTCTTCTCAATTTGGTCGAGGTCGTCGATGGCCAGCAGCCCTGCTCCGCCAGCGCCCAAAAAACGTCGTCGTGAAAACATGGCTAGACCCCTTCTACGCCAAGTGACAACACGTCTTTCTCACTGCCGTGAATTGAGCAAATATTGCGCCAGTCATGGGTGTCAATCCGAAAGGTGCAATGACGATGGAAGTTGGTGGTTCTTCTGTTTCTCCGCGTGAAATCGGATAAACTCGTTCAGCACACATCGAAATACTCATTCCGCGGAAGCTGCTCATGAAGCGTTGCGATTTTTCCTCTTCTCGTCTCCGGCCTTGGTTCATCTTGCTGCTTGTCTTCGGCGGCCCGAGCGCGGCATGCGGCACCGACAAAACGGTTCGAGTCTTCATCTTCGCCGGCCAATCGAACATGGTCGGATCCGACTCGAAAGTGAAAGACATCGGACGATTCCCTCCGTTTGTCGGTTTGGAAAAACCGCAGCCCGAAGTCAAGTTTTCCTATTGCCTCGGGCGCAAGAACAAAACTCGCTCCGACGCGTGGGTTTCACTTCAACCGGTTAACGAGATCGTGGGGCCCGAGCTTAGCTTTGCTCGCAAAGTGACGAAGCACATCGACGCACCGATTGCCATCATCAAGTGTGCGGCGGGCGGAACTCATCTTGGCGGAGACTGGAATCCGGACGAGCCGCAAGGGTTTGAGATGTATCCGTTGGCGTTGGAAGTTGTGCGTGAATCGCTCGCAAAACTGAAAGCGGACGGAGTGCCGTATCGCATTGAAGGGTTCGTCTGGCACCAGGGCGAAAACGACATGTTCAACGAGCAATACAAGGCGAACTACGGAAAGAACCTGGCCAACTTCGTCGCTCGATTGCGCCGCGATCTGAAGACGCCGAAGCTAAAGTTCTACGTCGGCGAATTGTGTACGAAGACGATTTGGGGAATGGACCTGCGGCCTCGAATGTACGCGATCAGCAAGGGGCAGAAGGATGTCGCCAAGAACGATCCATTGGTCGAGTACATTCCGACATCGCATGTGGGGGTGGAGATCGGCGGCGGCGTTGGGCTGCATTATCACTACGGGACGTTGGGCCAACTGGAGCACGGAGTCAATTACGCCGACGCGTACCTGCGAACGGTGGACAAGCTTCCAACCGAGCGGAGAACGCTAAAGGCCTGGCCGTACAAATCAGGACAAACGGTGAACCTGTTCGTGCTGGCTGGCCATCGCAACATGGAAGGCGAGCGGGCTTTTGTGCAAGAGTTGAAGACGTTGCGGCCCGATCTGCTGAAAGACAATCACAAAATCGCCTACCGCTATAGCCTCGGCGGAGGATACAAGAAATCGCAAGGATGGGAGCCGCTGGGCGCGGCCGGTTACTACGACACGTTTGGACCGGAGCTGAGTTTCGCTCGCCGGCTTGCCGGGGCAACTTCGAGTGGCGATTCCAAGACGCCGATTGCGATCGCTAAGTTCACCCATAGCGGGTCGCAGATGAACGACTGGACGCCTGAAGGAAGTATGGCCAAGTCGCGTCACATCTATCCGCAATTCATCGAATTCGTACGCGATTCGGTCCGACAGTTGGAGGAGAAGGGTCAGAAGGTCGAACTGGCCGGCGTGTTCTACCATGTGGGCGAAAACGAGATGTCGATGCCGCCATACCGCAAGCAAGCGCCGCAGTGGTTGGCGGCGACGATGGCTCAAAGCCGTGTCGACCTGAGTCGCGAAAACCTGAAATGGTTCGTCAGTCAGCAACCACCGACCGACGACAAACGCGTGAACAACATCGACGTCACGGCAGAGATTGAGAAGCTGGCCGCCGATGACCCGAATTGCATTCACATCAAGGCGTTCGACTTACCTGCTCAACCCAAGAAGCTCGTTCTGAATACCGAGGGCGTGTTGGCATTGGGCGAGCGGATTGCTGACGAATACTTGCGGCGCAAGGCGCGCTAAAACGTTCTCGTCAGCCGCGCGAAAAATTGAACGAGCGGTTGCCGGACTGAACATGAGTTGGCGACGAAGTCCGCGTTGATCTGATCGCCGAATTTGAAATGAGCTGGCCAGATGACAAGTCGATGGCCGGCTGGAAAGAAGCGATCCAGGCGGAATCCAAATCTAACGACGATGCGAAAGGCGACGAACCGAAGAAAGCGCCTTAGCGCCGCAAACGGACGCATCTCGAGGCGAGCTCCTAGCGGCCGTGGCATTTAACGCAATGAGTCGATTCGGGCATGACTTCCAATCGCTCTGGCGGGATGTCGAGTCCGCATCCGGCGCATTTTCCATACGTCCCGTCTTTCACTCGCGCGAGCGCCGAGCGGACTCGACCGAGTTGCGACTCCAGATTCCGGCGGCCGTGTTTCGCCATCTCGTATTGTTGCATTTCGTCCATGAAGGTGAGGCGACCGACGGCGCTATCCATTTTTGGGCGGTCGTCCTTTCTCTTGGCGTCTTCCAAGCGTTGCTCCAAGTCCTGCTCGAGCTCCAACAGTTCCGCTTTTATTTCGGCCAAGGGATCTTGCTCTGTCGTCATGGCGACTCCAACCGCTCTTTCTGTTTCGGCGTGCAATGCAATCACCCGGCGCGCGTTTTACAGAGCGCGAGCCGATTCGCATGGGCCTATTTCACCTCGGTAAAGCCTGCGGCCTTCGCCTCGACTGCAGGATCCTTGTAGGGGAGCGCTTTGAGGTAGGCGACGATGTCGTTGACCTGCTCGGCTGACAAATCACTCGTCTTGCCATGCTTGTCGTTTTCGTTTTGCGTGGTGAGCACGTCGGCGAGCGTCTCCGCTTTGCCGTGGTGAAGATACGGTGCCGTACGATAGACGCCGAGCAATGTCGGGGTATCGTACGCGGGGCCCATTTTTTCGTTCGAGTCATTACCGGTCCCGACATCGTGACGGATGATCTCGCTTGCCGGTCGCGGTCTGGAATCTGTCAGGAACGGACCGGAATGGCACGTCGCGCAGGCCGTGCGTTCCGAGTGGAATAGCTTGCGCCCTCGCTTCGCCGCTTCACTGAGTCCCTGCTTCGCGTGGGGACTGAGCACGAACTTGTGTGAGTTGGAATAGGCCGCCAAAGCATCAAGGTCGTTTGACAATCCTTTGTTCTTTTTGCCCAGCTGTTCGTGCACGCGTCCGCGGATCAATCCACGGCCCTGCATCAATGGTCCGCGGATCGTGTGCTCGAAATCTTGCACTTCGTCTCGGTCCGCCGACCAATGGATCGGATGCGTCCACGCCATGCCCGCGAACGACTGTGTGTTGCGCAGCCCTTCGGGGTTTTGCCAAGTGCGACCGTCGGGTTCCCCATCGGGATGGCAACTGGAGCACGATATCCAGCGCCGGCTGACCATGGGCTGAAGAGCGGAATAGAAAAGGCGTTTGCCTTTCAGCACCTCGTCCCCCAGCGGATTATCGGTGACTTGAACCTCGGCGACTTTCCTCAACGTTTTCGTGTTGTAGGCGACAATGTTGAAGTCCAGTGCGTTGTAGACATACAGCAATTGTCCGTCGGGCGCGACACGCACCGCCCGCGGATTGGCGCCCAAGTCCACTCGGCGGCGACTCTTGATTTCACGATAGTCGTCGTCAACCACTTCGCAGGCGAACATGTCATTCGTGCCGGCAAACACGACGTACAGTTCGCGCGCGTTGGGCGATATGGCGATCTCCCACGGATTCGCAGTGACAAGGCTGCTAAAGACCGAATCGACCGGAATGCGTTTGCGACGCTTGCCTTCGCCAGGCGCAGTGTCGATGATCGAGACGTAGGGGAAGATCGAACCCGATCCGTGGACGGTGGTGATGCGAGAGCGGATGTTTGGAAAATAGGCCTTCTCGCGTTTCGGATTGAAAGTGATCTGTCGAGCCAAATTGTCGGTGCTCGCACCCTTCCATTCGTCCACGACCTTGAAGCTGTCGAGCGAAATTGCTTTTACGGCTGCGGTGTAGAACTCAGTCACCAGAAGTCGCGACGTATTTTCTGACAACGCAACACCTCGGACAAATCTCCCCACATTCGATTCGCGCACGAGCTTAAAACTGTCGACGTCGATTTCCGCCACGCGTCCTGGATAGTCCAGCGTAACGAATAGACGTTGGCCCTTCGCGTCGCTGACAATTCCATAGGGCTCGTCGAACACATTGACCTCGGCCAACCGCCCGCCGTTGGTCGCATTGACGACGACGATCTTGTCCTCGGCATAGACGGCAACCGCCAGGTTGGTCGTCGATCCGATAAACGTCACGCCCTCCGGCTTCTGGCCAACGTTGATCTCTCGCAGTTTCTTGTGCGAATTCAAGTCGACGATCGTCACCGTGCCCGAATCCCGGTTCGAGCAAGCGAGCAGCTCGCCATCGGCGGAGATGTCCATCAGGCTGTTCGACGTTCCCGCTACGCCATGGGTGGCGAATGTCAGAGCCAGTAAACAGGCGATAGAAAAGGATTGTCGCATCTCGAATCTCGACTGTTTCGTGTCCATCTTGTTGGTTCCGCCTCTTGGTGAACATGCGCGAGCGTGAACTTGAAGGGATGATTAAAGAAGGCCCGCTCGGTCAAACGAGCGGGCCTTCGCTGTTGCCTATCGATTCAGGCAGATCCATCGCGAACGATGATCGAACTAATTGAGAATTTTCGTCGTGTCCTTGATGACTCCGACAATTCCCTTCTTGTCCAATTTACCTTTAGCGAAAGCATGGTTGGCTTTCACTTCCTTGGGTCCAACCCACAAGTGGACGGTGACTTCCGCGTCCTTGGCGATCTTGTACTTCTCCGGTCCAGCCGGGCCGTCAAAAACCGTCAGCGGAACGTTCTTGATGCCGTGCTCTTTCGCAAAGGCTTTCAGTTTCTTGTCAGCCTCATCGGGGTCGTCCGTCAAAAGCACAACGAACGCAGCCATCTTTTTCTTTTTGTTTTCACTAACCTTTTTGTCGATTTGCTTGACCAAACTAGCCAAGTTGTCGTCGAGTGAACGAGTGAATACGTTCACTACCGGACGTGAACCGAACTTTCAGCGATAGCAAAGTGACTTGCCGGCGTTGGGACCTGTGCTGTCCTTGACGAGGAAGAAGCCGGCCTTTTGGCCAACCTTCAACCCGGACTTCAGGTCGTCCGCCACAGCCACCGCGCTGAAACTCAGCGCCATGATTGCAATGGTAGGGACCAATTTATTCATGAAACGAATCTCCTAAGAAAGTGTCAAACCGTCCAATCGACCGATAGGTTAGCCCGCCGGCTCCCGGGAGACAAACATTTTCTTGGCTACCGACACGATAAGCAGCAAACTACTACTCTGTGCACAGGACGCTGCACGGGACGCTGCCACGGATCAACTGGAGTAATATTGTGGACCTCAAGTACCACGGGACGTTGACTGCGAAACGGCGTTGTCTACCAATTCCCTCGTGAGTTCTTCGAAAACGATGGGGATTGGAATCAGTTCATGCGTTTCCTTGAGCTTCGTAAAACCGACGCGAACGAAAGCCCGAACCGCGGCGACCTGAAGCGACACACTGCTGGTCGGCAAAAAGATGTCATTCTCACATGGCGTTCATCACTCGGCATTCAAGCGCTGAATTGCTTGTTCAAACAGCTTGACGAATCGCAACCGGTGCTCGGCATTTTCGTAGTTTGCGCGAGTTCGGTAATATTCCTGTTGAGCGACTAGCTGGCCGCGTAGCGCGGCGATGTGGGTATCGCTCCGAATCGGCTGGTCGCCTACCAACACCTGGACGATGCCGGTGTGGGCGATCTCGTCTTGCTTGATGTTGAGCCCTCGCTCGACGGCCGTCTTGGGGCCTCCAGTTCCACGAGCCGCAATCCAGCAGCTCTTGGTCACCATCAGTTCGCGTTCGATCGTCAGCTGATGCGTGTCGTCGCTGTGGCTGGCGATCGGCTTCGTGGAAAGAGGCTCGCCCATTTGCACGAGTTCCAGCGAGGCAATCGGCCGCGGACTCATCAGTTTGGCTCGGATCTTCACTCGGCCGCCGCTCGCAGGCAGTCGCACGACGCCGCCCGGACTCTGACCGTCGATAGTAAACTCGATCAGCGGCCCGCTGGTCACAAACGTGCGGCCCTGTTTGACGGCATCCTTCCAACGCTCGAAGTCGCGACGCTCTCCGCACTGAACGTAAGTTCTCACCTCGCCCAACAGCGGCTGCCAAGAGTCGCGGAATCCGAAGTTGGGCAGATCGGTGCCGGCGACCGGCGGAACGATGAAGCCGCAATTAAGCAGCTGATACCAAGCGTCGGTTTTGTAGAGGTGTGTATTGGCGATTTCGAAAAAGTCGACCTGACCCAGGATCGTATCGATCGCCGATGTGGAACTGCGCGCGAGCGAGCCGCCATGGGCCGGCCCTCCAATGCCGCCCAGTTCGTGAGTTCGGCGAAACACGTCCAGCAGCGGCGGGTAATTGTAGGGGACGGGCGGTGACCCGATGCCGCCGGTCGAGATTGGCGCGATCAGTCGATTGACGCCCAGCAGATTGATGTGACCTTGCGTCGAATCTCGATACTCTTCGCCAGGGCGAATCAGCCGCTTCCCGTCGCTCGCCTCGCCCGCCTTGCCAAACGCATGTTGCTGTGCCCAGACGCCCGGCAGGTTGCCTCCCTTGAGCACCAGGAAATGCGCGTGTGAGAGTCCGTCCGCGTCGAGCATTGTCAGCCAATCGCCGTCGTGCTTTGGGTCGGTCCGCTCGTAATGCAGGTGCTCATCGGCCGCGTGCCAACCTTTTGCCTCGAGCTCGATCCAGCGTCGCAAACGGAGCGTCGCGCTCGCCGCCGCCCTTTCGTCGACAGTCCCTTTTTCGACATCAATGCGAGCCGTGGCCGGCAGGAACTCGAATCCTTTGGCGGCGATGACGGTGACCGTCTTGGCTTCCCGCGGCAACGGCGCAATCACGTCGCCTGTGCCTCGCGAATAGGTCGCGGTGAACCGTTGTTTGCGGCGTTGGTGAATCGACGTGAACCGCAGGCCGTGTACACCGAGCGCCGGAGGCACGTAGGGCTGACCATTGACGACAAACGTCAACCGCGCGGCCAGCGGGCGATCCGTTTGCGCGTCGACAATCTTCAACCGGAGGCGCACGTCTCCCACTTTCGTCGTTGCCGGAGTCACCTCATATGTGGCGGCGTGATGGCCTTCATGCCCTTGAGCCGAATTCCCAACGGGCGAAATCAGGACCGAAATCGCCAGCAGCATGGTTGTCGCAAAGAGTGGACGGTTCATTGTCAGCTCGATTTCGGAAACTACAGACTGGACGTTTTGCGCGCGCAAAATGATTGGTGATGGTTGAACATCGCGTAGCCTAATATAACGAATCACCTATGTCTTCTTGATTTGGAAGCGTAATCCTAGTTCGCGTTAAACAGGGAGTTTTGGCAGATGAGCAAGGCTAGGTTGACGATCGCGGTCTGTCTATTCGTCACGGTTTGCAATTCGGCGCTCGCCGAAGAACGCACGACCGCCGCTTTCAAAAAGTACGTCGACAAGAGAACGGCAGGGCGGCTCGGTGATGATCAACTGAACGAGATTGTTCGGCTTGTCGACAAGAACGACGATGGAAAAATCTCTGACAAGGAATTTGCCGATCGAATCGCCGCCTTTCAGCGAGTCGCGACGTCGCAGCGCCCCGAACGCAGCCCGAAACGAACGCAAGCGGCAAAAGGAAGTTCGGACTCAAGCATCGAAACGGCGCCGGTGGTCGAGGTTGCCCGCTTTACCGACTCGCCGACCGCAACAGTTCTGCTGATCACAGGCGATGAACTTGCCAAGTCTTGGATTCCGTTTGCCAAGTGGAAGACAGCCAACGGAAAACTCACGAAAATCATCACCGTGGGGCAGATTGACCGGGACTACAAGGCGAAGAGTATTCAAGAGAAGTTCCGGCTTTGCGTGCGCAAGCACATCGAGAATCACGGTACCAAATGGGTCATCTTAGGTGGCGACAGTTTGAGGGGCGGAAGAGGCGTTGTTCCCGGCGGCCATCTGACCGTGCACGCTCAGGAAAGAAAGGGCATCCCCACCGACATCGTTTTCCTGAGTGAAACGAATTGGGATGCCGATGGCGACGGAATCTATGGTGAGTTCGAAGACGATCGAGCGGCGATAACGTATCCGGACGGAAGCGTCGGCCTGGGTCGAATTCCGCTTCGTACCGCAGCCGACGTCGCCGCATTCACAGCAAAAGTGATCGCCTACGAATCGAGATATCCGACAAACAACTTCGCCAAACAGATGATCTACACATGCACCGACCAACCGGCTTACCCTAAAGTTCGCAATAGCTGGGACGGCTATCTGTCCAAAGTCTGGAACGGCGAGATGGGTCGGTTCTTCTCCAAGGAAACGCCCTGGGACGAAGAGAATAACCCTGGAAGTTACCCGTTGAGCGCGGAGAATCTGGTCGACTTGTTCAATAAGAAATCGACGAGCAAGCTCCATATCCACGGACATGGACACCTGCCGGCGTGGGTGCTCGAGAGATCCAGTTTCACCTCGAAGCACATCGGGCAGTTGAAGAACGATGGCGCCTACCCGCTGATCACGACGGTCTCCTGCAACACAGGCGAATATGATTCGACGAGCGATCCGTCGATTGTTGAACACATGCTTCGAATTCCGAATGCCGGTTCCGTCGCCGTTGTCGCTCCTATCCGCACAGGCAAGCCGCATTTTGCTAAGCGATCGGATTTTCGTTTGATGGTGACCGAAGGCAAGTTGGATGGCACAACGATGACGATGACTCGGTATTGGACCTTCGGTCTTGGCGACGGCGCTACGACAGGGCACGCGCTTATGAAAGCAAAGAACGCCATGGCGGATGACGCCAGAAACGCCGCCGGCTACCACCTCTGTATCTGTGAACTCAATCTGCTCGGCGACCCCACGCTGGATATGCGAGCCCAACCAGCTCGAAAACCAAAGCTTAAGATCGACGTTGCGCAAGTTGAGAACAAAAGCAGCATCGAAGTTGCTACGGACGCGCCGGGAAGCACAGTTTGCTTGTGGAACGGGAAGAGCGTTTATCACGTCGCCGTTGCGGACAAGGATGGAGATGCGACGTTTTCGATTGCCCCAAGCACAGGCGACATCTCAGTGACCGTGGCTGGAGCCAATTTAAATTCAACTTCGCAAAAGGTCTCGTTGGCGAAATAGCTGCAGCTTGTACGGTTAGCTTTTGAACCTGATACACCGGCACGAGGCAAGAAGCTGGTGGAGGTCTTCGTTCCATTTTGCACTTTGCATTCTTCACTTTGCACTTGGAATGACACGCGTGGCTGGGACATCATTGCCGCAGTTGAGTTTCGCTCTCTTAGCGCTGAACCTCGCACCGCGGTCGAGCGGCAATGACAGACCGACGAAAAAGCTCTAACGCATAAGCGTAGGCAGATGTGTTACACTGAGTTGATGTTCCGGCTGCTGGGGGCCGGGTACGCACAACGGAGACCATTCCATGCGAAACGCACGAATTCCGCGCTATGTCGGAACGCTCATACTTCCCTTGGCATTCATGTGGGCGACATGCCCTCCGGCCGGCGCTGCTGATAGTAGCGATTCGACCGAATCGAAGACCGTATCGGTCTCCGTCTCAGACGTTCCGCTTGCCAAGACGTTGAAGGCGAGTCGCCGAGTCGACAAGCTGATCCAAGCCGGGTACGCCAAGCACGCTATCGAGCCGAATGCGTTAACCGACGACGAGACGTTCGTTAGGCGGATTCACCTTGACATTGTGGGTCGTATTCCCATGTTCGATGAGACGACCCAGTTTCTCGAGTCGAATGAGGCCGACAAGCGGAGCAAGTTGATCGACCGACTGCTCGACAGCGAGGGTTATGTCAGTCACCAATTCAATTATTGGGCCGATCTGCTGCGGCTTCAGTCGCGGATGCGATACGCCCCCGCGAAGCCTTACCTCGATTTTGTCAAACAGTCGCTTCGCGAAAACAAGCCTTACGATCAATTCGTGCGTGAGTTGGTTACCGCGGAAGGTTACACCTGGGACAACGGCGCCGCGGGTTACTATCTGCGCGACACCGGCATGCCGCTCGACAACATGTCGAACACCGCGCAGGTCTTCCTTGGCACGCAGCTTGTGTGTGCTCAATGCCACGACCATCCGTTCGACTCTTGGACTCAAAAACAATACTACCAGATCGCGGCGTTCACCTATGGCATCGAGACTCGCGACCGCCGCAATCCGATGTACATGCAAGTCCGGCAGATGCGACGGGACAAAGACATCGATCAAGATGTTGTCCGATCCGCCGGTCGCATTCTGCAGCCGCTCGCTTTCCGCGTGAATGAAACGGAACGCAAACTTCGGCTCCCCGATGACTACCAATACTCGGACGCGGAACCGAAAGATCAAATCGATCCCCAGACCATCTTTGGCGCCGACGTCGTCGTTAAACCGGGCGACAGTCCGAAAGAAATCTACGCGCGTTGGATGACATCGAAGGAAAACCCGCGATTCACCCACGTGATCGCGAACCGACTCTGGAAACGCGTGATGGGAGTCGGACTGGTCGAGCCTGTTGACGATATCAAGGACGACGTCGAAGCGTCGAACCCCAAGTTGATGGAGTTTCTTGTCGCGAAAATGGCCGAGTCGGACTACGACATCAAGCAGTATCTCCGAATCCTTTACAACTCGAAAACGTATCAGAGAGACGTATCGGTCGACGAAGTCGCCGAGGGCGATACGTACCATTTCCCCGGCCCGGTCTTGAGACGACTCTCGGCCGAGCAACTTTGGGATTCGCTTTTGGCGATGACCATTCCGGAGTTGGACGAGAGAAAAGGAGTTAACGGCAATAACAACCGTTACGCCAACGGCGAAGCGCTCGTCAACATGGAGATGAAGGAGATTCTGAAACTGGCGGAAGTCGATGCAAAACGCCGCAAATATCAAATTGAATATTCGCAGGCCACCGCCGACTTGCAAAAAAATCTGCGTGTCGCCTTCCGAACTCAGGATCGAGAAACGATCGAAAAGCTTCGCAATGAAATCAGCGCCGTGCGAAAAAAGGTCTTCGGACCTCAAATGGAAATGCAAATGGAGAAAAACGCTCGGCAACGATTGCGACAACGGCAACGCGAAACCGATCCGCGTTGGGCCGGTTTTTCTCGCGAGTTAGTGCGAGCCTCCGAGACTTCATCACCGTCACGCCCCGGGCATTTCCTGCGTCAGTTCGGTCAATCGGATCGCGAGACGATTGAAAACGCCAACACCGAAGCAACGGTGCCTCAGGTTTTGACGCTGCTCAACGGGCCGATGTACAACCAATTGGCGAACCGAAGATCGGTGCTCTATCAACGACTTCAAGAGGCGGAGAGTGCGGACGAGAAACTCGACATCGTCTACCTCAGCATTCTCAGCCGTCGTCCGAGCGATCATGAAAAGCAAATCGCGCTTGAGCAAATCGAAGCGGATCCAAGAAACGGCGCAAGCGATGTCGTCTGGGCGTTGCTCAACACGCGACAGTTCATGTTTGTTCAGTAAGAGCCGAACATCACAAAACATCGATATACGAATAGGCAAACCATGAAAGACTTACTCAAAAAGATCGACCCCGTTTCGAGACGAGGATTTGCGGAGTTCGCTGCCAAGACTTTTCTTGGAGTGAGCATGCTGCCTTTCGCGGGCGCGGCCCAATCGCTTATGGCGGCGGACGACGACGAGCTCAAGGAACCGACGCCCCGCAAGAATCCAGCCAAGAATATCATCTATCTCTACATGAGTGGCGGGATGACGCATCTCGACACCTTCGACCCGAAGCCTGGCGCCGAAACTCAAGGGCCGGTCGAGGCGATCAACACATCGGCGAAGGGTATTCAGATTAGCGAATACTTGCCGGGGTTGGCGAAGCAGATCGACAAGGCCGTCTTGTTCAGGTCGCTCAGTTCGACGCAAGGCGCTCACGAACGCGGTCGCTACTTGATGCGAACCAGCTATACCCAGCGTGGAACGATTCGGCACCCAGCGATGGGCGCTTGGATGCTTCGTCTCTCGGGTCGAAACAACAAATCGCTTCCAGGCAATGTCCGCATCGGCGGAGACAGTCGGCATCCGGGCGCCGGATTCATGGAAGCTGAGTTTTCGCCGCTGCCCATCGGCGATCCGATAGCTGGGCTGCAAAACAGCAAGCTGTCTCGCGGCGCTACGCAAGATCAATTCGATAAGCGACTTCGTCTCTCCTACGATCTCGATCGAGAGTTCCGCGAGAAGTTCAATCAGAAGAAGGTCCGTTCCTACAACGACGCCTACGACGACGCGGTCCGTTTGATGACCAGCGAAGAGCTTGAAGCGTTCAACGTTTATCGCGAACCGGAAAGCGTTCGAATGAGCTATGGCGATAATCCTTTCGGTCAAGGAGTGCTCCTGGCGCGACGGCTCGTCGAGAACAACGTGAGATTTGTTGAGGTCACGTTGGGCGGTTGGGATACGCATCAGAGCAACTTTGTGCGAGTTCCGGAGCGAGCTGATTTGCTCGACCGTGCCCTTTCCACGTTGCTCGCCGATTTGCACGAGCGTGGCCTACTCGACGAAACGATGGTGGTAGTCGCCAGCGAATTCGGGCGTACGCCAAAGATCAATCAGAACGCCGGTCGCGACCACTATCCGAAAGCGTTCAGCGGCCTGATCGCCGGAGGAGGAATCCAAGGCGGCCAGGTGTACGGCAGCACCGATGAGCGAGGTGAAGAAGTGGCAGACGATATGCTCGCCGTGCCCGACTTCAACGCCACAATCGCATACGGACTCGGCTTACCGCTTCGCAAGATCGTCACGTCCGCCTCGCGACGACCATTCACGGTCGCCCACAAAGGCGAGCCTGTCACGAAGCTTTACTCGTAGGCCGTTTGTTTGCGCCGCCTCTCGTCCGACGCGCGAGGTCCGGGAGAGGCCAAAGCGCGCTTTTGGCGCTAGACTTGGCAGTCAGCTAAAGGCATCGAAGACAAACAGCGCAGCGAGTGCAAAGTGACCAGTGCAAAGTGCAGAATGTACGAAAGACCCCCACGAGCTTGCCTCGTGCCGGTGAATCAGGTTCGTAAGCTAAGCGAACTCGACCCCCCCGCCTGGACCCCAACGAGCTTGCTCGTTGGGTGAGCGAGATTCACCGCTAAGAATCGAGTAACATGAGGCGATGTTTTCCGCCCATCTTGAAGTGTTCCAGCAGATGGAACCATTGCGCCGCCGAGTGAGCCATGTACTCGATGCACTGCCGCGAGAAGTGCAGGACGACTTTCTCAGTGATCCGCGATTCCAAATCTCGTTAGACAACTATGTTCCCGGATCAGGGTCAACGGTGTTCATGGCCGTCCCGGGAAAAATCGGCGAGAGCAGTCGCAGCGTCGTACTCAGACCTCGGCTATCCGAGTGTTCAGAAGAGTTCGCCCACTACGTCATCGCGCATGAGTTTGCCCACGCGTTTTTGCGAAACGGACCATGGGGCGACATCACCGACGTCGAAGACGCCGCGAACGCACTGGCTGCGTCGTGGGGATTCCCGGCGCCAAGCGAACCGCGCTAAACTTGGCAGTCATTTAGAGGCATCGAGTCGGATACGTTGTCCCCTTCGGGACAACGCGCAGCCATCCATCAAGATTCACGAGCCGAAAGCGACGTCATTCTCGCTCACCGAACGAGCAAGTTCGCTCGCGCTGTGTGCTTTTGGAGTGCGCCTGACTTCAGGCCTCTCCCGTGCTCGCCTTTTCTAATTTCTGCTGAACTCTGTTATTATCTTGAGACGTACGGCACGGCTCCTTTGCGAAAGGCTGCAAATGTTAACGCGTCGAGCGACATTGAAGGCGGGTTCGATCGGGCTTGGTTTGGGTATGGCTCAACTGACGGCCTTGCGATCGTTGGCAAACGCGACGGCGAGCCCGAAAGCCAAGCGTGTTTTATTCGTTTTTCTAACGGGCGGTTTGTCGCAACACGACAGCTTCGACATGAAGCCGGACGCGCCCGCCGAAATTCGTGGTGAATTCCGCCCGATCGCGACGCGGTCGCCGGGACTTCAGATTTGCGAGCATCTGCCGAAGCTCGCCGAACAGAGTGAACGCTTCGCCCTGCTCCGCTCCATGCAAACCGCCAGCAGCGGACACGGACCCGCTTGCCACATGCTGCTGACCGGTCGTCTCGATTTCCCGGCCGGCTTCAATTTGAATAGCGTGCCCGGACCCAACGAATGGCCGTCGATACCCGCTATTGTGACTTACGCAAAACGCAACGAACGAAAGACGATGCCGCCAGCGGTCGTGTTGCCTCAGCCGAGCGTAAACGAGGTCGGCAAAGTTCGGCCCGGACAATATGGTGGGAGGCTGGGCGATCGCTGGGACGCATGGCACATCGACATCGCGGCAAAGTGCGCGTTGGGCAACGGCGCTTGCCCGGATTGTTTTCGCTTCGACGAGGATCAATTCGAGCATAAGGCGAGTTCGATTTTTGAGACGCCCATCCTGGCGTTGCCAGAGGGCGGAAAATTTCGATTCAACGGGCGACTCGGTTTGCTCGAGACAATTCAAAACCAGCAACGCGAGCTGGATCGCTCGGCTGCCGGTCTCGATCGCGACCGACAACAGGCAATCTCGGTACTTACTGACCCAAAGGTCAGCAGCGCTTTCGACGTCGAACGCGCCGACTCAAAGACACTCGAACGCTACGGCAAGAACAAGTTTGGCTTGTCGCTGCTGATGGCTAAGCGATTGATCGAGGGCGGCGTCAATCTCGTTCAAGTCAACCTTGGCAAGAACTCATCGTGGGACACCCATCGGCGCAATTTTTTAAACTTGAAGAAGAACCTCTTCCCGCCGTTCGATCGCAGCGTCTCAGCGCTACTCGAGGACCTGTCGCAGAGTGGCTTGTTGGACGAGACGCTTGTCATCGTGACGGGCGAATTCGGCCGCACGCCGAAAATCAATAAGGACGCTGGACGGGATCACTGGGGACCGGTTAACACCATGATGTTTGCGGGCGCTGGGATCCGTGGCGGGAGCGTTGTCGGCGCTTCAGATCGTTTTGGCGCCGAACCGATCTCCGATCGACAAACACCGAAAAACTTTGCCGCTACAATCTATGAGACTCTGGGGATTCCGCGTGACGGCGCTTGGACCGATGTCGATGGTCGCCCTCACGAAATCTACCAAGGCAATCCGATCGAGGGTCTGTTCGGCTAACGCTCGCACTACGTAACATCCGCAACCGCCCCGTCGCTCTTGCCAGTCGTGTGAGACCGTCCGAAGCTGCGAGCTCAACGATTAGCGGTAGTCGTGCAGCCGTCCGTACGATCCAATGTGTGTCGTCAAGAGTCCGCGAAGCGTGTCCCTTGAGACGTCCTGAGCATTGATAGAACGGCGAGAGACAGCAAAAGAGAGATGAATCAAACAATAAAGGACGCCATGCTCGATCGCCTTGTCGAAGGGCTGGACCTTGTCGTCCGCGAACAGGTTGGAGAATCGCTGGCGGATACGATGCAGCGAGTCAGACGATTGGCGATTGAGCGCCGAGCAGGTCTGCCCGACGCAGAGCCTCGGCTGGTCGACGAACTCACGAGACTCGAACCGGCGGACTTGCGTTCGGTCATTCGCTGGCTCAGCCTGTTTTTTGATCTGGCGAACGTCTCCGAGGAAAGACAACGCATTGCCGTGCTGAAGAGTCGCGATACGGCGGCCCGAGTCGAGGGGATTCCGCGCAGCGAATCGATAGGCGAGGCTGTTGAAGAGCTTCGGCAACAAGGGCTGCCCGCCTCGGCCATGCAAAGATGGCTCGATCGCCTAAAGATCGAACCGGTGTTTACCGCCCACCCGTCAGAAGCAAAACGGCGTACGACCCGTTTGCTGCTGCGGCAGATCCGGCAGCTGTTGCCCGACATGGAAGCTTCTGAGGCCAATGTTTTCGAGGCGGATTTGCTGGCCAATCTGACCGTGCTCTGGCAGAGTGATTCGGTCCGGCCGGAACGACCGCCGGTGATGAGCGAAGTCAGTCGCGGAGTCTATTTCGCCACCACATTGTGGGAGGTCGTTCCGCAAACCTATCGCGAGCTGCGCGAAGCGCTTCACACGGCGTATCCCCATCACCATTTCGAAATTCCTCCATTCCTCTCCTTCGGCACTTGGATCGGCGGAGATCGCGATGGTCATCCGTTCGTTACGAAAGAAATTACGAAGCGAACTTTCGCGCGATTGCGACGCGCCGCGCTCGAGGGGCATCTTTCTGAATGCCGTCGATTGCACAACCAGATTGCGATGTCCGATCAGCAAGTCGCCTCCGAGTCAGCATTGCGCGACCGGATCGATCAGTGCTGCTCGCAGTGGTCGGAATTAATTGGACGACTCGCGCCCCTCTCGCAGATGGAGACGTATCGGCGCTTCATACGCATGCTCGAATTTCGATTGGAGCGAACACTCCGCTCATTCGACTCGGATGATCGCTGTGACGGCGCTTACCAGACTCTGACCGAGTTTCGAGCCGACCTCGATGCTATGCGAGAAAGCATGCTTGGCAATCGAGGTCGCCGCGTTGTCGAGCATTATCTCCAGCCCTGGATCGATCTGGTCGATACGTTTGGATTTCATTTCGCCGCGCTCGATGTCCGACAGAATTCCGAGGCGCATCGGCGCTGTCTGTTGGAGGTCGCCGCGGTGCAGTCCGGTGGCACCACGCAAACTGACGCCGATGTGACGACCATCGTCACCCAATCGAACACGCCAACGTCAATCGATGTTGAACAGCTGTCCGACGAGTCCCGCGAGGTGTTCGACACGTTCAGGCTGTTGGCCGATGAATACGAAGCATGGGGCGTTCAGCCAATTGGCGGTTACATCATCAGCATGACCCATTCTGCGGATGACGTATTGACCGTGTTGTGGCTGTGGCGAACGGCTTGGATTCAAAACGGCAATGACGCCGAGCGGTTGCCGTCGTTGCCGATCGTTCCGTTGTTCGAGACGATCGAGGATCTACAGAACGCGTCAGCCATTCTCGACGATCTTCTTGGCTCAGACACGTATCGAGACTACCTCGCCACGTTGGGCCAGCAACACCAGATCGTGATGGTCGGCTATTCAGACAGCACCAAAGACGGCGGCTACCTGACCGCGTGTTGGGAGCTGCATCAGTCGCAAGAGAAACTCGCGGCGGTCGCCGAGCGGAATCACGTCGAGTTGACTGTGTTTCATGGCCGCGGAGGATCCATCGGTCGCGGTGGAGGCCCGGCCGCTCGAGCCATTCGGTCGTTGCCGCAAAAGGCGGTCGGTGGCCGACTGCGAGTGACCGAACAAGGCGAAGTTCTCTCGGAACGATACGACGACCCCGTCATTGCCCACCGGCACCTCGAACAGATCATCAACGCAACGCTGTTGGTCAGCGCCAAGCCGGAACGAGTTCAGGAGCCCGTCTGGATCGAGGCGATGCAAAGTCTGTCTGCCGAGTCGTTGCGCAAGTATCGCGAGTTGGTCGAGCACGCTGGATTTCTTCACTACTTCGACTGCGCGACGCCGATCAGCGAAATCGAGACGTTGCCAATCGGTTCTCGCCCTGCGCGTCGAGGCCAGCGTCAGTCACTCAGCGACCTGCGCGCCATTCCATGGACATTCGCCTGGACCCAATCGCGTCATCTCCTGCCAGCTTGGTACGGCCTCGGAACTTCCATTCGAAAATTCGTGGACAGTCGCGATCTGAATTGGTCCACGCTGCGAGCGATGTATGCCGAGTGGCCGATGTTCACGGCATTGATCGATAATGCCGAACTGGCTCTCGCCAAAGCCGACATGCAGATCGCCAAATCGTATTCCGTGTTAACGGGCGAAGCTTCGAGCGATGACGTGTGGCGACTCGTCTCGTCTGAATTTGAGAAGAGTCGTGGCGCGATATTGCTGATCAAGGAGAGCAGCGAGCTTCTGTCCGACATTGCTTGGCTTCGAGATTCGGTCCGGAATCGAAACCCGTATGTCGACCCATTGAACCTCTCGCAGATACATCTTCTCGCGCGGATTCGATCAGACGATTCCGACGACGAAACGCTGAACCTCGTCCGCCTGTCGATTCAAGGTATCGCCGCCGGCTTACGAACCACGGGCTAGGTGACTCACTTGGCCTGAAACGCGAGTGAGCGCCGTCTGTGCTAAAATACACGAGTGCAAATCGGGTCGGGCAATGAGCCGCGCCGAATTGAACTCGACGCGCGACCTTGGGCGAGCCCCGGTTGCGTTCGCCAATTCTTTGCTGAGTTTGACATTGTCTGCGAGGCCAAGCGACTCTCATGACTCAAAAGTCTCTTTCTTGCGGCTTCGCTTCTCTGCTCATTCTTGTCTTCAGCGCAACCATTTCGGCCCATGAGTTTGATGGCTCAGAAGGCAAGTCCGAACAACCGCTCCTAAAGAGATTTGTGCAGAGTCACTGTCTGGATTGTCACGACAGTGAAACTCGTGAAGCGGGACTGGCTCTGGATAAATTGCTTTCCGTCGCGATCGGCGAACATGCGGACAAGTGGGAATCGGTGGTGCGCAAATTGGCGACGCGTCAAATGCCGCCGAGCGACATGCCGAGACCGGACGAAGAGAGCTACGATGCGATCCTGACGTTCTTGACCGCAGAGCTGGATACCGCGGCTGCGCGAACACCGAGAACCGGACGGACGGAATCGCTCAGACGGCTGAGTCGAACTGAGTATCACAATGCGATCCGCGATCTGCTCGATGTGAAAGTGGACGTCAACGGAATGCTTCCCGCCGATGAATCGAGTCGCGGATTCGACAACATCACGGTTACCGGACTCAGCCCTACGCTGATGAATCGGTATGTCCTCGCCGCGCAGAAAATCAGTCGGATGGCTGTGGGAAATCTGGACCGAGGAACTGCGAGCGACACGTTTCGTGTACGGGCCGATATTACTCAAGACAACTATCGTGTCGACAAGCTGCCGCTCGGCACGCGCGGTGGCGTGTCGATCCCCTACAACTTTCCGCAAGACGGCGATTACCAGATCCAAGTCTGGTTGATGCGAGATCGAAACGATGAAATCGAAGGGCTTCGCGGCAAACACGAGTTGGATGTTCTGCTCGACCGCGATAGGAAAGCGACGTTCACAATCGAACGTCCGCCGCGCGGCAAGAGTGATCGGCTCGTCGACGGCAAACTGAAGACCCGCCTCAAAGTGCAAGCTGGCTCGCACGACGTCGGAGTGACATTCGTCAAGAAACCGAATTCGCTTTTGGAAAGCGTGCGGCAGCCATTGAACGTGCATTACAACTTCTACCGGCATCCTCGTCTCGGGCCGGCTGTTTACCAGGTGTCGATCACGGGCCCCTTTGAACCGACAGGGCCAGGCGATACGCTCAGCCGAAAGCGGATTTTCGTCCGTCGTCCTCGTGGAGCGGAAGACGAAGACGCCTGCGCACGGCTCGTCCTCTCGCAATTGCTCCGTCGCGCCTATCGAAGACCAATCGACGAGTCTGATCTGAAGACGCCCATGTTGTTCTTCGCCGCGGGTCGCCGCGCAGGTGGAGTTGATGCTGGAATTGAACGAGCGCTGGCGTCCATTTTGGTGAATCCCAATTTTCTTTTCCGCGTCGAGCGTCAGCCAGCGAATGCGAAAGAAGATCGGCCCTACCGTATCAGCGACATGGAACTGGCGTCTCGCCTTTCCTTCTTCCTGTGGAGCAGCATTCCTGACGACGAGTTGCTCAAGGTGGCGTCGCGAGGGAAGCTGAGTGATCCGGCCGTACTCGAACAGCAGGTTCGGCGCATGCTCGCAGATGACCGTTCCCGCTCGCTGGTGACCAACTTCGCCGACCAATGGCTCTATCTGCGAAACTTGAAATCGTTCGTGCCCGATGCGCGTCTCTATCCGGATTTTGGTGAGAACTTGCGACAGGCCTTTCGTCGCGAAACGGAATTGCTCTTTGAACAGGTGCAGCGGAAAGACGAGAGCGTGTTGGTGCTGTTAGATTCAGACGCCACGTATCTGAACGAACGGCTCGCGCGACACTATGGAATTCCGCACGTCTTTGGTAGTCACTTTCGACGAGTCCCACTGGATGAAAAGAGTCGGCGGGGCGGCATCTTGCGGCACGGAAGCATTCTTTCGGTCACCTCGTATGCGACGCGAACTTCACCGGTTCTCCGCGGCAAATGGATTTTGGAAAACTTGCTTGGCGCTCCTCCTCCTCCTCCGCCGGCGAATGTTCCAGCGCTAGAAGACAACACAGTGGATGCCAATCTTCCCGTGCGCGAGCGACTTGCGGCGCATCGAGCCAACCCGGCCTGTGCCAGTTGTCACGATCTGATCGACCCCGTCGGTTTCGGTTTGGAAAACTTCGACGCGATCGGTCGATGGCGGGAATTGGAAATGGGCAGACCGGTTGATGCCTCGGGCGGACTGCCGAACGGAAGTGAATTTATCGGAGTCAAAGGTTTGGAGCGTTCGTTGCTCGAACGCCCTGAACTGTTCGTTCAAGCGTTGACCGAAAAGCTGATGACGTTTGCGCTTGGGCGGGGCGTCGAGTATTACGACGCGCCTGCCGTTCGCCGAATTGTCGGCCGCGGCAAACGAGAGAACTATCGGTTTTCGTCCCTGATTGTAGGAATCGTAAACAGCGATCCCTTTCAGAGTCGGATGGCTGGCAAGCAAGATATCGCCAAGGCAGATGATTGAATCAAAAGGAAACCGTCATGTTCATCACGAAAAAGCGGCTGCCGCGCAGGACGATGCTCAAAGGAGTTGGAGCTTCGCTGGCGCTGCCACTGTTGGATGCGATGATTCCGTCGATGACAGCGATTGCCGATACGCCCGCTAGTCCCGCTCGGCTTCGTCGGCTCGGCTTCGTCTACATGCCGATGGGCAGCGATATCACTCGCTGGACGCCTCCGCCGGCAAACAAGCTCAGCAAGCTGTCGCCCACCTTGTCGCCGCTCGAGCCGATCAAGCAGAGCGTGACGATCCTCAGCAACCTGGAATTGCGAAACGCCTACCCAGGCACTCACGCCACATCCAACTCGGCCTTCTTGAGCGCCGCGAAAGCGAAACGAACCGAAAGCACCGATTATCATCTCGGCACGACGGTTGATCAGATTGCGGCACAACAGATTGGCGCCGAGACTCAACTACCATCGCTCGAGTTGTCGATGGACCTGGCGGCCATGGTGGGTCAGTGCGACAACGGTTACGCGTGCGTTTATCAAAACTGTCTGTCATGGTCTTCGCCCACCACGCCCCTGCCTCCGGAAGCTCATCCGCGAATCGTTTTTGAGCAGCTATTCGGCGAGGGAGGCACTCCCGCACAGCGTCGCGCAGCCTTGCAGGAACGAGCCAGTTTGCTCGACTCCGTTGGCGAAGAATTCAAACGACTGAGCAAGACGCTGGGGCCGAGCGACCGCGAACGCGTTAGTCAGTACCTCGATGCCATTCGCGATGTCGAAAGACGTATCGCGCGAGCCGAAGCGGGCGTTGCCGAAAATGAACTGCCCGATCTCGACCGCCCGCTCGGCGTGCCGTCGTCGTACGCCGAGCACGCGCGGCTGATGTTCGATTTGCAAAAGCTGGCTCTGCAAGGAGACATCACTCGAGTTGTCACGTTTCAGCTCGCGCGTGAAACCAGCAATCGAACCTACCCTGAAATTGGCATCAACGATCCCCATCATCCTTTGACCCATCACGGCAACGACCCGAAAAAGATTGCCAAGGTGGCGCGGATCAATCAGTTTCACGTCTCGCTGTTCGCCGAGTTTCTGGAAGAGCTGAGTAGAACACCGGAAAGCGGCGGCTCGCTTTTGGATCACGTGCTTTACCTGTACGGCAGCGGGATGGGAAATCCAAACCTTCACGATCACACCAATTTGCCGATCATTGTGGCCGGTGGCGCGGCTGGAAGAATGCAGGGCGGACGCCATTTGAGGTTCGAACGAGCGACCCCGTTGGCCAATCTGCATTTGACCCTGCTCGATAAAGTCGGCGTGCCGCTGGAGTCGTTCGCCGATAGCAACGGCGAAGTCGACGGTTTGTTTGAGCCAATTTCAGTCTAGCCGCGTGTAGTGCGAATCATGATACCGAAACGCAAATCAATAAATCTGTCGCGACTGGCTCTACTTGCTTGGGCTCTACTGCCTTTGTCCGTGCAAGTCGTTCGCGCCGAAGAGGTCGGGTCGCGACTGACTGATGCTGCCGAGAAGAATGACGCGGCGGCTGTAACGGAGCTGATCAAACGAGGATTGACGGTGAATGAGCGGCAGGTCGATGGCATGACAGCTCTGCACTGGACCGTGCACCATTCGAACGAAGACCTGACCCTCGCATTGATTGCCGCCCAGGCCGACGTCGCAGCCGTGAATCGGTATGGAGTATCGCCTCTTTCAATTGCCTGCATGAATGGCAATGGGACGATCGTCAGAGCTCTGTTGGAAGCGGGCGCAGATCCAGAAACCGAACTTCCTGGCGGTGAAACCGCGCTCATGACGGCTGCGCGAACGGGACGTCTCGCGCCGGTGAAAGAACTCCTCGCGCGAGGCGCGAACGTCAATGCGAAAGAACACAAGGGTCAAACAGCGCTGATGTGGGCGTCAGCGGAAGGGAACCTCGAGGTCGTCGACGCACTGCTCGCTGCCGGCGCCAAGCCGCGAACTGCCCTGCCCTCCGGTTTCACATCGTTGTTCTTTGCTGTCCGCGAGGGCCGCACGGCCGTTGTGATTCGCCTCGTCGAAGATGGGCTCGACGTCGATGCCTCGATGAGAGGCAAAGGGAAGAACCGGCTCAACCCGCTTCTGCTCGCCGTCGAGAACGCCCACTATGAAACCGCTCTGGCCTTGGTCGAGTCAGGCGCCAATCCAAACGCGCAGCCGACAGGTTACGCGGCGCTTCATGCGATCAGCTGGGTTCGCAAGCCGATTCGTGGGGACGGCGACCCGCCACCTGTTGGCTCGGGCAAAGTCAGTGCGCTCGAGTTCGTCAAGGCGATGGTCGAGCGCGGCGCCGAGGTCAACCTGCGACTGGCGAAGGGTCGATCGGGCTTCGCTGCGTTCACGACGTCAGGATCCACTCCGTTTGTGCTCGCCGCGCAAACAGGCGACCTGCCGCTGATGCGGACGTTGCTGGACCTGCACGCCGATCCCACCATTACGAACGTCGACCATTCACCGGCGTTATTGGCGGCTGCCGGAATCGGCGACCTCGGCAGCGGTCAGCAATCGGCGGGAAGCGAGTCGGAAGCGATTGAAGCGGCAAAACTGCTGTTGGAACTGGGCGCGGACGTCAATGCCGTCGACAAGAATGGCGAGACAGCGATGCACGGTGCCGCCTATCAAAACTGGCCGCGACTCGTGAAGTTCCTCGCGGACCACGGGGCGGACGTGAAGTCGTGGCATCGCAAGAACCGATGGGGTTGGACGCCGCTCTTGATCGCTCAAGGCTACCGAAAGGGCAACTTTCGACCCGATGTCGCCACCGTGGAAGCACTCTCACACGTGATGCGAGCCGCTGGCGTGACGCCTCCCCAACCCAAGCCGGGCGTTGTCGCAAACCAGCAAAACTGGGACAAGAAAAAGCCAAGCAAGAAAGTGGATCCCAAAACGAAGGATACGAAGAAACGCGCAACCAAGAAAAGGCACCAGGATCCGTCGCGTTAAGTTGCCGGCATTCAAGGTTGCCGGCATTCAAAGATGACTTCGACCTGAGGTCACGTCTTGACACGATTTTCGCTACGCGACTTGCTGATGTTCTTTGTTGCTCTGGGTGCCTTTCTGTCTTCAACTTTGGCCATGGTCAGATATCTTCAGCGTCGCAGAGCCACCCGGCTTCACCTGCAGCCTCGCTCCGCGAAATCCGAACTCATCTTTCGCGAACTCATAGCCGTGGCTGCTGACATGGAAGAACAGCCGCTTTTCCATCAGGCCCGGTTCATAGAACGCGACGACTCCCGCCGGGTCCGTATAGAGGCGGATATTGTTGACGGTCCGTAACTCATCAAGCGGCACGCCACGCCCCGTCTCCTGATCGACGACGGTAATTTTGAAGTAATCTGCTGAATCAGGAACAGCACCGATCACAGCCGAGACGAGAAGCAAGGGGACCAAGTTGGGCATGTGGAAGTCCTCTCGGTTAGTGGCTCCCTAAATTGTCGCATGTTCGACGGCGAGCGGTGTAGCGAAATCGGGTCGTCCGTGAAGTCTTTTTTCGGCAGGTTTGACATGATCGGCAGGATGCCGGTTGCCCAGTTCGAAATCGATCTGTGAATCCTGTCGATCCGGCCAATTCAATCATTCAGGCGTGTGGTTGCCGCGGGCCAGAAGGCGCTTGGGTGCTCGGCACGTTTGAGTGCGATGTTGTTTTCCACGTCCGTCATGCACTCGAGATCGGTATAGAACAGAGCGGCGGGATCGATGTTGTGCTCGTCAAGAAACCTCAGGCGACGATCGACGACTGGCAACTGTGCTAGTCGCGGCAGCACAACAGTCCAAACGACGACGATCAGCAAAGTCGCGATGCCAAGTCGCCGCCACGCCTTCGTTTTTTGAATCGTCATAAGCTACTCTCGTTTGATCTCAGCAAATTGCAACTGGGCTCGCCGCTCGCTTGCTACTTCTTCAAGACGTCCACTGCGTTGGGAAATATCTTCTCGAACATGAGCCAGGCCATGAAGAGTGTCAGGCAGAGGTTTAGCGTTTGTCCGGCGAGGTACAAAATGAGTGGTTTGCCGCCTTTTAGGTTTTTGCCCAGCTCACGAAAGTCTGTCTCGAGTCCGATGCTGACAAAGGCGAGGCAAAAGAACCAACCTCGCATAGTCTTCGTGCCGCCCTTGATAACCGAGTTGACGATCTCGGGCCCGTCCGACAACGACGCGTATAGGATCGAGAACAAGAGAGACATGCAGACGAAGCCAATAATGAACTTGGGAAACCGAATCCAAATTTCGGACAGACCTGGCCGCTTCGCATTCTCTTTCTGCTCGACTCGGAGCACCCAATAGAAAGCGACTCCGAAAGCAATAACGCCGATCAGAATATTTTGGATCATCTTGACGGCGGCGGCCACCTGCAGGGCGTCTTCGCCGAGCATCGCGCCCGAGGCCGCTACGGCTCCGGTCGCATCGATCGTCCCTCCCATCCAAGCTCCGCCGAGCACGTTGCTCATGCCGACGGCGCGAATCACGGCGGGCATGGCGACCATCATGATCACGGTGAAGGTCAGTGACATTCCAATCGCTAAAGACAGCTCTTCCTTCTTGGCTTTGCAGGCGGCGGCCGTCGCGATGGCCGCCGACACTCCACACACCGACATGTCGGCCGAGATAACCATGTTGAGCGAAGGCGAGTCGATTCGTAGAATTTTTTGCCCGAACCAGAATGTCGTGATGAGCACGATCGGCGTGACGATCCAGGCGATGCAGATGCCGGGTACTCCGAGCGTCAGCAGTCGATTGAAAAGGACTTCGGCGCCGAGCAGAACTAATCCGGTCTTGATATAGAATTCGGTCCGCACGGCGGGCCGGACCCAGCTTGCTGCGCCAATCGTATTGCTGATCAGCAAGCCTAGCGCGAGCGCCCAAAGTGCATACTCAAGGTTGTACGCCTTGATTACCTTTTGACCTGCCAGCACATAAGCGGCCGTGGCCAGAAGGAAGACGATCGAAAACCCAGCGGCGAATTGCCCGATTCGAAACTTCATGAATTGAGACGCGCCGCCGAACGCGATCAGTCCCACGAGGAAGACGCCGACGAGTCCAGGAATGACGTTCGTCTTGCCAGATTCGTAAACCGCCTCCAACGGATTCGCGCTCCAGGAACCCGGTTTGGCAAGCCAGGGCTTGCACGGGTTTTGATACTCGCCATCGCCGTTCGGTCCAGCGATCACAACGGTCAACAGAACGATTGCGAGCAACAGGCAACCGATCCAGACCGCCCACCAATCCTCACTGCGATACAACTGTTCCCAGCCCGTCGTAGCGGAATTCGGCGCCAGCTCAGCTTCGTTGCCTTTGTCCAGCGTATTCATCAGCTCACCCTCGCGAGGACTCGTAACTCGACCACATGATAGCCTGCACGAGGTCTATGGAATTCAGTGCAATGTTTGCCGACACGCAACTGACATAGCGCGTCAATCGAATTGGTCGCATGCCGCTCGCGCCGAACGTTGCGAAACGTCGTGCGAATTTTGCGAGATACCGCTATGGCATTTCTTTGATGCGGATTCGCCGGTACTCGATTTGACCGCGGTCGCCTTCGAGGCCGATTCCACCTGTTTCGGGGAGCTTGAATTCGGCCTCGAGCACTTCGCCATTGCAGGTGCATTGCGCGGTCGTCCCCTTTACGGTGACCACGAGTTCATTCCAGTCCTGCGGATTGTACTTCTTCAATTCGGTATAGGGACCGGCCAGCAGGTAGTCGCGACATTGCAGTTGAGGCCGTCGAATAAACACGCCACTGTCGGCGTAGGGTGTTGCTCGAAACTCCAACTTGAGAACAAAGTCTTTCGGAAACTCGCGAGTCGTCCAGAGTTGCTGAATGCGTCGACCTTCTGCGGGCGTCGTCACGACAAGTCGTCCGTTCACGGCGACGTACCGTCCATCATTGCTAGCCGTTTTGCCATCAAACGAGACATCTTTCTCGACGCTGGGTCGCGACGGTCCTCGACGTTTTCCCTTCCGCTTTGGCGTCGCTCGAAAGCCCCACCCGGTTAGATCCTTGCCATTGAACAGGCTAACGAAACCAGGTTCAGGCTTAAACGTGTCGGGCTCAGTTTCCAAATGCCCGAGCGTTGCGAAAATCGGGCGAAGCGCGGCCGCCCACTTTGCGTAGCCAGCCTTGTTGGGATGCAACAGGTCGGGAAACTCAGGCTTCTTCGCATTGCCGGCGGCGTCCGCAAAAAGAACCCACGTCTCGAGCACGATGATTTGCGGATCGCCTTTGACAGCCGAAGCGTAGAGTTCGTTGATCCGTTTGATTTTCTCTGCGGGGCGGCGCTTGCTTTCCGAGCTGGGGAACACTTTGCACAAAATGATGGGCATCTTGGCATTGTGTTGCTTGAGCGCCGCAACGATCGAAATCAGATTGGCCGCGATCGTCTCGGGCTCGGCCTTTTCCTCGAGATCATTCGTACCCATCAGCAGCACGACGGCGCTCGGGTTGAGCGACAGCACGTCCTCCTTCAGGCGAATGAGCATGCCTCGCGTCGTATCGCCGCTGATGCCGCGATTGGCGACCTTCATATCGCCGAAGCTGCCCCTCATCGTGTCGCCCCAGCCCTGAGTGATCGAATCGCCGAGAAACACGACCGCGTTCTGGTCTTTCTTAACTTGCTTGGCCCAGCCGCTGCGTTTCGTTTGCCAGAGTTTGCGAAACCAGTCGTATCGTCGAATGGGACCGACGCCGGGAAGGCCTTCATCCGTTTCCGGAATCGCAAACCTTGAATCCTCAGCGGTTGCGGTGCGGCTGGCAAGCGGAAGACCGGCGGTAAAAACAAAGAACGCCGCGAGGAAGTAGGCGCAATACGTATTGAATCGCATTTTGTATTCCATTGGTTTTGGGTCAGGCAACGACACTTAGCGGGCCGCATTGTAGCAAGCTCGGCTCGCCAAGGCACATCGCTGTCTCCTCTCGCTATAATGCCAGTCGACTCGGACCAACCGCGCGTTTTGGTCGCTCGATTATCGTTGGTCGAACCACAGCCGAACACTTTTTGGGAGCGAACACATGAATCGCATCGCGATCTGCCTGGCCCTCTTGTTTACCGCTCAGTTGTGCGTCGCCGAGGAGCCGTTGCGGCTCAAGAACGTTGCCTATGGAACTCACGAGCGACAAGTCTTGGATTTTTATCAAGCCAAGTCCGACAAGCCGACTCCGGTTGTTTTTTACATTCACGGAGGCGGCTGGCAGGGAGGCGACAAGAAGACTAACCCGAAGGCGTTTCTCGACAACGGCATCTCGGTTGTCGCTGTCAATTATCGTTACGTTCGCAACGCCGTCACAGAGAAGGTCAAGCCGCCAGTGAAAGCGCCGCTGTACGACGCCGCGCGTGCGCTGCAATTTATTCGCTCGAAAGCCAAAGAGTGGAATCTCGACAAAAAGCGAATCGGCGCGACGGGCGGCTCGGCCGGCGGTTGTTCGTCATTGTGGCTCGCGTTCCACGACGACTTGGCTGTCCCGAAGAGCGACGATCCGATCGCGCGCGAGTCGACTCGGCTCTATTGTGCGGCCGTCAACGGAGCTCAGGTTTCTCTCGATCCCAAAGAGCTGCGTCAGTGGATGCCGAATTATCGCTACGGAGCGCACGCATTTGGGCTGCCGAATATTCAGAGTCTCATCGACAACCGTGAAGATGTGTTGAATTGGATCAAAGAGTATTCGCCGATCGAACACGTTTCCAAGGATGATCCGCCAATCGCGATGTTCTATCGAGGCGAAGCGCCCGTCGTCGGCGCATCACCCAAGGATCCAACACACTCCGGCATCATGGGCCTCAAGCTTAAAGAGCGACTCGATAAAGTCAAGATCGACGTCGTCCTCGTCCATCCCGGCCAGCCCCACCCGAAGTACAAGAGCTCAACCACATACCTGATCGACCGCCTAAAAAGGTGACGGCCTAAAAAGGGGAGACTTCTCATCAAGGGTTCGCTGCAGGACCCAACTTCAGCCTACGAAGTAATCACATGGGCCAACTTCTTCGGGGCCAATCTGATTCCGGTAACGATCGGAAACGTCATCGGCGGCGCGTTGATGGTGGGCACCGTCTATTGGTTTGTCTATTTGCACGGCGATGGACCTCAGCAGGAAACAGAACAAAACAAAGTGGAATCAAACGAAGTGGCAACTGTCGATTAAGGAGTCGAAGATGACGAAAGACGTTTACGAACGGCGTGCGAAGGAAGTCATGAGTTGAGATCTGGTCACGATTGACGCGAAGGATTCAGTCCACGACGCGTTGCAATTGATGGCGGAAAACAAAGTGGCGGCCCTGCCGGTCGTCGATCGCACTGGCCGTTGCATTGGAATCCTCTCGTCAAGCGACCTCGTCGATGTAACTCGCGATATGGATGCTGGTTTGAGCGAGTTGGAGAAGACCGACGAGCCGTTGTGGGCACCTACTTGGGTCGCATTGGCGAGCATGTCGGTCACCAAAGCGTGCTGGATCTGATGTCGGAAACTGTTGTTTCCATTGGTCCCGAGTCGCCGTTGTTTGAGGCCGGGAGTCGCATGCTTCGCGAGCACGTGCACCGCATGCCGGTCGTCGATGCCGAGGACCATCTGTTCGGTATCGTCTCGATGACCGACATCCTGAGCGCCTTCGTCGAGTGCGCGCCGGCCAAAGCGGACTAGTTCTACTGGAACGAGCCAGTCAACGGTTCTTTTTTGAGACGCCACACGTGAACCGTCAAGTGGAGAGCCACTTCCTCCGCGAGATCAGGTAAGTTGGATAGGAGGAAGATAACGAAGTCGTGACATTGAGGTCGCCCCTCGCAACGCCAAACTTGATGGAGTTGCGGGAGGCGGTGATGACAAGGAGCGTCCATGCGCGCTAAACGGAATAGGAAGCTCAGAACGGCTTCCGTGGTCGATCGCGCTGTCGAGCAGCATGGTCGCGGCGCGGACTCAGCCTTGCCGATCTTGCAGGATTCGCAGGAGCATTCTGGCTACTTGGACTCGAACACGATCGGTGCCGTTTCCGATACGTTGGGGCTCTCCGACGCGCGAACGTTCGGCTTGGCGTCTTTCTTTTCAATGCTCTCGACGGAGCCTCGCAGCCGCGACGTGATTCGAGTTTGTGACGGGCCAGTCTGTCGTCTCAAGCAGGGCGGAACATCGTTGGAGACGGTCCGAGCGGCGGCGTCCGGTAGCGATTTTTGCGTTGAGCGTGCAAGTTGTCTCGGCCTATGTGACCGCGCGCCGGCAGCGCTAGTTGGCCTCGAGCCATGCGGACCGCTCGGCGAATCGGTCCATCAAGTTCTCGAAGGGTGGCGGGGTGAGGTGCCGGCGTACGCGAATCCAATCGACGGCGAGGAGCGAGTCGCGCTGGCTCGAATCGGCAAGATCGATCCGGAAGACATCGACATCGCGATTGCCTGCGGAGCCTATGAATCGTTCAAGTCGGCTTTGTCCCGCGACCCGGCCGAAGTTGTCGAAGTGATCAGCGAGTCGGGACTGCGTGGTCGAGGTGGTGCGGGATTCCCGACGGGTAGGAAATGGCAGTTTGTCGCGAGCGAACAGAGTGACGTCAAGTACGTCGTCTGCAATGCCGACGAGTCCGAGCCGGCTGCGTTTAAAGATCGAGTGTTGATGGAAGGCGATCCGCACTTAGTGATTGAAGGCATGATGTTGGCGGCCTACGCGGTAGGCGCGTCCGAGGGGATCATCTACATCCGCGGCGAGTATGAAACGGCGGCCCAACGCTTGGAGCTCGCCGTTGAACAAGCGACACAGCAAGGTTTGCTTGGCGAGGCGATACAGGGGAGCGAATTCTGCCTTCACATTCATGTGCACCGAGGCGCTGGCGCGTACATTTGCGGCGAAGAAACAGCGCTGCTCGAATCGCTTGAAGGGCGGCGCGGCGAGCCTCGAATTCGGCCCCCCTTCCCTACCACACACGGTCTGTTCGGCAAGCCGACGGTGATCAACAACGTCGAGACGTTATCGAAGGCGCCGGCCATTCTTCAGCGAGGCGCCGAATGGTATCAGTCGTTTGGAACAGAAAGCAGCGCGGGAACGAAGCTGTTTACGGTGACGGGCCACGTCAATAACCCCGGCGTGTTTGAAGCGCCCTTCGGAATCACTTTGCGCCAAGCGATCGAACAGTTCGGCGGCGGCATGCAAGAAGGTTCGACGTTTAAGATGGCGCTCACTGGAGGCGCTGCGGGCACCATCGTCGGCGCCGCCGACTTGGACACGCCGCTCGATTTCGACTCGTACAAGAAAGGCGTCTCGCTCGGCTGCGGCGCCGTTCTGGCGATGGATCAATCCGTTTCAGTTCTGACGCTGCTCGATTGGCTGTTAGATTTCTTTGAGGCGGAATCGTGCGGTAAGTGCACTCCCTGCCGCGAGGGCACTCAGCTCGCCGGCGACGCGGTTCGCGAACTCCTCGCGAATCGCTCGAACAACAATGAAACCCAACAACTCAAGCAACTCTCCAAACTCCTGAAAACTGCTTCGCTATGCGGGCTAGGCCAATCCGTCGCCATGCCGCTCGAAAGCGCAATCAAAAATTTCGCCCACGAGTTCTAAGCGCGGTGGTCCAAGGTGGAGGGGTTTTCGAGTAAGGAATGAAAGTTAGGCGCCCAAAGATGACTAACCGAATGTGTGGGCCTGTTCGACGCCCGCTTCGGCCTCTCCCTCACCCGTCGGAGGAGAAGCGGCTCGTTGTTTAGCCGAAACCTGCGGCAATGCTGTGAAAGACTCTTCGACGAATCAATCCAATACGGCTCAAACTTATGCCCAAGATTACAATCAATGACCGATCGGTCGAAGCCCGCGACGGCCAGTCGGTGCTCGACGCCGCGGCGGAGCATGGCATCGTCATTCCGACGCTCTGTTACCACAAGGACTTGTCGATCGATGGGTCCTGCCGATTGTGCATGGTGGAATGTGATTCGCCGCCCGGCCAGATCGCCGCTTGCTCGAGCATTGTGCATGAAGGCATGTCGGTGACGACGGAGAGCGATGAATTGAGCGAGTCGAGGCGGATGATTCTGCAGATGTTGCTGCGCGATCATCCACAAGCGGCTGAGGTCGAAGCCGACAACGAGCTGACTCGCTGGGTTCGACACTACGACGCTTGGCCCTCCGCCGAACGTACGGATCCGCCTCGCTATCAAGTCGACAGCGATCCCAACCCATTCATCCGAGTTGACCTCAATCAGTGCATCCTTTGCACACGGTGCGTGCGCGCTTGCGAGGAGGTGCAAGGGCGATTCGTATTAGGAGTCGGCTACCGCGGCTGCGACGCAAAGATCATTGCCGGCGCCGACACGACGATGCTCGACGCGCGTTGCGAATCGTGCGGAGCCTGCTCGGCGTATTGTCCGACCGGCGCCTTGACCGACCGTTTTGCCGAGGGAATTGGCCCGCCCGACAAGACCGTGGCGACCACGTGCGGCTATTGTGGAGTTGGTTGTCAGTTCGATCTCAACGTGCGCGACGACCGAATCGTCGGCGTGACGTCCCGGCCGGATGCTCCCGTCAACGGAATGTCGTTGTGCGTGAAGGGGCGTTACGGTTGGGACTACGTTCACCACCATGAACGACTTACCAAACCGCTCGTACGCCGCCCGCTCGTTGACGGACAGCAAGCAAGCGATCGAAAAGGCGGAGACCGCGGCGAGTGGGTGGAAGTCGAATGGAATACCGCACTGAAGATCGTGGTCGACAATCTTGTCGGCATAAAGAGCGAGTCCGGGCCGGATGCGATCGGTGTCTTTTCGTCGGCCAAGTGCACGACGGAAGAGAACTACTTGATGCAGAAATTCGCTCGACAAGTGATCGGTACGAACAACGTCGATCACTGTGCTCGGCTCTGCCATTCGTCTTCAGTGTCCGCGCTCAAAATGGCGTTTGGCTCGGGCGCGGTCAGCAACTCGATGCAAGACATCGTCGACGATTCGGCGTCGGTGATGATCATCGGGTCGAACACGACGGAGCAGCATCCCGTATTTGCAGCTCGGCTTCGGCAGGCCGTCTTGCGCCGAGGGCTCAAGGTGGTTGTCGCGGATCCTCGCAAGATCGACATCACGGAATTCGCGACCCTGCACATTCGGCAGCGACCAGGAACCGACACCGCTCTGCTCAACGGAATCATGCACATCATTCTCGAGAAGGGTTGGCACGATTCGGCGTTCATTGAAGATCGCTGCGAGGGCTTTGACGACTTCCGCCAGACGGTTGAAGAATACCCGCCCGCGCGAGCAGCAAAGATCACGGGGGTTTCCGTCGACGAGCTGCATCGAGCGGCCGAGTTGATTGCGATGAATCATCCGATGGCGCTTCTGTGGGGGATGGGAATCACCCAGCACACGAGCGGCGTGATGAATGTGTTGAGTCTCGCTAACCTGCAGATGCTGCTCGGAAATCTCGGGATCGTCGGCGGCGGAGTCAATCCGTTGCGAGGTCAGAACAACGTGCAAGGCGCCTGCGACATGGGCGCGCTGCCGAATGAGTTCCCTGGGTATCAAGCCGTAGCGAGCGACGAGGTGAACGCCAAGTTCATGAACGCTTGGAAAGCCGGCGAAAGTCAAATCGCTGGAACGCGACCTGGACTGCCGGTCACCGAGATGATGGAGGCGGCAAGAGTCGGCCAAATTCGCGCACTCTATATTCTCGGCGAAGACCCGGTGCTGACCGAGCCCGATAGCAATCATGCGCGAGGGTCTATGGAGGCCGCGGAGTTTGTCGTGCTGCAGGAGATCTTCCCCACCGAGACATCGCATTACGCTGATGTGTTGTTGCCGGCTACTTCGTTTGCTGAGAAGTCCGGTACGTTCACCAACACGGAGCGACGAGTTCAATTGGTGCGTCCAGCGATCGAACCGCCTGGCGAAGCCCGACTGGATTGGCAAATCACTTCCGAGCTAGCCCGACTTGCGCTCGAGGCCGAGGGGCGTGAACCGACGGGGCCGCAGGCCGCTTGGAACTACGAGTCGGCTGCAGAAATCATGGACGAAGTTGCGGCTGTCACGCCGATCTACGGCGGAGTTAGTCATGATCGGCTTGAACGAGGCGATCAGCTCCAATGGCCGGTGCTTGACTTGGAGCATCCGGGAACGCCGCTGCTGCATATCGGCAAATTTACTCGCGGTAAGGGCAAGTTTCACTCGACCGAATACCTGTCCGCCGATGAACAGCCGGACGAGCAATTTCCATTGTTGCTGACGACCGGGCGAGTGCTTTATCACTGGCACGGCGGCGAGCAAACGCGACGAGCCGAACACCTGCTTGCCGCCTATCCCGAGACGCTTCTGGAGATCAGCCCGGAAGATGCAGCGCGGATCGGGGTCGAAGACAGTGGGCGAGTTCGAGTTGTTTCCAAACGCGGAACGATGACGGCTCGCGCACTCGCCACAGATCGAGTCTCGCCAGGCGTCGTCTTTGGAGATTTCCACTTCCCCGGTTCGCTCAACATCAACAACGTCACTAACAGCGCCGCCGATCCAATTTCAAAAATCCCGGAATACAAAGTGTGCGCGGTGGCAGTTGAACGATTGGACTAGCAGCCGTTTTGTGCTGCCCGTTGCCCCGAAGGGCCCGAAGAGGCGCAATATAACAGCCCAGGGAAAGTCTTGAGGCGCAGCCACAAGCGCCGCCCTGGGTTGGGGTCGCCCTAAACGCAGCCCTGAAAGGTTTTGAAAGGGCGAAACAAACGTGCATCGCGAAGATCCGATGACGTCATCGATGGCGAGGGTGTAGGTGTTACGCCCTTTCAGCCCTAGGATTTCTTGGCGGGCGCGGCGGGCAGCGCGAACAAGCGTGGCACATGTGGCACACATGATCGTTACCCGCGACCAGTCGCACACGAAAATGGACAGCTTCCTTTTTCGGGTTACTTGTTTGGCTGCTTGAATGTAAGCACGGGGCAGGCGGCGTGTCGCACGATCGCTTCCGCCACACTTCCCATCACAGCTCGCATCAGACCGGTGCGGCCGTGGGTCCCGAGGATGATCATGTCGACGCCTTCCGACTCGGCCAAGCGACTGATGGCGGTCGCCGGATCTCCGCTGATCAAGCGGTGCTCAAAGGCGACATTCGGATCCTTGGGGACAACGTCCTTGAGCATGATTTTCAACTCTTCCGTAGCGGGCTCCATCATCCCGTAGTACATTTCGCCATTCCCATACGCCGCCGGCGGCTCCTCGACGTGAACGATCAGAATCGTCGCGCCGGAGTCGCGAGCGAGTGCGGTCGCCATGGCTAGCGCAGCGTCGCCGGTGTGGGAGAAGTCGGTTGAGAAGAGGATTTTCTTGATGTTCATTTGTGGCTCCCGTCATTCAAAGGAAACGGTCGACTGCGACGCTGCGTCATTCTTCTCCAGCTCCAAAATACTGAGTGTAAGCCGCTTGTACGCAACGATGATTTCTCTCTTGAGATCTTCGGGAAGCTCCGCTGCCAGAATCATCTGTCGAACACGCCATCCACGTTCGTGCAAGTTGCTTGCGTCCTGCGTATCGAGATCGGCAAACGTCGCTTGAATTTCCGCGACAAGACCAGCCTCTTCCAGAAACTCGCGATAGGCATCGGCAGTCACCGCAAACCCGTCAGCCAGGTTGACGCCCTCAGCGCCGAGCTCGCGACACATCTCGCCGAGCGGAGCATTTTTGCCTCCGACAAGGGGCACATCGGCAATGCCAATTTCATCGAAGAATCGAACGAATCGAAGACCCGCTTTGTTGGTCGCAGTCGCCATAGCTCAACTCCCCTCTCCGGTGACGGATCCTGGCAGCCTCACTTCGCTACTCAACAAAGGAGCAAATCGAATGCCGCTGGTCGCCAGGAACTCTCGCCTGCGATCACCCGGTTCGTTAGGCGGCGACATTGGGACAAAGGCGCGAACTTCACAAGGTGGGTCAATTCTGTGGACACGATCGGAAAGCTCTATTTGTCCGGCCCGCACAGATGGTTGGGCGGTTTCCCACATTCGAGCCCAGGATGAAGTTACAATCCGTTTGGCCGCAACATGATTGCGTTTTGCCATGATCGTCCGAACTGGGAGATTCAAATCGATGGCCACAGCGATTGAGCGGTTTATCGACGACCACATTGAGCAGTCGAGGCGATTCTTTATCCAGTGCGGTGCCGCAGGGACTTCTGCGCTCGTCGCATGGCCGTTGCTCGCTGCCGACCCTGAGCGGAACGCGGCGCTGACAACTGCAATCTCGAAGCTCGAACCGTTTCTGACGAACCAAGACGACTTTCGTGACGTTTCGCGCGGCAAGCCCAAGCCGCATAAACTTACGGACGCGCAAAAGAATGAGGTCGGTCTAACACGCGACACCTGGTCGCTCGAGGTTTTGAGCGACCCCGACAACCCGGCTCGCCTGTCTTCGCCGCTCTCAAAGAAGGAGGGCAACGCGCTCGACTTTGCCGGGCTAATGCGATTGGCTGAGAAGAACTCGGTCCGTTTCGCGAAAGTTATGACCTGTCTCAACATCGGTTGTCCGCTCGGCGCCGGAATTTGGGAAGGCGTGCCGCTGCGCGATGTCGTCTGGCTGACTGGTCCCCGCGAGAATGTGAGGCGGCTCTTCTATTACGGGTATCACAACGACGACCCCAAACAGATGTTTCGCAGTTCGCTGCCGATCGATCGCGTGCTCGAAGATCACTTTGATCTTCCACCAGTCATGCTCTGCTACAAACTCAATGGCGAATGGTTGACGAGCGAGCGAGGCGGCCCGGTGCGGATGGTTGTTCCCGAGGGCTATGGATTCAAGTCGGTCAAATGGCTCAGCCATGTCTACTTGTCCAACCTGTTCAACGCCAACGACACGTATGCCAACGGCAACAACGACGTTCACAGTTCGCTGAAATCGTTTGCAGCGACCTTGTCGATTCCGAAGCGAGTGAAATCGGGCGAACCCATTCCGGTGACGGGTTACGCTCAAGTCGGCATCTCGGGAGTCGCCAAAGTGCAGACTTGGCTTCAGGCCAAAGGCGACGATCTGCCCGAAAACGATCCATACTTTCAAAAGGCGCCTTGGCGCGACGCCGAGGTGCTTGGTCCGCCGTCGGTATGGGGCGGTCAGTTGCCCGGCGGCAAGATTCCCGAATCGACGATGGGGTTCGATTCCAAGTCGGGCGAGCCGAAACAATGGCCCATGCGGCTGCTCAAGGTGCACTGGGCCAAGTTGCTTCCAGCACTACCGGCTGGCGAATACATTTTCCGATGTCGTACCGTGGACGAGAAAGGACATGCTCAACCGATGCCAAGGCCGTTCAGGAAATCGGGGCACGCCGCCATCGAACGCATCGTGGTTCGAGTTGAAGATTGATCGAGGCGTCTTCAACTCACCATGCGGATCAATTGAAGAATAAACTCATTCGCAGTCAAGCCGACGAAGGCGTAGCCAATCATAAACAGGCCGATCCCGGCGATTCCAATCATGCCGACGGCCGCGGCCCCAATCGTTCCTTGGCTAATTGCGATGGGTGCGAAAGATAGTTGTCCGATGCCGATCAAGCCGCCGAATGCCAACTGCCCGATGGCGATTAGGCCTAAAGCTAACTGCCCGATGGCCACCATCCCGCGAGCTCGCTGGCCGATCGCGAAAATCCCCCTGGCGACAGCCGCTTGCCCGTCTCCGGGTTGCGACCGTTGGCAATCGTCACGAGAGGCGCGCCCATGAAAGTTGCGTGACTCGCGTAATCGCTGAAGCGCGCGCCGCTGGAATAAAGAAACTCGCGACGCGGCCCGAAGGTGGTCACCGTTGTTTTGTACTTCGGCGGCGTGAGTAGCAAGTTTTCACTCATGAATTTGCTCTCCTGACGAAATGCAGCCTATATACTATTCCTCGCTCGTCGACTCCGCGAAGGACGCAAAACGGTCTGCGGTGCCACGAGTTTGCATCATCCTATTCGTCGCCGAGGACTCTCCATTGTATTGTATTCGAATCAGCGTTTTGCTTGCATTTTTGGCCGTTGCGTTCGTCGGTCCGCTCGCTCGGGCTCAGGAATTTGACGAGAAGTTTGAACACTGGCCAGTTGACCTGCGAATCCAAGGTCGACTCGTGCTCGGAAGCAAGCTTGAAGACGTCGGCCCGCTGTCGACACTCCTCAGTCGCACTGACCAAAAGGCCAATGCGGCGCTGCTCGTTGACGACGCAGAAGCCGAGTCGGTTGAGGCGCAATACCGCGTCGCGTTTGGGGCGACAGACAACGCGGAAAAAGAGACTCGGTTGACCGTGGCGAAGCCCAATGGCGACTTGGCTGCGCAAATCGGCGCGTTGCTGGAAAAGAACAAGATCTTCTGCTGGCACTCTTCTCGGTTGCCCAGTCGAGCTCAGCGCGAATCGTTGGTAGCGGCCCGCGAGGCGTTCCAAAATCACATTGACGCGGGTGGTACGATCGCGGCGATCGGCCCTGTCGCCAAGCTGTTTTCCGAGTACCTATCGACCGACGTTGGTTCGGTCGCGGAACCGGGTCTAAACATCGCTCCGAATTGCGTCGTTGCGACCGACTTCAAAAAAGTAGGCGCTGCTCGAACGACGATGCTGAGCGTGCTCGCCGCTAAGCCGAGAACGGTCGGTGTCGGCATCGCCAAGGACACGGCAGTTGTCCTGACAGGTCGCAAGATGTTTGTTGTCGGCAGCGGGTCCGCGACATTCATGTTGATGGCGGACGAGACCAAGCCGCTGCGAGTCGAGTCGATTTCGGCCAGATCGGACGGCCGACAGCGGGCCGCGGATGTGATCGTCGACTTGACCGAATGGCGGCGCGATTCGATTGATCGAACCATTGAACCCTTTCCGCCGACCGACCCCAAACCACCTCACGTGGAAAACGGCACGTTGGTCATTGTGGGCGGCGGAGGTATGCCGAAGGGGCTGATGGAGAAGATTGTCGAGCTGGCTGGCGGACCAGAGAAGGCCAAGATGGTTTACGTTCCCTGTAGCGAACAAGATGAGCTGCCTGAGCGACATCGGACAGTCGAAGCCTGGAAGCGAATGGGAGTCCAACACGCCACGTTCATCCACACTAAGGATCGCAACAAGGCCAACAGCGACGACGAATTCTTGGTGCCGCTCAAGGACGCGACGGGCATTTGGTTTGGCGGAGGGCGTCAATGGAACTTCGCCGATTCCTACTACGGCACCAGGGCTCACAAGCTGATGAAGGATGTGCTCAAGCGTGGCGGAGTGATCGGCGGCTCGTCCGCCGGTGCCTCGATTCAAGCTCGCTACTTGGCTCGCGCAACTCCGATCGAAAACTTCCGTATCATGGCACCCGGCTACGAGCGTGGCGGGCTTGGGTTCATCAGCGGCGTGGCCATCGATCAACACTTCTCTCAACGCGGTCGGCAGAAAGACATGACTCAGCTGGTCAACCGCTACCCTCAGCTTCTCGGGATTGGCATCGACGAGGCGACGGCGTTGATCGTTCAGAAATCAGAAGCGAAAATCGTCGGCCGAGGCAAGGTGCATTTCTACGATAGAAACCAACCCGTCTATCCAGGGAAACCCGACTATGTCGCCCTGCCCGCCGGCACCGCCTATGATTTGAAGGCAAGGTCGATCGTGAAGCATGACGATTAAGCTCACCAATCGTCGGCTTGTGGTGTTGGTCGCCCTGTAGGTGCCGACACTCGTGGCTGTGGCTTCCAGGCTTCCAGGCTTCCAGCCGCAGTGGAGCCTCCTTGCAAGGTAGCACCTGCGCGCTGCGGCCTCTCCGACCCTCACGCGTCGGCGGAGAGGCGGCTTGTCGTTGCACAGCGATTAAGTCAACAGGCCGCTTGCTTGCTCGTTAGGTGAAGCGCCGGCGATAAGTGCAAAATTGCCCTTCGGCGCTCGCTGCACAGACTACTTTTTTGGGCTCACGACTTCCGGCGTATCGACCCCTTCGGTCACTCGGACATGCTGATCGACGGCAACGCCATCGACCGTTTGCACTTCGCCGGACGGCCAGTGAATCGTGATGCTTTTGATCTCCGCGTTGTCGCCAAGACCGAAATAGACATCGTCGGGCTTTTGCGAAGAGAAGGTATTCGAAGGGTGCAGCTCGCGCGTCTGTGTTAGTTGTTTCGTCTCAACGACGATTCGAGCACCGATGCCTTGTCTGTTACTCTTCACACCTTGCAAAGAAACTCGCAGCCAGTGTTTCTTTGGGAATTGATTGGCGAAAATCCGTATAGCGCCGCCTCCGGATTGGCGGACGATCAGATCGAGCATGCCGTCGCCATTGAGATCGACGGGAACGACGCAGCGGCTGTCGCCATCGCAGTCCGTGCCGCTAAGAAATGAGACGTTGCCAAATCCCTTGCCGCCCTTATTCAGGTAGGCAGCGTTTCGTTCAAAGGCGCTCAAGTTGTGATCGTCGTCAACGATGGCCCAAGGGTTGCCGACCCAGAACTGCCCGGATTCTTCATCCAACGGGCCGGCCGCTTCAAGGTTGCTGTTTCGATTGAACGGTTGCGACACGGCAACCTGCCAGATGCAACTTCAGCCGTCCGGTTCGCCGCGATGAAAGCTGGCGAAACCGCAAGTGGAATAGATATCGAGCCAACCGTCGCCGTTCATATCGAAGAGCGAAGTGCCGTATGTCCAGCCGCCGCCGCTGATGCCGCTACTCTGCTCGCTAAACTTCAACTCGCCGTTATTGGCAAGCAAAATATTTCCGTCGACCCAGCGGTGTAGCTGCGACATTGTTTCGGGAGTATAAACGCCGTCGGGTACGTTTCCGACGATCCGCTGCCCCATTTTTGATTTCATGTTGCCGACGTAAATGTCCACTCGGCCGTCATTGTTGACGTCGCCGCAATCGACTCCCATCGCAAATCCGTCGTGAACAGGCCCGGCCTGCACTGAAGCGAACGTGCCGTCCTTCTGATTGTGCAACAGCACGTTGCCACCGAGCTCGTTGATGGCGTAAATGTCGGGCCAGAGATCGTTGTCGACATCGAGCCAGACGGACGTGAAGGTCGATCGCTTTCCGCCGCTCGCGTTCGCCTTCTCGGTTACATCTTCGAACCGGAAGTTGCCTTTGTTGCGCCATAGCTGGTTGGACCTACCGCTCTGGTCATCGATCCAGGAGACGCGTTCGTCCTTTTTGCCAGGGCTCGGAGGCGGAGCGTCGAATGAACCGTAGACGTCGATCAGTCCGTCGCGATCGAAATCGGCAAACGCGAGCGCCGCGTTGAGATCGATGCTCGGACCGCGGTCCATGAAATACGCATTGCGGTTCTCAAATATTCTTCCTGCGACGAACAGATCTTGGTCGCCATCGTTATCGACGTCCGCGAATCCCGCCGACTTTTCGCCTTTGCTCGGTGGCAGCCCGACTTCGGCTGTCACATCTTTGAACTGGAAATTGCCAAGGCCTTCATAGAGCCGCAGCAGTTTGTGATCCAAAATCAAAATATCGGTTAGCCCGTCCGTGTTGTAATCCGTACAGAAGACGCCGCCCGTAACCGGAACAAAATTGGATCGTTTTTCCTTCCAGTTGTCGTACATCTCCTCCGTGTTCACGCCAGATTCCGCCGTCACATCAAGAAACGTTTGCCGCGCGCATTCGGCTGAGGAAACTCGCTCAATATCCCACCTGGAAATCCAACCACCCTGCTTGATGTCCTCGGGAAATTTTCGAACTTCAAAATACCCGTTCATGGAGATTTCGAGCGGCCGGCCGGCGCCGAGTTGATATTGTGGAGGGAATAGTTCATCGATGGACGACTCGGGCGCTTTGCCTAGATCCTTGCTGTCGCCCGTTTCGCCAGTCAACGTCAAGGCGAACGTGCCTTTCCAGGCTTTCTCGAGCTCATTTTCGTCGATGGGAGAGAGTCGGATAAGCTGAAGTTTGACTTGGGGAGTCGTGCTGAACAGCGAGACTTTCTCGAGCAGCCACGCGGTAAACTCGTCCGCGTCAACGTCGACTCGCTCCGCCGTGCCCTCATCGATGGAGTCGAAAGCGACAAAGCTATCTTCGGCCGGCTTCTTCAACGGCGTAGAAAACACCTTGCCCTGAAATCCGTCCGAGAAAAACTGCCTCAAGGCAGCCCTGTCCTTGTTGACGACCGCGCCCTTGAACTGAGGGCCGGCCTTGTAAAGAATCTGAAACGCGTAGAACTCCGCCTTGGCGATGTATTCGCGTTGAGGCTTCGAGAGTTTGGGGCGATCGTCTTCCGGCCCGCTGTCCGGGCCATCGCCCTTGCCGACGGTATCGTCTGAGTTGCTTGTGTCGATTTGCCGATTGAACGCGTAGTAGCCGACACCGCCAGCGACGGCGGCAACTAGAACAAACGCGATCACCTTGGCAAACGGACCCTGCATTTCAAACTCCCAGCATTTCCAACTCCCTGCACCGACGGCGGGACTCGACTGAATCCTCAGATCAAACGCATGTTTTCAAGTCTACTACACTCGTTGGAATTATTCACGACGATCTTTGGCTCAATCTTGAGCAAGAATTGCTTGGCTATTTGTAGTCCCGGCCGTTGAGGCTATGTACGACGGAAACAAGCCATTTGTTCAACTTGCCCGCCATTTCTTGACGCCGCTCCGCCTCGTCTACGCTCCAATCTTTCGTTTCCTTAGCATCCTCGGCCAAGTTGTAGAGCTCCCATTGAACTCGCTTGTTCTTGCCCTCGATTCGGTGCAGTTTCCAATCGCCGTCGACCCAAGCCGAATGACCGGGAAATGAGTCGAGCGGGTAGGCTGGCGCCGGCAGTTTCGCCGCGGCCAGGCTGGAGGGATGAGCGGCCAAGTCGCCGCCATCCTGCTGGGCCTTGAGCAAGTCACCCATCCATTTTGCCGATGGAGTGCTGATTCCCTTCGCGCTAAAATCCCAGAAACCCATCGGCTTGCTGCGCTTGGTCTGCTCCGACTCGATCACTCCACTCAAACTGACTCCGTCCACAACCGGTTGGTTCTCGACAGTGACGCCCGCGATTTGCAGCACAGTCGGATAAATGTCGCAGGTGTTGCAGCGCATCGATGTCTTGCGAGGAGCCTTGATCTTGGCGGGCCATTCGAGGATCGCTGGAACAAGCAGACCTCCCTCATAGACCTTGCCCTTGGCGCCTCGGTGTCCGCCGCTCGAGCCAACTCGAGGCAGCGCGCCGTTGTCACTGCAGTACCAAAGTATCGTGTTCTCGCGAACTCCCATCTCGCCAAGCGAATCGCGGATCTTGCCGAACGCGCGATCCATCCCTGTGATTTCGCCATAGAAATGTTGCAACCTTGACGCATGCTTCTCATAAAGCTTCCGGTCTTGCTCGACAGCTCGATGAGGACTGTGGGGTGAGCCGAACCAGACGACGGCCAAGAAGGGATTCTTCTTATCCTTGACCGACTTCATCCACTCGATCGCCGCGTCCGCCGCAACGATCGAACTCTCCCCCTTCGTCTGCACAGCCTTCCCTTTGTCGCTCAACACAGCGTCGTTGTCGTAGAAGTTGGGCGCGCTGAGCCACTCGTCAAATCCGTTGCGGCCCGGGTTGGCGGGACTGTCATTGCGGACCGAACCGAGATGCCATTTACCAAAATGGGCCGTCGAATAACCAACCGACTTGAGCGCCTCCGCCAATGTGACTTCTTGAGGTCGCATGGGGTAACCCCATTTGAATACGCCCATTCGATTGGGATGACGTCCCGTCATCACGCTCGCTCGAGTCGGCGAGCAGACTGGAGCCGCGGCGTAGAATCGGTCGAACCGCAACCCCGTCCGCGACGCCTCGTCAAAGTTCGGTGTCTTCAAGTCGGGGTGCCCGTTGTACGCCATGTCTCCCCAACCTTGATCGTCGGCCATTACGAGCACGATGTTGGGACGACCCGCTGCGCCTGCGAACACGGTTTGAGGCAAACTGAGTTGCATTGTGAACAGCACTGCGGCGGAAACAATAATCGCCGCAGGACGTATGCGACGTTGCTTGCACGGCGCTTTGGTTTGAGATTGGATTCGATTCGACGACGGCTTCATGGTGTTTCTCGCAGTTGGCGATTTCTCGATGAGGTGTTGGCCACGGCGGACGACGATGTGGATCGGGGCTGACGTGTGTGTTGTTGACGTGTTGGGTGGTGGATGTTGAACCGTCGCTGACGCGTCTGGCATTCGAGCCCTCGCTGACAGGTCGGGTTGTTATGATTTTGGCGGTTTGCCGTCGATCCAGGGTCCGGCGAGACTCATCCAGGGCGGCTGTTCGAGCTTGCTGCCGTAGTCGCCGCCTTTCCAGCCGGGCACATGTTTTGGCTTGGCACCCTCGCGCGACATCTCCTCCCAGCCCTGAGCCCAACTGGCATCCGCCTCTCGCACTCCTGTTGAGCGGTCGAACATAAACGCTTTGCCCTCGCGATAACTTTTGGCACCAAGGGTCACCGCAATGACGGCCGCGGCGCCAAGGTCGGGCGGATTGTGGCAGGCGGACTGCTTGTTCGTATGCATCGCTTCGACCCAGTTCTTAAAGTGGGCATAGTTCAAGTCGCCCGGACTCTCGGCCTTAAACGTCTCGCTGGCGAGCTTACTGTTCTTTGTAACTTGCGGCCGTTCCGGAACGAATTCGAACGAATCTCCGCCAAACACGAACGAACCGAAATGCCCGCGAATGCACTGGCGAATTCTCGTCTCGGCGTTGCACATCGTCGAGCTGACGACGCCCTGCACTCCCTCCGGATAGTCGATCGCCACGGTGGCCACATCCGGCACGTCGCGCCCGTCATACTCAAGAAATATCCCCCCCGCTCCGACAACGCGCCCGGGGTAGGTCAAACCGGTCGCTTTGAGCATCGCCGTCACGCGATGGACGAACAGGTCGGTGTACATCCCCGCGCCGAACGGCCAAAACCGTCGCCACTGTTTGTAGACTTCGCGATCGAATGGAAGATCGGGCGCCAGACCTTCCTCCTTGCCCAGCCAAAGATCCCAGTTGATTGATTTGGGAGTCATCTCTTCGGTCAGTTTGTAGTTGCGCCATTGGCCCCAATACGAATTGCGAAAATACTCCGTCTGAAACATCAACACTTTGCCAAGCACGCCCTTTTCGATCTTCTCGCGGGCGAGATCCCAAACGCCTTGGCTCGTCGACTGAACGCCGACCTGCATCACCTTGCCCGACTTCTCCCAAGCGTCGACAACCGCAAGCGCCTCTTCCGGCGTCTTGGTCATCGGCTTTTCGCAGTAGACATGCAGACCGGCTTGCATCGCATCGATGGCCTGCTTGGCGTGCCAGTGGTCCGGCGTTCCAATTGCGACTGCATCGAGATCTTCCTTCTCGATCATCTCGCGATAGTCTTCGTACTGCTTCGGTTGGTTGCCGTTCTCCTTGCGGATGTACTTGGCGACCTTGTCTCGCTGCACCGAATAGACCTCAGCCAGCGCGACCAGATCGATCTTGGCGCCGTCGTTTCGAAGCTTCGCCAGCGACTTGACGTGGGCACCAAACCCGCGGCCGCCCGGACCAATAAAACCGATGCGAAGCCGTTCGTTTGATCCAGCCGCCGAAACCGTTTTCGCGCCTGCTGCGACAATGCCGCTGCCGGCAATCGCGGTTGCTCCCGACGTCTTGAGAAAGCTGCGACGGTCGACGTCCACTTTGTCGTCTTTCGATTCCATATTGTTCGAATTCATCAGTTGGCCTCGGTTCCAATTGTTCAATGGTTGGTCGCTATCTAATCATCCGAAGATCCGACCAAGGATGAATTGCCCAGCCAGACTTCGCACGGTGCTTCACAGGCCATCCATCATAGATCTCCGGCATCGTCGAAGCTACGACCTGCGAGGCGAATCCCCCACGACCAGAGGTGATCTCCGATGGATCGGCCCCAATCAGCGGATGTTCATGTCGTCCGCGTATTGAAGCTCTTCTTCACTCAACGGTTCCTGCTCGGCCAGCTGTTGCGTCAGCACTTCAACCGTTGCCTCCGACGCATCTCGTCCATCGGCCGCTCGGTTCGCGACGCGTTCGCGCAACGTCTCTTCCGGCGCCGAGAAGCGGAGGATGCGAAACGGAACGCCCATTCGCTTGGCGAGCTCATGCATTTGTTGACGACGTTGGCGGTCGAGGAACGTGGCGTCGACGATCACGGAATAATTCGATCGAAGAATGCTCTCCGCCATGGACGCCAATCGATCGTACGTCCGACCTGTGATGGAATCGGCTAGAGTCCGCCGCCTACCTCGGAATGGCTATTGGACTGCGCGTCGCATCCAACCAACCGTTTTCGTTCCACATCAGACCGAATTCGAACCGCGCCAGTCGACTCGACGAGCGACTGAGTGCCAACGGTCTTGCCGCTGCTGGACAAGCCATGGGTAATAAGCAAATTCGGGCTTGGCGGGTTGATGTATCGTTGAGTCGAATCGAGGTAGGCGTAAAGCTCGTCATAGAGTTCGGGTTCGACCTCGCGGCTCAGCTGTTCCTGACGGATTCGAATCTGGGCGATCTTGGCTCGCACCATCGCTCGGTACGCCGAGTAGAATCGCAACACGGCCAGCCCGTCGTAGTCGCCGGTGTATTGAAGGTACGCGTTGATAAACCGGTTCGCGCAGTCCGGCCTCCCTCGGTCCTCCAAATCCATCGTGCAGAACGCCACCTCGTTCATTACATCGATCCAACGAAATTCACGATTGAATTCGATGCAATCGAAGATCGTGACGCCATCGCCTTCCAGGATCATGTTGCCCAAGTGCATGTCGCCATGGCACTCTCGAACTCGCCCCTCACGCTTGCGTCGAGCTCGGGCGGTTTGTCGGCGCGATGAGTATGTGACGGCCGAGGGCCTCGATGCTCTCCAGCCTGATTCACCTCCACGAGCGTTCCATTGCAAAGTGTAAAGTGAGAAATGCAAAGTGCAAAGTGCAAGATAAATGGGTACGAGAGGGCTCGTTTCTTGTTTTGGCCTTCGCAATTGGCGCCGAAAAAAACGGGTCGTTAGCTAAGGTCCACGTTTCGCCACGCCACAACGCAGACCTCGGCTTGCTCGTACTGCGTGTCAGACCGAGACGAGAGAGTTTGGCATTTCGCGCAGGAAGACATAGACCATCACGGCCGCGCCGAGGATGTTGGGAGCGAGCATCATGATCGCGGCGCTGAAGGTGAGTGAGTCGCTGACGTAGATCAATGTTGCCGCCGTCACAATGGATACACTGAACAAAAAAGTGGCGGTCAGGCTGACCGTTTCGGCTCGGTTCAATCTTGAATCACGCAACTCGCGGAAGAACTGATACGCCAGCAGCACTAAGATGATCTGCCCCACGATGCTGTATTCCACCAATGCGGGAACCGCGATGAACGCGTCGTAGAAACCGTGGGCCAGCACGATGATGACGAACCAGGCGGCCGCCTCGGGGCCGCGATTCGCAACGTCGCGAACGGCGCGCATGATCGCCAAACCGATGACGCCAGTGCTCGCCATGTGAAAGAAACTGGCGGTGATGAAACGGCCGATGGCGGACGATCCGAACGTCATCGCGTAGTAGGCCTGGTTTTCCACGATGGCGAAGCCGAGTCCGACGCATGCGCAGACGGTGAGTGTCTCGAGCGTGCGGCCACGGCGAGCGAGAAAGGGAATCAAAGGCAGAGTCATCAGCGCTTTCGATAGCTCCTCGCGCAGTCCGACACCCACGACGTAGTACTTGACGCCGCCCGCCAAATCCGACTGTTCTACGAGTCCCCACGATTCGCGTTGCCAGTAGATGAAGAAGTCGGTCAGCCAGATGCTGAGGAACCCGAGCGGAACGGCGACGGCGCACAACCAGATTCTGGTGCCGCGTGACGAGCCGGCTTGTCCAGCGTGTAGCGCGAACAGGAACCACCAGAGTCCAACGAAGAGCGCCAGCATGGTCGGGCCCAGGCGAAATCGATGAAGTTCCTTCAGAGGTATCAGCCACCAGACGCTCAACCAATCTCGCTCGGCGACTTTGACGTTCAATCGAGTGTTCACGTCGATCGCGTCTTGATACAGCTCTTGTTTGGCGAGTCGCTCGAGTGAGTCGTATTCGCGACTGGCCAGATACATGTTGACGGCCGATTTGCGAGACACTTGCGCTTCCGCCGTTCGTCCTTCTCGCTCGAAATATTCAGCCGCCCGTTTCCATTGACTCATCGATTTCCAAAACTCGCCCAAAGCGTGATTTGCGAATCGCGGCGACTTCGGAAACTCGGCCATCACCGTCAGTTCCAAACTCGGGCGTCCGTCTCCGCAGCTCTTCCAAAGCGCCAAGGCAATCGCCTTGCGATCCGGGTCGGTCAACAACTCCGCCAGCCGATCTCTAAGCGGGTCGACCTCGAGCGTCCCATTGGTATCGCCAACTTGCGCTGGAGATTCTTCGGCAAGTTGCTTGCTCAACGCAGACGCTCGCTGGATTTCAGCGATCGCACCTAGCAGCCGTTCGAAGTGTTCCTTGTCTTTAATCAAGTTGGTCCAAGCGGTATCCAGTTCGCCGCCCTGGACCATGACCTGCAACATACGGTGAGCCCCATTCCGCTCGCCGGCAAGAATGCCCAAACCCGAAACGGCGTAGGAGATCATCACGCCGGCCAGCAGCACGCCGATCACCATCCGCCACAAGAACGGCGGGTTTTGAGTTTGAATTCGCAGGTAGGCTCGCCAGTGCATCGATTCCCCAATCGCCTTCACTTGTTGCCCAGAGTTTTTCTTCACCGCAAACGTGAGCAAGTCAGTCCGTTTCATTTCCGACTGGATAGTTTACGCCGTCCCATAGAAATCATGCGATGGCCGAATCGATAAAAGCACAGCTTTCCATCGAAAATGGACGTCGATGAAGCGGTTCGGTTTGAGACTCGGTACGAGTCCCGCAACCGAAGACCGAACAGGACCGAGGTCAGACGATCCCGGGCTGCGATTCGGCCCTCCTCCCCGGTTCGGCGTTCCGTCCCGATTCGGCTTCCTTCCCGATTTGACATGCCTCCGCAACCCCTTCGTCAGCCGGCGCGCCTACTTCACTTGGCGTCGAGCAGCGGATAAGTTGGGCGAGTAAAATCTGAGCGGTTCGAAGCGACGGAACGAGGCGGTGCGGGCAGTTGGAAACGCGTGTAAGACGCAAGAAGGGAATGCAAGCGTGACGGAACAATTGACCCAACCACTCAAGTGGCACGGCGGCAAGCATTACTTGGCAAAGCACATCTTGCCGCGGATGGTCGAGCACGTTCATTACGTGGAGCCTTACTTTGGCGGCGGCTCGGTGTTGCTGAACAAGGACCCGGCCGGCGTCTCCGAAGTGATCAACGACATCAACGGCGAGCTGACAAACTTCTGGCGAGTCTTGCAAGACGAGACTTGGTTTGACGCGTTCACTCGGCGGATGCAGGTCATTCCGTTTTCGCAGACCGAGTGGGAGGACGCGGCCGATGCGAGCGGCGATGAAGTCGAACGCGCGTCTCGCTTCTTCGTTCGCTGCCGACAATCGCGAGCCGGCAAGTTTGACGCGTTCGCCACGCTCAGCCGCAATCGAACTCGTCGTGGCATGAACGAGCAAGCCTCCGCTTGGCTCGGCGCCGTCGAGGGACTGGAAGCGGTTTCGGCGAGAATGAGACGAGTGGTGATTCTCAATCTGAACGCAGTCAAAGTGATCAAACAACAGGATGGCCCCAACACCCTGTTCTATCTCGATCCGCCCTATCTGCATGAAACTCGAGTCACCACGAAAGACTACGAGTTTGAAATGGACGTTGCGAATCACGCTGAACTGCTCGACGCAATCACCAAGATCAACGGCAAGGTGCTGCTCTCCGGCTACCCCAACGAACTCTACGACAACGCACTTGCCAACTGGGATCGCTTGGAGATTCAAATCGACAACAAAGCCTCATCGGCAAAGAACAAACCAATCAAGACCGAAGTCCTCTGGGCCAACTACGAAATGCCCAAAGTCTAAGAGCCACGAGCTTGCGGCTTGTTGACGCCCACCAAGACCCCCACGAGCTTGCGGCTTGTTGATTTAGTCGTCAACCGCAAACTGCCCTTCTACTGACTATCCGCGTAGCCCCGCGCGCCTGTTGGCCAACGGTCAACCTCATCATAGCCTTGGGGTAACACGCTAGGTCTTCTTGGCGGACGCGTTCCGTGGCGCGCGGTAGTTCATGAACCTGATTCAGCGGCACGGGGCAAGCAAGCCCTTGGGGTCTTGTGTCATTTTGCACTTTTCACTTTGCACTGAAGAGTTCGAAGCTTCGTGCCACTGGCAAGCCAGTGGCAGCAACCCACGGATCTCGTGCGGTGAACCAAACTCAAGCTAAGCTTCCGGCGGCAGCTCGACTTCAAACGTCTCGCCTGATTGCCCGTACTGCTTGTACTGTTCGATGAGACGTGAGAGTTGTTCGACGACGTCGGGGCAGCGATCGGAAACTTCGTTGACCTCCCAGCGGTCGTCCGGCTTAGCATACAGCCGTTGGCCGCCGTCGGCCGTTTGAGCAAGAAACCAACTGGGCGTCCGAACGGCGTAACGCTCGCCACAGCGACAGAAAGCGACGCGGCGTTCGTCGGGCAAGCTGAGTCCGATGCCAAGTCGTTCGATGAAAGCATCCTCTGATTCGCCTCCGACCCAGGATCGAATGATCTCAAGCAGGCCGGCCGGCTGAAGGATTCGCTCGCTGCGCTGAGCCGCCCATTTTCGATTCGGCAATCGGACAATGCAAGGAACCTGAAGCAGCTCGCCATGAAGCGCTTGGTTTCCTCCGATTCGACCATGTTCGCCCAACGCATAGCCTCGCGGCGACGTGAACACGATCACCGCGTCGCGACCTGCTGGAAACGAATCGACGGCATCGACAAAGGCGCCGAGCGCCGAGTCGAGCGCGCTGACTTGGCCGGCGTGAGCTTGCATGTAGCCGAGCAAGTCGTCTGGGTCATAGTCGTCGGCGAGCTCAACATTGGGCGGATCGACAAACTCCGGCGGGTCGGGGTCGTCTTCATCGGCTGCCAGGCAGCGCAACGAGTAGGGAGCGTCCCACGCGGAAGCGAGCGCGCTGACGTGAAGCCACAGTAAGAATGGCGAGTCGCCTGCGTCGGCGATCCAGTTGGCGGCTGCTGCCAGAGTTTGAGCGGATCGAGTCTGCTCGATCTCTTCAACGGCCCTCTCCGGCTTGTCCATTTCTAACAGCACGATTTCGCCAAACGGTTCCGCTGCTGGCAAAGCCGTGACGTCGGAGTCGTCGGCCAACAGCACCGCGCGACGGCCTTCGGCCAGTTGTGCTAATGAAGCGGACCAATAGTCGTGATAAGTCGCGTCAAGTTCCGGGCCGCTTGAATAAGCGAACTCGAACAATAGGCCCACGCTGGCGATCTTGTTCCAGAACGGCGTCTCGTACCAGGTGTTGCCGTAGGGACCGAGCCAAGGGGTGCCGATGCCGTCGAGGCAGACGATGATCACGTTGTCGTTGCGTTCGCCCAAAGATCGACTACTCCAACTTCTTTTGTTTGCGGTTGGGAAGATTCACGAGCAGGATTCCGCAAGCCACGACCGTGCCGGAAGTAAGCAGCCATGGCGACAGTTGATCTCCGCGCAACAGGACCGACAAGGCGACGCCGACGAGCGGAGTTGCAAAGCTAAATACCGAAATCTGTGATGCCGAATACTTACGCAGCAGCACGGCTTGCAGAGCGAAGCAGACGCCCGCCACGAACAGACCCTGATAGACCAGCCCGAGACACGAGGGCCAATCGGGAGTCCAGGCCCGATCATACTCGGTCAGTCCGCTCAGGCAAACGAACATCGCAACGCCAATCACGTCGTGCCATAAAATTAGCGTGCCGGGCGGCACGACGCGAACGGCTCGTTTCGTGTAGACGATTTTTAGTCCGAGCAGGAACGCGCTGGCGAACAAGATGATGTCTCCGACAATCGAAGTCGAGTCGCGCTGCTCGGCCGACGCCGCCGACTCGCTCGTTCCGATTAGCATGAGCACGCCGCTCGCTGCGAGCAATAATCCTGCGACCGAGCGCCATGATAGGCGGTGATTGCGAGTGACAAAGTGCTCGATGATGACGACCCAAAAGATGAACGTGTTGATCAGCACGGTTGTATGCGACGTGCTCGTTCGGCTGACTCCCAAGTTGAACAGCGAGATTTGAGCGAACAAAAGAAAGCCGGTGATCAGTGCCGGAATTCGCTGACCACGCTGCAGTCCGAGCGGGCTCTTGCTCGCGGCGCACCAGCCGATCATGAACAGGGCCGCAATGCCGAATCGCAATGCGGCGATCGCGATCGGAGGGAACCCGGAGAGGCTGTATTTCATCGCCACCGGATTGCCGCCCCAGAGGCAGATCGTGATCGACGTCAGCAGGACGGCCGATAGGCCCAGAGGCCGTGGAACATTCGCTTGTTTGACGTTCAAGGTCGATCCGCGCCTTCCAACTCGGCGCCGCTATCGACGACTTCCCAAACGTAGCCATCGAGATCGCGAAAGAAGAACCGTTGAAAAGGCGTCTCACGCTCCGCTTCAATCAACTCCGCCCCATGCTCCGCCAGTCGCCGCCGCAAAGATTCAAATTCGTCGAGCGGGAACGTGACGGCGACGTGACGGCCAAACTCGCGCTCAAACCGACTCGGCTCAAAATCGTCGATCTGCAGCAAGTGAAGTTGTTGCCCCTCAGCGATCTCTAGCCATGCGGCTCGGACTTCAATATTCCCGGGTCGCACGATGGGAATGAATCCCAGGGTTGACTCCAAAAACGCCGAAGCATTGCGAACGTTACGAGTGGCCAGCGTGATGTGGGCGACTGTAGTTTTGGACGGACGCATCGCAATTTGCTTTCCCTGAGAATCGGCTTACGGTGGACAATCGACTAGTTCTTCCGGGCAGACAATCCATCCTCGGCAACTCAATTCACCGCACAAGCAAGGAATCGCGTACTCCGCGGGCCAGCCGTAGTCAATCGTCAGTTCGTCGCCCGAGTCGACAGCTCGACAGGTGAACAGAGCCATCTCGGCATCGTGAGTCTCATCGGCTTCGAGGACAACCAATTCGCAATTTGGTTCGCACGAGTGGTTGAGGAACCGAAACGGCGCATCCGGCTCGAGCGACTCGGTTTCATTGAAGTCCATACAATACTCCGAGGCGTGTGCGGCCTCGGTGATCAGCTTGCCTTTGATCGTGGCGATCATGTTGCCGCTTGAAAACACTTGCCGAGCAAACACGCCGCGGCCAACGGACGCCTCGCGAATTTCCACAATTTCGCCAAGGCGTGACACGGCCGCCTGACGCGCGAGGGACACATAGTCGAGACGATGTTGGCGGAACGACTCGAGTATCTCACTGAGTGTTTCTGAGAGGGCCAAGCGATGTTCGGGCGAGCCGACTCGTGTCGACAAAGCGGTCGTCGAGCGGGTCAACATCGCTGCTGCCGGCTCGTCCATCTGTCTGTCGACCATCACTAGATTCTGCGAGTTTTTGGAAATCCGACGCGCGATGTGGTTCGCCGATTAGAGGGTCAGCGGGCGAGCAGATACCGTATCACATGCGCAGTACGAAGGCCAAGTCGCCTTTCGCTCCGCCGAAGTGTCGCAACTTCCGCAGCGCGCAAGGCAACCGACTGCGAAGTGCATCTGGCGGCTTATGCCGATCGCGAGAGTCGGCGCCGCATATACGAGCGTCGACGAATCAGCAATTCTCTTCGACTCGTTCAACCTCGATGCGATTGAAGCCCATCGGACCAAATTCACTCCCCCTCAGGCTGGGGGCGGCTTGGTTGTTCTTGATGAGCCGGTTCCGCACATACTCGTTCACTGACAAGTTCTGCGCCTCAGCGGCTATTCTGACTTGGCGGAGTTCCTCTGGCGTGAGCCCGAAGCGGTTCTCCTCACTTATTTCCGGCGATTCGAGTTTTATGGTGAATTCGCTGAGATCCATTGTCGGCATCGGATCCTCAACGGGAGCGACCTCAGCCGCCTGTTCTTCGCTTGTCCGAGAATGCTGCCAAACCGCTAACGACAATACGCCGAAGGCCATAATGAATAGCGTGTTGGTGAAATAGTGCGAGCTCATCTATTTGCCTCTTCCAAATGTTCGTGTCCCACTGATCAGCACAACTATTCCCAGAATCGTAGCCAATATTGGGAAATTCGGCGAAATAATTGGCAATCTGTCCGGACATTTCGCTGTGCACAAGCGCGCGAAGTCAGCAGTTCCGCTTGACCCGGTTGTGAAAGGTGCCATGATTTCGTGTTGAAGGGTCGTGAATCGGCGTCGCGTGTGTGTGCGTGTCGAGTCAGCGTTTGTCAAACCGGCCTTTTACTCGGTGGTCAGCTCAATTCCTCGTCTGCAATTCGGCAGAGAACAAGGAACCCGAATATGTCACAAGGTTACGCAGCGTCGTCGTACGATATTTTGGCGGCGGAAGCCTCGGTTACAGAGCGAATGGCGTTCATCCGCCGGACGTATGTCCATTTGGCCGGTGCGATCACAGCGTTTGTTTTGTTGGAAGGCATCATCCTGCAAACAGGGCTGGGAGAAATGTTGCGAGGGATGGTCGGCCAGATTCCATGGGGTTGGCTGTTGTTTATCGGCTTGTTCATGGTGGTGAGTTGGGTTGCTGAGTCTTGGGCGAACTCGTCGACATCTCGTGGCATGCAGTACGCGGGGCTCGGTTTGTACGTTGTCGCCGAGGCTGTCATTTTTGCTCCGCTTATGACTGTTGCTATCGACGTGGACCCCTGGATTCCGGCGGTTGCCGGCGCGACCACTTTGGCGATGTTTGCTGTACTGACTGCGTTTGTGCTTTTGACTCGCACCGACTTTTCATTCTTGCGATCGATTTTGATGATCGGCGGATTGGCCTTCTTGGGCGTGATTGCCGCGGCTGTCATTTTTCAATTTTCGCTCGGGCCGATATTTTCGGTCGTCGGTGTCGCGTTGGCAATCGGTTACATTTTGTATTTCACGTCGAACGTGCTTCATCGCTTTGGCACGCAACAGCACGTCGCCGCCGCGTTGGCCCTATTCGCCAGCGTCGCCCTCTTGTTGTGGTACGTCATCCAGTTGTTCATGGCCTTCGACGACTAAGTCGCGCATTGTTGGCCGACATGATCGTTTAACCCGTTCGCCGCAGGCGAGGCAGAACTCAAGTCCACGTCCACATTCCACCCACGTACACAGGTGGTCGGATCGGGGCAGCAGTGCCGGTGGAGGCTCAGGCGAAAACGATTTCACGCTGAGGCTGCGAAGAGCGCGAAGCCGTAGTTGCTTAGTTCGGCTCGCGTTTTCACACCATCATTTTCGCGCGTCCAAGTTTTCGCTCGCAATTCCCAAAAGCAAACGAATACGATAGAAACGTTCTTATGAATTTCTATCAGGGCCGGTAGCTCAGTTGGTTAGAGCAGGGGACTCATAATCCCTTTGTCGCGGGTTCGAGTCCTGCCCGGCCTACTTTCGTTCGCCGCTTATTTACTGGCGAAAGTCGCTTTCTTGCGAGTCGCCTGAGTCGGCGTTTTCGCGACTGGTACCCAAACTGGTACCCAACTCGGGGCGTTTGCCGTAGGCAGCCCAAATATCAGCCGCCGTTCGCTTGGCATTCTGTCCGACGTAGTATTTCAAAGTCGTTTGAATCGTCTCGTGGCGCATCATTTCTTGCAAAACTTGCGGCAGTACTCGCCGCGACCAGCGCTCGCCGAATGAACGTCTAAGATCGTGAGCCGATGCGAACTTTGTATCACTGACTCGGACGCCCGCCGCCTTGCCGAATTTGCTGATGGTGAGCCCTACGTGATGCATAGTGAGCCGCTCGGCGTATCGGTGGCGCCTCGGCTTCGGATCGAAGACGTAGCCGCTACGCTCCGCTAGTGGTGTCTCTCGCAGGAACTCGGCGAACTCGGGAGCCATCGGCAAGAGTCGGTCAGTGTTTCCTTTCTCGTGCTCGCCTGGAATCGTCAGCATTGGCGCCGCCGAGTCTAGGTCGAGCGGTCGAATCTTACTCAAGTCGTCCCAGTGCAATTGCATCGCTTCGCCGATCCGCAAGCCGCTCCACCAAAGGCCCCACAAGAGCCGCTCCCAGCTTGCCGCTGTCGCGATCTTCTCGGCATTCGGATTCTCGCCTTCGTCGTCTGCATCGCCGAAT
>CAZMNY010000017.1:0-150821 GCA_964567745.1 uncultured Pirellulaceae bacterium | reverse complement strand
TGACCTTGTCCCTTTTGACCGCCCTGTCCGCCTTGGCCTTTTTGCCCTTGTCCCTTTTGACCGCCTTGGCCCTTCTGGCCGCCTTGGGAATTCCTGCCGCCGCCGCCTTGTTTGCCGCCCTCTCCGGCAGCGCCCTTCTTGGCTTTGGCGTCACCTCCATATTGTTTGCTCTCGGTCGATTGCGGCGAGCGCCCGGCAGGCGCTTTGTTGCTCGAATCGCTCACGGCATCGCTTTTCATTTGCGCGTATTGCGACGCCTCGAGCCCTTCGGGCGAGCTGAGCGAAAACGGAAGGTCCTCGGCGATGGACACCACTGGATTGCGTCGTGGCAGGACGGCGCAAAGAACGATCACGGCGACGATGAGAATCAGTCCGGATCCGATCCAGGCACCGGTCATCTGCAAGGGCATTTCCAGTTTACGTTGGCGGAGGTAACGCCGAATTCGCAGGAAGCTGGTAGTCATCAACAGGCAAAGTGCGCAGGCGACGAAACAGGCCAGCAGTCGAAAGCAATAGTTGCGGCGGGCGAGGTCGGAGCCCATGAACCACTGGCCCATTCCGAAAATTGGCAGAGCGAATATGCAAAAGTAAACGACCCAGATGCCTTGCGTCTGGTGCCGACGACGCTGTTCACCCCATCGGTGCCAGAATGAATCGGTTTCGGGGTCGCGATCGCCAGATGTATCGGAACCGGGCGTGGCGCCTGACGTCGCGGAAAGATCAAGCTGTTCTCGGTTATCGCTATCAACACCGCTGGCGTTCGAGCTGTCACTGTTTCCTGAACCGCCGCCTCGGTCGAGACCGGCGGTTTGCAGAAGTCCTTCTCCGCCCCCCGGTTTGGAATTGTCGATGATCGTGCAGTCCCAGGTCAGCTTGTGGGCGCAATACCAGATCACGGCCAGCAACAAAATTCCGGCCGCCACGGGCGAGACAAATCTGATCATTCCTAACGAGGCGACAAGCGCCAGTGGAATGGCGTACATTGTCGCGTGTTCACGGCCCTCTTCGATCGACAGTCGCCCGATGCACACGGTCGCCATGATGAACATGGCTAAAATGAAATTGATTCGGCTGGCGAACCCGCCCGAGTAAAAAACCTCGGACAGATAAAACACGAAACTCCCGATCAGAACGGCGACGAGCGTGGGGGCGAACCCAACCACGACCCAATCTGTCATCGTTTCGCGAAGTTTCGACATCGACCACTGCTCGTAGAAAAATAAACGCCGCCAAGTTCCGGCGAACGAAGTTTCGACTCATCGAGGCCGCAGTTGCCTTGCGACTTAGAGGACACTTCGACGACTCAGCGGACTCCGGCAACTTTTGAGGACTCCGGATTCAGTATAACAAGTCGCTCGACTATCTATCCAACGATATAGTGCCCCCCGATGCCCGATGAACGAGCTCAGGCTTTGAGCAGAATGCGTCGGCACATCGTGGAGATTTGAGTCTCGTTCTTCAGCTGAAACACCTCGATCCCCTGGGCAATCAGCAGCCCCGCCATCTGGGCGAATTGGTATTCGTCGTAGGTGTTGACGATGGCGGCGACCGCGTAGCCGCTCCGTTTGAGGTTACCCAACGCGATCGCATTCATTTCGTCGACCGTGGGTAGAACTGCGATGACGGTTGCGTCGCGAGGAAGACGGCTCGAAGTTTCCGCGATCAGTTCCGGCAAGTTGAGTCCGTCTGTCAGTTCCAGTCGGGCCAGCGACTCGAGGATGCGCAGAAACTGGTCGGCGCCGCGGGCGGTTGGGACCTCAAGCGGTTGGAGTCTGTCGTCGGTTTCGAGCATCGATGCCGACTTGCGAGCCTCTTCGCGCGTACGAATGTCGTGGTCCCAGCCCTCTTGCCGGATTCGATCCGCGGCGTCACGGCCGTTCGTAACCAAACCGACTTGTTGACCCATCTCATAGACGGCGTTAGCGAGCGACGCGGTGGCCGTGATTGCGAGCTCGCTTCGATAGGGTTCGTCTTTTGCCGGGTGGGAGAGGCCGTGAAAGTCTAGCAAGATCGTGGCGCCGGCCACCGACGACGGCTCATAAACTTTACTGTGCAGCTCGCCCGTACGAGCCGTCGCTTTCCAGTTCACTCGGTTCATCGGGTCGCCCGCCTGGTAAGCTCGCACGCCGGCAATCCGGGTCGGGTCCTCGAACAGCCGATAGGTCATTTTGACCTCACCGATCGGCCGGCGTGACGAGACCTCGTAGCCCTCGAGCGGAATCACTTCGGGATAGACCAGCAAGAAGTTCGGCTTCGTCGCCACTCGGTAGCGGCGATGCAGCCCAAATAGGTCGCCCGTTTCGAGCACGAGCGGACCGAGTTGATAGTAGCCTCGGCGATTACATTTCAACTGGTAGAGAATCGACTGCTCGCCGTTCGGTTTTAGCATCGAAAGCGCGACTCGTCGGCCTTCGATCGCAAGATTGGGGGGATCGTGAATAATTGCTCGACGCGGCAGCAAGTCTTCGAGTAGGACCCAGGCAATAGGAAGCGAGCCGTTATTGCGGACACTCAAGGAGATGGCGACTTTGTCTCCAATGTTCGCGGTAGATCGATTGCAGGTTCGTTCGGCCGAAAGGCTGTCCGCCCATGTCTTTGCCAGAAAGCGGCTGGAAAAGATGACAGCCAGCAAGACGTACATCGCGTATGCGAGCAGATCCATGTCGAACAGCATGGCTGCGATTAAGACGACAACGGCGCCGACAATCCAGTTCATCGCGACCTCTTTTTCTTGCCGTCAGGCGACTCATTGTCGGGATGATGAATTGGGGAACAGCCGCTTGTCACGCCGGCCTCGCATGGCTGAGACGAGATCAGGCGTTGACCGGCGGCTCGATCGTGGGAACCGCAATCTCCGCGATTACTTCTTCGACGACGCTGGCCGCAGTGACTTTTCGCAGTCGCGCCTCCGGCTTGAGAATCAGCCGGTGCGTCAACACGGGGGCGGCAATTCGTTTGATGTCATCCGGCAACGCATACGCTCGGCCTCGCAAAGCCGCCATTGCCTGAGCTGTACGAAACAACGCGATGGAAGCTCGTGGACTCCCGCCCAAACTCAGCTCTTCATCCTCTCTGGTGTCGTGAACAATCTGCATCAAATATTGGCGTACTTTGATGTCGACGTGCACCGAACGAACGATCTTCTGACAGGCGACCAGGTCAGCCGCCGAGACAACCGGCTGGAGATGATTGAGCGGATGCTCGTGCTGCAACATTTCCAGCATCGTGAGCTCTTCGTCCATGCTTGGATAACCCAAACTAAACTGCATCAGGAATCGATCGAGCTGAGCTTCGGGAAGGGGAAAAGTGCCCTCGTGGTCAACCGGGTTTTGAGTGGCGATGACCAGGAACGGCGGCGCCAGCTGGTGGGTCGTACCGTCAACCGTGACGCTGCTTTCTCCCATCGCTTCGAGCAGCGCCGCTTGAGTTCGCGGCGTGGTGCGGTTGATTTCATCCGCCAGCACAATCTGAGCGAAAATAGGGCCGGGGCGAAACTCAAATTCGCTGGTCTTCTGATTGAATATCGACGCCCCGGTTACGTCGGACGGCAGCAGATCGGGCGTACACTGAACTCGCTTGAACTTGCATCCAACGCTTCGCGCCAACGCGCGAGCGAGCATCGTCTTTGCGACACCGGGAACATCCTCCAAAAGAAAATGGCCTTCGCAGAGCCAAGAGACCATGGCGAGGATAAGCTGCTGCCTCTTGCCGACGATCGCCTTTTCGACATTGGCGATAATGGTCTTGGCGGTTTCACTGACCGTTGCGACTTGCTGATTTGTCATAGCGGGCGAAGGCCGATAGTGGTTTGATCGATAATCTAAATGCATCCATGGCAATAACGTTTCTCAATCATACTCACAATTGTGCTCGCATTCCTAATCTTGTCCCGCAGCGATCTGTTCTCTTTAATCGCGTCCGCCGCAGGATAGGCGGTTGGTCATTGAGTGATCGAAGAGGGGAAGACGCAAACAGGTCGTTGCCACAGAATTCAGCCTGCTACTGAAGCAGTCTCATGTGTTTGCTCAACCCACGGTCGTTGCGGTTGCCTCTGATGAGAGGCAGCCTCGCCTGCGGCAGCGGGTTAAACGATATTGGCGCTATGACTCATCTCAAGGCCTAATCGACAACTGGGCCGGCCTTGAGGACTTGCGGGCTGACGCCATCGGCATATTCGCGGAAGTTCTCGATAAACAATTCGGCGAGCTTGTTTGCCGTATCGTGGAATGCATCTTTGTCGGCCCAGGTATTGATGGGCTGGAGGATCTCGCTGGGAACTCCTGGACATTCCGTAATGACTTCGAAACGGAACCTTGGGTCGACGACGCTGGGTGCGGTGGAGAGTTCGCCTGAGTAGATCGCGTCGAGCATCGCTCGCGTATATTTCAACTTGATTCGTGAGCCGACACCGTAAGGCCCGCCACTCCAGCCGGTGTTGAGCAGCCACACGTGAGCGCCGTGCGAAGTGATCCGCTCAGCCAATTGGTCGGCGTATTTACCTGGATGCCAAACCAGAAATGGTCCGCCGAAACAGGGCGAAAACGTCGCTTGCGGTTCGGTTACGCCCACCTCGGTGCCCGCGACCTTGGCCGTGTATCCGCTGATGAAATGGTACATCGCTTCGGATGTCGTCAGTTTGCTCACTGGCGGCAACACGCCGAACGCATCGCAGGTGAGAAATATGACATCGTTGGGGTGGCCAGAGAGACAAGGAATCTGAACGCTTTCGATCGCCTCAAGAGGATAAGAAGCTCGCGTGTTTTCGGTGATGCTGGTATTCGTGAAATCGACGTGCTGGCTCTGTTCGTCGTAGATCACATTTTCGAGAATCGCGCCAAACTTGATCGCGTCAAAAATCTCCGGCTCAGCTTCGCGAGTCAATCCGATGGCTTTGGCGTAACAGCCGCCCTCGATGTTAAAAACGCCTTCATCGGTCCAGCAATGTTCGTCATCACCGACGAGCAGTCGATGTGGATCGGCCGAGAGCGTCGTCTTGCCTGTGCCGGAAAGCCCAAACAGCACGGCCGAGTGGTCGCCGTTGCGCGCGGTCGTGGCTGAGCAATGCATGGAGAGCACGCCCACCTTCGGCATCAAGTAATTCATCAAGCTGAAAACAGCTTTCTTCATTTCGCCTGCATACTCGGTGCCCAAAATGACGACTTCCCGAACATCAAGGCTCAAACCGACGCTCGTCTTGGACGTCATGTCGGCGGTCATGCTATTGGCTGGGAAACCGCCGGCGTTGAAGATGACGCAGTCGGGCTCGCCGAACCTTTCGAGTTGCTCGCGCGTCGGCCGAATCAACATGTTGTGCATGAACAGGGCGTGATACGGCCTGCAGCAGATGACTCGAACCTTGATTTGATGGTCGGAATCCCAGCCCGCGTACCCGTCGACGACGTAGAGACGTTCTCGCGTATTGAGGTAGTCGATCGCGCGCTCGCGATTGATGCTGAAAGCCGCATGGCTCATCGGCGTGTTAACCGGGCCCCACCATACATTGTTTTCCGAACCAGGCTCGCGAACGATCCGTTTGTCCTTCGGGGACCGACCAGTTTTCTCGCCCGAATAGGCGATCAGGGCACCGGTGTCGGAGATCGTGGTTCCCTTTCCCCAGCGGATTGCTTCTTCGTAGAGCGTCGAGGGGGAGAGATTTCGCAGCACGTTGTCGACGTGGATTCCGTTGTCCGAAAGATCAATCGCTTGCATCTGGGTTGCCTTTTGCCGCTGAGTTTCAAGTCTATCGGCAAGCTTCGACGATTTGCGTCGTTTGTGCAACCGCTATGCGGAGGTCGTAAGGCATCAATCGCCGCGGCGATTTTAGCGCGCAAGGCTCATCATTGCTTTGGCGAATCGACCGCCAAGCGCGCGATACGATTTGGCGTCAAAATGGACCTGATCGCCTTTGTGCTGAAGGCCGTTTGACGGCGCAAAAGCTGTACGGCCGACCGCGTCAGGAAGTGTGCGGTGCGCTTTATCGACCATGCGTTTTGAATCGTTCCAAGGGCGTTCGCTGAATTGTCCCATTTGCCCTGCGACAAAGGGGACGTCTTTGGCCTTCAATGCTGAGCGAAATCGACCGATCAAGTCATGAAGCTTTTTCTCGTAGGCTTCTGCCAACCCCGGCTTCGAATCCGACTCGCCTTGATGCCAGAGAATGCCTTTCAGCTGGCCCGATTTCAACGCATGGTTGGCTCGGCGAATCGCATCGTCCCACGGGTGGCTCTTTGTTTGACGATGATAGCCGCCCGGTTTCCATGAATCGATTGGCGATCCTCCCACCGCCGTGGGGATCAGTCCGATCACCGTCTTGTCGTCGTCTTTTAGCATTGCTTTGGCGAACGCTCGGCCAACGCCGACGCCGACCAGTCCCGGCTTGTCAAAGTGAAGTGGCGCGACGGCAGGCTTCCACTTGAGATCCTTCGACAACACAAAAACGCGCGGTATCGGATGCTTGTCCTCACCGCCAACGCGACCTCGCCCGGCCATGTTCGATTGCCCTGCCAGCAAATAAAGATCCATCCCAGCCGGCGCGGTCGTCTCGACATTCGGCTCTTTCGTGTTGCCTTGGCTCATCGCCTCCGCCGAAAACAGAGTGAGCAGAAGCGCGGCGGCGAGAAGCCAGGTTGGAAACGTGATTTGCTGCAAGTATCGCGGCGTGATTTGCATTTGCGGCATGGTCAATCCTGCTTTCAATGAGACTGAAAGTCGCCTTTGCGAACCGGGGCGCCAGTTTCCCGTCGCCCAGCCCGCGGCCCGAATAGAGCACAACTTCGCCTTGGCTGCGCCGCATTGACGAAGGCAGCGGAACACCTGACGATCTGCCGGCTACGATTGTTATAACCCAGGAGTCGAGCCAAACCGAGATTTGCCGCGACGCTTCGGACTGGAAAAACTCGGTCATCTAGCCCACAATGGAGACCTCCCCAGGTTAGGGTCGACCTTCGCCTTCATTGATTCGTCGACGCCGCCATTGTCACGGCCAACTCGACTGGATTTTCGAGTTGACCCTTGCCTACGACCAATCATCGGCGCTTATATCGCCGAAGCCTACCTACCAAGCCCGCGAGCCGACCCATGAAGTACGTCTACACTTTCTTCTTGCCTCTCACGTTCTTATTTGTCGCCACACTATCCACCGTGACCTCGCTGCGGGCCGAAGATTGGCCGCAATGGCAAGGACCTAATCGAACCAATATCTCGAACGAAAAAGGGCTGTTGCAGCAGTGGCCCGAAGGCGGACCGAAGCAAGTCTGGGTGTCACGAGTGGCTGGCTTGGGTTACTCGGGTATGGCCGTTGTTGGCAAGACGGTTTACACGATGGGCGCGCGAGCCGACGGCGAGTTCTTGATTGCATTGGACGCGACGACCGGCAAGGAAAAGTGGTCCCAGCAAATCGGTGCTTTCTTGATGAACCGCTGGGGCGATGGCCCGCGTGGAACTCCGACCGTTGACAGAGACCGCGTTTATGCTTTGAGCGGCCAAGGCGTTTTGATCTGTGCTAACGCGAGCGACGGCGCCATCCGCTGGCAGTCGGACGCGAAATCGCTTGGCGGTCGAAAACCAGGTTGGGGCTATTGTGAGAGTGTTTTGGTCGACGACGAAAAAGTCGTCTGGACGCCGGGCGGAAAGCAAGGCGCTGTTGTCGCGATGAACAAGATGACCGGCGACACCATTTGGCAGAGCAAAGGGTTCACCGATGGCGCCCAATACTCATCCATCATCACCGCTGAAATCGGCGGACGTCGCCAATACGTTCAGTTGGTCATGAAACAACTTGTCGGACTCGACGCGAAGACGGGCGAGCAACTTTGGCAAACGGATTGGCCCGGTCGCACTGCGGTCATCCCAACACCCATTTACCATGATGGCCGCGTCTATGTTTCCAGCGGCTACGGAGTGGGCTGCAAACAAGTTGCGATCAACAACGAGAACGAAGTCGAAGAGGTCTTTGTCAATCGAGTGATGAAGAACCACCACGGCGGCGTCGTGCGGCTTGGCGATTACCTTTACGGTTACTCCGACGGACCAGGCTGGGCTTGCCAACGCTGGGACGATGGCGAACAAGTTTGGGCCGAGAAGCGGGCGCTCGGCAAAGGCTCGCTGACTTTCGCGGACGGCAGGTTGTATTTGCTCGACGAACGTAAAGGAAACGTCGTTCTGCTCGACCCGAACCCAGATGGTTGGAGTGAAAAAGGTCGTTTTACTCTCTCCCCTCAAACCGAGCTGAGAAAACCGTCCGGCCGCATCTGGACTCATCCAACCGTCGCTAACGGCCGACTCTACTTGCGCGATCAAGAGTTGATCATGAGTTACGACATCTCGGCGAAGTAGGCGGCAACCAACAGCGTTTTCGTCTCTAGCGAAGCGGGCGCCGTTTCCCATAGCGATCGATTCGTTCACGAATCGGCTGAATCGTAGGTGCCGCTGCGCCTCGGCCCAATGCGCCGGCGGCGGTTTCGGTCAGGTAACGATGCACGCCTCGCTTTAGAGGGTCGCGAAAACGGTCTCCCTTTTGAAGGATCAAGTAGTCGTCACCCTGGCGCCCAAAGTCCCCTCCAACCGATTCACAGGGAAACCAATGGCCCTTTCCCTGTTTGTCGTGAAGATAAAACTCGGCATAGGCGTGTCCCGGCATCCAAACGCTTCGCGCTGGAATTCCCTTGAGTCGGCAGAGGGCGACGAAGACGGACGTTCGCTCCTCGCAATCGCCTCCCTCCGCCAAGCCTCGCACTGCGCCTTGCAGTTTCTTCACGCCGGTGTACTCGACTTGCTTATGCGTGTATTCGCGAATCGCTTTGACTCGCTCCCAATCGCTGTCGAAGGAGGTTAGGTCGAGCTCGCTCGCCGCCTCAATGACGAGTGGGTCCTTGGTTTCTATGTAGGGGCTTGGTCCCAAGAACGGACGCAATCTGGATGCGGTGCTTTCTGCCGCGCTCAGTTCGCTCGGATCGTTCGGAGGCGCCAATGATCGGCGCTCGACACGTATCGTATAGACCATCTCCGCCGTCTCGCCTTGCGCCAGTTTGGAGACAAGAAAACGAGCCTGTCGAACTCCTCCGCCCACGTCGCGAATCGAAACGCCTTTGATGGGCCCTTCGATTTCTTTTTTCAGAATGGTGATTTTCTGTTCAGGCCAATCGACGGGGAACGGAAACCCACAGCGAATGTTGTTGCACGGCCCGGCATTGGCGGAAACGCGCAGACCGAGGCGGACTTGAAACGAATTGACCTCCTTCCCCAACACGGGACCGTCGGCGCTCGCGCGGCTGCAAAGCACGGCGATGCATAGAGCGAGCAACGCAAGGGAACTTCGCATTGGAATCTCCATCTAGCGGCAGATTGCCGTCTCTATGTTGATACGCGTCTAACGGTTGTCCGGCGGCGTGGAATTTTCTGTCGACCGAGGCCATGTGAAGTGAATCACGGCGCCCGATGCATCCGAGTCGACTCGGATGCGACCGCCGTATCTGTCGACAAGTCTCTGCACGACGGTCAAACCGAGGCCTAACGAACTATCGCCGTTCGCTTCGACCGCGTCTCCCGCCATCTGCAATTGGTCTGCGATCTTCTCCGAAATGCCGGGTCCGTCGTCGCGGACTGTCACTTCAACCCAGTCGCCGTCCTGCGTTGCACTCAGCACAACTTGCCCCTGCGAGCCGTCTCGGTGAGCGATCGAATTGGCAATCAGGTTCCGCATCACCAACTCGAGCGCGGCGCGATGCGTCGCCACCTTGGGCATGTCGCCCGACGTCTGTAATTGAAAACCGCTTGGCCGGTCGAGCATTTCAAAAATGCCTGTCGCCAATTCACCCAAGTCGACGTCGACAGTCGGTTCGTCACGCCCGCCGAAACGCGAGTAGGCCCACAGGTCCGCCACCATCTCGCCCATGCGGTCGGCTTGCTGAGCGATAATATTCAAACTCTTGGACGCTTCCGGCGAAAGCGATGAATCGGTGTCGCGTTTTAGGATTTCGGCGTACCACTTGAGCCGACCTAATGGGGACCGAAGGTCGTGGGCGATAATCGATGAAAACGACTCGAGTTCCGCGTTGGCTCGCCTAAGCCGCATCGCCAGTTCGTGAAGACTTTTCTGAGCCTCAGCTCGCTCGACAGCGTATCGAAGCGTTCTTGCCAGGATGCTCGACGTGATTTCCAACTTGACCAAGTAGTCTTGCGCGCCCTCACCGATCGCTCGGGCACCGAGTTGAATGTCGTCGACGGAGGTGAGCACGACCACGGGAGAGCCAGCGGCCCAAGCCAACATCGACGAAAGCGTCTCATCGATCGTGCAGCCCGGAAGGTTGAGGTCGAGCAAGACGACATCGAACTTCTCCGTGCGAAACAGCGGCTTGGCCGCATCCAAATCGACTGCGTGCAGGACCGGCTTTGTCATTCCGGCATCGCGAATGTACTTCTTGATTAGCCAAGCGTGGTCCTCGTCATCCTCAATCAAGAACACTCGCCATTGGCTTTGCGACTCTTTTCGGTTTTCGCTCATCGCTCGGTCCCTTGATTCGATTGGGGGCGAGCTGGATCGACCACTTGCGGCGGAATCGAAGCGATTGCGTCGCCAAGCTGTTGGGCCGAGACGGGTTTGACGAGGACATCCACGACGGCCAACCGTCTGACTTGCTCGGCGTCGTGCGCGTTGTTGGAAGAAGTGACGACGACGACGGGAAGATCTCGAGTGTCGTCGGAGTCTCGGATGATCCGCAAAAACTGGTCGCCGCTCAACCGAGGCAAATTGAGATCGAGAAGAATGAGATCGGGAAACTCATCTTGGCTGGCCAACCATTCCAACGCCTCGACTCCGTCCGCCACCCGGTCGAGCCCCTTGATGAAATCGACTCGAGACAATTGCAGCTCCATCAACATGGCGTGGTCGTCGTCATCCTCGACCAACAGAACGTGGTGGGTCTGATTGCTCATGGCATCCTTGGGGATTGGGACAACGTCGAAGGTTCTGGCAACCGTGCTTGACCCCGGTCTCGATCATCCCGCGACGCAAGGTGGCGAGGCTGTTTTGGGAAGGCGACCCAAAATGTGGCACCCTTGCCGAGCGACGACTCGACCCAAACACGGCCTCCATGCATGTTCACAATCCTGTTGACCGCAGCGAGTCCGACGCCATCGCCAGGCTTCTTCGATTCGAGTCGATGGAACAGACGGAAGATGCTCGTGTGATATTCCGCCGCGATCCCGCACCCCCCGAATCCGTTTGAAAAAGCCAATCCCGGTCCGAAATCCGGCCTCGCCATCAAGTTGAGAAAGCAGCAGCGCCCTCAAGAAAATAGCAGCGATCGCGTCCGGCGTCACGCAATCGGCATGAGATGCCCGGACTGCAACATCCGCCAACCGGAGCGTCGTCCGCCGATTATTTGCAGGTCTGTGGTTCCATTGATCGCATTTTACTACAATGCACCGCGATATTTCACATGTTGGCGGACATGCATTGAGATCAAGACTCTTCATATGAGAGTAGTCACATGGCAACAGTCCTAGTTGTGGACGACCATGCGCTGGTTCGTCATGCAATATCTCATCTCGTCCAGTCTCGCTCGGATCTAGAATTGTGCGGCGTGGCGGCAGATTCCGTCGAAGCAAAACAGCTTTTGACAGATCACGATCCGGATCTGGTTATTCTCGATCTGTTCCTGAAAGATTCGCGGGCCGAGGGCTTGAACTTGCTCGGAGAGATCGCCAGCGAGTTTCCTCGAACTGTCGTGCTCGTTTCGTCGATGCATGATGAGTCTCTTTTCGCCAAGCGTTCGATCAAGGCCGGAGCGGCCGGTTTTGTCAGCAAGTCGGATTCTGTCGCGACCTTGTCCCAGGCCATCACCACGGTTCTTAAAGGGCAGACGTTTCTCAGCGAACGCGCTCGCGATGAAAACGGCGATCGTGGCGAATTGGATGCCAGCCAAAGCAGCCAGTTGAAGAGTTTGTCGCCTCGTGAGTTTCAGATTTTTGAACTGGTCGGTCAGGGCACCTCTCCTCACGAAATCGCCGACCAGCTTCGCATCGGTCTCAAGACAGTTGATGCCCACCGACAGAACATTCGCCGCAAACTCGGCCTGGCCAACATGGGCGACGTGATTCGACAAGCCGCAATCTGGATGGCGTCGGCAAACTAGTCAGCGTCAACACTAAGAATTAGGATCCCAGTGTTTGTATCGTACGCCGCCAAGTCAAGTTACGCCGAAGCCAACCCCCATTTTTAGAGTTGACGCGGCACTAGCCTGCTAGACGGATTGGCTGTGGGCTTCCAACGGTTGTCGCTATCGTGGTCGCCGCTTTTCCAGCCAGTCTTGTTTAGGTGCCGAGTCGGTTTTTTCCCGAAGCCAAGACGGTTCGGGAAACCATCTTAAGCCGCTCACCCGCGGATAGGTTTCCCAAACGTCGCCGCCGTCGATCACTCGCGCGTCGCCCGTCTCCTTGAGAATCTTCATCAGCCGCGAGGAAAGTTTCCGTCGCTGATCCTCGTACTTTGGGTTGGCCGCAAGATTGACTATGCAGTCCGCATCCGAGGCGATGTCAAACAGCTCTTCCGCCGGGCGCTTGTCAACTGACCAGCCAAGGTACTTTGAGAGCGACTCGTTATCGCGATTAGCGATCAGGAACGAAAGCGTTGGGCAGGCGTCGATGTCGTGATAGCCGCCGTGTTCGGGGCCGAGCCGAGCATTCGAGATCTTGCCGCCCTCGTCGAATTTCACTTGCCCGTATTTTTGTGGAGTGCCTGCGGGCCAGCGGTGAGGCCGCAAGTTGCGTATGTAAAGAAATCGGTCGGTGCGAATCGCTCGTTGCGGATAGCTGAGAGAATGGTAGCGAGACGAAGAATGGCGTTCGCGACCAGCGACGACGGCGTCTCGTTTCCGATCGACCAATCCGGTCTTGTCCGACATGAGGTCGCCCAGAAAACTCTTTCCGACGACCGGGAAATCGCTTGGCGGCTCGACTTGTGCGGCTTCATAGATTGTTGCCGTCACGTCGACGAAACCGACAAGATCGTCCCATGATCTTCCGCCCGGCGCTCCATTCTTCCAACGAATTGCCATCGGCATGTGGATTCCAAACTCGTAGCAATTCGCTTTGGCTCGAGGGAACGGCATGCCGTTGTCCGACGTGACGATGATGAGTGTGTTGTCCATCTCGCCGGCTTCTTCGAGCAGCCGAAACATCTTGCCGCAATCCTCGTCGAAACGTTCGACCTCAAAAGCATAGTCCAACAAGTCGCTGCGAATCTCATCGTGGTCGGGCAGGAAGCCGGGCGTTTCCGCTTGGCTCAGAGTTTTACCTTTCGCCAAACCCGACCCTTTCTTGTAGCTGCGATGCGCGTCGCTGCTGCCAAACCAAAAACAGAACGGCTTGTCCTTGGGGCGCTCGCTGAGAAACTTCTTGAATCCTGCGGCGTAGCCTTTGAGCGGCCCTTTCACGCTTCGGTCGGCGTAACGTCTGCCAGCGGGATTTGATTCTCGGCCATCGTGCTTAAAGTTGCCCGGCGCCCAAGCTTTGCCAGTGCTTCCAACGAAGTAATCGGCCTTTGCGAGCCGTTCGGGAAACGTCTCATACTTGGTCTTGAAATAACTCGCATGCGTTCCTGCTTCTTCGATCATCCAAATATGCCGCCCTGTCAGGAAAGCCGCTCGTGACGGGCTGCAACCGGGCGCGGGACAAAACGCGTTTTGAAATAGCACGCCCTCTCTGGCGATTCGGTCGAACTCGGGCGTGTCGACCATTTTTGATCCGTAGGCCGAAGCATGAGGAAACGACACATCGTCGCTAATCGCGATGAAAATGTTGGGGCGTTTTGCTTCGGCCGCTGCCGTTGACAACATTACGCCAATCCATGCCAGACAAAACGCTCTCGCCAAACGTGACATTCTTACTTCCTTAAAAGGAGTTGGACTTGAACGGTCGGTCTTGCACGCAAGACAATGCCGTTGCGCGGCAGATCTCGACAACTCGATATCGAGCTCAAAATAGACCGCGCAGACTGGTTATTCGCAAACGAGTCGACATTTGCCAGGCAATTCGGCTAGCAGCGCTCGGAGATCTCTTGCCGCCGACAGTCAATCCGCGACATAATGGATGGCCAGTCGATTACGGATTCGACTGGCCGGAATGTCTCGGCTTGCTACCGATGACAGCCATCGACCATTGGACACACGGATGAACGCTGAACAAGAAAGCCGATTCATGTCGCGAGCCGCCCAAGACGAGAATAAATTCGAATTGAATTCGCCCACTCGCCGACAATTTCTTCAGGCAGGGACGTTGACGATCGGTTCGCTCGGGATGGGTGGATTGACTCTCATGCAACTGCTCGAACGAGAAGCCGCGGCTGGAGTCAAGAATTCGCACAAAGCCGTGATCATGATTTACATGGTTGGTGCCCCTTCGCACCAGGACATGTACGACATCAAGACGGATGCTCCGTCGGAGATACGCGGCGAGTTCCAGCCCGTTCAGACCAATGTGCCCGGCATTCAGATTTGCGAACACATGCCGCGGTTGGCTTCCATCATGGACAAGTGCGCCCCGCTTCGCTCGGTGCACGGATCGCCAAACGGCTCGCACGATTCGTTTATTTGCTACACCGGCCGGACGACCCAAAACCAGCCGCCCGGCGGTTGGCCTGCGATCGGCCCTGTCATTTCGCGACTGAAGGGACCGACCAATCGAGCGGTGCCGCCCTTTATCGGGCTCGCCCCGAACGCCGGACATCCGCCCTACGGCTCGCCCGGGCATCCCGGATTTCTCGGGATTGGCCACTCGGCGTTTCGACCGAGCGGTCCAGCTCGCGACGATATGCAGCTTCATGGCATCACGCTCGATCGACTCGACGACCGCAAACGTCTGCTTGCCGGATTCGATCGGTTCCGCCGCGATGTCGACTCAACCGGAGCGATGGCGGGAATCGACGACCTCAACCAACAAGCGCTCGACGTGCTGACGAGCAGCCGTCTGGCTGAAGCGTTGAACCTCGACAAGGAACCGGCCGCCACGCGCGAGAAATACGGCAAAGGCGATCCGAAAAATTTTGGCGACGGTGCCCCGAGAAATCTAGAGCAGTTTCTGATGGCTCGCCGGCTCGTTGAGGCCGGTGCGCGAGTCGTTACGCTTAACTTCGGACGTTGGGATTTTCACAGCAACAATTTTTCGGGACTCAAGAATTCGCACCTGCCGCTGTTCGATCAGGGGCTCGCGGCGCTCATCGACGATTTGCACCAGCGAGGGATGGCGGACGACGTGTCGGTCGTGGCTTGGGGCGAATTCGGTCGAACGCCGAGAATCAACGCCAACGCCGGACGAGATCATTGGCCCCAAGTCGGCGGAGGACTCGTGGCTTGCGGTGGAATGAAAACCGGCCAAGTGATCGGTGCCACCGATCGCACTGGCGGCTCCATTGACGATCGCCCGATTCATTTTGGCGAAGTGCACGCCACGCTCTATCGCAATCTGGGGATTCAGCCCGACACGACTCTGCCAGACCTCTCCGGCCGACCCCAATATCTCGTCGACCGACATCAGCCAATGCCAGAATTGGCTAAGTGATTTACTTGACTGCGCAGCGAGCTCGTCTTAATACTGACTGCTGGCGTTTTCCGTTGTTGCATTCGGTGATCAAGCGGCTATGCCTTGATCAGGTGACGTTTTTCGTTGCGGGCCATCGGTGAATTGCTAGGATGTAGAATTACTATGGCGTGGCACGGCTTTGTTCGTCACGGCTTGTTCGTCACTGCGCGGAAACGACCCCCGCGCGATAGACGGGGATTCCGCTGGGACTTCCACCTTTGCGGCTGAGTTCACCCGCATGATTAATATTGGTCGACTTACCGCGATTGCCCTGATCGCAATGCTCGATTTTTTGGCCGGGCACTGGATCGGCCTCGTCGTGCTCTATCCGGTTGTGATCTTAGCTGACCTGCAACTCGGCTCATGGAAGAGACCGGAATGGATCGATTCCGTCGCCGGTCCGCCACGTTGGCTCGTGGCCGTGGCGGCGATCGCCGTGAACGCCGCGGTCGCTTTGCTCTCCTCGCCGCTAACCGTTCCGTTAGCGGCGGAGCTGCTTGTCTTCTCGGCCGTGATTGTTGGCTGCGTCTGGCTGGCTGCGCGGAACTCGCCTGTGCCGGAGGTTGGTCAGGACGACGAGGAGTCGACTTGCGACTTGACGACGTTGGACGACGGGGCCACCCTGAAACGCGAATTCACGGGCGACCAGGACGACGCCGATACGGCGGGAATCGACGGGCCGGGCGCAAAGTCGTTCTTTCAATCGCATTTCGCACTCGCTGAATTTTCCGCCCCGCTCCCCCTCTCAAAATTGCTCGAGCAGATTGAAAAGACGTCCATCGTCCCGATCGAATTGGTTCGCGAGTTAGTGGACGGAGCGAAGGCGAGGCAATCATCCGAGTCGATAACGGCTTACCTGTTGCGCAAGCGTGCGATTACGCTTTACCAACGCCGATTGATGCTCGACGGCAATACCGAGGCGCTGGAAATTGGCGACTACTGGATTGTGGACCGAATAGGGCAGGGGGCCGAAGGCGTTGTCTTGCGAGCTCGGCACAAGCGCTCCGGGCTCGATTACGCGATCAAGATGATCGAGTCGGGCGACGACAACGGGCGACTTCAGCGTATTCGCCGTGAGATGGAGGCGACAAAGGGGCTTGTCCACCCCAACGTGATCGTTGCGGCCGAGACGGGCGAGTCGAGGGGTGTTTGCTATATCGTGATGGAATGGATTGAAGGCACGACGCTCGAGACGCTCGTGGCTGAACACGGTCCGTTATCGGTTCAAGAGACTTTGGACATCGTCTTGCAAGCCGCTAGAGGGTTGCGCTGCACGCACGAACATGGCGTTGTCCATCGCGACGTCAAGCCGGGCAATCTGATGCTCGACCAACGCGGAAAGGTTCGCGTGTTGGACCTCGGATTGGCTCGGACCGTTGTCAGCGAGTGCGACGAGGTCGGCTCGAAACATGGCGGCATCTTCGGCACGATCGACTACATGGCCCCAGAGCAAGCTCGCGACTTCGGCGGTACAGATTCGCGAGCCGACATTTACAGTTTGGGTTGCACGATGTTCTTCTTGTTGACGGGAATGCCGCGTCTTCGAGGGCCGTCGGAGCAGAGTCGGATTCTTAACTTGCTTCGCCGGCGCGGTCTCAGGGATGTGAGAAAGTACCTCACCCATTTTCCGCAATGCGTAGCCGATCTTGTTGCCCAGATGGCGGCGCCGAAAGCCAAGGACCGCCCCGACACGATGGAGGAAATCGAGCAAATGCTGATCGCCTTGGCCAGCGAGCTCGATATCGAGCTGAAAGACAACACCGAAATGCGAATCCTGTTGGTCGAAGACAACGAACAGCATCGGGATAATGTGATTGAGAAGATGAGTTTTTCGCATCATCCGCATGTTATTCAGTGCGCGTCAACGCTATCGGACGCAATTGAAATGGCGAGAAGGCAGCAATTCGATGTTGGGCTTGTCAACCTGTTTCTTCCCGACAGCGATGGCGAGGAGACGATTGCAAGGCTTCGTTCCGCCAACAACTCGCTTCCCATCGTCGCCTTGACCTCGCGCGACGACAACGAGTTAGGTGTGAGGTGCATCCACGCCGGCGCCGACGACTACATCCCCAAATCGCAAATCAGCGAAGGCGTCGTCGAACGCCGCCTCCTCCTCTCACTCAACCGACGTTAACCAGCACCGATTGCAGTGAGTCAGTTCTGACAGGATTGAAATAATGTACAGGATGTAGGAGGGGTATGAGGGCTGTCTTCTCTTCTTGTTGATTCTGTCGATCACGCCTGTCGAAAACCACGGCTTATTCACGTGAGGGATGTTTGTTTTCGACGTACATGATGAACGCGGGTGGCAAGAGGAAAATGCAGCGGAGTAGGAGCATCGGTGCGAACTTGGCGACGACGAAAAACGCGACCCCAGGAGCTTCGAGGAAAGCGGGTATCATCGAAAAAGCCCAGAAGAGGATGAGGATGATGAAGATGGCGATGTAGACCATACTCGCTTGCGAAGCGCGGCCGACCGCGTTTAAGTTGCCCAGAACAATCTCTGTTCCGAGTTTCACGAACCAGACGCCGAGCACCAGAAAGAGAATCGTAGGCGCTAGCTGAAAGAGTGTCTGCAGCCCGATGGCATCGATAGCCGCGATCGCGATAACATACCGGATGATCAAAACGCCGTGAAAAACGGCCTGCAATAGGCCGAAGGCGATTGCGACAAACCCAGCCGCGCGTTTGAGTTTGCGGCGCTGACTAACGGGGCTGGGCGACGGCGTTGTTGCTTGCGGTTTCGAAAGGGCGTTTGGCGGAGAATCCCCTGTCGGCTCGATGGTTACGCTTGGCGCAACGCGATCATCAAATTCGCCCACGTCAAGGCCGAATGCGTCGGCTCGACTGTCTGACGCGAGAAGATCGACGTTTGCGTTGTTGACCTTTTGGTTCGAGATTTGTGGCGTCGGTGCGGAGGCCTTGGGGATCTTGAATGAAACGCCGTAGGCGGAACATTTCGCCGAGCGCCCTGCAGATTGAGGACTGACCCGATACGACTTGCCGCACTCGCAGCTGAACCGTAACGAGTCGGTTTCCCTTCCTACACTGGGGACGGTGAGCGACTGACGACACGAAGGGCATTTCACCCTCTGACCGGCCAGGGATGGTTTCGCTTTGAGTGTCGCCCCGCACCCGCATGTCGCTTTGATCATCCAGTGGCTCTTTCTAGCAGGCGTTGATTCAAGAATGCTCCAGCACAAGTCAAAGCGAGGCGATATGAAAGCAACTTCATGTCGTCATACTGTCGTTTGGACAGTATTGACAGGATCTACAGGATGACCGACGACGAATTGAGTCGGTAGTGTTCCGTCTTCTCTTATCCTGTCAATCCTGTCCGATTACTGTCGTATCAGACAGGATTGCTGTGATGTACAGGACGAAGGCGAGGAGGCGGAGTTCGAGAGTCAACAGCGCTAGCGTGCCGAGTCGAAGGTCCGCTAACCTGATTGCGCTGAGTGTTGACCTACCTCGCCGACTTGTTCTCGGTTTGCTTGGCAACAGGGGCTTCGGCCGGAGCTTTTTTGGCGGCCGGCTTCGCCTTGTCACTCGACGCATCGTTGTCCCACTCGCGCAATTGGCGATGGCACTGGACGCAGCTACCGGTCAGCTTGAAGAAGCCTTGGGTGACGCCGTCGAGGTCTTCGTGACTTGCAGACTTTTCGATGCGATCGAGAGCTTTCGAGAAGGTGGCGAGTTCCTTTCGATACTCGGTCGAGCGGCACCGAACAACGCCTTCGATTCGGTTCATGAACTTCATCGCGGCCGCTTGCTTGGCGATCATCTTGTAGTCGCCGCGGGTCATGCCCGCGAGGATATTTTGTGAGTAGCGAAGCTTATGCTTCATCCAAACGCTCGGCTCTGGAGCCGTCGGCCTCCTGTCATCATCCGACTTCGCTGGCGGCTGACCGCTTGATCCTTGTCGTTGCTCTTCTTGCCCGCCGTCGATTTTGGCGGTTCGGCGCGGGCGTTCCCAAGCGTCTCGGCCATCACCATCGTCAGCGGTGCCGCCAACAAGATTCCCAAAGTCACCAGCAAGGCGTTTCGCAAGAGCGTTGTCGACATCGTTTCGATCCTTCGCTGAGGGAGCTTTCCTCCATGCCTCGAATGGTTCAAGGCGACTGTCTCAAACCGATAACATGCACATCCCATGCCGCGGTCGCCGCGCGCCTTGTAGACTTCCCAAACGATATACTTCGCCAGTATAACGACGCCTCGACCAAGAACCGGCTCGATCGCTGTGCGGCGTTGGGCGAATCCGCACGTTACGGCTTGGGCTCGATTTTCTTAATGGCGATGTTTCGAAACATCACCGGGTCATTGTGCCCGGCGAAACCGAAATGGCCGCTCTTCAAATCTTTGCCGGGGTGAGGCGAGTTGTCTTTGTATTCGGTCACCTTCGAAATGTCGGCGTCGAGAATCACGGTTCCATTGAGTTCCACTCGAACTGTCGATCCCTTGACCGTCACCTCTTGATAGTTCCACTCGCCCGCGGGGCGAAGATAGCCGCGGTGAGACGGCACGATGCCATAGACCGAGCCATGATATTGGCGGGCATCGAGCTTCGAGTACTTGGCGGCGTCGTCATCGAGAACTTGCAGCTCGGTCATGCCGGAGTAAGCAGCGCGGCCGGTGCCGGGATAGCGAATGGCCAAGCCGTTGTTGCCTCCAGGCGGAACCTTGAACTCAAGCCGCACGACAAAGTCATCGTATTCGGCTTTCGTGAACAGCACGCCGCCTTTACCCGGCTTGCAGCTGATCGAATTTTCGCGGACCTCATAATCTCCTACCGCACCGGTCCACCCACTGAGATCCTTGCCATTAAAGATCGGAGTGAAGCCGTCAGCTTTGTCATCGCCGCGCAATACGGTGATGGCCTCGTCGGCCGAGATAGGTCGTACGGCGATTTTTCGCCAGCGGATTTCGCCGCCATGAGTTTGAAGATGAATGGCGCCGCGAGCAGGCAAGGGCGTCTTACGAGTCTTATCCCAGTAGTTCTCCATAATCGCATTGTCGACGACCAGTTTGTCATTTAAGTGAACCGTCGTGCGGCTTCCCACTTGTCGGATTCGAAATTGATTCCACTTCCCGAATTCACGGTCGGCGTGAACCAGTGGAAGCTGGCCGGCCGCGCCTTTGCTGTTGTTAAACAACCCGCCCGAACCCTTGTCCGCATTGCGTCCCCATTTGCCACCCTCTTTTGTCGTGTCCCAGATTTGAACTTGTGGCGTGCCGCGAACGTAGATTCCGCTGTCGGCCTTGGCGACGGTCTTGTATTCCAATTGCAGCTCGATGTCTCCGTACTCCTTGTCTGTGGTCGCATACGGGCCATGACCGTCGTTCACGAGTTCGCCGCTCTCGACTCGCCAGTGCTTTTGGAATTCTTCTTGTTGCCCTGCCACCGCCGCCGCTCGATCAGCCGGCTTCGCCTTGGCCGTCTGATGCACATTGTCGCCATGCCATCCGCCCAAGTCTTTGCCATTGAAAACGTACTCAAAACCTTTCGGCGGAGCATCGTTAGCTCGCGAAGGCGCCGCTGCCAATATGACGGCGGTGCAAAGTGATAGCGAAGCAACGGTTCGAAGCGTGCGCGTTTGCCACATGGAATTGTCCTTGGTGTGATGGGGCATGCCGTGCTTAACGGGCATGGATCGGGATGTCAGTTGGCTAGCAAAAAGATGACGGCTCGACGGCTGGAGTATTCAGGGTTAAAGCGTCATTGTCGCCGAGCGAACGCTGCTTCGTAGCGTGAGAACCGACCCTGGTGGTTGGTCTTGTCGACGATGTTGGCATTGTAACCGCAATGCTGTCTTGCTTGCAGTTTTCGCGAATGGACCCGTGAATTCGATGGAAGTTGTTTTGATCCCACAAGTTTGCCTGCATTGCCATCGTCCGGTCCGATCCCTTGCCAAACAAGTTAAACCGAAAACTCGGGCCAAATTGCCTAAACCGACGTAGCGTTAGAACCGATAAATCCGGTACTGTCTCCCCCCTGACTTGACGCTGCACACCGAGCGGAATCTCATGAGTCCCAAATTGACATGCCTTATTCCCTGTCGGAACGAGGAAAACAACATTGGCGCCTGCATTGAAAGCTTCCTTCCGATTGCTGATGAGGTGCTGATCGCGGACTCGCTATCCACCGACCGGACATTGGAAGTGGTGGAGCAGATCGGCGGCTGCCGAGTGATCGAGCGCGAATACGGTACGTCGGGCGATTTTAAGAATTGGGCGATCCCGCAAGCGAGCCACGAGTGGGTATTGCTGATGGATGCCGACGAACGAGTCACGCCGAAACTTCGCGACGAGATAAAATCCGTCCTGCAGTCGGGGCCCAAGTACGAGGGTTATTGGATCTACCGTAACAACCATTTCATGGGCCACCGAGTTCGCTCGTGCGGTTGGAACAACGACGGCGTGATCCGCCTTTTTCGTCGCGATCTCGCTCGCTACGCCGGCAAATCCGATCACGCTCGCATCGACATTCCCGCGAGCCGACTTGGCAAGCTGCGTCAGGAGATGGATCATTACACCTACTGGTCGTACGACAAGTGGCTGAGCAAGTTTGACCGCTACGCCAAGGTGCAAGCGGAGATTTGGTACGACGAAGGTGTGCAGCCAAGCTATCGGCGAATGCTATTGCGTCCGCCGTTGCGATTCCTGCGAGACTATCTCCTTCAATACGGAATTCTCGACGGCAAAGTCGGCTTGCAGATTTCCATGTTGTCGGCGTTCTATTCGTTCATGAAGCAAGCTCGCCTCTGGGAGCTGTATCACGCCAAAGAGCAGGTCGACTTCGAACCTCAGATTCTGCCGTTCGCTCGACCATCAGCCGAACGACTGACGACCCCAACCGGCGACAGCTCAGCCGAGCCGATCGCCAAGTCAGCCTAGGATTTTGCAGTTTCTGCAAGACGCCAACGAGCTTGCCTCGTTCGGTGAATCAGGTTCGTGGCTTACTAGGTTCTACGAAACGATCACCATCCCCCCGTGGGCTCTGAGACCGTTCAGCTCTCGAGCGCGTTCGGTGAATCGGTCGCCATCGTTGCTGCGAAGGGGCGCAACATAACAGCCCAGGGGAAGCAGACTACCGGCGAAGCCGTAGTGCGCAGCCCTGGGTTGGGTGGTTGGGTAACCACTAGCCCTGCAAGGGCGCAACACCGACGCCGTCGCCAGCAATGACGTTATAGGATCGTCGCGATTCACGTTCGCCCTTTCAGGACTGCGATCATGGCAACGACGAACCCAGGGCGGCGCCTGGGGCTTCGCCTGGACTGTTATGTTGCGCCCCTTCGGGGTAACGCGCGGGTGCCCGTCAAGATTTACGAGCGCAAAGCGCTGGCTGCAAAAGGCTGAACGATCTCATCGCCTCGATACAGTGAATCAGGTTCATGGCTAATGGCTTTGGCGAACGCGTCGAGAACGATAACACGCGCCAGATTTCCGTCCGCTCAAGCAAAGGCGTCTCATACACAACTTCGGCCTAGGCGCGTTTCGCGTTCGACATCAACTGTGCGATGGTGCGACTGGGCGAGTGCTGCTCAGCCCAGGAGTCAGAGAACTCGATCGCGCTCTGCCGATAGTGGTCAAAGTGATCGACGACTTCACTGACGGCGGCTGGCACCTCTTTCGCCGACGCGAAGGCGACGCCGACAACGCCGAGGGGCAGCGGCTTGTCATTGCCCGACCTCAGCTGGAAAAGTTCAACGTCGGTCAACGTCAGCGGTTCTTGATGGTAGGCGTTACTCCAGCTCAGCGTGATTGAACGGGTGAGCCGGTCCATTCGAAACAGGACGGAAACGCGTCGGTTTTCGGCCCGTTGTCCGCAAATGGCCTCGCTCGTTCGAAGCAGATTGTCAGCTTCGTCTCGTTCGTTCAATCTGAGCCGAACGTATTCGCCTGGTTTGCAATCACCTGTCCAGCGGAAGCGGATGACGAGGTTGTCTGCTTCGCCACATTGGTGGGAAACCTCTTGCGGCGTGTCTGGCCGTTCGACTCGATCGTCGGCATGGGTTGTCTCGAGATGCGGTCCGGCCTCAATCGTCTCGGGACTCGGGAATAGCGACTGAACTTTTCCGGATTCGACGACCTTGTCCAAGTATTGGAAGTTGGCCTCCGCCAGTTGCTCGGAAAGCCAGCATCCGGCGGGGACGACGACTGGAGTGCCGGCGGCCAGGTATTCGCCCATCACGCCCGCTCGCCGCGCGTAGTACCTTCGACTGTCGTACAACAGCAGGCCGACGTCGGCTTGGCGGATGAACGCGGCATACTCGGTCGGCGACAACGGATGCCCTACGTACTCAATTATGTCGCTCGGCTGAACTGCCTTCGTAACGTTGTCGTTTGCCCCATTTTCGTCCTCAAGGCGAAACCAAGATTTATTGGATTGCACTACCAGCTTGGTCTTGCCGGCGAAGAAGTAATCGTCGCCAAGCGCCGCGACAAGATCACTCAATTGCTGCTGTCCCTTTTCTTCTCGAATGGCGCCCGCGCAAGTCAGTCGCAAAGGCCACTCGCCTCGGCGGCCTTCATCGACGGTGATCGCCGGATCGACAGGGTACGAGAGCGACTGAAACTCGCCCATGTCGAGCAGATTGAATTGTCGAGCAAGCGGATCGCATGTCGCGTAGAGATGCACTTGGTGATTTGGGATTTGCGAAAGCGGCTCGCTCATCAAACGACGGACCAAATCGGCTCGCTCGGTCTGCTCGGCGTAATCGGGTTCGCGTCCTTCAAATACATTGAAATGAAACTGAAGGTGCCAGCTGGCCTTGGTGGTTTGCGGATGCGATTGGAGGAATAAAACGAGACCGAGTAAATCGAATTCCGAAAGCGTGGGAACGAAAACGATGTCGCCGTCGACGGCGGGGAACTGAGCGAATACGGATTCGCATGCTGCGGCGAACTGTCGGATGCGGCGATTCCTGTCGGCCCGGTGCCAAGCCGACTTAACTGGGTTGAGCCAAAACAGTAAGCGGTCCGCCAGTTTCTTGCGAGCAGCGCCGCGGCCGCTTCGGCTGCTAACGTGAATCGTGTGCTTGCCGTACGTCGTATGTCGAAATGGCGCGACGGCTTGCCAGTGTTTGGGGACGGAAGTCAACTCGTCGAAACGGCGATGGGCGGCAAGGACGATTTCAAAGCCTGCAGCGTCAGCCGCGCGCAGAGACTGCATCGCGTAATCGAAATGATGACCGCCTACATTTTGCAGCGAATGGTCAAGTAGAAAGAGACGCGGCATCGAGTGACTCCGTTCACTTTGCTGATGTTTGTTTCGCAGTCCGTGTGAAGGCTTGGTAGGCAAAGAAGACGGGAATGCCGATCATGATGGCTGCGATTCCTGCTCGAGATTCTAGCCGAGTGTTAGTGTAGACCTGAGCGAGGAACCAGGCATAGACAACGAGAAACACGATCGGCACAAACGGGTATCCCCAAGTTCGATACGGTCTGTTTCGTTCCGGTTCGCGAAAACGCAAAACGATTAGCGCCAGAACGGAGAGCATGTAGAAAACGCTGTTGGCGAACACGACCAGATTGGTCAGTAACTCGAACGTCGAATCGTCGCGCAGGCTCGCCTTGAACGCAACGAATAGCCCTTTGTCCGCAGTCGCTTGAATCTCAGTGACGCCCGGCGCTGCTGCGACGAGCCATTTACCTGCGGCGATCGTAATGATAAGCGAGACGGCCATCGCTGCGGTAACAAGGATCGCAACCACGGGAGTTCGGTAGGTTGCGTGAACTTGCCCCAAGGAGCGAAAGAAGACGCCGTCACGTCCCATGGCAAACGTGATTCTCGGCGCGAGCAAGATGTTGGAATTGATCGCGCCGAACGTGCTGCACATGATCACGATCGCAATGGCGCTCTGGCCGGCGCGACCAGCCAGTTTGAACATCATCAATTCCGCCGCGTGATCGCCGGCTCCTCGCATCTCGTCAATGCTGAGCACTCCGTGGTAGGCGATGTTCGCGGCGACATAGAGTGCGATGAGGAGGCCGATCCCGCCGAACAGGGCCAAGGGGATGTTGCGTTGCGGGTGTTGGATTTCTTCGGCCAGCGGAGTCACGCCGTGCCAACCGTCGTAGGCCCACATGACGGCGAGCAATACAGCTCCGATTTGAGTCGCCAAGGGGACGGGCTCGGGCAGCGGCGAAGATCGATAATTCTCGAGGTCGATCGTTGTGCTGACGAACGGTGCGAGCAGCAGTGGGGATAGGGCGACGAGCAGGAGGAAACCTGTCTTGACGACCGTCGTGGCCAATTGCAATCGGCCCCCCCAGACAACACCCATCACGTTGACCCACGCCATGCCGAGAATCAGTCCGGCGGCGAGCGCGACGATGGTCCAGGCCGATGCGTTCCATTGCAACGCCAGGGTGAACGAACCGACGAACGCGACAGCCAAGGCGCCGATCGAAGCGGGGCGGGCAAACAAGAGTTCGGTCCACCCGTAGAGAAAGGCGACGAGTTTTCCATAGGCCTGTCTCAGGTAGACATACGGGCCTCCGGCTTCCGGCAACATCGTGGCGAGTTCGGCAAAGCAGAGCGCGCCCAGGATGCAGAGCACTCCGCCAAAAATCCAAACGCTGATGATCAGCGCGAAATCTTCGGTCGCGCCGGCGATGTTGCCCGGCTTGAGGAATATGCCCGAACCAATGACATTGCCGACAACAAGCGCGATGGCCATGTTGGGACCGAGCGCGCGGAGCAGCGACGCGTCGCCCTTTTTCTCCGCGTTTGCTCCGGAATTCGTCAAACTCAGGTTTCCTATTCGTCTCGGCAATTACGCACTGGCGGCAACTGGCGCGCGAGCGATCGCGCGGCGTGATTGTCTCACGAGCGACGGACGCTGGCAACTTGCCGAGGCCAATTGCAAGCGGCCGTGTATTAACTAGGGTCGGCGCGGCAGGACCAAGTCTCGGTGTCGGTCCCGGAAGGCCACTGCTTGTCCCGCAGTCCGTTCGATTGCTAACCTCTAGCAACTCAGCATCCACAATTCGCGAAAGGAAGACCTCGATGGCCAAACTCGATTGGAGTTATCACCGCCCTGGCTGAACGACGTGTGGCAAAGCGCAAGAGTTTCTTGCGGAAGCTGGCATCGCAGCGGCTCAGGAAGTGAACGCGAGGAAGACGACGTTCAAAGAAAAAGAAGCCTTGGAATTGGCAAAGCAAGTCAACGACATCTACTCCGCCAGAGGCAAGAAGGTGGTTCACCTGAACATGAAAACCGCCGAGCCGGACAATGCGACGCTCACCAAGCTGTTACTCGGCCCGACAGGCAATCTGCGAGCGCCCACGTTGCGAAAGGGAAAAACGCTCGTCGTCGGTTTCGACCAAGAGACGTATGAGCAAGTCTTCGGTTGATGTTGAGGCGCGAAGAGGCGAAATCGTTTAACACGTCGTCGCAGGCAACGCTGCACCGTGGTTCCCGATGCGTCGCTGTCGTTCGCGGAGCGCAAATAACCGTGTTTTTCAATCGATCATTCGATGCTAAGTTCGCCGTCGCATTTGCGGCCTGCTGATGCACGCTTCAATGGCGCGCTCCTCGCGTGCGGCAACGGGTTAAACGAACTTGCGGCGGAATTCTGAGGCTGATCGGAAACAGTGTATGATGTGCCGACTCGAGAACGTCCAGCGGAACTATTGTCAGTGGGATCGGCGAGCGTGCGGATGAACATCTATGAGCGGTTCGGTGTGGTGCCGATTATTAACGCCAGCGGCGCGGTCACTCGGCTTGGCGGCGCGCCGATGCCGGAATCGGTGCTGGACGCCTTTCGCGCGGCGGCGGCCGACTCGGTTCCGCTCGAACAATTGCAAGCAGCCGCCTCGAAGCAAATCGCCTTGGCGACAGAAACAGAAGCGGGGCTCGTTACGGCTGGCTCGGCGGCGTCACTCACACTCGGCGCCGCCGCCATCATGGCCCGCTTCGACCTCGGACGGATGGAGTCGTTGCCACACTGCGATGGATTCCCCAGCGAGTTCGTGGTCGCCAGAGAGCAGCGAAGCGGTTACGACCATGCCGTCCGAGCAGCGGGCGCCCGTTTGGTTGAGGTCGGTTTCAATGAAGTCGTCGCAGGAGCGGGAGTTCGCCGCACCGAAGCTTGGGAGTATCGAACGGCGTTCAACGAGTCGACGGCAGGCGTGTTGTACGTCATCACTGGCGACTCGGCGCCGCCGCTCGAAGAAGTCGTCGAAGTGGCCCACGCGCATAACCTGTCTGTGCTGGTCGATGCGGCTGGCGAACTTCCGCCAAAGGAAAACTTGCACGCGATTGCGGCCAGCGGCGCAGACCTCGTTGGATTCAGCGGCGGCAAAGCCATTCGAGGTCCGCAAAGCACCGGCATCTTGTGTGGCAACCGAGACCTGATCGCTTCGGCCGCCTTGCAGATGCTCGACATGGATGACCATCCCGAACTCTGGACGCCGCCTTCGAACTGGATCGACCGCAGTCTCTTTGACGGCGCGCCTCGCCACGGAATTGGCCGGGCGCTTAAAGTATCGAAAGAAGAGGTCATTGCCCTGCTTGTCGCGCTCGAACGTTTTCAACAAGGCGAGTCGGAACAAGAATTGGCCGAGATGCGAGAGCGTCTGGAGTTGATTGCCGAGGCGCTCGAAGGTTCGCCGCTGGCAACTCGGCTCTACCAGACAACTGGCGAGCGGCCTCCTCGTCTCGAGATTCAAGCGTCTGCCGGTGGTCCGTTTCGCGCTTTCGAGCTCTGCCGTCAATTGCGAGAGGGTTCGCCGCCAATCTACGTCGGGCACGGGCGGCTGGCTCAAGGCATCCTGGAGGTCAATCCACTCTGCTTTGGCCGCGATCAGGCGATTGAAATCGGCAGGCAGCTGAGGGCTTTGGTCGCGACGCAATAGCGAGAATGCGGCAAATTCGATTACCATGTGTGGCGTCAGAACATCGAGAGGATCAGCCATGTCAGCCAAGTCAGCCAAGGGTACTAGCCGTCGGGAATTTCTAGCGTCGTCGTCATGCCTCGTCAGCGGACTTGCCGCGGGTGCCATTTCGAGTTCGCTCGGCCGCGTCGCGGCAGCGAACTGGCAAGCCGACGCCAAGCCGAAAGCCAAAGTCGAACGACTCGGCGTCGGCGCGATCGGGTTGAGATACCAAGGCAGCGTGATTGCACACAAAGCCCAGATGTATGGCGATGTTGTTGCGGTTTGTGACGTCGACAAAAACGTGCGCGATACAGCCAAGGCGGCTTTCGGCAGCACGCCGAGGCACTTTGAAGATTATCGCGACTTGATTTCACGAAAGGATGTTGATGTCGTCACGATCGGCACGCCCGATCATTGGCACACCAAGATGGTGATCGATGCCTGCCGCGCCGGCAAAGATGTCTACTGCGAGAAGCCGCTGACTCTAACGATCGATGAGGGCAAGTTGCTGACGAAAGTGGTCAGGGAGACTGGGCGAGTCGTGCAGATCGGCTCGTGGCAGCGAAGCGATTCGCGTTTTCGCCAGGCAGTCGAGATGGTTCGCCAAGGACGGCTCGGCAAATTGAAGACGGTCGAAGTCGTTCTCGGCAAGAACAAACTCGGTGGTCCATTCGAGCGACGACCGGTCCCAGGCAACTTCAACTGGGATCTTTGGCAGGGACAGACTCCCGACAAGCCCTATATAGAGGAACGAAGTCACTACACGTTTCGCTGGTGGTATGAGTACTCGGGCGGTCAAATGACCGATTGGGGCGCCCACCATCTCGATATCGCGCAGTGGGCCATTGGCAGTCTTCCCGTGAAGATTCGAGGCCAAGCGAAGTATCCAGAGGACAACGGGGGGTTCAACGTGGCCGTCGATTTTGGTGCCGAATATCAATACGCCAACGGAGTCACGATGACGGTTAAGGATACTGGCCGCAACGGTATCCTCTTTACCGGCGATCGAGGACGAATCTTTGTCAATCGAGGCGTAGTGCAAGGCAAGCCGGTGGAGCAATTAGCCGAGAACCCGTTGCCTCGCGAAGAATGGAACGTCTACGGGAACGACAATAGCGACCGTCCGCTGCGAGCCGGGAAGCTCGAGGCGATTGTCAATCATATGGGTAACTTCTTTGACTGCGTTCAGTCTCGAGAACGGCCCATCTCCGATGTCGACAGCCAGCACCGAAGCGTCAGCACTTGCCACCTCGGCAACATCGCCATGCGAGTCGGACGCGAGCTCGACTGGGACCCCGAGACGGAGACGTTCGGTGCCGACTCGGAAGCCAACTCGCATCTGAAACGGGAACAACGCACAGGGTTTGAGGTTGTTTAGAGGTGATTGCGATTCGTCGTCGCATGGTCAAGTGAGAAGCCAACTCGCCCGTTCTCCGAAGATGCGTGCGAGGGCGGCGAGAGACCGAAGCGGTACTTTTTCGCTTGGAAGGCTTTTGCTTATCCGACGCCCGCGCGAAACGAAGATGCGTACAGCCTGAAAATAAGCCGCCGTTTGCCATGGAGAGAAAGGCCTGCTGAAATGCCGAAACCCCAAGTCCTGATCATTATCGGCGACGCCACCGAAACGCTGGACACGATGTATCCCTATTACCGGCTGCAGGAGGCTGGCTTCGAGCCGGTGGTTGCGGCACCGGAAAAGAGGATCTATCAGCTTGTGCTCCACGAAGTGAAGCCGGGCTGGACGATCACCAAGGAATGGGAAGGATACACGCTCGCGGCGGATATCGCATTCGCTGATGTGAAGCCGGAGGACTACGCGGGGATTTTCTTTTCGGGCGGGAGGGCGCCTGAGTACATCCGCTACGACGCCGATCTCGTCAAAATGACTCGCTACTTCTTTGAGTCCAACAAGCCGGTCGCAAGCGTTTGTCACGGAGTGGAGATTCCCGCCTACGCGGGCTGCGTGAAGGGTCGTCGGATGGCGACCGTGCCGAAATGCCAATTCGATCTGGAGGTTTGCGGCGGCCAGTTCGTCGACGAGGCTTGTGTCATCGACGGAAATTTGGTCAGCGGCAGGACATTTCATGACAACGGGCACTACGTCGGCCCCTGGATCGAACTCCTGCTCGCGGCGACTGCACACAACGGCTCGAGCTCGGGCTGATTCGGTCCCCTAGTCGTAACCTCCTTGTGTGAAATTGCTTACGGACGAGTTTGCGTGAGAACGTATGCTGGGGGCAGACTCCGAAAAACCGGCCTGGTCCGGAGGACTAGGCAAGCCGTTGAAGTCGACATAACCGTAGCATCCTCAGGTAGTTCGACGATCTCGCAGTTTTTCATTTCAACTCCCCAATTGCTACAACTTGTTTGAAATTTTTGATTAAGATGGAACTAATCCGACTGCGCAAGGCGTCCAAAGGTGGTTTGCGCAAGTGAGATAAGGACGCGCGAAATGGAATGGATTCCTGTTGCAATAGGAAGTTTGGATAATATAGATAGCCGAAAAAGCGCAGTGATCGCTGAGTGATTTCGCACGGATTCCCTTTCATTCGAAATTTTGGGGAATCTAACTGGCATGTTTCAAAGGGTTACCCTCTATGGCCTTACGACAATCTCGCAAGAAACGTGAACAGGTCAAGCGACGACGCAGAGCACAGAAGCTTCAAAAGCAGCAACGGCCTCTCAATTTCGAGACGCTGGAAGCTCGCTTGCTTCTTGCAGTTGGCCCCCGCTTGGTTGCCATCGAGCCGAATGACGGTTCAATCTTGCAAGATGGCGATGTTCGCAATGAGTCGCCAACTGGCTTGACGTTCCGTTTCTTGAATACGGATTCGATCGATCCGAATACGCTCGACGGCATTCGCGTGTTGGACAGCTCGAATCAGGTTGTTCAGCCTGGTTTCGTCGGGTTGGGTGACGTCCCCTATGAAGTCGAATACCGATTCGCGAGTTCGCAGCCGGATGATGAGTACACGATCGAAGTGGTCGGTGCTGGTCCCAACGCTCTGCGCGACACGAATGGCGACCTGTTCAATGAAGGCAACGATTTTACGCTCAATTACGAGCTGGATCTGGGCGCCCAAGTCGTCGCCGTAGTGCCACAGCCCGTCTCGCGAGGGCCCGGTCTTTCGCAGTCGCTCAATACGATCGACGTCTACTTCAATGACGACGACCTCGATCCGGCTGACGCGGTGAATACAGACTTCTATCAGCTGTTCTTCACAGGCAACACGGTCAATAACGCCGACGATGTGAAGTTGACGGTTGATAGTGTTAGTTACAACCCAGCGGAAGATAAAGCGACGCTGACGTTTACCGACCCGCTGCATCTTCTTGACGGCGGCGGCGGTCCTGTTGGTCCCGGGACGTTCCGATTGAGAATCGGTACTGACGAAGCCGCGCCGCTTGACCCGACTGAGTTTACGCCGGACGTATCCGCCACCACCGATTTTGGCGTCGGCGGATTGGAAGTCACTTTTACGGGCGTGGTCGTCGAGCTTGAGAAGTTCGCCGACTCGGCTCGGATTGTCATTTCCGAAAGTAACCACGGCGGACCTGGTCTTCCAACGGTTAACGTGGTGGTTGGCAATCGGATCCTGATTGACCTCAACACAGACGGATTGGGCAGTACAGCGGATGACGTGGTGGCCGCCGTAGCAGCGAGCCTCGAAGCGAGCAAGCTTGTCAGCGCCGCCGTCACGGCTGGCCTTGGAACGGACGTCGTGACTGGCACGCCGATGGTGCCGATCGTCTTGACCGGTCTCGGCTCGAGTTTCGGCACGTCGACTGATCTCGGCCAGTTGACCTCGCAGCCGATTTACATTCGCTCGTCGATCGATCCGCAAGTCAACGTTCTTGACTACCCAGGCGCGGCTGATGAGCCCGGTCACCGGGACATTCCCGAGGAAGCGGGCAATGGTCTCGAGCAGCACGTCGACCCCGACTTTGGCGCTGACCACTCTTTTGGCCTGTCGACGATTGAATACAACTTTGCACCTACCTACCAAGACCTCACTGGCGCCACGTTGGCCAACGTGATCACGGATCGTCAAAAAACGCTCATTCGCGGCGCCTTTGACATGTGGGCCGCAAATGCCGGCGTCCAGTTTATCGAAACAGAGGGTTCGGGACTGACGATCATCACGGGTGATCCAAACGCGCTCGATCCCGGCGCCGACGACGTGGTGAACTTCGCGATCGCGCCTCTGACGACCGACAAGGATTTCATTGCCCGAGTCGATCCGGAATTCAAAGACAGCATGCTGATCTTTGACGCGGCGGCTCAACTGGGCGATTTCTTTGGCGGCGAGTTCTTTGAAGTCGCCATGATCGGAATCGGCTTCCTGCTCGGTATGCAACGAGCGGGCGACTTGCCCGAAGGCAACGTCATGTCGTTCGATTCCGTGTTGACTCACCCGGGCGCCGTGGCTGCTGAGCCCGTCTATCCGGGTGCCGGCGACGAGATTCACGTCCAGCACATTTTCCGCCCGGACAGCAATGACATCGACAATTATCGGTTCAATGTCGATTTGGGCGACGGTGCCAGCTCGGTCAAGAAGTCGGCCTTGCTCACGCTTGAGACATTCGCCGAGCGTCAGCCGAACTCGAGCTTGCTCGACACCAACTTGGCCCTCTATCGCGAAGTTGAAATCCTCGATGGATTTGGTTTTGTTATCGGCGTCGAGCGAGAATTGGTGGCTCGAAACGATAACTACTTCAGTAATGATTCTCAGATTCAGGTCGAAGTCGGCACGGGCGCGTATTACGTGAGCGTCTCGGCGGCTGGTAACGAACAATTCAACCCAAACAACGAAGCGACTGGCTTTGGCGGTTCGTCGCAAGGAAAATACGACTTGCGATTGGACCTGCGTCCGCAAGTTAGCGACGACAGCATTATTCGCGACCTCGATCGCGCAGCCGATTCGCTTCCCGGCACGTCGTTCGACGGCGACGCCGATGGCCTTCCCGGCGGCGTTTACAACTTCTGGTTCCAAGCGCAGGACGCCAGCAATACGATCTTTGTCGACAAGTCGCACACGACGACTCCAGGCGGCGAAGGTTCGTTGGTCAATCCGTACAACCGCATCGAAACGGCTCTGAATGCGGCCGATCCTGGCGACATCGTGCGGATCGTGGGTAACGGTGGCGACGACAGCCTGCTGTCAACGCCCGAAGACAACTTGGCGTACGAAATCGGCTTCGGCACTTTGCCCGGCCAGTTCTTGGATGACGGCACGACGATGGTCATTCCCAAGGACGTCACGGTGATGATCGACGAAGGCGCCGTATTCAAACTGCGCCAAGCCCATGTCGGTGTCGGTAGTGCATCGTTGGCAGTCGACCGCAGCGGCGGCGCGCTTCAGGTTCTGGGAACACCCACCCACTCGGTTATCTTTACTTCATGGCTCGACGAGTCGGTCGGTAAGGACCTCCACCAACCGACAACCAACCCAACTCCGGGCGACTGGGGCGGATTGCTTTTCCGAAACGATTTAGACAACGCCGAGAACCGCTTCAACTACGAGCGTGAAGGCATCTTCCTGAACTACGTCAACAACGCCGATCTTCGTTTTGGCGGCGGTACCGTGACGATCGACTCTGTTCTGCAGGTCGTGAATCCGGTTCAGATGATTGAGGCGCGGCCGACGGTCTCGTTCAACGTGATTTCCGAGAGTGCTGACGCGGCGATGTCCGCGGATCCGAACAGCTTCCTCGAATCGAATTTTCACTCGCCGAAGTTCCAGTTGTTCGATCTGTTTACCTCGGACTACGCTCGTATCGGTCCGGAAATTCACGATAACATCTTGTTCGACAATACGACCAACGGTCTTTTCGTTCGAATTCAAACGCCTTCGGGTGCCGCACTTCGGCGGCTCGACGTTTCCGGGCGCATGGACGATACCGACATCGTGCATGTGATCACGGAAAACCTCGACATCGGCGGAACTCGCGGCGGCGCATTGCTCGATCTTTCCCGACCCCCGATCGGTTTGACGAACGCCGTTCCCGCTAATGGCGGACCTTTGGCTGGCCTCTACAATTACAAAGTCGTTTTCTTTGACGCCAACGGATTCGAAGGGCGACCCTCAGAGGCGAGTGCGGATGTTGTCGTCAGCGGCAGCCAGGGCACGGTCAACATTAGCAATCTGCCTGCGATCACATCCGGATTTATCGGACGACGGCTCTACCGAAGCGACGCTGGCGGTCCGTATCGCCTGCTGACCGAACTTGCCGGTTCGGCCGACTCGTTTGTCGACCAAACGGCCTCGACCGTGGGCAACCCGGAATTGCGTCGTGACCCGCCAAGTATGTTGGCGACAACGACGACCGCTGCGGTTGGCGGATCTCTGCCGGCGGGCGACTATGCCTACCGTGTCACGTTTGTGGACGCTGCCGGTAACGAAGGACCCTCGTCCGACGCGACGTCACCTCAAACCGTGACCACAGGCCGAGCCGATTTGGCTGGATTGCCCGACGCGTCAGCCGGTTCGACTCGACGCATTTACCGAAGCCTCGACGGCGGACCGTTCGTCCTCGCCGGCGAAATCGGTGCGGTCGGCGGTGCCTTTATCGATGACGGATCCTTTACCGGTGTTGAACTTGAATCGACCCTCACTGGCGTCGTCCGAGCTCGAACCGACGCTCGACTTCGCATCGACGCGGGCACCGTGGTCAAATTGGCCAGTGCTCGAATCGACGTGACCGAAGGCTCTCAGTTCATCGCCGAAGGTACGAGCTCGCGTCAGATCATCTTTACCTCGGTGAAAGACGATCGTTATGGCGCCGGCGGGATTTTTGACACCAACAACGACCTCGACGCCGCAGCCCCCGCGCCCGGCGATTGGGGCGGTATCTATGTTGGCCAGCTGAGCGAAGCGAGTTTGGACAGCACGTTGATCGCCCATGGCGGCGGTTTGACGAGAATCGAAGGTGACTTCGCCACGTTCAACGCCGTTGAAACTCACCAAGGCGAATTGCGCTTGGTCAACAGCGTGATTGAAGACAACGCGGACGGGACCGGCGGTCCATCCGATCCCGATCGATTTGGTCGAGGCATCAACACGCCGGCGACGATTTTTGCTCGCGGCGCCCAACCGATCATCGTTAACAACTTGATTCGCGACAACGTCGGAGCGGTCATCGACATCGACGTCAATTCGCTGTCGAACGGGTTTGTTTCGGATCCAGGCCGATCGACTGGCGACCTTACGCTGACCGGTTTCTTCAGCGACAACCACGGTCCTTTGGTCCGCGGCAATTTCATCGAATCGAATGACCTGAACGGTATGAAGCTGCGCGGCGGTGAATTGACCGCCGAAGGCGTCTGGGATGATGTCGACATTGTTCACGTCGTTACCGAGCAAGTCATCATTCCCGACTTCCACACCGAAGGCGGTCTGCGACTGCAGAGTAGTCCAACGGCAAGTTTGGTCGTGAAACTCGACGGCGCCGGCGACAGCTTCGAGCCGACAATCGGCGCGGGCATCATTGCAACCGGGCGTCAGATCGACATCGACGATCGCATCGGTGGTATCGCGCAAATCGTTGGCCAACCCGACTTCCCCGTCGTGTTGACCTCGTTGTTTGACGACACTGTTGGCGCCGGCTTCCAACTCAACGGTGAAGTGCAACGTGACACGAACAACGACGGCACCGCCACATCGCCTCAACCCGGCGACTGGGCCGCGATCCGTCTCGACCAATACTCGCACGATCGTAATGCGGCCGTCATCTTGGAAGATGAATCGCGCACCGCAATTGCGCCTGGTCAGAACGCCACGCCCGACACCGCCGAGTTCTTGGGCGAATTGGCTCAGCACGAATACGACGGCGATGACAACCTCCGCCTCGGATTCGTCGTTAACGGCGTTCTCAACGAAGAGAACGACATCGATGTCTACACCTTCCGCGCCACTGCTGGCACCGAAGTTTGGTTCGATATCGATCGCACCAGCTCCGACCTTAACTCCGTCGTTGAGCTGATCGACAGTAACGGAAACGTGCTTGCTCGAAGTGATGAATCGTTGCTCGAGTCGCTCGATCCCAGTTTGCTGTATGTTGACCCCTCGCTGAATTCGAGCACGGTGAATCCGTTGCAGAAGTCGGCCGACGTTCATCAGCCGCACCATACATCCGGACTCGCTCGCGATTTCAGAACACAGAACTTGCACGACGCCGGTTTGCGAATGGTGCTGCCTGGCGCCGCTGGTACGCGGACAACGTTTCACGTCCGAGTTCGCAGCGTCGGCACGGATATCAACGATGTCAACTCAGGTCAGACGTCTGGCGAATACCAAATGCAGATTCGCTTGAGCGAACGCGATGAGCTTCCGGGGTCGTCGATTCGCCACGCCGATATTCGATTCGCCACCAATGGTATTGTCATGGTCGGGCAGCCGGCCCACTCGCCGTTGCTCGGTGAAATTGCCGAAGATGAAAACATCGGCGGACCCGAGGTTAACGACCACATCAATCTCAACCCGTCCGTGCCTGGTTCCGGTGCCCAAAACGTCGGCAATCCCTTCCAGACCGACCGAGCCGCGCTTAGTATCGCCGGTACGCTATCGCGACTGGACGATGTCGATTTCTACGAAGTCGATTTCGACTACATCGGTTTGGCCCAGTCGGGGCAACACGAACACATGTCGACGATTTTCGACGTCGATTACGCAGGCGGTATCGCGAGACCGAACACGGTCTTGAGCGTCTTTGACGAATTTGGACGCCTTGTCTTGCTCAGCCGAGACTCGAATATTTCCGACGACCAACTCGGTCCCGATGGCAACATCGCCGACCTGCTGGCCGGTTCCTATTCGACTCAAGATCCCTACATCGGACCGGTTGAACTGCCTGACGGAACATATTTCACGGCGGTCACGTCGAACGCGCGACTGCCCTCCGAACTCGCCAATCCCGGCGTGCGTTTGGAGCCAGTGAACTCAGTCGTCCGTATCGTCGAAGACCACATCGATTCGATCGGTGGTTCGACGGCCGAAGCTCCGGTCAAGAGTGGGATTCTGCGAGAGAGCAACGTCGATGTGCTCAACTCCGACAAGATCGTCTTCTACATCATTCAGGACGTTCTCGACGGAGACGACAAAACGGATTTTGCTGCTGTTGATCCCGTCACCGGCATCGTCAAATGGGAAAACCTCGATTACGACGGTAACGTCGAAGATATCGCCACGCGACTCGACGGAAACGTGTTTGGCTTCTCGACGCCCGACACCGGACAGGCCGACGACACTGTTGGCCTGTTCCAAGGCGTGAACCCGAACGTGGGTCAATTCCTAGGAAGTCGCGACGATGGCATCCTCACCTTTGAAGAGTCGGGAACGAGTTCTGGCGTGAGTATCCCGAGCGATATCGGAATCCGATTTAACGCTGTCGCGTTCGGCGTCATTGATGGCAAAGAGCGGTTGTTGGGAGTTGGCGAACGAGGCGATGCGGAAGTCGATCCGTTGCCGCCCGGTCCGGCTGCCTTTACGAATCTGCTCTATCAGATGGATACACAGACGGGCGAAGCGTTCAGCGCCCCCGACCTCGATCGCGTCGGCAATGCCCGTCACGATGGCGGCGGCACTCAGGTTCGCGAACGCGGTATCCTCGACACGACGGTCGGCGGCGGCCCTGGCGGCCGAATCACCGGCTTGGCGATCCTGCAAAACTCCGTGTTTGCCGTTTCCGAAACTGGCGGTTGGTACCTTGTCAACGATCCTCTGACAAGCTCCGCATCTCTGACGTTCCTGGCGACGCTCGATCCAGCCAAACCTGGTGCCGTGATCCAGGAACAAGATCAGATCTTTGACACCGAAGTCAACAACACTGCCGCACTCGCCCAGGATTTGGACAACGAGTTCTGGTCGCTTGGCTTCGATCCGAACATCGGCGACCTGACCTCAAATATCTCGACCGAATACCGACACATTTCGGTCGAGGGCACCGGGGACTTCGGCTACGTCGATACGTTCATTCAGAACGAGACCGGCCCCTTGGACGGCCCCGTCGGCGTCGCACGCAATCCGCTCGACGGCGACATTTTTGTCGCGAGTCGCGAAACGGACGAAGTCTTCCGTTATGACGGCGCTACCGGCGAGTTGAAAGGTGTCTTTGTGGCTGCCGGTTCGGGCGGTCTCGACGAACCTACCGGTATGGTATTCGCCCCGAACGGAAACCTCTTCGTCAGCAGTTTTGCTACGAATGAAGTTTTGGAGTTCGACGTTAATACGGGCTTGTTCTTTGGTCGAATTGCCGCCCCGTCGCTGGCCGGCCCTGCTGGCTTGGCCTTCGACGCCGCCGGCAATTTGTATATCTCGAACTTCAACGGGAACACGATTACGCTTCGCGAACCCTCTGGCGCGACAAGCTTGTTCTCGACCGTGCCTGAGCTCAACGAACCGAGTGGCTTGACGGTTGGCCCGAACGGCAACTTGTACGTTGTCAACGAGGTTTTCGCGGGCGGCAGCAACGTCATTGAACTCAAAATTGTCTCGCCCGCGGGGCCGTTGATGCCTGGTGATTTTGTTCGCGAATTTGTCGCTCCGGGATTGGCTGGATTTGACGCCGATGGCGGCAACGCCGACCTCGACTTCGCTCAGCCTGTCTTCCACGGCGGTCAGTTCTACTTGAGTAGTCCGATCACCAACGAAGTGCTGCGATTCAACATCATTGCGGACGTCGCTGTACCGGCGGGCACAGGTGTCTTTATCTCTGCGGACGATCAGGGATTGGAAGGTCCGTCCGGATTTGTGTTTGATCCGGCAGGCGATCTGATCATTTCCAGCACGCTTAGCGACAAGGTGCTTCAATACGACCCGGCTGGCGCGTTTATCGACGCGTTCACCCCGTTTGATACGGGCGGACTCAACGAGCCACAGGGAATCGAATTCGGCCCGGACGGCAGACTTTATGTCGTCAGTAACGCCCTCAGTCAAAGCGTGTTGGCCTACAACCCGACCACCGGCAAATTCGATCAAGCCGCCGGCCCATTCGTCAGCGACCTGGGCACCGTGACCTCGCCCACCGGAGTCACATTTGGTCCGGCCGCGGTCAACAACGACATGTTCCTGATCGTCGATTCCGACGTTCGTCGATACGACAAAACGACCGGCAATGAAGTTCTGCCACGGTTCATTCCTCAGTTTAGTGGTGGTATTCAGGATCCAAGCGATCTGGCGTTCCACCCGACGACTGGCGACCTCTATATCAGCAGTACGGCCAACGACAGCATTCTCATCTTCGACGGGACGACCGGCGCCTATAAACAACTGCTCGTCGCCAACGGCGATGGCGGCCGTTTGGATCGTCCGACTGGTTTGGCCTTCACCGACGGCGGACTGCTCTACGTTTCCAGTGGTGGAACAAACGAAGTCCTTCGCTACGACGCGACCACCGGCACCTTCTTCGACACGTTTGCAGGTACGGCCGGCAACTTGACCGATCCGCGCGAGATGGTGTTCCACAATGGTCACCTTTATGTCGCTAGCTACGGCACCGACTCGATCGAGCGTTTTGACGCGACGACGGGTGTGTTCATCGACAGCTTTGCACCTTCCGGCTTTACGCCGCTGCAGGACCCGGTCGGGCTCACGATCGGACCGGACGACTTGCTGTACGTTACCAGTGAAGGCACGGACGAAGTCCTGCGGTTCAATCCCGATTCGTCGGCGACCTTCGATTTCTTCTCGTTCACGACCCCGCTTAGCGATGACCCGATCGAAGCGGTGTTCGATATCGACTTCGGCGACGACGCGCTCGATGGTGCCACGGACGTTGAGTTGTTCATCGTTGGCGGCGACAGCAATAACGACTTCTCACCGACCGCCGGTCAGGCTGGTAGCGTCAGTCGACTCGATCCGTTCATTCTCGGAACGCTCGATGGTACGTTCCAGTTGGCCGAAGACACGACTTACGTCGTGATGGTCGGCGAACGGAATCCGGACTTGAACGGCGTTCAGTCGATTCCGCTTGGCTTGACGGACACCTACACCTTGCAGATTGCGGTCGACGCGAAGGTCGGCCGAACGTTTGAGAGCTTGGCTCAACGACCGGTTCAATCGGCAGGCGACGCGTTCTTCGACTTGGCTTTTGCCGTCGACAACGAAGGCGACCTGTACGCTTTCGACGCTGCCGGCGTTCCGCAGCCATTCTTCACAGGCGGACTGATGTCGGTACAAACGGGTGCCGACGAAGCTCGAGGCTTGGCGATCTCCGATGTGGTTTGGAATATCGAAACCACGCGTGACGTTGATGCCGGACACGGTCTTACAAACATCTTTGATGACAGTCGTGGGCGTGCCAGTGACGTGCTTGAGCAAGAGCCCAACGACACGTTGGCCAACGGTCAGAATCTCGAGAATGAGATTTGGCACCTTGGCTACGACAAGAACATCGGCGATGACAGTACGCCGCCGATCAACACCTCACGGTTCTTCCCTCACGTGACTGTGAAAGGAACCGGCGATGGCACTAGAGACTTCTATCAGTTCGAGGTAACCAAGCCGAATTCTTGGGGTATCTTCGAAGTCGATATGGACTTCCCCGCTCAACTTCATCCGGGCGGCTTTGACGGCCAATTCATGGATGCGGAACTAGCGCTTTACACGGTTAACGGAGGCTTGCTGGCTTCCAACCAGGACGCGGCTTTGCCGACCGATGGTGATGGTGGTAGCGATACCGTCTTCAACCCGCCGCTCGAGCCGTACTTGGATTTCCTCTTCGCGACGCCGGGCATTTACGTCCTCGAAGTCACCCGACATATTCCGATCACGCCGTTTGACGGTGCGGTGCCGATCGTCGGCAACGAATACGTATTGCAGGTTTCCGTCCAAGACCACCGAGTCGACGATCGACACGACGGCGGTGCCAGCTTCTTCTTTGGCTCGCAGTACACGGGCGAAATTGACGACGCGACGGCGGCCGATCCCGTCGTGATCACGTCTCCCGGCCACGGCCTCATTGATGGCCAGCTCGTCTACGTGGAAGGCGTACAAGGAATCCGTCAGGCGAACGGTTTGCACACCGTTGGCGGCGCGACTCCAGACACCTTCGAATTGACGACCGCCGACGGAACGGATGATCCGTTCACACCGGATGGACCGTACATCCCCAGCGCAGGCGACTTCTGGCGATTGGTTGACGTCCCGCAAGACATCGGCGGTGTGTTGACGTCCGAATCGTTCAGCTTGAAAGGCTACTCGGCGGCCGATCTGCCGACGTTGTACTTCAACTACTATCTGCATGCTGCTGACGAGCACGACTTTACCGTCTCGATCCAGCAGGGCTCGACGACGCCTGTCGTCTTGGCGGCCAAAGACGCTGGACTCGTCAATAATGTCGGCCTTTCCAACACATGGCGACAAAGTCGAATAGACTTGGGCGACTGGGCTGGTCAAGACGACCTCAAGCTGTTGATCGAATACGACACGACGGCAATCGGCGGCATTGGATTCGAAGGCGCCTTGATCGATGACTTCGTGGTCGGTTTCGCCGAACGCGGCGAGATGGTGTCGTACTCGAACAACAATCCTGGCTTCGCGCCTAACCCAGTAATCCCGTCCGAGATCTTGGTCGGCGACTATCAACTCGAGATTCGCCGAGCAACCGAATTTGGCGAAACGCAGTTTACATTCCCGCGGACAACCGACCTGAATACGCTTCGGCTCGAGACCTCGATCGACACCAACGATCGATTGGCTGAGCGACTGGCGATCGACGTTCCGGCCGGTTCGGCCCTCAGCGATGGCGATACATTTACTATCAGCGACGGCGTCAGCGAAGTGACGTTCGAGTTCGAAGACACGGCGGTTGGCAACGGCGTATCCGATAACTCCCACGTTGAAATTCTGTTCGACAACGCGACGGAAGACCATGTAATCGCACGTCGTATTCGCGACGCGATCAATTCCGCTTCAGTCCAAGCGATTATCGATATCCAAGCTGGCTTGTCAGACGGTGAAGTCACCGGCGTTGTTTCGACATCCAACTTGATCAACTTGTACGGCAATGCGGTTGTCAGCGACATCGCGACGCAAGATCACGGCGGATACGGTGATTTGAACCGTCACCGAGATCAGGGTCAGCTGATTGTCGAGTCGAATCGTTTGACGAACATTCGCGATTTCGCGATCGTCTCCGACGCTTCCGAACGCGACAAAGAAGAGAGAGTTCAAGTCGGGTTCCTGGGAACGCATGCCGGAGCCGTCCGCAACTTGCTCGTTACGAATGACGATGTGGTTGGCGGATTGGCGACTGGCGCCACGATCACCAACAACGTGATGGCAGGCGCCGGCTTGGGTGGCATTCACGTCAGCGGCAACAAGCAGCCGTGGGAAATCGTCCCGCTGCATCCGCTTGAGATTCGCGGTGGAACGTCTGGCAACCAAGTGCAGGACGCCGATACCTTCCAAATCACGGCCTACCGCACGACGGTTACGTTTGAATTTGAAGACATTTCTGGTAGCGGCGCGCCGCTCGGCAGCCGATTGGATGGCGGTAACGGCTGGACGCCGGGCAACGTGCCTGTCTTCTATCGTCGTGACGACGTCTACTTGGGTCGACCGACTGGTTACTCGCAACTGGAAATGGCGATCGCGATTCGCGAGGCGATCAACAGTAGCATTTTGGTCACCAACGGCACTTCCTTGGTGGTGCAAGCGACTGTGGCACCTAGCCGCGCGGTCGGCGAACCTGGAGCCCCGTCATGGGCCGTTTACGTGGAGAATGTGTCGAGTATCGTCGACACGTCTCCGGGCAGCTTCAACACGCTGCGTGAAGTGCCGATCGCTAACGCATCTGAAGCGTTTACTCGAATTGTCAACAATACGATTTACGGTAACGACGGCACCGAGTCGACATTTGCTGGAACAGCGATCGACGAGCCGAATGACATTCTCGGCAAAGCTGTCGTGTCCCGTCAGGGCAGGGTGCCGCTGCCGGAATTCTATGTCGATCAAGCCAGCATCGGCGATGGTAGCTCGATTCCGGTCGATCCTTCGCAAGATGTCGACTTCTATCAAATTCAGTTGGGCCAAGGCGACCGTGTCACGATCGACATCGACGCCAACACCATTGGCTCCAACCTTGACTCCTTGCTGCGACTGTTCAACTCGGTCGGCAAAGAAGTCGCGATTAGCGCCGATGATGCGGCGCCGGGCGAAATCGCCAGCTTCGATTCGTATATCGACTTCACGGCGACTCGCGCTGGGTCGTACTACGTTGGCGTCAGCGGCGACGGGAACGATGTCTATAGTGCTCTCGATCTCGGCGGCCGTCGTGGTCCCGCGAGCGAAGGCGACTACGAGATCGATATTAACGTCCACGCACCGCGCGGATGGGTCATTCAGGCTGTCGACGGAACATTGATCCCCGATGGTTCGACCATTGAGGTCAGCGATATCAACACCACTGTGACGTATGAGTTCGATTCGGCGAACGATGGCGTTGCCGCTGGCAACATCGGAATCTTCATCGACCCGACTCCGATTCCCAACAACGGCAACCGAGGCACTGGTTACCGCAATCCGGAAGTGGCTGTGGCCACGGCCGCGGCAATCGGAAACGGACTTGTCGGCGTCAGCGCTTTGGCCCTCGGCGGTCCGCAAGGACAAACGGCAGGCGGACCGAAGAACAACACGCCGACCAACGCAGATTACCTCCCGCAGAACTTCGGGCACGATGTGCCTTACACGGCAATCAACGCCGTGGCGGAAGAGTTTATCGTGATCAGCGGAGCGTCGAATGTTAAGTCGAGCTTCCTGCCAATCAAGCCGTTGACGAACAACGACAATCAATTGTTGCCGGAAACGGGCGTCATGATCTCCGATCGATCGAGCCCGACTCTACTCAACAACACGTTCCTCAACCTGCAGGCAGGCATTATTCACATCGATTCGCCGACGACCGTGATCGGCGCCTCGCTCTATCAGCACAATCAGGTTGACACCAATCTGACGTCGCCCGGCGAGGACTTCAGTATTATCGCCGGCGGTTTCGAACGACTGTTCCTCAACACGGCCGATTACAACTTCTATCCGGCCGAGCTGTCTCGAGTGATCGATAGTGCGATCGACTCGTTGGAAGATCGCGACGATTTTGTATCGATCAAGGACGCGATGGGCATCAGCGTCTCGCCGATTCTGGCGCCTGAGCTCGACACGCAGGGGCAGTTGCGAGTTGACGATCCGAACGTGTCGCCTCCGTCCGGTCTTGGCGCCGACGTGTTTAAGGATCGCGGCGCCGTTGATCGAGCTGACTTTATCGGTCCGACAGCTGTGCTCATCAATCCTCGAGACAACGACGCTGCCGGTATTGATGTCGACCCGACTGAAACCGTCGTGCGGCTCGAAAGCACTCGAGTGACCCACTTCTCGGTTCAGCTTGTCGATGGCTCAGATACGAACAGTTCTGGTCAAGGCATCGGAGTCGATGACGGAACGGTTGCGAGCGAAAAAGTCACCATCACGCAAGATGGCCAATTGCTGCGGGAAGGCGACGACTACACCTTCCAGTACGACGAGACGAGCAATACGATTCGGCTGACGCACGTTTCCGGTCTCTGGCCCGATAACAGCATTTATGTGATTCGGCTCAACAACGAGCATCGTTTCGTATTCGAAGTGCCGGATGGTCGAACGGTCGTCGATGGTGAATCGTTCTACATCGAAGATACCGTTGGTAATACGGTCACATTCGAATTCGAAAGTGGATTCAGTCTCAATGTGCCGAAACCGTTGACGTTGATTGTTCCGCCTCGAGGCGTTAACCCGGGTGGTGTGGCCGATGGCCAGACGTTTGACGTGATCATCGGCTCGATCCGGACAACGTTCGAGTTCGACGCCAACGTCCCGGCGAGCTTCCTGAGCGGCAACATTCCGGTCGACATCTCAGCCGCAACGACGGTGGATGACGTTGCTGACACAATCGTCGCCGCGCTGTCTGGCGCCGGAATGGGATTGTTGCCGTCGAATCAGGGTGATGGTGAAGTGCTGCTAGGCGCCGGTCCTGGCGTGTCGCTAGATCCGACTCTTTCCGTACTGACGCAAGAAGGCATCCCGGCAGTCGTGCGAGACGCCAACCGCTTCACGGTCGGTGACGGTGCCACCGCGGTGGTGTTCGAATTCGAAGACGATCAAATTGGCGACGGCGTTGTCGGAACGCGAACTCCGATTCACTTTACGTACGGACTGTCGCAAGACGAATTGACCGACGCGATCGTTAGCGAAATCGTCGCGGCGGGCCTCGGATTGACGCCGAAGAACACTGGCGAAGGCCTGATTCACGTTGGCGGCGCCCCGAATCACACGATGCTCCTCAACGACACGCCGAACCTGTTGTTGACCGGAAACCCGGGTATTCAGGGAACGACGACCTTGCAGTTGCCAGGTCCTCTTTCCTTGGTGATTCCGCCAGCTGGAGTCGGTGCCGGCGGTATCGTCGACGGTCAAACGTTCACCATCGACGATTCGGTTTCGGACTTCTTCGGCTCGGTGCTGCAAGAAAACTTCCTCATCGGCAGCTTCACTGATGAAACAGCCGATGCGAATTCGCCGACCCCGGACGATTGGGAAATCTTCCCGACCGGTGCCGGCTTCAACGATGCTGTGTACTTTGGATACAACTCGCAGTTTGACAAGGTGTCATTGGACATCTCCACCGCGGGTGTCGGAACGTACATAGTCGACTGGGAATACTGGGATGGCGGTTTCTGGTCGCCTTTGCCAGCTGTGACCGACGGCACGAACGGATTCCAGACGGCGGGCGTCAACGAATTGACGTTCTTTTCGCCGTTCGACTGGGCGACGACTTCCGTCAACGGTTCATCGCCGTTGTTCTTCGTTCGAGGTGTTCGTGACGCCGGCACCGTGACGACCGATCCGCTGGGCAACCAAGGCTCGATCATTAACGGCAACGGCCCGATCGACTTCGAATTCGAAGACACGGACATTGGCGACGGCATCATTTCCGGCAACCGCCAGATCGATGTCGACTCCACGATGACGCTCGATGACATCGCGGCCTCAATGATTGCCGCCATCAATGCGGCCAACCTCGGCCTTACGCCGACGAATCAGGGCAACGGAGTTGTTGAACTTGGCACCGGCGTTAACCACGTGGTCGATACCGTGTTCACTCGCGTGACGCAAAAAGGTTCGACCATTGGCGTCGAAGACCAAGAGACGTTTATCATCCATAACGATGTCGATTCGTTCACGTTCGAATTCGACCGTGACGGTCAGATTACAGCCGGAAACCGAGTCGTTCGATTCAATCAAGCAAGCACCGACGACGAGATCGCCGATGCCATTGTTGCTGCGATCGAACTCACGTCGCTCGGCCTCAACCCAGTCAACATCGGCAACGGTCAAGTTGATTTGATCGATACGCCGAAATTCGTCACGATTGTGGCGGACTCGAAGTTGACGGTTACCGGCGTACCTGGCGGAGCCGTTCCGGTTGTCTACGAGCCAACGGCCGCATTCAGTGCGTTCCAGCTCAGCGGTAAGGTTCTTCAGGAAATTGAAGGCAGCGTGTTGCAAGGTGTGTCGACTTCGCTTCGCGGCGGATCGTCGTACTACGTAGACGACGCGTTGAGCGTCGGCGGCGACATGCTGGCGTTCTTCGTCGGAGCGATCGCGGATGCGGCAGGCAACAAGCTTGCCGGTAACCAGCCCAACTTTGAAACGCTCTTCACTATCATCATGCCGAACGTCGAACTCGACTTCGGCGACGCTCCGGGCACCTTCCCGGTGTTGACCGCCGATTCGGGCGCCCGTCACGGTGTGGCGAACAACACGGTCATATTGGGCGTCGAAGCTGACGGCGAAGTCGACGGTTTGCCGTCTGCTGCGGCCGATGCCGATGACGCTACGGGTGTCGTGGACGACGAAGATGGCGTCGTGTTTGCCTCGGGCCTCAACTCGTTCATCCTCACGCCCATCACGATCACCGCGTCCGATTCGGGTATCGTCAACGCCTGGATCGACTTCAACCTCGATGGCGATTGGGATGACTCGAACGAGCAGATCATGGTCAACCAGCGAGTTGACGCGGGCGACACCGAATTCCAAATCTCGACGCCGCTGTCAGCAGCTGTGGGAACGACCTATGCTCGTTTCCGAATTAACACCGCTGGCAACTTGACTCCTGAAGGTCTTTCGGCCGACGGAGAAGTCGAAGATTATCAGATCGAGATCCTACCTGGCACTCCGCCTGTCGCAGTGCCTGATCCCGAACCTCCGTTCGTGTACGAGACGACGGAAGATGACGTGTTGACGATTTCGGCCGCCAACGGCGTGCTCGGAAACGATACGGATGTCGACCTGGATCCGCTCACCGTTCTGGGTGCCTCGTCGGGCAATCCGCTCGTCATCACAACCGCACTCGGCGCCATCGTCACGCTCGAAGAAGATGGTTCGTTCGTGTACGATCCGATCAACTCGCCCGCCGCTCTCTCAATTCAAATGATGATTGAGAACGAAGGGCCTCTGAACGACACCTTCCAGTATCAAGCGTTTGACGGCACGCTCTTCTCGCCGCCCGCTGATGTCACCGTCCTCCTGACGGGCGTCAATGATGCTCCGGTTGCAAACGATATTGGCATTCTCAATGTCAACGAAGATGCAGCTCCGATTACTCAGCTCTTGGACGCTTCGGACATCGACAATGACGACATGTTCAGCTCGAATCCGTTGCTCAACACGCTGACGTTCCAATTGGGAACGGACTTGCCCGCTGGCAGCGGCGCCATCACGAATAAGACTCAACCTTCATTCCTTGATGACGGTCGGTTTACCTTCGATCCGATGGCCGGAGTCGACTTCCAGTCGCTGGCCGCTGGTGAAACGCAAGATATTGAGTTCACCTACTTTGCTGTCGATTCCCATTCGGCACTCAGCAACGAAGCCACAGTTTCGATCCGTATAACCGGCGTCAACGACGCTCCGTCCGCCGGCCCGGTCTTCATTGACCAAGCCAACGGCGCTGTCGAAGACGGACCGCCGATTACCAACATCTTCGACGGTGACGATGTCGACTCCGATGATGATGCGGATTCGTTGATCTATAGTATCGTTTCGCAACCGAGCGAAGGTTCGGCGTCGATTCCGAACACTGCTGTTTCGCGAACGTTCGAATTCGATCCTGGTGCCGACTTCCAAGACCTGGCCGCTGGCGAAACTCGAGAGGTTACTTTCGAGTATCAGGCCACGGATCAACACGGCGCCACGAGCCCGATCGGCACGGTGACGGTGACCGTCACTGGCGTCAATGACGCTCCCGTCGCAGTGGATGATCCGGCGCCGGTCCCCGGACCTCATAATCTGGCTGACTTCGCGACCGATGAAGATACGCCGCTGACCCAAAACCTCAACGCACTCTTGGTCGCCAATGACCAGGACGTCGACACTGCCGACACGCTTCAAGTCTACGATCCGTCTCTGACCGGACCTGTGAACGATGCGGCGCCATTGGTTGTGACGAGTGCCGAAGGGGCGACCGTCACGCTGTACTCGAACGGAACGTTCGAATACGATCCGACGAACGCAACCAACCTGCAAATGTTGATTGCTACGGATACTCCGATCGTCGATACCTTTGAGTACCAGGTGACCGACGGCACCGTGCCGTCAGCCAATTCGGCAACGGTTAGCATCACGGTCTCCGGACTGAATGATAAGCCTGAATCGTTCGACGCTTTGTTCACGATTGATGAAGACGATGCGACGGCCCACACTGAGTCGTTGCCGGCTGATGATATTGATAGCGACGACGACCCGTCGACGCTGTTGTATCAAGTCGACTTCTTCTCGATTCCGCCGGAACTGCTCGTTCAGGACAACTTGAATGGTACGTTTGGCTACCGAATCGATAACGCGGTGTTCCAGGACCTCGAGCCTGGCGAAACGAGGGACGTTGAATTCCTGTTCCGGACCATCGATCGACATACGACTCGCAGCGACCCGGGCACGATTACGATTCGAGTCACCGGCTCGAACGATGTGCCAATTGCGGTCGACGACAATGTCATCAACGAAGTTAACACTTCGATTGACATCAGCGTGCTGGACAACGATATCGATCCGGAAGGCAACTGGAAGTTCGGCGCCTCTGACTTGTTCACCGTCGTGACGACCACAAGTAATGGTTCGTTGACTGTCGATAACAACACTGGCGTGTTCACCTACACTCCGGACACCAACTTTATCGGCACCGATACGTTCAGCTACATGGTTCGCGATCAATTCTCGGTTTCGGCTGAGACCGCATTGGTTACGATCGTGGTCACGGACTTCCCGACTACGGTTGCCGACACGTCTGGCACCGTCGAAGAAGTCGCCGTCGATATCGACGTGCTCGCGAACGATTCGGACGACGATGGACTCGATCCACTTTCGGTCACCGTCGTAACGGCGCCGACAAATGGTACGACGCAAGTTCTGCCATCTGGCGAAGTGCGATATCAACCGAATCCGGGATACACCGGAATCGATTCCTTCGAGTACACGGTTGCCGACACCCTTGGGGCCGTTTCGCAGCCGACGACAGTCGACCTGACCGTCTCGGTGAATCCAACGCCACACAAGAATCCGTTCTTCCCTGCGGACGTCGACGACGACCTCGTGTTGACCGCGTTGGATCCGCTGATCCTGATTTCCGACTTGCGACGATATGGCGTCGGCATCGACTTGCCGATTCCGCCTTCGGCGCCGTTCCTGACGCCCGTCTCGCCTCCGGACAATTCCGGTGCTCGACGAGCCTATCGCGACCCGAACGGCAACAACAAGCTCGACTTGCAAGACGCGTTCCTCGTCATCCAAGCCCTCAACGACTCGCTTAACAATGGTGGCGGAAGTCCAGAAGGCGAAGGATTCGGAACAGGCGAAGGGGAGTCGCGAGGCCAACAGTTCTTCGTGATGCCGCCGAGCAACGTCACGATGGATCGTCGAGCCAAGTCGACAGATGATGCGGTCGTGGTCAACAACGACATGCCCGTCGATGCGGCACTGCGGGCCATGGATTTGTCGGACGACAGCGATCTGAATCGTTACGCCGACGAATTGGCTGGCTCGGCTGGCAGTGATGCCGACGCCGACGTTGTCGACACGATTATCGCCAACGTGTTTGGCGAAGAAGGTGACATTTGATCGGCTGAGTCATCACGTTGATTTGACATGACGATTGATAGTTGAATCGAGTTAACAAAAGCTCCCGGTGCATGCCGGGAGCTTTTCTTGTTCCGTCCGCCTCGCGAAAACGTTGGGCGACTTCTAGGATATGTTCAAGAGTTGTGACTCGTGACGCATTCTCGAGCAACACATTCGAAGCCGCAGTCGATTGTGGGCAAGATTGACGGCTGAACAGACTATGACATCTAGAGGCCGGCCTGGTTTTTGATTCGCCGCAAGCTGATCGTGGGACATCATGTGGGTTCGAATGCGACTCGACATCGGTTGGCTCGACGTTCTCGCCGCTTCGGCGTATTGCGGAATGCCAGGCGGACGAGCGGCCAATGAACGAGCCATGTCGTCGTGGAGCGACCGGGACGATTTTTTGATTACCCTTTCCGTGCGTTCGGCTTTCGACTTGATGTTGCGAGCTCTGCAGCTCCCTCGCGGTTCGGAAGTCCTGCTATCCGCACTCACCGTTCCTGACATGGTTCGCATCGTGGAGATGCATGGGCTCGTTCCCGTCCCCGTCGACACCGATGATTCGGGTGTCATGTGCATGGAGTCGCTCCGGAATGCCGTCTCAAGGCAGTCGCGGATGGTCGTCGTCGCCCACCTGTTTGGCAGCTCTGTCGAGCTCGGTGAGGTGCGAGACATTGTGCGGGGCAATGTGATGATCGTTGAGGACTGTGCACAGGGTTTTCGCCGAGTTGGCGATTCGGGGCAGTCAAACACTCGGTCGCACAGTGACGCGGCCATGTTTAGCTTCGGACCGATCAAGACGGCGTCGGCGCTTGGAGGCGCTGTTGTGCGAATTTCGTCGCCAGAACTTCGCAGGCGCATGCAGGACTTGTTGCGGGCCGATCCAGTGCAGGGCCGCGTCACCTTGGTACGGCGAGTCGCTCGTTTCGCGGCGCTGAAAGCCTTATCGGGCAATCGGGCGTCTTCGATCTTCCGTCACTGCGTGCAGTGCCTCGGCTACGACTTCGATTCGCTCGTAAATTAGGCGGCGCGAGGATTTTACGCTTCCGACCTGGCACCGCAAATACGTCGTCGACCGTCCACCCCGCTGCTTCGACTGTTGCGTCGTCGATGGCGAACCTATGATTTTGGGGGAATCGAACGCCGGATCGAAATGGGACGTCAATTGGATCGTCAAATCGGGCGAAGCCATCCGCCGAACCATTCATATTGGGTTTATCCGGTCTTCGTCGACGAGCCTGCCGGCTTGTGCGAACGGCTACGCGAGGCGGGTTTTGACGCGACACGGCAGTCGCGGATGACCGTCGTGCCGGCGATTGGAGATGCCAGGCAAGCGACGACGGCGAAATGGTGCTGGGAGCACGTCGTGTTTCTGCCTTGGTATCCCGAGATGCCCGACGACAGCGTGGACCAGATGGCTCGTATCATCGAGCCGTTTTGCATTGGTCCTGTTGATTCACGGAACGGGTGTGGTGCGAAAGCTGACAAGCCAAAAGGCGAACATCTGGGCCGGAAGAACTACTCCGACGCCGGCTGATCGCCATCGCGGCGGTCGCGTTGTGGAATCGATCCTCGGTCATCGATACAATGGAAGCAGCGCCCGGCGGTTCGTCGTTCACGGCATTTTAGAATGGCGAACGAGCAGCTGGGCAGTGGCCTTCCAACCAATAGCAACACGCCTATGTCGATTCGCATCCCCTGCCGAGACCAGGTGCCCGCGATGCTCGCCTTGGTCGTCCCTTCCTTTTTTGGCCTCGTTGCCTTCTGTGGCTTCGTTGTCGGGCCTGCTTCGGCCGCAGCGGACGACTCGGTTGCTGCCCGCGATTCGACCAGTAAATACTTGAGCGAGGTCAAGCCGTTGCTCAAGGCCAAGTGTTTCGCTTGCCACGGTCCGATCAAACAGGAAGCTGGTCTGCGGCTCGATACGGTTTCCGCCATGAAGCGTGGAGGGGATTCGGGGCCATCGTTGGACGCTGATTCGCCGCTCGAGAGTATCTTGCTTGAGCGAGTATCGAGTGACGATGAATCGGACCGAATGCCGCCGCAGGGCGAGCCGATGACTCGCGATCAGATAGCGATGGTGGAAGCTTGGCTGAAGAGCGGCGCGAAAGGGCCCGCTGACGAAAAGCCGCAAGTTGACCCGAAATCGCATTGGGCGTTTCAGCCGTTGCCCCCGCGCCGTCAAGTCAAAGGACGGTCCATCGATTATTATGTCGGCAAGCGGCTTAGAACGGCTGGTTTGCACGGGGCAGAGCAGGCCGGGGCTCGAATGTTGATCCGGCGAATGTATTTGGATTTACAAGGCCTACCGCCGACGCCGGCCGAACTCGACCACTGGACTACACGGTTTGCCGAACGCGGCGGAAAAGAGAAGTCGCGTTCAGACAAAGCGGGTGCCAGGCACAACCGTCAAGCGGTCCTCGACTTGATTGACGAGCTGCTCGCCAGTCCGCGTTACGGCGAGCGTTGGGCCCAGCATTGGCTCGACATCGTCCGCTACGCCGACACTCATGGGTTTGAGGTCAATACGCCTAGGCCGAACGCGTGGCGTTACCGCGATTATGTTATTCGTGCGTTCAATGCCGACAAGCCGTACGACAAATTCGTTATGGAGCAATTGGCGGGAGATACTCTAGGCGCTGACACCGCCACCGGATTCCTCGTTGCCGCTGCCGCCTTGCTGCCGGGTCAGATCGGCAAAGACAAGGCTTCGATGCGTCTGGCTCGTCAGGACTCGCTCGACGAGATCGTGGTCGGCGTCGGCACCACGTTTCTTGGGCTCACGGTTGGTTGTTCGCGGTGTCACGATCATAAGTTCGACCCGATTTCGCAATCGGACTACTACTCGATGCAAGCTTTCTTTGCGGGTGTCGATTACGGCGACCGCGAGATTCGAGACGCAAGCTACGAACAGCGAATGGCGGAGGCGTCGCGACTGGGTGAGTCGATCGAGCAAGTTCAAAGTCGCCTATCATCACTCGAGCCGAAAGCGTTTACAGCTGCGACGATCGTGCTTGACGATGACGACCCGGAGCGAGTGACAACGTTGCAGAAAAGACAGGGGCATGGCGAAAACGCGAAAGGCGACTTGCGCGGAACACGCGGCGACAAAGGGGACAAGTCGCGCGTGGCGAATCTAAGCGGCGGGCGGTACGCGTGGTGGCGCAGCGAGCAGGGCCGCGACCTGTTTTCCTGGAATCCGAAATCGCAAGGACGGTTTCGGATTTGGGTTTCATGGGGCGTCAATCGCGAAGCGTCTCATGTGCTCGACGCGCGCTATGTGTTGGATCTCGACGGCGACTTGAAGACAAACAACGACCAGCGTGAATTGGCGAGCGTCGATCAGCGATACTTTTCGGGAACCGCCGAGCGACCGAGTCCAAACAAGCCGGCGTGGAGCGGGCTACATGATATTGGCGTTCATGAGCTGACGCCGGCGTCGCGACTGGTCCTCCGCGGCGGAAAATCGCAAGGGATTGTCACGGCGGACACGGTTGTGCTTCAAGCGGAGCCGAGTGCGTCGGCGGGTCTGAAGCGGCTCCCAAAACTTCGCGGGCCCGTTGATGCTGGTCTCACGGTCGAAGCGTTTTCGCCACTCGAAAGCCGGTTCATTCGGTTTACGTCGCTGGCGACAAATGAAAACAATCGCTATCAACCATGCCTGGACGAATTGGAGGTGTTTTCCGCTTCCGATCCATCCGTCAATGTGGCGTTGGCAAAACGTGGCGCCAAGGCATCCTCGTCGGGCAACTACTCGAACACGGGCCGTCACCAACTAAAGCACATCAATGACGGAAAGTACGGAAACAGCTTCAGTTGGATTTCCGATGAACTGGGACGCGGATGGGTTCAGCTTGAATTCGCTCAAGCGGAGCAGATCGGCCGGATCGAATGGGCGCGAGACCGAGAGGGCAAGTACAAAGACCGCTTGCCGATCCGGTATCGTATTGAATCCTCGGTCGACGGCATCAATTGGCGCCTGGTCGCGTCCAGCTCGGACCGAGTGCCGATGGGGACGCCGCATGACCACGTGCAATCGCTCTTGCGGAATCAAAGCGATTCGAATCAGGACGATTTGATAAAACTCGATAAGCGTCTGCGAGAGTTAAAAGCGAAGCACGCCGGTTTGATCGAACCGCGGAAAGTATTTGGCGGGACGTTTCGCGAGCCGGACAAGACGTTTGTTCTTCGCCGCGGCGACCCCGAACAGCCGACCGAAATGGTTGCGCCGCGGGCGCTTTCGATCTTTGGCGGCGAGCCGCTTGCCTCGACAGCCTCCGATTCAACTCGCCGAACGACTTTGGCGTCATGGGTTGCGTCGTCGCAGAACCCGTTGACAGCGCGAGTCATAGCGAACCGCGTTTGGCAGTATCATTTTGGCGTTGGGATCGTCGAGACTTCGAGCGATTTTGGACTCAACGGCGCCTCGCCTTCTCATCCTGAATTGTTGGACTGGTTGGCTAACGAGTTCATCCACAACGGTTGGTCACTGAAAAAGCTCCATCGTTTGATCATGTCGTCGGACTGTTACCAACAGAGTTCGATTTGGCGAAGTCGACAAATCGCGAGAGTGCAAGGCGCTCCAATTTCTTCTTTGCGAGATCCCTTTGTCGTGGACGCGGATTGTCGGCTGCTCTGGCGGTTTCCCAGTCGCCGACTCGAAGCGGAGTCGATTCGCGATTGCTTGCTGGCTGTCAGCGGGCAACTCAATTTGGAGGCCGGCGGGCCGGGGTTCAATTTCTTTAAGACACGAGGCGGTTTGTCGGGCTTTCCTCCGGTCGAAGAGTTTAGCCAGAACGAACTGAGACGCATGATCTATGCACACAAAATTCGCATGGAGCCGGTACCGGTGTTCGGTGCCTTTGACTGCCCCGACGCGGGACTCCCAACTCCTCGCCGAGGGCAATCGACTACGGCGATTCAGGCACTCAACCTGTTCAACAGTCCGTTTGTATTGAGCCAGGCTGAGGCGTTTGCGGAACGCATCAAACGCGAGGACGACACGTCGATTGCGTCCCAAGTCAAATTGGCGTTTCGGCTTGCGTTGGGCCGCTCGCCGACCTCCAAAGAAGCAGCCGCGTCAAAGCGCGCGGTTGACGCTCACGGTTTGCCAACGCTCTGCCGAGCGATCTTCAACAGCAGCGAGTTCTTGTTTGTCCCATGAATCGATTTCATACTACGGCCGAGAGAGATCCTGTTTCGCCAGTTGAGCGTCGGACGCTCTTGCGCCGATACTTCTTTGGGCAGACGGCAACCGGGCTCAGCGGAATCGCCTTGGCGAGTTTGCTTGGCGATGACGGCCTGCTCGCGGCGCCCACCGAAGCGATTGATCCTGCTCGCCCCAATGCGCCTCGCGCTCCGCATCGAGCTCCGAAGGCCAAGAATGTTCTGGTGATCTTTTGCGCCGGCGCATGTAGTCAATTGGAAACGTACGACTACAAGCCCGAGCTGGCGCGGCAGGACGGCAAGCCGCTCGTCGGCGGACCAGCGGTGACGTTTCAGGGCCCCGCGGGGAATCTGGCACGACCGCAATATGCATTTCGTCCGCGTGGCGAGTGCGGCAAAATGGTCTCGGACATGATTCCTCATTTGGGAAGCTTGGTCGATGATATCGCGTTCGTTCACACTCTGACGAGCAACTCAAACACCCATGGTCCAGCCGAGAACTTTCTCTCAACGGGATTCGTGCTCGACGGTTTCCCCAGCATCGGTGCCTGGGTCACTTATGCGCTCGGTTGCGAGAATCAGGATTTGCCGGCGTTTGTGGCGATTCCCGATCCGCGAGGCGTTCCGCAAGCGAGCGTCAATAATTGGGGTCCTGGTTTTCTCCCCGCCGTGTTTCAGGGGACTCCATTCAGCAGCAGTAAGCCAATTGAGAACTTGTTGCCGCCGAACCGAATCAGTCGCGATGCCGACGAGTCGGCTCGATCGTTGCTTCGGCTGCTGAACGACGAACAGCTCAAGCTTCAACCCAAGGATGGCAATCTGGCTGCTCGGATCGCAAGTTATGAGTTGGCGGCGAGGATGCAGTTGTCTGTGCCGAAAATCAGCGACCTATCAACGGAGACGCAGCATACGTTGAAGATGTACGGGGCCGATTCGAAAAACAAAACAAAAGCAGCCTTCGCCAAGAACGCGATCTTGGCGCGGCGCTTGATCGAGAACGGCGTTCGCTTTGTTCAGTTGTTCAACGGCGCGTATGCCAGCGGCGGTCAACTGAATTGGGACGGTCACTCGAAACTTCGCGAGCAGTACGACGTGCACGGCGAGATCCTAGACCAGCCCGCGGCAGCGCTCTTTAAGGACCTCAAGCAACGAGGCCTACTGGAGGACACGCTTGTCGTCTGGTGCACGGAATTCGGGCGAATGCCGATGTTTCAAAAGGGCGCCAAGGGGCGAGATCACAACCCCTATGGATTCACCGCGTGGCTCGGCGGAGCGGGAGTCAAAGGCGGAGTGAGCTACGGTGTGACCGACGAGCTAGGGTTCAAAGCCGTTGAAGATGTTTCCTCGGTGCACGATCTCAACGCCACCATTCTTCACTTGCTGGGGCTCGACCACACGCGACTGACGTTTCGGCACAATGGCATCGATCGCCGTCTGACCAATGTTCACGGTCACGTGCTGCAAAAACTTCTGAGCTGATTTCGCCGTCAACTCGATTCTGTCAGTCTGTCGGTTACCTTCGTGCGCCGTCGGCACAAGCGAATCGGAAGCGACTATTCACCGTCTGGCGACCACGTCTCGATGAACAATGCCCGTTTCTGATTCGGCAAGGAATAGTCGAACCCGCAGTCGACGAGGAAAGCATCCTCCACGGTGATGGCCATTAGTTCGCGAATCTTCAGGTCGCGAGCTCGTTCGACGCAAAGCTGGACCAGCTCGCGCCCGATACCAACTCGGCGATATGCAGAGTCGACTGCGAGGCACTGAATCTCGGCCATCTTCGGCGAATAGACCTCGACGGCCGCAAAACCGATCATAACAGCCTCGGACTCCGCGACGAATCCATTGGCCAAGAGCAATTGCAGTTCTCCGACATTGCGAGGCAGAATGTGTTTGGCATCGACGAAGGGCTTCAGAAAGTCGATCAGCGGATCAAGGTCTTCGACGGCAGCTCGGCGGAGCTGAAACTTCTGAGTCGGTTCTGAACTGGCCATGCACTTTCTGCCTGCTGTTTGGAGCGTCAATGGGGCCGTGATAACAAGCGCTTCACTCACTCACTCACACGATCGAGCGGCGGCGCTGACGGGTGCCAGGCACCATCGTTCAATCACGCGCCGATAGAAGTCGGCGCCGAGTTCGAGTTGGCGCAGGTCAATCCACTCGTCACACGTATGCGCTTGCTCGATACTGCCTGGGCCGATGACCGCGATTCGCTTGAGATCGCGAAGCATGGCGCCGTCCGTGCCGTACGATACTGTGGCCGCCGATCCAGTTCCGGCCAATTCGGCAAGTTGTTGAATGTGTTCCGAATTTGAATCGACGTAGACAGCTTCCGCACACCGTTCGACGATGAATTCAATGCCACATTTCTCGGCGGCCCGACGAGCTCGATCGAGCAAGGGACGCCCGTCAACGCCGGGCATGGGGCGGTAGTAGACAGTGCAGACGCTCTGCGGAGGCTTGATGTTGATCGCGAAAGTATGGTCGTTGACGCCGATGTTCCAACCCATGGTCGGCGGTGAGAATTCGTGGTTCTTCCATTCTTCGAGCGACTCGGTTTGGTCGTGAATCGCTTTCATCTCAACGAGGAATGGAATCATCGCCAAGTTGGCGTTCAAGCCCTCCGCGGTACTGGAGTGAGCCGACTCGCCATGCGATACAGCGCGGAAACCGTATGTGCCTTTGTGGGCGTGCACAACTCGCAGCTCGGTCGGCTCGCCGATCAACGTGAGCGTGTCGTGTTCGACCATCTCGCGGTAGAATTCCGATCGCTCGGCGACTTGCCTGGCACCTTCGTAGCCAATCTCTTCGTCGGCGGTGCAGGCAATATAAAGGGGTTCGGCGAACGACGCTTGACTATGGTGGCTCGCTGCGGCAAGCGCGCATGCGATCGAGCCCTTCATGTCGCAGCTGCCTCGACCGTAGAGACGCTCTTTGACGACAGTCGGCTCGAATGGTCCGCTCGGGGCAAATTGCCAATCATCAACCGGGACCACGTCGGTGTGGCCGAAATAGGCGGTGCCGCCAACGCCGGTGCCCTTCTTTGCGAGAACGCACGATTTTGCGACTCCCTTGACGTCTTCGTAGTCAATGCGTTCGATGGCGAAATCCAAGTCAGTGAGCCACTGTGAGATCTCATCCGTGATCGCCTTGTTTGATCCGCAACTCACAGTTTCAAACCCGATCAACCGCTTGGCGAAGTCGAGCGAACTTGCAGCACTATTCATAGAAGTGGCGCCTATTGTCTAAGGGTAAAATCTGTGATTCGTGTCCAAGGGCATTCTAGCCCTCTGTTCGGTTCGCCGGAAACTCGAGATCCACAGGCTATCTCAGGCCTTCGAAATCGGCTTGAGAGCGGGTGAGTCCTTGCAGGAGGAATCCGAAGTCGCCGCCGTAGGCCAAGAGCTGCGCGCCTTTTTCGCTGAGAGAGTGAAGATCTTCTTTGCTGAACGCTGGTCGGCCCCACGCTTTATCGTGTTCACGGCAGGCCGAAGCCACTTGTTGCTCGGCGTGCTCGAGTGTTAGGCCTGTTTCGTCGTGCTTCAGACGCAGCCCCAAATCGCCGGGCCCAATAAACAGCCCGTCGACTCCGGGCACAGCGGCGATCTGTTCGGCGTTCGCGACCGCTTCGGGCGATTCGATCTGGACCACAAGCATCGTTTCGCGATTGGCTTCGTCAGAATAGGCCGCGCCCTGTTTCGTGTCGAATTCACAGTCGAGCCCGGCACCGTCGAGGCCGCGATTTCCGATCGGCGGAAAACGCAAGGCGCCGACGAGATGTTCCGCTTGCTCACGCGTTGCAACGTGCGGAATCATGACTCCCGTCGCGCCGTCCTCGAGATAACGATAGAGCAGAGCGCGGTCGGTTGTCGGCGCTCGCAATAGGCAATCGATATCGAACTTGTGGAAGAAGGCCAAAATTGCTTGGACTTGAGTCGGGTCCCAAGTCCGATGCTCGAGGTCGAGCCAGATGCAGTCGAATCCGGTTGCCGCAGCGTGGCGAACAAACGCCGGAATGAAATGACCCAAGTTGGCTATCGCGGCCGGCTTGCCGTCGCGAATACGAGCCAGTGTCTTACTTTGTCTCACGAATTGGTCCTTTGATCTTTGCGAGTTCAACCGAATTCGAATTCGAGCCGACGCCCGCGCTGGCGTTATTCAACAGATGTTGCGGACGTGCTATTGGAGTTTTCCACGGCCATCGAGCGGCCAAATGGCTTCGAGCCGATCGCCGCGGAAAGCGTAGAACTCATTGTGCAGCACCGTGGTCATATCGCTGTAACCAGGAATGATTTCGAGCCGATCGCCAATGCGCAGTCCCGGACCGCTAGGGTCGCAGTGGAGTTCGCCGTGTTCCGCGGACAATCGTACAAACTCAAGGTCTTCGCGGCCGACGACGCGCGGTAGCGAGAAGTCTCCGTGCATTGTCTTGCGACCCGAGTCGACAATCGCGCGCTCCTTGGTCGGGCAGCTGACCACCGTCGCGACCACGGTCAACGCGTGACTCAGGTGTTCGATTCGGCACTCTCGACGGTAAAATTCATCCATGAAGATCGCCCCGCCGGCCTGCAACTCGGAAACGCCTGGAGCTTCCACGCTGTAGAGGAAGGAGCCCGTGCCGCCGCACGAGACAATGTCGCAAGGCAAACCCGCGGATCGAACCGCTTCTGCCGTTTCGACTAAACAAGCGAGCGCCGCCGCGATGCGTTCGCGTTTCTCGACCGGATCCGGAAGCGTCAAAAGATGGCCTTCATAGCCCATAATTCCCGCCAGCTCGACGCCCGGCAATTCATGAACCAGCCGAGCAAGTTCGACTGTCGCTTGACCTGCTTGACACCCCACTCGCGCGAGCCCAATGTCGACTTCCACTAAAACACGAACCGCCGCTTCCTCGTTCTCCATGCGCGCCGACATCGGGCGGAGTTGATCCTCGTGATCGACACATACGATGGGGTCGGCGATCTTGCGAAGCGCGGCCAGTCGTTCGAGCTTTTGAGGGCCGACGATCATGTTGGCGATGAGCAGATCATTGATTCCGCCTCGCCCCAAAACTTCAGCTTCGCCAAGCTTGGCGCAAGTTAATCCGATCGCGCCCGACTCGACCAGCTTGCGTCCGATGTCGGGCGACTTGTGACATTTCGAGTGGGGACGCCATGCCAGGTTGCGAGCTCGACAAGCTTCGACGATCTCGCCTGTATTGCTCTCCATCGCGTCGAGATCAATACACAATGCGGGTGTGTCGAGATCACTTTTGGAGCATCCGATCGAAACCGCCATCACTTGTCCGCCTCAATGTTGTGTGGATGCTGCACAGCGTATTGCACGGAAATAAAATGCGAGTTGGCTACTGATTGCCGTACCGAAGCTGATGCCGCAGAAACGGAACGCCCGACACGCAGCCTACCTTAATGAAAGGCGCAAATGAAGCAGACGGCTGGGACTCAACTATCGCGCCCGCCAACGAAAATCGCACGGCAAGGCCCGTTTGGACTCGTAGGCGCGAACGCAACCCAACGGTACAAAGACGGCTTGTGAATGATTCTGGCAATGCGTCGGCAATCGCCTCGCAAAGTTCACCCAACATTCTTATTCTGTGTAGCGGTTCTATCCAAACATGACGATTCCCGAGGACTGGCGTGAGTTGGATCGAGCGCACTTGGTCCACCCGCTTCACAATGTGGATGGGCACGATAAGGCGCGGTCGTGGGTCCGAGGCGATGGTGCCATGCTATTCGACTCCGATGGCAATGCGTTCATCGATGCGATCTCGGGATTGTGGAATGTTGCGGTTGGTCACGGGCGCACGGAACTAGCGGACGCCGCCTCGGCGCAAATGAATCGACTCGGGTATTGCTCAGGCTATTCCGGAAGCACCAACGCCGCATCGATCGAACTGGCTAGGAAACTTGCCGAGATTTGTTACCCATCGATAAACCGTTTCTTCCTTACGTCCGGCGGCGCTGAGTCGAACGACGCGGCGTTCAAGACGGCCAGGTATTACTGGAAATGCCAAGGTCAGCCGAACAAGGTCAAGGTGATTTCGCGTCAGTGGGGCTATCACGGCGTCACGGTTGCGTCGATGAGCGCCACGGGAATCGCCAGTTACTGGCCGATGTTCGAACCGTTGATGCAGGGGTTCTCGCATATCTCAAGCCCGTACCCGTATCGATACCCGACCCCGACAGATGGTCGCTCGAGCGGAATAGCGACGGCGGATGAACTAGAGCAGGCGATCCTCCGCGAGGGGCCGGAGACCGTTGCGATGTTTATCGCCGAGCCGGTTCAGGGTGCCGCGGGAGTCATCATTCCGCCGGACGATTACTTCCCTCGAATTCGCGAGATTTGCGATCGTTACGACGTGCTGTTTGCGGCGGATGAAGTGATTACGGGTTTCGGTCGAACAGGCAAAATGTTCGCCCTCGAGCACTGGGGCGTCGAGCCCGACATGATTCAGTTCGCCAAGGGCGTCACGTCCGGTTATTTTCCCCTGGGAGGTGTTGGGTTTTGCGACCGTGTTGCGACTGTGTTTGACGACCCCGAGCGAACTTGGATGCACGCCTATACGTACAGCGGGCATCCTGTTGGATGTGCCGTGGCCCTGCGCAACCTGCAGATCATCGAGGACGAAGGTCTTGTTGAGGCCGCTGCAAGCCGAGGCCCGTTGCTGCTCGATGGGCTTCATCAGGAATTAGCGAGTCATCCGAATGTTGGCGACATACGCGGCCTCGGCATGATGTGCGCCGTTGAAGTGGTTGAGGATCGGGAGACGAAGAAGGAGTTTGATCCTTCACTCAAGATCGGACCGAGGTGGCACGAAGCGGCGCAGCAATGTGGCTTGTTCACGCGAATGCGCGGCGATGTGATGTGCCTCGCACCGCCGCTATCGACAGCGATCGACATTCTCGAACGGATTCCATCCGTGGTGGGCGATTCCCTGCGATCGATACTACCTGCTTAGCACGATGCTGGCGTAGCGATTGAGCCGTCTTGCCGTCGATGCATCCTGGGTGAATTGCGGGAATTCAATCCGTAGCGGTCATTATCGCACGGCTCGGTGACAATTTTCGAGTTAGGTTTTATCAGTAGCCATCAAACTCGTGCACAGCGGAACTCGCTTCAGTCAAGCTCGGTCGCGGCGCCATGGAATCGATGGGCCCCGCCCCCGTTGCTCCCGAGTCCACGAACGACGCTCAAGATTCCGGATCGACTGCGCCGTAGAAATCGCGGCATCATCATTGGGCGCGATGCAACGATGCGGGGCCTTCTTCCTCGCACGATATTCAGTCAGTCTGGCGCGCGGAAAATCTGATGTGGCCTCAATTCTGTTAGGCTAGAATCAATCGGCCTCAAATTCTGTTTCGGACGCTCTGATGGAAGACAGCGACGCGAAAACTCATATGTGGTCCTGCGCCAATTGTCGTGAGGTTATCGAAGATCAGTTTGATTCGTGTTGGCGCTGCGGCTGCTCGCGCGAGGGGAAACTGAATCTCGACTTTCTGGCCGAGAGCACGGACGCGACCGACTCCAAGGACTTTGTCTGTCAAAATGCGGTCATGGCGAGGCGAGTGTTGAACGCGTGTGGATGACCGGGACTGGCCTTGCCTCGATTGTCAGGAAGGAGTTCGTGGCGGTATCCTGCGAAAACAGCGGCTTTGCCGAATTCTACAACGTTGCCATTCTTGAAGGCCGAACGCCCGTTCAAAGTTTCCTGCGTGGGCTATTCGGGATGTAGAGCCGTTGGCGTCGCTCTCGGCGCTGTGTCCAGCATGGGTTGGGGCACCGCTAACGCCGTCTCTTGACCCGTCCTACTGCTCGATATCATACTGGTTTCAGCTCGCCAGTGGTTTGATGCTGGTGCGCTATCCCACCTGACACCCTTCCTTTGCATCGAGCTCCCCATGCCCCGACTTTGCACGATCGTATTCGCCTCGCTGGTTCTTACGCCGCTGCTTTCGCTCGGTGCGGCTGACTACCGAGTCGAAAAGGTCACGGAGGCGCCGGAAGGAGTTGCCAAGGAGATCGGCGAGACGTTGGCGGGAAATGGCATCCGCATCATTAAAGGGACCAGCCGAATGGTCTGCCGGATTTGGTTGTGTAAGAGCTGGGAAGCGACCTCAGCAAAGCGTCGTGAAGACATTCTCTACCCGTTCGAACCTGGTCAACTGATCGGCGTGATTCAGTACGCTCGCAAAGGCACCGACTTTCGCGACCAGTCGATTGCCAAGGGCACGTATGTCATGCGCTACGGCCAACAGCCAGAAGACGGCGCTCATGAGGGTACGTTTCCCACGCGAGATTTCTTGCTCTTATTGCCCGCGGCGGCTGACAAGAGCGCCGGGACCGTCAAGCCAGAGAAACTGATCGAGCTCAGCATGGAATCGGCGGACGGCGGTCATCCCGCCATGTTATGCCTGCAGAAGCCGAGCGAGAAAGAGGGCGACGAATTGCAACATGACGAAGAGCACGATTGGTGGATTGCCCCGATGAAGGGTACGATCAAGTCGGGGAAGAAGTCCCAGCCGACCAAGATGGCATTGGTCGTCGTCGGAATTGCTGAAGAATAACAACTCGGACATTCCGCCGATCGCTTCCATGGCCGATCGCAGCCGACAAGGTGTAGTATGCGCTTACTCTCTCTCACCTTCCTCGTCTTGCTGGTCGTCGCGCTTCCGTTGACTGGCCAAAATCGTGATGCGGCAGATACCTCGAAAGCTTCGCCAGAGAAGAAGCCTAACTACACGACCACCTCAATTCGCGGCCGAGTTGTTTGGATGGCCGACGCGCTGAAACGCCGATACGACATCAGTACGGTGATGGAAGCGAAAGAGCGACAGCTCGCCATTGAAACGAAAGATGGTCAACTCGTGGCGTTGGTCGAGGATGTGCGGACCCGCGCGTTTCGCCGGGACAAACGGCTCTGGCCAATGGACCTTGAGCTTCTGGTGCGTCGGCACCACGGTTCGCCCGTAGTGCAGATCATCCGTCTCTACAGCTGGGAAGAGGGCCGCCGTCTGGAAGTCGACTATTGGTGCGACATCTGCGCGATCCCGATGTTCGAGAAAAAGGACTGCGATTGCTGCCAAGGGGATACTGAACTGCGGAAGACGCTGTCGTCCCCGGCCAAGAGACATCGGCGATAAGTTGCGTGATCTCTTGCGATTGCCAGGTGCGAGCTTTCTGCCTCTTGCAAAGAAAACTCTTCTAGCCGAAATTCTCGACGTGTTTTGCTGCAATCTCGGTTGGCAACGCATATAATCGGGACCGCTCAGCCACAGCGAAGTCATGTGACACAGTTGGCAAGATAGTCGTCACGAATCTTGTGGATGAAGCATTTGCGGTTCGGTTATCGAGCAAGGAAATCTCAAACATTCCCTGGTGTAACTTCCAGCCCAAGTTTGCGAGGTGCTGCGGATGGTCAAGTCAAAAGGAAAGCCAGACAAGAGTGGGTTTAGTCGTCGAGCCTTCTTCAAGGGATCGGGCGCCGTTGCGGCTGCTTCGGCCCTTCATGTTCAAAATGCCGAGGCGGTTCAGCAGGCTCCGCAAGTAACTCGTGGAGCGACAACGATCACGCTGAATGTGAACGGCGAGAATCGCAAAGCTGAGGTCGAACCTCGGACAACGCTGTTGGAAGTGCTTCGCTATCAATTCGACCTAACGGGCGCCAAGCCGGTGAGTCGAGACGGCAACAGCGGCGCGAGTACCGTGTGGGTCGGTGGAAAGACCGTGACAGCTTCAACAACGCTGGCGATTGCATGTCGCGGGAAAGCGATTCGAACGGTTGAGAGTCTCGGCGGTGACGACCCCGACGTGGTTTGCAAGGCGTTCGTCACTAGCGACGCCCAGCAGTGCGGTTTTTGCACTCCGGGATTTGTTGTCGCGGTTCGTGCGTTGCTTGACAAGAATCCGAACGCTACCGAGCAGCAGATTCGCGACGGCTTGAACGGAAACATCTGCCGTTGCGGAACCTATGCGAACATCATTCAAGCGGCAGTCTCAGTCGTGAAGGGAGGCGGAAATGGCTAACGTTGAATACAGCTGGCCAGCACGTGACAAGGCCAACGTCATCGGCAAAGACAGAACGCGACTGGACGGTATCGAGAAGTCGACCGGTGCCGCTAAGTACACTTACGACGTCAACTTCGACAACCAGCTCATCGCCGTTGCCTTGGGTTGTCCATACGGTCATTGCCAGATTAAAGCGATCGACATCAAAGAGGCGGCTAAGTCGCCAGGCGTCGTTCATATCAAAGTTTTTGAACCCGTCGGCCGTGAAGTTCACTGGGAAGGCGAATTGCTCGCCGTTGTCGCCGCCGAAAGCGAAGGCGCTGCGGCCGCTGCGGTGGACAAGATTAAAGTAAAGTACGACAAACTCGATGTCTTCACCGATGACGAAGACTTGGAGGGAGCGAAAGAGGCCGGCCGAACCGCCAGCGCCGGCGGAAAAATCGTCACGCAACGCGAACCGGGCGATGATGACGATGAGGACGAATTCGTCGAGGAAGAGTTGGAGCGACTCTTCAAAGAGTCGGCTCACGTCGTTGAAGGTTATTACGGCATCGACGTTATCTCGCATTGCTGCATGGAGCCGCATGGCGTCACGGTGATGTGGAAGGACGGCAAGATGCTGGCCTACCTGTCGACGCAACGCGTGGCGGGCAACGCGGGCGATCTTGGCAAGCCGTTTGACCTGACGGCGGACGACGTTGAGGTTCGCTGTGACCACATCGGCGGCGGATTCGGCAGCAAGTTCCCAGCGGACTACTGGACGATCGCCGCTTGTGAAATCTCCAAAGAGACCGGCCGGCCTGTGAAGTTCATGCTGACGCGTGATCAGGAACTGAAGATTGCCGGCAATCGACCTTCAGGCTATCTCAAGGGACGACTTGGCGCGGACAAAGAAGGCAACGTCGTTGTCTGGGATTCCGAGCACTGGGGCACGTCAGGGATGGTCGGCGCCGGAGTCTCTCATAAGCAGATTCCGTACGTGTTGGTGCCGCCGAACTACCGGCGCAAAGCGACAAGAATTCGAACCAACGCCGGCGCTCAGCGGGCTTGGCGAGCTCCCAACCACCCGCAAGGGTGCGCGATGTCGCAGACGGCCTACGACGACTTGGCCGCGAAGATGGGCGCCGATAGCTACGACATCTTCATGAAGAACATTCGCTTGGCTCAAGGCGCTCCGCCTGAGGTCTACATTGAAGAGATGAAGATCGCGGCCAAGATGATGGACTGGAAAGCCAAATGGCACAAGCATGGCAAAGGTCCCAAGAAGGGATCTGTTCGTGAAGGACTCGGCATGGCGCTCCATACATGGGGCGGCGGCGCCAACGCCTCGATTTGCCAACTTCGCATTCATCCCGATGGCGGTGTCGAGTCGTTCTGTGCGACTCAGGATTTGGGCACAGGGACGCGAACGATTTGTGCGCAGGTGCTGGCCGAGACGTTTGGACTGCGAGTCCAAGATGTACGAGTCAACATCGGCAGCTCGAAGTATCCCGCGAGCGGCGCCTCGGGCGGAAGTACAACCGTTGGCGCTGTGAGCGAGTCGCATCGCCGCGCAGCGCAGGACGCGCTGGCCAACATCAATGAGAAAGTCGCAGCGAAGCTCGAGTGCAAACCGGAGGAGCTCGAAGCGGTCGACGGCCGTATTCAAGTTTCCGGCAAGCCCGACAAGAGCCTCAGCTGGAAACAGGCTTGCGGACTTCTCGGCTTGGAAAGTCTGGAAGTGACAGCGAGTCACAAACGTGGCGCCAAGAGCCCCTTGTCAAGTGAAACCGTTGGCGGCGTTCAAATGGCTCACGCTGAGGTTGACATCGAAACCGGTGTCGTCAAGGTGAAAAAGTTCGTCGCCGTGCAAGACATTGGCCTGGTGATGAACCCGCTCCTGGCTCGCAGTCAGGTTTACGGTTCCGTGATCATGGGGATCACCTACGCGTTGTTTGAACAACGTATCTTGGATTCGCAAACCGGAGCCTTCATCAACGCGGAAATGAGCAACTACCGGTTGCCGCGAGTTGGTGACATCGGCGACATCGACGTTCACTTTTACGAACCTGAAAGTGAACGAAGTCGTGGCGTGGTTGGTCTCGGCGAACCGCCCGTGATCAGTCCCGGTGCCGCTGTGTCGAACGCGGTTTGCAACGCCCTGGGAGTTCGTGTTCCGGTCTTGCCGATGACGCCGCAACGCGTCTTGGAAGCTTTGCAGAAAGCAGGGAGGATCTAATCATGAAAGATTTTGAATACGCAGCGCCTCAGTCCGAATCGGAGTTGCTCGAACTCCTCTCGCCTGTTGCGAATCACACCGAACTGCTTGCTGGCGGAACGGATTTGGTCGGACTGATGAAGTCGATGGTGGTCCAGCCGGAGCGGGTCGTTAACTTGATGGAGGTCGACAGTCTGCGGCAGTTTGGTCCGCTTGATGACGGTCGACTTCAAATAGGCGCGACAGTCTCGCTCGACGAGATCTTGGAGCATCCCTATTTGGGCAACTATCCCGCCCTGACTCAAGCGATTGCCGGCATCAACAGCATGCAATTGCAGTCGCAGGGCACGATTGGCGGCGAAGTCTGCCAACGGCCGCAATGTTGGTTCTTCCGCAACGGTCGTGGGCTCCTTGCCGAGAATGGTAAAGCGTCGACAAACGGCGACAATCGCTACCATGCGATTTTCGCCAATCAAGGTTCGGCGAAATTCGTCAGCAGTTCGCGCACCGCGCCGGCTCTGATCGCCTTGGGCGCTACGGCGCGGGTGATCGGACCGCATACGGATGAAGTCAAGTTCATCCCGGTCGCGGAACTGTTTCGTGCTCCCGGGCATGAAGGACAGCGAGAAATGACGCTCGCGCCTAACCAAGTGTTGACTCACCTCGTATTGCCGCCGGCCGGTGATACGCTGTCGGCGACCTACGAAGTTCGACAGAGCGAAGGACCGGATTTCCCGCTGGCCGCAGCGTCAGTCGTACTTCGCATGAAGAATGGGATTGTCGAGGATGCACGCGTTGTGCTCGGGCAAGTCGCTCCCACGCCTTGGGTCTCCAATGAGGCGGCGGAGTGGTTAATCGGCCGGTCCGTCAATGAACGCGACGCCGAGCGGGCTGGTGAGTTTGCAGTCTCGTGCGCAACTCCGCTGGACAACAACAACTACAAAGTCCAACTGGCGAAGGTATCGGTGAAACGAGCCATACTGCTCGCCGCAGGTCTTGAAACGGGAGGGATGTAATCATGGCATTTGAAAAAGACCTAGACCCTCAAGAGATGAATGTGCTGCCTGCGTGCAGCGAATTGCGAACCAAGAAGATGGTTACCGAGGCGACTCGAGACGTCTGGGACGACCCGTTCGCCGGCGGCAATCACCATTGCTGGTGCCATATTACCCAGCATGTTGTTGGCCCCGACCAAGAACTGGTCGAGCGGGACCGGTGCGTTCCGGGTCGAGATTGCTATTGCGAATAACTTGTCGCGCTCGTTTCGGCCGTGCCGAAACTGCTTATCACGCCATGTTGATTCCGCCGCAGATGTTATAGGCTTGCCCCGTGATCATGCGAGCGGAGTCGCTGGCGAGGTAGACCGCCATCGGTGCGATGTCGGCTGGCGTCAAACGTCCGCCGATCGGTGTCAGACTCTGCTCGTGCTCCGCTAGGTCACGGCCCAATCGTTCGGCGTCGTACTCGATACGCAGATCGTTCATCAACGTCTTCACCGGCCCGGGACAAATGCAGTTGACCGTGACGCCCTGCGCAGCCACTTCCAATGCGATCGTTCGCATTAACCCAAGAACGCCATGCTTGGTCGCTGTGTAGGCTGAGGCGTGAAGGGCAGGGCGGCGACCGTTGATGGAGGCGACTGTGATGACGCGTCCCCATCCTTTTTCGATCATGTACGGCAACGCTTGCTGAGTTAGCAAGTAGGGTGCCGTCATGTTCACTTCCACCGAGAGATCCCAGTACTCTTCCCGGAAATCGACAAATGCCCTTGGGTCTCCACTGCTTCCGACGCCTGCATTGTTGACCAGAATATCGACTGGGCCAGCCAGCTTGGCGCACTGGTCAAGCACGCGACGCGTTTGCTCGCGCTGCGACAAGTCGACTTGTAAGGAGACTGCCTTCCCGCCCGCTCGCTCGATGTCTGCGACGACGGAATCTAATTCGTCCACCGATCGAGCAGCGGCGACGACAGTCGCGCCTTCCGCCGCCAATGCTTCCGCGATCGCTCGGCCGATGCCTCGCCCGGCGCCTGTCACGAGCCCAACGCGGCCTTCAAGTGTCGCCATCACCTTCTCCCTTAACAGATGCTTCGGCTATCATTCGGTTTGCAATCACTAACTTGGCGCCTTGCCGTCGCGCCGTCTAGTTGGGCAGGTACCTGAAAGCTGTGGTCACGTGTTGTTTGCCGAATGAGGCGCACCGGTCGGCTGTCGATGCTGTTTCGACTTCCACCACCAGACGGTTGGCAGGGCGAGTAACAGGATTGGCGCTTGAAGCAGGATTAGCAGGAAGAAAAAGACTTTGCGCGCATCGCTGTCGACGTTGCGCTACCAGAGCCGATTCCAGAGCTTGCCCCACATCCCGGCTTGAAACCAAATGCCCTCGTACGGCAAGTAGGGCGTGAGTTGCCCTATCGATTGACCGCAATGCGGGCAGTAGTGTTGAATCGGCGAGACCGATTGAAAGCAGTGAAGACAGAGCGGTGTCTGCTCAAGCGATGGAGCTGCCCCATCGTTCAAATTCGGTGGGCTGCCGATGGCAGCTTTCGTATCGTCGACGTTGTGCGCGTCGACTTGTTGACCATCGAGCATCGGACTGTGGCTCGGGCCTAGGACATAGTCGACGAGCATGCCGAGGAATCGGCCAAGCAGAATTGCGAATCCGCCGCCAAGAATGACCAGCATTGCGGCAAAGGGCATTCCTCGAGCCAACCCGACGACAAGCGCGATGCCTGTTGTGACAACACCGACGCTCGTCAAACTGAACTGCCAGATCTTAAGAGGGCGTGACGGTCCTTCGGATGTTGGCCTGGCGACTTCCTCGACATCGGAAACGAAACCAGGAGCTTTGTCGCCCGAACGATCGGCACCGCATTCCAACAAATGTCAAAGTTGTCATCGAGCGACTCTTCGCACTTGAGACACGTCCACATCGAGATTGACCTCCGGGCAAGCAACGCGGCACATAACCAGGGGCGGCAATCGGTGTGCAATTGGGCGCGCTAAACGACTGGGTGCAACGGTGGTTTCTCGCGAGCGGCTGAGTAGTCTCGTTGATCGACCGTCGGGTGCCCCATGGGGCCGAACGAGTCGAACTCATCGCACTGGTCGTCGCCCACAACGAACGTCACATCGATTCCAGTGTCGTTGACATCACAACGCTGAAAACCGAAACGCGTGTCGGCATCGCCCCAGCGTTCGGCGAGCTGGCTTGTGTTGCCCGACGCGGGCGTGCGATAGACGCGAATGCCATCGACGACTTGCACTGGCCGACCGGTATGGACGTGACCGCAAAACAGGATGTCCACGCCGGCGGCCTTGAGGTGATTCCACAATCGTTGTCGATGAGGCGGGTCGATCGAAAAGTACCAGTTGTCGTATTCGTCGCCATTGGTCAAATCCCAAGCCGGCTCGTCCAGTCGCTCCATGAACGGCCAGTAATGCATCACGGCCACGTGATGTTTTGCTCGAGGCAATTCGGGAAGCCGCTCAAGCATCGACCACATCCGCTGTTCATGCGGAAATCCGGTACCCGCAACGGCGGCGTAGAATCCGGTAAAGCGGACGTCACGATGCATGAATGTCCAGTGAATTGGACCGAAGTAGGAAGAGAAGAGGTCGAGCCGGCTCGTCGTCATGTTCCAGTCGGGGTCGTTCCATTCGAGCCCTTTCCATCTGCGTTTGACTCCATCTTCAAACGTGTGCTTGTTTCCGACGTCCATGTTGCCGGGAATGACAAAAACCGGAAACGGCAATGTCTCCAAGTCTTGTCGAGCCTGTAGAAACTCAAACTCGTGAGTGTCGCCATCGCGAGTCAAATCGCCGCCGTGCAAAAGCAGGTCGGCGGGCGTCGCCGCCATCTGCTGTTTGATCGCCGCCCACCGCTGATTGATCGCGGGGCGAAATCGGTAGGACCGAGGCGTCCCCATGTGACTGTCGTTAACGTGTAGAAACGTCCAGTTTTGAAATGCAGAGTCTGTCATGCTGGTTCACTCATGCCCGGTGGGGATCGCCTCGAGTCGTCCACGGTTGCTCTCAATGGCAGCGCAGATCCTTGGTGGATTAGGCCGCAATTTCTCGCGTCACAAACGACCAACGAGCCGCTTCACGTCGACGCGCAAAAAAAGACGCCTCGCTTCCGCTTAGCCAAAGCGAAAGGAGGCGTTCGAGTTTCGAAAGGTTCTGATCTAACCTTTCTTGAGTCCGATGTTGATATAAGTATGGACGTGCGGCGCTCCGCGGAAGTGCCACACGAAACTCGGCCCTTCAACTCGCCAAATGTCCCAGACCTTGTCGTTGTTGATGTCGCCCTGTTGGTAGAAGGCCATGCTAAGCTTGTCGAGCCCGCCGCCCTTCTTCAGCAGTTGCATGACTTCCTTCACGTCCGATTCTCGATAGGGCGCTAAACCGACCTTAATCGTCTGTTCCACAAGGTCTTCTTGATCGCTGCTCAAGTCACTTACGGGTACACCGGGGAACCGACCTGCGGCACCTTGAATCGGGACTTGAGACTCTTTCGGCGCCTTCTTCAGCAGGGCTTGCAGCCGGTGCTTCTCGTCAAGCGCTTCGAAGACTTCATTCGCCTTCTTGGTGTGGTAGTGGAACAAGTTATGCTCCGGCTCTTCTTCACTGTGGCCGTAAACGATTCCGCCTCCGAAGGCGACTTGTTTTGTTGAGTTGCCATCGGCCCGCAGAGTCAGATGGCGTCCGGTGAGGACCCACTGGAAATCGCCTTCGCCGGGCTGTCCGAAGATCGCCATGCTGTAAGCGCCAACGCCGCCGTCGTCGTCTTCCATCTGTTGCAGGAAACGCTTGTACCCATCTTCGCTGCAGACGCCTTTGATGATTCGAGTTGCGAGTTCGCGCTGCGCTTTCGTGTAGAAATCGTCGTCGATCTCGGGCTTCGTGATGTGCCAATTGGGATTGATTCGCGACTGCAGCGGATGGCCGAACTTAAAGCAAATGGTCTCCTTTTGCTTGTCTGAAAGCGATGCATACAATTCGCCGACGCTCGCTTCCGCTGCGGCCGTCTTTTTCGGCTTTTTCTTCTTCTTGTCGGCGAGCGCCGTGGAAGCCACGCTTGTCGCGACCAATGCCGCCGAACCGGCTTTGACAAACGAACGGCGATTCAGTGAATCCGAGTGGCGATCTTCAGGCGTCGTTCCATCTTGGCGATTCATTTTGAGCTCTCTTGGGGGCTGATTGAGTTCGATCCACGGTCCAGGCTTGTCCGCTCCTACCAACTGGAAGGAGCGGCGGTGGACAACATGCCTATTGGAAATGACCGACGCCGAGTCTGCAACTGAAAAGAGGGATGCGGACAAACAAAAGGGCACCGGTCCCACTTTATTGGTCCCACTTTATTCACAGCACGTCGTCGTAGCCTGGCCTCGTCAGAAGACGCGCAATGCTCGAGCTGTGGCGTCTTTCGCGCAATGCCAACGCGAAAGATGCTTCGATGAGAAGGCGAGGAGGTGGCTTAGTAGATCAACGAATACCCGAAACGGGCTGAGAATCCGGTGCCGAAAACGCCCGATCCGTGAACAAGGTAGTTCTTGTCCGTCAGGTTCTCCAGATTCAACGAAATACGGTGTTGATCCATTTCGCCATAAGACCGGCCCATGCGGATGTTCAGAGTCGCGTAGCCGGGCGTACCGCCGATTGGGATTCTCTCATCACCCAAATCTCGGACCGGATCGAGACGATCTTGCCGTCGAACGATCCAGGTGTAGAGGTCGAAGTAACTGCTCTGTTCCTGCCATCGTAGTCCGAGCACCCCTTGCGTTGGCGGAATCCGGCTCAAGGGCGAATCCGTCACGACGTTCTCGCCATACGTGTACCAGAAGTTTCCGTAGAGGCTCCACGACTCGTCGAGATCCAATTCGCCTTCGAACTCGAAGCCTTGGATGAGCGAGTCCTGGTTGTCGCGGCGAAACTGATTCGAGCCGGCGGAGATGGGAACAATGTTGTTGTTCAAGTCGTTCCAAAAGACGAACGTCTGAGTGCGTAGTCCGGCGTAATCCGTCTTTAGGCCGACTTCGTAGTTGATGGATCGTTCCGGAATCAAATCGAGGCTGGGAAGGTCCATCCCGTTTTGCAACACGTTCGGATTGTTGGCCGTCAGCTCGTCGAGATTTGGAGCGCGGAATCCTTCGCTCACCGATCCGACAATTCGCGCACACGGGTTTAGCTCGTACGTCAGCCCGGCATGGGCGATCCAGTCGTCGTAGGAGGGAGTGATGAAGACGTCCGTTGCGCCGATCCTAGGCGTGGCCCCCGCCTTAATTCGCTCGTAGCGAATACCGGCTTGGGCAGTCAATTGATCGAGCAGTCGCGTGTCGGAATTGAGAAACCAGCCGAGCCGGTCATAGTAGGCACCGTCGGGAATGATCGGCCCGGAAGCCGAACCGCCAAACCTCGAAGCAATGTTGTCGTGGTACCAGTCGATGCCCGTTGTCATTTTTGTGAATTCGAGTTGTTTGCTGGAGACGATATTCACGCCGGTCGTTTCCACGTCCGTCTCTTGAAAACGCGATGTTGTGGGAAAGCCGCGCTTCTGGTTGTCGCGCTGGCGATGGTACGAGCCAGTGATCGTTAACGCGTCGGACCAGGCGAAAGGGTCAACCGCTTGGTAGCGAATGTAGGCGAGGTCTCTCTGTTGCGGATCGAAGAATCGAGCGCCGCCGAATGAATTGCTATTGTTGCGGTCGCCCGGAAAGCCGGGGTACCGATCGCTTCGCACAACGTCCTGCATTTCGTGATGTTGCAGAGCGAATGTGAGCATCTGCGAACGGTCGATGAGGAAATTGAATTTGATATCGCCGGCGTATTGTTGGTAATTCGTGCCAGGCTGGCGACCAATCGAGTCCCAGCCTGTGTCGAGGTCTCGGACGTTGAGCATCGAGGCACCGCCAAACGCGCCGACTCGACCAACCCAGCCCTCGACATTCAGACGACTGTAGGGCGAGCTGTTCGCCGTGTTAAACGTTTGATGAAACTCGCCGCCGCGATAGTCGCCGCAACAACTATCGAGAAATGAAGGCGAACGAGTCACCACGTTGATTACTCCGCCGATCGCGTCCGATCCCCAAAGCACGGAACCGCCGCCGCGGAGCACTTCGACGTGATCCACCGCGCCGGGATCAATCGTATTGAAGTACTGGTTGGGACCGAATCGAAAGATGGAGTTATTGAGCCGGATGCCGTCCACCAAAATGAGGACTTGCTGACCGGTCACGCCGCGAACGTATGGCGACGCTTGTCCCGCGCCGGTGCTTTGCATCAGGATTCCGAGCTCCTGCTGCAACGCGTTAAACATGTCGGGCGCGAGCTTCTCTTGAATCCGGTCGCGGCCAATCGAATCGCTGGCGAACGGCATGTCGAAACTATTTTCGGCTCCGCGAAAGACGCCCGTGTTCTCGCCGAAGCCGTCGTTCTGCCCGAACGTCTGATCGAACAGACCCATCGGGGCGAAAAGATTGTCATCGCTGGAGAAGTCGGACGCCGCGAGCGGCCCGTCAGGCTCGACGATGATGGGCGGCAACTCTCGTTCGTCCTGCCCGAACAACGTAGAGGGTACTAAGCAAACCAATGCGATTGTGATGCACAGAAGGATGAGTCCGGTTTGATTCCCTCCCGCCGCCATCGTTCCATATCTCCGCTCGAAAAGGTAATCTCTCGCTATGGCTGAATCGACTCGTTATGACCCGGTTCTTCAAAACAATCATTACGACAGCCAGGGTTTGCCTAACCGTCAAGGTTTAACCGGCGGGCGAATCGCCAGGGAATTGACTATTCATTTCGAACGCCCCGCCATTGAATGAGGTTGCAGGAGAATTTGATGTCCACTGAAATGCGAGTCGCCTTGGTGACCGGGGCGAGTAAGGGAGTTGGTCGCGGCATTGCCTTGGGTTTGGCAAAGGCTGGCTGGTCGGTCGGAATCAACTATCGCAGCGACCTCGACGGCGCAGAGCAAACGGCGAACGAGGTCCGAGAGCTGGGTGCGAATGCATGGCTACTACCGGGCGACGTGGGCTCGTCCGCCGACGTGGCGGCCATTTTTCAGCAGCTTGATGAACAGGCCGGACGTCTCGACGCGCTTGTGAACAACGCCGGGGTGCAAACCTGGGCGTCGCTTTTCGACCTGACCGAAGAGGACTTCGATCGCACGATCCGGACGAATCTGAAGGGGTGTTTTCTTTGCACAAAAGAGGCCGCACTGAGAATGCGCGAAAACGGCGGTTCAATCGTCAATATTGGCTCAGGCGCCAACAAGACCCCGTTTCCGAACCTGCTCGACTATTGCGCGTCGAAAGGCGGAATCGACCAAATGACTCGCGTCTGCGCGGTTGAGCTTGGCGCCCACAAGATACGCGTCAATTGCGTCGCTCCGGGCGCCATCGAGATCGAACGAACTCAAGACGAGGATCCGGACTATGCGGGCACCTGGGGCGGGATTACTCCGTTGGGGCGAGTTGGCCAGGTTGACGACGTCGCCGATGCGGTCGTATTCCTCTGCGGGGAATCGTCATCCTTTGTGACCGGGCAAACCTTGTTCGTCGACGGCGGACTTTGGACTCAAGGCGTCTGGCCCTACGAACGCAGTTAGAAGCTGAAATCGAGCGCACGAGAAAAGCTCACGTTGGGCTCGGCAGGGCTCAGGCGTTCGCCATGCTGCGGCTCTCTTCAGATTTGCCAGGCGATCCAGAGGCATCGTGGGTTGCGCTAACGGGCGGAGGTCAACGATGGATTCTTCTGACGCTGGCATTTGCCCGAGGTGAATCGGCGACCTACGTTGTCAGGCCGCGCGGAATTGCGAAACACGCAGCGTCGACGGCTTCCGTCAACGAATCCCTTTGACAGGTGTCAACATGCGTCCGACTTTGACCGCTTGCCTGGTAGCCTTCGCCTTGGTTTCTCTTGCTGAGCCGTGCTGCGCGGAACGTGGCCCCCTGTTTGCCCGCCGCGGCCCCTGGATCGCATACCGGTATCCGCTATTTCGCGAAGGAAATCGGCCCCAGCATATTCGGAATAATGCGGGCGATTACTATCGAGCAAACGACGGATACCAATGGTATCCCAAATACTACGGCGGCTTCCACGCTCGTGAATTGAACGCGATTGGGACGCCGCCCGGCGATCGTGGTTTTCGAGGGTACGCGTGGTAACTCGTGACGGCTCGATCAAACACGCAGCGTTTGCCTGCCCGGAATTCGTGAGCTCAACGCAGATCCGCTCGCGTTCATATACGCATCACGAAGTTGTTTGCTATCTGACGATTCCGACGTACGTTTTCCATTGGGAAAACACACTTCGTCGTTGACAGGAGCTTGCAACTATGATTCAAAGCGTGTCCGCTGTTTCGGTGACAAGTCACTTGGCGCCCACATCGAAGGGCAACGACACGAAAGCGGCGGCCGAGCAAGTCGACGCCGCCAAGATGCAAGCCGACAGCGGCACGCCACCCGCCGATGGCATCATTGATGTCGGCGACTTGCCAGGCGGTATTATCGACGTCGGCGACCTGCCCGATGGCATCATTGATGTCGGCGATTCGGCGATCTGCCCGACGGAATTATCGACGTCGGCGATCTGCCGGATGGAGTGGTTCGCTTTACTTCGGCTGGCGGCGATACATTCGATCTCTCGCCACAGCAATAAGACGCGACGCAACCCCTGGCATCTAAGCGATTGCTAGTCTGCTTGGTTAGCTTCGTCGCGCACGTCGTATCCGGTCTCGGCAAACCGCTTGAAATTCTCCATGAACTTCAAGTTCTGCTTGCGGAACATGCCCGGTGCAAAGATGCCCATTAGCTTGAGCATGAATCCGCGGAACTCGTACTCGCAGGTGCTTTCTCATTTCGTTCGATTGGGGCCAATCTCGATAAAGCGGTTGTTCAACGTGTTCATACCGCTCGACCATTCGTACGTTCCGTCGAATTCGTCAGGAAGGTTGCGATTGGTGACCGTCTCGGTCAATTCGATTCGGTGCTTGCCGTCATCGTAAACCAGTTTGGAGACTGCTCCAGGTTGGCCCGGCTCGCCTTCAACGTGGTCGAAACTTTGCAAGCCATTTTGCCACTTGAACACGTTGTCCGAGTTGTCGAACAGTTCGATGACTCGGTCGCGAGGTAGCTCAATTTCGATTTCGGCGGTGTAAGGTTTCATGGGAATCTCGTCGGATGACGGTCCTTCTTGAGTCAAACTTAGTGGCGTCGCTTGGGAATATTCTCGCTCGCGTTTCTCGCCAGGCTCGATTCAGTCTTTCGGTTTGAAAGACGGAGTGAATGTGATCGACAGTCGCGGCGCGACCAGTGTTCGACTACCAAGGTCATTGTCAAACGGTCGCAATGGCGTATTGCCCGCCGCATCTTCAAGCCGGCCATCGACGATCAGCTGATGACGGTTGTTCATCCAGTTTTCGCTTGGCCGAAAATTCCAGGTCGATTCGCCGCTGCCGATTGAAATGCTACCGCGAATCGTCCGACCGTCGCTGGCTACGACTGTTATCATTCGCAGCAATTGAGCTCGATCGAGAGACTTACCGAACCGGATTTGTAACGGCTCTCGAGTCCCAACAGAGGGCGCGTCGATTTGCCAATGCTTAGGTAGAGGCCGAGTGTGATCTTCGGCCGTGGTTTCGAACGCTTTACTGAATTCCGCCTCGAGCTTCATACCGTTGGCGCCCAGAACTCGTTTGGGAATGACCAAGTGGTATTTCTGATTGGGCCGAAGGACCGGACCAAATTCTTCCCTCAGATTGACGCCTCGTTTGATGCGGCCTGGGTGAATCCAAAGCGTGAGTCTTTTCGCGTCCGTGCTCCAAAGTTCGACTCGGCGCCACGGATCTGGTACGACCTCTCCATCTTCAGACACGATCTGGATTTGTTCGAAAATCTCGCGGCCTTCTCTCATCGGCGCAGAGAAGTGAACGTAGAACTTCAAGCAATTCGCGGGAAGGCGATCACCACTCGGAAAAACACGCGTCACTTCGGGCGCCGTGCGAGGACCTCGTCTTGATATCGTAATTGTCGTTTGCGTTGTCTGGCCGTTCGGAAGCCTGGCCGTTGCGACATAAGTCGTCTCAGGGAGCAACGGAAACGAGGGCCGAAGCAAGAGTCGGTTCTTGTCGAGTTGATAACGGGCGAAGATCGGCGGTCCAGTGCGCCCTTGTGCGTCTCGCGTCGCCAGCCAAAGCAGTCGTTTCCCACCCGACTTGCCAACTCGAGTTGTATCGAGACTCGCAGCCTGTTCTTTACTGAGTACTATCGAGACTTCGAGTTCTTGTCCCGGCTCGACGCCTCGTACCGTAATCGGCCCACTGGCTGGGAGCGCAACCAACATGACTAGAGTGAAAGAAACCATACCGATCTAGGGCCGGTGTTGTGACCGTGCCAACTCGAGTGACTTGAACTAACGCCGCGCGTCTAAAACGGGTGCGGACGAGCATCGTTTTACGGGAGCGGCAAGACCTCCAGATCGATGCCGCTGTCGGTTTGACGCAGCACAGCCGCCTGCTTGTCACCGAGCTTATCCATCTGCATGACGCCGTGCCACGACTCGACCATCTCAACGCGATCGGTGGCCGGTTCGTATCCCTTGAGGCGTTTCAACGCAGTTTCGTTGACTGCCTTGTTTTCGGAGAGCACGCTTTGCTGAAACTTCACCGTCCAGTACGGGCTCGGTCCAAACGGTCGTCGTTCGTGATGAAACCGAAACGTATTCGACAGTACGTAGGGCTTACCGTCTTTCTCGTAGATGAACATATCGATAGGACGGTTTCCTGATCCGAGTTCCATGACGCTCGAGCCTTTGACTTGCGCGCCGGGCTTGAGCGAGTCAATTGGATATTTGACAACAGGCGTGCAGCTGAAAGCGCCGACGACAAACGTCTGGCCGTTTTCACGAAAGGGAATCACAACGCTCATCGGCGCCTTGGTTTCCCACCGTCGATGCGAGACGTGATACGTCTCGGCGCTATACGAGTTGGACTCGGCGTTATGGGCGATGGGAGTCGTAATGCTGAATATCTTGGACGCGAAAGTCTCGTTGCTTCGCCCCGCGGCGATGATGCGGTCTTCGGCCCAGGCAATGTCGGTGACTCGCGAAACTTTGACGTCGCCCGCAGAAAGAGCAATCTCTGCATGGCGAACATTGTCGAGCGGAAACGGACGAATCTCGCCATCGCCGTCGACCGTGACGATGACGTATTGCTTGTCCGCTTGCCGACGCGCCGCGACATAGATTCGACCCGACGCCGGGTTCACGACCATGTCGATAATCTCAACGCCCTTGGCGGTCGGGGCACCAAGTCGGCCGGCCAACTGCTTCTTAAATTGAGCTATCGGCTTTTTCAGCGGCGCGACTTGCTTTGTGTCGCCGGTCTCAACCGCGACGATTCGGCCGCTTGCTCCATCGCCAATCAGCAGCACGCCGCCTGGGGCGAAGCTTAGCACTTGAATCGAGCGAACGCCTGGGTCGCCCGACTCAGTTGACTTGAGGATCGATCCCGCAAATGCGTTCGAGCCGCAAGTCACAACGGCGATCAATAGGGACAACAAACACGGCAGCGATCGCCCAGTTGGCTTCGGCATGATTCGGCTCTCTGAAGAGTTAGTCGTTGACGTTCGAGGCTAAGCGAGCGATTGTACGCTCTGGCGAGAACGAGAACAAATTCTACAGAAAAGCAATCAAGAGGCTGGAACTTCACACGACCGTGGCTGGGGCATCCTGCGCATCTTGCCAGTGATGTTTTTAGTACGTCACCCAATTCACGCCGTTGTCGCGTGGCCGACCGGTGCGAGCCACCTCTCGCTAACCATCATCTTGAGACTAGTGCAGCGTCAACACTAAGAATTAGGATCCCAGTGTTTGTATCGTACGCCGCCAAGTCAAGTTACGCCGAAGCCAACCCCCATTTTTAGAGTTGACGCGGCACTAGAAGGGAGCGTCGCTCTCTGGCGGTGCCTCGTCGGTCGACGTTTCGCTGGCCGCCTTCTTTGTGGCTGTCTTCTTTTTGGCTGCTTTCTTCTTCGCCGTCTTCTTCTTGGCGGTTTTCTTCGCAGCCTTTTTCTTCTTTTTCTTTTTCTTCTTTGATCCGCCCTTGGCGGCACGGACCGCGAGGAGGTCGAGGCACTGTTCGAACGTTATTTCGTCGGGCGAAATGTCGCGAGGAAGCGACGCGTTTGTTTCGCCATCGGTGGCGTACGGACCGTATCGTCCGTCGAGGATCTTTACCGGGTTCTCGGTCACCGGCGATACTTTGTCGAACGCCTTGAGTGGCTCCTTCGGCGCCGCCCGGCCTCGCCGTGTTTTTGGTTGAGCCAAGAGCTCGAGCGCTTGAGCCATCGTGACGTCCAGCGGCGACATTTCCGCCGGTAGCGATCTCGTTTCCGCCTCGCATTTGACGTACGGTCCATAGCGCCCGTTTGTAGCAATAACGACTTCGCCTGATTCCGGGTGCGGACCGAGTTCGCGAGGTAGCGACAACAGCCTCAAAGCGACCTCAAGATTCACATCGGCCGCTTCCATTCCCTTGAGCAGAGAAGCGTTCTTCGGTTTCTCTTTTTCGCTTAGCGCTGCAAGCTGAACGTACGGACCGAAGCGCCCTGTCTTGACGAAGACCTCCGCGCCCGTCTCCGGATCGACTCCCAAAGGCTCATCGTCGTTCTCGGATTTTTCGAGCAGTTCCAGCGCGATCGGAAGCGTGAGTTCATCGGGCGGCAACGCGTCAGGTACGCTCGCCTTGCGGTGGTTCTCGGTGTCACGCTCTCCCTGTTCGATGAAGGGACCGTACCGCCCCACTCGCAGGTAGACGGTCTGTTTGTTTTCACCTTCCTCTGGCGTGCCGATTTCGAATTGACTGATGGCTCGAGCGTCGATTCGTTCGAGGTTCTCTTCGATCTGCTGTTTGAGTCCTGGAGAGCCGTCGCCCAAGTAGAATCCCTTGAGGTACTCGACATGTTCCGCTTCGCCGCGGCTGATCGAGTCGAGCAGGTTTTCCATCTCGGCCGTAAACTCGTAATCAACTAATCGCTCAAAATGCTCTTCCATCAACCGCGAAACCGCAAACGCTCGCCACGAAGGAACGAGCGCACTCCCCTTCTTGAAAGCGTACTCGCGGTTGAGGATCGTATCGATGATCGTGGCGTAAGTACTCGGTCGCCCAATGCCTCGCTCTTCCAGGCGGCGTGTTAGTGAAGCCTCGGTGAATCGCGCCGGCGGCTTGGTGGTGTGGCTCGCCGACGTGAGTTCGCGGCATGTCACTGTTTCGCCTTCCTCGACCGACGGCAGCACCGTCTCTTTGTCGGCCAATTGAGCCGCCGGATCCTCCGACCCTTCGACGTACGCTCGCAAGTGTCCGGGGAAATCGATGGTCTTACCGCTGACCTTGAATTTCGCACCGTCGCCTTCAATCGTGATCGTAATGCGGCGCCCGCGAGCATTTTCCATTTGGCTGGCGATGGTCCGCTTCCAAATCATATCGAACAGCTTGAACTGGTCGGTATTCAACTGGCTCTTCAAAGCCTCAGGCAGTGCAAAAGGATGGCCAGCCGGTCGGATCGCCTCGTGCGCCTCTTGGGCGTTCTTGACTTTGGACGAGTAATTCCGAGGCGCGCTGGGCAAGTACTCGGGGCCGTACTCGGAGCGAACCAACTCGCGAGCGGCGTCGATCGCCACGCTCGCAAGGTTCGTCGAGTCGGTACGCATGTAGGTGATGTAACCGTTTTCGTAGAGGCTCTGAGCGACGTTCATTGTTCGCCGCGCGGTAAAGCCCAACTTGATGTTCGCCTGCTGCTGAAGCGTACTCGTTGTGAACGGAGGCTTCGGCTTGTCGGTAAACGGCTTGACGTCGAGCGCCGCCACTTTGAAGGAAGCCTTCTCGAGACGAGCGACGAGATTGGCCGCGCCGGCTTCATCGAGTAACAGCAGTTTGGGGTCCTTGAGCTTTCCGGTGTCGGGATCAAAGTCATTTCCAGAGGGGATGCGTCGTCCGTCGACGGAAACCAAACCGGCTTTGAATTCGTTGCCGTCGAGTCTCGCAAACTGACCGGCGAGATCCCAATAGGTCGCCCGGACAAACGCCATTCGCTCGCGCTCGCGATTGACAATCATTCTCACCGCGACGCTTTGAACACGGCCCGCCGAAAGGCCCTTGCCAATTTTTCGCCAGAGAAGCGACGAGAGATCGTAGCCGTAGAGTCGGTCGAGGATCCGGCGAGTTTCTTGGGCTCGAACGAGTCCTTGGTCGATTTCGCGGGGGTTGTCGATCGAAGCTCGAATCGCCTCTTCGGTAATCTCGTGAAAAACCAACCTCTTGACTGGCACTTTGGGCTTGAGCAGCTCGCAAAGGTGCCAGCTGATCGCTTCTCCCTCGCGGTCTTCGTCCGTCGCCAGCAACAAAGTGTCCGACTCCTTGAGCAGTGCTTTGAGTTTGCTGACTTGTTGTTTTTTTCCTGGCGGGACGATGTAAAGCGGCTGGAAATTGTCCTCGACATTGACGCCGAGATAGGCCCAGTCCTCTTGTTTGTATTTCTCAGGAACTTGCTTTTTGCCTTCTGGGAGATCGCGGACGTGGCCAATGCTGGCCTCCACCGTGTACTTGGGGCCGAGAAAGCGGCTAATGGTCCGCGCTTTCGCCGGCGATTCCACAATCACAAGTGACTTCTTATTTTCGGTCTTCGCCATAGGTCACAAGCTCGTAAGTGAAATAGTAACGGTGGATTGGGAACTGTCGGCTAACGCAGGCGAGCCGAGGCGTGGAATCCTATTTTCGTCGTTTTCTGGCCATCAGCCGATTCCGATGGCGAAAACTAGGTGCCATTGAATATCAGCCCGCGAAGGTCATCGGCGTTAGTCGCAAACTTCCGCTTGGCACGGCCGCTGCATTCGGTCTGACCGATTCGGCCGTTTGGTTTTCGTTTTGTCCGGCCGCGCGATTTCTGACTCATCGTGCGAGCGAGTGGACGACACTCCTGTTTGGGATTGTATTTACGTCGATCACCCCTACAATCGGCAAGATCGTTATTCGCCCTGCGAGCGATCGCTCCCGACTTGCTTCATTCCGTTGCGGCTAGGCCCATTTGGCCTGAAACCCACACTGGAATGTGGAAAGTCACAGTCCGAGTGAGCGTCGCCGAGGTGAATGACGAGCTTGTTGGGAATCCATTAATACCGGATTCGTTCCACTGTCAAGTCGTCTTAGCTCCCGAAACGATGTCGAATCCACTTTCAGCCTTCCGCCGGCACCAGCGAACTCTCATCGCGGTCTTCGGCGTTTTTATCGTCTTGGTTTTTGTTGTTGGCAGTTCTGTCGACAAGATGTTTTCCGGCCCGCCCAAGGGCGTCAACAACGTTGTTGTCTCATGGAAAAACCGCTCAATTACCGACAAACAGTTTCGCCTGCTCCAGCGCCGCCACGGCATGGCTATGGATTTTGTCCAACGGGTCGCCAATGCGACACGTAAACGCGCTGGCGAGCCGAAAGACGTCGTGCTGACACCGGCGGCCGACAAACGCGAGTTGGCATTGCGAATCATCCTCGCCGAAGAAGCCTCCAAACTTGGAGTTGTCGTCGGTGACGAAGCAGTACTCGATTACCTCGATCGCCTCTCGGACGAAGGATTGACCGATCAGGAATTTCGCGAATTTCTCCGTGAGTCGGGCCGTGAGGCAACCGAAGACATGCTGTTTGAGCAACTTAAGCAAGAGTTGCTCGCCAGACGCATGCAGGAAATGGCCGGAACCGGCTTGCGAACGTCGACGCCAGCCGAGTCATGGCAATACTACGTCCGCTTGAACCAGCAAGCCGTGACCGAGGTCTACCGGTTCAAAGCGGAAGACTTTCTCTATCAAGTCAAGCAAAAGCCAACCAAGGCGGAGCTGACAAGATTGTACGAAGACGGCAAAGAGCAATTTCCGAATCCAGAATCGCCCGATCCTGGGTTTCGCATTCGTGACAAGATCGCCTTTCAATATGTTAAGGTCGAATTTGAGAAACTGCTCGAGGAAGAACTGAAGTCAGTCACCGACGAGCAGATTCAAAAGGAATACGAAAAGCAAGTCGCCGACGGCCAACACAAAACGACCGACCCGCTCCCCAGCGAAAAGGAAGAGAAGGACGAGGACGGCGAGAAGAAAGACGGCGAGAAGAAAGACGAAAAGCCCGACGAGTCAAAGGGTGGTGACAAACCAGCCGAAACCAAGCCAGCCGAAACCAAGCCGGCTGAAACGAAGCCGGCTGAAACGAAACCGGCTGAAACAAAACCGGCTGAAACAAAACCGGCCGAAACTCCGCCGGCGAAAAAGCCAGCGGAACCGGCCAAGGACGAGGGTGAATGCCAAGATCCGCCCAAGGCCGATAACGAAACCAAGCCGGAGGATGACAAGCCAGCGGCGGAAAAAAAGGAAAATGCGCCGACTGAAAAAGCTGCTTCCGACAAGACCGAAAAGCCCGAAGCGGATCAGGCGACGAGCGACAAAGCTGCTACGGACAAAGCTGCTACGGACAAAGCTGCTGCTGACAAAACTGCTGCGGACAAGGCTGCTGCGGACAAGGCTGCTGCTGACAAGACGGCTACCGATAAAGCCGCTGCGGACAAAGCTGCCGCCGACAAGACTGGTACCGACAAGGCGACGGGGGATGAGCCGAAAGTCGATCCCACAGCGCCCGTCGAACGAATTCGCTCATTGGAAGAGGTAAAGGATTCCATCGCGCGTTCGTTGGCTCGACCTGGCGCGCAGGCCAAGTTGGACGCCGGTGTCAGCCGAGTTGAACAAGCAATTCGCAAATACGGAAACGCTTTGTCTCGGCACCAAGCTGCGGTCGTCGACGCGTTTTCGGAAAATCGAGATCTGCTGCCCAAGGACGTTCAAGCTCAGTTTAAGGTCGGTGGTTCTCGGGCGATCAACCAATACGTCGCCGATAATCCTGAGTTGGATCTGACAAAACTCAAAATTGATTCGACCAGGCCAGCAGAGCTCGACCTCGAAGGCATCGTCGAAGAAATTAATGGCGACGTCAAAATAAAAGACAAAGGTTTTTCGCACGAAGTGACTCATCTGAGTGACATCGTCGAGATCGCGGACACCGACATCGGCAAAGCGATGACGTTCAGTTTCGCGAACAATAACTTTCAACAAATCACGTTCGCTCAAACCGCCTACGGCGACGGCGTACCGCTTTACTCGACCGCCAAGATTGGCGGACAGTTGAGTGACACGACATTCATCTACTGGCGAACGAAGATAAAGGACGCGCGAACTCCTGCATTCAAAGAGGTTCGCGATGACGTGGTGACAGCGTGGAAATTGAATCAAGCATACGGTCTCGCCGAGGAAGCCGCCAAAGCGATGCAGGAAACGGCGAACGAAGCCAAGGATAAACCGTTGGCTGAATCGCTCACCGAAGACCAAGCAAAACAAGTTGTTCGGCCGATGCCGTTTTCATGGCTTACCGTCGGCTCGGCGCGTGGCATGTTTGGTCAGAACAACCAGGGCATGCCGCGTCTCGGAACCGTGCAACTGCCCACAACCAATGAAGATGGCGACGAAACAACGGAGACTGTCGTTGCCGGACAAACGTTCATGGAATCGGTCTTCGCGATCGAGCCAGGCAGCACTGGCATCGCGCCAAATCAGCCCAAGACCGAAGTGTTTGTGGTGCGAGTGGAAAGCCACTTCCCCAACAACGAATCGCTTCGCAGCCGATTCATGACGACTGGCCCGACCAACACGGAACTCGTTCTTTCGAGCATGGATCGCCAGCGAGTCATTGCAGAGTGGCTGCAAGACCTTGAGGAAGAACTCAACGTTCGTTGGCGAGACCCGAACTAAGGCCAAGTTCGTCTAACCGCACTTGAACACGGCCACGCCCAGCGGCGGCAAGTTCACGTTGATCCGAAATGGTCGGCCATGGTGCTCGTGCTCGACGGATTGGGCGCCGGGATGGTTCCCTAAGTTCGATCCGCCGTAGTGCTCGGAGTCGCTGTTGAAGATTTCCTCGTGCCAGCCGAGATGCGGCGTTCCGATCGAAAAATCGTAGCGCGGCACAGGCGTAAAATTGCAACAGACGATCAGCCTTTGGCCGTCACGCGACTTTCGCACGTAGGAAAGCACGCTGTCCTCGCGGCTGAGACAATCAATCCACTCGAACCCTTCGTTGTCGTGATCGAGTTGATGCAATGCCGGCTCGCGACGGTAGAGAGAATTCAAATCGGCGACAAGTCGTCGGATGCCGGCGTGCGTGTCCCATTGCAACAAGTCCCATTGCAGCTCGCCCTCGTGGCTCCACTCATTCCACTGGGCCAGCTCGCCGCCCATGAACAGTAGTTTCTTGCCGGGATGCGTCCACATGTAGCTGTAAAGCAAACGCAAGTTGGCGAACTTCTGCCACAGGTCGCCCGGCATTTGGTCGAGCAGCGAGCGTTTGCCGTGCACCACTTCGTCATGGGACAACGGCAACATGAAATTCTCGCTGAACGCGTAGATCAAACTGAACGTCAGTTCGTCGTGGTGGTGCTGGCGAAAAATCGCGTCATGTTGCATGTAGTCGCGAGTATCATTCATCCAGCCCATATTCCATTTGAAGCTGAATCCCAGTCCGCCGCAGTAAGTCGGATGGGAGACGCCGCCCCAGCTCGTCGACTCTTCAGCAATCGTCAGCACGCCCGGGAACGAAGCGTGGGCTCGCTCATTGAACTGCTTGAGCAGCGTGATCGCTTCCAGGTTTTCGCGTCCGCCGTACCGATTGGGAATCCAACCGCCGTCTTCACGGCTGTAGTCCAAGTAGAGCATTGAAGCGACCGCATCGACTCGCAAACCGTCGATGTGGTATTTATCGAGCCAGAACAGGGCATTCGAAATCAAGAAGCTGCGAACTTCGTCGCGGCCGTAGTTGAAGATGAGAGTGCCCCAGTCCGGGTGCTCGCCTTGGCGGGGATCGGAGTGCTCATAGAGCGACGTTCCATCAAATTTGGCTAGGCCGTGCTCGTCTCGAGGAAAGTGGGCCGGCACCCAGTCGAGAATCACGCCGATGGCGTTCTCGTGGCAGTGATTGACGAAGTACATGAAATCTTCGGGCGTGCCGTAGCGACTTGTGGCGGCAAAATAGCCGACAGTCTGATAGCCCCAGCTGCCGGTAAACGGATGCTCCGAGACAGGCATGAGCTCGATATGGGTGAACCCCATTTCGCGACAATAGTCGACCAGTTGGTGGGCCAGCTCGCGGTAGTTCATCCAGCCGTGTACGCGGTCGTCCTGCCGGCGCCAACTGCCCAGGTGGACCTCGTAGACCGACATCGGTTGTTCGAGCGGGTTCTGCTCCGCTCGTCGACTCAGCCAATCCTCGTCTCGCCATTGGAAACGATTCAGATCGGTCACGATCGAGGCGGTGCAAGGCGGCAGCTCAGCCGCGAACGCGTACGGGTCCGACTTATCGACTCGTCGACCATTAGCGTCCACCATTCGATATTTGTATATCGCACCGGCGCGCAGCTCGGGAATGAATAATTCCCAGACGCCGGACGGGACCGATTTGGTCATCGCGTGGCGACGTTCGTCCCACCCATTGAAGTCACCGACAATGCTGACGCTTTGGGCGTTCGGCGCCCAGACGCAAAAATTGACGCCCGTAACGCCATCAACAGTGCGAATGTGGGCCCCTTGAAATTCGTAGGCTTGTTCGTGAGAGCCCTCGGCGAACAGGTGTAAATCGTATTCAGTGGTCATAGTCGGAAACGAATAGGGGTCGTGGATTGTCTCAACCGATCCTTGCTGATCTGCAACTCGGAACTGGTATCGAGATGCTTCATTATCCACCACAGGACAGATTGCTTCAAACAGGCCTGCGGGGTGAATTCGCCGCATTGGGTGAGAAACTTTGTGGGCGGGGTCCAGCACCCAAGCTTGTTGCGAGTCGGGTAGGAAGGCCCGCACGGCCAAAGCGCGCCTTTCGTCGTTTCCAACTTCATGCGGCCCGAGCACGGCCGCCGGCTCACCAAGTCGGCCTTCAATGAGCGCTCCAACATGATCCAGTGAAACTTGAGTTCGCACTTGCCGTCTCCTCCTTGCGTAGGGCGAACCGGCGCCCCGAATTCTTGATGTCTTAACTTGAGCGCGGGCATGCCGTCGCCCAGCGTCGCTCGAACTACAGAAAGAACCGCCTAGCTCGGAATCGCGGCAAGATCGGCGGAGCGCGCGTCGAGTGAGTTTGAGGGTGGTGACGCGCCAAGCAGCCGTCGCCACCAACTTGCCCGTGGACGACCCGGCTCGCTGCTCGTTCGAATCTGGTGAGCATCGGATGGGCGCGACTCCCATGACCAGACTCGGCAGTCGACTCGGTGAAAACGCAATGCGCCATCGACTCGCCGCCAGAGATCGGCGTCGCGAACCTCGGTTCGGAGTCCGTAGCTTTCCCAACTCCAGTCGTTTTCACGCCACGCCTTCAGCCCGAATCGCAAGCCTCGGCCGACATAGCGGCTGCCGGTGACGAGAGTCACGTGGGTCGGCTGATTGAGCGATTCCAAGCCGCGAACGACGGCGAGCAGATCGAGACGGTCGCGATTCGCGACCGCTTCATCACCATCCGCCTCAAACTTTCGCTGGCCCATGATGGATTCAATGCGAAACCGCCAGTGCCCCACTGCCGCTGGTTTCCACACCGAATCGGCAAATAACAAGAATCTCGGCGCGTCGCTGAGCCTCATAATGCATCCTGTTTTTCGTACCGACGATTCTGCTGCCTGATCTGCCACACCCACGGTCGATGGCGCGTTACGCCTCGGCCAACGCCGCGTGTTGATCAATGAGCCCGAGGGTTTGACCAACCACTTTTTTCGCGACGGTTTTACATATCGGTTGGGATCATCTAGATTCCCCACATTATCGAAGCCTGCGGTGCCAGCCGGGCATATCCGAGTTTGGGTTAGGCCGCGCGTTTCGCTCGTTCCGTTCGCAACGGAGAAACGGTTGAATCAGAGTCGATCACAAAAACGATTTAGTCTGGCGAGCATTCTCGCCACGATGACCACGTTCGCCATTCTCTTCGGCGGCTTGCGTTTGATCGACGCCGAAACACCGGCCTACCTCTATTTTGGCTCGTTGGCCATGTCCATCACTTTCGCGCAGATGGTCTTCGGCGTTATGCCCAAAGGCGGTTCGGCTATTCTCGGCGGCATCCTACTTCCCGCTTGGCTTCTCGCCTACGAAGCTTGGAACGGTCAAGACCTCAGCCGCGCCACGGTCGGACTACCCTGCACCGTGTTGATGGGTGCCCTGCTGGGCTACTGCACCGCGGCACTGGCCGCCGGAGTCGGTTCATTGCTGCAGATGATCGAGCCGTTTCTCCGGACGAAAAAGGGACGCGGTGCCGGTCGAAACGAACCGGAGTGATCGGTGTTTATGCTACTCGCCGAGCAGGGCGACGAACGCCCGCAGCCAGGCGGGATGGGCCGGCCAGGCTGGGGCCGTGACGAGATTGCCCTCGACGTGCACATTGTCAAACGATTCGCTCGGCCCAATAAATTCGCCGCCCGATAATTCGATCTCGGGCTGGAGGGCCGGATAGGCGCAACATTGTCGGCCGTTGAGCACGCCCGCTGCGGTGAGGATCTGCGGGCCGTGGCAGAGTGCGGCAATCGGTTTGTTCGTATCGTCAAAGTGTCTCACAATCTCCAAGACTCGAGCGTCGAGCCGCAGGTATTCCGGCGCTCGCCCGCCTGGAATCACCAACGCCTCATACTCCGCCTCATTTACCTCGGCGAAGTTGGCGTTGAGCACGAAATTGTGGCCGCGCTTCTCGCTATAAGTTTGCTCGCCCTCAAAATCGTGAACCGCCGTCGCCACATGATCGCCTGAATTCTTCCCGGGGCAGACAGCGTGCACGTCGTGATTGAGCATTAGCAGCGCTTGAAACGGCACCATCACCTCATAGTCTTCAACAAAGTCGCCGACGATTATCAAGATTCGTTTTCCAGCCATGACGATTCCTCTTCTCCTGCAATTGTTGAACACGACAGCTTCATGCTGCATACTCTACGTCGAATCGCCCCTCGGTCGTAGACCCGACCGGTTCGCGTCGACCGTTTGACCAATAGTCGATTGAATCGGACTGCCGTTTTCCCGTTGCCGCATGACGAGACGACAGCCGACGTTGATGGCTGGGGCCGATTCGAACAAGAGTGATTTTAACAAGCAGTAATCGCATGAGAGGCCCACCAATGACTGTCCGCTTCGATCGTCGCCGTCTCCTTCAATCCGGCGCATCGCTTTTGGCGGCCACGACCGTCTCACGGAACTTGCTTGCAAGCGAGCAGCGTGAGGGCTTTCGACTCAAATATATGCTCGGCGCGTGCATGTACGGCTACATGTATCTGGGCGAGATCCTGCCGGAAGTGAAAAAAGTCGGCGCCGATTCGATCGACATTTGGCCGAAGTCACATGGCAACCAGCGAGAACAATTGGCGGATCTGGGTGAGGCGCTCTTCACGCGCTTGCTCAAGAAGCACGAGGTCAAGTTGGGCTGTATCACCCAATACCGATTGGGACCGTTTGGGCTCGGCGACGAAATGCGGCTCGCACAGCGACTCGGCTGTTCGACGATCGTCACTGGTGGGCGTGGCCCGCGAGGCCTGAAGGGAAGCGAACTCAAGGCGGCCGTCAAGGGATTTGTCGAGAAGATGAAGCCGCATCTCGAGATCGCGGCCGAGACAGGCGTCACGATCGCTGTCGAAAACCATAGCAACAATCTGATTCAATCGCCCGACTCGATGAAGTACCTCGCCGAGATGGGCTCGGCCAACCTTGCCGTCGCACTCGCTCCATACCACCTGCCTCAAGACGCCAAAGCGCTGGCGGCTTTGATTCGCGCGTTGGGAAATCGAATTGAGGTCTTCTACGCCTGGCAGCATGGACACGGGTGTATGACCAAGCTGCCCAAAGAGGAAGAGTTATTGCAGATGCCGGGGCGCGGCGAACTGGACTTTGGCCCGCTGCTCGCGGCGCTCAAAGAAGTTAACTATCGAGGCTGGACTGAGATCTTCATGCACCCCGTGCCTCGCGGCATTCCTATTTTGGAAACGGCGAAGCAAGTCACCGACGAGATCAACCGATCTCGCAAGTACCTCGAGGCGAAACTCTGAACCGCGAAACAACCGCAAGCCGCCTCTCCTCCGACGCGGGCGGTCGGGGAGAGGCCAGAGCAGGTGTACAGCGCTGACAGCTCCTGCAACGTCAACCAGACTCCGTACTGTCTTAGGCAAGCACCGCCTGCGAGTTCTTCACGCCTTGCACGAATTCCTCAAAGACGCGGACGTCGAGCGCTGACGCGGAATTCGATTCGGGGTGGAATTGAGTGCCCAGTGCGAACCAGTCCGCGCCCTGATATTCAATTGCCTCAATGACTCCGTCGGGGCAGCGAGCCGTCGCGGCAAAGCCGTGGGCAAGTTCGTCGATCGCCATGTGGTGGCGGCTGTTGACGCGGATCTCGCCGTCGCCGTAAACACGCTCCATCAGCGATTCCGGCGTCACCTCCAAACCGTGTCGATGGCCCGGGTCCTGCGGGTCTTTATGCGGGATCGCGGAGGGAAGGTCTTCGGGCAAGTGGAGGAACAAGTTGCCGCCCATGGTGATGTTGAGCAACTGCATGCCGACACCGATCCCAAAAACGGGAATGCGTCGGTAGACGATTAGCTTAGCCGCCAAGCGGTCAAAAGTCTCTCGTCTCGATTCGAGCGGGCGGACGGTGGGATGCAGCATGAATCCGTCGCGCCGCGGGTCCAAGTCTTGACCGCCGATGAGCACAAATCCGTCGAGTCGCTCCAGGGCCTGACCCAAACTGTCTTCATCGGTGAGCGGCGGCACGATGACGGGAATGCCTCCCGCAGCTTCGATGCAATCGAAATACCCCCCGCCGAGATAACCGTAGGCCGGGGCATCGCCTCGAGCTGCGCGGTAGTCCAAGTTGATTCCGATGAATGGCTTCTGGGTCATGAGTGACTCCCTTCAGAGCGTCCGATTCCGGCAATTCCTATCGCCGAAAGTGAAACAAGAGATGAAATGGAAACAAAAGACCGTGAATACGGCCGTACGGAACAAGATTGCGAGACGGGACAGCCGAGCGAGAAAGGTCGCGGCTTGAGATGCGCTAGCCCAGTCCCGTTCGAGACGGGAGACATGTTGCTCACAGACCATCGAATCCCTGGCGCGATCTGTTCTGATTGCGCCGCTTTGGCTCGGGTCCACGAGGCGGATGGCTGTCGACATGACGATGTCCCTATCTGCACGTCCAACATTGGCTGTTTGAAAACAGCTGAGCGACTTCTTGTTTGACTCAGTTCAAGTCAAGGGAGGCAGAGTTTAAGTGTGCCCTTGTCGTTCGGCAAGCAGTTTCCAACATCTTGCGCGAGATTCACTCGAATCCACAACATCCTGTGCAAGCACGACTTGCGATCATAGCAACGCTAGCACTCGCGTCGTCGATTTGCGCGGGCATGGTGACCTGAAATACTGCAGGAGATGCGGTGTGTGTCTTTCATCTTGGTTTGTTGCATCTTGGTTTGTTGCATCTTGGGTTTGCATCTTGGTTTTCTTGCATCTTGGTTTGCATCTTGTTGTTTTCAACGTCCAGCCAGCTAACATGTCCTGCAATTCGCCCTTCCTCAGCAGCCCCCATCTGGTCTTGAGTTGAACACCCACGCCCGAATTTTATTGGAAGTTTGCATCGCGTCAGTTGGAGATGCGGTTGCCGCGAGTTCCGGAGGCGCCGACCGTCTGGAGCTCAATTTCGGCATGGAACTCGGTGGACTGACACCAAGCATCGGTCTACTCGAGGAAGTCAAGCGTGAGGTGAAGATACCTGTGGTTGCGATGGTTCGGCCGAGGGCGGGAGGATTTTGCTACACACGGGCGGAGCTTCGTTTGATGTTGAGAGACGCGGAGTTGTTATTGGATGCCGGAGCCGACGGGATTGTATCCGGCGCTTTACGCTATGACGGAACGCTCGACGGCGGCTTTTGGCAGTCAATGCGGCGGCTAGCGAAAGATCGTCAGCTCGTTTTTCACCGAGCACTGGATGTCGTGCCCGATCAACTGTCACTGCTTCAACAGCTGATCGACTGCGGTACGACGCGCGTTCTAACTTCCGGCGGGTGCGAGACAGCGTGGGAAGGGCGTGAGCAGATCGCGAGACTGCGAGATGCTTCCTCCAAACAAATCGAGATCCTGCCCGGTTCCGGCATCTCGTCTGGAAACGCAGCGCCGCTCGTTCGCTCCACTGGCTGCGACCAACTGCATGGTTCGTTCAGCCAATTGCGTGACGATCCGGCCTGCTGTCCAGGAGACCAAAAGACGTTTCCTGTGACATGTCAGCATCTCGTTGCCGCAACCCGCGAAGCACTCGACGCGCAGATCATAGATCGGCGCGAGTGACGCGCGCCCACACGCAAGATCGACCTTTTCTCGGCAAGCAACGTCTGTGCGAGTGCATACTCTTACGCTCAGACTTCGCCCCATATCGATCGTCTTTGAACTCGAGCCACGAAGATTTCGGAACTAAGCTCAGCGCAGTTATGATTGGTCATGACGTCGATCGCGGTCACTCGAACAGGCGATACTGAAATGGGACCATTGCGGCTTACTCTCTGGCGCTTTCTTGTGCTTTGTACATTGCTTGGAGCCGTTGTCGTTCCTCACGCGTATCAACGCTACCAAGATGGGCACGAGCGCCGCGAGTTAGCGATGCCGAAACGAGTGGCGATCAGCCATCTCGACGCCACGATAGTCGCAGAGCTGCTGCGCGAGTCGTTTCCGCATGCCGACGCCAACGTGGCCGTAAACAGCCAGTCGAACGGCTTCGTTGTTTCGGGGCCGCCGAAGCAGCAGCAAAAAATGCTTGAGTTGGTCAATGTACTCGACCAGCCCCCAATCGCCGAAGACGTGGCGTTCGATTGCTTCCCTGAGATGGAAGCGGACCCGGCGATCGTCGCGGAAACGCTGAAGGAATTGCTCGGGCCTACCAGCCGCCCTAACCGATATTGTCGGTTCCAAAACATGAATCGGCACAAACAGCCTGCGGGCTGTGGCACCATAACGCTCAGCTACGGGCGATTATTCACCTTGAGGACATGCTGGCGATGAGTCTTTGGGTTGCCGACTTACGTCGGTTAGTAAGGCTCAAATTGCAGCATGAGCGGACAGGTTCGATTCGCCTAGGCGTTGGCCTGGAGGCTCGAACGCAGTTCCTGCTCTAACCGCTCGATACCCCCCTTGCGGAGATGGGCGTTGCGGAGGACTTGGCGCCCGGATTCGGTATGGACGCGCAGCGTCCGGTGGCTGACCCTGGATTGCGGATCAACGAAGTTGACAGTGAGAGGAGTGACGTTTACGAGCTGGAGCTGATCGTCGTCAAGGAGGTACTCGACCGACAGCTCAACAATGCGATTGTGCTCTTCGTCCTCCCAATTCGCGTTGTAAACACCCATTTTCTCACTCTCCTCGTTGCTAAAAAACAGAACTGAATGGCCAAGTAAGGTGCATAAGCTTAGTTGGGCTTCGGCGAAAGGGAAGGCTAACTTCAGGAAACTTGCCGATTATTCCGAAGGATTCCTCGCGGCCTGTCGGTTCGTTCATCCGTGCCGAATGAGTCGCTGTCTAGTAGTTGCGCTTGTTGCCGCACTAGATTCAGATCAGTGGTGCGGATTCGGCCTCAATGTTCCGCTTTCTTCCCCCATTCCTTGACCGTCGCGAATTCATGAAAACTCGGCTTGTCACTTCACGACAAAGTCGCGTTTCACCAATGCGTCAGCCTGCAATGCGAGTCGCCTCGCGTGCTTCTGCTTGATCGGCGCATGAAGTAAGCGATTGAGGCTCGCGAGCAGCAGCTGACTCGTCTGAGGCGAACCAACTTCGGCCTCTTCACGCACGGCCCGCGAGGTCTTCACGAAATGCGATGAGAAGATGGGGTCTCGGAATCCGTGGTCGATCAGCGTCTCTTCGACCTGGCTCCAAAACAACGCTTCGTCACTCACAGGCCACTCATTCGAGTCCGCTAGCCCTCTGTCGACATACTTGTAGTTGCGACCGAGAAAGCAGGCCATTTGCACGAGCCCCTCGGGCCAGAGATGAGGGTGCTCGCGACACATCCGTCGCACGGCGTTGGAGAATGTGACGCCATGCGAGAAATGCAGCCAGCCGATATTGTCGGTCACGGTGTTGCGAAATTGCCGGTCGGTATCGGCGTTGAAACAGAGCAAGTTGCGGGCAATGGCGGCGAGCAAAGCTTGATAAATGGCTTGAGGCGAATGGGATTTGGCCGTGTCACAAACCCATGAGAAGGTGTCCTTCACAGATCGGAAACCGGGGTCGTCAACGTCGTGTGTTCCCGTTTCGCTATGGTCAGTGGTTTGGCCGAGCGAGCTGCGGACACAAGCTAGAGTTTGCGCGTAGTCGGTGAACGTCGGCGTGAGGTCTTCACGTGTTGTGTAGCAGAGGCTGCGGACGAGGGATCGGATGATGTACGGTTCGGCGTCGACGCCGAGACGCTCGATGAGCTGCTTGGACTTGAGTGTATAGATCAGCGAGTGTCCGAAGTCGTTGTAATGAGCTAGCGCCGCGGCGACGATAGGCTCCTCGAGCTGTCGCCAATGCATTCCGTCTTCAAGTGCGGAGCCGATCATCGACTCGGCGCCTTCGCGATTCTCGGATTCGACTGCTTCGAGAAAGGCCACTCGGCTAAATCGTTCGCCAGGTTTGGCAAATGGGAACTCGGGATGGCGCAACGCATCAAACGCGATGTGGTCCACACATTCCGATAAGGCAACAAGTTGACGATCCCATTGGCCTTCCCATTGGTCATAGTAATGAAGCCAGTCTGCGGAAGCCGCATAGGCGTGTGTGCAACCGTATTCCAGTCGGTCCCAACTCCACTCGACGGCGCGCAGCACGACCGACGTCGGATCGATCTGGTTGTAATGCAGCCGCGCCGTCTCGCGGCAGATCCGCCCGAAGTCGCGTTCGTCGAAAGCCCGTCGCAGCCCGACCAACACACTTTGCTCAATCTTGTCTTTCGATGGCGGCTCGAGATTGACCCAGATCTCATCGCCTCGAGTTTCCGTCGGGTAGGCTCGTAAATGATCGCCACCCAGCACGCATTCACCATCACCCAAGCGGAACTTCCAATTGTGCCACTGGCAGGTCAACAGGCAATTCGACTCATCGACATCGCCATCGACAAGCGGATAACCTTCATGCGGGCAGCGGTTGTCGACCGCAAAAACCTGTTCGCCGACTTGAAACAAGACGAGCTGCAACGGCGGTTGTTTCCAGACGATGGGACCCTCGGCGAGATCCGATCGTGTTGCTGCCTGGCGCCAGTCCATGTCATTCCCTTTCATTCTTCCTCGTCTCGAACTGTGTCCTTTTTCGACACTTTCATGACGAACTGATTGGCCGAGTCTTACACACAATCCGTTTTGGGCGGTCTCGTTTTCACGGCGAGTCCGGCTCGCGTATTCTACGGCATAGCTGAAGTTGATTGGCTGAAGGGAAGTAAGTTGGCTGACGTGCTGACGATACCTTCGATTTACGTCGTCAATCGGCTATGGTGGGAGGGATTAAGGCCCACCTGTTTCTGGCGAGTAGACGATTCGATGACGATGTATTGCCGCGGAATTCGCGGCGCCACGACGGTAGACTCCAACGACCGCGACGAGATTCTCACGGCGACGCGGCAGTTGCTCGCGCTAATGATTCGGCTAAACGAGGTGCAATCCGACGACGTCGCCAACGCGATCTTCACCGTCACGCGCGACCTCGACGCAGAATTCCCAGCCCTCGCGGCGAGGCAGCTCGGTTGGTTCGACGTCCCCTTGCTTTGCACATATGAGATCAGCGTGCCCGGCTCGCTCGGCCAGTGCGTTCGCGTCTTGCTGCAATGGAATACGCCCAAACTGCAATCCGAAATCCAGCACGTCTATATCAAAGAGGCCGTCCGGCTGCGGCCTGATCTCAGCGACCTCCCACCGGTCGATTTTGCGGAGCTCGAAGACTGGATTGCCTCGCAGATGGACCAGTTTCGACCCTAGACGTCCATGGCAATCCAGTTCGCGCCATCGCCCTGTTTGCCGCCCCCTTTGTTTCGTCTACCGGTGTAGATTGTAAACGGTCGTCTCGCTGAGGAAAGTGGAATGGGGCATCGATCGATCCCTAAGTCTATGTCAGTGAGTCGGTTACGTCCTGATTCTCATGGTCTCTAGCATTTCGTGCGAGAATCTGAAAAACGGCCAAATGCAACTTGGGAAGTCGTAAACGTATAGACTTGTGACGAGCAACTGGCAATTGCTGATAACCGCGATCGCGAACGCGGAATGAGCCCGGACATCTTTGACTAGGATGAAGAATGACGGAAGGCGTCCTGCCAGTTCCCGACGACGAACGAATCCTCGCACTCCTGCGCGAAGGCGCGGAAGAGGGCATGGTTGCGTTGTTGCAAGCGCATGGCGGCCGAGCTCGAAACTATGTTCGAAAGCGGTACGCCACTGTTTTGGACGAGCACCAGATTGAGGATGCGTTAGCCGACGCGGCGTTTCGGCTGGTCGACACGTATGATCCCGCTAAGGGAAAACCACTCGGCGGTTGGCTGTTGTTTCTGGCCGACCGACAGGCGATTGACATCTTGCGGCGGGAGCAAAGGCACCATCGACAGCGGGTCGAATGGGCGGATGGCGATTTGGTTCGCGGCAGCGAATCGCCAACACAAGAATTACTCGACTCCGAGTTTGCGGCTCGAGTTCGTCACATCATGGCGACTCATCTGTCCGACTTGGAAAGGAAAGTTATGACGGCGGACATCGATGAAGGCGGAGCAGTGAACGCCAAGCAATTGGCCGAGCGATTGGGGACGGACCCGCGATCGATTTACACTGCCCGACTTCGAGCGAGGCGGAAACTCGCAAAGCACCTCGAGAACGACGTCAGTTGTTAGCGACCAAAGGGATTAGTTATGTCAAGCGAACAATCTAGACTCGATCGTATTCATCGGCTGCTCGCCGAAGGGCCCATGGATCTGGAGGCGGCCACGACCGCGTTTCTCGAGGCGGACGAGGAGCGTTTACACGATGCTGAGATCGCCAGGCTTGTGCAGCGGATTGACGACAAGCGTTGGTTCGCCGAAAACGTCTGGTCGTTCGGCGACGATCCGCTGACAATGTGGATGAACCAAGTCGCTGATTGCAGTTCGGAGTTGGCCGTCTTGGAACTCGCGCAAACTCAACTGGATTTAGGTTGGTCCGTCGTCGTGAAGACGCCCGGTTCAGATGAGATTGTTAGCGAACGGCGGTTGGGCAATTGGTTCGCCAAGGCGCAAGACGCCGCCGCCTCGATGCTCGCTATGCCTCAGTCCGTAGTGGCCTGCGGCTTCTGATCGGCGCTGGCAAATCGGCGCTGGCAAATCGGCGCTGGCAAATCGGCGCTAGGGAAACACGAAGATCATTCCCGTGACGGTGCCCGCTTGGTACAAACCTCCGCGGAGACTCGGTCGAGGCCAGTGGCGTTCGAACGGTGCGCACGATCCGGGTCGGTAATGACCAAGCGTATACGTGCACTCTCGATGCGGTCGAGCTCCGATCAGATACGGCAAGACCGGAACTCGGCCAAAGAAGTGGGCCGCGGAAACGACCGGTTGAAGCATTCCCGTCGAGTAACCGTGCCGTTCTAGATTGATGTCTTCGAAGTAAAGCGGTTGGTGATGCATCGCGGCCGCCTCCCAGCGAAATGCCGAGTCGCCCCAATTTCGACTCGCGCCGGTGCCATGAACGACTTCGCCCGCTTGAGCAAATCTCATGGTCGCGTAGTCGGGTGGAAGTTCGCCTTGATCGGAACTGAGTGATGCGCCGATGCGATCAATCGGCTTGCCGTCCGCAATTTCACTCAACGGCTCGGCACCGTCGCCACCTGATTCCACCGGACCGTCGGCGGCACGGTTCAGTCGGATGGGTTTGATTTGGCTTGTGTCCGAACCATTCTCGGTGGTGCCCGACTGGCCGGTCCCTTCTCGCGACGCACCGCTCGGCTGTTGCTCGTTCGTCTCCTGAGCGAGCGCGGCGATCCAAGAGCCGTCAGCCCAGTTCTCGACTCGCGTTTGCGAATCGTTTGCGGCCGGTTTGGCCTTTGGGTGTGTTTTCAGGGCGGCTTGATCCAGGGCGGCATGACCCAGGGCGGCGGCAGGTTGTGCGGTCGAGCTTACTTGAGTTGGGATCGGAATCGACATGCTCGCTAACTTCTCGCGGCTCGCGTCGACGGTCTCCCCCGCGATACCTGGATTGGCCGGTTTGGGCCAAGGTGCGCGTATCAGCCGACCGTCCGGGCGTCGCACGAGCCGTTGAGCTGAAAGGCCCGGATAATGGGCAAGTTCATTGATCTGAATGCGTCGCAAGGCAGGCTCGTTCGTTGTCGCATTGGGCTGTGTCGGCACCGGGCGCTTTTCAGCCAGCGATTGCTTCAGCTTGCGAATGGAACGTTGCAGCTCCTCAACCGTCTTTTGGAGCCGCGTGTCGACGGGGCTCGGCAGCGCGCCAGTGAATGGTCTTCTGGTCGTATCGAGCGGTCGCGGATCGACGTTGGCGGCCCGAGGTTGGACACTGCGACGGGCCGGCTCACTTCGGCGCGAGAATTCCTGAACCTTTACGCCCTTGTGTAATCGGACACCTTTTTGCATTCGCGATGAAGTATTGGAGTTGAAGCTCGCTCGCGTTGGCAAATTGTGGTTCGCGGGCAGGTAGGGCCGAGTATCTTTCGGTTTGACATCGGATGTGACTTGAGACGACCCTGAGCGAGACGACGATGAGCGAGCCGAGTGGACCGAGTTCCTGAATTCGTTTGCTGGGAGAGTTCTCGAGTTGCCGCGCTCGAAGACCTGAATTCGCACTCGCTTTTGGGCGTCTTGCCCGAGGCACGAGTTCCCTGCGCAGGCAGCTGCAAAGCACGCGCATATCGTCCATGCCCAATGAGGCAGGTTTTGCCTACTATCCTGGCTCGTCATGATTGTCTTCCGAGCAAACACCAAGCACCCCGTTGTCTTGGACTAGATTCCGCCGCAACCGCGCGTGCGCATTCACGTCAATTTCATCGTCAACCAAGTCGGCCATGCTGCGTCAATTCCGAGAATCGGGACGACTTTCGCCATCGGTTTCTTCGATTCAATCCGAATAACCGCTAAATCTTGCCTAGATTTCGGCCTGGGCAGCGCCCTGGCGGCTTGTCGACGCCAATCAGGTCGTTTGCCAGCACGGCGGCTAGGGGCACAGCTTGGACGCGGGGCGAGCATGGAATTGCTGCGATCGAATTCGACCGGGGCGGACGGAAACAGCGATTTGTCAGTGAAATGCTGAGAAAACATCGGCTTGGCAGAGAGCACAAATGGGGAATCGACAGTCGCATAAAGTTTGACCATTTGCGCGGCTCTGATGATAATCGACTGTAGCGGGGTTTCGAGGGGGAGTTCAGTTTCTTGAGTTTCGGACATTTTTTAGCTCGAGACTCAGCGCTGGATGGACGGCTGCGCGGCCGCCCTCGTTGCGAGGAGTGTCGCCAAAAACTCCTCTTTTTCATTCAAATCAACCGCCGCTAGTAGGTCTCTCACACGATGCGCAATCCAACTTGGAAGGACAGGCTTCGAAGTCGCTGGCGCCGCCGGTCAAAGCAACGCAAGAAGCGACGAGACGATGGTGACATTCGTTTCCAGCTTTCACGCTTGGAAGAGCGGCGAGTGTTGGCGGTAACGGCCGGTTTGATCGCCGTCGATGTGTTGCAGATTTCGATGGACGCCGCTGGCGACACGGCGACGGTATCGATGAACCTCGGCAACCTCGAGGTAAACGGATCGAGTTTCGGATCGGGGGTCAACTCGATCGTGGTTGAGGCTTCCGCTCACGACGACCAAACTTTGGAAGTTGTCAGCGACCTCACGCTCGCTAATGGAATCTCTGCACCGGCCGCCGAAGACATCGATCGAATCATTCTGTCCAAGTCGATAACCAGTACGACGGGTGACATCATTCTCGAGGCGGACGAGCTCGTGTCCTTGGGGCCGGATGGCGACCTTCTTTCCGATAGCGGCGACATCACTCTTCGCTCGAACAACGTCCTGTCGACGAGTGCGACAAGCCGCGTCGATGCAGACGTCGACGGTGCCGGAAGCGCGGGAGGCGACATACTGATCTCCGCGGCCCGACTTGCGCTTGGAGAGATTAACACGGACGCTGACGTTTCGCTCACAGCTACGGCAAACGAAGTCACGGATCAGTCGTCGATAGAAGTCGGCGGTTCACTTACCGTGGCTGCTCAGGCATTCATTCACCTCAATTCGCTCGATGTCGACGGCGGCGTGCGACTTGCCGCCGCAACCGGTTCGATCACGGTCTTCAACTCAGGAGACCTCGACCTGCGCGACGCCAATGCGGCAACGCACATGACAGCGACTTCGACGGGCGGTTCGATATCGGACGCCAGCGGCGGCGCGCTCGACAGCATCGAGGTTGGCGACGGTCTCCAGATTACGGCGAACCAGGATGTCGATCTGGATTCGCTCGACGTGATGGGCAACATCGGAGTGAGCGCGGGTGGTGACGCGAGTTTGGTTAACGTTGGCGATGTCAACTTGAACGTGTCGAACGTGGTCGGCGATTTGGACGTCACCTCGACAACGGGGCGGGTGTTCGACGCCAGTTCGGGCGCCACGGCGACACCGCTCCTTTTCGACTTCGACGGAAGCGTCTCTTCAACCACCGCGAGCGGCTACACGTCGGTGCTTCCAAACCAGCTCTACAACGCGATCGATGGTTTCGGCTGGGAGTCCGCTGTTTCAGGTTTCGATCGTAGCTTCACTGCCGGACCGCGGCTTGACCTCAGGAACGACGCCCATTTTGGTTCGACGCCAGCGGTATTCCGCGTCGACCTTGCCAATGGCGATTATTTCTTGAACATCAATTTCGGTGATAGTTTCGCGAGCGAAGATATACGCTTGACGATGTTGGGCGCTCCCAACCAAGTCTTGTTCGACAACGTAGGTCAAGGACCGAGCAAGTGGTTTCATGACGGCATTCGCGTGACAGTCGTCAATGGCTCCTTGCGGTTTCAGATCTCGGATCAAGGCGGAGCAACAACGAATTGGCTTCTCAACAGCCTTGAGATTACGCCGGTTGCCGCCAATCAAGCAGCGGCAGCCAGTATTCCCGGTCCCGTCGCCGCCGATGGCGTCACGATCGATACGATTGCTGGCACTGGGGCGGCGAACGAAATTTACACCGTAACGATTGGCTCCGGCGTGATCGTTTCTGCGGACGCGAGTTCGTTGTATGCCGGACACCAAGTTCAAGCGGCAGGCGACGGCACGTTCAGCGTCGACATTCGCCGGCCCACGGTCACAGGTTTGGCGGATCTGGCCTTCGAGTCACTCGGCGGACAGGGCTTCGTCCACTTGGACCAGGCGGACGAGTACAGCTTCTTTATGGCACCGCTGCGTAGGTTTGACCTCAATCACACCGTCGTTGAGCCAGGGTGGGCTGGGGTTGCATCGAATCAGATCTTTTCCGCGACAAACGACGTCGGTTGGAACGTGGGCCTGATCGGGTTCTCGTGGATCGGCACGCTCGGCGCGCCCGAAGAGGTGCTTCGCGACGGTCACGCGTCCAGCGCTAATGCGACATTCCAAGTCGCCGTTGAGATGGGCAAGTCTTACGAGACGAAACTTTACTTCGCCGATATCACTCAGGGATATCCTAGCATCGGCATCGGTTTTGAAGGCACGCCGGCGTTCTCGTTCACCTATGTTCAAGGCACTGTCGAGATCAAGACGCACACGTTTGTCGCCGGTGACAACGTGTTGGACATTGAGATGTCGACGCTTGGGTCCGCGTGGATTCTTAACGGCGTAACGGTCGAGGAACTCAATCCAGCCGCGCCGCCTGCGGTTGAACCATCGTTTCGCGGAAAAGCGGGTGCCGTTGTCGTTGGCGGCAACGCCGATTTCAACGCCCCGTTAGGCCACGTCGACTTGGACGATTTCGACGTGAGCGGGCTAGTCGGCGTTGATGCACTCAACACGTCAACCCTGAAGACTACTGAATTGAGTCTCGGTACTGTCGTCGTCGACGGGGCGGGAGAGAACTTTTTCGGAACCGCTTCGCTCAATGATATTTCCCTGGGAACGCTCACCGTGGATGGTCTCGTTTCCATTACCGCGGAAAACGGGAGCATTGTCGACGATGCCGATTCCGGCGCGACCGACATCCTCGCTCAATCGGCGTTGCTCGATGCATCGGGCTCGGTTGGATCAGCCGCCAATCCGATTGAAACCATGTTGACCAAGCTGGAAGTCGACGCGGCCACCTCGCTCGTTCTCAGCAATCAAGGCGACTTGGCCGTCGGCGGCGTCAGCGGATTCGACGGAGTTCAGGTCGGAGACAAGGCCACGATCAGCGGCACGGGCAAACTTACACTAGACGAAGCGATCGTCGCCGCGAACCGGATCACCATCAATGTCACCGGCGATCTCGCTGACGACGCGGACGCCGACGTCGATCTTGTTGCGCCGGAAGCCGTCGTCACAGCGGCCGATGCGGGGACGGCTGGCGACGCGGTCGAGACCAGCCTCGCGCGAGTTGAGGGCTCGTTCACTGGTGACGCCCACTTGGATAACGACCAGGCGCTGACGATTGGCGGAATTGGCCAATTGGCCGGCTTGACCGCGAACGGCGACATTCGGCTGACCAACTCGGGGAACGTCCTTCTCGACAGCCCATTATCCGCAGGCGCGCTCGCGCACCTCGATATCTCTGCGGGCTTGCTTGACGACAATGACGCCGATGCCGATTTGGTTGCCGCTCAACTGACACTTGAAGTCGTCGGTGCGGCCGGCGCTGTCGGAGCCGCGATCGACACGCAAGTCGCCGCTTTGGAAGGGAACGTCGGCGGCGGTCTATTTCTCGATTCAAGCTCGGCGCTCGAACTCGGCGGCGCCAGCGCGCTGTACAGCGGAGTCTCAGCCGCCCTCGTCGATATCGACTCGGCTGGCATCTTGACGGCATCCGAGTCGGTCTCGGCGACATCGGGGCCGATCGATTTGCGCGGCGATTTGGCCATTGCGATCAACGCGGCCCTCGTCACTTCCGGGCAGACGATTTCAATCGACGCCGCGGGCGATGTAACCTTCTCTGCATCGGGCAGCGTCGACACCCAGACCGCCGCCAGCGTTAATATCGATGCCGACGGTCAATTGTCGATGGCCGACAGCTCGTCAGCCAATGCACGTGGCGGCGCAATCGTGGTCCTTGCTCAAAACGACGCCACACTCGCTTCGCTCATGACTCTCGGCGGATCAGTTCAAGTCACAAGCGTCGGCGGATCGATTCTCGACGGCGGCGATGCAGCGAAGGAAGTCGAATCGGCGACAGCGGACTTGCGGGCCGCCGGGGATATCGGCGCGGCAGGCAATTTGCTCGAAACAAAACTCGCCAAGCTCGAGGCGGAAGCTGACTCCGTCTTCCTCGACAACATGGGCTCGCTGACCATCGGCGACCTTAGCGGACTCAGCGGCATCACGGCAACCGTCGCCGACATTCGACTGGTCAATATGGGCGATGTGTTGCTTCACGAAGCAATCACAGCTGTTGACCTGATCGTGTTGCTCGTCACGGGATCGATACTCGATCAACCGAATGCGAACGTCGACATCGCATCGACCAGTTTAGTGATCGATGTCAGCGGGAATGTCGGAGCCGGCAACACTATCGAGACTCAAGTGGCCAATCTTGAGGGCGACGTGGGCGGCGACGTTCAGATTCAGCAAACCGGTCCACTGCAGATCGGAGGAGCGTCAGCGAGCGAAGACGGACTCGGCGCCAACTCGCTCACCATCAAGACGAATGCCGACGTCGTTGCCGGCGAAGCCGTTCAGACTCAAGGGGGGCCTCTGGTCCTCGACGCCGGCGGTTCGCTGGATGTCAACACATCGGTTCAGTCCAACGGCAACACGATTGAGTTGCGTGCCTTGGGCGACTTGCGGTTTGATGCGAACGGGCTCGTCGACACGCAATCCGCAGCGACCGTGACAATGACGACCAACGCAGCGCTCGCGATGTCCGACGGCGTTGTCGTCAACGCGCGAGGCGGGATGCTTGGTGTCGATGCGGTCGGCAATGCAAGTCTCAGCTCATTGAAGTCGCTAGGCGGCGCAGTGACGGTGACCAGCTCGGCTGGCTCGATACTTGACGCGGGCGACGCCCACAAAGATGTCGACGCCGCAACAACGGTATTAGTCGCGAATACGGCGATTGGCGACACCGGCGACGCTTTGGATACGCGGCTCGCCAAGCTGGAGGCCACAGCCGGCACGGACGTCTTTCTCGCCAACATGGGGCCGCTGACGATTGGCGCGATCAGTGCCGTGAACGGACTCAATGCAAACGGCGAAATCGAGCTGTCCAACAACAACGATATCACCCTGGACGAATTGGTCTTTGCCTCGCGAGTCCGAATCGACATCAACTCGGGCTCCTTGTTCGATGACGGCGACGTCGATGACGACTTGGCTGCTGCCGATTTGGTTTTGGACATCGATGGCGCCGCCGGAACGGTGGGCGACAAGCTGGAATTGAAATCGACTCGTCTCGAGGGGGCACTTACGGGCGATGCGAATCTACACAATGTTTCCGCTCTGGCCATTGGCGGAGCCGACGCGGCGTTCGCCGGTCTGACTGTCGGAGGCAGTTTGTGTCTCGACGTCGACTCGAACTTGACGCTCGACGAAACACTCGACGTCGCAGTCGACGCAACGATTGGTTTGGCGGGAAATCTCAGCGACGATGCTGACGCCCAACTCGATTTGCGCGCCCAGCGGCTTGCCTTGACCGCCACCGGCAACACTGGAACGGCCGGGGACCTGATCGAATCTGAATTGGATGTTGTCGAAATCGCCGCGCAGTCCGAGATCGCTTTCGCCAATAGCGGCGCTCTGCAGGTCGGTAGTTTTGGCGCACTTGTCGGCGTGAATTCCAATAGCGGCAACGTGCTGCTGATAAACGACGCCGATCTGACGCTCGACGAATCAGTCTCGGGCAATCGCGTCGATATCGATGTCACCGGTTCCATTATTGATAACGACAACGCGGCCGACGTCATCGCCAACCGCGCGGTGCTCGTGGCTTCGGCAAACGTCGGTGTTGCCGGAGATCGCTTGGAGCTTCAGGTCGACCAACTCGAACTCGCTTCCGGCGGCAATGCGTATCTCGAAAATGATCGAGCTATCATCGTGGGCGGCAATCATCTCACCAACGGCGTGCAAACGACAGGTGAAGTTGTCTTCGATAACGACGGTGACGTGACGCTCGATGAGCGATTGGCCGCCGGTACGAATATGTTGGTCGTCGTTAACGGAAATATTTTGGACGACGCCGACGCCGAGACGGATATCAAGGCAAGCTCGCTTCGCGTCGACGTGACGGGAAGCGTTGGCTCGAGCGGCGACAGGATCGAATCGAGCTTGGATGCGCTCGAGGGCGTAGTCACTGTTGACGCGACGCTCAACAACGACCGTGTCCTTACGATCGGAGGCTTGCACGCGGTCGACGGGCTTTCGGTCGGCGGCGACCTATCGTTGCTCAATCAAGCCAGTCTCATCTTGGACGAACGGCTTTCGGCAGGCGGGCTCGCTTCGCTCAATACCGTTGGCGCAGTAACTGATGATGGTGACGCGGCGATCGATCTCGCAGCCGCTCAAGCGACGGTCCAGGCAACGGGTATCGGCTTGGCGGGCGATCGATTGGAAACGTCAATTTCAGCTCTGGAAGCGTCATCGAGCAGCGGCGTTTTTCTCAGCAACAATGGACCACTCACGATCGGCGGCGTCGGCGCGCTCAATGGCGTTACGGCCGCGGCCAATGTCGGCATCGACAATGTAGGCGATGTACTTCTCGACGAATCGATTGCACTCGCGGGCGATTTGACGGTCGACGTGACCGGCGGAGGTTCGTTGCTCGATGACAACGATATCGACGTCGATCTTTCCGCGACGACAGCGGTGCTTAACGTCCACGGGTCGATTGGTACCGGCGGGGACGATCTCGAGTCGCAGTTGGCCAAGCTCGAAGGAGCCGGCGGTGCCAACATCTTTATAAGCAACTCGGGCTTGCTGTCGATCGGCGGAATCGGAGCGGTGAACGGTCTTTCGGCCGGCGGCAATATCAAAATCGCCAACGACGCCGACGTTCAATTGGACGAGACGCTCGCCGCAACTGGAGATCTTGTCGCCAATGTTACCGGCTCGTTGCTCGACGACGCCGATGCGGATTTGGATCTGGCCGCCAATCGAGCTGAGTTGACGATTAGCGGTTCGGTCGGGCTAGCTGCTGATCCGCTCGAAACGATGATTCTCAATTTGGAAGCGGTCATCGGTGGCGAAGTCATATTGGTCAACACCGGGCCACTGACAATCGGCGGCGTGACAGGTTTGATGAGCGGAGTTTCAGCGAGCAGCGCGGATATTTCGTCGACAGGAATTCTGCAAGTTAACGAATCACTTACGACAAGTGGTTCGCAGAAACTGCAAAGCAACTCGAACATCAACCTGGTGGCGTCACTCGACACGCAAGTCGCGGGGTCCGTTGAAATCGATGCCGGCGGCGTCCTGACGATGACGGATGGCGTGACCGTCAATTCGCATGGCGGAGACATTGACGCCAAGGCCCAAGGGGATGTTACGCTTGGCGGGCTAATCTCATCTGGCGGCGACGTGACCGTTGACAGCACTGCGGGCAAGATCCTCGATGGAGGCGACTCGCACAAAGAGATCGACGCCGACTCTGCAGTCCTCACCGCCCAAGGTGATATTGGCGGTGCGGCAAATGCCTTGGAAACACGGTTAGCGATGTTGGAATCCAACGGCGCTTCGCTTCATCTCGACAACATGGGTCCGCTCACCATTGGCGACATCAATGGAATCCCAGGCGTCGTCGCAAATGTCGACGACATTCGCCTCAGCAGCATGGGCGACCTGAATCTACACGAGGCGCTCACGGCAGTCGGACAGATTTCCTTGACCGTCATTGGATCCGTTCACGACGAGCCCAACGCGGCCGTCGACGTCGAGGCAGCTCGCCTGCTGCTGGACGTGAGTGGAGATTTCGGGGTGACGGGAGAGGCCGTCGAAACAAAGACGGCGTTCGTGGAAGGCGACGTGTTCGGCGAATTTATCGTTGATAACGATGGCCCGCTAACGGTTGGAGGCGTTTCCGCCTTTACCGGCTTGCAAACGGGCAATGCCACTATTCATAGCAGCGGAGCCGTGTCGGTCAATGAGACGCTGAGAGTGCAAACCGGACCGTTGGTTTTGAACGGGGACGGAACACTTGATATCAACGCGTCGATCTTGACCAGCGGCACCAGCGCCGACTTGCACGCGGTTGGCGCGGTTACTTTCTCGGCCGCCGGTCTCTTGGATGCTCAATCGACTGCCAACCTCTCTGTGTCCACTGACGCGTCGATGCTCATGCACGATTTGGCAGTCGTCGACGCCCGTGGCGGAGCGGTTGATGTTATGTCCGATGGTGACGCCACGATAAGCCATCTGCGCACGATCGGCGGCGACGTTTCGCTAACCAGTGTGAACGGCGCCATACTGGACGGCGGCGAATCGAAAAAGGACATCGACGCCTCCACGGCCCAGCTGAAATCGGCTGCCGACATTGGCGCGGCGGGCGCTGAATTGGAGACTCAGCTTAGCTCGCTCGAAGCCGACGCGGGCAATAACATTCGAATCTCCAACATGGGCGTCCTCGAGATTGGCGGAGTTAGTCCGCTTGTCGGGCTTACCGCCGGCGGATTGATCGAACTGCAAAACAACGCCAACGTGTTGCTGCTGGAACGAGTCGATGCGGGCGTTCAGTTCCACGCCGTCGTCGCCGGTTCGTTGCTCGATGATGGAAACACCTCCGTCGATATCATCACGCCCGCATTGTTGCTCGACGTTAGCGGCGACGCCGGGATCCTTGCCGATCCATTGGAATTGCAAGTTGCCAATCTCGAAGGAACGCTGGGCGGCAGTCTCATCGGCGACAATTCTGGAAGTCTCACGATCGGCGGCGTGACAGGACTGACGGCCGGTTTAACAGCCGCGACTGTCAAGTTGAACTCCACCGATTCGATTCAAGTCGACGAGAACGTTAACGCGTCTGGAGACGTCAAGCTTCACGCCGGTACGGATGCGAGCGGTGGCGATTCGATCATCATGAACGGCTCCGCAGTGATCGATGCGGGCGATGTCGAACTCGATGCGACCGCCGATGTCGTCGTCAGCTCGGTCGTCAGTGCCAACGATATCGCGATCATGGCGGGCGGCGCGATCGCCGACCACGCCAACGATGCGCTCACGGATCTCGATGCCGCAGGCGAGACAGTTTTGCGAGCTGTCGGCGGTATTGATGGCCCTGCGGCGGACGGCAAACTCGATCTCGCCGCCAACTCAAAACTCGACGCCATTGTGTCGGGGCCCGGTGCGATGCGAGTTCGCTTCCACGGCGGCGGAACGATTCGCCAGGCGACGACGTTTGACGGCGTTGTCGACATCATGGCCTCTGACTCGCTCGACGCCCAGTCCGTATCGGCGGGCGATGACGACTCCAGCGGCAATGGGCACATTCAGATTGTCAACGCGACGAACGACATCCTCGTTGGCCTGTTGACCGCCACGGATGAGGTCTTCCTGAACGCGGTTGGCGGATCGATTCTCGATTCTACCAACGATGCGGTCGTCGACATCCAATCTGGCGACGCGATTCGACTGATGGCCCAAGGCAAGATTGCCGACGCGTTCGGCGGAGCTCTCGAGGTAGCCGCTGACTCGACGGTTGACGCCCAATCGTTGTTGGGCGGAGACGTCAGGCTAACGTCGCCTGGAGCATTGACGCTCTTGCAGTTGTCTACCGCGTCCGGTGACGCGCAAGTCAATGCGGTCGACGACCTCACAATCCACGCCACTGACGTCAATGGCAACCTTCAAGCCGTTTCCACTGCGGGCGACATCCTAAACCCAACTGGACAAATCGACGTTAGCGGAGCCGCGAGCTTCACGACCTCCGCCTCAGCCGGCCAAATTAGTCTTGGCCAGACCGATGCGGCTCGAATCGCTGGGCCCGTCACCTTAGTTGCGAATTCCGACGCCGCGCTGACCAATGATCTCGATATCAATTTTGCTACCAGCGACATCGGCGGCAATCTCTTGGCCGAGAGTCAAGGCAATATCCTCAACGGCTCGGGATCGCTCACCGTTGCTGGTATGGCCACCTTGGACGTGGGCCAAGCGATCAAGTTGGGCCTCGCCAACACACTCGATGTTGCGCAAGCCATCGGAGCCACCAGCGTTGGGGACACGATTCTCAACACCGCCAACGCCATCGATTTTAAGACGAGTCAAATCGGCGGCAACCTCATTGCGACCTCCAGCGGAGCAATCACCAACCTAAGCGGTTCACTGGACGTCACGTTGATGTCCACGCTCACCGCTTCCGAAGTGCAGCTAGGCGTCGCCAATAATTTTAACAACGGCGGATCACTTGGGCTCGATACCGTTGGTGACGCTGTGATTCAAACAGCGTCCAATCTCGATCTCAAGGCGTCCGATGTCGGTGGCTCCTTGTCGATCACCATGCAAGGTGGAGACCTTTCCGATTCCGCGGCCGTCGCGGTGGCTAGCGACGCGACGATTCGTTCCACGGTCGCTCTCAACAACGTTTCACTCGACACGCTCGACTTGTCCGGTCAACTTGATATCGACACTTTGGGCGACGCCTTGATACGCAATGCCGGCGCACTAAATGTGGTCGCGGGCGCCTCACTCGGCCAATTGACGTTGGAAGCGCTTGGCGGCGACTTGCAGTTCGTGGCGGGACTAACCGCAAATGGCGTTCTTCGATTGATCGCGGCTGGGGCCATCAATGGTGCCGGTCTGCTTCAGTCGGCTCAAGTTGAATTGGACGCCGGCGCCGGGATCGGCGACTTGAACAGTTTGGAGATGAAAGCCCAGTCGATCCGCGCAGACTCAACAGGCTCAGGCGACATCGATCTGATCAACGACTCTAATCTCGGCGTTAACGTGACGTCGATTTCGACGGTCGGTGGTGACATCTTGTTTGAACAGAAGGGGGCTGCGGTCACGACGTTCAGCGGCGCGGTGACAAGCGGCGGCGCGGTTGATGGCGGGCACATCGAGATTATTGGCGAGAGCGGCGTCGCCGTTTTGGCCTCGGCGACGCTCAGTTCGCTCGGCGGCGTGGGCGGGCAGCTGGCAATCAGCGGTGCCGTTGTCGACACGATTCCACTACTCGGCAAAGGCGACATCATCATTCGCGGAGGTGGTGGAGATGTGATTATCACCGTCGATATCATCAGCGATACCGACATCGACATCGCCGCCGATCGCGACATTATCGTGTTGGCGACGATTCGCACGACCGATGGCGCCAACATCAGTCTCACAGCCGATGCCGACCTCGACGGGTTTGGCGGACTCTGGGTGAACGCCGCCGGCGAGATCGATTCCGACGGTCAGCTGACGGCGCTCGGATCTGATGTCTTCGCGACTCCCTTTGAGCTTGACGCGATTCGCGTCGACGATGACGTTGCCGGACATCAAATGCGAGCGAACAGCGACTTGTCGCTCACAGGCCGAGCCCTCACGCCTGGCGCAGCGATCGTGATCGACGGCGGCGTCGAGATGCTGGCGCCTGGTGCGATCCTCACAGTCGTCGGATTGGATGTCGAGATCGATCCCAACACGGGCTCGTTCAGTTCGCCTAACGGAGTCGTCTCCATTGCAGCGGTCGGCAATGAAAAAATTACGCTCGGCGCGAATGCGGCGAACACGCTCTCGCTTGTGACAAACGAGCTAGATGCCGTTACCGCTGACGTCCTGGTGATCGGCAACCCAGCCTCCGGCGGCGACGTCGATGTAGCGGGTCGCGTCGATTCGTCGGGTGTTCTCATTCTCGCAAGTTCGAGCGAAATCGCCGGCGCAGGCGTCTTGGCTGTCAGTCAGCTCGGGCTCATCGGAACCGGCAATGTTTCGCTGACCGGAGCAAATGAGTTTGGCTCGCTCTCGGGGGCGATGGTTGGCGGGGACGTGCATTTGGTTCACGTTGACGTTTTGCAGATTGGCTCAATTGCTGGCATCGGCGTTCTGCCAGGGATCGATGGACTCGCCGTCAATGGCGGCGTGCTCACACTCGATGCGGCTCAAGCCGTAACCCAGTCGGCGAATTCGCCAATTGAAGCTGCAGGACTGCTGCTGCTTGGCGGCGGCGACCAACTGCTGACGAGCACCATGAACAACATTGACGTGCTCGCGTCGGACGTCGTCGGACAACTCGACTACCGTGACTCAGGCGACGTGATTTTCGGCCAATTGCACGGCGTCGATGGCGTGACAGCGCAGGACGATGTTCGCATTCACGTTGACGGTTCGCTGACGTTTCAGTCCGAGGTTGTCTCGATAGGAAATCAGATTGAGTTGATCGCCGACGGCAATACGGTGATCGATCAAAACGTCGGTAACGATGTCACTTCCAACAACTTGGTTATCGTCTCGGCGTCCGGCATTGGCTCGACGGGCAACCCGCTCGAAACGACGGTCAGCACGTTTGAGGGACAGGCCGGAGCTGGTGGTTTGTTTATCGTCAACGACGGCGCCTTGGTCGTCGGCGGTTTGAGTCAAGCAAATGGCGGCATTGCCGGCGGTGCGACTAGTGGCGGCGGGGCGTTGTCGATCACTGCAAACAGCCCTCTGAGCGTTGCCGAAGATGTGACGAACAGCGGCGACATTTTGCTGACAGCTTCGCCGGGCGGCGGTGCGGACGATCTAACGGTTTCGGCCCGCGTTGTCTCGACGGGTGACGGAACGATCGAGTTGACTGCGGGCGACGACATCGTCGTCAACGACGTTGGCGCGGCGCCGGAAGTTTACGCTCACGGAAATGGCCCCATCGTCTTCAAGGCTGGGCGCGATGTCGTGATCGATAATGATGTCGTCATGGGCTCTGAATTCGGGTCGTTTGTGACGTTCCCACAAGTCGAGGAAGGCGTCACGTTGTTCGTCGTACCTGTCGACCAGGGCGGATCGAACGTCGACGCATTTGGAAACGCGATCATTCGAGTGAATGTTGGCATTCCCGGCGAAGTGAATTTTCGCGTTACGGTCGATTGGAGCGACGGCGTCGTCGAGGAATACCCGTATGTTGGAGTCGGCAATGCGCCAGAGTCGTCAATAACGCGACTGCCCGGCGGCGTCGATTTTCTGCTGAGGCATAAATACAACGGCAATCCGAGTTCGAATCCAGCCGACCCGATTCCGGTTACCGTCACGATTGGCTTGGATGCAAAGCGGACTAGCGGCGGCGCCGTATTCAACGGGATTCAGTTCTTTACGGAAGGAGAGTTTGGTCAACAGCTGGTGACAACAGTCAGTCGCCTGCAAACCGTTCCTGGTGAGGGGATTCAAACTTACGTTCCGCCGGTCGTCCATGAGCTCGATCCGATCGTCGCTCGGCCAAGCAACTCAGCCTTGATTCTGAATCAGTCATCCAACAGCGCCGACGCCTACAGCGAGACGTTTGAAATGCATGCAGGCGAACTCGAGGAGGCTCGTATCGGCGACATGCGAGTTTTCTTCCGTGTTGTTGACGATGTTGCGAACAAAGAGGATCCCAAGGACTACGATCTCCCTGTCGATTCGCTCAAAGACGTCCTCCGCAAGTTCGAACAGATCAAGCTTCGCAACGGGCACTACCGGATATATGTCGAGGATCCGGCGACCGGCAAAGTTCGGCTAATGCACGACGTTCATATATTCAACGGCAAGCTCGTGCCGGCCGACTTCCGCAAAGGCGTCGGCGAACGATTGCCGGGCGCGAATGATGGCGCGGCGCTGGAGTCAGTCGAGAATCCTGTGACGGAAATCGTTTCGAAGACCGGAGCGGGAGTTGAGACGCAGCGGAACGTCGACGATCAGCAAGTTGATTTAGACCTTGTTGCTCCGCGCGCCGTTGAAGCGGAGAATGACGCGAGCGATCAAAGTCCGAAGACTCCGACGAATGCCTCAACCGAAACCGGCGATAAAACACAGGACGAGCCGACTAAAGGGATCGACATTGAGCCGTCCGCGACAACGTCATGGCGAACTCAGAGTCGAGCTGCGGCTTTGGCGGCCGGTGTGGCGACGATCGCTGCTGTCGGCAACTGGAAGGAATCGCTGGAGCGATCATCGCAAGACGAGTCATACGAGTTGTCTCGAGCGGCACGGCGTCGTCGTCGAGTCAAACGAAAGCAAACAAGGTAAGCAAGATTAAAAAGCGGGTGCGACTGTTTCGCACTTGTCATTTGTAGAGAAGAAAAACAGACACAACCAACGACGGCGTCTCAAGCGGGTCACACCAAGAGAATGACGATGACGAACAAGAAAAACTCTCGCGAAGATTCAAACGAATCGAACGACGAAAATCAGCCCATTCCTGACGATTCCGGCAGCGACGAAGACGGAACGCTTGATAGTGCGGCGGATGTGAATGCGACATTCGAATCTGATTCGCCGATCGAAACAGACGGCTCGCGAACAATTGAGAGCGACGAGCCGGTCGGCAACGAGGGTTCGCCGAGCCAGACGATTGCGGATGGATTCGACGTACCTGAATCGACTGGCAATCAAACGATTGAAATGGACTTACCCGAGCCCGAAAGCGATACGACGGACAGCGACTTCACCTCCAGCGGCGAATCAGCCAGCGGCCAGACGATCGAAATGGATCTGCCTGAATTCGATCAGCCCGAAAGCGACACGGAGAATAGCGACATCACCTCCAGCGGCGAATCGGCCGGCGGCCAGACGATCGAAATGGATTTGCCGGAGCCTGAGCAATCCGAGAACACCACGAACGACAGCGACTTCTTAGCTGACGGCGAGGCGGCGGGCGGCCAAACGATCGAGATGGATGCGCCAGCTGGCGATGATCGACGGGCGAACGCAACGATTGAGAGTGATTTCCTTTCCGACGGTGAAGCAACTGGCGGCCAAACGAATGAGGTCGACATAACTGGCGGCTCTGGGGAGCCTGAAAACCAGTCGACGGACAGCGACTTCCTTGCTGACGGTGAAGCAGCCAGCGGCCAGCAGATGGGTATGGATTCGCCGTCGTCCGCGGGCATCGGCGGCACGGTTGAGCTGACTCCGAGCGGTGATAGCCAAGAGCTCGACTTTTCCGTCGACGCGGCTACGGCTGGCGATCGAACTCGCAAGTCGCCGATGGATCGATCCGCGAAGGCGAAGGGAACGGTTGCCGGAAACGAGCGAACGGTTCAAGCAGGAGGCGGATCGGGTTCCTACGACTCGCGGCAAACGCGTCAATCGGGCGACGCCACGCTCGAATCGTCCGACCTGATTTCGCTGTCGACCGACCGCGTGATGGTGTTGTGGTCGAGTATTGATAGATCGATTCATCCTGGCGCCACGATTCAGAACGGTGACGGAGACGAGTCCAAACGAACCACAAATCTTGTGATTCAGAGCCGCGACTTGCGCGAGCAAAAGACGCTTGAGCCGGGAGTCGGCGCCGACTATGAATTGATCAACCGATTGGGCGAAGGCGGGATGGGCGTCGTCTATATGGCGAGGCAATCGTCAATCGATCGCAAAGTCGCGATCAAAATGCTCAAGCCCAAAGGCGCCCGAGACCCGAAGCAGCGCGGCAAGTTCCTTTCCGAAGCCGTCGTAACCGGCGAACTCGACCATCCCAACATTGTGCCCATCTACGACTTGGGCGTAAATGATTCCGGCGCGTTGTTCTACTCGATGAAGCGAGTTGTGGGGACTCCTTGGGACGACGTTGTCGGTTCGAAATCGCTGGGCGAGAATCTTGAGATCTTGATGAAGGTTGCTGATGCAATCGCCTTTGCCCATTCACGCGGCGTGCTGCATCGCGACTTGAAGCCGGAAAACGTGATGCTCGGCGACTTCGGCGAAGTGCTCGTCATGGACTGGGGGCTAGCCGTATCGGTCAATCGAACGCACCGCTGCAGCATGGGCGGAACGCCGGCTTACATGGCACCTGAAATGGCGGCAGGCCCGTTTGAAGATGTTTGCATTCGTAGCGACGTCTACTTGCTCGGCGCCATCCTGTTCGAGGTTCTCGTCGGCAAGCCGCCGCATACTGGCAAAGACATCATGAAATGTCTTTTTGCCGCGGCTAAGAACTCAATTCGCAGCACGGATGTGACCGGTGAATTGATGGACATCGCCATGAAAGCCATGAGCACTCGCATACGAGAACGGTATGCCAGTGCGGCGGACTTTCAGGCTGCGATTCGAAATTATCAGTCGCATAGCGAGAGCCTTGCGATGCAGACTCGCGCCGACGAATTGCGCGAGGAAGCTGGCAATACGCGGGACTACGAGACTTTCAACCGATCAATCTTTGGCTATGAAGAGTCGCTCGAGCGTTGGAGCGAAAACGATCGCGCTCGAAAGGGCCTCGCTGTCGCAAAACTCGAGTTTGCTAAATTGGCGGTCGAACGCGGCGACTTTGACCTCGGTGCCTCGACGCTCGATCCCAGCAACGCGGAACATCAGGTCGTCTTGGCCGAAATTGACAAAGGCCGTCAGGAGCGAGTTCAAAAGGAACATCGCCTCAAACTGGCCCGCCGAGCCGTCGGCTCGCTGGTTGCGACAGTTTTTGTCGTCGTCGGCGTCTCGGCATTTGTCATTCACGGTTGGTATCGCGAAGCGGAGACGCAGCGCGGCGTCGCTGTCACGGAACGGAAGAACGCTGAGAAGCAAAAGGACTTAGCCGAGGAGCAGACTGAGATCGCCGAGGCAGCAACCGCCGAAGCCAAGGCAGCAACCGCCGAAGAAGAGAAACAACGCCTGGCGGCTCAAAGGAGCGCCAAGATCGCTCGCGACAACGAACGCCTCGCCAACATTGCCAAGGACAAGGAAGCACTTGCGCGCGAAGCCGCCGACAAAGCGAAGGAAGAGGAAGCGATGGCCAGGGCCACAGCTGTCTCGGAGCGAGAAGCCGCCGTCGCCGCTCGCAAGCAAGAGGCGGAAGCTCGGCAGTTGGCTGAGTACGAAGAATACGTCGCTCGCATCGGGTTGGCTGCAGCCAAGATCAACGACAACGCATACGATATCGCGATCGAATTGCTCCTCGGTTGCAAATCGCACATGCGAGATTGGGAGTGGCGTCGACTGATGCATCTTTGCGATCAAGCGTCACAGGATTTCGCTGCGGATGCGCCGATTGAATCGGTTGCCATCAGCCGCGATGGCGCCCGCTTCGTGACCGGCGGTTGGAATGGCGAAGCATCGATCTGGAATCGGCAGGGGGAAGTAACCGCCACGCTAAAACATAACTCTCTCTACGTTTTCGCAGTAGCTATTTCGTTCGACGGCAAGACAGTCGCGACAGGCAGTGGTGATAAAGACGGCTTCGTGAAATTGTGGAACGCCGAAACGGGTGAGCTTGTCAGCGCATTGAAGGGACATCAGCGAGATGTTGTAAGTGTCGCGTTCTCGAAGGACGGATCGAAACTGGCGACCGCGTCGTTCGATAAGACCGCACGAATCTGGGATGTGAAAACCGGCAAGCTAGAGCGGACGTTGGAAGGCCACAACTGGTGGGTCTGGGACGCCGCGTTTTCGCCCGACGGATCGCACTTGGCCACCGTAAGTCAGGACGGAGTTGCATACGTTTGGGATCTTGCCAGCGGTGAACGCAGTCCCGCATTCGACGGTCACCAAGGCCCGATCTACGATGTCTGTTTTTCTCCCGACGGCGAAACGGTCGCCACGGCTGGGCATGATAAGCGGGTCCTCGTCTGGCGGCCAAGCGAGTTGAAGCCTTACGATTATCGAGCTGCTGTTGCTGGGAAGAAAGCCTTCACAACGCCGTTTCGCGAACTGCTCGGACACACCGCCGCCGTGCGCTGTGTTGAATTCTCGAGCGACGGACAACGGCTGATCAGCGGCGGCCATGACAATTCGATCAGGATCTGGGGATTGGAATCCGGCGCAAGCCTCAAGACGCTTCGCGGGCACGGCAAGTGGATTCGCTCGTGTGCTTTTTCGTCAGACGGACTCTGGGCTTTTTCCGGCGGCTATGACGAGACGGCGAAGCTCTGGAACATTGAGGGCTATGAGGAAGAACGTGTGATGCGGGGCCGTGTGTTTGACGGTCACCGCGACGCCTTGCTCGGCGCTTCGCTTTCTGACGACGGCCGATTCGTCCTCACCGCAAGCCGCGATCGCCGCGCGAAGAAGTGGAACGCCGCGACTGGCCGAGAAGAACTGACATTCGAAGAGGGCCACTTGTACTTGGCCTCGAGCGCCCAATTCTTTGAAAACGATTTTAAACTGCTGACCGCCGCGGTCGACAATACCGCTCGAATCTGGGACGTGGCTAGCGGCGTTCAAATCGCCAGGCTCGACAAGACGGGGCAACGAGGGGTCGCCTGCGTTTCACCGGACAATCAGTGGGTGCTAACTGGCGGTGAGAACGGGACGGTTCAGGTGTGGAGCGTCGCGGACGCTGTTGCCGATAAGAGTGCGCCGAGCCTCAAACCGGCGCGAGTATTAGCTGGTCACAAACACGATATCGCCACCGCTGCGTATTCTCCGGACGGCTCCAAAATGCTCACCGGTGACCTCTCCGGAATCTGCATCCTCTGGGACTCGAAAACAGGCAAGTCGCTCGGGCAACTGCGCGGGCACACGAAGGGTATCACTCAAGTCGTGTTTCTGAACAACGACATCGCCGCCTCGGCGAGCCTCGACAAGACGGTGGCCCAATGGGACCTGAAAGCGCTCAAGGAAATAGTCGAGCGGACGCTCGTGCACCCGGCCTCGGTCGGCGCGATGACCTTGACCTCGGACGGCGCGATCGTCACGTCCTGCGACGACAAAATCATTCGAGTTTGGGACGCCAAGTCAGCCAAGACGACTCGCCAAATCAAACCTGGGCGCGTCTGCAATTCGATTTCTGCTAACAAACAGGGGCAGCTGCTGACTGTCGATGCGCAAGCCGCCCTCGTGCAAGTTTGGAATCTTGAGGACTCTCGCGAAGTTCTCGTCGAGAACGCTCGCGGAGTCGTCGGCTCGTTTCTCGACATGAACAAAAACGGCGGAGTTGTTTGGTCGGGGTCGTTCTCGAGCGATGGCGGAAGCGTGCTCACCGTCGGTGGCGATAGCGCTCGCATTTGGGGCCTCGAAACGGCCAAGGAGCAAATCAGTTTTAGTCCGCATGGAGCGGTTGCCTCGGCGCGGTTTTCTCGCGACGGTAGCCGTGTCGTGACGGCCAGCTGGGACAACTCGGCCCGAATCTGGAACGCCGACAACGGCTCGTCGATCAAGAAGCTCGGTCGCGAATCGGCGGGCGCCGAGGGCGCTCATCTGGGCAACGTCAACTCGGCGACTTTCTCGCCCGATGCGGAAGGGAAATGGGTCCTAACCGCCAGCGATGACGGTGTCGCCAAACTATGGGACTCGAAAACTGGCCGTGTGATCCGCTCGTTTGTCGGTCACAAAGACCGAGTCGTCGGCGCAGAATTCTCTGCCGACGGCGCTTGGGTCTTGACGGCCTGCAGCGACAAAGTGGCCCGCGTATTCGATGTTGAGTCGGGGCGATTGCTCTGCGAATTGGCTGGCCACGAATGGGGCGTTTCGCACGCCGTCTTTTCGACTAACAAGGATCTCGTTGTAACAGGAAGCGAAGACAACACGGCGCGAGTTTGGTCGCTCAAGGATCTCGCGGCCCCTTCGCTCGTCGCGGAACTCAAGGGTCACACAGCGGCTGTGACGTCGGTCGATATTTCTCCGAACGGCAAGCGAGTGCTAACGGGCTGTGAAGATTTTACTGCGAAGTTGTGGGACGCGCAGACCGGCAAAGAAATCCTCACCCTCAACGGGCACCGACAGGAAGTCACTTCGGTCATGTTCTCCGAAGACGGCCAGAATGCGTTGACCAGCAGCCGAGACGGCGTCGCCATAATCTGGCTCGCCTCCGAGTTGCCGGAAGCAGGTGTGGGTGAATAGCGTCAATGCTGCAGCGCGTGACCAACAGGTCGATCGTATGAACGCGAGCGAATCGAGCATCGGCTAAAGGAGACGAGAAGCTAGTCGTCACACCGCGGAAACCGGTCCATCGCGCGACCCATGTTGGTTTGAAGCGAAGCGGCCGACCTCAACCAGAAACGACTTGTTTCATCGATGGCCTGTTCACCTTCCATCTCGTCGGCGACATCAATAAGTAGGTTGCCGAGCCGGCGGGCCGTTTCAGTGCTCATGGCGAGTCGTGAATCAATCGGCAGGATCGGTTCGCCTTCGTCGCCCCGAACAAAGCCGGAGGAACATTCCAACAACACGGTTTCATCGACTGAGTTGACGACGACCTGGCTCGTATAGAGAGCGGCCGTTTCGTCGTATCGAAAGCCGACACTCGGAACGGCGTGTCGTTGCGAAGGCGATTGCGTTCTTTTCATCAACTCGTGTCCCTATGTCAGCATTCCTCATTGGTCGGCTACGGTAAGGTCTCTTTCGCCCGGTTCGCCGATACTCGGCCGTTGTTCATCACGGCCAAAACTCATGCAACTGTAGCTCATGATCGGCGTCCCCTATTACGCTCAGTGACCGAGTGTCGTTTCGGCGTCGCATCAAATTCAGCATGATCGCGCCAGACGGAACGATTGAATAGGATTCGGCGCCGGAACAGATTGCAGGAGGGCGTGATCGGCGATTATTCCGACTTCGTTCACAATAGTGATTCGACGTCGGTTCAAGCGCGAGTGTTTCCGAGTAAGATTGAGCGACAGCGATTCCTACGAGTTTTGGCGAGGACATGATGGCGGGCGTTCAACTCACACAACTCAGCAAACTGTTTGGCGACGTCAAGGCGGTTGACCGCATCGACTTGGAAATCCCCGATCGTGAAATGGTTGTGCTCGTAGGTCCTTCCGGGTGTGGCAAGACAACGACGCTGAGGATGATTGCTGGTCTTGAAGAGGCGAGCAGTGGGGAAATCAAGATTGGTGATCGAGTGGTCAATCGAGTCAAACCGAAGGACCGAAACATCGCCATGGTCTTTCAATCGTATGCGCTCTATCCGCACATGAATGTTTACGGCAACATGGCTTTCGGACTCAAGATGAGCCGAACGCCCAAGGCGGAAATCGAACGCCGAGTTTCAGAAGCTTCCAATACGCTAGGGCTCGGTGACCTGCTCAAAAGAAAACCGGCGGAACTCAGCGGCGGCCAACAACAGCGAGTTGCTTTGGGGAGAGCGATTGTGCGCGACCCAGCAGTGTTCCTGTTCGACGAGCCGTTGAGTAATCTCGACGCGAAATTGCGAGTCAAGATGCGCAGCGAATTGGTGAAACTTCATCGGCGGCTTGAAGCGACGATGATCTACGTGACCCACGACCAAGTCGAAGCGATGATGATGGGCGATCGCATCGTCGTCATGAACGAAGGCCGAATTCAGCAGGTTGGAACGCCGGCGGAGGTTTATCAACACCCGGCGAATCGGTTCGTCGCCGAGTTCATCGGCGCCCCACCAATGAATCTGTTTGCTGGCTCATTCTCCAAGTCAAACTTGTCGAGCGATGCTCTGGTGATAAAGACTCAACTCGGCGAATGGGAACTGCCCGGCGCGCAAATAGGTACGGCGGATGATATGGAAGGGCGTGAAGTCTTGCTGGGCCTGAGGCCTGAAGACATCCGAGTCAGTGACGCGCCGGCATGCGGCTTTGATGCAGAAGTACTCGTCTCCCAATCGCTCGGGGCTGAGGTTCACGCCGAGTTTTCCTGCGGCGGCGTCGAGTTTACCGTTCGGCTCAACGACAATGAACCGCCGTCGGTGGGCGATGTCGTCAGGCTATCGGTCGCCCGCGAGCGAATCCATCTGTTTGACTCGGCAAGTGAGCTGAGGCTCTAGAGGGAGCGATGTTTTCCGAATCCCGTTTTGCCGTGATGATACGAGCCGTTGAGGCGACCGCGCGCATTGGGACTTTTCGACGAGTTGAGAGCCGCGTACAAATCGGTCAGGCACTATCACAATACGGATCACGTTGCCGACTGCCTTACGTGGTTCGACACAACTCGCCAATTCGCTCGGCATCCCGCTGAGTTCGAGGCGGCCATTTGGTTTCACGATGCGATCTACGACAGCAGAGCGAAAGACAACGATCTTCGCAGCGCTCCGTGGGCGATGCAGAGTTTGGCGGAAGCGGGAGTTGCCAGCGAGATCGTTGAGCGAACGGGAGAGCTCATTCTCGCCACCAAACATGATGCGATCCCAGAGAGCATGCACGCTAGGCTGATGATCGACATCGATCTCAGCATCCTCGGACGCGATCCGGAACGATTCGATCGATACGACGCCGCGATTCGCAGAGAATATGACTGGGTGCCCGAAGAGCAATACAGAATCGGGCGAGAGGCTGTGCTGCAGCCGTTTATCGATCGACCCGAGCTTTATTCAACGGCGATCTTCCGCGACCAATTCGAAACAGCGGCCAGGGAAAACCTTATGCGGGCCATTCGGTGCCTGCGTGTGGAGCGGTAATGCGATGTTTGAGACGCAATGATTAAAGGCGACCGGAGAGGGTATCCCCCGGTCGCCTCGTCATTCCAACAGACCCAGTTGGTCTCAGTTAATTAGTGATGTCCGCCAACGTGTCCGACAACTCGGCCACGATAGTGTCCACGATAGTGTCCACCATAGGGACTGCGGTAATGGCTTCCACGGTGGATGTCCCAGTGACCCGTACGATGGATGTCGTAATGGCCTGGCTGGTAATCGAAGTGGTTCCCGTGTCGAATATATTGACCGGGATGATAGTCTAGGTGCGTAGTGTCGTGCCAATCCAGGTGAGTGCGGCCGCGGGCGCCGTAGTGGCGTTGAACGCCGTAGCGGCTACGGTGGTGTACATTGCCGATGTCGAGGTGGACTCGGCCGCCACCAATGTGAATGCCGAATGGCCAAGCGGCCTCGGCCGTGTTGCTGCCCAAGCCGGCCATGCCCATTCCTACGACTGCGGCGAATGCGATTGCGATCTTTTTCATTTCGGAGCTCCTTGCGGGGGGGTAAAACTGGGTCTGGGTTCCATGGTTTGTAAATACTGCATTCAGCATGCCAAAAAGGTGACAAGGTCCCAACTCGCCTGTTTCCCCAGGGAAACTGGGCATTTCCGGCGAATTGCCTCAAGTTGTCCAGTATCAAAGCGCCGCGAATTCGATATCGTCTAGTAGTCGAAATGACATCTTTTGTGATGTCGTTTGGCGGGTAAATCGCAACGTTGCGCTATCGCACGACGCGACGAGTCTTGCTCGTTCGGTGAATGCGTGCCGCAAAATCAATCTTCAGTGCAGAGTGCAAAGTGAAGAATGCAAAGTGCAAAACGGACGAAAAGACCCCAACGAGCATTGCTCGTTCGGTGAATCAGATTCGCAGCTAACCGCCGCAGCACGCACTCAGCATGCGATTTGCGGAGTCACGGCAAAAGCGACGTTGCATCATCTTCATCGACGGCCAGCCGAGTCCAATAATGATGTTCTTGGCCTTGGCGAACGAATAGATCTCGAAGCAAACCTGATCGGTGTCCGGGTCGAGAGAGACGGCGAAACGCTCCTCACCCTTCATTGGGTATTGAGGCAGAGTGCCGTAGCCGAACGCAAATCGAAATTCCTCGTCGTCCACATAGACAACTCGGCCAACGTTGACGGCGTACACGCCAAACAGCCGGACTCGAGTGCAAACGATGGCGCCCGTTTCAAGAGTGCCAACGGGCGTGGCGAGTTGAAGCCACTTCATGTTCAGCATCTCAAACGACTCGATCGCCGCCCGAGCTCGCGCGAACACGTCCGCGCCGTGGCCGAGCACGACTTCGAAACGGTTTTCGCGGAAACCGACTGGGCAGCTGGACCGCTGACTCGCTCCAACATCAGAATACGTGAAGTCCTCCGCTTGCTGACGAGCAATAAGCTGGTCAAGCTGATTGCGGCTTGGCTGTCGCAATGAGCACAACATGGAAAATGCAAACTCCTGAATTTCAAACACTCGAGCCATTAGGCACCGCCTCGCTCGATTCTTTTCAGATGCGAGCTCAGCCGGCAGTTCCCGCAGCGACGCGGAGGAACGCTCAGGATTCTTTCGTTGTATATCGTGTTCGTTATAGCGAGCCCAGGAAAGTTAGCCAAAAAAACGCGAGAAAACACGAAAAGGTCGGCGGCACTTTGTCATTTCCGCCGCCTCGCCATTGTTTGGCAACAACACAATCCGATTTAGGTCGGACGAGAACGTTGCCTTGGCATTTTAGCGTTGCACCTGATTCACAGAACGAGCAAGCTCGGCGGGGTCTGGCTGGCGTTGCCCCAGTTGTTAGGATCGTTAGTTCTAGCGGCCTGGACGAGTTTTCATGATGCACGACAAACAACACGAAGCGACGGCTCGCAAGATGGCGGGAAATGGCGCCAATTTTGCCATGATTCTCCAGCGATTGAATCGTGAGGGCGTCGATGACGTGAGCGCGGAGCTGTTCGCGGAAACAGCGATCAAGATTGTGCGGCGTCGCCAACGACTTCAAGGAGCGGCGATCGTATTTGCGGGGATCGTCTTGGCTGCGGGTTCCGCAGTTTGGGTCATGCAAATCGGCACGATTCGCCCGGCCATTAGCGGACTCGTCACGGCGGTCATCGTGGCTGGGGTCGGCGTGATGACGATATCTCATTCGTATCGCCCGATACGAGTCAACTCGCGCGAGCGGTTCTAAATCTGCAACGCGGACTCGAGAAAGGGTGCAGCCGAAGCCGTTTCGGGGTACGATCAAGGCTGCGAGTTGGGTCAGTTTCCCCCACGCGTTCCCTCCTACCTCTCCTCCACGGATATCACCAATGCCAAACCGAAACAGTCTTGACCGTCGTCGCTTCCTGAAGACGTCGGCGGCCGGTGCCGCGGTCGCATCAACGGGCGTATGGAGCCAAGTTGCGGCTCAGGAATCGAAGGCCGCCAGCGAGAAACTGAATATCCTTTGCATCGGCACCGCGAATCGAGCGGCTGCGGACGTTTCTGGCGTCCAAGGCGAAAACATCGTCGCCCTTTGCGACATCGACAAGAATTATCTCGACCGAGCCTCGAGCCGTTTCAAGAGTGCTCGAACCTACGCCGACTACCGTGAAGCGATCGCCGCTGAATCCGGTAAGATCGACGCCGTCGTCGTCGCCACGGCGGATCACAATCATGCTCCCGCATCGATTCGCGCGATCAACCAAGGCATGCATGTGTATTGCGAGAAGCCGCTGACCCATACCGTGCATGAAGCGCGAGTGATCGCGGAAGCCACCAAGAAGCATGGCGTGGTGACTCAACTCGGCACGCAAATCCACGCCGGAGAAAACTACCGACGCGTTGTCGAAGTCGTTCAGTCCGGCGCGTTGGGCGACATTACTGAAGTGCATGTATGGGTTGGCAAAGGTTGGGGCGGTGGTGATCGCCCCAAGGGAGGCCAAGAACCGCCGAAATCGCTCAGCTGGGACCTATGGCTTGGTCCCGCGCCAGAGCGTCCGTTTTTCCCCGGTCGCTACCATCCCGCTCAATGGCGTCGCTGGTGGGATTTTGGACAAGGGACGCTCGGCGATATGGCGTGCCACTACATGGACCTGCCGTTTTGGGCGCTTGACCTTCGCCACCCAACCGCATGCAAGGCGACGGGTCCCAGCGTCCACCCCGAGACTTGCCCGCTCGGCTTGACGGTCGAATACCAATTCCCCGCTCGTGGAAACAAGTCGGCGCTGAGTCTGACTTGGTACGACGGCAATCAAATTCCTCGTGAGGTCGCCGGCGAACGTGTTCCCGGAAGCGGAGTCATGTTCGTTGGCAGCGAAGGGAAGATGTACGCCAACTATGGAAGCTACAAGTTGTTCCCGGCCGAGAAGTTCGCCAAGTTCGAAGCGCCCAAGCCGTCCATTCCTCGCTCCATCGGTCATCACGCCGAATGGATCAAGGCCTGCAAAGACGGCTCGCCGACAACTTGCAACTTCGACTACTCAGGCGCTCTGACCGAAACGGTCTTGCTCGGCAACGTCGCTTACCGCACCGGCGAAGCGCTTGAATGGGATGCGGCATCGCTGAAGGCGACCAACTGCCCGGCCGCCGACAAGTACATCCGCAAAGAGTATCGCAAGGGTTGGGAAATCGTCTGATCCCGAATTGTGATCGTAATTCAAGACCGTCGGCATTTGCGCCGGCGGTCTTTTTCTTGTCGCGAAACTCCTTCTACGGATTCGGAGATGATCAAGGTGAAACGTCTACTCTTGACGGGACTGAGTGCTTGCCTGTTGTTCGCCATCGGATGCAGCGCGGATTCCGGGACGTTCGATTCGGCGCCTGTGGCAATCGAGGCCAGCGGACCGGCGCCGCCGACGAAGCCCGTCGATTATGCGAAGAGCGTGGAGGGGGTTGAGGCAGCCACGGACAAATTGCGCCGCGATGGCGATGGCTTGATCATCGAAGTCGATCTTCGCGGGACGACGGTCGACGATGCGACCTTGGCGCTCCTGAACGGACTGCCTCGATTGCGATCCTTGCTGCTGGCTGGGACGAATGTCGCGGACGATAGTCTGGAAGCGGTCGGCAAATTGAAAAACCTTGAGAACCTCGACATTCGTGAATGCGCCATCGGCAACGACGGTTTAGCTCACCTCGTCCGACTCGAAAAACTCAAAGCCCTTCGCCTATCTGGCAAAGGTGGGGGTTGTACAGTTGACGACGACGGAATGAAGCACGTCGCCAGCCTCAAGAATCTGAAACTGCTCGCGCTCGACTTTCTCTGGGTCAGCGAACCAGGTTTGGAGCAAATTAAGGATCTCGACCTGCTCGAAGAGCTATACATGGCGGAGACGACGATCGGCAACGACGCTTTGAAATTCATGGCCGAGTTTCCGAAGCTCAAGAAACTCCGAATCGCCAAGAACAACATCGACGCAGAGGGAATGGCTCATCTGCCCAACTTGACTGAGCTCGAAGAGCTTGACTTGAGTGAGATTGGCGGGCTGTTTGACGACGGCATGACGCCGCTCGCGGAAATGCCCAATCTCAAAAAGCTGAATCTGTGGCGCGTGCAGATAACCGATACTGGTGTTGAACCGCTCGCCAAGCTCGTCAACCTCGAGTCGCTGAACCTCGACAACACGCTGCTCTCCGACGCGGGAATGAGTCATCTCAAACCGCTTAGCAAACTGACCTTTCTCCATTTGGGCTCGACTCAAATCACCGACGAGGGCCTTCCGAATCTTGAGGGACTCACGTCGCTCAATGATCTCAAGGTGACGCGCACCGCGGTCACCGAGGCCGGCGTCGCCAAGCTCAAAGAAAAGCTCGTCGACACCGAAATCCAGTTGCTCTACATCGAGGGTCAGTAGCCGCTGTCATGCATGCCGCTAACCTGGTCCAACCGGCGCCGTCGGTTCGCAGGCAGAGGACGAGCCCGCGGATTCACCCTTCGCGAGTTGAGGGTTTGCTGATTATGCGACGTTCGCGAAGACTGGTTCGTGGGGTGATGGCTTGAATGCATCGAGCGAAGGTTCTCCCGATCAGCAGCCGCTGCTGCAACGCATCGACGCGATCTGTGATGCTTTTGAGCAAGCTTTGGCGAGCCAACCTGACGCTCGAGTCGAGGACTTTCTGGCAGACTGGCTAGCAACAGAACAAGCCGCGCTGCTCGCGCATTTGCTTGAGCTTGAACTGGACTATCGGTCGCGCGGGGAGAGGAGATTCGGCGCGAGGAATACGTCGCACGATTCCCTGACCGCGAGTCGCTTATCGATGATCAGCTCGCTCGCTTCAGGGAGCAACCTGACACGCCGGCCCGGTCTGGCGACGGTGGAATCGCGCCGAGTGGTTGGCGCTCGCTGATAGCCGCAGTGATGTGATACCGGGCGCTCTAATCAACGATCGATTTCGAATCGTCGCCATTGTCGGCGCGGGCGGAATGGGCGAAGTCTATCGTGCGGACGATCTGAAACTCGGTCAAGCCGTCGCGCTCAAGGTGTTGCCGCAAGGCGTCGAACAAGACGCGCTGCGCTTAGAGTTGTTTCTCAACGAAGCGAAGATCGCGAGACAAGTGGCCCATCCCAACGTCTGCCGCGTGTACGACGTCGGGGAATTTCAGGGTTCGCATTTTTTTATGCATGCAATTCATCGATGGCGAAGACCTCAAGAGTTTGATTCGCCGCATTGGCCGTCTGCCAGTAACGAAAGTGTTGCAGCTGGCCCATCAGCCCTGTTCCGGGCTCGGCGCTGCCCATGACACTGGCGTGATTCATCGAGACCTGAAACCGGCGAACGTGATGATCGACGGCTGGGGTCACGCACGAATAACTGATTTCGGGTTCGCTCGTCCTGCGAGTGACGACGCTCCGTCAGAACGTGTCGTCGGAACGCCGGCCTATATTGCGCCGGAGCAATACTTTCACAACGAGACCGGCGTAAGCAGCGACATATACTCGCTCGGGCCGGTGTTCTATGAAATGTTGACCGGCGAACGAGCTCATTCCGGGACGACTCGAGAATCGCTGGAGCAATCGCTCGCCGGGCGTTCACCCGATTTCACCGCGTCGGCTCATCACGGCGATCCGGAATTTGACGCACTTCGCGATGTCATTCTCTGGTGCCTGCAGAAGGACCCGGGCGACCGCCCGGCAAACGCGCTAGCCATTTCGGCTAGCTTGCCCGGCGGCGACCCGCTCGCCGCGGCGCTGGCGGCCGGCGATACGCCATCGGCTGGAACGGTCGCTGCCGCTCGCGATTCTCATTTGCCTTCGTCGACGTTCGCCTGGTCCCTTTTTGCCGGCTGTCTGGTTGGCCTGGTCGCAGCCGTCTCGCTTTGGGTTGACCTCAGTCACAAGATCGGATTTCACGAAGCGCCTCAAACGCTGGCCAGTCAAGCTCGAAAGGTGATAGAAGCTGCCGGCGCGAACGAGTCGCTAGAGAGCGAAGCCTGGGGCTTTTCGGTCGACCGAGAATACTTGGACCTATCTTGTCGATGAGGGAATCCCATGGGACTCGCTTCGTCACTCCGATCCCCCGCTTGTCGATTTCTGGTATCGCTGCAACGAATTCGACCTTGGTCTCGCATTGATGGATCTGCTGACGCCTCGGGCGTCGCGGGGCGCGGCGGCCTGAGAACCCTAATCATGGTCGCCTGGCTTCCCGTTCTAATCGGTGGCGGCGTCTTACTCGATGGGCGAGATTTCCGAAGGGGGCGATGCGACCTGCGCGGTGCGCGTCGAGTTGCGATGGCGGCCCTCTTGGCTTCGATGGCGGTTTGGGCGCTCAAGGACGCCCACACTTTGGACGCGTCGGAATTGGATCTTCTCTTCACGGCTTTGGCCACCTCACTCTTGTTGGCGGCAATCGCGTGGTGCTCCTACGTCGCACTCGAACCCGACGCGCGACGATTTTGGCCTCGCACGATGATCGGTTGGAGCCGGCTCGTGCTCGGCCGTGTATTGGATCGGAAATCCTGATCGGCGCGGCGGCGGGAGTTGCAGTTGGCGTCCTCAAACTGATCAAGGCGATCGCGCCTCTGTGGCTCGGCTCGCCATCGGATTCATTCGTGCAGATTATCAACCTGAATCCGCTGCATGGAACGCGAGTGGCGATAGGGGAAATGCTGGCGGCGGCGGGACTCGCCGTACTTTATATATTCTTCGCTCAACTGCTCTTCCTGTTGTTGCTCCGATTGGTGCTTCGATCTAATCGCCTCGCTGCCGCAGCGTATGTGCTTTTCATGTCGTTGCTCGTCACTTCTCAGCATTCGCAGTTTTCGCTGACTTTGGTGTTGACCGCCGTCGAGATGACGTTGACCGCATACCTGTTCATGCGAGTCGGATTGCTTTCCGTCGTTCTGATGCACACGGTTCGCTTGCTCATCAAATCGCCCATGGACCTTTAGCCCGGATTCTGGTAGCCCGGTTTCTGGGGGTTCGACACCTGCTTCATGGCCGTTGTCGCCATCGTCATTCTGGCTGCCGCCGGGTTCTATCTCTGATTGCAGCAACGGGGCAGTCGAGTTCCAGCATCCGTCCCACCCGGCAATGTGGCCTAGTCATCTTGGCAACGGTAGACAATTCGTTTAACCCGTCGCCGCAGGCAAGGCCGACACTGCCTTTCGTCCAAGCAGAACGATGGCCAACCTCGAACGAACGATTGACGAGCCACCCCTGGGGGCAAGTCCAGCGCAACATTAGTGCTCGTCAACAAGGCGATACTGTTTTGCGAGCGAGCTGGCGGCGCGATGATGCGAAAACGCTGCTTCAGCACGGAGACGGGCTTGAACGCCGTACTGCTGTCTGAGACTTGCGTCGTCGGCAAGAGTTGTGATGGCCGATGCGAGGTCGGCAGTCGCATTGTCGGGGAACAGAACTGCCTGAGAATCGCTCGGGAAAATCTCGTGAGTTCCGCCGACGTCGCTCGCAATGATCGCCAAACCACACGCGGCGCCCTCCAGCAGCACTCGGCCCAGCGGCTCTTGGCGTGATGCATGAACAAGCATGTCAGAGGCGCTCAGCAGAACCGGGATGTCGGCCTGAAAACCACAAAAGTGAACTCGGCTGACAAGCGGCGTTTGATTTGCGATCTGTCGAAGACGCGCTTCGTAGTCGATCGCCTCGGCCTTCTCTGAGAATCGTTGGCCGACGATCAGCAAGTGGACATCGTCGCGAGTTTGACAAACCAACTTCATTGCTTCAAGCAACGTGTCGAGACCCTTGCGGATGCCGATTTGTCCGATGGCCGTCAGCAAGACGACATCTTTGGCTATGTTCAGCTCGGCTCGTACGCTCGAATCGACGTCGGGCCGGAATTGATCGAGGTCGACTCCGTTGTAGACAACGGCGCAACGATCGGCGTCGAGCCCCTGTCCGACGTGAAAAGATCGCGTGGCGGCGGAAACGGCCAAGATTCTATCGTTGCGATTGATGTCGGCGATGGCCTTCTTGCTGAGCCCGATAATGTCGCGCAAATGGGCCAAGCAGCGGATCGGCAATTCGCTTCGAATTCGGCCAACTCGGCGACTCATCGAAAGGCTGTTGCTATGAACCAAATCGACGTCGAAGTCGGCGATGGTTTGGCGGAGCGTTTCTGTCAATTTCGCATCGTCCGGCGGTCCGCCTCGCGGAATGACCAGCGGTCGCGTGGGAACACCAACCGATTGAAGTCTAGTCGTGAGCGGCGAATTGGGCGGCGCGAGCGCGACGATTTCGATCTGCAGCGCGCGGAGCGGCTCGACCAGCGCCAACAATGAATTCTCGCCACCGTTGAGCGTGCCATACTCAAAGACGACCAACACTCGCAGACTACGATAAGTCGGGACCATGGGCGTTGCGGTTTGGTTTGCGAGTCGTCGCGGTCGTTACAACAAACCGTAATCCGTCAGCGTTCGCCGGAGGCTCGCCAAACCGGCTTCGTCCAACGGCGCCATCGGCAATCGCAACTCGCCGGTATCTCGGCCGAGCATGTTCATGGCGGCCTTCAACGGGATTGGATTGGACGCCAAGCCAAGCATGTCTCGGCAGAGCGGGAATAGTTTCAAGTGTTGTGCAGCCGCGGCGGCCGTGTCGTTCGTTTGAAACGACTTGATCAGCGAGATCATGTCTTGAGGGACAATGTTTCCAACGACCGAAATGACGCCCTCGCCTCCGACAGATAGCAGAGGAAGAGTCAAGCTGTCGTCGCCGCTGAGAATCGTCAGATCCGTTGCCGCGAGAACGGTCGAAGCCTGGTCGAGCGAGCCGGTCGCTTCTTTCACCATCGTGATGTTGGGAAACTCGGCCAATCGAATGATGGTTTCCGGTTCGATATTCTTGCCGGTTCGCCCCGGAATGTTGTAAACGCAAAGCGGAAAATTGACAGCGGCCGCGATCGTCTTGTAGTGCTGAAAGAAGCCCTCTTGAGTCGGCTTGTTGTAGTAGGGCGCGACGAGCAGAGCTCCATCGGCGCCGGACTGCTCTGCCGAGTTCGTCAGTCGAATCGCTTCGTCCGTACTGTTCGAACCGGTTCCCGCCATCACTTTGATTCGCCCGCCCGCTGCTTCGACGACCGCCGCGATCACACGTTCGTGTTCGTCGTGCGTCAAGGTGGGAGACTCGCCGGTCGTGCCAACGGGGCAGACGCAGGTCGTGCCTGCTTCGACTTGAAACTCGACTTGCTTCTGCAACGTCTCGTAGTCGACTTGACCGTCCGCAAAGGGCGTTACCAAAGCCACCGAAAGGCCGCCAAAATCAGATCCTCGACGCGCCATGAGCAATCTCGCTGTATCAATGCAACCGTAACCAGTCCACGTGTTATGAGTGGACCTATGATACGTGCTGACTCTGGCTCCGCAAAGTGAGGAGCGGCGAGATTAGTAGGTCGAGCTCTTCGTCGTTCCGCCGACGCTGCAAGGTCGATGTCGCCCAGTTAGGGCAAATTCTATGCGGCCAATTGGAATGCCCCAAAGTTGGTGCGCAACTAGTGCCCGATTGAAAAGTGGAAACCGGAGTGTCGATGTCGGCGTCGTGGGGGCGGGCAGAAGACGGGCGGCGGGCGATGGTCGTGGACGATGACCGGCGGACCGACGTAATGTTCCTCGATGATCACGGGAGGAGCAGAGCGAGGCGCGCGGTACGAAACGGGACTTGCTCCCGCCGGTCCGGCTTTCTGCATCTGCTGAATGACATTGTCGCTGACGCCCGAGTTTCTCATCGTGATCAGGTCGGACACTTCGACCGGACGGGCCAATCCCTTGGCGTTAATATGGGTGCTGATGACGTCGTCTGACAGGTTGGCGCTCGACATCGCAATGACATCTTCGACCGTCACCGCAGTGAGCAGCCGCCGTCCCATTTTTTGTTCGATAATGGCTTCTGAGCGAGCGACGTTTTCGTCGATGTTCGACCCAATGGCTGCTCCCCCGACCGCTCCAATGGCGCTTCCCAAGACGGCGCCGGCGGCCGCGTTGCCTCGATGCTCGCCAAGTGCGGCACCGGTAACTGCGCCAGCGATGGCTCCCATGCCGGCTCCGTTCTGAGCGTAGCTGGCGGTCTTGCAACCGGAACTGATGATGGCGGCAGACAAGGATGCGAGCAGAAGGAGTCGGGTCGATTGTCCGGTAGACATTGGATTCGCTTCGTTCGTGGGAGGGAAATGGGCCGCGGATCGTCGCAAGTTGCCCGGTGGCCGTCAAGACGAAACAGGTTCGTCCAAAAGGCGGCAAAACTTGAGGTTTCCGCAACAAAATCGCTGAATCTGGGGTGCGTCGCGGGCCAATTCAAGCTCGGGCGCACCGTCTTTGTTATTATCGCCCCTTCGGCAGGCAAATCGCGAGCCTGATCGGCTCTCTAACTGAACAAAGTGCCAGGCAGATCAAGTGTCCTTGGAAATGCGGCGTTTCCCAGCTTCGAATGTTCCGACTCAGGTGGCCATTACGGCCCCGAGCCGGTTGCATTTTGGCTTGTTGCGAGTAGGCAGCGGCCCCAGAAGATTTGGCGGAGCGGGCGTAATGTTGGAGGGTCCGTCGTTGCGGCTGGTGGCGACCCCAAGCGACTCATTCTCGACCGACGGCGATCTGTCGAACCGGACTCAGGTCTTCGCGGAGTCTTGGGCGCGCTTCCATTCGACCGTGTTGCCGAACATACGTTTGTCCGTTCTGGAATGTCCGTCGGAACACAGCGGGCTCGGCGTCGGCACTCAATTGGGGCTCTCAGTCGCCGCAGCGCTTCACGAGTGGACTGGCGTCGAGGTGGGCGGACCGGAGTCGTTTGCTCGCAGCGTGAAGCGAGGCTTGCGGTCGTCTGTTGGCGCCTACGGTTTTCACCGCGGCGGCTTGATTGTGGAGCGAGGCAAGGCGGACGATGATTGGCTTGGCCCACTCGACTTGCACGTTGAGCTTCCGTCGACTTGGCGGTTTCTGCTCGTGCGCCCCAGCGATGGCGAGACGAGCGTGGCCGGACAGAAGGAACAGCAAGTTTTCGATTCGATTACCGGCAATCAGGATGTTGAGCAGCGGCTCGAGAGCCTATTGCGTGACGAGCTCGCTCCAGCGGCGCTCGGCGGCGATTTTTCTACATTTGCAGACAGCGTTGAATCGTACGGACGGTTGGCCGGCAGTTGCTTCTCGTCGATTCAGGGCGGACCCTACAACGGCCCCGTGCTCAACCAACTTGTCGACGCGATGAAACAGCTTGGTGCCCAAGGCGTTGGCCAGAGCTCGTGGGGACCGACCCTGTTTGCTTGCTTTGCGAATGAGGCGTCGGCGAAGGAGTGTGAGGCGAAAGTGAGCAAGCTGAGCGAATTCGGCTCGCTTGTCACCACAAACCTATCCGCCGCCAGCCCTTCCGGTGCAATCGTCTCGGTGACTCGCAAGTAGACGACCGTCGGCGCTGTGCAGTTATCCTGTTGATTGTGTTCATCCTGTCAAAACCGTTTTCGTCACGTTGGATTTGGACAGGATCGACAGGATGAAAAAAGAGGGAGGAAGGATGGCACCCTGTTCACTCGAATTCTGAGGCAGGCTTCATTTGTTCCTTTGTCTCGCCGATCTCGAAGTAGCCGGGATCGGGCAAGCCAAACGCGTCGGCGACTCGGTTGAGCATGGCGAACATACTTGCCACCTGAACCGCTTCGGCGATCTGTCGATCGGTCCAGCCGACGTCGCGTAGTTTTTGGATCGATTCCGGCGTTGTCTTTCGAGCTTCAAGCGTCACGACTCGGCACAGTTCGAGTAGTTGGCGATCGGACTCGCTGACGTCGGCGTCTTCGAGACGACCGGCCATGAGTGCGTCGACCGTTTGTTTTGATTCACCCTGCAACTGCAGGAAATATCCATGCGAGCCGGTTCAGTAGGGGCATTGATTGAGGCCAGAAACATAGGCCCCGATCATCTCTTTCATGCGGCGGCCAATCTGACCGTCGGCAAACTGAAGGGGATAGCAAAACGCCATCAAACTCTGCAACACTTCAGGACTTCCGCCCGCCCCGAAACACTTCAAGATCGCGGGAAACTCTGTTCGTTCCGGATTCGCGGTTCGCCAGCGTTCGTAGACCTGTTTGATGGCACCCGTCGCCTGATCTTCTTCAATGCACTCGATCTTCGTCATGGTTATCCCTCGACCAGGTTCTTCATTTCCCGAACCGCTTCTTCCATGCCGACCATGAGTGCTCGAGCGACGATGCTGTGCCCGATATTGAGTTCATGCATTCCGTCAATTGCCGCAATGGGCTTGACGTTGTGGTAGGTCAAGCCGTGCCCGGCATGCAGCACCATGCCAAGATTCAAGATTTGAGCCGACGCGTCGCAGAGTTTATTGTATTCGTCATTTTGCCGCTGCCCGCTCTGCAAAGCGTACTGACCTGTATGCAGTTCGATCGCGTCCGCATTCATTTGCGATGCGGCGGCGATTTGCTCGGCGTCGGGGTCGAGAAACAGACTGACGAAAACGCCAGCGTCACGCAATCGAGCGATCGCGCTTTCGATCCGCTCAGGACTGCTAGTCAGATCCAGTCCGCCCTCAGTCGTTACCTCTTCGCGTTTTTCCGGAACGAGAGTGGCTTGAGCCGGCTTGACCTGTTCGGCGATAGCCAGGACGCCGTCGTCGCAAGCGATTTCCAGGTTGAGTTTCGCCGTCACGGTTTCGCTGAGAATTCGAACGTCGCGCTCTTGAATGTGCCGTCGATCTTCTCGCAAATGGATCGTAATTCCGTCCGCTCCTCCAAGCTCCGCCATCGCAGCGGCCCAAACAGGATCGGGCTCAAACGTCTTGCGCGCTTCGCGAACCGTTGCAATGTGATCGATGTTCACGCCTAGTTCGGGCATCGGGGTTTCTTTATCGTCATAGCAATAATCGGGACGTGTAAATTCAACGACGTGCAGGACCATTTAGCGCCCCTCCGTCGTAGAGCGCCTCGGCGAGCTGAAGGTTCGCCGATAAGTTGGAGATTCTAACTCGGGTCCTCGAATCCGAACAGGAGCGCCATGAGACGGCAACATTTTACTGGGTGAAAGAGATTGTGTGAGATCGCGATTAGGGTTGAGAGATAGGGTTGAGAGATAGGGTTGAGATCAAGATTAAGAATACGAAGTCCTCTTAATCTTAATCCCGTCCGAGCAAGCCGTGCCGGCGCAACAGCAACCGATGGGGGCTCGTTCAGGGGGAGCCGCGTTCGCCAATGTCGCCGCGGAGGAGAGCCTGACAAAAAGCGAGCCGTTGGGTAGCATAGGTGCGAACGGACTCGCGATGCTCGACAGCTCCTTTGCGATTCGAAACCCTTCCGCGCTGGACAGGATCGATTATTCGCTCACTGCCAATTTGGCACAGTCGCCGACGTTCGAAGTCGTGTGATATCATCCTTGATAGACTGGGCGTGAGGCGTTTCGATGAGTCAAGTAACTCAAGAGCAACCGGCGGCAAAGGTCGTCACAAATCGTCCGCTTCGTCTTTGGCCGCCTTTGTGGGCCTGCATCATTCTCGCGATTCTGTTTGCGCTTGTCTTGTTTGTGAGAGTGACCGATGTCTTGGGTGACCATGCGATATCCAACATTTTGACGATCATCGTTTGCTTCATCGCCTTCTGCTGGCTGAGTATTTGGTTTACGTTTCGCAGCGACTATGGTCGCGGCGTTCGGATGGCTTGGCCGGTGATTGTCATTGTTGGCGTGTCGTGGTTCTCGTTCACGTACAAGATTGTCGGCGTCAACGGTGAAATGCTGCCTCGTTTCGAGTCGCGTTGGAGTGAACCGGCGGATTTGCTTGTTGGCGAGTTCAAGGTTTCTCTGCCGGAACCAAGCCGCGAAATGCAAGTCTTCCCGGGTGATTTCTCTCAGTTCTTGGGACCGGACCGGAACGGAGTCGTCAAGGCGCCGTCGCTCAAACGCGATTGGAAAGCCGACAAACCGAAAGAACTCTGGCGCATCAAGATCGGAGCTGGATGGTCGCCCTTTGTCGTCGGCGGCGATCTGGCGGTGACGCTCGAACAACGAGGCGCATTGGAGGCTGTTTCGTGTTACTCGCTTGAATCAGGCGATTTGGTCTGGTCTCACACCGCCGAGAAGCGGCACTCGACCGTGTTAGGCGGAGTCGGTCCACGAAGCGCGCCGACGCTTTACGCCGGCAAGGTTATTGCGCTCGGCGCTGCGGGCGACCTCTACTGCTTGCACGGCGGAACGGGCGAATTGATTTGGAAGTTCAACGTTCTCAAACATTATGGCGTTAGTGTTGAGGACGACATCGCTCGAGTGGCGTGGGGACGGTCTGGTTCTCCGCTCATCGTCGACGACCTGGTCGTGATCCCGGCTGGCGGCGGGAAAGGAGATGGCGAACAAGTTTCGCTAATCGCGCTCGACTTGGTGACAGGCAAAGTCAAGTGGGAGAGCGGCGACGTGCTTTGCGGCTACAGTTCGCCGATCGTGGCGCACGTCGCGGGCATGCGACAGATCATCTCGGTCAACGAGGACACTGTTTCGGGGCACGAGCCGAGGAGTGGCCGAGTTATGTGGACCCATCCTTGGTATGGCAAGAGCAACGAAGCAGCGAGTTGCTCGCAGCCGCAACCGGTCGGCGAAAACCGCCTGTTGCTTACCAAGGGCTACGGGCAAGGCTGTCAGCTTATCGAGCTCGAAATGCTCGGCTCGGAACAATGGGGAGTTGAAGTCGTATGGGAAAACAAACGTGCGCTCAAGACCAAATTCACGAATGTCGCAATCCGGGATGGTTTTGCTTACGGCTTATCGGATGGCATCCTCGAATGTGTCGACCTCAGCGATGGCAAGAGCCAATGGAAGCGAGGGCGTTACCGGCACGGGCAGGTCTTGATCGTCGACGATGTGGTGTTGGTTCAGGCGGAGTCGGGCGCTGTCTTTATGGTCGACGCGAATCCCGAGAAGTTTACGGAATTGGGCAAGCTCGATGCGATCTCGGGGCAGACATGGAACAACCTTTGTTTGACCGTAGACAAGTTGCTTGTTCGCAACGCCGAGGAAGCCGCCTGTTTCCAGTTGCCGGTCAGATATCCAGCTCCGGCCGCTGAGTGATGGCGACGTTCGACGCTGAGGCGATGAAACGAATCGCCATTGTGGGGACAAGTTGCGCCGGAAAGACGACGTTTTCCAAGTCATTGTCCGCACGCACCGGGATTCCTCACGTTCAGCTCGATGAACTCCATTGCGGGCCGCATTGGACGGCGCGACCGAAGCTCGAGTTCCGCTCTGACATCGACTCGGCAACGAACGCAAGTTCCTGCATCGTCGATGGGAATTACAAGCCCGTTCGAGATCTCGCATGGGGTCGAGCGGACACGATTGTTTTTCTGAACTACTCGTTTGCGCGCGTTTTTGGGCGAGCCGTTTACCGAACCCTTTCGCGGTGCATCACGAGGGAAGAACTTTACAGTGGGAATTGCGAATCATTCGCAAAGTCGTTCTTGAGCCGCGATTCGATCTTGCTGTGGGTCATCCAAACTCACGGACGACATCGTTGCGAGTATCCGCGACAACTGGCCGAGATTTAACGCGGCGGTACAACGATCATCACGCTCAACAATCCGAAACAGGCGGACGAATTCCTGTGTTCTGCCGCTCGCTGACGCCAGACAACAATTCACTATTGAGACTTATCGGCGGGATCGTTTTCAAGCAGCCAGTCTTCCAGCACGATGTGCTTCATCTGAATGGCTTTGAGCAGCATGGCGCGTTTCGGCAGCAGTGCGCTCAGCCACGGGCGTCTTACGATCTGCGATAGCGTTCGCATGCCGATGCTGCCGCGAGTTTGCGATTCGACGTTTTCACTCAGACGCTTAAAGGTGGCTGGCATAATGTTCGGTTCGGGGCCGACGTGAATCACCGTTTGGATGTCGCGTTCGAGTAGCTCGAGCACAACGTCCCAAAGTTGCTGACGGTGATCGGTCCAGTTTCGAAGAATCGATCTCACGTTCGACGCGTCGTACCCATCGTCGCCGGTGACGAGCGAAATCACGGGCGGATTCGGCGCGGTTTGGCCGCCGTCTAGACTGTGCATCAATTCGGATGCCTTGTCCGGTATTTGCCGTTGCCAGACGATCGGCGTGTGCAACGGAGGCCAGCGATTTGGGTTGCGCCGAACTTGGGTGCGAAACGGTAGCTTCGTCTTCGTCAAGTGTTGAAACTCGTCGAGCGATTTTTCTTGTCCCATCAGCAGCAACGAGTTGGGCGACAGCTCGGCGCTGACTCCGATCACGCCCCGGCCTCGACGATTCACTTCGATAAGGAATTGCTCGATCTCATCGTGCGGAACTTCTGCGCCGCGCGAAAACATGACGCCCAGCGTGACGTCATTTGCAAGCTGGGCGCAGTCGCCGGCGAGTGATAGCGGGACGACGAGGGCGTCGCGAAACGACAACGTACCGGCTTCGACAAGCGCGCTAACTTCGCCCAAGCTATAACCGCAAAAGCAGTGCGCGTCGCGGCATGAGATGCCGTGCACCTGCTCCAACATCTGAAGCTGAGCTCGCTCGACGCCGAGTATCAGGGCGATGGCTTCGGCGTAGGTATCGAGCGTCGCCTCGCGCCGATTGGCGACTCGATCGACCAAATCGATCGATTGAGCCAGAATGCTGGAGGCGATTTCGCCGGTTTCCTCCAAAACTCTACGCAGGATTGGGCTGTACGCATCGCGTTCCAACAACTCGCCTGTTCGGCCCAAGTTGGTGACGTTATATCCGCGAAATGCAAACGCTGCGGAGCTCAAGTTGTCGGCCAGAATGTCGCGTTCCATCACCCGTTCCTCTGCGGTTTGTTGGGAGAATCATAATGAAATCAGGAAGCGGATGCTGCGCGAACCTTGTGGGCCTCGCCTCGACTGAACTACAAAGAAGACGTTGCAATGGAACTTAGATCCATCGGGCCGCCGCACGCCCGCCAGCTTACGCACTTTAACTTGAGCAGAGTCTCCCCAGTTTTATGAATAGTCCCTCTTCGCTGACTGGCCGGAGCGCCGTTGTCACGGGCGCCTCTAGCGGCATCGGTCGAGCCATTGCGATTCAGCTGGCCAGGCAGGGTGCGGATGTCTTGGTTCATGCTGGACGCCGACGTGAGGCCGCTGAGGAGACCGCGCGCGAAGTAAGACAACTCGGTCGAGAAGCCGAGACCGCGATCGTGGATCTGGCGGATCCCGACGCGGCCGTGAGGCTTGTCGACGATGCCTGGAATTGGCGCGATGACCTAAGCATTTGGGTGAACAACGCTGGCGCCGACGTGCTCACAGGCGAATCGGCGGAGTGGAGTTTCGAGAAGAAACTCGATCGGCTCTATCAGATCGACGTGCGAGCCGGCATGCAACTCGCTCGCTTGGCCGGCCACCGCATGGCGGAACGGAGTGCGGCGCAACGAACATCGGATTCCGCAGTTCGCAACACATCGGCGACGGGTTCGATAACGACTATAAGTTGGGATCAGGTGGAACACGGTATGGCTGGCGACAGCGGCGAGATGTTTGCCGCGATCAAAGGCGCCGTCGCCGCCTTTTCCCGCAGCCTCGCTCGAACCTTGGCGCCGCATGTCCGAGTGAACAGTGTCGCGCCGGGTTGGATCAAGACGGCCTGGGGCAATGACGCGCCGGAGTATTGGCGAGTTCGAGCGGAATCGGAATCGCTCTTGCAGCGTTGGGGAGAACCGGAAGACGTTGCCGGACTGGTTGGATTTCTCGCTTCGCCAAGTGCGGGATTTGTCAACGCGCAAACGATTCAGGTCAATGGAGGATTTCGCCACCACACAGATCGGGCTACGGATTGATGGCGGAACATATACACTTTGTTACCGGCAAGCTGGCCGAACACTCGCTGCGCGACGTTCTCGAGCGGCTCGGCGAAGAGGTCCCTTTCCGCTGGTCGCTTCAGGTGCTTCCCATCAGCGTGGCCGCATTGATGTCACCCGAGTGGATTGCCGCCCGAATCGATCCTCCAACCTCGTCCGATCGAGTGGTGATACCGGGCTACTGCCACGGCGATCTCCATTGCATAGAGGACAAGATTTCTGTTCCAGTCGAGCGCGGCCCGCGAGATCTTCGCCGATTGGCCGCGCATTTCGGAAGCTCGCTCGGCGAAGATTCGTACGGCGATTACGACATCGAGATCATTGCGGAGATCAACCACGCGCCTCGGTTATCGCTTGCTGAGATTCTCGCCAAGGCAAACGCTTTGCGGAGCGACGGCGCCGACGTGATCGACGTTGGTTGCGATCCCGGCACCTCGTGGTCAGGCGTTGCCGATTGTGTCGCCGCGCTTCGCTCCGAGGGCCACCGGGTATCTATCGATAGTCTCAATCCGGATGAAATCGGCCCAGCCGTCGCAGCAGGCGCGGAACTCGTACTCTCCGTCAATTCCGCCAACCGTAATGCCGCCGCTGATTGGGGATGCAAGGTCGTCGTTATCCCCGACTCTCCGGAGAACAATGAGTCTCTACTGGAAACCGTGACCTTTCTTCAGCAGCACGATGTCGGCTTCCGCGTCGACCCCATTCTCTGCCCGATCGGCGCAGGCTTCGCGGCGAGTCTCGGGCGGTATCTCGAAGTTCGCAAGGCGTTCCCTGAATGCGAGATCATGATGGGCGTCGGAAACTTGACCGAATTGACTGACGCGGACTCGGCTGCCATCAACGTGTTGCTGCTCGGTTTCTGCCAGGAGCTCGGCATTCGCAGCATCCTTACAACTCAAGTCATCTCGTGGGCCGCGTCCTGTGTCAAGGAACTCAACCTCGCGCGGCGGCTTGTAAAATACTCGATTGATCAAGGCATCCCGCCAAAGCACATTGAGCCGCTGTTGGTGTTGTTGCGTGACGGTTCATTCGCTGAAGGGGAGCTCGATCTCAAGCAATTGGCGTCGGCGATCAAGGACAACAACTATCGGCTCTTTGCACAGAACGGCGAGTTGCATTTGGTCGGTCGGGACACGCACATTCACGACGCCGATCCATTTAGCGTGTTCGGCGAGCTGCTTGACAGCAAGCCCGCTAATGTCGACGCGGCCCACGCCTTCTACTTGGGTTTTGAGTTGTCCAAGGCGTTGACAGCCTTGACGCTGGGAAAACAATACGAGCAAGATACGGCCCTGGACTGGGGCTTGCTCACTCGTGAAGAACAACATCATCGGCTACCTCGCAAGAGCCGAAGTGTGAATACCGATGACGATTGCGACCTTGCGTAAGCATCGGGGGTGTCGGGGGAGGGGCGGCACGTTGTTAGCTTGCCGTGAACATTTGAGGCCGAAGGCGAAAGCGGAATGAGCGACGTGCCTAATGCAACAAGTAAAGCGACAGTCGCTGGTCCGGCGCGTTTCGAGCGGCTACGTAGTTCGCTCACCGCCGAGCAGGTTTTTGGGCGTCTAAGTACTCGCCCGCATTGTTTGTTTCTCGACAGCGCGATGAGTCATTCGACGCTTGGACGATACTCGTTTGTGACGGCCGATCCGTTTGAAGTCCTAAGTTGCCCGATTGGCGACGAATCGGCTCTGCAAAAACTAGCATCCATCTTGCAACGGTTTTCCACGCCGACGTGCGGCGGCCTTCCGCCGTTTCAGGGCGGAGCCGCTGGATTGCTTGGCTACGGGCTCAACCACGTTCTCGCGAATACGCCTCGCCCCCGAATCGATGAGTTCGGCTCTCCCTCGCTGCACGTCGGATTCTACGACACGGTCATCGCCTTCGATCATCGCGCGAACGAAGTCTGGCTCGTGTCACAGGGATTTCCCGAGTTGGACGAGGCTGCTCGTCGCGAGCGTGCGAGTGCGCGAGCCGCTCAATTTCGCGAGTGGCTGGACAAGCCGAGCGATCCCGTCGTGAAAGAGCCGGCCGCGCGCGGCGGTTTCGCGGAGTGCTTCGATGAACGGTCGCTGCTGGAGCGTAGTTGCGAAACGGCGCACGACGGAGTGTTGAGTAACTTTGATGCGAAGGGCTACCGCGATCTTGTTGCCGAAGGGATTGAACTGATCAACGCTGGCGACATCTTTCAGGTCAATCTGTCGCAGCGCCTGTTGCACCGCGCGACCAGCGACTCGCGGGAACTTTACATGCGTTTGCGAAAGCGGAACGCGGCGCCGTTCGCTGGCTACTACGACTGCGGCGATCAGCAAGTAATCAGTGCGTCGCCTGAGAGGTTTCTGTGTCTGCGGGATGGCTTGCTCGAGACCCGGCCAATCAAAGGAACTCGGCCGAGAACGAAGACGCCCGAGGCCGACCTGTTTGCGGCGAGCGACTTGAAGGGAAGTGAAAAGGATCGAGCCGAAAATGTGATGATTGTCGACCTGCTTCGCAACGACTTGTCTCGCGTTTGTCAGCCTGAAACCGTGGTTGTGGAACAGCTGTGCGAGCTTGAAGCGTACGAATTCGTGCAACACTTGGTCTCCGCCGTCTCGGGCCGGCTGGCGGAGGGCAATAACGCGATTTCGGCAGTGGAGGCTTGTTTTCCAGGCGGGTCGATCACTGGCGCTCCAAAGATTCGAGCGATGGAAATTATCAACCAGCTCGAGCAGACGGCTCGCGGCGCTTATTGCGGATGCTTGGGCTATGTTGGCTTTGACGGAACGATGGACCTCAGTATCTTGATTAGAACGATCACTGCCCGTTACGGTTGGTGGCAATTTCCTGTGGGCGGCGGAGTTGTCTCGCAATCGACTCCCGAAAACGAATACCAAGAGACGTGGCATAAAGCGGCTGGAATCCTCCGATCCCTGCACGGCTAGGTTGGCTTGCACGACGCGAGGATATGTGACGGTTGATGTTGACGCATTGGGCGAATGGAAACGCCAAGCAAGTTGAATCGTTAAGCTAGTTGAATCTTAAAGTAGCGGAACAGACTAAGTGATTTTGTTGATCGACAACTACGACAGTTTCGTGTTTAACCTGGAGCGATATTTTCGCCGCCTGGGGCAGGCGACGCTTGTGGTTCGCAACGACGCTGTTGACGTCGAGTCGATTCGCCGTTCACCGCCAACTGCGATCGTCTTCTCACCCGGACCCTGCGCGCCGGCTCAGGCAGGACAGTCCGTCGCCGTGGCTGCCGAATTCGCGCCGACGATTCCGATGTTGGGCGTTTGCCTAGGGCATCAAATTATTGCGGAGGCGCATGGCGGTGCAATTGTTCGATCATCGGAGCCGATGCATGGTCGAACGAGCCCGATCGATCACGACGGCATGGGCGTGTTTGATGGCGTGCCGAAGCCGTTTACCGTTTGTCGGTATCATTCGCTGGTTGTCGCACGCGATTCGCTTCCCCAATGCCTTGTCGAGACCGCGACAGCAAGATCAAGAAGTGGCAACCGCATTCTTATGGCCTTTCGACACCGGTTGCATCCCAGCATCGGTTTGCAGTTTCATCCCGAAGCGATTCTTACCGAGTACGGTTTTGCTCTGTTGAGAAATTTTCTGCGCGGTATCGGCGTCGATGCTCCGGTTGTCGAGTCCGAGTTGCCGTCGAGATACCGAACCGAACTCGCCAATGATGACGAATCAGTCGAGTCACTATCCCGCCCAATCACGTTTTAGCGGCAACGATGGAGCGGTCCAATGATTCTGGAGTCGATCGTCACGACTTGTGATGAGGCAGGCGACCCAGTCGTCTCCCCGATGGGGCCGATTGTTGATGAGCAGTGGCGCGAATTTGTCTTGCGCCCGTATCAGACGTCCCGAACCTTTGCCAATCTAGCTCGGCATGGCGAAGGGGTTGTTCACGTTAGCGACGACGTCGAGCTGTTCGCATTGGCGGCGATTGGTCGCCTGCAGGAAACGCCGCCGGTGAGACGCGCTGAGTCGATTCGGGGCTGGATTCTAGAAGATGCCTGTCGTTGGTACGCCTTTCGTGTCGCCGAAATGGATGACAGCAGCGAGCGATCCGTGATACGCTGCAACGTAGTCGATCGAGGTCGCCAACGAGATTTCTTCGGATTCAATCGAGCAAAGCATGCGGTGATTGAGGCGGCGATTCTGGCCACACGACTCGATTGGCTGCCGCATGAAGAGATTCTCGACGAGTTGGATCGGTTGAAATCACCCGTTGAGAAAACGGCTGGCGATCAGGAGCGGAGAGCGTTCTCGCAATTGCAGCGATTTGTTTTGGCGAAGGTAAACAAGCAATGAGCCAAGAGCCCACGACACCGAGCCCGCTCGCCGGTTTGCGCCGCGGCTTGGCCATTGTGTGTGGTTTGCTGCTGTTCGCGGCGGTGATTGTCATCGCCGTCTTGCCCGCGTTTCAAGAAGACGACCATCCCAATTCGCTGGCCAAGAACCCGAGTTATTCGACCGATGGTGACGCGCCAGATGGTGACGCGAGCGCTAACAGCAGCGATGAGAATTCCGCAGGGGGCAACGCACGCGAGAACGACGGAAAGCCGGGCGACGGGGAGGAAGATCCACAGGACGACGGGAAGAAGCCAAAGTCGGACGATCCCGATTCAGCGGTTGCTCCGTCTGCGGACAAGAAGAAACCCGAGTCCAAGCCGGACTGGGAATTGCAACTTGCTCAGTCTCCTGCAACTTGGGAGGAGCGAGCGTTCGAGTTGTTTGACACGCGAGCCGAAGTGCCGTTGGTTGACGAGCTGAAGCAGTGGTTCGGTCCAGCAGCGCTCGCGCCCCCGCCTCGATTTCGCACGACGAACACTTCCGTTGGCAAGTGTGGCGTCTTCCGCGGCATCATGAGACTGACGCCGCCGATCGATTCGCCGACCGCTCTGCGGCTCGATCTAACAAACAGCGACCTGCTTAGAATACATTTGTTTCGAGGCGACAAAGGTGTCACGCTCGTACAGTACAGCACGTCGCAATGGGCAGCCTATGCGACGGAAAGGCACGGGGGCGCTTCCAAGCCAGCTCGGCTTCGTCTCGCCGCTACCGACGATCAGCGCGCCGACAGAACCTCATTCGGCAAAGGCCCTTTCGAAATCTGTTTTCTCGAGAATGAAGTTGCCTTGACTCGAGGCAATGTTGTTTTGTTGCGAGCTCAATTTGATGGTTTGCCAAGCGATGTTTTCTTCGAGGGCGCGGCGTCGTTTCAAGGGATTGGGATTCGCCGTCTGAGCGACAGTCCTCCCGCGCCGACGCCTGGGATTTTTGTCGCCATCAAGCCGAGCGATTTGGCTTGGCAGTCGAACATTACCGATCAAGCCGAGCTCCGTGTTCACCCGAACGGCGCGGTGCAACTTGAGTCCGGCGTGTCGAAGAATCAGGGCATTGCGTGGGCTCGAATCAAGGACTTAGGACTCAGTGTTGTCGACGTCAAGTTGTCGAAGATTACGCCGGGCGCAGGGTTGTTTCTTGGCGATCAAAAAGGAACAGCGGCTCGCCTACTAAGGTTTCTTCGAAACACTCGCAATGGCGAACTGGCGGCGACAGTGCGATCGGATGATCGAACCGAATACGATTTGTACCAATACGATCAGCGTTTGACGCCGAATATTTCAAGCGAAGTGTGGGTGCGCCTTGTCGGATGCGGCAATGTGTTTCGCGTATGGGTAAGTCACGACGCGCAGCATTGGGCCAACGTCGGAGTCAGCAATCATTCGCTCAAGTCACTGAGCTCGATTGGGTTGCAGCATGTCGCCCGAGCGGATGGCATCTCAATTCAAGTCGACGCAATTCGAGTGACGCCGCTTAATGGCCTCGTCGGGTTGGCGTCGCCAGAGCTATTGCGGCAGGCGACGCCTTGCAGTGAACCAACTTTTGCGTCCTGGCAGTGGGATACGGCTCGCTCAATCCCGAAGGGCGTGGACGTAAACGATTGGCGGATGGCGACGGCGATCAAGTCGATGCAACATTGGTCGGCTGTACCATTGACTCAGCTGCTGACTCGCAAGGTTTTGGATGCTGCGGCGGTCAGCGATTTGCCTCGCGAACAAGTCCTCGATGCAATCGACGACAGCAGCCTTGTGTTCGATTTCGCGAGCAGTGACGTGGGCATGGCGCATTACGACGCTCTATACGAAAAGGTTGCGTCGCGAGTCTTGCCGCCATGGCGGGGTTTGAATCGCGCGGCGGACCATTTTGATCCTGCCCGCTATGACGCCGAGCTATTTGATGACGTCATTCGGCGCTGGTTCTCGACATCGATCATGACGACTCGGCGAACCAAGCCTCCGAATGAAGGCTGGATCGAGCAAGAGCTGATACGCCGGGTGTTTGCCAAAGACGGCGCGGGTTTGCAGAACTTCTTGTCGATCGTGCGGTTTTACGGATGGCAGGCGCGCAGTCCGCTGTTCGAATGGGCGGCGACACTTGCTTCGAGGTCGAATCCGGCGGCGGTTCCGTCGAATGGTCAGAAGCTTTCGCTGGGAACCTGGCGGCCGCCGATCGTTGAAGTGCTTGATCGCGAGGCGTTCAATCGCATTTCGGAGCTCGAGTCTGCGCTAAAGACGGGGGATCCCGCGGTAGCGGCGGAAATTGCCGCTTCAATTCGCAACACGAGCGATGCGGGAGTGGCACCTGCGCCGGCGGACCCGGATTTGTCTCAATCGATCTCCGCCGTGCTCGAAGACGTATGGACGTCGCATCCGGAAGTGACCAACGCGCTGCGGGAGAACCATCAAGACGTTGCCGAGTTGCGACTGCAGCAGGCAATCGACCGCTCGGACGCCGAGGCTGTTCGAACGATCGCCGAGCAATTCGGGCATCTTGAATCGGCCGCTCGCGCTCGCTTGTGGCTTGGCGACCGCAGCCTCTCGGCTGGGCGAATCCATCATGCGCTTGCCGACTACGCCCATGCCGCCAAGAGTTCCGGCGTTAAGGAAGTCGTGGCGAATCGGATGGCATTGGCATTGGCGCTGATGGGCGAGAGCGATTCGAGTTCGGAGTCAATTTCGCCAGGCGGTGACGTTGTTTTTTCGGCAGCCAAATTTAACCCCGTGGAGTACCGCGCCCTTTTGAGCCGATTGGCCGCGTCGAATAAAACGCCGCCGATGACGAGAGTCGGTATTCGACCTCGTGGGTTTGAAATTCACTTTGCCGCCAAGTTGGACGGTCAGTTGGGTAAGGCTCCCAATCAAGCCGTTGTTCGCGATTCCCATTTGTACGCCGCGAATTGGCCGATTCGACAGTTGGCTTTTGCGCGGGCCGGAGACACGATTTATGTGAGTAACCGATTTCAGATCGCCGCCTTCGGACTCGCCGACGGCAAACGGCTTTGGACATCTGAGAAGGCGCTTGGCGAGCCTCTCAGGTCTCAGGATTGGTTCCTCTCGCGGACTAAACCGATCGTTCAAGGTGACGCAGTCTACGGCCGGTTTTTGTATGGCGCGGGGCCTCGGTTGGTGAAGCTGAATCGCAAGGATGGCAAGGTCATTTGGGCCACGCCCAATAATTCGTCGCAGTTCATCGTTTCTGATCCGTTCCTCGCTGACGGGCGACTTCTCACATTGGTTGTTGTTCGAGGGCCGCACCTGTCGCAGTTGCTGCTCGCGGAGATTGATGACGAAACGGGAGCGATGCGACTCGGCAAGCGGATCTTGGAACTTCGCGATCGTTGGTGGAAGATGCGATACTGTGCAGTTCGCACCTTGCCCGAGGGGTTTGTTGTGACGCTTGGCGGGGCCATTGCCTCGTGTGACTACAACGGTCGAATTCGCTGGCTCCGTCGGCAACCGCAAATTCCGATTGACGAGTCGCCGGCGTGGATGTCCCAATCGTTTGCGCCGCCTGTCGTCGAAGCTGGAGCGGTCACGTATGCTCAGCCCGGAAGCAAGGAGCTCGTGTCCGTTGAACTGGGATCGGGCGGACTGCGATGGCGGCGATTGTTCCACGGACTGCGAGGCGTTTGGGATTCGTCGGCGGGTCGCGTTATTGCGCGGACAAGCGACGGCCTCACGGCGCTCAAAGCCGACACGGGTGAGACGCTTTGGGAATACCACGTTCAAGACCTACAAATCGCTCGATACTTTGAAGGCGACGTCGGCATGCTTGTTCAGCTGGTGCGAGTGGCCGGAAGGCAAGGCCAGGTGGCACCGCGAATCGTTTGGCTCGACCTAACCACTGGCCAGCCGACGCACGAGCATTCGCTGCTCGGTTTCGTTCACGCTCAGCCGCGGCTCGGTCCGATCATTCGCGGACTCAAGGACGTGTTCGCCTTCTATTCAACCGGTGCCAACGACGCGGACCTCGACTTCGTTCGACTCGCGACCAAAGGCGAGGCGATATCGGTGGCGCCAATAATCACCGACGCCTGGACCGACGATCAGATTGACCCGCTCCTGCTGAGTTCGTTTCGAAACCGTTTGCCGAAATGGAGACTCGGCTTTGGGCATACCGTGCATCCTGGTGGAGTTGCGGCGTCGGTGCATGGCAAGAAAGATCAACTGGCCTTCCGTCTGTCCAGGAGCACGCCCTTGCTGTTCGCCACAACCAAGCCATTTGGGCCGACAAAACAGCTCACGATGAAACTTGGCCACAATCTGGCAATGCAGTGGAAATTGGAGGTGATGGCTGGGGGCCGAGCGGTTCATGAGCAGGTCATCGACAAGACATCGCACCCAGGTCACTGGTTCAGTCTGAACATCCCATGGGCAAAGTTTCCCGAGGCGTCTCAAGTCACAGTTCGCCTAAGTCACATGTCCGGTACAGAGAGCGACGTCTACGTCGAATCGCTCTCGTTTGAGTGACTTAGGTTTGCCTTGCGAATGAGAACCGGGGACACCATGAGCCTCCCTATGAATGGGGAGAATGGGAGAGGATGGAGACGAGGATGGAGACGAGAATGGAGACGAGAATGGAGACGAGAATGGAGACGAGAATGGAGA
>CAZMNY010000016.1:0-157223 GCA_964567745.1 uncultured Pirellulaceae bacterium | reverse complement strand
AGAATCTGAGTCGTTCGCATTCGCGAGAACCTCATTGATTCAGCGTTTCCATGGTGTCACGGATTAAATCGCGAGTATGCCGAGCGAGCCGAGCACGGCGTAGGCTACGAACACCAGATACATTCCGCACAGCACGATCGCTTTGTTGCGGGTGAGTTGTTTGTTGTGCCACATCACAGCCAGAGTCAGGATTGTCAGCACGACCAAGAGGATTCGCAGCCCCACCAATCCGGGGATCGGCTTGCCGTCCTGAAGCAGGCTGACCGGTGCCCAACCAGTCAAGTACGAATTGACGAACAAGGGAATCGAGAGGCAAATGCAGATGTCAAAGATGTTGGAGCCGAAGGCGTTGGAAACGGCGCCGGAGTCGTCGCCGCGGCGAGCGGCTGCGATGGCGAGAAAAGTATCGGGCACCGAGGATGCGGCGGCGGCCAGAATCACTGCGACGAAAAAGGCGGGAACGCCAAGATGAGTTGCCGTCGACCGTGTCGCTTCAACGAGAAAGTAACAGGCAATTGCAGCGACAAGCGTTGCCGCGGCGATGATCAGCCACGCGGTCGTTTGGTTTAGACGCAGTTTGACGTAGCCGAAGAATAGGCCGGCCGTCGCGTTTTCCATTTCACTTTCTGACGTGTCGCCCGACAACTCCCCGCGAGCCTTGGCAACCGCTTCGGCCGATACGGACATGCCTTCGCCGGCTAAGGCGAGCCGTATCGACTCGACGCTGGCGTCCGCTTGCTGCTCGGCTAGCCGTCCTCGAATCGCATCAACTTGGCGTTGGTACTTGCCGGCGTCACGTGACAACTGAACGACGTAGAGCGTGTAAATTCCCATAAACAAGGCGCCCATCCACCACATCATCGTATTCTGAAAGAGGAACAGAATCAGCAGGGCGTTGCAGCAGACGAACCAAACGCCATCGCGTGTGATAACTTCAGGTTCAACATCGATCGTCGGGCGGTTCTTTCTCGTGGCCGAAATGACAAGCGCGCAAAACGCAGGTATCAGGATCATGTTGTAGACAGCGCTACCGGCACAGGTGGCGATCGTCGATCCAAAACCTTCGGCACCCGCGGCGATCTGCGCGGCCGTATCGCCGTCGGGAATCGCCGCCACGGCGAGCACGACGAAAAAGATGCCGCTAAAAAGCTCTGGCATGGAACTGGCGATCGCGTCGAGCGTCGCGCCGCGAACCGAGCCCGGCAGTCGAAACGCCTCGCCAATCCACTGAGCTGCGTCGGCAAACGGATCGCACGCCTGCCAGATCACGACAGAAACCACGGCCACTTGAAACATCAGAAACGGCAACGTCCATCGCGAGCCAGGGAATCCGTAGTCCAACAGGCCAAAAATCACACAGCCCGCGATGATCAACACTGAAATCACCAAGCCAACAAGACTCGGTTCGCCCTCTTCCGGCGATTCCGATATCGGCTCGTGATCGGTGACTTGGCTCATTTACGTTGTCTTCGGTTTATGGCGAGACGGGAGGACTTGCTCATTCATTGAGCCAGGTCCAGGCGGTTAGCGTCGAAGGCGGCCAATGTTGGAGGCGGGGCAATATGTGAGGCGGGAGCCGGTTGAGCTTGAAATTTTGACGCGCCATTTGCTGACGACGGACGAGACAGCCCATCGATCGAGGCTTCGTTGAGGGCTCGCTACGATGAATAACGTCTGCTTGAAATAACTTGAGCTACCGGGGACGAAAGAGTTTCAATAGTACATGATAGATGCATCTGCCGCTGAGCGGGAGCGGGCCGCGTCGGTGAATTGCAGTGGTGCCTGTGTGCGAACTACAATAAAACCATTCATCGTCCCCACGTCTCAACCTTGGCGATATAGCCACGTGCATTATTTTCCATTCGGATTGCCCGCCAATGTCTTCAGGTAAGACAACGTCCAACAGGGTGCAGGTTAGCGATTCCGCCGCCTCCAGTCCCGAAGCGCGTCTTGCGCAACTCAAAGCCGAGGCGGCTAGACTCGAAGCCGAAATGGCGGCTGAGCGAGTTGAAGCGACGACGCCGGCCGATCCGATCCCCGCTGGCAAAGCGAAACCGACCGCCAGTTCTCCGGCAAACGCAAGAGCCAAAACTGCCGCAAAAGAGAGCCGAGCTCAGCAAACTGACGAACAAACGTCGACTGATGAGGACGCGAGCGAACAGCAAGAAGACGAAGACGACACCGTTCTGTCTGCGCTGCGATCGGCCCCGCCTTGGCTTGTCAGCTTCATTGTTCACATGTTGCTGCTCATCGTGCTAGGCATTTGGACGATGGCCATCGTTGACGAATCCGACCGAGTGTTCATGGTCGCGACGGCCTTGGACGCCGAGAAAGAGGAATTGGAGTTGCTCTCGGAGTTTGAGGCGGAGCCGATTGAGGAAATGGAGTTCCAGGACCTGTCGATTGATTCCGAATTGCCGGATCCGGGCGAAATTGCTTTGGGCGAGCTTGTCAGCGAGTCGACGGAGCCGATTGCGGCAGAAATCGGGCAGTTGTCGCTGCCAAGCTCGATCGACAATATCGGCGCTCTGTTTGGCGACCAGGGCAAAGGGATGGCTGAGTTCGGCAGCGGAATCAAGGGCGCGGCCAGCTTCTTCGGCTCGAAAGTCAAAGGCAAACGATTTGTTTTCGTCGTCGACAATTCGAATAGTATGACTCGCGGACGTCTGGAAACTGCATTGTCTGAGCTGATGGACTCGGTGCAGAAGATGGACAAGAGTCAGCGGTTTTATGTGATCTTCTTTAGCGACGCCGCTTATCCTCTGTTTCATCCCAAACCAGTTCGTGACTTGATTCCCGCGACGGAAGAAAACAAACGAAAGCTTCAATACTGGCTTGAGTCGATTCAGATGTGCTTGCGGACTCAAGGAAAAGACGCGTGCCGCGCAGCGATCAGTTTTCGCCCCGACGCCATCTACATTTTGGGGGACGGCGCGTTCACCGACAACGCCACCGACGTACTCACAGCGCCTCACACTCGAAAGACCGTGATCAACACGCTCGGGATGGAAGTTAACGAGCGAGGCGCGCGGCAATTGTCTGCGATCGCCAAGGCGAACGGCGGCACCTATCGCGCCGTCGCCGCGACGGACCGAGCTAGAAAATCCGCTCGAACAAACCCCATCAAACGCAATCGCACGCGCGGCCCAGTTTGGGGAATCAAACTTCCCAAGTGAGTCAGCTCGGCTCGACCGCCTCTCACGCTGTGTCATTCGCGCTACTTGCGGCAGCCATCTGTGCTTCACGCGGAGATCGCAACGATTGTGCAAAGCGCATTCGTTTAACCCGTCGCCGCACGCAAGGCTGTCGAAAGAGTGTCTGGCAGAATTGACTGCGGCAATGACTAGGGGCCGAACAACACCGCCAGGATGATGGCAATCGACAGCAAGAGATTCAGCAACAACAGCCAGAATGACGATCGGTGAAAAGTCTGCCGACCATCGGTTGAGCTCGCGAGTACAAACGAATCACGAAGAGAAACAGACTGAGGCGACCCCAGCACGACCAGAAAGATCGTCGGAAGAATGAACAGGAGTCTTCCGTCGAAGACCGCAACGCCCGCAAACACAATCGCGACCGGAACGGAGATACCGGTCACCGCTTCGACTGCCGGGTTAACGATCAAGTCGAATAGATGGCGTTCGTCGTCCGGATCTATCGCCTAATGCCTTCGGCTGTTGACTGCGTAATCCTCGGCCGACTGTTGCCTATGCCGTACTCGGCCGGAATCGCGTCTCGGCAGGTTTGTCTGGTTGGTTCGGGGTCGGCGCGAAATTCGCATTGTAGATGAGAACGCCGACGACGATGACGAGCAGCATGATCAGGATGAAACTCGCCCAGAGCCACCACGGTACGGACGCCGACTTGGCCGACGGCTTCCTCTTCTTGCGCGAGCGGCCAGCCACTGACGAGGAAGGTCGCTGTGGCTCAAAAACCTCAATTCCTAAATCAACATCGCTCACCGAGGCTTCTGGTTCGGGTAGCGAGTCGAGGTCGTCGTCGTCGCCGGGCATCCCTTTGACTGTTTCACGCCCATGGTTCGAAACGGTTTGAGAAAGCGACGAGCTCGTTTTCTCGACCGGTCGCTTGGCGTCGCCCCCCGTGCTCGCGTTTTGCTTGACGCTCGAACCCTTGCCGCGTTTGCGCGACCGCGACGTCCCCGAATCCGTGTCGATCGTTATCGTTGGCGCGGCGACGCTTGCGCCTGCTCTGTCGCCATCCGGCTTGTTCTTCGCCGCCACTTTTTCGGCTGCGGCATTCTTGGTGCCTGCTCGCTTATCGGCCGTTGTCTTGGCCCTGCCGCTTCCACCGGTTCGTTTCTTACTTGATTCATCACGTGGTGTTGCAGAATCCCCGGACGACCTGGCCTGAACTGGCCCTTTCTCGCCTGCTCCGCGTTGGCCTGGCTGCGATTTCGCCTGCCGCTTCTTGCTCGAATCCGCTCGCCTGGGCGTCGCCCCATCGGCCTGTTGTTGCGATGTCGATTCCGCTTTCTTCTGTTGAGCGCCAGGTTGGCTATTCGCTGTCAGTGCAGCTGAGTCGGCATGGTCGGCCGTATCGGCAACTCGCGTCTTGACCTGTTTGATTTCGTTTGACGGATCGTAATTGGCGAGCCAATCTCGCAATTTCCGCGCGGCCTCGGCCATGGTCTGATACCGGTCTTCCGGCTTCTTCTCCATCATCTTCATGCAAATTGCGGCGAGCGCTTTTGGGCAATCGGGTCGATCGCTGCTGACGTCGTCCGGCGTTTGCGACTGGTGCTTGGCAATACGCTGAGCGAGTGTGCCTTCTGGGAAGGGCGGGTGACCGGAAAGCAGGAAATAGAAGCTGCAGCCAAGTCCGTACATGTCGGCGCGGGCATCGACGTCGTGACTGTTCAACGCTTGCTCCGGCGCCAGATAGTCAGCGGTGCCGAGCACGTTTTCATTATGGGCAATCGTCAACGATGCGCGTTCATCGTCCGAGAAAAGGGCAAGTCCCAAGTCTAGAATCTTGACGACGCCTTTGTCGTCGACCAACAAGTTGCCCGGCTTCACGTCGCGATGTATCAGACCGCGGCCATGGGCGTGCGCAAGTCCCTCGGCTGCTTGGGCCGTATATTCCGCTGCCAATGAGATCGGTACGGGGCCGTTTTCAAGGATACTCGCCTGAAGGTCCGGACCTCGAACGAGCTCCATCACAATATAGTGAGTCTTGCCTTCATTGTCGACGTCGTAAACGCGGACAATGTTGCGATGGTCGAGTTTGGCGATGGCCTCGGCTTCAAGTTGAAACCGGTCGAGATATGACGAGTGTCCGACTCGCTTGCGCGGCAACACTTTGATCGCCCGTTCGCTGTGCATCAATTTGTGCTCGGCGCGATAAACGCTGCTCATTCCGCCCGAACCGAGCAGGCCGAGCATTTTGTACTTGCCGAGGAAGAAACCCTTGTATTTCTTCTTGAAGAGATTGTCGCAATGCCACTGCGTCACGAGCCCGGCTTCGATGAGGATGTCCGCCAACTGTTGCGGATCCTTTGGCAATTCGCCCTCGTTCTGTTTCTTCGCCGCTTCGACAATCTCATCCATTGTCCCGCCGTCGACGAGACGGCTTCGTCGTACAAGACCGACGAATTCAGTACCGGTGACATTGGCCATTGGGTTAATACGCCGTCCTAACAGGTGGGGCGAAGTTGTCGGAAAACGCGAAACAACGACCAGAGCGAAAGTGCGAACAGTAGAGAAGCGGCGTCCTGTGTATTCAATTAATGCAGGGCGGTAATTTGCCAGACGGGGCCCACGTTCCAGCGTATCAAGGCATCAGCAAGGTTTCCAGCGCCCGGGCTAATTTCGTTATAGCGCCAATCGCTACAATCGTTACCATTCGCGTCGTTTCAACGCCACTTCGCCAGAGATTCATCGTTGGATCGACCCCTGATGGACAACTCGCGACGATCTTTTTTCGCTCGCACTAACTGGGCGCCGATCGGCGTACGATTCGTAGTCGCACGTTTCTGATAAGCTGCAACCAGCTTGAAAGGGGATCGAACTCGAATCGGCCGGTAAGCGGCCAATGGGTGGCCAAGCCGTGTTTTTTGCAGGATGGCGGCGGCTCTTTTGGCGACGGCGCGTCGCCGAAGAAGACCCGAAACGACTCGCTCAAGTCTATACGCGTGCCGGGTGCGGACTGTGTGTCGAGGCCGTTGTCATGTTGAAAGAGGAAGGCTTCCGAGTAGAACTAATCGATGTCGAACAGGATGCCGATTTGACCGATCGCTACGGGTCGCTTATTCCCGTGGTCGTTATCGATGGCAAGGAGCGTTTTCGAGGTCGGGTGAATCGCGTGCTTCTTCGGCGAATTAGGAACCACAACGCGTAGAACCACAACGCGTAGAACCACAACACTCGCAACTCTGGATTCGCAACTAGCGCGTCACGCGACGAAAAAAGACCTGTGCCTAACTGTTTTGGGATATTTGCGAAGCACTGGACGCCGGGGCGCGTGAAGACGCGGCTCGCCGCAACGATCGGCGACGACGCAGCCGCAGAACTGCATCGTTTGTTCCTGACCACGCTGCTGAATCGATTCCAGGCTGTCGCGGACAGACAATTACTGTACTACTCGCCGCCTGATGCCGGCGAAGCGTTTTCGGGCCTTTCCGCGAGTTGGGAGCGACACGCCCAGTCGGACGGCGATTTGGGCGCGAGAATGCACGACTTTTTTGAACGGGGATTTGAAGCGGGAGCTGACAAAATCGTCCTAATCGGAGCGGATAGCCCGTCGCTTCCAGCCGAGCTCGTTCAGCAAGCATTCAGGTCGCTTGACGATCGGTCCGTTGTGATTGGACCTTCCGAGGACGGAGGATACTATCTTGTCGGGGCGCGACGGAACACGCCGCCGATATTTGGCGGCGTCAATTGGGGAAGCGAAGACGTCTTTTGTCAAACCGCCGCCATGCTCGACGCCGCTCGGATTGAATTCACTGTCCTATCGACTTGGTTTGATGTCGATCGAGCCGCGGACCTCAACCGTTTGCAAGCGGAGATCGCCGACGTCGACGATGTGCATCTGGCCAAGCTAAGCGTCTCGATTTCCGACTTGTTTAAAACTTCCGCAGATACTCGCACTGATTGATTCAGCTTATGTCGCGTGAGCACGATTGTCTTGTTATTGGCGGCGGCGTCGTCGGTCTTTCTTTGGCCTACGAGTTGGCGGGCAAGGGTCGTCGTGTGACGCTGTTGGAAACGGAGCGAACTGGTCGCGCGGCATCTTGGGCGGGCGCCGGTATCCTGCCTCCGCCCCTTCGTGAGAATATTTCAGATCCGCTCGATCAACTTCGCACACTCAGTCATTCGATGCATGAAGAGTGGGCGGCTCAGCTGTTAAGCGAAACTGGAATGGATACCGGATTGAGGCACAGCGGCGGTCTCTATTTGGCGACGAGTGGTGGCGAAGCGGCTTCGCTTGCGGGTATGACGAGCTTGTATGAAGAGCATGGTGTCGAACCGACGCGAATAGAACTTAGCGAGCTGACATCGTTCGAGCCGGCGTTGAGTAACGCGGTGAAGAACGACGCGATCCGCTCGGCAGTCTATTTTCGCGATGAATTGCAGCTCAGAAACCCCAGGCACCTCCAAGCGATGGCCGCCGGTTGCCTCGCGCGCGACGTCGAAATATGTGAGCATCGCGGGGCGCTCTCGCTTTCGCGAATCGATGATGGGCGTGTTCAAGTTCAGACGGCCGACGGACCCTATGATGCACAAGCCGTCTGCGTCGCGGCCGGCGCCTGGTCGCTTCAACTGCTCGATTCAGTTGGAATAAGCAACGGCGTCTTTCCTGTACGCGGTCAGATGCTGTTGTACCGTTGCCCGAAACCGCCGATCAGCCGAATCCTCAATGTCGGCTCGAGGTACATCGTCGCTCGCGACGACGGCCATGTGCTGGCAGGGTCCTCTGAGGAAGAAGTGGGATTCGCCACGGGTACGACCGAGAAAATGGTCCTCTCGCTTCGACGGTTTGCTGAAGGACTTGTCGACTCTCTCAGCGAAGCCAATCTCGAGAGATCCTGGTCCGGTTTACGACCTGCCTCGTTCGATGGCTTTCCCTACATCGGTGCCGCGACTGACCTCGCCAATCTGTTCGTCGCAACCGGCCACTTTCGCAGCGGACTCCACCTGGCGCCCGGGACCGCACGCGTTCTCGCTCAGCTGATCTGCGGCGAGTCGCCCGAGATCGACTTGAGTTCGTTTTCACCGACTCGCGGTTGAATTTGATTGAGATGTTTGAGTTTGGTCGAGATGGCCATGACGATTCTCACTCGTCGATGGCCGCGGAACGGTTTTGCAAAACTGCCTGTTCACTACTTCACAGAACGTTCTGGAAGTCTCACGATAATAGGCGTGGTGTTCGCTCAAACGCAGAAGCGAATTCGCCACATCCGAACAATGTCGATTTCATAGAAACGGACGCGGCTGCATGGCAATGGATACTCCAGCGAAAATCGCAATCCTCGGCGCGGGGCCAATCGGCCTGGAAACCGCTTTGTACGCTCGGTTTCTTGGCTTCGAAGTCGAGCTGTTTGAGCAAGGCGAGGTGGCTAATTCGGTAAAACGTTGGGGCCATGTTCGAATGTTTAGCGATTTCGAAATGAATCGATCCTCGCTCGCTCTAGCCGCGCTCTATGCTCAAGACGAATCGTTCGAGCCGCCCCGCGATGATGAATTGCTTACTGGCAACGAGTGGGTTGAGCGTTTCCTTTTGCCGCTGTCGCGGACCGATCTCGTCGCCGACCACATTCGCACCAACACGCGAGTGACGCGAGTCGGCAGGACCCATTGGCTGAAGCCGGAGGCGCCCGGCGATGTTGAACGGGGCGAAGATGGCTTCCAGATTCTCTACCAGTCAAAAGATGGCACGGAGGGTCGATCTCAAGCCGACATCGTCATCGATTGCAGCGGTGTGTTTCGCGAACCAAATTGGCTGGGCCCCGGCGGGACGCCGGCACTGGGTGAAACGACCTTGCGGGATGACATCGAATATGGCGTGCCCGATGTGCTCGGCGCCGACCGTGACTGCTATGCCGGAAAACGAACGCTTGTTGTCGGATCGGGATACTCCGCCGCCACGACCATCTCCGCGCTCGCTGAACTGCTCGGGCAAACTCCCGATGAGCAGGGAGAATTGTTGTGGCTACGGCGGCCCAGTCGATTTTCAACGTCGCCGATCGCTCTGATCGAAAATGATCGTTTGACATCGCGCGACCAACTTGGCCGCAAGGCCAACGAGCTGGCCGAGTCGGGAGCGATCACGGGGATCGCTGGCATTGTTAAGCAAGTAAGCAAAGTCGATGGCCGGATCCGCGTTGACATTCAAGTTCCAATCGAATCCAGCGAGACCGATGCCGAGCATCCGGCGCACTCAGTTCGGTGTGAAGTCGTTGACCGCGTGGTGGCCAACGTCGGCTATCGCGGCGATTGGTCTCTCTGCGAGGACCTGCAAGTTCATCGCTGCTACGCCACGGATGGTCCGATCAAGTTAGCGGCGGAGCTGATGGCCAATTCAAGCGGCGACTGCCTTGACCAATCGAAAAGCCGCGCCGAGACGCTGGTTTGCCCCGAGCCCAATTTTTACATTCTCGGCGCCAAGAGCTACGGTCGAAGCTCGAAGTTTCTATTCGCTCAAGGGCTCGAACAGATTCGCGATTTGTTTTCGCTGATCGGCCAGCGCAGCACCTTGGACCTCTACGCCGGGGCCAAGACGCTTCCATCATGATCGATTCGTCCGCTTCGCCTCGCATTGCTCTCAGTCACCTTGACCATCTTTGGTTTCAAGTTGCCGGCACGCTCTGCAATCTGACCTGCCACCATTGTTTCATCAGTTGTCACCCGAAGAACGACAATTTCAAGTTCCTCAGTTTGAAGGAAGTCCGCAAGCGATTGAAAGAGGCGGCTGAGCTCGGTGTTAAGGAGTTCTACTTTACTGGCGGCGAGCCGTTTCTGAATCCGGACATGACAGCCATCCTTGTGGAAACACTTGAGCACGGTCCGGCTACAGTTCTTACCAACGGGACCGTGCTCAAGGACGAGTGGCTCGAAGAATTGCAGGCGGCTGAACGACGCGGCCTCTACAGTTTGGAGTTTCGCGTTTCGATAGACGGTTTTGACGCGGCGACGAACGATCCAATCCGCGGAGAAGGCGTTTTTGACCGCGCCATCCGAGGCGTCGTCAAACTTGTCGAGCACGACTTTTTGCCGATTATCACAGCGGCGCGGACATGGCCGGAAGAGCAAGAGCTCGAGGTCGTCGGGCGATTTGTCGATTCGCTCAAGGCAGCCGGTTATGCGCGACCTCGCCTGAAGATCTTGCCCACGCTTCAGATTGGCGCCGAGGAGGAACGTTCGCATGGCTATCGCGATAGCGAACGCATCACTCTCGACATGTTCGACGATTTTGACGAGACACAACTGGTGTGTGAGCACAGCCGCATTGTCACGGACCGGGGAGTCCATGTCTGCCCGATTCTAATCGAGTCGCCGGATTCGCTGCTGGGAGATTCACTCGCGTCGGCCAGCCAACGTGAATTCACGCTCGACCAGGGCGCTTGCTACACCTGCTACCAGTACGGCTCGATCTGCAGCAACGCCTCGAGCGGCTTGGCCTCGAATGCCCAGCACGACCAACGCAGTCTGGATGCCATTGACTCGGCACCGAATGACTCGACATCGAATGACTCGGGCAGGCAGGCTTGACGATGGCGAAAGAACGCATCGCCTGTTTCGGGGGCGTATACAGCAACTATCTCGCCTTGGCCTCGGCGATTCTCGATGCTCAAGGGCGAGGCGTCGACGCGATCTACTGTCTTGGCGACATGGGCGCCTTCGGCCCTCATCCAGATCGCGTGTTTCCGCAGCTTCACGATGCGGGCGTGATGTGTCTGCAAGGCAATTACGACGACTCGATCGGCAATCAATTGGATGATTGCCAGTGCGGCTATACCGACCCTCGCGACAATCATTTCGCTCAGATCAGCTACGACTACACGCTCGAAAAGACGTCAGCGGCCAACCGCGAATTCATGGCGGGACTACCGGCACAGCGACGTATCTCGCTCGGCCCGCTCAACATTCTCCTTTGTCATGGAAGCCCGCGCAGGGTGAATGAGTTTCTCTGGGAATCAACGACATCAACAGCATTTCTCAATCATCTGGTTCGCCGCAAGAACGTTGACGTGATTGCGGCAACTCACACCGGACTCAAGTGGTGCCGTAAGCTCGACGGTGGTCGTCAATTTGTCAATGTTGGAGTTCTCGGTCGGCCGGAAAACGACGGAGCGACGAACGTTTGGTACACCGTGTTCGAATACGATGATCGGACGGGGCTTCGAGTCGAGTTTATTCCGGTCGTCTACGATCACGAGCGATTGGCTCGAGAAATGGAGTCGGAGCGTCTCCCCTGTGAGTTTGTGCAGACGATTCGAACTGGCTGGTGGACGACGTGTTTGGAAATTCTTCCGTCGAAAGAACGTCGACAGGGGCAGTATTGAGCGATACGGTTAGTGTGCGAGTTCGAGCGAGCGAGCATGAACCAGGCCAAATCCGGCGCTCGACCGAGTTTTTGCGGCGATTCCGTGTCGACTGAGTTGCCGCGTTAGATTGGCTGCGATTGCATCGGCATCCCGCGCGCGACCTCGAATCACCAAGATACAGAGCTGTCGCTCTTTCATCTCATTGATTGCCTCGGTGCCTATCGCCTCAGGCGGACTCGTCGAGAGACTATAGCAACGTGTCCGGTCGAGGCCTTTGACCCGGTACGTTCCCAGGACCGGGAACAACAAATAGTCCTGCGACAAAGGGTCGCTGGAATCTTCAAGCGACGCCGACTCGAGCAAGGCGGAGCGGACGAGCATGATCGATTCGCCAGCCGCCGCCTGTTCGGAAGCCCAATCGATGGCGCCTCGCCAGTCTTCGCGGCGATCGTGGATCGCCTCACCCCACACATAGAAACGCTCTTGCGTTTGACTCGTCATAACGACGATGGCAAGTGCGCCGGCGGCGACGATGACGCGCCACCAACCTCGAGTCGCCGAGATGATATGACCAGCCAACATCATCGGCCCAACCGCAGCTGCGATTACGTAGCGAGACATAAACAGAGGCGCCAATTCAATGGCGGAGGCGAACCAAGCTGCGGCGGCAGGCAGTAACGCGATCAGCAACCACAGCAAAGCCGGAGTTGCTTCGTCGGATCGACTCAACGCCCGCTCGACGTCATTGCCTGGCGATGTGGTTGTCTTGGGCTGGTTGCCCGCAAACCGCCGCCAGCAGAAGCTCATCGTCACGGCGGCGATCGCAAAAAACAGCGGACCCCCGACGTACACGTGGCCATCGATCATTGTCAGAATGTAAAGCGGGTTGCCGGCGCTGGCGATCAACTCCCAAAGATGTCGTCTATCGGCAATTTCGCCGAGGTGCCAAAGCGATGGTAACGCGAGAACCACCAACGCCCCTAGGTCGATGAGTCGGTCCGCAACGCACCGTTTCGAACTTCGCCGCCAAACAAGGATCAGCGCAATCCAGCATACCTCGGCCGCTAAAAACAAGGCGGCCGTGTAATGCAAATGGAACAGCGCCGTTGCGCAAACAATCCAAGAAATTCGAACAGACTTTGACGACGTCGTCGCCAGTTGTAACGTGAGGGTTGCGTGAACCGCGGCAAGCAGTTGAACAAATGCGTACGGTCGCAGCTCGGTGGCGTAAAAAATGAAACGGCGGTCGGCTGCGGCAAACAGACCGACAACGGAAGCCGATACGAGCGAGCCGGTGTCGCGTTGAATCTGCCACATCATGAAGACGATCAGGCCCGCGCCGGCAAGCAAACTCGGCAATCGCAGCCAGACTTCACTGCTACCGAAAATCGACCACGCTTTGAGAGCGAAAAAGTAGAGCAGCGCTTGATTGCCGATGCGGCAACGCGGCGCCAGATCGGACCAGTCGCCGCCAATAACCCAAGTCGTATGAAGTTCGTCGAGCCAGAAGCTGTCGCCCATGAGCGGCGTTCTCAGCCAAAGCGAATAGGCGGCCACTGACGCCGTGGCAATCCACCAAGCTACGCTCGGGCTAGCAAAACGCATTGCGTCGGTCGACGTGCTGGATTCCCTAGGCTGCTTCATGTCACTTTGGGCGTTGGAGACCCTCGCGGAATCGCCGACTCATCGAAGCTCCTCGAGCAGGGCCGTGGCGGCGCCGCCTATGAGCAACGTGTCGACGCTGGCGACAATCAAAGTGTGGCCTTGCTCAATGTAGGGCTGCACGGTTTTTGCAGTCGCGCCGAAGTAGCCAGTCGGTACGCCGGCCGAACGGCAGGCGCTTGTGATGCGATCGATGGCCCCCGTGACAACGGGATCGTGAATCATCCCCATCTTGCCGAGGCTTGCCGAGAGATCGTAGGGTCCGAGCAACACCGCGTCGACGCCGGGAACCTTGGCGATCGCGTCGATGTTTTCGACGGCCGTGGCATGCTCCGCTTGAACAATAACGGTGATTTGCTCATTTGCCGTCTTCAGGTATTCCTCGAATCGCATTCCGTAACCGTGGGCCCTCCCTAAACCGACACCCCGCTCACCTTCTGGCGCGTAACGCGCGAATCGAACCGCATCCTCAGCTTGCTCGACCGTGTTGACTTGAGGAACAATGACGCCTGCGGCGCCGATGTCGAGTACTCTCTTGATGGACGCTTCATCCAGCGTGGGAACGCGTACGATTCCAGCGGCTCGATCTCCGACAACTTGAAGGATCGACATGATGTCCGTCATGTCGAGCGGACCGTGTTCGCCGTCGATAAACAGCCAGTCGAATCCAACATGGGCCAATATTTCGGCGGTCGCTGAGCATGGCAGAGTGACCATCGTGCCGAATAAAGTTTCGCCGGCGCGGAGTCTCGATCGGAAAGTTGAGTTCATTGTTTCTAGTCTGAAGGAGAGTGGCATATAGTTCGCGTCGCGCCTAATCGTCACCGCGAACTTCGCCGAGCAGTGTGGAAAGTTGCTTCACAATATCAGGGTGTTTGCTCCAGATGTTCTTGGTTTCAGATGGGTCGTCGCGAAGGTTGTATAGTTGGCCTGGCGGACCGCCGTCTTTGCCCGGATCAATATTTCGAGGAAACGTGAAGCCGCCGGACCCGCGGTGCATGATCAACTTCCACGGCCCCTGACGCATCGCGAATTCTCCCCAAAGCGAGTGGTGCACCGCGTAGTCTCGCACTCGTTTGTCCGGCTTGACATGGGTTAGAGCCGGCAAAGCGTTTCGACTATCCTCGCCCATCCCGGCTGGAATCTCGGCACCGACGATCGCTGCGCAGGTTGCGATCAAGTCGGTAAGTTCGATCAATTCGTTGCTCGTCGCGGCCTTGGGCGTTTTGCCCGGCCAGCGAACGACAAACGGAACTCGGTGCCCGCCCTCCCAGATGTCAGCTTTCGTTCCTCGCAAGTGGGCGTTGCCTTGATGGCCAAATTGCTGCACGTATTTGCCTCGCTTACTCCCTCGGTAGTGCTTCACGTCATCAGCTTCTCGCGGCTCCCAGTAGTGGTAGAGCCCGCCGTTGTCGGACGTGAAAATCACGAGGGTGTTGTCGGCTAGGCCCGTTCGATCGAGCGTTTCCAGAACGGCACCCACAAAGGCGTCGGTCTCGACGACGAAATCACCGTATTCGCCTGCGCCGCTGCTCCCTCGGTACTCGGCATTCGGCGCGAGCGGCAAGTGGGGCGCGGACAATGGAGCGTAAAGAAAAAACGGTTGTTTCGTCTCGCTCTTCGCACGTTCTTCGATATACCCGACCGCTTCGCCGGCGAAACGCGGCATGACGCCGGCGATCGTGAAGTCGGGGGAACGAACGCCCTTGTCGACGCTCAAGAACTCGGTCTGAATTCGCTCTTGCTGGAGAATGGGAAGCCGTACCGGGCGATCATTCTTGAGAAAACAAAACGGCGACATGTTCAGTGATGCGGAGATGCCGAAGTAAAAGTCGAAGCCTCTTTCGTTCGGCCCGCCTTTTGTGGGCGAGGCGTAATCGACGTCTTCGCCTGTCCTCGGGCGTGATTTGCGATCGATCGGCACAGCGGGCACGGTCCTACCGTCACGATCCGTCCATTGCATGCCCAAGTGCCATTTACCGACGCAGGCAGTGTGGTAGCCATGCTGTTTGAGCAGAGCCGGCGCGGTGAGTCGATTCGCATCGATAAGCGGAGGATCGAAGCCGTCCAGCACTCGGTATTTCAGCCGAGTTCGCCAGGCATAGCGCCCCGTCATGATCCCGTAGCGTGTCGGCGTGCAAACGGCCGATGGCGTGTGGGCGTCGGTGAATCGCATTCCCTCCGCTGCGAGTCGATCGACGTGCGGCGTTTTGATTTTCGACTCCCGGTTGTAGCAACTGACGTCGCCGAAGCCGAGATCGTCAGCGAGGATGTAAACGATGTTGGGAAGAGCTGCTTCGGCCGCCGTCGACCGTTGAGCGAAAGCGACCGCGACAAGCAAACATGTCAGCAGACATCGATGGTACCGCATCCGATCTTCCTCAAGTCGAAATCTGAGCGTGTCAAATAAACCATGAAAGCGAATGGTCCGAGGCGATCGAGTCGCACTGCGGCAGAGGCCATTGGAAACTCTTGCGCACAAACGAACTTCGCGACTCGAAGTATCGGTAGATATCGTATCGGAGAATACCAGCGCCGCGCGGTCAGGGCGAGTGACTCGGGCTTGCGTTCAGATCCGTTTTTCGCGGTGGGCTCGGTTCTGCTCGTAGAGCGTTTGGCGGTCCTTAATCTCGGCCGCCAGTTTCTCGTTGCCCTGTCGAAGTGCGGCGGCCTGTGCGCGCTTGGCGGTTGAGACCGACTTGGCAAACTCCGCGTTGGCTGCATAGGCGGCCGCCAGCGTGTCGAGAACCGCCGGATTATCCGACTCTTGCTGAACCAACCACTCGGCCAAACGCACCGCCTCGCGACCGTCGCGTACTTCATCCCGCTCACAGGTCGCCAGCAGCCAAGCCAGATTGCGAACCGGAGTCGTCCAGCCTTTGCGATTGTTGATTGCCAGGCCGAAATGGCGTTTGGCTTTTGAGAATTGAAGCTCCTGTTGTAGCGCGACGGCAAGGTTGTTGTGAGTTCGCGCGTGGTTCGGCTTGAGCGCGAGCACCTGCTGATAGGTCGCGATCGCGTCTTTGTTTTCACCTGCCTTGGCTTGTTCGACGCCCAAATTGTAGACCGCTCGATAATTGTCAGGTCGCGCCTCGACGGCTGTCTTCCAAATGGATGTAGCCGATCGGTACTGCAAGTTTCGTCGCGCCGTGGCGGTGGCGAGCATTATCGCAATCGCGCCACACGCAACGATACCTGCCGCTTTCAACCGATTCGCGGGCAACCATCGAGATCGCTCAGTTGCAATCCCGATCCAAAAAATGACGCCAGGCAGAACGATCACAATGATGCACGCCAACGGCAGATACATTCTGCGTTCCGCGGCCACTTCCGTCACAATCGGAATGAAACTCGACGTGGGGCCGAGCAACAAAAAAAAGCTGGCCCATGCGAACCCAAGCGGCCGACTGAAACGCCACGCGACGACAGTCAGTAGGAGCAACACGATGACAGCGGCCGCAAAGGGGACAACCATCGCGACCGGTTCGTCGCTCAGCGGGCCGTAGTCCAATACGAGTGGGTCGGGCCAAAAAGATAAACGCAAATAGTGCACGAGATAGACGGATTGGTATTGAGCATAACGTAGCACGCGTTCGCTCAGTTCAAACGCTACCGAGCCGCTGCGCGGAAACGACTTGAGCAGCATCAGCAGCAAGAGCCAACTTGCGAACAGCCCGGCGTAAAGCTTGCCTCGACCCAGACGGCGAACGGCCCGCGTGGACGCATCGTTCGTGAATGGAAACGCCAAGTCGTAGAGCACAACCAACAGTGGAGCGACGACGACTGTTTCTTTCGCGGCGACGCCCAACATGCAGCTTCCGATAGCAACCATCGTCCATCGCGTTTGGCGGCGCTGCTCGCGAGCTCGGATGGTGCCGTACAAAGTCAACAGGATGCAGAGTCCGGCGATCAATTCGGTGCGCTGCGAAATGTAATTGACGCATTCAGTTTGCAGTGGATGCACGAGCCACAACAGCGCGCATGCCAGCGCGATTGGACTGGCTTGGCTCGAAAATGATTTGGCTAGTGGTTTGGCCTGAAGCGAACGTCGTATGATCTTCTCGAGCACGACGGTGGCGGCGACGTGCACTCCGATATTGAAAAGATGGTAGCCGAATGGCTTCAGGCCGCCGATCGCGTAGTTGATCGCCAACGTGAAGGCCGCAACGGGGCGTCCGTAGATTGGACTATCCGGTGGTGCTTGCAACAGACGACCCAGTGACCAGAACGCCTGTAAGCAACGCGGATTTTCAGCCCACATCAGATCATCGAATACGAACGGACCTTGCAGGTTGAAGGCGTAAACGGCAAAGCCGGCAAACACCAACAGCCAAGGCGCGCGGCGCTCCAAGACGCTCTTTTGAAGACTCGTCTTTTCGCGATCGTCGTGAGGCGACTCTGTGGCCATGATGAGAGCTTGTGTGTGAAAGTGCGGCGTTCCGAGCGGGCTTTGGCGGATAGCCTTAGTGTAATTGAGGATGTCGGCGCGGTGAGCGAGAGGGTCGCTAACGAAAACTCCACTGCGGCTGGAGGCCCCACCACGAGTGTCGTTCATCCCCCAACGAGCTTGCTCGTTCGGTGATCAAATTCAACGCTAACAGCTTGTGCATCGTCCCCAGACCCCAAGGAGCTTGCTCGTTCGGTGAATCAGATTCAACGCTAACCGGACGCCAAGCCAAGGCATGATTGCAAAGTGCAAGATGAAACGCGTGACACTTGGACTGCGCATTCCTATAATGCAGGGAAGCCAGCAATCGCGAGTATTCGCAATCCAACGGGAACCAACCGAGGTCCAGCCAAAGGGAATAGAGACACATTAGCGAACGAGACGATCCGCGCTAGACGATTGCAGTCGTTCAGTCTGCTTCCGCCTTCTTGAGTCGACTATTCACCGAGGCCTTGTCTCATTGCGCCCCCCCAAATCTGCCGCCCCCCGGAAGGTCTCGCGTTGCCAGAGCGTCCATCAAAATCAGATTCGCGATTGCCGGGAGATCGCGATCAACCTGAACAGGAATGTCCGGAAGAGGAATTCCTAGCGGACGAACTTCCCGAGCATGTGTTGCCCGAGAGTGCGCCGCCCGTCCAGCAGCCGGTTGCGGCTCCGCCAAAACGCTCCGCCGCGCCGCCGATTCAGTCGCGCTGGCGAGAAGACTCGTCGGACGATCAAACCCAAGCGAAACGTCCCCGACCTCGTTCGGCAACCGACAAGACAGCAGCTGTCGCGACGCCAAAGAAGCCGCCCAAGAGGCGAAAGTCGAAGAAAGCCGAGCGTGCCAAGTCGAAACCCAGCGATGCGATCGCGGCGGCGACTCCTGCAGCTGAGGCGGTAGACATTGTCGACTCTGAAGAAGAGACGGATCGAATCTTTCACGGCCGGGATCTGGTTGCATGCTTGCTTTCCGCATTTGTGCATGCCGCGGTTTTGCTGCTGCTCGCTTTTTTCGTGATCCCAATGGTTGCGGGCCAATCGGCGATCACGCTGCTCTCAACCGCGTTGGACGAAGACGGCGGCGAGCTTCAATTGCTTGAGGCGATGCAAGAATCCGAATTACCGGACGAGGCGATCGACTTTGAATCGTCCGACGTATTGCCTGAAGATACTGAGATCCCCGAAATCGATTTCCCGGTTCCGGAAGTGACCGAGTCGATTGAGCCGCCGCCGATACCTCCTTTTGCCGCGCCGTTGGCAACGGCCGCCGGTCCGCAGGCCAAGTCAGTTGAGAGCGCGGTTGACGGCATCACTGGCGCGATTCTTGGCGAACTGGAGAAGGGCGACTTGCTGGTCGTCTGGTTGCTCGACGCTTCGCATAGCTTGGTTGACGACCGTGAACGAGTGGCGGAACGGCTCACTCCTTTCTTCAAGAAGATACGCGAGTCTCGCGAGTCGAATCCCGATTCGCACGAGCTGCTTAATTCGGTCTACTCGTTTGGCGCCACAACACGCGAACGCGTCGCGCCGACGAAGTTCGGACCGCGGATCGTCAAAGCGGTCAAGAGCCTTCCGATCGACGCCTCGGGCAAAGAAAACGTGTTCACGGCCATCGGCCAATGCGCTTCGTCTCATCGCAAGAAATGGCGAGACAAGTCGTTGATGATTGTCGTGTGGACCGATGAGACGGGTGACGATTCGAAACGACTCGAGCAGACGATCCAGATCTGCAAGCAGATGAAAGCCAAAGTCGCGATTGTCGGACCCTCTTCGGTCCTTGGTGCCCAGACTGGGCTGCATTCCTATACGGACGAGAAGACCAAGAAGCGGTTTCTGTTGCCGGTCGACCGCGGTCCCGATTCCGCTCAAGCCGAACGACTGGAATTGGGCTATTGGTTTCAGCCACGGCTGCCCAGCGAGATTTCTCGCGGCGGATCTGTTCCGTCGTGGTATGGCGGGTCCGACATGAAGGGAGTCGCGTCCGGCTTCAGCCCCTACGCGTTGACTCGCCTCGCAGGACAAACGGGCGGCACATACACGATCTTCGATCGCCCCGAAGATCGCGGTCCGTTTGAAACCGACGTGATGCGAGCTTACGCGCCGGAGTATGCATCTGCTTCGGCGTACGACGATATGCTCCGCTCGCATCCGCTGCGGAAGGCAATCATGCAGGCAGTGGAAGTCACTCAAGGCAAACGACTCGCAGCCCCCGAGACGGTTCTGTTTGTGAAGCGCAACAAGCTGGACCCCACGGTGTTCCAGCGACCGTACATGACGCCGGGTCAGTTTGCGGCCCAATTGAAGACACGTTTCCATGCGATGAAACGGGCGGCGGATCGGATGTCTTCCACGATCGAAGAGGCGCTAGCGCATCTCAGCAAGAACGGAGACATCGCGTCGCCGCTTGATGAACTCTATGCGCAAGAGTCGTCGCCGCGTTGGAAAGCCTGGTACGACTTAACTCGAGGCCGTTTGTTGGCCGTCAGCGTTCGATTGGAGGAGTATCGTTTGGCTCTGGATGCTTTCACGGCGCCCGGATTTCTTCGTGAACCGACTAACCATTTGATTCTCGGTCCTCAGCAGAATCTACGCAGCTCGCAGGAATATCAACAGCGAGCCGTTGAAGCGGAACAACTGCTGAGGCGATGTCTGAATTCCAACGCCGAGACGCCGTGGGCCTACTTGGCTCAACGTGAAATGGCTCATGGACTCGGTATCCGCGCCCAACAAGTCACCCTCCGGCTCGTGCGAACTCGCGGTCCCGCTCGCCGCCCGTCGTCGCCATCTCTGCCAAAGTTTTGACGCAAATTGTGCACTCACGAGTCCTCTTCGCCGTCGATCCGGAATTCAAAGTCGTGGAGACAAACGAAGGCAACAATCAGCAGCAAGGCTGCTATACTCCGGTGACCGAAGCGTACGCCGAAGGGCCTTGCGCGTCCGCCTCGCAGAGTTCGTCAGATCGACAGTCGCCCAAGGGCAAGCTGTCTCCCAAGCGTCGCAAGGGACCCAAGCGAAGCCCGAAAAAGCGCCCGCCACAGAGTCGCTCTGTCCTTCGCAACCAGTAACAGGCTCAGTCAATCCGTCACGGCGTCAGGATTCGCCAGTTACTTTTGTTTGGCATTCTTGCCTGCGTTATACGCTCGTGAGTCGCGACGACGGGCGCGTGCGCGTTTACCCCGAAGGGCAACGCGAAGGCTAGCGCTAGTCGTCCACAAAATTTTCGACCACGCCAATCGCGTTGACTCCGATCGCGCGCCAAAGGCGAATGTTGTGCGTCAACACGGTCGGATCTGTAATTCGCACGTCGCGAACGATCACCGCCGCGTCGACAGGGCAGCGGTCTCCGCCCTCGAACATGCCGGTTCGCTCGTCGCCCAAGGATCCCGAGTCGACAATCAGCAAGTCGAACTCTTGCGAGATTCGTCGAATCAACGAACTCACGGCCGAGTTGGCCAGCGAGAGCTGTTCGCTCGATTGCGTGCGTGTCAGCGGGAAGATGCAGACGCGGTCTTCAATTGAAGTGACTGCCGCTTCGGCGAGCGGCGTTCGTCCGTCGAGCACTTCGTTCCAGCCCGGAATCTCGCTGAGGTTCAACTGATTGGCAAGGCTGGGGTTTTCGATGTCCGCGTCAATGATCGCCACTCGAACGCCGGCGGCCGCCGCGCTTCGCGCCAAACAGATTGCCAACGTCGTCCGACCTTCGGAGCGAGCTTCGCTTGAGACGGCTAGGACGTTGAGCCCGTCGCCGGTCGAATCTCGCAATTGATCGCCCGCCTCGGCAAAGTAATCGATCTGAGTCGAAAGCATGTGGTCCGACATTGAAGGCCACTCGATCCGGTCGAGTTCCCAAGCTGGCTCCCAATCCGCCTCCGGCGCGCTTCCGCCCGCCTCATGTTGCTCGTTCGGCTCGTTGATGACTTGCTCAGTCGGCTGCGGCGGATCGATTCCAAGCGACCCCAGCGCGTCAATCGAATCGGCGCGCTGCACTGAGTCGACGTAGGTGGTGAATGGTTGCGAGATCACTGCCTCCGCAGCCGCTCTGGCCGCCGCTGCCTTGGCCTCAGCTTGAGCTTTTACCGCTGCTTGAGCTTTTACCGCTGCTTGAGCTTTTACCGCTGCTTGAGCTTCCGCTTCGTGCCTCGCCTTGGCTCGAATCGCTCGCTGCTCTTCAAGCTCGCGGATACGGCGGATTTCATCCAAGTTGATGTTCTGCCGCGGAGACGAATCGGACGTGATATTCTCTTCGACTCGGCCGGGCGGACGCTCAGTCTCGCGATCGCTTGTCGTCTTTGGCTCCGCTTCCGCCATCGGCAGCACAAGCAGGCTCGACGAGATTAGATTGGAATTCGTTATCGAGACATCTTGTTGACCCGTTGCCATCGAGACAGGGAATGCCACATGCGGACCCCCTAAATGAGCCTGCGACTGCTCAACAGGCTGCTCGATTCGCTGCGTTTGCCCTTCTTGGTTCCTCAGCGAAATCGAAAGAAGTACATCACGCGTCGAGGCGCGGCGCTGTGGTTGGTCTGTCTCCCTGCTCGACTTGTCGTAGGCCTTGATGAAGGCCCGATCAAAATTACTCACGGATCAATCTCCAAATGGCGCTACTAGTTATTGGTGGAGTAAGGATTGCGGTAGTTGTTGCCGCTCGGGTCGAATTCCTGGCTCTGCACGAAAGGCGGAGCCTGGGATCCTTGCTGGCCAGCTGGGATGAAGGCTCTATTTTCATTCGGCGTTGTCATACGAGCCGTTTGTTCATTCGTGTATCGCTCGTTGCCCAAGCTTGTGTCGCCGCTCGGGAGAAACTTGCCGGGCCTGCCAAAGGGCCGGGCGCTCTGGCCTCGACGATCAGCGACTTCGACCGGCTCGGCGTGCGCGTGACCGTGACTGTGAACGTTGTCTTGCGGCAGCGATTCCCAAGTTGAGTCCGCTCGGTGCGTAGCATACGTGTCTTTGGGCTCTGGGGTATAGTCCGTTTTCGGTATCGGCAGGGGGCCATAGCTTGTTTGCACTTTGGCCTGCTGGATTCCGGTTTCGCCGGATGCCGCGGCGACATGCCCCTCGACCGGTTCCGGTATGAACCGCTTGAATTCACTTGCGCTGCCGTCGGACGCTTGCCAAGGTTGCCCGCTATCGGAGCCCTCGCTTGCGGCTGGCGTGCTAGCAATTGCATTGGTCGCGAATGGGCTCTTCGATGCTTCGTTTGACTCTTCTTCGGCTTCGCCAATTTGGAGATTCTCGGAATCCCAGGGACTGGAATTATTCTCGGCCGGATCGGATGGGATCATCAGGGCCGCGATGACGACACCGACGACGATGATTTCGCCCGCGATCGTGATTCGGCCCGAAGCGGACGCCCAAGCGTTTTTCTCAGGTGCCTGACGTTCGCGCCGCTTGCGCCGTCGCTCACGGACTTCCGTTGATGAGGGCGATTGTGTGGCCGTCTCGGTGTCATCGAGTTCCTCGCGCCGAGGCGAGTCGATGTTGGGAGCGGGTTGCTCGAGCGATTCAGTCGACGGGCCGTCGTGGATTGGCTCGTCGTGAATTGGCTCGGCGTAGGCCGTCTGCTGCTCATCCATCGACGTGACATCTGAAGTAACATATTCCAGACCGACTGCTTGGCGCTGCCCGGCCGTTTCGATGGTGGGCTGACTGGAATGGGCTGCGCAGTCCAATTCAGGAATCCGCAGCAGGACAGGCGCGTCGCCCGCCGTGGCTGCGATGGCCGGCTGTTCCTGAGGATGACGTTGATCGGTTTGAGGTGGCTGTCCGCGACGTCTTGGCCGAGCTGGTTGAGCATCCGAATTGGTCATTTCACGGCTCCATCCACTGTCCTGTCTCAGTCCCCATGCTCCGCGCATGGATTGCTTGAGTAGCATCTAGATCAGGTATCGGTATGAGTTACGCAGATCTTGAGAGTTAGTTAAACTTTGACGGTTAGGTCGAGTCTGTTGCGTGCGAGATTGAGCCGATTGGCGTCTGCGCGAACCCACATCGGCTGAGGTCGGTCTCAGTCAAGCCTCCTAAAACGGTTCCGCTCGCTGCTGAATCCATCCTGGCGTTTGCCTATTCGGGTGGATTGGTTCCCGTTGTGCAAAACCGTATATCCCGGTAAAAATGGGCGGTCGAGGCAAATTGCCTCGTGTTTCTTACAATCCAACTCACTCCAGATCGTGAGGATGCGAGCCCGCTCCCCGCGCGAAACGGCCGTTGAAGAAAGTCGATGTTGGCTGTGGCAACCTCCGCAAGAGTGGCAGAACTTCGGGGCATTTTGAAACGCCGGATCGTCATACTTGACGGCGGCATGGGCGCGCTGATCTTCGATCGAGGATTCGACGAAGCCGCGATCCGGGGCGAGCGATTCGCCGATCACGATCCGAGTAAAGATCTCAAGAACTTTGTCGACCTAATTGCACTAACAGCACCGGACGTGCTCAAGGATATTCACAGTCAGTATCTCGAGGCTGGCGCGGACATCATTGAGACGAACACATTCGGCGGCAGTCTGTTGGGTCTGCGCGAATTCGGTTTGGAGCATATTCTCGACGAGTTGAATGAAGCGGCGGTGCGATGCGCGCGTGAAGTCGCTGACGAATTCAACTCAAGGAACCCGGATCATCCTCGATTTGTCGGCGGCTCGATCGGCCCCACAACTCGCACGCTTTCGATTTCGCCAAAAGTGGAGAACCCCGGTTTTCGCGCGGTCACATTTGATGAAATGGTCGATTCGTATCGGGGCCAGATCGATGTGATGCTTGCTGGCGGCGTCGATCTGTTGATCCCGGAGACATCGTTCGACACGGCCAACTTGAAAGCCTGCCTGTTTGCGATGGAAGAGTCGTTCGAGTCGCACGGTATAAGAGTGCCGGTGATGGCTTCGGTGACGATCACGGACGCGAGCGGCCGCACACTTTCCGGGCAGACTGTTGAGGCGTTTTGGAATTCTATTTCGCATTTTGACCTGCTCAGCATCGGCGTGAACTGCAGTCTCGGCCCCGAGGCGATGCGGCCGCATGTGCAGGAGCTCTCGCGGATCGCGCCGGTCTATGTGAGTTGCCATCCGAATGCCGGTTTGCCGAACGAGATGGGCGAGTTCGACGAGACACCGGAGATCATGGTCAAGGTGTTGAAAGACTTCGCAGAAGAAGGAATCGTCAACATTGTCGGCGGTTGCTGTGGAACCACGCCGGCCCACATACGAGCGTTCGCCGACTGTCTTCGTGATGTGCCAACGAGGCCGCTTCCCCAGATTGAGCCGTTAACGCGTTTGAGCGGGCTCGAACCGCTCACGATTCGTTCCGAAAGCAACTTCGTCATGGTCGGCGAGCGAACGAACGTCACCGGCTCCCGGCGGTTTGCTCGACTGATACGCGAGGAAAAATTCGAGCAGGCGATTGACGTCGCGCGGCAACAAGTCGAGGGCGGCGCCAGCGTGTTGGATGTCAACATGGACGACGCGCTTCTAGATGGCGTCGAGGCGATGACGACCTATCTCAATTTGATTACGGCCGAGCCGGACATTGCCAAGGTCCCGGTCATGATCGACAGCTCGAGGTGGGAGGTGCTCGAAGCCGGCCTTAAGTGCGTCCAAGGCAAAGCGATCGTCAATTCCATCAGTCTCCACCATGGGGAGAACGAGTTTCTCGAACGGGCGAGGACGGTTCGCAAATATGGTGCAGCTGCTGTTGTGATGGCCTTTGATGAGCAAGGGCAAGCGACTGAGGTGAACGACAAAGTGCGAATCTGCAAACGCGCTTTCGGACTGCTGACCGAGCAAGTTGGATTTCCAGCTGAAGACATTATTTTCGACCCCAACATCCTGACGGTGGCGACCGGGATCGCCGAGCACGACCGCTACGGGTTGAACTTCATCGAGGCGACGGCGTTGATCAAAAAGGAATGCCCTGGAGCGAAGATTTCCGGCGGCGTGAGCAACATCTCGTTTTCATTCCGAGGCAATGACACCGTCCGCGAAGCGATGCACGCGGCCTTTCTCTACCACGCGATTCAAGCTGGCCTCGATATGGGAATCGTCAACGCCGGGCAACTCGAGGTTTATCAGGAGATTCCAGACGACCTGCTTGAGCGAGTCGAAGATGTTCTGCTTTGTCGCCGAGACGACGCGACTGATCGGTTGATCGAAATCGCTCAACAAGTGAAGGATCAGAAGAAGGGCGGCGGCGGGGACTCGACCGAGGACGACGCATGGCGAAAGAGCTCCGTCGAGGAACGACTTTCGCACGCGCTGGTCAAGGGACTCGATCGATATATCGAAGAGGACGTCGAAGAGGCGAGGCGAGACTGCGATCGTTGCTTGAGTCTGATCGAAGGTCCGTTGATGGACGGGATGAGCGTCGTCGGCAAGCTGTTCGGCGAGGGCAAGATGTTCCTGCCGCAAGTCGTCAAATCAGCACGCGTGATGAAGAAGGCGGTCGCCTACCTGCTGCCTTTCATGGAGCAAGAGAAAATAGAAGCTGGTCTCGAGTCGCAGTCGGCGCGGGCGAAGATCTTGATGGCCACGGTCAAGGGCGACGTACACGATATCGGCAAGAACATCGTTGGTGTCGTTCTCGGCTGCAATAACTACGAAGTTATCGATTTGGGCGTGATGACTCCGTACGAGAAAATCCTGGAGACCGCCGTCAAGGAGAGCGTCGACATCATCGGCCTGTCGGGCTTGATTACTCCGAGTCTGGACGAAATGGTTCGGGTCGCGGATGAGCTTCAGCGAGCTGGAATGAAGACGCCGGTATTGATTGGCGGAGCGACGACGAGCCCGAAGCATACCGCCGTCAAGATTGCTCCGAAGTATGAAAACCCAATCGTGCACGTGCTCGACGCTTCGCGTTGCGTTGGGGTGGTCGATCAGTTGATGAACGATGATCGCCGAGAGGACTTCGTCACCGCTAATGCGGCTCAACAAGTGAAGCTGGTTGAATCGTATCAGAATCGCCAAGTAAAATTGGTTCCTTACGCCGAAGCGCTTGAGCGAAGGTTCGCCATCGATTGGTCGAACGCAGCGCCGCCCAAGCCTGAGTTCCTCGGCGCTCGAGCGATGCCCGACTGCGCTCTGGCAGATCTTGTCGACTACATCGATTGGTCGCCTTTCTTTTCGACCTGGGAGATGCGAGGCAAGTATCCGGCGATCTTAGAGGATCCGAGACTGGGTGAAGCCGCGGGCGAGCTGTTTGAGAACGCCAAGTCATTGCTCGCGGATATCGTCAAGAGCGACCGAGTCAAAGCGCGCGGCGTCTACGGTTTCTGGGCGGCGGGTTCGGAGGGTGACGACATCGTCTTGTTTAGCGACGCTTCGCGCAACAAAGAAATTGCTCGACTGCCAATGTTGAGACAGCAATGGGAGCGAAGGGGAACTTCCGATTTCCGCTCGCTCGCCGACTACGTTGCTCCGGTCGACTCGGGCAAGCCTGATTACATAGGCGCCTTCGCCGTGACCGCCGGCTTGGGCGTTGAGGCTTGGGCTCGCGAGTTTCAACAAGCTCACGACGACTACAACTCGATCATGTTGAAAGCTCTGGCCGATCGTCTGGCTGAGGCCTTTGCGGAGAAAATGCATCATCAGGCGCGCCTTGATTGGGGATACGGCAAGGACGAATCGCTTGATAGCGAGGCTTTCATCGCAGAGAAGTATCAAGGAATCAGGCCGGCACCAGGTTACCCGGCGTGCCCGGACCACACCCACAAGGCGAGGCTGTTTGAGCTGCTTGACGCGACAGTTCAAACCGGCATCGAGTTGACTGAACATCTGGCGATGTCGCCGGCGGCGAGCGTCAGCGGCTGGTATTTTTCGCATCCACAATCGCGGTATTTCAGTGTTGATCGGATCACCAAGGATCAGGTCGAGGACTACGCACGGCGTATGGGACAAGACGTCGCCACGACGGAGCGTTGGCTTTCGCCGAACTTGGGCTACGATTCCTAGAGCCCGGCGAACCTCACGCATGACAAGCCCAATGCCCTCGCCGAATTCCCACGACGGTTCGAATAACTGCTACGACTATCCCGAGTATTGGGATCTGGCGTTTCGTGACGAAACGCAATTGGAAGCCGATTTCTTTGAGGCTGCATTCAAGCGTTTTGCTGAACGCCCGGTCAAGCGGTTATTGGAGCCAGGTTGCGGGGGTGGGCGGCTCGTGGTCGAGATGGCTCGCCGAGGGTTTGAGTCGACCGGTTTCGACATCAGCGAGTCGGCGATCGACTATTTGCGAAAACGACTTGGCGAGCAAGGACTGAGTGCGGAAGTCTATGTCGATGACATGACCAACTTTCAAGTCGCGCAGCCCGTCGACGCCATCTTCAACACGTTCAACACATTTCGACACATGTTGGACGAGCAATCTTCTCTGAGTCATCTGCAGGCAGTCGCTCGGGCGCTCGCGCCGGGGGGGCTGTTCATATTAGGACTGCACATCATTCCTCCGGATGCTGATGACGAGGACGAGGAGAGTTGGCCGGCGGAAGAGGACAGCGTCCATGTGACCGTCGATATGCAAATTCTCGAGACGGATTGGACTGAACGCCAGGAAGTTTTGCGATTCGATCTGCATGTCAAAGATGGCGCGAAAGAGATCGAGTTGAGCACCGATTACACGCTTCGGCTTTACCGCGTCGAGCAGATACGAAGCTTGCTTGCCAAAGTACCGGAGCTCGAGATCTGCGGCATCTACGATTTTTGGTACGACTTGGATGAGCCGCAGACGTTAGACGAAGAGACGTCCGACACCGTGCTCGTCTTCCGCCGAACCTAGCCCGCAAGTCGCCTTTCGCTCCGCGAAAGTGGCGCGTCTTGGTTCCGTTGCGAGGTCCCTCGTCGACTCGCAACTGGGCATTCAGCAACGCGCCCATCCGCAGACGAATCTGATTCACCGAACGAGCAAGCTCGTTGGGGTCCTGGCAGTTGCGGATGGTGCTTTTTCGCGTTGAATCTGATGCACCGAACGAGCAAGCTCGTTGGGGTCCTGGCAGTTGCGGATGGTGCTTTTTCGCGTTGAATCTGATGCACCCGACGAGCTTGCTTGTTCGGTGAGCGAGATTCCCAGCTAATCGCTTCCAGCCGCCGTGGCCATCACAATCATCGCGGCATCGCAGGATGGGTGAATCAACTCCAGTAGAGAATAGCCTCGCAATCGATTGCATTGGCGCCGTGGACGTTGCTGGAAGCTGTGTTCGTTGGGTTTGGGCGAATTGACATTCATCGGGTCAGAGGTAGGATGATCGCTTCCGCCTCGGAAACGCGTCGCCAATTGGACAGGAAACGGCTCCTACTCTGACAGAGCCGATTTTTCTCAGTTGTTTGCCGCTGGTCAACATGGGTCCAATTCGCAATGTTACCGAAGCTCCGTTTTAGATAAACAAATGCCCAAAGGGTCGACTTGATGACACAGATTCTCGCTGCGCGTGCTGGCAAGATTACGCCGGAAATGGAATTCGTTGGGCAACGTGAATCGCTTTCAGCCGAGTTGATACGAGATGAAGTGGCCGCGGGGCGAATGGTCATTCCCGCCAACAAGGTTCACTTGGCCGAAGGCCTGGAGCCGATGGCAATTGGAATCGCGGCAAAGTGCAAGATCAACGCCAACATCGGCAACTCGGCCGTAACGAGCGACTCGGAAGGCGAGCTGGAAAAGCTGCATACCGCAGTGCACCACGGCGCCGACACGGTGATGGATCTCTCCACGGGTAAGGACATCGACGCGATTCGCACATTGCTGATTAAAGCGTCGCCCGTTCCGATCGGAACCGTGCCGATCTATCAAATGCTGGAAGAGCTGGGCGGTGAAATCGAAGAAATGCGAGCTCAGCATTTCCTCGACATGGTGGAGCATCAAGCCAAGCAGGGCGTCGACTACATGACGATCCACTGCGGCATTCTGCTTGAGCATCTGCATCTGTCGGTCGACCGAGTGACGGGTATCGTCAGCCGCGGCGGATCGTTGATCGCCAAGTGGATGATGACCCATCGCAAACAGAACCCGCTGTACACCCACTTCGGTGATTTGTGCGCGATCATGAAAGAGTACGACGTGACATGGAGCCTTGGCGATAGCCTTCGCCCAGGTTCGATTGCGGACGCCAGCGACGCAGCTCAATTTGCCGAGCTCGAAGTCCTCGGCGAACTGACTCAAAAGGGATGGGACGCGGGCACTCAAGTGATGGTCGAAGGTCCGGGGCACTTGCCGATGCATCAGATCGACATGAACATCAAGAAGCAGATTGAGATCTGCAAAGGTGCTCCATTTTATGTGCTGGGCCCGCTCGTCACTGATATCGCTCCTGGTTACGACCACATCACGAGCGCTATTGGCGCGGCGCTCGCCGGTTGGAGCGGAGCCGCCATGCTCTGCTACGTCACGCCCAAAGAGCACTTGGGCTTGCCCAACAAAGACGACGTCAGGCAAGGCGTGATTGCATATAAGATCGCCGCCCACGCCGCCGACCTCGCTCGCCAACGTCCGGGTGTCCAGGATCGTGACGACGCTTTGAGCAAGGCTCGGTACGAGTTCGATTGGAACGAGCAGTTTCGTTTGTCGCTCGATCCGGAGACGGCTAAGGCGTATCACGACGAGACGCTTCCGCAGGATACTTTTAAGAGCGCCCATTTTTGCAGCATGTGCGGTCCCAAGTATTGCTCGATGAAAATCACTGAGGACATCAAGGCGCTGTCAGAGGGAAACCCGCTCGTGCAACTGCAGGGCTCGCCGACTGACGAGTGAACCAGCCGCTCATGCAAGACACGGATGGCAAGGATCTCGGCGTATCGAATGCCAGCGTATCGAATACCGGCGTATCGTCTGCTGACTCGTCCTATGCCGACACGTCCTACTTAGGCGACAAGGCATTTTGGGGCCTGACGGTTACCCAGTTCTTTGGCGCATTCAATGACAACCTGTTCAAGCAAACGGTGTTGTTATTGTTCGTCGCGGTTCCCTTGGTAAGTGGCGAGACGGCGGATCGTCAGGGACTTGCGACGGTCGTGTTTTCGATTCCGTTTATACTGTTTTCCGGCTTTGCGGGTTTCCTCTCGGATCGTTTTGGCAAACGCGGCGTCATATTCGGCTCGAAAGTCGCCGAGATCTTCATCATGGCCTTGGGGATGGCGGCCTTTTATTGGTATGGCCGGTCCGGGTTGACGACGCCCGTGATCGTGTTGATCAGCAGCATTCTCTTTCTGATGGGCGCGCAGAGCGCGTTTTTCGGGCCGGGGAAGTACGGCATTTTGCCCGAGCTGTTTCGTGAGGGCGACTTGCCGGGTGCCAACGGGCTGATCTTGATGACGACGTTCTTGGCCATCATTTTCGGAGCGGCCCTCGCGGGCGGTCTTAAAGAATTCTACTCTGACAGACTCTACATTATCGGCGCCGCTTGCATACTGATCGCCGTGATCGGAACGGTCTCGGCGTTGATGGTCCGACGCCCTCGCCCCGCGAAAGCTGACTTACAATTGTCGTCCGATGTTTTGTTCATTCCACAAGCGGTTCGCCGACTCCTCTGGCGGGATCGCGAGTTGCGACATGCGATTTTGGCTTCGATGGCGTTCTGGCTATCCGCCGCCATGGTTCAGATGGCCATCAATTCGCTCGGCAAAATTCAACTCAAGCAAGGCGATGCGAAGACGAGCATCATGGCGGCGACGATCAGCGCGGGCATTGCCTTTGGCAGCGTGGCGGCGGGGTCGTTGTCGAAAAATCAGTTCAGCCCACGAGTGCTTAAGAGCGGCGCCATTGGGATGGTGGTTTGTCTGACGTTGCTGGCTCTTCCGAGCTACGGCGAACACAACCACTTGCTCGGGTTCTACGGTAGCATCGCAATCTTGATTCTCTTGGGTGGATTCACAGGCCTTTTTGCCGTGCCGCTACAGGTGTTCATGCAGAGCCGTCCGCCAGCGCCGATCAAGGGTCGAATGATCGCCACTCAAAATTTGCTGGTATGGATAGGTATCACGCTTGCGGGTGCGATCTACCTATTGCTAGACTCGTTTTTCGAGTGGCTTGGGATGCCGAAATGCAGCATGTTTGGCGTGACCGCCCTCTTCATGCTGTGTATTGTCGTACTCTATCGTCCCAAAGGCGTTCATTTCGCCGAGCCGCCAGAACTCGACACGGAATGTGAATAAACGGTATGTGAATAGACGCTCGGCAATCTTGGCTGAGAATGCTGGATGATCGTACGACTTGGAAGTCCATTACCAAAGCTATTCCTCGCCCGTTTGTTCAATCGCGTTTGTTTGACTTGCTTACTAAGGATTCTCTTTGATGCTCGGCGCCCAACTCAATTCAACGGACTATCTCAAGCGGTTCAACGAAGAACTCGATCGGATCGATAGCGAATCGCTAAGCCGTTGGTCAGATTTGATCTATGAGGCTTGGAAGCAAGGGACGTTTGTTTACATCATCGGTAATGGTGGATCGGGAACGAGCGCGAGCCACATGGCGGAAGACCTGGGAAAGAGTACGCTCCGCGAAGACGAGCTTAACGACGAGTCAAAAAAGCGACTCAAAGTTCTCAGCTTGACGGACAATGCCGGCTGGCTGATGGCCGTTGGCAACGATCTGGCGTACGACCAGATTTTCGTGCAACAGCTGATGAACTATGGCTCAAGCGGCGACCTGCTTATCGCGATTAGCGGCTCCGGCAACAGCCGCAACATTCTCAACGCCGTCGATTGGGCCAATCGTAACGGTCTCAAAACGTTTGGCCTGACGGGGTATGACGGCGGCAAGCTGAAAACCGCGCAGTCCGATGGTCTCCACGTCGACATGCCCGACATGGGAATGGTCGAATCGATCCACCTGGCGATTTTTCACTGGGTGCTGAACGACGTATTCGCTCGGATCAATTCCGAAGGGCGTTACGCCGCCGACGCGTAGGAAGCGGTACTTGCGACGGGAGGCTCTCAAGTTTCGATCCCGCGATTTTCTCTGTTATTAATCGATTCGTTTTGCGGTTGTACCTTTGAAGATGGAATCACCTTCCATTCAAAGTGGCGGAACGAGTCATGATCGGCGTACATCGAATGCACGATGCGGGTGAGGTCGCGGACCCGACTTTGGGAACGCCCGTGTGGTCTCCCGTAAAATCTCTTTGGTTCAGCGGGATGGCGGTTGTCGCGGTTGTCGGCGGCTTCCCGACATTGACGTGGGATGCCGCGCTGGTGGCCGGTGCGTTGACGACTGTGACGCTTTGCCTAGGCCATTCGGTTGGGTTTCATCGCCTGTTGATTCACCGCAGTTTCGAGTGTCCCGCCTGGTTGGAATACTGTCTCGTTTACTTGGGCGTGCTCGTCGGTATGGGCGGACCGCGCCGAATCGTCCACATGCACGACATACGCGATTGGGCTCAGCGACATCCAAAATGCCACGACTTCTACATTCACAATTCGCCCATTTGGCTCGATTGGTTCTGGCAGATGCATTGCGACTTGAAACTGGATCGTCCGCCGGAGTACCGGCCCGATCAACCCATCACGGGACCGCTCTTCTATCGCATGCTCGACAGAACGTGGATGCTTCAGCAATTGCCTTTGGCGGCTTGCCTCTTTTACTTCGGCGGCGCGCCTTGGGTCGTGTGGGGAGTCTGTGTTCGAGTTGTGGTCTCGCTCACCGGGCACTGGCTTGTCGGCTACTTCGCGCACAACAACGGACAGAAGACTTGGGTGGTCGACGGCGCCGCGGTGCAGGGCCGGAACCTCCCCGGACTGGGGCTGATCACCATGGGCGAGGCTTGGCACAACAACCATCACGCCTATCCCGAATCCGCCCGATTGGGCCTCAACCCAGGGCAGAACGACCCCGGCTGGTGGGCGATCTCACTGCTCCACCGCATCGGCTTCGTGCAACGAGTGAAACTTCCCAACAATCTGCCCGAGCGAAAAGAGCTGCGACGCGTAACGGGCGAAAAACGTGCCTCTTCGAGACTCGGTTCTCGCCGCAAGTTTGGAGACGGCGCGGAGCATCGGAAGAGTGTTTGCAGAGCCTTGATTGCAGAGCCTTGATTGCAGAGCCTTGTTTGCAGAGCCGGCAATCGCTTGAGCCTGCGTTGCCCTCGCACTAACCCTTTTCCATTGCCTCGCGCACTTCGGGCAATGGGTATTCAAGAATCGAAAGTTCCTGCCGAGTCAGCAGGTCGGCAATTTCTCGCAATCTCTGGAAGCCTCGTGTGGCCAGCGCTTCTCTTTCGCGCACGAAGGCGGGGTCGAGCGCGCTGCTGCCAAAGTCTCCGTCGACGACGACACGCTCAAAATTCGGGTCGCATATGAATTGGGCCAGTTGCGGATTGCATCGCAAGTGGCGCTCGGACGACGTGTGAAGCGTCTCGGGATCGAGCAATCCAATCACATAGCGAAGATAGAGATCGCTATCGACGATCGATTCGACCTCGGACCCGCAGACCTCGCAAAGATAACCTTCGTCGCACTTGGCCATTAGCCGAGTCCCAGTACGTCGTCCATCGAGTAAATCCCGGGCGACTTTCCAGCGACAAATTTTGCCGCTTCGAGGGCGCCTTGCGCGTAGCAATCACGGTTGTTTGCGCGGACGGTGAATTCCATTGTCTCGCCCAACATGCCAAACACGATCGTGTGTTCGCCCGGGTTGTCGCCAACTCGCAGGGCATGGTAGCCAATCTCGTTTCGAGGGCGCTGGCCGATCATGCCATGGCGGCCATGCGTGTGATGCTCTAAGCCCATTTCGTCGGCGATGATCTTGCCAAACAGGAGCGCCGTGCCGCTGGGCGAGTCTTCTTTGAACCGGTGGTGGCGATCGATCACCTCGGCGTCGACCCCTGTTGCCAAATCCTTCAGCGTGGCTGCGGCCGATTTGACCAGATTCATCGTCAAGTTGACGGCCAGGCTCATGTTCGGTGCCCACACGATGGGGATCGACTTGCTTGCGGCGCGGAGCCGATCTTCCTGCTCGTCGTTAAGACCCGTTGTCGCCATTACTAGTCCGCAATTCTGCTCGAGGCAAGCGACTGTGATCGCATCGGCCGAAGCCGGCACCGAAAAATCGATCACGACTTGAGGAGCTCCGGATAGTCCGTGCGACAGCGGCACGCCCAAGTCGCCCGCGCCTGCGACGAGGCCCGCGTCTTGGCCGAGCATCGGATGTTCCGAGTGCTCCAGCGCGGCGACCAATTGCAGGGAATCGTCAGCGGCGGACAGCGCGATCAGCCGCTGTCCCATTCGCCCCGCTGCGCCTTGAATCGCAATTGTTGTCGAGCTCATCCTCTAAATTCCATCTAAGTTAGTCGTGCAAAAAATGAAGCTCGTCTCCGTGCCCGTATTGGCGGGTAGGGAGATTTCGCGCCGCAGTGCGATCCAAATATGGCAGAACCGTTGGCGTCTGAACACTGCCGAGCCAGGGAGTTAAGCTCGCGGCCATGGATGTTGTTCGCTTGATGTCGACGAACACGGCTCGCCAGGCAAAATCGAGCGACGTTCAGCTGTAAAGTTGAATCGCCTTGGTAATTTCGCCCAGATCGTTGGGAACCGCAACCGCCCGATTCGCAAACGACGCGCGTCTCACTCCGCGCGACCCCAGCACTTCGTTAAACTTATTTTGATCGGTCGTATGGTAGGCCACCGTGGCGGTCGGGTCCTTGAGTTGATGTCCGGTTAACACGCAGACAACTCGCTGATCCGCGCCGATGACGCCTTCCTTCCTTAGCAGCATCGCTCCAGCAACACTTGCGGCGCTCGCCGGTTCACAGCCGATGCCACCCGCCCCGACTTTGGCTTTCGCGTCTAATATTTCTTGGTCGGTTACCTGCCGTACAACGCCATCACACGTTTCCAGTGCGCGAAGGCATTTGCGAAGATTGACGGGGCGATTGATCTCGATTGCGCTGGCGATGGTGGAGGCTTTTCGATTCGCTTCGTCGAGCTGAGCGTAGTAGGCATTGACGGGCGCCATGTCGACGTCGCCTCCGTTCCAGCGAATCCCCTGGCGTTCGTAGAGCTCGTAGAGGGTGTCGGCGCCGGAGGCGTTGATGATGGCAAGGCGAGGAATGCGATCAATCAAACCGAGCTCGTACAACTCGGCGAATGCTTTGCCAAATGAGCTGGAATTGCCGAGGTTGCCGCCCGGCACGACGATCCAGTCCGGAACCTGCCAGCGGAGCGCCTCGAGCACCCGGAACATGATCGACTTTTGACCTTCGAGCCGAAAGGGGTTGATACTGTTGACCAAGTAGATGCCGAGTTCCTGCGAGACCTCTTTGACTCGCGCCATGGCATCGTCGAAATCGCCGGCAATTTGGACGGTGAGCGCGCCGTAGTCGAGCGCTTGGCTAAGCTTGCCGTAGGCAATCTTGCCGGAGCCAACGAAAATCACGGCCTTCATCCTTTGGGTGTGAGCGCAGTAGAGCGCGAGAGACGCGCTGGTGTTGCCAGTCGATGCACATGCGGCTCGCTCGGCTCCGACGGTATTGGCGTGGGTGAAGGCGGCCGTCATGCCATTGTCTTTGAAGCTGCCCGATGGATTCATACCCTCATATTGAAGGTAAAGGCACTTGGGCCGCATGCCGACGTATTGTCCGACCTGATCGGCACATTGCAAAAGCGTTTGGCCTTCGCCTACCGTGAGCACCTGGCGCGGCTCGACAAACGGAAGCAGCCGATGAAATCTCCAGACCCCGCTGAATGCGAGTGGGTCGGTTCGCCGGCTCCATTGGGACTCCAACTCTCGCAGATCCGTCGGTGGCTCAAGGCGATTCCAATCGTAGGCGACATCGACCAAATCACCGCAAGCCGGGCAGTCAACGAGCACTTGGTCTATGCCGTATGTGGCCCTGCACGTCACGGAAATGCACCGTTGGAAGGCGGTGTCCGATCGGCCGCCGGTCGCGCGACCGCCAGAGGTCGGGTTCGATGAAGTAGGTGTAACCATTTAGAGCCTCCGTACTTACGGCGAACCCGCAGCGGTCCAATAAGCTCGCATGAGGGCTGATTCCGCTGACGTCCGAAACGGGCAATTCAGCGAATGGATCGAACAGCGCCGTTTTCGCGATCGTACCTGATCATAGCGGAATGGCAATCGGATGTCCTGATCAAATCGCTGCAAAGATATAGCGTCAAAGGACTTTCGGCGTTGCGTGAGCCGCGATTTCGAGTCGGATCGCGGGCGGCCAGGCGAATGCGACTCCGTCTAAACGAGTGGCTTAAGCCGCCAATCGCTGCTGTTTGACAGCGCGATACCGCCTTCCTAGAATGGACGGGCTTGGGAGAACCCGATGCTAGCGAGCAGTGCGATTTGCAAATGATCGACTCAGTGTATTGAGCGTCAATTTGCAAAGTGCGGCGGCTCGGTCGACCAACAATCCAGTGAATGAAGTCACGACGTTCCACGTCGGATGGAGAAATATCGATGAAGAAAGCGGATCTGAAGACATACAAAGAACGGCTCCTTGCTTTGCGGTCTCGTCTTCGTGGTGATGTCACGGCGCTCGCCAATGCGGCATTGAATAAGCGATCTGAGGCGAATGGCGATTTGTCCAGCATGCCGATTCACATGGCCGATGTTGGAAGTGACAACTTCGAGCAGGAATTCACACTGGGATTGATGGAAAACGAAGAGGGCACGCTCAAGAAGATTGAAGCCGCACTTGAGCGGATCGAAGAAGGGGACTATGGTTCCTGCGTCGAATGCGGCCGCGTCATCCCAAAACTGCGACTCAATGCCATCCCCTACGCCTCACACTGCGTCAAATGCGCTGAATAACGGCGAGCCGAATCGGGGCGTCCGGATCACCGCGTTTTTCTTGATCGCGGCGGCTTGTTGCGGGCTCGATCTCTGGTCCAAACACGCGGTTTTTGAGTGGCGAGGGATGCCTGGCCGCAATGGGATCTACTGGATCGTCGATGGCTATTTCGGCATCGAGACGGCGCTGAATAACGGCGCTCTGTTTGGGATGGGGCAGGGATACACCTGGTTTTTCGCCGGACTCTCCATCTTGGCCCTTATCGGGATCGCCTATTGGTATTGCTGGGCCGCATGGCGCGACAGAGTGCTCACTTTGGCGCTCGGCTCGATTCTCGGCGGTATTGGCGGCAACTTGTATGACCGTTTGGGTTTGTGGCCAATTCCCGGATTCCCGGACCAGAGCGTGACGCGCGTTCGGGATTGGATCCTCATGTGTTGGGGACCCGATTTGGTCTGGCCCAACTACAACATCGCCGATTGCTGTCTCGTCTTCGGCGCCGGCCTGCTGATGTTCCACTTGTTGGTGCTTGAGCCGCGGGCGGAAGCCAACGTCAAGTTGGCGGCCAAATCGGACGCTGTCGACGCCGGTTGACGGCGAAATTCAGTCTCGTTCGGCCAGCTCACCATTGATTGACAATCGATTGGACTCTGATACATTGAGCGCGGCGCAAGGTAACGAGATCAGGGCGTTTTGCGCGTCATGAATTGAAAACGGTGAGCGGCTCGGAGAACTCTGAGTCCACTAGTCCGTGCTTCGAAGCCGATTTTGCGACCAGCTGGCATTACACGTTGTTCGGCGAGCACGGATTCATGTCCGAGTTCTTCTGGACGCTCCTGTAGAGCGCGACAATGAAGCTTTCTAGGACAGTTGCATACGCCGTTAAGGCGACGCTTCATTTGGCGAGAAGCTCGACGTCAGCGCCGATTCCCTGCAGCCAACTCGCCGCCGACGGGAACATGCCCGAACGGTTTCTGTTGCAGATCTTGCGCAACCTGGTCACCCACGGCATCCTTCGCTCGTCACGTGGAGTCGATGGCGGCTACACGCTGATCAAAGCGCCGGAAGACGTTTCCCTGCTCGACATCATCGAGGCGATTGAAGGACCGATGAGCCAGTCGGACGCATTGGGCGAGGGCTTCAGCGAGGAGACGGGGACTCGACTCAACGCCGCTCTCACGGAAGTGACCGACACGGCTCGGCGGCAATTGGAGGCGATCACGTTTTCGCAGCTCCTGAAAGCTCCCGAGCCGCCATCCGTATCAGACGAACAGGACGCGGGCGGCTCGACTGAAGGCGAAAGCACGGCCGAACCGGATGAAGGTCCGGAGTCGGGCTCAGGGCCGCAAGCCGACACGAGTTCAAGGTAGCGAGTCGCCGCCTCGTCGGACGATTCTCCTCTCAAGCGATTCTCCGTTCCGAACACGGACATCTTTATGCAAGACACGATGGAAAGCCGTTATGCCGACGCGCAGCTTTGGGCTCGCGAGGCTGGGCGAATCACGCTGAAGTATTTTCAAGACGAGACGCTTCAAGTTGACCGCAAAGGCGACGACTCGCCAGTCACGGCCGGCGACCGAGACTCGGAAACCTATTTGCGTGAGATGATCCTGGACAAGTACCCTCGTGATTCGATTGTCGGCGAGGAGTTTGGGGAGCATCAGGGCGAGTCGGATTTTCGCTGGATTCTCGACCCGATTGACGGGACCAAGTCGTTCATTCATGGCGTTCCGTTGTATGGAACGCTGGTGGGAGTCGAATGCGAGGGTCGACCCGAGATAGGTGTCATCGAAATCCCCGGTCTCGATGAGCGAGTGCATGCGATGCGAGGGGGCGGAGCCTGGCTGCAACGCGGCAATGCCGAGGCGACTCGAGCGTCGGTAAGCGGCGTCAAGGAACTGTCGCAAGCCATGTTGGTTACGACGGGGTCCCGTTCGTTTGCCAGTCGAGACGCGGCAGCGGTTTACGATCGGCTCGATGCTTCGGTCCGTCTGACGCGAACTTGGGGCGATTGCTACGGCTACTTGCTTGTCGCCGTGGGGCGCGCCGACATTATGATCGATCCGTATCTTAATGTTTGGGACGCGGCCGCTGTCGCCCCCGTCTTGAATGAGGCCGGCGGCGAGTTCGTCGACTGGCGCGGAGAAGCGTCAATTCGCGGCGGGGATGGTATCGGCGCCAATCGGGAGTTGCTCGAGCAAGTCGTCGAAATCACTCGGAGTTACCCAGCGCCTTCGTAACGATCGCATCGAGTTGTTTGAGTCCGGCTCGTCGATCAACTTCGTAGAGCCCGGCCTTGTATTCTACAACTCGGCCCTTTCGATCGAGCACCACGTACAGCGGAAGCTTGGCGCCTGTCGAGCGCGGGTCTCCGATACGCCTCAGCAGAGTTCCGTCGTCGAGAAGCAGCGGGTAACTGAGGTTCATGAAATCGCGAAACCGTTTCGCACTGCGAATCGCGGCCGAGCGAGTCGCATTGATGCCAAGTCGGGTATCGACATTGATGCCGACCACATTGACTTCGTCCTTGCTCCGATTGCGGTGAAGAAAATCGACGTAGGCCGACTGACCGTAGGGCTCCTTAAGCGGCTTCTCGCGATACTCCCAAAAATGCAAGACGGTAACTTGGCCGTTGCTGACTTTAACTTCGTCGCCGTCGATGGAATTGAGTTTGGCGCTCGAGACGTCTCGCCCAATCGCTCGACCTCTCATCGATGCGACAGAGTCTTCGCGACGAGCTTGCGAAAGAATATCGCGTTTGGCGGCGTTGAGGACGGTTTCAATGGGCGAGTCCTTCGCGATCGTCGCGATCGGGGCGAGGGATTTGATGAACACGTCCCGTTGCTGCTTCGTCAATGTCTGCGAATCGTCTCGTCTTTGTCGACCCGCTTGCTCTCTTAGCTCGACCAGTCGCCGAGTTGCTTCGGCTGCTGCCATCACGTGCTTGCTTGAACCGGCAACAGGCATGATTCGCCACTTTAATACGAAGGGAACGCCGCGCCCCAGAAACAGGTTCTCTTCAAGTTTGAACACGATGCCTGTCGCTTTATCAACGACCATGTTGCGGCGGCGGCTAACTCGGTCGGTCGAGTTAATCTTCCAGCAGTCGACGTCATTGAGTTTCGTTTCGCCGACCACTTCGAAGTCTCGCTTGCCTTCACTCCATTTGGCACCGACTTTCCAGGGCGTGTCGGTCGCCAACGCGGCTGCCGGCAAAGCTCGAATGCTAAGACCGTCTTCTCTTTGGTAGAACAAGGCGGGGCCGTCGTCGCCGGTCACGCCGGATTTAATGTCCCAGCTGCCGAATCGTTCGACCCATGGCGCCTGACCGCGGCCGTTCTCTGTCAACGCCCAGTAAATTGTTTGCCCAGCCGCACCGGCTTGCTTATCGGTAAAGAGCGAGAGCTGAAAACGCTTCAACGAATCGGGCGTGTCGGACTTGGCCGCTGCCAACTCGCCCTCCAGCCGGTATTCGGTGCCAGGAGTCCATTGCGGGGTGATGGCAATGGCGGTGAGCAGACAGACAAGAGAGGCATTCATAGCAGTTCCTGTGGTGGGAGGCGGCACCAGCATATTCTAGTCGCCTCGGGCCGCTATGACACCACCCGCGAAGGATTCGCGCACGCGGTTGGCAGACGCAAAACGCAATTACTGAGCTCAATTCCGAGCTGAACCACGGGCTCTAGCGAATCGGTGGCCAGTCGATGTCGATGCGAGAATGGAGTCGCTCGGCAAGTTTGACTGAATTGCGGTTGTCGCCGATCAAACCGGCGATCACGTTGTGCAGCGATGTGTGTTCCGTCTCGTAACAGAACGTCACACAATTGTCTTCGGCTGGGACGAACGCAACCGGCTGCCCCGCTGCCTGGGCCGTCTTCTGCGACCATGCTTCCGCCTCGGCGTCGCGGTGTGGAGCGAGGACGAGCAGTCGTTTGACGCCGCCGAGCGCGAGTACGTCCGGGGCGGCTTCGGTAATCTCCGTTTCCGGCGTCGACTGTTCGCCGACTTCGTCCACCGATGGGCTGTTCCCGGAGAACAGCTGATCCGTCCAGACGTGGGAGATCTCGCTCACAACGAGACGTGAGGCCGGCAAGCGAATTGCCGACTCGAGATGGGACCACTCGGTTTTGCTTGAGCTAAACAAACTAGAGAGAGGCGCTTGGCGATCAAAATATTGCTTCTGCAAGTCGTCATCGAGTCGACTGGCGACGGCGAATCGTTGACGCTGGATTCTCAGAACGATGCTCGATCTTTCGCTATCAAGCGAGAAATCGTCATCGGCCTCGAAGACTTTGGTCCCGTTGTCGAACCCTGCCGAGACAATTCTAAGGCCGTTGCCTAGTTTGGCGATGTCTGCCGCGTCGTCGTGGTTTCGCCGAGCTAGTTCGCTGGCGAATTGTTGAGCGATCTTGGCATCGGTTTGGCTTGCGATGATTTCGGCGTCGGCCAGGCCCGCTTGCTTGAACTGGTCGAAGTCAAACCGGAATATCTGAATTTCGACATTTCCTTGGTTCGCAATCTCGATCAAGCCTCGACAGCTCACCAGCAACTGGTCGAATCGCTCGTCCGGATCGCCTGGGACCTGGACGTGACGCCTCTCGCCGAAGGGGTCGAAATCGAAGGGCAGAGCGACGTTTGCATGGAAGTCGGATTCTCTTTGGGGCAGGGCTTTGATTACGGCCGCCCGGCACCGATCGAGTTCGACGTCTAGTAGCCGGCGCCAACCCACTGCCAATTGTCTCGCCTGACCCGCCCTCGGCTCGCTGCCTCAAACCATTTGTGCCCAGGCACGCCTTCTGGCGTTTCCAGCGGCCGACGAAGCGAGCCCGCGGGGCCATGCCCCCGCGTCGTGTCGCCCTTCGCTCCGCGAAAGTGGCGCGTACAAGACGGAATGGGATGCTTCTCCCGCCAGTAGCTCCGCTTGCAGGAATTCCAGCACGCGGTATACTGCGGGCTTCGACTGAGACAATCATCTGCAGGTAAAAGGGTTGGTGTTATGGCGCGTGTCTGCGAAGTCTGCGGAAAAGGCACGATGATGGGCAATTCCGTGGAAACCCGCGGTAAGGCAAAGTACTTGGGTGGTGTCGGTACCAAGATTACCGGTATCTCGCGGCGCAAGTTCAAGCCTAATCTCCAGCGGGTCAAGGTCGCACTCGAGAACGGCGGCGCGAAGACCATGCGAGTCTGCACCCAATGTTTGCGAAGCGGGGGCGTCAAAAGGGTTGTGCGAAATCAGCCTTTCAAGTTGCCCAACCAGGGCAAATCGAAATCCTAGGCGAGTTCTCCTTCCGCGCGCCGCTGGACCGCCAACGAGAATCGGCCTCAATCCTGCTCGCCCCGCGGCGCTAACCGTGTGGTCGCGGCGAGCCTATCACGCGTCGCAGCGCGACAACCCACCGATCGGGCGGCCTATGAGTATGACGCCGGAACAAGTCGCCAAGGTCGCTCAGTTGGCCCGGCTCCGTCTCGATGATGCTCAGCTCCAAGCGATGACGGGACAGCTTCAACAGATCGTCTCGTTTGTCGAACAGCTCGATCAATTGGATACCGAAGGCGTCGAACCGATGGCCCACGCGAGTGAGATCCAAAACGTCTTCGCGGCGGATGAAATGCAAGCGAGCTTGCCGCGTGAAACCGCTTTGCGCTCTGCGCCCAAGAGCGATGCGGCGTGTTATCGAGTGCCGCCGGTTTTGGGCGACTGATCCGCAAGGTGAGGCAGAACCGCTTGTCGACAAAAGATTCCCATTGACGAGTGAACTGAGATGGCCGACTCCGGATCAAAAAGCCAAACCGCGTCGAGTGCACTATTCGATATCGTGATCGGTTTGGAAGTGCACGTGCAACTTTTGACAGACACCAAGCTCTTCTGTCGATGCTCGGCCCGTTTCGGCGCCGAACCGAACACGCAGACTTGTCCTGTTTGCATTGGCATGCCCGGCTCGCTGCCGGTTATGAATCGCAAAGCGTTTGAGTTAGCGATGCAAACCGCGCTGGCGCTCGACTGCGAAATCCCTTCATTCACCAAATGGGACCGCAAAAACTACTTCTATCCCGACCTGCCAAAAGGCTACCAGATTAGCCAGTACGATCTGCCGATGTCGCAAAACGGCGGTTTGCATATTGAGGACGCCAAAGGTGCTTTCGAGCCGAAGCGAATCGGGATCATCCGAGCCCACTTGGAGGAAGACGCCGGCAAGAGCATGCACGATGAGCAAGATGGACGAGCGGATAGCAGGATCGATCTGAATCGAACCGGTACGCCTCTTCTAGAGATCGTCAGCGAACCGGACATGCGTTCGCCGGCGGAAGCACGCGCCTATCTCAACGAGTTGAAACTCTTGCTTGGCTACTTGGGCGTTTCCGATTGCAACATGGAACAGGGCAGTTTGCGTGTTGACGCCAACGTCAATCTGCACATTCCGGACGGCGAAGGACACGTTGCGACGCCGATTGTCGAGGTCAAAAACTTAAACAGTTTCCGCGCGGTCGAGCGTGCGTTAGCGTACGAAGCGCAGCGTCAACACAACGAATGGTTGGAGACCAAACAGACGATCGACGACGCGCCCAAGCGGACATTCGGCTGGGATGATCAGCGCCAAGTGACGGTGGTGCAGCGGGAGAAAGAGGAGTCGGCGGACTATCGATACTTCCCCGATCCCGACTTGGCGCCTGTCGTCGTCTCCGGTACCGATCGCGACGCAGCGCGTGCGGCTCTCGGCGAGTTGCCGGCGAATCTTCGCCAGCGGCTACAGCGTGATTACCAATTGAGTCTTGACGAAGCCGACGTGTTGGTCAATCAAGGGGCTGAGTTTGCGGCGTATTACGAAGAACTCTCCCAATCGTCGGGCGACGCCAAACGCGCGAGCAATTGGATGCAGCAAACGGTGATGAGGACGCTTAACGAGCGGGTGATGAGTATCCGCGAATTCCCCATTTCGGCTCGTCAGTTGGCCGACCTGCTCAAGACCATCGATGTCGGAACGCTCAACACAACTCGAGCCAAAGATGTCTTTCAAGAAATGGTGTCGAATGAGGTCGACGTCGAGACCGCGATGACTCGCCTTGGGATTGCGGAAGTCGATTCGTCGGAGCTCCAGCAGTTGTGCCGCGATTTGCTGGACGCTAATCCCAAAATTGTCGCCGATGTCAAAGGCGGTAAGCAGCAAGCCGTCGGAGCATTGATCGGCCAAGCCAAGAAGATGAACCCCAACGCAAACCCAGCTAAAATCCGCACAACGTGTTTGGAGTTGATCGCTCAAACCGATCCGTAGTCTTCCCCCTTTTCTTAATCTTACTCTTAATCTTACTCTTAATCCTCTTTCAGTCACCCTCTTGCACTGCTAGGCATCAAAGCGGCACAAGTGAAATGAAATGTCGCCCGCGATCATTACCTTGACAACTGACTTTGGAACGGGGAGCCACTACGTCGCTCAGATCAAGGCGGCGATTCTGTCGCGTTCCCGTGACGCGGTGATTGTCGACATCGACCATTCTGTCGGCTCGCAGAATATTGGTCATGGCGCTGTGGTGATGCGGGATTGTTGTTTGCAGTTCCCGGTTGGATCGATTCACATTGGCGTGGTGGACCCGGGAGTTGGTTCGGAGCGACCGATCGTTGCATGTCGAATTGGCGACCATTTCTTTGTCGCGCCGGACAACGGGTTGCTTTCTTATCTGCTCGATCGCAAGTCGTTGGACGCGGCGGTTCGTGTGGGTGATTCGTTCTTCCAAGACGCCTCGTCGACGTTTCACGGTCGAGATGTGATGGCGCCTGTCGCGGCTTGTCTGGCGAGCGGTCAGGCGTTGAGTGAACTTGGCGAGACGTATCATGAGATTCACCGTTTGCCGTCGTCGCGGCCAATCGTTCGAAGCGGCGAAATTCTTGGCGCCGTGGAGTTTGTCGATTCTTTCGGCAACCTGATATCCAATATTCCCGCCGAACAGCTCGTTGACAGCGAGGCGTTATCGATTGAATGCTGTTCGCAACAGACCGACGGGATCTCATCGTTCTATTCCGAGGGGACTGAGGGGCAGCTAATCGGTCTGGTCAGCTCAAGCGGCAAGTTGGAACTCGCCGTCGTGGGCGGCTCGGCGTCGGATCGGCTCGGCGCGAAAATCGGCGACGAATTCCACGTCCGCTGGTAGAATGAGCGCTTCTTCGGTGCCTGTTTTGCGGGAGCGGAGCGGGAGCAAGGCCGCTTGATATCGGCCGCCAAATCCTTAGAATGCCGCGAATGATAAGGCGAAGAGGCTTTGCGATCAGAGTACGGCTAGGCGATGCGGTGATGAGTCCTAACGCGATGTTGGGTGCCGGGCCTGTCGCGCACAGACGTCGCAATGATCGTGGGATAGTTGAGAATACGCCTTCGTCGGCCCTATCGGAGGTTTGACGTGTCGGGAACAGTGGAAGGCAAGATTGTCGCGATTACCGACCAAGGTAACTTGGTGTCGGATATTGCGGCGAGCCAATTGGAGCAGGCTCCACGAGGCGAAGAACTCACCGTGCTTTGCGACGAGCACGAGACCCGAGGTCTTTTCGCCGCCAACCACGATCAGCCCGAATCGACGTTCATTGCGGTTTTGGGCGAGAACGGGTGCTTGGAATTAGAGATCGTCGGCCTCAGCGCCGCTATCATGCTTGGAATTCAGGTTGGAGAGTCGGTTTCGGTTTGCTGGTAGCGTCTCAACCTGAGAAAATTCAAGCGCTCAAGAACAGACTCGTTCATTCCGTGCTCATTTGATTTTGAACTCGGGTGACATCGCGCCACCGATTCCCGCTGACCTCGTCAAGAGTCGATTGATTGGCGCCGCGTCGAGAATACGAGTTCATCGCGGCTGCATTTTTTGCGGTCCGTTTCCACATTTCATTCCGGCGAAACAAGATTGCCAGGCTGATGCCAACCATCAATGAGTCTGCGAATCGAGTGGCTCCAACAAATGACGACCTGCGTCGCTGGGACCGGAGTCATGTGTGGCACAGTTTCACGCAAATGGCCGAATACCAGCCATTTGTCATCGACTCGGCTCAAGGATGTGAGCTCATCGACATCGACGGCAAGCGTTACCTCGACGGTGTCGCGAGCGTGTGGTGCAATGTCCACGGACATGCGCATCCTGTGATCAATCAGGCGATCGTAGAACAACTGCAAAAGGTCTCGCACGTCACCTCCTTGGGCATGTCCAACACCACCACGATTAAGTTGGCGAAGCGGCTGTGCGATCTGGCGCCGGCGGGTTTGGGGCACGTGTTCTTTTCTGGGGACGGCGCGTGCGCCGTCGAGGTCGCCATCAAGCAGGCTCTTCAGTACTGGCGGCAATGCGATTCTCCCAAGCCGAAGAAGACCAAGTACATCGCGTTGGAGAACGCATACCATGGCGATACGCTCGGCAGCGTTAGCGTGGGCGGTGTCGCTCGTTTTCATGCGATGTTTGAGCCGTTGCTATTTGAGCCAGTTCGGATTGCGGCCCCGGATCTTTATCGAAGACCTGAGGGCGCGAGCGTTGACGACGTGTTGCAGAACTCACTCGGGCAGTTGGAGGCCGTGCTAAACGAATCAGCCGACGAGATTGCCGCGCTCGTCATGGAACCGCTCGTCCAATGTGCGGCCGGGATGGTCGTTCATCCGCGCGGATTTCTGCGAGGCGTTCGCGAGCTGACGAAGAAACACGACGTGTTTTTGATCGCCGATGAAGTCGCTGTTGGATTTGGACGCACTGGCAAGATGTTTGCTTGCGAGCACGAGCGGGTCGATCCCGATTTCCTCTGCTTGGGCAAAGGGCTGACGGGCGGTTACGCGACGATGGCGGCGACGTTGACGACGACTCGCGTCTGGGCCGCATTCTTGGGAGAGTACGCCGAGTCGAAGTCGTTTTTTCACGGCCACACTTTTAGTGGAAATCCGCTGGCGGCTTCTGCGGCGATGGCTTCACTCGATGTCTTTGAGCAAGAGCGCACGCTTGAGTTGCTTGGCGACAAAGTCACTTGGTTGCAGCGAGCACTTGAACCGCTGATCGAACATCCGCATGTCGGCGATGTTCGCCAGTGCGGACTATTGGCGGCAATTGAGCTGGTGCGAGACAAGGCGTGTCTCGAGCCGTTCGACTGGAGCGAGCAGCGAGGGATTCGCGTGTGCCAGTGGGCTCTGCAAAAAGGTGTTTGGATTCGACCGCTGGGTAATGTCATCGTCATCATGCCGCCGCTGTCTATTAGCAAGAGCGAATTGACAACCATCGTGGCGGCGGTTCGCGGAGGAATTGAGGCTGTGATGTCCGACGTCATGAAAGGCGAGGCTCGATGAATGTGAAGCCGTTTCTCTTGCTTCAAGCCCGCGATGACGACGATCCCATCAAGCCCAAGGAAGTAGAGTGCTTCCTGCATGTGGGGAATTTCGCGGCGCGCGATCTGGAGTCGCGATCGCTGTTCGGCCCCGTGGATCCGCTCGAGTCACTGGCTCGGCGGAAGGCGATTTTCGTGGGCGGAAGCGGAGACTATTCGATTGCGCGCGGCGGCGACTGGCTCGAGAACGCGCTGCGGTGGATGCGTGTCTTGGCTGAGATTGGCCGACCGACGTTCGCCTCGTGCTTCGGCTTCCAGGCCATGTCGTTAGCGCTTGGCGGATCGGTGGTGAACGACTTGCACCGAGCAGAGTTGGGCACGATCGACCTGCGGTGCACCGAAGAGGGGCTGATCGATCCGCTGTTCGGCCCGCTGCCGGAAGTGTTCGGCGGGCAGGCGGGGCATCAAGACATTGTTGAGCGAATACCTGATTCGGCCGTTCTCTTGGCTTATGCCGAGAAGACTCACTGCCAAGCCTTTCGTCTCCGCGATCTGCCCATCTACTGCACTCAGTTCCATCCTGAACTCGATCTACCGTCGCTCATGCTTCGACTTCAAAACTATCCCGAGTACGTCGAGAAAATCGCGGGAGTCAGTTTCGACGAATTCGCCGGTTCGTGCCGCGAGACGCCGGAGAGTCGAGACATCTTTCGTCGATTCCTCGAGTACTACATTGACTAGACGCTGATCGACTCGACGCTCAGCCGTCGTTTGCGGTCATTTCGCCGATCTTGGTGTCGCAGCGGATGGCAACCTCGCGGCTATTGCGCGTTGGTGCGCGTGCCTTTGGGCGAGCCGCCGATCGGCGCGTCTTTCGGCATCGGTCGCGCCGCCGTGAGGAAACCGCGACGGTAGAGCGCCGATTGAAGTTTGCGATAGTCGTCGAAGCTATCTGGGTAGACCCAAATCGTGACGGTTGTTCGAGCTGGTTGGAAGCTGGCAAGAATCGAATTGAATTCCGAATCCTCGTGCAGCGCCGCATCCACCGATTCGCCTCGTTCTTCCACAGCGAACAATTCGAACGAGTCGAGCTCGATGCGTTCCTGCGTCGCGGCACCCATGCGGGTCTCGGTGGTGAATGACCTGCGGTCGACGGTGTATCGCATCATAAAGTTTCGGACGGGGCCGAGCGTTTCAGTGATGGATTCCGAATTCTTCAGTTTCCATGCGTTTTGCTTTACGTCAGTCTTGAGTCGTTCGACAAGCTCATTCCAAGGCACGTAGGTAAGTTGACCTTCTAGCAAACGAAATTGAACTTCTTTGCCGAACACCGTCTTGGCCATCGGCGTCGGCAGATGTTGGAGTACTTCAACCTGTTCTATGTCGCGGTCGAGCGCGGTCGCTTTGCGGGCAAGTTTCTCGAGTTCGGCCTGCGCTAATGTGATTTGTTGATTTTTGTCGTAGAGCTTCTGTGCGTCCGCGTCGAGCGCGTCGCGTTTCTTCTTCATTTCCGCTTCGAGCGCGGTAGTCATCAGTAGGAGTTTGTCGCGTTCGAGTCGGCGATACTTGATCTCGGTGGCGTAGCGTCCCATACCGCCTTGGATCCTGCGAATGCTCTCTTCGATGACCGCCGCCGTGCTTCTTGCTGTTTCGACGTCCGGTTCCGCTTGGATATTGAGTGTCGGCGCGGCCCGTCCCATTTCGCCTTTGGCTCGAACGCCGATCACGATGACCAAGATGATCATGATGCCAACGAGATTCGCCACGATATCGAGAAACGAATCTTGACCCGGAGTTTCATCCTCGGCTCGCCGTCTGCGGCTCATGGGTTGCTCCCCTGGGCGTTCTTCTGGCGAATTGGGATCCCACTGCCGTTTAAGAGTTGGCGGAATCGTTCAAACTGTCGTTCGCCGCCGGGGTGGACTTCGACTGAAAGCGTCGGCACCCAATAACCGCCTTGGGCGGCAATACCCCAGGTCTCCATGTGTTCCCAAAGTTTGCCGATGAATCGTTGCGTGTCTTCCTTGCTGAGCGGGTTGGCGACGCTTGTCGTGATCGGGCGAAAGTAGTGTCCCTTGGGGGGCATGATGACGATCGAATCCGGCAGCAAGGTAATGCGGACCGGTCGCGTGAATCCTTGGGAGTCTTGATTCGATTGCGGCAGCCCCCAATTCTTGGCTCGCTGGTTGGAAACTGCGACGGATGGTGAGCCGCCACTCGCTCCGGACTGGCTCTGCGACTTGGCGTCGGTACCTGTCGGCCTTTCCGGATCTTCGTTCTGGCGATTGCGATGCGTATTTTCCATTCCGGTTGATCGCCGGCGGCTTGAAACTTGCTGGCCATCGATTCTCTGAAGACCTCCACGACGCTTGACGATGTATCGCGCTTGTCGATCGGAGAATCCGCCGGGCATCGCCTCGGCTAGCAGTTTCTGCCGGTTTCTCGAACGTGCGACCGCTTCGCGAATCTTTTCTTCGAGCATCGTGTCGGGCCGCGGGTACTTTAGATTCTTGTCGGCGCTGATAAGCTCGTAGCCGAATTCGTCCTCCCACGACGACATGGCTCGTCGAGCGACCGCGTAGGCTTCAACTCCGTCGGGCCTGACCACGATCAGGGGATAAGCTTTGCCGCCGGTCGTCTGAGAGAAGTGTTCTCGAATCGTCCTCAGTGCGGAGGCGAGTACGTTACCGGGTCCAAAACCGACAGGCCCCTCGAAATCGTCAATCGCGATCTTCACGCCCTCGGGACGAAGAATAATCTCACGACCTGCGCACTCAACGAAGATCGGACGGCGTCGAGTTCCATTGGCGCCGTCGTAGGGAATGATGGCGAACGAGCGGCGTCGCCTTGAGAGTTTCCCCTCGAGGTTTTCGATCAGTCGCTGGTTGGCCGCGATCTCTTCGCGGATGAGCGCCATTTGTTCATCGGCAAGCTCGTGGTCCGTGGCGTCTTGCTCAGAGAGGTCTCGAGTTTGGCGGGCCAAGCGGAGGAGCGCGTCCCAACGCGATTCGATCCGCTCGATATGGTCCTCGATATGGCTCAGTTCCAGCTTTTTTGAATCGAGCTTCTTGATCGCGTCATCTCTCAGCGGCGTCAACGTCTTGGTTCTCGCCTGGTGGACGCTGAGTTGCTCTTTGAGATCGGCGATTCTTTCTTGCTGTTGAGCCGAATCGTCAACGGTCTCGCCAGCCGCATGGACGCGCGCTTGCTGGACGAGCACGACTAAGAGCACGATCAACGAGCCCATCGTACAGATCAGCACGGCGAGAAACGGAAACAGAGCCACGTCTTCGCCGGACGATTTTTTCTTTCGTCGACGAGTCATGCGGCCTTGTCTTCGTTGTCGCTGTCTTCAGCGGCCTTCTTCTCGCTGTCAGCCTGTTTGAGATCGACTGCCGCCAGTTGATTAACTGCCCCTAGCCGCGAATTCAGCAAATGGATCGCAGCGGACAGGCTCATCACCGTCTCTTCGAAATGTTTCGCGCCCGCGAGAGTTCGAAGGTTTTGGTTCAGTGCATTTTCCAACTTGATCACATCGCCCGTCGCTTCGAGTGCGCGTGTCATCACGGCGCCCTGCTTCGTCATTTCCGCTTGCTGTTCTTTGAGCAGCGTGGCTGATTCGCGGAAGGACTGTTGCCATTTTTCCCACTGGGTTGACGCTTGGTCCGAGACAGCCGTTCCCGTGTTGGCAATTTCTTTCCTCAGTTCCGATAGCGAATCCTTGATGGCGGCCGCGATCGAGTCTTCGATTTGCCCGCCGGCTGTCTCGACGAGACTGCTCCACTGCTGATGCGCCGCGTCAATTGTCGCTTGCCAAATCTCGGCTTGGCGAGCGGCCAGTTCTTGCGACGTGTCGACGACGTCTTCCGTCATGCGGCGGATAGCGACTACGTTCGGGTCTGAGGCGCTCAACGAATCGAAGCGACCAATCAACTCGTGATCAACCTGTCGGTCGACGATCCGCAGCAAGTTGGTTTCGAGTCGTTCGATAAAGAACTTGATGAACATGGCGACGAGCGAGAGCGTTAGCGCCAGCGTGGTTGTGTCAAAGGCGACGTAGAGTCCGCCTAACAACTTGTCCATGGCGGTCTTGGGATCGGACGCCAGTTCTGCTGAGTCGAGACTGCCCAGAGCTTGGGTGATGCCGACGACGGTGCCGAGAAAGCCCAGCATCGGAGTCGCCCAGATGACGATTCTCGCCAGCGAATAGCCTTCGTTCTCTTCGTCCTCGGCCTTTTCGCTGAGGAACTGAAGTTCTGGACGCAGCCCCTCGGCGGATCTCATTCGCTCGACGTAGTCCAAGGCGTCACGAAGGCGCCGACCCAAATAGGACTGTTTCGCCCGTTTCGGCCAGTCTTCGATTTCATCCAAGAGGTCGCTTGCTTCGACGATGGGCTGACCGCCGGGCGTCGATTCAGGAAGCGTCGTTCGTCCAAGTGAGATGTGCTGTCCGAGAATATCCAGCAAGCGAGAGCCGAGCGAAGCTAGCCCGATGAAGAATATGATCGTTGCGGCGTAGGAGACCGGATGGGTCGTGAAGTAGCGGATCGTCAGCTCGGAACGCAGCGGGCCTCGCAACACCAGCACATAGAAAATGCTGCACGACGCCGCGCCGACGATCAGTGGCCATCCAAGGGAACCGACGGCGGCTCTCAAGGAATTGCGTTGAGCGTTTTGCGACATGACGAATCCTTTGCTGGCACGACTTCTCAAATGAGAGTTTGATGTTCTGGCGGTGACGTCAGCCGCAATGCTTGGCAAGTTGCGGCAAAACCTTTGAAACGTTCAGACCACACGTCGATCCGGACGTTCCGCGCCTGGCGTTAAAATCGGCGCAATCGCTACAGATTAATAAGTCGAATTTCCGGCTAGTCAGCAAAAAACTAGAAGCGTCAAGACGCGCCGTCAGCGCACAAAAAAGGCCCGAGATGGAGTCTTCCAGATCTCGGACCTACGTCCCCCCTGGGAATTCCCATTGGGTGCAGTTGATCGATGCCAGTTATATCGGTTGCAACGATTGAGGACTTTGGGATTTTTCGGCAAAAATGACCGGTTGCGTTTTGCGCGGCGTTCATCACGCGCGATAAGTCGCAAAACATCGAGGCGTTTCCCAAAGCTGAGTCTCCACGATGGGGAAGCCAGCTTCCTTGGTGAACTCGAAGATCAGCTTGGCAATGTTCTCCGCCGTCGGATTGGTATCGAGCAAGAACAGCGGTTCGCCCATTTGCTGGAATGTCGGCACGACAGGGTCTTCGCGGCAAAGGATCATGCGGTGATCGAGATTCTCGTCAATCCACCCGCTGACGACTCGCTTGATGTCGGAGAAGTCGAGCACCATGCCTCGATCGTCGAGCTGTTCGGCTTCGATCGTGATCACGGCCCGGCCATTGTGTCCGTGCAAGTGTCGGCACTTTCCGCTGTAATTGAGCAACCGATGGCCATAGCAAAAGTCGATTTCTCGGGAGACTCGGAACAGCGACATGTTGTCATCTCATTAATTGGAGGGCGGAGAATAGCAGGCAGGCGGATTAGCAAGCGATCATCGCCGGGCCGGGAACTGATCGAGGTTGCCGACGCGTTGTCGAGCGTAAAACGTGGAATCGTGTCTTCGTGCTTCGCGAAAGGCGCGCTGACGTTCACCGCATTTATTGCAGGTGCCGCAGTGCTGATCCTCGACGGGGGCGATGCAGGAGAACGTCAAATCGAGCGGCAAGTCGCGGCCTAGCTCCATGACCTGCCGCTTCTCAATTCGGCCAAATGGTTGCACGAGCCGGACGTCCGGCGCGCCGCAGTGGCGAAGCAGCGACTGCAAATCGGAAAAAAACTCGGGCTTCGCGTCCGCAAACGGGCTTGTCGCCAGAGTCCCGATCGCCAGCGTCTCAAGGCGATTCTGTTGGCACCAAAGGGCAGCCTTGACGATCAACAGCAGATTTCGGCCTGGCAAAAACACCTCGATATCGTCGCAAGCGGCCGTTGGCGGACCGACTCCCGTCATTGCCCAGTGGTCGCCGTAAACATCATCCATGGGCTGAGTTAGGACCTGGATCGGCCGCAGACGAGACTGGTTCGGACTTTGCCAAAACCGCCGAGCGGCCGTTAGTTCCGGTTGCTCCCAAATGAGGCCACACTGGATGTAAATCGGTTGGACGTAGGTACTTCGGTCAAACGCTTGGGACGTCATCACGGCGCTATCCAGGCCGCCGCTGATGAGGACGCCGCATGAGTCGTCCGGGAAGTTGGGCATTGGGAGGTTTCGGTTGCAGTTCGAGGGGATCAGCGAGCTCGAATGCATTGTACGCCTAGCAAAGACGTCCGCGAGGGGTGCCGGATAAGGGGGCGGCAGATTGGGTTGGCATTGGTGGGAATCAAGCTTTTGCTACACTTCCCCGCAAAAATGGGCCGGGACGATTGTCCGGCCTTAATCTGGAGAAACTTTGTCGCTTGGGAATAACTGGCGATGAAAGTCTTGAACAGGGAGATGGGGCTTTTAGAATGGAAGAGTCCCATTCCCGCAACCCACAAGGGCTGACGGAATGTACAAGGCAGTTTGGGGACTCGGTATCGCAGCAAGTCTCGGCTTGTTGGTTTGGAATGCGACACCTCGACAGGAGGCCGCGGCACAACGACCGCTCGCCCCCGCTGGTTCGAATTTCAATCGCAATGGGCTGATTGCATTGGGCTTTGAGAAGGACGATTCGCCGCCGATGGTGGTTGTCGTCGACCCAAAAACCAATGGCATGAGCACCTACCACGTCGATCGTATGACGGGCGAAATCACGCTCAAGAGTGTACGAAACGTGAGGTGGGACCTGCAGATGGAAGAATTCAACGGCGTGAGTCCCACGCCACAAGATATTCGCTCACTACTCGACCGACGTTGATCCCATTGGGCGTCGCCGAGTCAAGCATGAATTGCGGAGGCGCACGCATGGCCCTGATTCCACTCGACCAAGCCGCGAAGATTCTCGGCATCACCCCCGATGAACTCGTAGAGATGCGCGAGCGAAACGAGATTCGCGGTTATCGCGATGGGGCTTCGTGGAAATTCAAGGAAGACGAAGTCACGCGAGTCAAGGAAGAGATGTCGTCCATCGATATCGATGGCGATCTTGAGCCAGACGAAGAAGATTCGTCCATCTTGGTCAGCGAAGAAGCGCTCGGCGAATCGAGCGACGGCGCGACCAGCACCATCATCGGCAAGAATCAGGGCGCCGACGTGGAGCCCGATAGCGACATCGATCTTGGCGATTCAGGCGAACTTTCGGCCGGCGATTCTGGCATCAATCTTTCCGACAATCTTTCACTCACCGGATCGTCCGGAATCAACTTGTCATCCGGCTCGGAAACCGGCAGTGGCGAAGATCTGAGTTTTGAGCCTGAGATTGGCACCGGCGATATGGAATTGGCCAGCGACGTTTCGCTCGGTTCCGATTCGCTCGATCTGGTCGACGACGACCTCTCGCTTGGTGAAGACGGCAGCGATCTGGTGCTCGGCGGAAGCGGCGCCTTGGAAAGCGACATTACGCTTGGGTCGGCTGGTGATACGGGAATCAACTTGCTGAGTCCGTCGGACAGCGGACTGTCGCTTGATGATGAGCCGATGGAATTGGGATCCGCTATCTCCTCGCTTGAATTGCCCGAAGACGAAGACGACATCGAGATCGGAGGGGTCGGCACCGACGACACGCTGCAAACGGATGATGAGTTCATGCTCTCGCAGCCCGACGAAATGGGCGACGATGACGACAGCGGCTCGCAAGTCATCGCGTTGGAAGAGTCGTCGGCTTTCGATCAAGACGCGGCAACGATGTTGCAAGCGGGCGAAGAGAATCTGCTCTCTGAAGACCCAGCGTTTCAGGCCGCCGGTCCGGCTGCCGCTGCGGGAATGGCATTGGACGCGATGAATGAACCGGCCGATGCCGGATTCGGCGACATGGCTCAAGTGGGTGGCGGCGCGTCCGTTGCCGCAGGCGCCGCAGATATGCCGATGCCTGCCGCACCGACTGTAATCGAAGCACCCTATACGCTGCTCAACGTGCTGGGCTTGCTCTGCATCGTGTTCTGCCTCACTTTGGCTGGCCTTTTGATGGTCGACGTTGCTCGCAACATGTGGGCCTGGGAGGAAGGCATGAGCGTTTCGACTAGCATGACCGACGGCATCATTGGCGGCCTAGGCCTCGATGACTAAACCGCTGTTGTGCGGACCATCTCAACTCCTCATTCGGGCTTGTTAGCCGGAGCAATGCCAGATCTTCGGATCCGAACTGGGTATTCGAGGAGTAACGGGGTATTCGAGGAGTTTTGCCGAGCGCATTGGGCCGAGTTGCTGTTGGAGCCCTTGCTTTCAGGCGTTGCTATCAGGTGATGAGATCCGGCGGTGATTTTGCTGTCCCGACCAGTGAATTGCCTGTCGCTGGCCGGTACTGAGCTCGCTTCAATGACGGCTGTACCATTCTTGTCTTTATGCGCTATAATCACACGATGAGCAACCAAGCGAACGGTCCGCTGTTCGTAGGTTCTCAGCTAATCCGAATCGAAGTCAAACTTGTTTTGGCCTTTCCAGCTGAAGGGCTCAATCCGCAGTTCCTTTCGGCCCCGCCTTTTTTGCCTGTGTTTCCGCAGGACAGTCTTTCCTCCTTCCGAGTCTGCCGTGAGATTGCTCACCTTCACCCGCCGTTGCCGCTGGAATTCGATTTCCGCGTGCCTTTTGGCGAGCCTGCTTTCGATCTGTCTCGCTTCAGGCTGTCGCCGCGCCGATCAGATCGAGACGTACGAGACGCCAAAGCGGATATCCGCCGCGACTCCTGACCGAATGCTTGGCGCGATCGTGTTTCAGGACGGCGCGGCTTGGTTCTTCAAAGCGACGGCAAGCCGCAAAGAGATCGACCGAATCGAACCCGCATTTCGGCAGATGTTGTCGAGCGTCACGTTTGGCGATACTGGCGAGCCGAAATGGGAGCTGCCGGAGAATTGGACAAAGTCCGGGGTGGTTGTGCAATTGCGGCATGCGACGATTATGGCCGGAAGCGAAGACGAAAAAGACCCGGACGTCGAGGTCACGATTTCAACATTGCCCTGGACGGGCGACAAGGCGAACGATTTTGTGCTACGCAATGTCAATCGTTGGCGAGGGCAATTGGGCGTGCGTCCGGCGTTGTTGGTCGAGTTACTTCGCGACCAAGTTATGTTGAAGTCAGCGGCCGGTGATTCGGCGATACTCGTTCACTTGGACGGACGTCAACGTAATCGATCGTCGATGATGCCGCCGGGCCATCCGCCCGCGGGCCCATCCGCAGCCGGACCCGATGCTTCAGAATCGTCTCCGCCAAGCGAAACTGCCAATAAGAGCAAGCTCAAATTCGTGACGCCTGAGGGCTGGTCTGAGGGGGCTCCGGGCCAGATGCGCAAGGCGTCGCTCATCGCCGGATCGGGCGATTCGAAGGCGGAGATCACCGTCATCGACTTGGGACCTAATTCAGGCACGTTCGCAGAAAACGTCAATCGATGGCGTGGGCAAGTCTTGCTCGAAAACGTCAGCGAAAGAGTGATTGAAGCGTCGGCCGAGAATATCGACGTCGGCGGAAGCGAAGGCAAGTATGTCGAATTGATCGGGCCCAAGGACGCGATCTTGGGCGTGATCGTACCGACAGCCGGCAAGACATGGTTTATCAAATTGCGCGGCCCAAGCGGACTCGCCGAAGCTGAAACGACTCGCTTCAAACAGTTCGTTCAGTCTTTGGAACTCCAGTAGGAATCAACTCTTCCCAACCTCACGCGTTTCGGGAGAGGCGGCTCGTTTTTGTTTTTGGCGTGAATGATGGGGCCGCGTCCGCGGCGGACGATGAAGTCCCTTTGCTGAAACCAAGAACCACGTTGATGAAAATACTTTCTGCCTCACCGGCGTCGACGACGAGGCTGGCCGGCGAGACCGCGACCCCAAAACAGCCAATAACATCTGACGGAGTTACTGATGGCAACTGCAGCGTCCCCCGAATCGATTGGCGATGACCGTGCGGCAACCGGCGATTCGGTCTTTCAGGTGCTCGAGTGGGTCTTGTCGCCGCTGGCGTCGCTCAAGCTGACCGTTGTCCTGTTCGCTTTTTCCTTGGTCATCGTATTGGTTGGAACGCTTGCCCAATCCGAGATGAACATTTGGGAGGTCAAGAGCCAGTATTTTGAATCGTACGTGACGTACGTCGAATTCAACGTGCTGATGCCGAAGAGCTTCTTTCCAAATCGTCCCGACTACAGCGGCGGGATGTTCTTACCCGGCGGCGCTTTGATCGGCCTGCTGCTGATCATCAATCTGATCTCCGCCCACGTGATTCGTTTCAAGGTTCGGGCTCGAGGCAACCAGCTTGTCGTCGGATTGCTGGGGATGGCGGTTGGCTGCTTGATTACCGCCTTCGTGATCATGGGCGGGCACAGCAAAGAGGGCATTCAAGATATCTCCTTTCTTGACTGGTCGACCCTTTGGCTCATGCTGAAGATTTCGTTGGTCTTGTTTTGGTTTCTGTCGGTTTACGCGTTGATTCAGCTCATTGTGAAGCTGAAAGACGACGAGCACAAAATTGTCGAACTCTCGATGGTTGGGGCTGTCGTCGGGCTGCTGACTCTTGTCATCGGGTATCTTTTGTATCAAGGAAGCGATGCAGCGCTGGGCGATTCGTCGATGCGAATCCTCTGGCAACTGATCCAAGGATTGCTCTGCGGTATCGCGCTTCTGTTCGGTGCCGTCTACCTTTTCAATCAACGCGCCGGCATCGTCGTGATGCACTTGGGCGTGGCCCTGTTGATGATTAGCGAATTGTTCGTCTCACTGTCCGCTGTCGAACAGCAGATGACGATTTTTGAAGGTGAGACAGCCAATTTCGCCCGAGACATTCGAACGACCGAAATCGCCTTCGTTGCGCCGGGAGGTGTGAAGAACGTCACGACCGTCGTGCCTCGCCAAGTGCTAGAACAATCGGCCCGCAGCGGCGGAAAGGTCTCCGACGACAAATTGCCCGTCGACATGGTGGTCCTCGAGTACCTTAAGAACAGCGACCTCAAGGATGGCGAACCGGGAGAAGGCAATCGAGCCACCGCGGGCGCAGGGCAGTATCTGATCGCCGAGAACAAGAGGGCGGCGGGCGGTGCCGAGTCGACGAGCGACGTTGATTTCCCCAGTCTCTATGTCGAGTTCTTCGAGAAGAAGAGTGGTGACAGCCTGGGCGTTTTCCTCCTGTCCACGATGCTCTCGGCGCAAGATTTCGAAGACAAACTGACCTTGGCTGACGGTCAAGATTACTTCGTATCGCTCCGGTTCAAACGGGCCTACAAACCTTATTCCGTCAAGTTGCTCGAAACGAATCGAGTGAATTACGCGGGAACGTCCAAGGCCCAATCCTATGACTCGATTGTGAGGATCGAAGATACTCGCCACGAAAACGTGATTGAAGAACGCATTTGGATGAACAATCCGCTGCGTTTGCGCGGTGAGACGTTTTATCAAAGCGGACACGACACGAGTGGCGGACGAAAATACAGCGTCCTTTCGGTTGTCACGAACATGGGTTGGATGATGCCCTACATCGCCTGCATGATTGTGGGAACGGGCATGTTCTACCACTTTGGCCTCACGCTTCGTCGGTACTTGGGCCGACGCCAAACGACGAGCTCGCCACTCGACTTCTTCCGATCCGGCGGCCCTCTCGGCTGGATTTCTGCTGTGCTGATCGTGGCGGTTCTTGCCGGCTATTGCGTTCAGAAGCAAGAGAAGCTGCCGGAGCGAAGCGGAATGGATCTGGCCGCATTTTCCTCGATTCCTGTGTTGTACGAAGGTCGCTATCAGCCGATCGATACGCTCGCACGCAACACGCTCAAGGTCATGTCCGATCGCGAGTATGTCGAGCTTTACTATAAAGATGAAGAGGCGGCCAAAGAGAATGGGCTTCCGAGCAGAATCCCGGCCGTTGTTTGGCTGCTCGACGTCATTTCCGACAAGCCGGTTTCCTCGGAATATCGCGTGTTTCGAATCGATCATCCCGAAGTGCAAAAAGTGCTTGCATTGGAGCATCGAAAAGGACATCGCTATTCTGTCTCGGAAATCCTCGAGAACTTCGACAAGATCGAATCACTTGCCAGCGAAGCGCGATCGGTCAAAGACAAGTCGAAACTGACTGTGTTGCAGCGACGAGTCATTGAGTTGACTCAGCGCACGCGAACATTCATGGGAATGGTGGTCGCTTTTCGATCTCAAGAGATTCCGGAGGCCGACTACGGCGAAGCGCTTCGGAAGATCAACGCCGGCGAAGAACTGGATGACAATTCGTTCCGGCTGCTTTCGGTGCTCCGTCAAATCAAAGAGTCGGCCGATGGTCAGGACGCCCAGTTGGCGGCGAGCGAGCCGCCGTTGTTGATTCCGGATGATGAGGGCGGCGAATGGATACCCTATGCAACGGCCAAGCACCGGGTCATGTTCGCCGCGATTGTCGGCCAATCATCGGAGTCGGCAGCCAAGTCGTTTAGCGAGTTGCTTACTGCCTATCGCAAGAATGAAGGCGGCGTGTTCAACAGGAAACTGGGCGAATTTCGTCTGCACGTTCGCAAGAGCGGAGGAAGTAAGTACTCGTACAAGAAACTCAGTAGCGAATCGTCGTATAATCGCAAAGGCATGTTTGGCGACGCGATGGTGCTCTACTTCATCGGCATACTTCTGCCGCTTGTCGCCGGGCTCACGCTCGTCACTTATCGCGGGGATATTTCGCCCGTTGGCTCGTGGATAAACCGACTGGCCTTCCTGTTGATAGTGGCGGCATTCGTGATTCATTCAGCCGCGCTGTACATTCGGGTCGACATTTCCGGACGACCGCCGGTCACCAACCTCTATTCTTCGGCAATCTTCATTGGCTGGGGCTGTGTCCTGTTGGGCTTGATTCTGGAACTCTTTTCCCGGTACAGCATCGGCAATCTCGTCGCCGCCGTTTCTGGTTTTGCCACCTTGATCATCGCCAACAAACTCTCTGGCGACGGCGATACGATGAAGGTCCTTGTGGCCGTTCTCGATACCCAGTTTTGGCTCGCGACGCACGTTGTGTGTATTACGCTTGGCTATGCGACCACGTTTCTCGCCGGGCTGTTTGGAGCTTTATTCATTCTCGGAGGCGTGTTCACGCCGGCTCTCACGCCAACGGTTCGTAAAGAGATCGCGCGGATGACCTACGCGATTCTCTGTTTCTCGATTTCGTTGAGCTTCGTCGGGACGGTTTTGGGTGGTCTCTGGGCCGACGACTCTTGGGGCAGGTTCTGGGGATGGGACCCCAAAGAAAACGGCGCTCTGATGATCGTGATTTGGAACGCGCTTGTCTTGCACGCTCGATGGGGCGCCATGATCAAGGAACGCGGCCTGGCCGTGCTTTCGGTTGGCGGTATGATCGTCACCGCTTGGTCCTGGTTCGGCGTCAACGAACTCGGCGTCGGACTCCATTCCTACGGCTTCACCGACGGCGTCTTGTTGACGCTGGCAATCTGTGTGGGAATCATGTCGCTGATTATCGCCATGGGCGTCGTTCCTCAGCGGTTCTGGATTAGCTCGAGGTACGCGTCAACACGGCAAGTTGCGGCGGCGCCCGACGCAACCCCAAGGAAGGGCCCGAGGGCCGGAAAGTAACGACCAAGTTTCGCTCACCGAACGAAGCAAGACGAGTCGTTCTGCGTTCGTCAATCGCGTAGGTTGAGCGATGCTCGAGGTCGATCGTCGGTGCTTTGGGTGAGATCGGGCACGGGAAGGATGTTGACCAGCTGTCTCGTTTGCCGCGTCGCGGGTGCTTGGACGCCGTTCCTCGGAGAGAGCGCGCGGATCAGAGAAACCGCGGTCATGTGCGGGCGTTGAGGTTGAAAGAGAAGCGGGCCTTGTTCGCCCATTAGCATCGATCCCTGCAACGCTCCCCCACATGTGCCTTGGATGTAGAGCCCGTTTCTTTCATCGAGCGAGAAGTCGAAGGACATTTTGACAAAGCTCTGCTTGTCTTGCTGCGAACTAACAACGTCATCGGGAGCAGCGATTTGCATTTCCCGGTTGAGTGACTGAAGGAAATGTCCGTCGATCACTCCGAAGTCGGCCGAGACGCGGCCCGCCACCGAAACGAGCTGGCCTTCAGAGAAGCGAGCGGACTCGATCGCCAAATTGGCGCGCGTTCGCAGCGTGTGCAATGAGCAAGCCGAAAGGAGACGCTGTGTGTCGACTTGAAGAAATTCGGCCGAGCTGATCGTGCCGCTGTATCCGAGTTCGCTTGCTTGTAGTTCAAAGTCACCTTTGAATTCGGCTTTCTCGCCGAGCAGACCGAGGAAGGGAAGCGAATTCGCGAGCACGTAGCAGGGCAGGGGAGCATCGTGAGTCTCGAGCCGTGCGACGGTTGCCGGCGGTCGGCGCGAGCGATCTCGACGCAACGCGAGCCGACAGGGTTCGCCGTCTCTCCGCTCCGGCAAATAGAATTCAATGAGCGTCTCGGGTTCGTGCTGTTCTGTCAGGTGATATTTCGCTGAAACGCCGGACAGCGTCTGCTCGCGTTCTTTGCTCCGCAACGTCAACTCTTCGCAGCGAACCCAGACGGGCACCTGGCCATCGGTGGCGCGCACCAACAACCGATCATGAATGCTCGCCCAAATCTTCTCGAGTCGATCGGCGTCGGCTTCTGTTTGCGAGGCGGCGATCAACCAACCGTTTTCGTACGGACGGATTTCGATGATCCGGACTCGCAGCAGCGGAGACTTGGATTCGGGGCCGTGCAATGCGACATCGTGCAGCAACGTGACGCCGCGAGCGGGGTTCGAGACGCGAGTGATGTGGGTGGTAAGCCCGATCTTGGCCGTGAGGTGTTCTTCCCAAGCGATGCGATGAGCTTTTTCGTATTGCGGCGTGTTGACCGCGGCCGCCCAGCTAACAACGTAGATCGTCGGTGCCAGGCAGAATAGCGCGAACGCGACGCGGCAAATCAATCGCTGAGTTGATTCATGTATGGCGAACATCCGTGTCCTCACACTTTGCAGATTGCAGTGCTCTTGCTCGCCAATCGAAATATCAGCTTCGACGGCGGTCCTTGTGAACTCGTTCAATCCTCAAATCAGTTTAACGCTCCCTCGCCATCGTTTCGAACAGTTGCCGCCTCGCTTGCATTTCCTTCACGCTATCGTTGCCGAACTTCTCGACGAGTGCACGGGCCACTTCAAAGGCGACGACCATCTCCACAACGATGCTGGCCGCGGATACGGCGCAAACATCGCTCCGCTCGTACGACGCCTCTTGAGGCTCTTTGGTCTCCATGTTGATCGACTCGAGCGGCTTGGCCAGCGTGCTAATCGGCTTCTTCGCAGCTCGAACGATGATCGGTTGGCCGTTGGTCATGCCGGCTTCCAAACCGCCCGCGTTATTTGTCGGACGGTGATAACCCAACGTGGCGTTTTCACTCTGCGAGTCGTCGTATTGAATGGGATCGTGAACTTGCGACCCAGGGCGTCGCGCGGCTTCAAAGCCCATTCCGATTTCGACGCCCTTGATGGCTTGCACCGCCATCACCGCTTGAGCGATTCGGCCGTCGAGTTTCAGGTCCCATTGAGCGTGAGTTCCCAATCCAAACGGCAAACCGTCAACACGAACTTCAACGACGCCGCCGAGCGTGTCGCCGGCTTTGCCCGTCTCGTCAATCAAGGCCTCAATTTCTTTGTCGCGACTCGGGTCCAACGTATAGACGCTGCTCTGTTCGCGAAGCTGCAAGCGTTCCTCTTGTGAATCGCCTTGGGGCGGAACGTCGAGGCCGCCAAGTTCGACGACGTAACCGGCTGTCGTGATTCCGAAATGAGCCAGCAGTTGTTTGGCTAGCGCGCCCGCCGCGACACGGACCGTCGTTTCACGCGCGCTGGCCCGTTCGAGGATCGAGCGAATGGGCCCGAGGTGTTTGATGGCACCAGTCAGGTCGCCGTGGCCCGGTCGAGGCCTGGGCAGGTCGTCGAGCTTCTCGAGTTTATAGTCGCGATTGATGACTTGCATCGCGATCGGACTGCCAAGCGATTCGCCGCGCCAGACGCCGCTGAGCAGCTCGATTCGGTCTTTCTCGATCCGCATTCGGCCGCCACGCCCGTAACCGCCCTGACGTCGACGAAGCTCATCGTCGATCAGATCGGTGTCAATCTGTAGTCCGGCGGGAAATCCATCGACCATGGCCAGCATGGTTTTGCCGTGTGATTCGCCCGCGGTCCAGTATCGCAACATAAGTTATCCCAATAGTTTACGTCGCAATGACGTTCGCTCGTTTAGTTTTGTATTCACCGCCGCATTCTAATTAGCCTCGCGAAAGCCCGAAAGGGCGGAATCTCGACGTTATGATAGGTGCCCTTTAACCGACCCACCTTCCATGGCGACTTTCCGTTGATTCCATTTTTTGTTCGTCGCTGGTTTCTGATTGCATTGCTTGCTGCCGTCGCGACGGGTTTACTGCTGCATGTCTCGCCGCTCGCCCAATCGCTAGCTGATTGGCGGGCATTTCGGAATGTGATCGTGGCGACCGTTCTGTTCCTGATGGCGTTGCCGTTGGAGGCGAGCGCGATGTGGAAGTCGATTCGTCGACCGCTCGCGCCCGGTTTGGCTTCGCTGATCAACCTCGGCGCAATACCTCCAATCGCCTGGCTGGCGTCTCAGTTGCTGTCTCCCAGTTTGGCGGCGGGGCTGATCGTCGCAGGAGCGACGCCGTGCACCCTCGCTTCCGCCTCGGTTTGGACGAGACGGGCCGGGGGCAACGACGCTGTCTCGATTCTTGTTACGATCGCGACGAACCTGGCTTGTTTTTTGGTGACTCCGCTTTGGGTGTTCCTGCTGCTGGGCGAGGACACGGCGGCCGGAGCGATCGAGATTTGGCCCATGGTCGTAAAACTGGCGACGATTGTCGTCGCGCCTTTGGTCGCGGCCCAGTTGATTCGGCTGCATCGTCCCTTAGCGCTTTGGGCGACCGGATGCCGGCTACAGCTAGGGATCCTCGCTCAGATCGGACTGCTATCGATGGTCCTGCTCGGCGCCGTACAGACTGGAATGCGCCTGTTTGGCTCGGGAGTCCAGGCATTCGCCGCTTACGAGCTCGTTGTCATGGCGATCGCTGTGATGGTCGTCCATCTGGTGGCTTTCTGGCTTGGCCTGCGGGCGGCAGCGTTTGTGGGGTTGAATCGCGCGGATCGAATCGCTGTGGGGTTTGCCGGGAGTCAGAAGACACTGATGGTCGGACTCCAGGTTTCGATGGATCTCGGCGTTTCGATCCTGCCGATGGTGACCTATCACGTCGGCCAGCTTATTGCGGACACGTTCATCGCCGACTCATTTCAGAGCGGCGATAGCGAAGAAGTTGCTCTGCAGAAGTAATGAGCTCAACCAAGAACGGATGCGCGAGGCTGTTATGGCCCGCAATATCGGCGGGCGCGGCCAGAAACGGGTGCGAACCTGAGCCGAGATCGCCCCGTCTCCCTTGTGTGCATGGGAGGGGCTTGGTAGAATTTGGGGTTTACCGTTGGCGATCGACGCCAACTATGCGCAAACATCTGAGGCTCAAGGACTTGCGACCATGAAGGACGGCATCCACCCCGAGTACCAGGATACGAAGGTAACCTGTGGTTGCGGGAACACCTTCAACACTCGCAGCACTCGAACGGAGCTCCGCGTCGACATTTGCAGCGTTTGCCATCCGTTCTACACGGGCAAGCTGAAGTATATTGATACCGCGGGTCGTATCGAGAAATTTCAGACCAAATTTGCCAAGGGCAGCTACGCTAGCCTTCAACCGAAGAAGAAAAAGAAGCCGGCCAAGAAGCCCGCTGAATCCTAGCATCGCTCTTCACCTCTTGGTGGGTGCCGCCTAAACCCGGTAGATTACCGGTTTCCTCGCGCCTGCTCCTTCGTCAGCGCCCACGTTGATGGCGGTCCCATTGTTGGCGGACCCTTTGTTGACCGAATGGCGCGTGCGCTGGTTTGGCCCTCGCGTAATAACGAGTCTGGTGGGACCTACGAGTTCTATTCTCATAACCAAGCAAGGTTTCAGCGATGCGCAAGATGCTAGAGGAGAAGCTCGCTCGGTTCGAAGAACTCGAGGGACTCATGCAGGATCCAGCGATTCTGGAGAACTCGCACCGCATGGCCGCCGTCGCCCGCGAACATGGTTCGCTGGCCAAGCTCGCCACCAAGTTTCGCCGCTTCAAGAGCCTCAACGAAGAAATCGCTTCGGTTCGTGAAATGGCGACCAGCAGCGACGAGGAGGAACGGGAGCTGGCCGAGATGGAACTTCCGACTCTCAAAGAAAAACGCGAGGCGTTCTGGGAGGATCTGCTGGAGATGACCATCGGCGGCGAGGATGCCAACCGAACTCGCTGCATCATGGAGATCCGAGCTGGCACGGGCGGTGATGAGGCGGCCTTGTTTGCACGCGACCTGTACGAGATGTACAAGCGTCACGCCGAGACTCGCCGCTGGAAAATCCAAATCCTCAACGCCAATCCAACCGAACTCGGCGGCTTCAAAGAGATTCAGCTCGGCATGCAAGGGGAAGCGATCTACCGCGAGCTGCAGTACGAGAGCGGAGGACATCGCGTCCAGCGAGTTCCTGACACCGAGGCCAAAGGAAGGATTCACACTTCGGCGGCGACGGTCGCCGTGCTGCCTGAGCCGGAAGATGTTGAAGTGGCGCTCAAGCCCGACGACTATGAGGTCCAGCGATATGCGGCCAGCGCAGGGCCCGGCGGCCAGCACGTGAACAAGACGGCATCAGCGGTAAGGCTTTCGCACAAAGAGAGCGGCATTGTCGTGCAGTGTTCGGATGAGCGAAGTCAACATAAGAACCTGGCGACCGCCATGCGGCTTCTCAAGACTCGGCTCTACGAACGCAAACGCGAGGAGGAGGCCAAGAAACGGGCCGACCATCGCAAGACGCTCGTTGGATCTGGCGACCGCAGCCAACGAATCCGCACGTACAACTTTCCCGAAAACCGAGTAACCGATCACCGCATCAACCTGACGCTTTACAAACTCGATCAAATCATCGCGGGGAACCTCCAGCCGATAACCGACGGTCTGATTGATCACGACCGCGACGAGCTGAAGAGTTCCATGGAAGCGCTTGACTGAATCGCGTCTAATCTTCGATGGGGCTACCCAATCTCGCATTCCCGACGGATCGGCAAATGACGCAAACCGACGAGTGGACCGTATCGCGGTTGTTGCAATGGACGGCTGAGTATTTGGAGACTCATGGGTCGGATTCGCCTCGACTCGATGCCGAAGTGCTTTTGGGTCACGCCTGCGAGTGTCCGCGAATCCAGCTGTATGCTCGCTACAACGAGCCGGTGGCGGAGGACGTGCGGGCGACATTTCGAGAGACCGTGAAGCAGAGGGCTGGCGGAGCGCCGGTGGCCTATTTGGTCGGCGCCAAAGAGTTCTACTCACTCTCGTTCAAGGTCACGCCTGATGTTTTGATTCCTCGCCCTGAGACGGAGACGCTTGTTCTCGAAGCGTTGGAGGTCATTAAGGTTCAAGGTGACCAGACTCAAGTCATCGATCTCGGAACCGGCAGCGGAGCGATCGCCATTTGCTTGGCGAAGTACTCCAAGTGTCAGGTAACCGCAGTCGACATTTCGGCCGCCGCGTTGCGAGTGGCGTCCGAAAACGCCGTGGATCATCAAGTCGCCGAGCGAATTCGATTCGTGGAGAGCGACCTTTTCAGTGGGGTCGAACCGGGGCGGTTTGACGTCATTGCTTCCAATCCGCCGTACGTCAGTGAGCCCGAGTTTTGCAAGTTGGACGTCACCGTCAAAGAGTACGAACCTCGAACGGCTCTTGTTGCCGGCGAGCGAGGCGACGAAGTGTTTCAGCGAATTGTCCGTGAGGCCCCGGACCGGCTGAAACCACAAGGCTGGCTATTCATCGAACTCAGCCCGATGCTCGCAGACCAATGTCTCAAGTTCGCGCGTGAGCTCGGCTGCTTTTCTCAAGTGGAGATGGTCAACGACTTGAGTGGCGCGCCGCGAATTCTACGCGCTCAAGCTCGAGCCAGCTAAGCCAAGTCGTTAGCCGGCTTCGCCAGAAGTCGGGCTGAGTTGGTAGCCAGAAGTCGGGCGCGGTTTACGCCGCCGTTTCACTTTCCGGATCTCGACTCTCGGTGCCTAGTTCTATCCGGCGGGATTCGACTTGGAAGGCGCGCGGTTCGATCAGTGCGGCCGCGCCTTCGTCGTCAGTACCAGTGTGATTGCCGCCTGCGTCGACGACCATGTTCAGCACATCCGCAGACCGCTTGAGAAGATCGCTTGAATTCTCGTCTTCGCGGCATTCAACAATCGCGCAACTGATCGTAATGTCGACGATTTGATCCTCGATGGCGAAAGAGATCGCCTCGACAGCTTGTCTCAATCGCTCGGTTACTGTTTCGGCGGTATTCTGATCAGTGTCCGCCAGGCAAATCGCAAACGTCACATCGTGAAGCCGCGATACGCTCAACGACTCTTTGCGGTTAGGCACCAAGTCGATCAGAATGGCCCCGAGTTCGGTGAGCAATTGATTGCAATGTCGAGGTCCTACGAGATGATGGATTTGGTCGAACCGGTCGATGTGCAGCGCGCAGACTCGATGCGGTCCCGCACTTGAGTTCGCGAGGGCCTTGACCGCCAGTTCAAATCCGACACGGTTGCCTCGTTCGGTGAGTGGATCCGTTACCCAGTCGGATTGTTCGCTCGTCGCTTGTTCGGAGTCGGCAAGGCTGGCGGCGAGACGTGTGACCAGATCGTCACGGAACAGGTTGCAGTCGTGAGCCAACTCGACCAAGTGAGCTATGCAACGTTCGACGCTTAGCGATTCATGATCCGCGTTTTCCGACGCGGCGGGAATTCGATCCATCGCTCCCTCGACTTGCATTCGCAGGTCGTAGACGCGATCGTCGAGCGTTTGATCCGCCGGCTCAAGCGGCAGTGATTGCAACAGAGTCGACGCTTCGGTAAGACGCTTTCCGAGTTCGCCGCAGATTTCTTCAATCCGCTTCACGTCCGATTCAGCCGCGGTTTTCTTGGCATCATTGCCACCCTGCCGAATGTTTGCGTCGCAATCGAGCAGCGGTTGATAGGCGAGTTCGAGCCAAAGAAGCAAGCCGTGCAGAACCGTGCTGACCGTTGGATCTGAGGCGATTCCGGCTCCCGACAGCAATTCCTGCCAATCGCTGTTGAGCGTCCATTCCGGAATGTTTTCATCCATTGTTTCCGAATCCGCAGCAGCCGAATCGACAGCAACGTCAGATAATTCGCGCGGTTGTCGCCGCCGCGGGATTCGCAGCGAGCGCGGACTGTGCATATACATCGCCGCCACGAAGCCGGCAATGAAGTTGAAAAGGCAAATGGTGAGAACGTAAGAACCCACTCGTCAGCTCCAGGCGACCAGATAAAAACGCTAGTCTTGGCGAAAGCTCGGCAACGAAACGACGATCACAAACGCGACGCGGAGCGAATCGGCAAACAGGCCCGAACGCTCGGCGTAAGAACGAAACGCAAAGCTGGGCAGGACTGCGCCAACACGCACGGGACCGTACGACAAGGGTAGGTTACGAACAAAGGCGAACAGCGAGTTCGCATGCGCGTTGTATCGGTCGCAACGGTGAGAACGACGATCTCGTCATTCGAACGGCACCGATTCCTTGGCGAGTCGGTCGATTCCGTCTTGGAGACTTGCTCGAATCTGCTCCATGATCGGATCCACCTCAGCTCGGCGGTCGCGTTTCGGCAAAACTTCAATTGCCTCTTGAACTTCCATTATCGCTTTGAGGTTGCCGTGCACTCGAACTCGATTGGTGAGGTCTTCCTCAAAGCGCTCAATGGTCTCGAGCACTCGTTCAGCCGACTTCATTCCCACGAGATACTCGGCGGGATAACACGATATTTGCTGAGCCAGGTAGAGGTCGGCCAGCTGCTTCCATCGCCGCTGGCGCTCGTCGGGGTCCACCCGTTGATTGACCATGTCGGGCAGAAGTTTCATTCTCAGGTTTTTGACTCGCGGGACCACCGCGCCGGATTTGGCGCCGTCGAGCCACTCTTCCTCGAGCGGCTGCAGCAGTCCGTCGATGAGGCGAGTGAGCCTTGTGTGGAGGTCGCCGCCATGAGGCTCTCCGAAGACTTCGATCTCCTTGAGAGCTAATAGTCCGCTAGCCACTCGCGTCATGCGTTGCATGAGCGTCATGGAATCGTGCGAACGCCAGGTAAACCGCTTTTCGATCTCTTCGAGAACGGGTGTCGCGGCGTCGTGGATGTCCCCTTGAAAGACGTATTTGATCGCGACCGGGTGAATGACGACTTTTTTCTTCGGATCAATTTTGGCTCGCTTCTTCGCCGCCGTTCGCGCGATGAAGGCTACGCCGTCGAGCATCGCATGCAAATGATCGTTGGTTCGCGAAACGGCGCCCTCGGGGAAAATAATAAGCGGTCGCTCGGCCGAAACGAGGGAGCCGATTGCCGTATCGATTGCTTGTCGATCGACGCCTTCACGGTAGATGCTGAATCCGCCCATCTTGCGAATCGCCCACGCGGAAAACTTCGATTGGTGGAATAAGTGCCAGCTGGCCATTGCGTAAACGTGGCACCCGGCATCACGCGCCAGCCAACCGAGTGTCAGAGGATCCGCATAGCGGCAATGGTTGGGAGTCAGCATGACGCCCAAGTCGGCATGGATCGATTCGCGAAGTCGATCTAGATGGCGAATCTCATAGTCAACAACGCCCTCGGCTCGTTTGAGCCAGAGACCGTGCAAGTTGAATCGCTGGATCAAGCTTGGCCAAAACGTCCCAGTATCTGGCGGAATGAACTCGTACGGCTGTTCAATAACGACTTTCTGCATCGCTCCCCAATCTCTCGAGGGTTCGCTCTTGCTGCTCGACGGCACTCAGCTTTTGACCCCGCCGCTAAGGTAGCCCTGGGGATGGCTCTTGTGCCAACGCCAAGCTGTCTCAACGATCGCGTCGATCGAATCGTATTTTGGCCGCCACTCTAACACCTTCTTTGCCTTGCTGCTATCGGCGATCAGTTTCGGCGGATCACCCGCTCGGCGTTCGCCCATTCGCACTCGAATCTCATCACCGCTGATCCTCGCACAGGCATCGATTACTTCGCGCACGCTATATCCCATGCCCATTCCCAAATTGACTTCGATACCTTGTCCCGGCGTCAATCGCTCGAGGGCTCGTAAATGCGCGTCCGCCAAGTCGTCGACGTGAATGTAATCGCGAATACACGTACCGTCTGGAGTGTCGTAGTCGTCGCCGAAAATCACGATCTCGTTGCGCTGGCCCAAGGCAACTTGAAGAATGATGGGAATCAAATGCGACTCGGGATCGTGGTCCTCACCGAGCGTCGCATCGGGCGTCGCGCCAGATGCATTGAAGTATCGCAATGCGGCATAAGAAAAATTGTACGCATGGGCGTAGTCCGCGAGCGCTCGCTCAATGGCCAACTTGGTGAAGCCGTATGGGTTGATCGGCAACTGCGGCGCCCGTTCCGTGATCGGAATGATCTCCGGCTCGCCGTAGGTGGCCGTGGTGCTGGAGAAGACAATCTTGGAGACGCCGGCGTCTCGCATTGCGTTCAGCAGGCAAAGGCTTCCCCAGACGTTGTTTTGGTAATACTTTGCTGGTTCGGCAACCGACTCGCCCACCAGCGCGAACGCGGCGAAATGCATTACCGAGTCAATGTTCTTTTCCGCGAGTACTTGAGCCAAGTGAGCTCGGTCCGTCAATTCGCCTTCGATCAGCCGACCGGGCGATACCGCTTCGCGATGACCGCAACTCAGATTGTCGTAGACCCACACTTCGCGCCCAGCCGCTTCAAGCCACCGAGCCGCGTGGGAACCGATATAACCGGCGCCGCCAACAATCAAAACACTCATGGCCAAGGAACCTCAACTAACGTTTTTGCGTTTCTCGCCAGCACAACCGGTGCAATCGCACCACCCATCACGCGAGCAGACGAGTCCTGCCGAATAGTCTCAAAGGAGCCGTGGCCATTATCCACACTCGACCGCAGCCACCAAGGCTCCTTTCCGCAAACAAACGTACGTCACTCGTCAAGGCAAGCTTATGGTTCAACGTCGAACCCGCAAGACGCGTCAAGCCAAGGTCGACCTGGCAGGACGATGGGCCGACGCGTTTGTGGCCTATTTGCGAAGTGAATGCCACCTCGCTGAGAACACCGTCGCTGCCTACCGTCGCGACATAAGGCGTTTTCGCGAGTGGCTGCATGGCCGGCGAATTCCTCAATTGACAGTCTCCGAACTGTCTGATTTCGTCGGTTGGCTGCACGACAAGGAGCTCGCCCCTAGTTCGATCGCCCGGCACATCGTCGCGGTTCGAATGTTCTTTCGCTACCTTCAACTCGAAGGCGCGATGCAGGACAATTTGGCGGAACTCTTGGGCAGCCAAAAGCTCTGGCAACGAGTCCCCGAGATACTATCGCCGCAGCTCGTCGACCGTTTCGTCGCCGCGCCTCGTAAATCGCGAGACCCTTACTGGCGTCGCGATCGAGCTCTACTCGAGCTTCTCTATGCGACCGGCTGCCGAGCCTCTGAGCTTTCGAACTTGAGGCTCGAAGACGTTCGCTTGGATGAAGGGTTTTGCAAGTGTCACGGAAAGGGGGGCAAGCAAAGGCTGACTCCGCTCGGGCAAGCGGCTCGGACGGCCGTGGCCGACTATCTTCGCGAAGTACGACCGCAGTTGGCGGAGATTTCCCGGGCGTCCAACCCGCCACCCTGGTTGTTGCTTTCCAGAGGAGGGCGGCAGTTGCGCCGCGAGGCGATTTGGGAACTGGTCAAGAAATATGCGCTGAGATCCGGCGCACCGGTCACGATCAGTCCGCATACCTTGCGGCACAGTTTCGCCACCCACTTGCTGGCGGGCGGGGCGGACTTGAGGCAAGTTCAGGAAATGCTCGGTCACGCCAGCATCGCCACCACTCAAATCTACACTCACGTCGATCAATCGCGGCTCAAGAAAGTCCATAAACAGTTCCACCCGCGGGCATAGCCGCAGAGCGCCTCTAAGCTACGAGATCAGCCCCCGGATCGTTTAACCCGTTGCCGAAGGCGAGGCAACACTCGTGACGCGTTCCGTTTTCGTTCGGCGCATCGTCGCTACGAGCGCTCATCATCAGTGACTCCTGAGCTACATACCATTCACTCGTTTAACCCGCCGCCGCAGGCAAGGCGACTCTGCACGGAAGTAAGATCCACCTTGCCTGCGGCGGCGGGTTAAACGACTCGTACTGGGTGGCGGACTTTATTCGCGCGAATCATCTGGCGCGCGAGGCCTTTGCCGCGCGAATTTGATCTTCTCGACCAGGTGGACGATTTCGTCGTCCTGAATGTAGCCCGACACGGCGGTGATCGCCTCTATGACATGCACATAGCGCAAGTTGTAATCGCAATCCAACTCGACCTCTGCCTCTTGCTGGCTGGGACCGCCCTCGTCGCCGACGACGCCAATAATTCGGTTTTGCAGATTCTGCCAGTGGTCTCCATCATTGAGACCGATGGTGATGGAATCATTCATGGTGATCCCAGCCAAGCCGCCATTGGCGCCGGCACGGAGTCTCAGTTTGATTGGCGGAACCGTGTCTTGCTCTTCCGGGTTGCCTTCTTGCGGCGCGGCGAGCGGCATCTTGATGTTGAAGTCGCCTTCTTGCGAGACGATTTTGAACGTCATGATGAAGAACACGAGCAGCTGGAAGACGATGTCGATCATCGGCGTCATTTGAAGTTCGACACCCTTGTCGTCGTCGGCCGTATGGCTGCGAATTTTCATACCAAAACGCCTTGTTCAATTCGTGAGCAGTGTTCGCCGCGAAACAATTTCTAAATCCAGCTTCGCAGGTTTTCGGCGAAGCCCATTTTGATCAGCCGCATCGTCAGAAGTTGCCGACATCTTCCTTCGCTCGTAAGGCGAACCGATCAAAGCGGTTGTCCTGACAGACCTTGATCAACTCTTGAACGGCGCCCGTCTTGGCATCCTTGTGAGCTCGGATGATCACCGTCGCATCTCCGGGCTTCTTGCCTTGTGTCTTGAGCAGGTTCGCTTCACTGATCAAGTGGGGCCGCAGACCGTTGATGGGGACTTCGTTACCGCCGATGATGACGGTGCCGTCGACGGTCATGTGCACCGTGATGGGAAACTCGAAGGGAGCGTCCGGCGGCTTGGCAAGGGTGCTGTCGGGCAGCTGAACCTTGTCGTTGGTTTCTGCTTGCGAAAAGTTGATCAAGACCATGAAGAATGCGATCAACTGGAAGACCATATCGATCATCGGCGTGAGGTCGCCTTCTTCGATCTTGCTGGATTGCTTGTTCTTAATTCGCACCCTGGATCTCCTGGCTAAACTGGATCGCCCGGCCGAATTGGAAACGAGTTGGGGCCGAGCTCTCGAGCTGCGGCGACCGTGTCCCGTTCGGCAGCGTGTTGAACCTGGGGACTACTTCTTGGAAACGCCTTCAAAACGGCTCATCAGGCCTTCGCTCAGAATCCCAACTTCCAGGACCAAGCGTTGCACTCGGTTCTTGAGAATGTTGTAAAACGCGATGGCCGGAATGGCGATGGCGAGTCCGACAAGGGTTGTCAGCAGCGCCTTCGAGATACCGCCGGCCAGATCTTGCGCTTTGGGCGTGGCACCCGAGACGGCGATCACCATAAACGAATTGATCATACCGTGGACGGTTCCGAACAGACCGATCATCGGGCTAATCGTGCCAATCAAGCCCATGTAGCTCAGCCGGTGCTCGAGCTTCATGTTCTCTTCCTCACCGACTTCTTGCATGGCTTCGAGTGCCGGTTGATAGCCGGAAGAAAGCTTGGCGAGGCCAGCGGAAAGGACTTGACCGAGGTACGATTCGTCGCTCTTGGCCATTTCGTAGGCTTCTTGGTACCTCTTCTCATTGAGATGGGCCTCGAAGCCCTCAACCAATGTCATCGGACAGACATTGTCTCTCCTCGCCGTCAGAATGTTCATCACGAAGAGTGCGACAAGGGTGAACGAGAGGGCTAGAAAGATTGCGATGTAGCCCAATCCCAGCGCGCCAATTGCCCAGCCAAGAATACTCTGCTTAACTGCGGGGGGTCCGTCAGCGGGCACCGAGTCTGCCGCATCACCCGCTTGGGCGAGCGCAGTTTTCGGTGCAGCATACTGGAGGGTGACTCCCGCCAACCCAAAAACGACCACGCAGACGACCAGCGCCCACATTGAATTCAACGGCAAGTGTTGACGCATCTCTTCATATCTCCAGTGGTTACCGCGGTTATTCATGAAGTGTGTTGATTGCGGGCGGCTCCGACAGGTCGATGACCTGCCCTGATTCAATGCGCCGCCGCGTGTAGCATCGGCGAATGCCGGAAGCTGGGGCCAAGCTACTATTCTAACCAGCCCAAGGCCCGGCGATAAGCACCAGAATCGAGTGGTTTAGTTTGTTTTGGTGGCCCAGCGCGTTCCCGCGTATCGTTGTTCTAGCAGATTCTTGGCCTGGACCGCTCGGTTTTGCTTATTCGCTTTTTCCCACAAGGTGCGTAGGTGATAGAGCGATTCAGCGTGGATATCCGGATTTGAGAAGAACAGCAGGTCGACTTTCAGATAGGAAAGCAACGCGTCCATATCCCGACCCGCCTTGAGATGGCAGCGGCCAAGCGCGTTGTAGGCCCGGCCCATCAGTTCTGAATCTTGCGGGTCATTTTCGGCGATGATCTGAGTGACCGTCTTGACGCCTTCATCGACAGAACCGGTTTCGGCCAGGCACATGGCCTTGCCAACGGCAGCGAGCCGCTTCTGCCTGAGTGCGGCAGCCGAATTGACGGATTGTGAAGAGACCTTGTCGAATTCCTTTGACGCGTCCGCGTATTTTTCCTGGGCGATCATGGCTCGACCGACAAGGACCGACGCCTTCATCTTGTAGTCATCCCAGGGGGCGTCGAGCAGCGTCTTGAAGGCATCCTCAGCGGCTTTGAATGAATTCGATGCGACGGCGAGCTCGCCAAACAACTCGCTGGCTTCGTAATAGTGGTAGTTTTCGGGGAACTGGGTGCGGAAACTGGCAACGGCCGTACCTGCCGCTTTCTTGTCGCCGGTTCCTCGAAGAGCCAGCTTGGCCAAACAATAGGCTTCGAAAAACAGAATGTCCTGAGCGATAAAGTTGCGATTGACCTTCGAGCGGTCAATCTTCTTCAACGATTCCAAGGCGTTTTCGTATTGCCCTTGGAGAGCCCGTTGCCGAGCTGCTGTCAGGTCCCGCGGCTCGCCGCCAAACTCAATCCGCTTGATTTCATTCACCGCGCGACGGCTGGAGCCGAGCATGACTTCTGATGGAGTCATCTTGCCGACCGTTCCCGAACTCGGCGAACCCGTCAGGCTGTAGAGGCGGTCTTGCAGTTGAGCGTTGGCGACGGTTGGCGCCGAAGCGACGAGTGCTGCCAGGGCCAGCAGAGTCGAGGCAACAAAGGCGTTTCGTCCAGGAGCGCTAAATCGTTCCATTTTCAATCTCTCCGATAAGTCGGCCGACCCGGCATTCGAGTCGCACGTTGGATTTTGAGTTGCTGGTTGTGTGTTGAGTTTGGCGAGACACCGAGGCTTAGTTGTTGGCGGCTGTCTTCTCCGCCGGTTTCTCGTACGCCTTCAAACCGACGGGCGTCTTGCCGAGCGACTTTTGAATGTCTTTGGCAAGCTGATCATAGCGAGGTTTCCAGGTATTGCCGCCCATGTCAGGATAGAGTTTGACGACAAGTCGTATGTCGTTTTCCGCTTTCTCGAACATCGATTTCTGGTCGCCACGCGCGGCCGCTTTCGCCGATTCGAAACGGCACTTCGCATAGTTGTAACGCGACTCGTGAAACTGACTGCGGAACTTGATATTGCTTCCGGTCAGTCGAGCGATCTTGCCCCAGCCCCAAACGACATACTTGCGCGTCTTCTGATCCACCTCGCCTCCGCCCCGCATGGCTTGACGGTAAAGCTTGGTTTTAGCGGCGTTGTCTTTCATCTTGCTCGCCCACTCTTGATACGTGTAAGCGGCTTCGATCTGAACGCCGAGCATCATGTTTTGCTTCTTCAAGATCTCGGTCAGTTTCTTCATCGCGTCGGTGTACTTGCCAAGAGCTCGATTCGTCGCGGCAATTCGGACTTGAACCTGGCCCACGGTATTACCCGTGGCGACTTTGTCGTCCAAGATCTTGTTGTAGACGACGAGAGCCTTTGCATAGTACGCCTTTGATTCCGCGGCGGCTGTTCGGCTGCTGCTCAGCCCTTTGCCCAGGCTGTAGTAGGTTTCAGCGACCCAGTTGAGCACGTTGAATTCGACCGCTTCCTTGCCGACTTCGTCAAGGAATGTCTCGAACCCTTTTGATAGCGGCACCTTCTCGGCGACAGGCGCCAGCGCGATCATTCGCTCCAGGTCGCGGGCAAGGCTGATGTAGATCGAAACGAGTTTCTTTTTGCCGCCAGGCTTTTGTTCGACTTCGCTCTTGAGCAGAGCCATGACGCCACGGGCTTTTTCGATTGTGGCGGTGCCGTCGGCCGCTTTGGGCAGCACGGCGATGTAGGCTCGCAGAGCCGTCTTGTAGGTCTCCTCCATGAACCCTTTGCCTTTGGTTGCCGGATGGCCGGCTTTGCAGAGTTCGAAGGCGCCTGTCTTCGGGCGTTCCAAAAGCTCGACTGCTTTTTGAGCGTCGCCTTTATCCAGGAAGACTTGGGCCAACGAGAGAACGGCGGCCACCGTCGTCGGCGTGGTGGGCGTTTTGGACATGCGTCCTACGCCCGCGACCAACACCGCTTCGGCGCCCGTTTTCATTTGCTCGAGTTCGGCCTTGCGAGTCGTAGCATCGACGCCGTCCGGAACTCCGTCCGCTTCCCATCGCCGCATTTCGGCGGTACCGATCAAGTAGCGGCCCCACATCGCTTTCCCAGTGGACAACTCCGCTTCCGCTCGTTTCGGCGATTCGGGCGGAATCATTTTCAAGTACTTCTGAGCTGCAATCAAATCACCGCGGCCGACCATGAATGGAATCAGCGTGTTTAAGGCGTCGATTCCCTCTGGTTGATCCGTCCATTTGTTGGCCATGTACTCGGCGATGTCGATAATCTGCTGAGTCTCAAATTCTTTGTCGGCGTCTTGACTTTCTCGATGCATTTGAATGAACGACGCCAGAGTGATTTTGGCGCATTGGCGAGCGCCGGCGTGTTCGGGGTAGCGTCTGGAAACAAAGTCGCCCATAACTGCGGCGTCAAAGTAATCTTGCCGCGTGAAACTCAAATAGCAGATGAAGTAGCGAACGGAATTGATCTCGTCGAGTTCTGTGTCGCCGTCGACCAAGGTGAGCGCGTGTTTGAACATGCGATAGGCGGTGTCTTTGCCAGTCGCCAGCGTTTTCTTTGCCTCATCGACTTGCGTTTGCAGTTCCTTCTTTAGTTCTGCATTGGATTCCGCGGCAATGCGTTTGGGGACGTCGCGGAGGATCAGTCCCGCGGTCTGCAGCGAGTCAAGCGCCTCTTTGCCGCGCGCTTTGGCTTCGAGGAACGAGTCGGGCAGGTTGGTGTTGTCTTGAGTCACCGCGTCGCCGCCTCGCAACTCAACTAAAAACTCGCGAGCCGCTCGTTGGTTGTCGCCCGGCATTCGAGAAACGAAGGTCGCCAATTTGCGAGCCTTGGTGATCGAGCGGTTGATGTCGGGGTCTTTGGGATTCTCTTTCTTGAGAGCGTCCGCCTTCAGCTTATGGGCTTTGGCGACTTCAAACCTGAGGGTCAGCCATTCGGGCGAGCGCGACTCGTTGGGGCGAATGGTGTCGATCCAAGTGTCGCCGCGTTGCGTTGCGACGAGGTATTTGTTTTGCGATGGTTTGAGCCAAACGTCCAAGGCGAGCAACAAAGCGTTTGTCTTCAGCGGTCGCAACGCCTCGACGCCATCGTCGTTGTCGAGCAGTTCTTCAAAATCGGCTAGCGCGTCTTTGTTGTTCTGAATTTTCGCCAAGCAGCGGCCGCGATAGAGTTTCGCGTACAAGCCCGCCAAGCGAATCCGGTGTTTTTCATAGATGACGGTGTATTCGTCGGCGGCTCGCTGCAGTGTCTCTTTGAACTTGGCGTCGGCCGGCTTAAACGTCGCGGCGGACTCTTCCAAGACAGCGGCCGATAGCAATTGAGCTTGCAGATAGTCGGCTCGGAGTTGAGTCCTTTGAGCAATCTCTTTCTTTTGCTTCTTCGGGTCGAACACACGCGGGCCAATCTTGACCAGACGATCCTTGAGTTCCGACTGCCGGCGGGCGAAAATCGAATAGGCTTGATCGAATAGCTCGGCCGCGAGCTCTCGATGTTTGTCGTCACCTGTTTTCTCGGCCTGCTCGACTTTCATCTTGGCTCGTCCAGCCACAACGTTGCCAAGCTGGTTTTTCGCGTTGTCGGCGCGGGGGTGATTGCCGCGAGTCTTAACGAATTGCTCAATCGACGCTTGGGCTTCGTTGAGCATCTGGCCGCGGACATCAAAATCGGCTTCGCGCCCAGCGAACTGGACCATCGTCAGCCCGCGTTCGAATGGGATCACTTCACGAAATTCGACCGGCGTCAGCGTGCTGTTTTCAGCGCGTTTGAGATACTGCAGCGCCGTGTCGTAGTATCCTCGATTTCGCATTGCTTGCAGGAATGCGGCAGCCGGCTCCTCGCCAATCGCTTCGGGCGCAACGCATAACGTCGCTTGGCAAAAGAGGAAACACGACAACACGAAACAAAGCGGACGAAGGCTTTTCATTGCCAATCTCCGAAACCCCGATGAGGATTTCCACAAGTGAATTTCAAATGCTGGACAAAATAGGACGCTCGACGCCAAAATCGCTACAGTCTGCAATGATTTGGCTTTGGGCGAAATGAATTGGATCTCTGGCAACGGGTTTGCACTCGATGAACCTCGCCAAGCCACACGCACGCGTCGCCGTAAGTCATTAGGTTATAACGTCGTGCGACGCTGTTCAAGCATAGCGGTGACGGGCCAAACGATGATGGGTTAGCACGAAAGGTGGCCGGGCCGCCGGATTCAGTTGACATGAAAAATGGGCAATACATTCATCGTCGGTGATCGCGTCGGCCGGCAGTCGAATTTCAGGTCACAATCAGTCGCCGCGGCGTTGTCTTATTCGTTCCAAATCTCGTAACCATTGCACGAATCTTTGGAAATCCTGGTGTTGGCTAACGGCGCCATCCAGTGCTTCCGACGCGGCGATAACCGTTCGCAAGGTGCGTGAACGATTGTTGGCGAAAAAAGAACGGCTAAGCACTTCGCCGGCTTCCGCCGCCAAGGCGGCATGTTGAAGCGAAGGCGCGGAGTCTTCAAACGTCGCCGCAAAATCCGCTCGCGTTATCCGTTTGCGCAACCGCCTCGGTTCGCCGCTTTTCGGATCTTTCCATTGTAGGGTTACTGTCGCGACTTGAGACGGCCCGCGAGTTTGCAGTCGAACCTCGTACAAAACGGTCGCCTCTTCGCCAGCACGCAGATCGAGCCGGTGTTCGATGGGCTGCAGGCCAGCCCATGCTGAGGCGTTGTGTCCGACCAGCCGATGAAATTTCACGCTGCGAGGATTGAATTGAATGTGGATTTGCATGTCGACCGCGGCCAACAACGAGTGGCCATGCCAGTCTTCCAGAAGAGCCCATGCGGCGCGATTGTTGGCGCCAATCTGTTTGGCATTGGCGCCCGCTGCGGCTAAACGCTTGACCATCGCGTCGTCCGCGTCGCCTGGCTCGGCAAGTTCGATCCATTGCCAAATCACACCCAACTCATGAGAGCGATCGTAAAGCGACATGACTTCATCGGAAACGTTCTTCGGCCAACGAGCTCGGCCGTCAGACAAAAAGACAACTCGCCGCTGTCCCTCAAATCCGCCATCGACCGCAGCGGATAGACCCTGTCTCGCTCCTGCGGCGAAATCGCAGCGTCCTCGCGGCTCCCAGCGATCGATCAGATCCAACACTTGAGTCGTCTGATCGCGAGTCACCAACTCGGCGGCAATCCAAGCCGTTTCTCGAAACGCGACAATGGAAAGCCGGTCGGTCGGTCGGAGTTCTCGCAGTACACGCTTCACCGTTCGCCTTGCTTCGCCCAAACGGTTCTGCCAAGCCATGCCGCTGGAAACGTCGACGACAAGCGTCCAATGCGTCGGCTCCGGTTTGCTTCGACTACTTACGGGGGCGATGCCGATTTGCAGCATGCCGTCGTCATCGGAAAATGGTGAGATACCGGCGTAGCTGGCCAAGTTCATTCCGCCCGGCCGAGCGGACAATTGCGACGCGTATTGATAACGCTGCGCCGCGATGAAGTCCTCAACTCGCAAATCGTCCTCATCGGCCAATCGCCCTTGCTTCGCCAGCCGACTGAGTTCGTCGACAGAATATGTTCGCGTGGTCAACGGCGGTCGAGAATGGGCCAATGAAGGATGGGCAGCAGGCGATAACCAAGGACTCTCGTTTTCACGCAGCAGAAACGCTCGATCGTAGACTCCGCGAATCATTGGCGGTTCGAGTCCACGAGGCGTTTCGATCGAGACGTCCTCCAAGACAGGCGTCGTCGCCTCGGGGTCGTTCTGCGAGCCGTAGAGTTCCCAGCGGGAGAGAATCATGTCTTGGTCCAAGTCGACCTTCGAGGCAACCAGCTGCAGTATGTCGCTCCACGGTTTACCGAGGGCGTCCAAATCGAGCGGGAGAAAACTCGGCTGTGATGGTTCTTCCCGCTTCGCGACCTGCGGTTCCTCAAGCGTCGCTCCGATCTCGATCGGCAACTCTGGCGGCGGAGAAGTCAATTGCATCGGCCCGATGTCGACGACCATCCGCAATTCCGGAATGGGGTCGGGCGTCTTGGCTACCTGCAACAGACCTACGGCCGCGCCCATTTGAACCATCAACGCCAATGTGGCTGCGGTCAGCCCAACAGCCCATCCCCACAATCGTCGCCGCCTCTTGATGCCCGACTGCGGAATGCGGTGGAGCCGAGTCACAGCTCGATTGGCGCCTGGAGCATCAGCCAATTCCGAGTGGATCGCGATCTCGATCAGCGACGCGTGTATTCGTTCATTCAAACCCTGCGTAATCTCCATCTCGCCCAACGATCGCGCGACGTCGTCATCGACCGGTACGCCGTGCAAGTTGCTGAGCAAATGCTCAGGCAACCTCACGTCGCAAAGGCGATCGTCAATTTGCGAACCGGATGGAAACACGCGTTCAACGCTCCAATTTAGAATCGGTTGAAATTGTGGTAAGGCTGATTGAGGTCCGGGTGAACATTGCTACCCGTTTCAACTCACGTCTCTTCTATTGGTTCTTATTCTCGCCACACGCCGACCAACTGTTCACGAAGTCGTTTGCGGGCTCGCGCCACTCTCGATAGCACGGTCCCCAAAGGAACGTCGAGCAGGTCAGCAGTCTCTTGGTGTGTCAGCTCGCCGACGACAACCAAAAGTAGGGATTCTCGGAGGGGGGTGGGTAGGCTTGCGAGCGCCGCTTGCATCTCGTCGGTATATCCGGCTTCAATCGGGTCGAAGCCGGCGGTTTCGATTTCCAACGTGGCGGCGTCGCCAGTGGTTCGTGGTGGGGGTCGTTTTCTCCAGTGATCGACAACACGGCGTCGCAAAATGGCAGCCAACCAAGCGCGGTCTCCCCGCCCCGCTTCATAACGATTGCGGCTCTTCCAAGCCGATCGAAACGCCTCCTGCACAAGATCTTCCGCTTCGTGGGGGTCGCCCACCATGCGATACGCGATCCGGTACAGCACGGCACCGTGCTGATCGACGAGGCGATGGAATTCGTCTTGCGATAACGCCAAAAGCGGTTCCCTTCGTCCATTTGGCCTACTGTTATCTCTCGCCAACACTGCATTCGGCCACTTTAAGCCCGCTTATTGCAGCAACTTGGGAGGTTCGGCTGACTGGAGCGAGAGATAATTCCGGATTACTTGCATTGTAACGGCTTGAACGCCGTTTGAGCTTGAAATGCCACGAGCGTCGCCGCACGCCCGGACGACCGAAATCTCCCAAATTTACATCCGCTTGCGAATAATAAGGAGCGTCCGACCGCGTATCCATAGTCGCTTGGCGGCAAATTGAGCTATTGCCGGAATTGCTCGGAGCCGAGTCTTATTAGTTCGGCGTCTTATTGGCTTATTGATCAGTTGTGAGACAATGGACAACGGTAGCGATTTTCGGCCGCCTTGGTCGTTAACTTGGACTGAAACCCCAAGCTGAGCAATATCGCGGAACCGAGTCCGAGTGCCGGATTCGCAAGGGGCGGGCAATCGGGGGTCGCTGCACTTTTGGCCCCCCGGGGCCGCAACGATTAGAAACTGAAATGGTGGCTATGTCACAACAGGACGAAACGAGCGGACGCCGTTCACCGCCCAACTATTTTTCGCGGCGCGTCCAGCTGCGTCTATTGGCGCTTGTGGGCAGTCTGATGGTTGTCGTGTTTCTAATGGAGGAAGCTCGCAAGCCTAAGTATTACCAATGGATGTGGGGCGAAGAGGTCGAGCAGGCGGAGCCGGAGGAATTGGTCGACACTCGCGTTGCTGCTCCGGCCAATCTGCGGCAGGCCCCGGACGACGCGATTCAAACCGGCGGATCGGCCTACGACGCGGAGACTTTGGCGGAGGCGAGCGAACGTCGAGACGACCCACTGGAACGCGCCGCTGTCGACGCCTGGGGCACGATGCTCGGCAAACTCGATCGTCAGCAACGGCGTGAATTCAATCGAGCATTCTGGTTGCGGCGTGTGAAGCGATTGCCCGAGCCGCAACAGTTACAAGTTCTCTCTGAGGCGATCGGTGTTCTGGGCGAGGCCTTGGAGAGCTACTTGGTTCGCGGCCGTGAGGCGCTGGCGGCCAACGAGCAATTGCCGGCCGACGAACAATTGCCCCCAGACGAGATCGCCTCCTGGCAGGACGTCCTCACTCGACTCGATCGCTCATGGACCGCTCATTGGAAACCAGCGCTCAACGGGTTGTTTGAGTTTCCCGATCCTAACCCCGATCACGCCGCTGCGATCCTCGAGATTCAATCGTATGTCGACGAACTCGACCTGGCTGCGATACGAGACAGCGCTGTCGCGCGACCAAGCGAGTGGAATGCGTGGTTTCGATTCATCGAGCGGCTTCGCGGTTCGTCGGCCGATGAGCTGAAGCAACAATCCATTGGCGCCGTGAGCTTTCTCCAACTGCATAAGCAGCCTCGCGACTACCGAGGGAAAGTGGTTACGATTCGAGGTCAAGTTCGACTCGGCTACCGGGTCTCGGCGCCAAAAAACATCTACGGCGTCGACGAGTACAACTTGCTTTGGCTAAAACCAAGAGGCGGCCCGAACACATTGGTCGCGGTCTACTGCCTTGAAACGCCAGGCCTACCAGAACTGAAACACAAAGACGTCGACCGTGGCGTCACTGAACTCGACCACGAAGTTGAGATTACCGGCTATTTCTTCAAGAAGTGGGCCTATCGAGCTCGAGATGGAATTCGCACCGCGCCAAAAATACTCGCCAACTCGATCGTCATTGAATCGTCGCCTGGCTGGCAGCCTGCCGAACCTCCAAGCAGTCAATTGCTGACGCTCGTGATACTCGGCGCTGTGCTTGCAGGAGTTATCGTCGCCGTCGCCGTCTTTCAACTCAATCAATGGCCGTCACGCATCGCCCACTACTTCAACAAGACCGCCAAACCGCTCAACGCCCTCGACCCCTCGCAGATAAGTCCTGGTATCGAGCATGAGTTGAGACAGCTTGAGTCGGCGGCGCGAGAAAGTGATCCGCCAAGCGAGCACGACCAGGGTGGGGCAGTTGCCCCTTGAGTGACTTCATCGCCGAGAATCGAAAATGCTGATCATGCCAAATCACGCTTGAACGTGATCGCCAACGAATCGCCTAACGCCATGAACAAAGCAAGCCGCAAATTCAGAGAGCCGCCGATGTTCGAAGTCAATTTCTTCACCACTCGCCGGCTAATCGCATCGATCGGGCTTGGCGTCGTGTGGCTTGCAACGTGCGTGAGCGGTGTCCATGCCCAGACGCCGTCAAGCACGAAATCGGCCGACGCATCGCAATCCAAATCTGCGGAGCAGCCGGAATCGCAGTCTCCAGGTCAAACGCCAAAACGCCGGCTGGGCGGTCTACCATGGGCCGATGATCGCGATGAGATTCGACCGACTCGCGTTCGCTTGCCGAGCCCCCGCAAGATGCTGGAGGTCGGCTTCGACATTGGTGCCAGTCAACTGACGGCCTTGACCGACGGACAACCGCTGCAAAGTGACGATGAGGAAACGGTGTTGCGAATTCTATTTGCGATTCGTCGCTTCCAGCCCGACGATATGGAACAGTGGCGGCGCGATTTACCGCCATGGTCGGAATTGAGCGACGGACCCGACGCGCTGAGGACAGAGGTCTTTGATCTGCACGGCCGAGTTCGCGGCTTTGAGCAGCGCGAGTTGCTTCCGGAAGTCGAGCGGCTCTTTCAACGAAAGCACTACTATGTGGTCAATGTCGTCAACGCGAAGGACGATGTGCCAATGGAGGTTTGCTGCCTTGAGATTCCCGAGAGTTGGAAGAAGGCGTCGTCGCTCAACGAGCGGATCCAAGCCTACGGCATGTTTCTCAAGCTCGGCGGCGAGGTTGGGGGGCGAGCATCGTACGTATTCGCCACGTCTCGAATTTCTTGGCGCCCGGACTCGGCCACTCAGATTCCCAACGTCTCGACGAGCGAGCAGTACTTGGCCGAGTTGGGAGTCGACATCAGCCTTTTCGAAGTGGCCCGCGAACGCAATGGCCGTAGTCGCATGGGAGCTGAGGACCGCGAACCGTTCTATCAAGTAATGGACGCCGCGTCCCGCGCCGATTCCTCGCAAGTGAAGCAGATTTCAAGGCCATTCTCGTTGACCGGCGCGATTCAAAAACCTCAGCCACTGCAAGGCGGCTTCTTCACGGTGCGAGGCAAGGCGCGGCGAATCACTCGCGTGGTCATTAGCGAACGCGAGTCCGATATACGTGAACGGTTCGGCATCGATCACTACTTTCAGATCGATTTCTTCATACCTCTCGGCGATTTGACGTTGCAGCTGAGCGGCAAAGGGGATCAAACAGCTTCGCCGATCTACCAGAACGGTTTTCCCGCCATCGCCTGCGTTCGCTCCCTGCCGCCGGAATTGTTCGAAGCAAATGAGCGATTGGCGGAGGGTAAGTCGGGGGAGGAATTGCTGAATGAAGAAATCGAATTGACTGGCGTCTTTTTTCGGCTTTGGGCGTACAAGTCCGAATATGTCGACGCCTTCGACGCCAAGCAGAAGCAAGTCAGCCCAATGTTCTTGGGCTCGATGCCGACGATGGTCAAGCAACCTCCAACGCGAAATCCCTACCTGGGGATCGGCGTCGGCGCCGTCTTTATCGTCGCTCTAGGCGCGATTTGGATTTCTGTTTACCGAGCTGGAAAGAGCGATACTCGATTCGAACGAGACACCTTGCGAAAGCGCCGCCAGTCAGCCGACGGCAAGTCGCTAGACGATCTTGGAATCGAAGCGGAATCGGGACCAGACTTTAGCAATTTGGATTAGCCCACTTGACGAAACCTGCTCGCAGCCAAATGATCGTTGGATCGCCGAACAATCATTCATGCAAGGAGTGGGAAAATGGGCCGCGCCAAAATTACGATCGTCGGAGCTGGCAACGTTGGGGCTACCACCGCCCACTGGTGCGCCTCCATGGAGCTCGGCGACATTGTGCTCGTCGATATTCCCCAAACTGAGGACATGCCCAAGGGGAAAGCGCTCGACTTGATGCAGTCTTCGCCGATCATGGGCTTCGACAGCTGTGTTCAAGGCGCCACCGATTACGGCCCCACGGCCGGCAGCGACGTTGTGGTCATCACTGCAGGCATCCCGCGCAAACCGGGAATGAGCCGAGACGATTTGCTTGCCACCAACGCGAAAATCGTCGCCTCGGTGACCGAGCAAGTCAAAGCGACGAGCCCTAACGCGATTCTGATCCTCGTCAGCAACCCGCTCGACGCGATGGTCCAGATGGCTCTACAGGTCAGTGGCTTTCCGGCGTCGCGAGTGATCGGCCAAGCCGGCGTTCTCGACACGGCTCGCTACCGAACCTTCCTGGCGATGGAATTAGGAGTCAGCGTGGAAGACGTGTCGGCATTGCTCATGGGCGGACACGGCGACACGATGGTGCCGATGCCCAGTTGCACCTCTGTCGGTGGAATCCCGGTCACTCGAATTCTCGACCAAGAGAGACTCGACGCCATCGTTGAGCGGACTCGAAAAGGTGGCGCCGAGATTGTCGGGCTGCTAAAGACCGGCAGCGCCTACTACGCCCCGGCAGCAGCGACGGCTCAAATGGTGGAAGCCATCGTTCGCGACAAGAAGCGAGTCATCCCCTGTGCCGCGTACTGCGACTCGGAATATGGCGTAGGCGGCTACTACGTTGGCGTACCTTGCGTGCTCGGGGCGAATGGAGTCGAAAAAATTATTCAACTCGACCTCGACGAACAAGAGCAGGCGGACTTCCAAAATAGCGTCGACGCCGTGAAGTCGCTCGTCGCCACGATGAACGACCTCATGAAGCAATAGTCGGTCGAGTCGACGTTGCCGGTTGGTCTCAGATCGCTGCGGAATGCTCGCTTTCACTCTGCATAATCGCTCGGTCCGCACGCCCCGGTCGGGCGAAATGCTAGCACTCTGGGCCAGCGTTTGGGATTTGGTTGACGTTGACAACGGCCGATACGTGTTCTAAAAATCCGATCGCGTTGCGACGATGTTGCTCATGCTGCTGTTGGTTGAGAATTCGTTGTCGCAACAAGGAACTCGCCGCCATCTAACTGGCGTACGTGCTTGACCCCGCACCTGCCGGAAATCGATCTCGCTATGAACCGCATCCCGCTGTGGTCTCAGTCTTCCGCTGCTTCATCGTCGTCCGCGGAATCTCACATCGAGCAAGCTCGATTGCAATCGTCAACAAGGCGGGGACTGCATTACACGCTGTTCTCGCCGATTCACTACGAGCAGAAGTACAACTACCCGTTGGTGATTTGGCTGCACGGCGACGGCGATGACGAGCGTCAATTGAATCGTGTGATGCCGTTGATCAGTATGCGCAACTACGTGGCGTTGGCGCCGCGAGGGCCTAGCCGCGGATCGGCTGACGGATTCATGTGGGGACAGGGCGACCGGGACGTTTCGCAAGCGGAAGACCGCGTGTTGCAGTCGATTGAAACGGCCGGCGAGCGGTTTAACGTAGCCGAGCGCCGAATTTTTCTAGCGGGTCTTCAGAGTGGCGGCACGATGGCGTTTCGGATTGCGCTAAACAACCCACAGCGCTTCGCCGGCGTGCTCTCCGTCGCCGGTCCGTTTCCCGAACGAAGGTCGGCGTTGACGCGACTCGATGAAGCTCGACAGCTGCCGATGTTCATCGCCCACGGACGCTATTCCGAACTCTATCCAGAATCGCAAGCCTGCGACGAGATGCGGTTGTTTCACGTCGCCGGGCTATCGGTGACGTTTCGCCAGTATCCCTGCAAGGAAGATGTCGACGTGCAGATGTTGCACGACATGGACATCTGGATGATGGATCGGATTACCGGGGTCGACATGACCGCGCCGAATCAGCATCCGCTTCGCCCGGGCGATTCGAACTAGTGCTGTGTTACAGCTTGGAATTGGGATCGACAATTCGTTTGGTCAACGCCCGCCACGGCGAATCGGGTGCGCCACCCTAAAACTAAGGCGTAACGCAGCACTAGGCACCAAGCCCCCGCGTCGACGTTGGTCTCATATCGCTGAGTAGTCAATCTGTCTGCTGCCGCGTTCAACGGCTATGACGCATCTGCGCCGGCGAAACTCGTTGTGTTCAAAAGTGCCGAGCGCAACGTTTTTTGCATCCAGCGAAAAAGCATCGAGCGAAACTGTGCGGAGCGAAATGTTGTGAGTGTGCGGTCGTGACGCACTGCGCCGCACACTTTTTCTTCGCGTGAATGTTCTTGCGATCAGTTGGTTCGCCGACTCTCAGGCGACGGAATTTTGGTTATCACCGGTAGTGACACGTTCGCTTCTATCGAGAGACTAAATCGGATTCAGAAAATATGAACAGCGCGTTCTTGCTGCTCTTCGTTCTTCCTTGGTCAGGCAATCCCGCCCCGCAACCGATCGCCCTTACGGCTCAGACAGCAGCCAAGTCGCCGCAGACTGGCGTGATCACAGGTTCGGTTGTCTATCGCGCTGATGCGAAACGGCGTTGGCGATATTCGCGATACTACGGGCGCATTCAGCCCGTCGCCAGCGACGACGAGATCGCGCTCAAGAAAACGTATTGGGAGGCCTATCAACAATGGCCTCGCGAAATCGAAGTCGAGGCATAGCGTCTCGCATGCCCTGCGTCTGTATGATTCGGAATTCGGATCGGTGACGACGAGCTGCTCGCCTAGAACATCGCGTAAATGAAGGGCAGGGCACCTGTGGCGCTGAGCGTGACGATCAGCCCGATCAGTCCGAGCACCAGCATGATGGGGACGAGCCACCAAGCTTTGTTCTCTACGATGAATTGGACGAATTCCTGCGCGATCGACAACTGCTTGCCCTCGCCGGCATCTTCAAACTCCGTCTTTTCCTTTGGCGAATCTGAGTCTTTGGACACGAGCTGATTCCTCAACAAAGGACGTGGTTTTGATGATGACTGTCGGTCGTTCGTCAAGAGAATTGGCTTGACCTACGACTGTCGATAGTAGCTGGCGACGTCCTTGGGCTTTTTCTTCTCTTGCCAGTACGTCGTTGCTTCGCTGTCGATCTTGCGGCGGAGCGCGTCTTTGTTCTGCAACCGAAACAAACATCCGATCGGCAAGAAGACACCATAGTAGATCAGACCCATGGCAACTTCGCCAACCACCATTCCAATGGGAGTCGTGATCACTGTCAATGCGATGAAAATCGGCTTGACGATTGCCGGAACAGCGAAACCAACTAACGCGATCAGCAGCCCAAGACCCGCCAGCAGACCGATGAGTTGAATTTCTGCGCCCCAAAGCCAGCCGAGGAACGGCAGGACAAAAAAGCAAATCACAGCGAATTGCCTGAGCTGTCGCGGCGGTGGATCCCAGTTGATTTCAATTAGTTTCATGTCACGCAATTCTTGCATTCGAATGTGAAGTACGCGGGCTAGACACGATGCTTCGGAACATAGCGTTGGGGTCAGTCGAGTTGGAATTGGTCGAGGTGCTCTTGCCGCTCAGAGTCGCTCATCTGGTTAGGTTGTTCCGTCTTGAGCAGGATATGGCGGCCGAGCACGAGAACGTCCATGTCGGTCATCATGAAACACCGCAGCGCGTCCTCGGGCGTACAGACGATCGGTTCGCTGCGCACATTGAAACTGGTGTTGATCATCACCGGGCAGGAAGTCTTTTCGTGGAATCGGCCTAGCAGTTGATGAAGCAGTGGATTGCGAGTTTCATCGATCGTTTGGACTCGGGCCGAGTAGTCAACATGAGTCACGGCGGGAATCGTGGAGCGTTGGTGGCGCAGCTTGTCGATTCCAAACGCGTCGTCGGGCGGTTCATCTTGCTCGGTTCGAATCGCTTCGCTGACGGGAGCCACGAGCAACATATACGGGCTATCTTGCTCGGCCTTCATTTCAAAGAACGAGTCGACGTGTTGCTTCAAAACAATAGGTGCGAAGGGGCGGAACGATTCGCGAAACTTAATTTTCTTGTTCATCACCGATTGCATTTCTCGGCTGCGTGCGTCGCCGAGGATGCTGCGGGCGCCAAGAGCCCGAGGCCCAAACTCCATTCGGCCTTGAAACCAGCCGACGACTTTTTCGTCTGCGATCAGATCGGCAACCTGTTCGCAGAGAGCGTCATCCGTTTCGCAAGTCGTGAAGCGAGCTGATTGTTGCTCTAGCACTTGTGCGATTTCGTCGTCGGAAAATTCCGGTCCCAGATACGATCCTCTTTGGCCGTCGGGTATGCCAGGTTGTCTCGGATTCTCCAGCAGTTGATGCCAAATGAACAAAGCCGCCCCGAGAGCGCCGCCGGCGTCGCCAGCGGCTGGCTGTATCCACAGGTTGTCAAAAGGACCCTCGCGCAGAATGCGGCCGTTGCCGACGCAGTTCAAGGCGACTCCGCCCGCCAAGACAAGATTCGTCATGCCGGTCACTTCGTGCACATGCCGCGCGATTCTCAACATGATCTCCTCTGTGACGGCTTGCACTGACGCCGCCAAATCCATTTCGCGCTGCGTGATCTGCGACTCCGGATCGCGAGGCGGGCCGCCGAATAGATCGTGAAATTTTTTCGACGTCATCGTGATACCTTGGCAGTAATTGAAGTAGCTCATGTCCATTCGAAATGAGCCGTCTGCCTTCAGGTCCATCAAGTGGTCGAGAATTTGCTTGCGATAGATTGGCTTGCCGTACGGGGCCAGTCCCATGATTTTGTACTCGCCGCTGTTCACGCGAAAACCGGTGTAGTAGGTGAACGCCGAGTAGAGCAATCCGAGCGAATGGGGAAAGCGAATCTCGTGGGTCAGCTCGATCCTGTTTGCGCGGCCGGATCCAATGCAGGTCGTCGACCATTCACCGACTCCATCGAGCGTCAGAATGGCTGCTTCGTCGAAAGGGGAAGGAAAGAACGCGCTTGCCGCATGCGACTCATGGTGGTCCATGAAGACGTAGCGCCCCGAATACTTGCCTCGTAACCCCGCGGCCATTTCACGCGGCAAGTGAAGCTTTTGTTTTAGCCACAGCGGCATGGCGTGGCGGAACGAGCGGTATCCTGCGGGCGTGAATGACAAATAGGTTTGCAGCAGGCGTTCGAACTTGACCAGCGGCTTGTCGTAGAACCCGACGTAGTCGAGCTCGTCGGGGCGGAGCCCTGCGATCCGCAGACATTCGTCTACCGCATTCTGGGGGAAACGGTGGTCGTGTTTTTTGCGAGTGAATCGCTCTTCTTGAGCCGCCGCGACAATTTCGCCATCGACGACGACGGCTGCAGCCGAGTCGTGATAGAAGGCGGAAATACCCAGAATGGCTGTCATGTCGGTCGATCTCGTCTAGTCCAAACGAAGGGTTTTCCCGGCGAAAAGAGAGGCCGAACGGCTAGGACGCGGTGGGTGTCTTTTCAGTCTACTTCCCCCTGTGGCGAAGAAGTATGGGCCGCCGCGAAAAATCTACCGAGTTCCAAGTGAATGGGGCACCGCGAATCTCCTTAGACTCGCCGGCTCGCAGCAAGTTGCATGCGATTGATGAATCGTCGACAATCGGCCGTGGACTCGACATGGCACCATGGAGCATCTCGCAAATGAATACGCTAGGCAAAACGAATCGTCGCACATTTATTAAAACGACCGTCGTTTGCGGTGCCAGCGCATTGGCCTCGCCGGCGGTGGTGCGCGGCCGCAATCTAAATGAGCGTCTCAATGTGGCGGTGATTGGCTGCGGCGGCCGAGGCGCGTCGAACATGGCGAAGGTGGAAACGCAAAACATTGTCGCGCTTTGCGACGTGAATTCGAACCATCTCGATCGCGCCAGTAAGCGTCATCCCGACGCCGTCGTGACCGACGACTTTCGTCGCATCTACGACCACGCAAAACGATTTGACGCGGTTGTTGTAAGCACTTGCGAGCACACGCACGCGTTCGCGACGATGCCTGCGCTCAAACTGGGCAAGCATGTCTACTGCGAGAAGCCGCTTACCCACAACGTGTGGGAGGCGCGGAAGATTCGCGAGGCGGCGGAAGAGGCCAAAGTCGCCACGCAAATGGGTACGCAAATTCACGCCAACGACAACTATCGCCGCGTCGTCGAACTCATCAAGAGCAATGCGATTGGTCCGGTTCGCGAGGTGCATGTCTGGGTATCGCGAGCGTGGGGGCTTCAGAGCGAAGCGCAGGCCAAGGCGGCGCGAGATCGTGTTTATGTCACCGACCTGCCAGCCAAGGCCGATCCGATTCCGCCACAACTCAACTGGGACTTGTGGCTCGGGCCAGCCAAACATCGACCCTACAGCAACGTCTATTTCCCGGGTCCCAAATGGTATCGCTGGTGGGACTTTGGCAATGGCACGATGTCGGACTTGGGCAGCCATTGGATCGATCTTCCGTTCTGGGCGCTCGACCTGAAGGCACCGCTGTCGATCGAGTCGAAAGGGCCGCCGGCTCATCCAGAAATCGCGCCGGCCTCGATGCAAGCCTTTTACGAATATGGCCCGCGCGGCGATCAACCGCCGCTTAAGCTGACGTGGAGCCAAGGCACGTATAAGCCGGAACGATGGCTGAAGAAAGAAATTCCCCAGTGGGGCAACGGCGTGCTGTTTGTTGGCGACGAAGGCATGGTGCTGTCGGACTATGGCAAGCACGTGTTGCTGCCAGAGAAAAAATACGCCGACTTCCAACGGCCGGAGCCATTCATTCCCAAGTCACTCGGCCACCATGCCGAATGGGTTCATGCCTGCAAAACCGGCGCGCCGACAACCTGCAACTTCACCTACGCCGGCTGGCTTACCGAAGCCAATCACCTTGGAAATGTCGCCTACCGAGTCGGCAAGAAGTTGAGCTGGGATGCGGCGAATATGAAGGCGACAAACGCGCCGGAAGCGGACCAATTTATTCGACGCGAATACCGCAAAGGTTGGAGCCTCGAATAGCGCCCGCAAGGGGAGCCGCGTCAGTCGAGTCGTTTTTCTAAGGCGACGGACGGCGCGGTTCGTAAAGACAGCAGTCGGCCGGGCAATCATCGTGCGACGGCCCGAGATCTCCCAAGGCGAGTCTCGGCGAAGAGGGATCGAGTCGCTCTTGGATTAGCTCGCGTATCATGCTCACAAAACGTGGATGCGTTCCGGCTGTCTCGGACCGCACCATGTCGATTCCGCGCCGCTTGCAGACTTCGGCCGCTTCCTCATCGAGGTCAAACAATACCTCCATGTGGTCACTGACGAAGCCGAGCGGCGAAATGACGACGGCTTGGCCCCCGCAATCAACCAACTGCTCGAGGTAATCGCAGACATCCGGCTCGAGCCATGGCTGATGAGGCGGCCCGCTGCGGCTCTGATAAACCAAAGCATGATCGTCGACGCCCAACTCCTTGCAAATCAACTCCGCGGCGTTGTTCAATTGGTCCACGTAGTCGCAATGATCCGCCATCGCCAGCGGAATACTGTGGGCCGTAAACAGGAGCTTGAAGGAATCGCGGCGATTGGCCGGCAACTGGGCGATCGACTGGCGGATCCGATCCGCCATCGTTTCGATGAAACCCGGATGGTTGAAGTACATTCGGATCTTGTGAAATGAGGGCGCAGTCGCACCCGCCTGTTCGCTCGCGGCGGTGAGGTTCTCGCGGTATTGTCGACATGCCGAGTAGGAACTGAAGCTCGATGTAAACAGCGCCAGAGCATGCTTCATTCCGTCGGCACCCATCTGCTTCACCGTTTCGGCGAGCATCGGGTCCCAATTGCGATTGCCGAAATAGATAGGCAGCTCGATCTCGTGCTCGGCCAGCTCGTTCTCGAGACAGGCGATCAATTCACGGTTCTGTCGATTGATCGGACTGACGCCGCCAAACTGGTAGTAGTGCTCGGCAACTTCCAGCATTCGCTCACGCGGCACATTGCGGCCGCGAAGGACGTTTTCCAAAAACGGGATCACCTCGTCCACTCCCTCGGGGCCGCCAAACGATACGAGCAGAATCGCATCAAACGCCGGCGGCTCCGAAGATGTCTCGGCCGTCTCATCCATCGTGCGTACTCACTTCCTTGCTCTCTGTTGAATCGATCGGCACTTCGAAATACTCGAGCGCCCATTCTCGCATAAACCGGACCCGCGAAGGGACGATGCGGTAGACCAGTAAGTTGGGGTTGTCGATCGAACCGAGATAGCTCTGCATCAGCGGGTTGGAGTGCCAGATCTCCAGCAGCAATTCAGCGTCATCAACGACTTCCGCTACGCCGGTGATTCGCACTTGATCGTGGCCGGTGTCGAGGTAGCAAAGTTCGACTCGAGGATTCGCTGCGATCTCTTGGGTCTTGTGATACTGCCTCAGGCTGGCGACGTAGACCGTGAATCCATCCGTGCGGACAGGAGAAACCGGCCGCAAACGAGGTTGCTCGCCATCGCAACTGGCGAGATACGGAAAGCGATCTTTGGCGATCACGTCCAAGGCCAGCTGCCCGACTTGGCTCGGATCAACAGGCTCGGGTCTCGGTGCGTTCATCAGTCTTCCTTGACCGGTTTGCGAATGGGGGCGTCCATCGATCCCAATCGCTTGGCGTGGACATCGGCAACAGCCCACATGTAGTTGTTGATTCCTTTGGTTCGCTTGTGCTTACTGGCTGCGATAATTTGTGCATTGGCGAGCTTCTTGTTACCCACGGCCTCGTAATAGAGACCCAGGTAGAGTTGAGCATAGAATCGCCGATAGGCCAGCGACTCGGGCTTTGGGTCGTCCGACACGATGGCCGCCTCGACGTCCCATGCGTTCGCTTCGCCTCGAAACAGATCGTAAATGGCCATCATCGGAATGCGTCGATCGTTTCGGATCGGCAACATAGCGGCTCGAGCCTTCTCAATATCCTCGGTCTGGGCCATGCAAAGAAACCGCCAGACGGAATTCTCGACGTCATTGTCGTGATACGTTTGATAGAGCTCGAATTGCTCGGCGCCCGCCTGGAATTGCTCGGCGTAGTAACAGGCAATTCCGCGTTCCCATTGACGCGAGGCGAGCGACGGCGCGAGCTTGACGTAGCGGTTGAAATCCAGAACGGATGCCGCGAACTTTCCAAGGCGAAAGCGAACTCGCCCGCGATAATAATGAGCTTGAGCGAACTTGGGGTCGGCCTTGATTGTCAGTGTCAACGTCCGCTCGGCCGCAACATGATCGGCAGACTCGATCTGTGTACGAGCCCGGCGCCATAGCACCTCGAATTCCTCAGCGCAAAGGCGGGCGGTTGAAGCAGCCAAAAGCAGCAAACCGATCGCCCCAACTTTCATCCAGTGGATCATTTTAAGATTACCTCGCGCCGGGGAACGACCAAGAGTTCGCCAAGGATTCCCAAGAAATGGGCTCGGCAGACTAACTAACAGTGCTGCCAACTAACTAACTAACAGTGCTGCCAACTAACTAACAGTGCTGCCAACTTCAGTGGTGATTGTGTCACATTTCCGACGGATCGTGTACAGCCAGCAAGCACTGCTGGCTGTTCCGTCGCTTTCGAAAAAGGTCGCGTTTTGCGACTCTTTTCGTCCCGATTTGAGACGAGGAGGTGAGGGAGCGGCTAGGGAGACCAATTTGAGGGGGCTGAGATCTTTGGCGCTAAGTTGTTTCAATTGAATGGCTTAGCGCATACGCCGGAAAAATCGGCAAACTTTATCAAGTTTGGTTCGTGGATTGCGTTAGAAGTCAAACGTTTGTTGTTGTAACCAGATTAAGGCGGGACGATCTTCCGAGTTCTCAATTGCGGAGTCAATTTCAAGGAGGAAGAACATGTTGGTGCTAACACGCAAAGCCGGAGATGAATTGGTGATCGGCGAAGACATTCGCATCACGGTCAATCGCATCAGCGGTAATCGAGTCACCATAGGAATTTCGGCACCGGACGAGGTGAGAATTGTTCGAGGCGAATTGACGGCGATCGTCGATACATTCAACGAGCCCAAAGGCATTTCGCCGGTTTCCGATACTGGGCCGTTTCCCTTCGTCGGAAGCACGCTTCGAGCGTCCTAATTGGAGCTCGCGAGAGTGAGTTTTATTTGTCAATTTGCGCGCTTCTGAGCGCGCTAAGCACGCGCGAAATTCCGCACGCTACTAGCTCAATTGTTTCGGGAGATTCAAGCAAGATGGCATGGTGTAATAGCATCATGTTCATCGAAGCTTTCATCGCATTGGGAAGGTCGCCGACCCGTCGACAACGTGATTTTCCCCTTCTCGCAAATCCGCGAAATCCCGGATCCAACGCGATTCCTTCGGCGCGCATCGCCGCTGCGATTTGTTCGCGAGGCGAGCTGACGTTTTCGAGTTGAAACCCCCAGCGAAACGTCGCCGATTGGTTCGTCCCGCAGTCGCTCAGCTGAACCGGCGAGAGCGGACAATCGCTCAAACTTTCACATAGCTGCTTGGCTCGATCTAGTCGCAACCGGTTGTGCTCTTCGAGTCTTTCGAGTTGCGGCAAGAGCACGGCCGCCTGAAGTTCGCTCAGTGGAAACGCGTTGTTACCCTGTTGGCTGGCAATCACGATTCGTTGTCGAACCTCACTCCGCGAAGTGACGACCATTCCGCCTCTTCCCGCGGTGAGAAGTTTGCTGCCGCCAAAACTGAACGCGGCCACATCGCCCCATCCGCCTGCCGGGCGCCCGTCCGCCACCGCGCCGATGGATTGGCAGGCGTCTTCGAGAATGGCGATCTGATGTTTGTCCGCGATGTCGCGAAGTCGATTCATCTCGGCCAAACCGCCGTGCAAATGAGACACAATGATCGCTGCGGTACTCGGGCCTATTGCATCTTTCAGTGTGTCGGCATCAAGGCAAAAGGTCTTGGGATCGATGTCGACAAGAACCACTTGGGCACCGACGGCTTCTATCGCTCGGAAATTGCCGGCGAAGTCGTATGCGGCCAAGATAACTTCGTCTCCGTCGCCGACTCGCAAGCCTCGCAAGGCGAGTTCGACGGCGACAGTCCCGCTAGAACAGGGAATGGCGAAGTCGGTTCCCGACATTTCGGCGATCGAATCGGCCAATTGCGCGAGCCGCGGGCCGTCATACCGCCCCCAATCTCCGCTGGAGAACACCTCCTCAAGCGCCTCGCGAATCGCCTCGTCGCGCGGAGGCCAAGTGAACGGTTCCTTTGGAAAGGTCGGCTCACCGCCGTGGAATGCGATCGGCTGCTCCGCTGAATCGCTGTCCGTTTGATTGGCGTTCACGAACACTACTTTCTAACCGGCTCGGCAGATTATCCGACCGGTATCTCGGGACTCGGCAACACCTCATCCTAATCTATCGCAGGCCTGGCTCAATTTACCACTCTAGAATCATTCGCCGTCCGTCGACAATCCGCGTCTCGCTGTTTCCGCGTGACTCGCCCCGTCAATAATTGAACCGAGAGTTGGTGCTATAATGAGGCCGTATTCGATGCGGCCGCGTCCCCAGGGAGCGGGCCGTCCAAAGCGGACTTCCTTCAATCGTTTCAAGATCGCATAGTAGGACCGAATGACAATTCGATTTGTAATGATCGGCGGATTCTTGGGGGCGGGCAAGACCACAGCCATTGGACGCCTTGCGAAACGCTACGCCGATGCGGGCAAACGCGTCGGTCTTGTGACCAACGACCAAGCGTACGACTTGGTCGACACCAAATCGCTGCGGGCTCAAGGCTTTGATGTCGAGGAAGTGCCAGGTGCCTGCTTTTGCTGCAAGTTCGATGATCTGACGGAGACGCTGAGTCGACTGGGCGAGGAGTCGAAACCCGACATCATTATCGCCGAGCCGGTTGGCAGTTGCACCGATCTTGCAGCCACCGTGATCGAACCTCTCCGGCAAATCCACGGCGATCAGTACGAACTCGGCCCGCTCGCCGTATTGCTCAAACCCGAACATGGCCGCAAGATTTTGCAAGCGACCGGCAAGGTTGGGTTCTCGCCAAAAGCCGCCTACATTTTCCTCAAGCAGATCGAAGAAGCCGACATCGTCGTGATCCACAAAGCGGACAAGCTTTCAAGCCAGGACGTCGAACGGCTTGTGTCGGATGTGAACGAACGCTTCCCGGGTAAGGTCGTCTTGGCAGCCAGCGCCAGAACGGGCGACGGCTTCGATCAATTCGAACAATCGCTCAGCACCGTCGCGCCGCAACGGAGTGCGTTTATGGAAGTTGACTACGACATCTATGCACAAGGGGAAGCCGAACTTGGCTGGCTCAATTGTCAGGCGGAACTCTCTAGCAAAGCGGAACCGTTCGCCATCGACATCGTCCTGGTCGAATTGGTGAAATTGCTTCGAGACGCTCTCCTGGCCAAGGAACTCGAACCGGCTCATCTCAAGGTGTTGGCTGAGAGCGGCGCCTCGACGGCAATCGCAAACCTTGTCGGATCGGACGCCGATGTCGAGCTCTCGTTTGAATCCGGCACCAAGGCGAACGATTCTCGATTCGTCGTCAATGCGCGAGTCGCCGCGGATCCGGAAGAGCTGGAGACAATCGTCCGAGCTACGGTAGAGCAAGTTGCGATTGCAGCCGGACTCGACGCAAAGATTCACGGGATGCAACGATTCCGACCCTCGCCGCCCGTCCCCACCCACCGGCTTGGTTAGGTGCAACGGAACGGCTTGCTTGGACCCGCCACGAAGAACACAAAATGCACAAAGAACGGACCTCTGTGTCACGTTCGGCTCGCAGCATGCGATACGTCTAGCACCGTCACCGGGTTCTTCGAGTCTTCTCGCGTTTCTTGTGGCCTGTGACCGCCCTTCCACAGCCTGCTAGCACATGCATGACAGTCAGTTTGCAATTGACGCTGCGGTGCACGCTCGTTACTCTTCGCCGCCCGGTTCAATCCGCATTGTCTCTAGACCGCTGCCCACTCGATGGAACGTCCCTCCCACGCCTTTTCTCGGTCTCGTCTCACGGCCGTATTGATTGTCGTAGCCATGTACGGCGGCTGCGCCCGTCGCGAATATTTGGAGATTCGCAAGACTCCGAACAACCCTCTGGCCGGGCCGCTCGAACTGCTCTCCTCCAGCGGCCCAAAAGCCTCGAGTCGCACTGTCGCTTTGCTGAGGAAGTTTTCCTTGGGCGCCGAGTACGACAGCGATCCGGAAAAAGCGTTGGCCAACTTGAGGGCTGAGATCGACCGCGAGCCAACTCCGGAAAAAGTCTATGCCTATGCCGAGTTGGCCTACGTCTTTGGGCATCAGTCTGATCTCTTGGGCAAGAAGGAAGAGGCGCTCAACTACTATAGCGCCGCGGTCGCCCATGCTTATTTGTACCTGTTCGATCCAAGGTTTGATCGCGAACGAAACACCTACGATCCTCAGTTTCGAGGCGCCTGCGATCTCTACAACACGGGTCTCGAGGGGACGTTGCGCATTGCAGCAGCAGCGGATCAACTCAAGCCCGGCGCAACCCACGACGTCGTCCTTGGCGACCGAAAGTATTCGGTCCGAGTCAAAGTTCATGGCAATTGGCACGACGACGACTTTGAGCATCTTGAGTTCGTCTCCGAATTCAAAGTTCGAGGTCTAAACAATCGACACCACAGTTTCGGCTTGGGCGTGCCGCTGATTGCCGTTCGTAAACAGCATGACCATGAAGATGCCGCCGAGCAGTTCTATCCGCCAGGATTGAGCTTTCCTGTGACCGCATTTCTGCGAGTCTCGCACTGGGACGAATCGGGAAGTTTGGCCTGCGATTTGGAACTGCATGACCCGCTGGTTTCCAACACGATTGAAGTCGCCAATCGAACCGTGCCGTTGGAGACGGATGTCAGCACGGCGCTCGCTTTCTACCTCGATCATCAGGCCTTACAGCAGCCTGAATCGCTTGCCACTTTGGGTCTGTTAAATCCTAACGCGACTCAGCCCGTCTCCGGGCTCTACATGTTGGAGCCGTACGATCCCAATCGGATCCCCGTGATCATGGTGCATGGGTTGTGGTCGAGCCCGTTGACCTGGATGGAGATGTTCAACGACCTGCGAAGTTTCCCCGAGGTCCGCGAGAACTATCAATTCTGGTTTTACCTCTACCCCACGGGACAACCATTTTGGGTCAGCGGCTCTAGTCTGAGAAAAGATCTGGCTCACGCCCGGCATGTACTCGACCCGCAGCACCAGACCGAGACACTAGATCAGATCGTCCTGGTCGGCCACAGCATGGGCGGACTCGTAGCCCGCATGCAAACGATCGGGAGCGGTGAGGACTTTTGGCGAATCGTGAGCGAACGGCCCTTTGAGGACGTTCAGGCAGATCCAGAGGAGCGAGAAGAGCTTGCTCGAATGTTGTTCTTCCAGCCGAACCAATCGGTCAAACGGCTGATCACTATCGGAACGCCGCATGACGGCAGCCATTTTGCCAACGAGTACACGCGTTGGATTGCGCGAAAACTGATTAGGCTGCCCAATTTATTTGTGCAGACGAGCCAATCGCTGGTTCGAGACAACCCGGGTGTCTTTCTCAATCCCGAATTGTTGACGATCACAACGAGCATCGACTCGCTCGCGCCCGACTCGCCCATTCTGCCGGTCTTGAAGAGTCGCGAATCGGCACCGTGGGTAAAGCATCACAACATCGTCGGGCATACGACAGACGATGGATTCTTCAGTTCGTTTGCAAGCGGCGAAGGCGACGGCGTCGTTTCGTTGGCGAGCGCTCACTTTGAACGAGCGGATTCAGAAATCGTCGCCAACGCGAGCCACTCGGCCGTCCATCAAAACCCCAAAGCGATATTGGAAGTCCGCCGAGTGCTGCTTGAGCACTTGAGGCAATATCGATGGGAGAACCAACGTGGCGGCCCGCCGCAGGTGCGATTCACCGATCGCAACGAACGGCCGATTCAATAGCGAACTCGCTGCCAACTGAGTTGCCTCAAATCGTCGGCTGCTCAGAAATCACGGTTCGCTACACGGCATGCGTTGCCGCGGCGACGAATTCTTTCATCGTTCGCATGTTCCGTGGAACGCCCGTCGACGATTCCGCCGTCTCGGCGTCTTCGGGATCAGCGTTCGCTTCGACGGCGGCTGCTTCGTCGCTGGCTATTTCGCCGCCAGTGATTTGGTCGGTGACGGTGAACAAGAGATCCTTGGGTGGCAGCTCGCCGCGTACGACTCGCACTTCGCGTGGAGCTTCGATGCCGATCCTCACCGACTTTCCTTTGACTGAAAGCACGGTGATCGTGATCTCGCCACCAACTCGGATTTGTTGCTGAGACTTCCGTGTGAGGACTAGCATGGCACACTCCTTTGCGGCACAGATGGAAGAGCTGAGTTGAACGCAGGCCATCTTATGCATCGGGCGCGCCAATTCTCCCTCAAATCGACTGCCGTATCGTAAGTTGTTGTAAGGTAGTGCTTTACGGGAAGTTCCCCATTTTTACTGGAGCGGACACTTAGTGAACAAATTTACAACTGTCTGAAGAAATGCCAAAAATGGTTGCGGAATCTCGGCCCAAAATGCCGATGAACGGCCGACTTTCACAAGGCGACCCCGTCTACGGCCTATTTTCCTGCCCCCATCTTCGCGGTCGGGCTGTTCGGATCGGTCTTTGGCAGAAATGTGGCAGGAGATGTGGCAGGAACCTTCCCGGATGAACCAAAAAAACGCTGCCCGGGTGAAGGGAAGGCTAGTGCTGCGTTACGCCTTAGTTTTAGGGTGGCGCACCTGATTCGCCGTGGCGAGCGTTGACCAAACGAATTGTCGATCCCAATTCCAAGCTGTAACGCAGCACTAGGCTGTGCGACGGCTGTCTTGCTCATGGGCTATCGCGGCGAGATCAAAATGGGTGACTCGGCCATCCATGTCGATCCAAGTCTGGATCCCCATCTTGGCTGCGGCGCTGGGGCGATAACTTCGCTGACGAAATTTGGCGTAGTGGGCCGGCAGGTCGCTCCAATGACGGACCGTCACGTCGGGGCAATAAAGCGTCCTCAGGCCGTGTTGTTGGCAGCGGACAAAGAACTCTTCGTGTTCCTCTGTCTTGAGTTCGCTATCCCATCCGCCCATGTCGACAATGGTCTTGGTGCGAGCCACGAAGAATTGAGGGACGATGTCGCAAACGAGATATCCTTCGTCTCGTCGATGCTCGCCAGGCGACAAGCGGAGCTCTCCATCGCGGAAATCGATCCGGCCATAAAACGGACTCGGCTTGTGTCGCAGCCAACCGAACCATTTGCGCTTGCAGCGAATGCAGTCCCCACCGACGATGTCGGCGTCAGCTTGCGCTACGGGCGTCGCCAGTTTTTCGAAGGATGTTCCCTTGGTGAGTTCAAAGTCGTCATCGAGCTGCCAAAACAGCGGAGTAGCGACTCGCTGCAATAACTGATTGCGGCCCTCGCTCGCCCCGGTATCGGGCTCGAGCCGAATGAACTCGACGCCTGGAGGAGGTGTTGGTTCTCGCAGGCTGTCATCGGCCACAATGATTCGCATTGTGGGATAAAAACGTTGCAGGCTCTTGACTAACCGCCGCAACGCGCGAGGCCGTTCGAACGCTTTGATGATCGCAGTCGTGTTTGCGACGAGCAGTTCGTTGTGGTCATTGGCTTTTGACATGGCTCGGCATCTCTTCCGGGAAAAAGGGCCCTCGACGTCATCTTCTCTACGCGACTCGTCTCAACGCGTCATGCAATTCGCCTAACCCAAACGCTCGCTCCGCACTCACGCCAAAGCCGTCTGGTCGATCCGTGACGACCATGTCAGCGGTCTTGAGCGCCTGCGGGCTGGGCGAAGCGCCCGTTGGCAGCACCAGAATTCGCCAGGCCGCGTCCTCGACGAACGACGCGTCGGCCAACGCCAATTCAACTTCTGGTTGATGTTCGACTAACTTGAGCTGGCTGAGCGGGAGCGAACTTGAGAACGCCCGCTCGAACTCGGCAACATCGCCAGACACGCTGACGCGTAAATCGGTCGTCTCGCGTTTCTCAAGTCCGTTCAGGCAACGCGTCAATCGGTTCGCTCGGTGTAAATACGAAATGTTGCGGCCATCCATGATCGACTTGGGTGCCGAGTCGACTGGCGGGTGCCAAAGATGGTAGGTCCGAGTCCAGGGAAGAATCGAGTGGATGCGAACGCCGGCGCGGCGAAGTCGCAGACGCAGATCGTCGTCCTCGCCTCCCCAGCCGACAAAGTTCTCATCGTAGCCGTTGATTCGCTCATAATCGTTTCGCCACACGCCGATGTTCCCGCCAAACAACCGCGGCTTGGTCGGATGTCGAATCCATGAATAGAAACGCGACTTCAAGGCCAGCGACCTCAGCTTGCGAATCTCGCCCGTCGACGGCATAGCGAGATAGTCGCCTCGCATCACGGCGGCCATATCGATTTTCTCGCTCGACGCTTGATCGAGCCGATAACAAAAGCCGCTCCAAGTCACACCGGGCGTTCTGCGTTTAAGGTGCTGCTGGACGTGATCGGTGGGGATAACGCAATCGCCGTCGAGAAATAGCAGGTACGGCGCGCTGCCGGCTCGGACTCCGTCGTTGCGGCACTTCGCCAGTTGAAAATTGCGGTGTGCATGGGTGGTCTGGCGAACCGGGAAATCGCAATGCTCAGCGAAGTGTCGGACAACATCCAATGTGTCATCTCGCGAACCGTCGTCGGTCACCACGACTTCGAAGCGTCCTTGCACGTTTTCCTGGCAAGCGATCGATGTCAACACTCGCTCAAGGTGGCGAGGTCGCTCAAACGTCGAAACCAGAATCGAGATTTCAGGCTGCATAGATCCAATTCACTTCCCTTGTGCCGTCGCGCCATTTTGAGTCGCTTCCTTCCGGCTCATGCAGCGCGTACGGCGGTCGTTTCGGTCTCGCCAGCTTGTCTCCGCAAAATCTCGATCGTTCTCGCGGGCGAGTGTTGCTCAGCCCAGCGACTCGAAAACGCCAGCGCCGATCGACGGTAACTCTCATAATGTTCAACCATGTCAGCAACCAAACGAGGAACGGCAGCCCAGTCGGCGGAGGCCAAGCTGAGTTCTCCGAGTGGAATCGAGGCCTCGTCGGGATTCTCAAACGCGATGGCACTCAAATGAATTGCGACCGGTCGCTCGTCAAACGCGTTGAATGCTCGAACGCGAACGCGTTTGACGCCGGAGTGACCGGTGGTCAACGCCGAAAACGTTGTCCTCGCGTCCGCTGGCATCGGCCGAATTGACTTCGACGGCGGCAAGCTCGTGACGCACATTTCATCTACTCGCTCGACACTCGGCTCCGCGACAAACACGCTGTTGTCTTCCCAGCCACCGAATTCGGTTTTCGTTTGCACTTCGATGCGAACGCATGCCCGGATGTCCGATGCCCATCTAACCTGCCAAAGGATGTTGTCGCACATAGTCGGCAAGGCTGTTTCTCGGATGACCGCCTGGCCCTCCGTGATATGCATGGTCCATGAGAGCTCCGGCGGGTCCGGTCTCAATTCGCCCTTGAGCTGGTTTAACCTCGACTGTTCTTGCGACATCGTTTGCTGTGAAAGCCAACAGACAGAGGGTGCAATCACCGGCTTGCCTTTAGCCAGCATTTCTACGAGCACGCCGCTCGCTCGCACGTAGTACTCCTCGGCGTCGTATAGGAAGAGCCCCATATCCGCTGATTGGATTAATGCGGCGTAGTCCGAAGCAGCCAGCGGATAGTCGACAGCGACAACGGGCGGTATGAGCTGCCGCGATCGTCTGCCTCGATTAGGCGTCAGTCTCCCGACCGTATCGGTTTGAACGAGCAATTGCAGTCGCCCCGTGGCGAAGTAGTCGTCCCACAGAGATTCGACGATTGCTTTCAAATGATGCGTGCCTTTTTCCTCTCTCGGCTTTCCCGCCACCACGATGCGCAGCGGACCTTCTGGGGGCGGCGATTTGAATGCTGTCGTTTGCGTTTCTTCTTCCTGGCCCGCAGGGTAGGGGAGGCAAGTGAATTCACCGACGCCCAACGCGTTGTAGTGTTCGGCCAGCTCGTCGGTTGTTGTGTATAGATGCAAGTCGATCTCCGCCGATGCCTGCTGCAGATCGCCAATGCATTCTCGCATGTATTCGATCCGACCTCGACAACGATCCGCGTCGCATTGCCGCCCGTCCCAAAAACTGAGGTGCATCTGAGCATGCCAACTCGCCCGCTTCGCCGATGCCATAGTCGATTTTAAGTACGCCGCCAAACACGTAAGATCGAAATCGGAAACGGTTGGCAGGTAGACCTGATCGCCAAGTTGCAACGGAATCGTGTCGAACAGTTGGCGACAGGCTTCGACAAACTGCCGCTGCCTCTGACCCCGACGCCATCGTTGCTTGGCGGTTCTCAACCCAAACTGGTCGCGCGAGCACCAGTCTGTCAGCTTCGACTTCGCACCCGATGGTCGCCCCTGCTTGTCGAGCTCTCGCAACTGCCAACGTCCGTCGTACAATCGTCCCCACTTCCCATACGATGGGTACGGGAACAGGCGATGAATCTGGCAGTCTCGACCAGTCCCGGGATCGGCAAACTGATCGGAGAGCTGCTCAGGGAACTCGGCGCCGCAAGCGAGGTGAGCCTGGTAGCCCAAACGGCTCGCGGTCTGAATCATCTGAGCGGCGTACTCGTGATGATGGCCGCCGATCGACGTGAGCGAATGGTCGATAAGTACGAATTTGGACATGGGGATCGATCGGCGCGGGAACTCTGTTTTGGCCCAATCCGCGGGCAAGAATCATAGCCGCGCCAAAACGGCAATTGACCCATTAAGATCGGCCGAATTGGGGGCTGGAGGACGATAGAAAATCGACGGTTTGAGGTCAATGTCAGTCAAGAACCGGAGGCAAGCGAGTCGGCTCGAAATCCGGCGTCTGAGCGATCGGCTGGCAGGGCGATTTGAGATCGTTTCCGGCTTTGCCAGAAGTCGAGCAGAGCCGAGCGACTCCGTTGTTTCTGTTGCGCAAGCCAAATGGTTATGCAGCTAGTGCAGCGTCAACACTAATAATTAGGATCCCAGTGTTTGTATCGTGCGCCGCCAAGTCAAGTTACGCCGAAGCCAACCCCCATTTTTAGAGTTGACGCGGCACTAGCACGCCTCGCTGTTTTGGCAAAATAGATAAGACTCACTCGAGTGGCGTTCGGAGAAATCAGCCGATTCCTCTCGTCCGTTTCGGTCGGATTTGCTAAAAGCCAGTCCATGGACATTGATCACTTGAATTACTACCTGGGCGGCGGCGCTGCGATCGCGGCGCGGCGAGTCCACGAAGGACTGCGAAACGCGGGCCACGAGAGCACGTTCTGGTACCAGAACGGGGCGAGTCCGCCCGATGCATCGTATCGCGTGTGGCAGCCGTCCTATTCGTTGGGTGCTCGAGGTTGGCTGGAGCGAGCCGGCGATCGCCTTGCCCATTTGGGCTATCGCAATCGGTTTCGTCGCGCGCTGCGAGGTCGACCTCAAGGGCTGGAGTTGTTCAGTCCGGCAGTGTTGCCTCATCGAACACGCAGATCGACCAAGGCGTTTAGCGGAGACGTCTTGCACCTACACTGGATCGGCGCTTCGTTTGACTACCGCACATTCTTCCGCTCGCTGCCATCCGACAAGCAAGTTGTGTGGACGCTACACGATATGAATCCGTTTACGGGCGGATGTCATTACAGTGCTGGGTGTGAGAAGTTTGAAACATCATGCGGCAATTGCCCTCAACTAGGCCCGGCCGCAAACAGCAACGGCGAAGACATCTCGAGCCAATCTTTCGCGGCCAAACTGGATTCGCTGCCTCTTGCCAATGTGAACGTCGTCGCTCCAAGCAAATGGCTCATCGATTTAGCTCGTTGCAGCCCGCTGCTGGGCGGGGCCGCAAGTTTCGAGCGGATTCCCTACGGAATCGATTTGCAGACGTTTTGTCCTAGGGACTCCGCTGAGGCTCGCGGTCGATTGGGCCTGCCTCAAGACGCTCAAATTATCGCTTTCGGTGCGGATGATGTCGACAATCGGCGAAAGGGATTTGAGCCGCTATGCGAAATGCTCCGCCGCATGACGAAGAAGTCCAACTTGATGTGTGTCTATTTTGGCCGAGGCGAATTGCCTTTAGATGCGAGCTCGAGTCTCTCGAGCAAGTCGCTCGGGTTCATCCGGGATAAGAATCGTCTGGCCGATGTCTATTCCGCCGCCAATCTGCTCGTCCTCCCGTCCATCGAAGACAACTCGCCTCAAACCGGAATTGAGTCGCTCGCTTGCGGAACACCGGTTGTCGCTTTTGATGCGGGCGGCATTTCCGATTATGTGCAGCCTGGTCGTTCGGGCGAATTGGCCCCCGTGGGCGATGTTCAAGCGTTGGCGGATGCTGTGGCGAGGCTCCTCGAGCAACAAGCCGATGGACAATGTCTAAGAGAGAGCTCACGAGCGCTGGCTAAGGAGCTATTCAATCCGTCAGCTCAAGCAGACGCCTATGACCAGCTCTACCGCCGCATACTAGGCCGAGCCCAAAAGATGGCGGCTTAGTCGATTCAAGTCGGCAAAGTGAAACGCGTTCTGGCAGTCGAGGATTGGTGAGGCCATCGCCTTGTCGAGTATGGGTCGCAGGCGAATCTTCAGCGTCCTACGCCGTGGGGCGTTGCCAGAAACTCCAACGGATTGATAACGAGCGCGAGTCGTCCGCCGCCAAGTTGCGCCACGCCCGAAAACGCGGTGGTGTCGGGCAACAGTTCCTGCAGGCTGTTGATCACGATCTTGCGCTGGCCGAGTACGCCGTCGACGAGCAAACAGATGTTGTTGCCTTTGTGCGTCAACATGACTCCCGTGCAGGGCGTGTCACATGCGTCACGGCCGGCCGATCTCAAGAGCTTGGCCCAACCTGACGACGGCGTATGGCTCGCCGCGAATTTGGGCGACCAACGAGCCGTGAACCGTCGAGATCTCATTCGAATTGAGCTCAAAGATCTCTCCCACATTGGCAAAAGGGACGATAAACCTATCGCCATTCTGAGCGAGCAGCAGACCGTCGACCACGACGACTGCTTTGCGAACTGGGATTTCAATACGGAACGTCGTTCCCACGCCAAGTTGAGACGTGAGCTTGATGTCGCCGGAATGTTCGCGAATCGTCGTGCGGACAACATCCAATCCGAGGCCCCGTCCCGAGACGTCCGAGATCTCTTCGGCGGTCGAGAAGCCAGCGTGGAAGATCAAATCGACGGCTTGGTCGTCGGGCAGCGATTTCGCGGCCGCCGCGGTCATGATTCCCTTGGCAACTGCCTTGTCTCGCAACCGTTGAGGGTCGATCCCGCGTCCATCATCCTGGACCGTGATGATCACATGCGACTCGGTCAAATCGCATTTCAACAACAGCTGCCCCGCCTCAGCGACTCCTCGAGCACGACGCTCTTCAGGAGTTTCAATTCCGTGATCGCAGACGTTGCGGATCATGTGCATCAGAGGCGCGTCGAGATCCTCGACGAGCGACTTGTCGATTTCGTTTTCTTTGCCGCCAATCCGAACATCCAGTTGTTTTCCGAGATCGGACGCCAAACCTCGAGCGACACGCGGAAACTTCGAGAAGAGACCGCGGACTGGAACCTTACGCAGAGACACGACGCTTGACTGAAGCGTGGTCGTCTGTTCGGAGAAGACTCCATTGATCTGCCGCAATTCGTCGACGAGGTCGATCATCTTCAATTCGCGATCCATGCGATTTTTCAAGTCCTTTAAACGCTCGCATGTAATGAACAGATCCGAGACGTCGCCCAGAAACTCGTCAACGCGTTCCTCGTTAATGCGCAAGACGCGGTTGTTGGAGCGAGCCGTCGAGCCTTGGCTTTGAGAATCAGCGTTCTTGCTCGGTGGCTTTCTTTTCGGATGCTCCGGGCTCGTCATTCCCAGTTCGGAGATTGTCGAGTTCGGGCACCAGCATCGACCAAACGATGTCGAGGAGACTCGAATCAACGTCGAGCGGGCTGTTGAAGATTGTCTGAAAGTCATTGGCAGCCGAATTCAATGCCCCGGAGCAAGGGATCCGACGGCGAGGTCCTCTGCCCATGCAGCAAACTCCCGCGTCGCTTCGACGAACGACGTACCGTGTTTCTCCTCGTAGGCGCCGCGAGCCGTCACTTCAAACAGCTCCAACAAACCGTGCACTCGCTCGGTCAAGTCGGTGTCGTTGTGCTTGAAAGTCGAATCACGGAATACTTTAGGCGTCCGCTGCTCGACCGTGTTGTCTTGAGTTGGTTCGCTATCGCACCCGCTCTCGGCGGCGGCAAGCGTCCGTAATTGCTGCGCCCACGCTTACGACGGCTCATGCTTTGACTCGGCGATCTCGTCCGCTATCGATGAGATTTTCTTAATCAGTCTTGCAACTTTCGACGAACAGGATGAGGACGCATTGGCTTCGTCCTCGATCTTCGCGAGTAACTGTTCATTCTCGTCGCTAAGCGTTTTACAAACGGCACCATCCAACGCGTCGTTCAACATGAGGTCAAGTTCATTGAATGCCATTACAAACAATCGCTCTAATTCCTCTGTGAGATTCGTTTCTTCGTTTCTCACTCCATCCAGCGTGTTCTCGACCGAGTGGGCGAACAGCTTGATTGCCGAGAGTCCGAGGAAGCTGGCGTTACCCTTGATGCTGTGGATACTTCGGAACACCGCGTGCACGGCTTCGTGGTCGTCCGGATCGCCGCGATACGCCTGCAGTTGGGGAGGCAACGTGCGCAGCGTTTCCCACCAGTGGTCAATCTTGGCAAAGGCGTTCTCAATCGCCGTGGCAAGCGGTGCGATGTCAAGCAACGGCTTGAAGAAACAAGCCTCCGTACCCCAACGCATCGATTGCAGCGTCATCGACATGGATACCAGCCCCGTTAGCATGATGACCTGCGTCTTGCCGTTTGATCTGCCTTAGCAGCTCTACGCCACTGCATTCGAGCATGTCGATATCGAGAAGGACCACGCCGTGTCCGTTTTCCAGCAGTTCTCTTAATACTTGCGAGGTGCCGCTAACCGAGGTGACGTCGTAACCGAGTTTGGTTAATTGGTGATGGTAGAGCCGGGGGTATTCCCGGATCGTCATCGATATGCAAGATGGTTCGATTGCATGGCCCCGCCATCGTGTTAGCTCCGTATTGAAAGTGGATGCTCATGGAGCGATTTCGAGGTGCGGCTCTCATCAACTGAGCACAACAACCATTCGACTTACTGTCGGTCTCCGTGCTCACTCTCCTGTGGTCCTTGGGCGCGCAAGCCTCCAATGTGTTGGCGCTAGCAAGCTGGCGACAGCGGAACTCCGAGACCGCAATGACCACGGGGAAACATAAGAGCGGATCATCCGCGCCGGGGTGGTTGCTCCGCTATTGTGTCAAACCACATGGCTCGAAAACCGAAAGCTAGTGCTGCGTTACGCCTTAGTTTTAGGGTGGCGCACCCGATTCGCCGTGGCGGGCGTTGACCAAACGAATTGTCGATCCCAATTCCAAGCTGTAACACAGCACTAGTTCCGATGGTGCCGTTTGCAATGAAAGTGAGGCGCGTGTTGGGGCGGGACGACAGCCGCCTGGCCGTATCTGCAGCAACGCGAAGGCGGAAGACTCACTCGGGCGGCGTGGGATCTCGAGCGAGCCGGAGACTGGGATCACGATAAAGCCGGTAGTTGCACGATGTTGCGATGCAGCCGCCGCTCGCTGCAAAGCGACGAAATGTGGCTCGCTGCGGGCGACGGTTCGATCCCGTTGTGTCGCTCGGCAATGGCGAACGGCGTTCTTCTCGCAGAATCCGGGCTAGACAGTTGAAAGGCGTTTCAGTACTCTCCGCCGCTCGTTTGGTAACCCGATTCCATGGCGTTCTGTCGACCCTATGACACGTTTATCGCGTTGGACTGAGCTGGTCCTGCCGGTTGGCATCATCACTAGTATCTTTGTGATTCTAGTCACGTTGCCCCCCGCGATCATGGACATCTTCCTCGCCGTGAATATCACGGTGGCGGTGATCGTGTTGTTGACGACGATCTACGTCAAGACGCCGTTGGAGTTCAACGTATTTCCCTCCTTGCTTCTAGCCACCACGCTGGCGCGACTCGTCCTCAATATCGCCTCCACTCGACTCATTCTGGTCAACGGCGACACTCAAAAGCTCAATGCGGCGGGCGGTGTGATTCGCGGCTTCGGCGACTTCGTCGCGGGCGGCAACGAAGTTGTCGGGATTATCATCTTCATCATCATTGTGGCAATTCAATTCTTGGTCATCACCAAAGGCTCGACGCGGATCAGTGAAGTCGCCGCACGTTTTGCCTTGGACGGAATGCCGGGTCAGCAGATGGCGATTGACGCCGATCTGAACGCCGGGGCGATCGACGAACACGAAGCTCAAAAGCGTCGCGAGGATGTGACGCAACAGGCGAACTTCTATGGGGCCATGGATGGCGCCAGCAAGTTCGTTCGCGGCGATGCGATCGCGGGCATCGTGATCACAATGGTCAACATCGTCGGCGGACTGGTGATCGGCATCTTTCAAGCGAACATGCAACCGCTCGAGGCCGTGTCGGTCTACACCAAATTGACGATTGGCGATGGCCTCGTCAGCCAAGTGCCGGCGCTGTTGATCTCGCTGGCCGCCGGCCTTCTCGTCACTCGCAGCGCAAAACAATCGAACCTTCCAGCTCAGCTCGTTACCCAGTTGTTTTCTCGACCGCAGGCGCTCGTCGTTGCCGGCGTCTTCCTGGTTGCGCTCATTTTCACGAATCTTCCCACCGTTCCGCTGCTGCTGATTGGCGGAAGTTGTTTCGGCATCGCCGCGATGATCTCGCAAAAAGGCAAGAAAGACGAAGCGCAGCGTATTGTTGACGAGGAAAACAAGGTCGCCGAAGAAGAGCAGGCGGAAACCAAAGAGGAGCGAATAGAGGACTACCTGGTCGTCGATCCCATGGAAATGGAGATCAGCGTCGACTTGATCAAGCTCGCCGATCCCAACCGTGGAGGCGACTTGCTGCCGCGTATTACCGGAGTGCGGCAGGCGGTTGCAAGCGAGATCGGCATCGTCTTGCCGAAGGTTCGAATCCGCGACTTAGTCAGTTTGGGCGAGAACCAATACCGCATCAAGATCGCCAACAATCCAGTCGCCCAAGGCTTTGTCCGCCCGAACCTGATGCTTGCTATGGACTCTGGAATGACCGCAGGTTCGGTCCCCGGCGAAGAGACAGTCGATCCCGTCTTTCAGCAAAAGGCCTTTTGGATCGAAACGGGAATGCAGGATCGGGCCGAGATGATGGGATACACGCCCGTCGAACCGGCTGCCGTGTTGGCCACCCACTTGCAGGAGATCGTAAGGCAGCACGCGGACGAACTGCTGACTCGCGACGCCACGAAGCACTTGCTAGATGAGCTGCGAGAGACATCGCCCGCCGTCATCGATGAATTGATACCCGGCCTGTTGAAGCTCTCCGAGGTCCAGCAAGTTTTGCAGCTGCTGTTGCGCGAGCAAGTGCCGATTCGACAGCTGGGGCTCATTCTCGAAACGCTTGGCGACTACGCGACAAAAACCAAGGATGCCATTTGGCTGGCCGAGTACGCTCGACACCGACTTGCACGCACGATCTGCTCGAAGTACCGAGACGAAGAAGGGCGGTTGTTTGTGCTGACCCTTGACCCGGCGCTCGAAGACCGCATCTCCGCAGGCATCGACCACAACGATCGCGGCTTGTTTATCCGCATGTCGTCGGAGGCCATTGACGCGACCTGCCAAGTCATCGCGGCCGAACTGCCCAAGCTCAACCAATACAGTCGAAGCCAAGTCGTGCTGGTCAGTCCGCAGATTCGTCCGGCGCTGAGGCAGATCACCGCCGCAAATCTGCCGAAACTTGTCGTGCTCAGCTACAACGAAATAACGCGAGACACCAAGATCGAGTCAGTCGGGATCATCAACGAGGCCGTACCCGGTAACGTCCCCGTACATTCCTAAGTCGCAAGGTCGAAAGACATGGACATCCGAACCTACCGTGCTCGCTCGCTACAAGACGCGATTGAACTTGTGCGACAAGACCTAGGGCCCGACGCATCGGTGCTGCATACTCGCGAAGTCAAGTCAGGCGCTTTGGGTTGGGTCGGGCGAGGCCGACAGATCGAAGTGACCGCCTCGTCCGCCATCGCCGCGCCAAGTCGGTTCTCTGAAGGTTCGCACCAGTCGAAGCTCGCAATTAGCTCTGTCGCAAGCGTCGCCACGAACGCAGATATCCCGAGTCATGAACACTCGCCGTCGATGCCGAACGAGCACGTGTTCGAACCATCGGCTCCCGTTGACGCCGAGACGCCTCAGCGGGGCTACGAAGTCGCCAATCATCCTCCGGCACCTTCGGCCCCGGCCGACCAATCGCCACGAATGGACGCGATGTATTCGCGCGATCGCGGCCGCGAGCAGCTGGCCATCCCCAGTCTGTTCTGCCCTGAACCCGAATTCACAGAGTCTCCAACGAATCCTAGGCAAGCGGAACCGACAGACGTCAGCGACGACGCGCGGGATGCGGATGGTATTGATGCCGAGCCGCCCAGGCCGATCTTGTTTGGAACCAGCGTAGCGCGATTGCGACTCCCACCCGCCGAACGCAAAGCGGCTCAATGTCCTCAGGGCGCAGAATCGGACGCTGCCGATGCGGCGGACGCGGACCCCGCATCAGTTGGCTCGAATGAACAGTGGACGATGTTGCGGCGTGAATTCTGCGATTCGCTGCGACGCGCCAACCTTCGCGCTGACATCGCCGACGAACTCATTGATCGTCTCGAGCAGAACGAGGCGGAGGATCTCGACTTTGCCGAAGGGCGGCTCTTGCTGAGCGACATGGTGGAGGCTGAATTACATGTCGCCGGCGGGTTGAGCATGTCGTTCGATCGACCTCGCGTCGTTGCCCTAGTCGGCCCTACTGGCGTAGGCAAAACGACGACGATCGCCAAGCTGGCGGCGAACTTTCGCCTACGCGAAGGTCGATCCGTTGGATTGATAGCTGTCGACACGTACCGCATCGCCGCCGTCGATCAACTGCAGACTTACGCGGACATCATTGACGTGCCACTCAAGGTTGGCGCAACGCTACGAGAAATGCGTGCAGCGATTGACTCGATGGCCGAAATGGACTTGATCTTGCTCGACACAGCGGGAAGAAGCCCCAAGGACACTGTGAAAATTCGCGAGCTGGGCGCGCTGCTCACTGAGGCTCGAGCCGACGACGTTCATCTTGTGCTCAGTTGCACGGCGGACGAACGCCACTTGGCTGACGCGACTTCCTGCTTCCAGGGCGCCGGCGTGTCGTCGCTCATCCTGACAAAGCTCGACGAAGTCGCAGGGCTCGGCGGCGTGTTCCCGATACTGCGCGAATCACAGTTTCCGCTGAGTTATCTGACCGACGGCCAGGACGTGCCCGAGGACATTCAGATCGCCTCGGCGCGCCGAGTCGCGGATTCGATCGTTGGTCTAACTCGAGCCGCCTGACGATGTTCCAGAGCGTTTGTCCTCGCCCCTGTTGCTCGCCGAAGTTAAACCATGAATGTGACTCACGACCAAGCATCCGACCTGCGAACGCTGGTTCGACAATCGCGTCGAAACGACTCAGCGAGCCTCGACTCGGCTCGCACCGTACTCGTCGCATCGGGTAAGACGCGAGCGGGCTCGACCACTGTGGCGATCCAATTGGCGATTGCGGCGGCGCGCGGAGGGCAGCGAGTCAATCTCGTCGACATGGACTCGCAAGGCGGCGACGTCGCTCAACGCATGCAGCTTTCGGGCGAGCTGAGCATTGGGGACGTTTTGTACGAACAATTCGATCCGTCGCGAGTGCTAGTGGAGGCGGCGGAGGGAGTTCAGGTCGTTCCCGGGACGACTGGCCCGATGGCGCACATCAACGGATTCGCAATCGAGCGATTCAAGCACGACTATCAACTTCTGACTCGGCATTGCGACCTGGTCGTGATTGACGGGGGAAGTCGCGTCGAGTCGTTGCAGCGAGTTTTTTGGCATCTTGCCGACGCCGTCTTGATGGTCAGTTCGTCCGACAGACTGTCCGTCCTCGACTCGTATGCGGCGCTTAAAACCAATCATGTGTGGGACTTGAGCGACGTTGGCGTGTTCGTTAACCAAGCTCCCGATGGCGAGATTGCCAAGGATGTGCACGGCCGAATTCGGCGAGCATGCCGTCGGTTCTTAAAAACTGACATTGCCTGGCGAGGCTGGCTACCGTATTCAAGCGGCTTGGCTGGCCGCAGCGGGAATCATTTTCCGGCGCCAGCGTCCGACTTAATCGTCTCAGCCACTTTTGAAACGCTCGCATTGACCTATTCAGGGTCACGAGGTGAGCGGGGCGAGATTCAAAGTGTTGAAAGAAACAGCGTAACAAGCAGTTAGAAAAACAGTATGAAAAACAGTATGAAAAACAACGTGCAGTACTAACTGTCCACGACCAAGAACTTTATTGCCAGCAGGCCGATTTAAAGGAGAAGTTAACGCGACCGGAACTTTGCCTAATGAGCTACGGACCCAGCGTCGATAACAAGAAAGCCTATCGCTAGGCGAGGGCGAGTTAAGATGCGAAGTCTAGTGCGACTATTCCGGCGGAGCGACGGTTATGGGTCGAGAATTTTCGGGTGTCCTAGGATTCCTGGCTTTCACGACGGTCATGGTCCGCAGCTTCATTGTCGGAGGCGGATTTGACGAATCGACCAAGTTGGCGTTAATCATGATGTTCCTGTTCGCGGTGGTTGGCTACGTTGCCGGTGTCATCGCACAACAGACGGTTCGTGATTCGGTAAAGCAATTGCTCGATAGCGAACTAGCGTCATTGAAATCGGAATCCGAATCGGATTCCCAAGCTGCGGAAACGACGGGTTAGTACGGTCAAGTCAATGTGCGGCGCGTTTTTGGCGTCGCCAACGTTCGCAGGATGCGAACCATATCGAACCACGGTTGAGCGTGGGGCGATCAACAATTGAGAATCGACGCCGACCACCATATCGGCGATGTGACAATCACGGAGGATTGTATGGCCACGAGCATTGCCCCGGCGGAAGACGTTATCAAGCAAGTCTGGCTCGACTACCGCGCTGATGCGAGCCGCAAGGACTTGCGCAATCGTCTTGTTGAACGATATCTGCCGCTCGTTAAATACAACGGCGAACGGATTTGGGCGCGTCTTCCGGAAGGCGTCGAACTGGACGACCTGATTTCGGCTGGCGTGTTTGGGTTGATGGACGCGATCGATGCGTTTGATCTTAACCGCGGCGTCAAGTTCGAAACGTATTGCGTGCCGCGAATCCGAGGCGCCATGCTGGACGAACTTCGCACCATGGACTGGGTGCCTCGTCTCGTGAGGTCCAAGGCGAGCAAGCTTGGCGAAGCCAACAAGACACTCGAAGCCCGGCTCGGTCGAGTTCCCACGGAAGTTGAACTGTCGGAATACATGGGCCTCTCCGTGCCCGAACTCGAAAAGATGGTGCTCGAGGCGAACGCAGTCAACCTGATTAGCCTCAACAAAAAGTGGTACGAAACGGACAGCTACAAGGATGTTCGAGAGATCGACATTCTTGAAGATAAGAAGGGCGAAGATCCCACGCGTCGCGTTCACAAGAACGACCTAATGCGGCTTGTCACCAAAGGGTTAAACCGCAACGAGCGTCTGATCATTATCCTCTACTATTATGAAGAACTGACGATGAAAGAGATTGGCGCCACGCTCGATCTCAGCGAAAGCCGCGTCAGCCAAATGCACAGTTCGATCGTACACCGCTTGCAATCGCAACTCGGCCGTCGTCGCCCCGAGTTTGGCGGCTAGGCAGACTCGGTTTTTCGATTCGCTCAACTCAATTGCCCGAGCCATTTACGCTCGGGCTTTTTTTGCGCTAAGCGAGTCGGCAACGAGTCGGTTGCGAGTCAGCAGCGGGGCGTCGGTTGCCGCTGCTTATTCGCACTTCACGCTTGCTCGCCCCAACTACTTCGAAGTCTTCTCCGGTTCGTTCGCTAGAATCGTGACCATGACTTCTTGACCGTAGTAGTCGCGGCGAAACTCTTTGCCGAACTGGCGGAACTCGAGATCTCGCAAGTAGGCGTAGGCCAACATCTTGACTACGGTCAGCAGTCCCAAAATGGCCAGAAGAAGCAGCAGAAGACCTTTTGGATCGCGTTCATAAATGATGAACGCCATCGAGCTTCCGATGGCGGCCGGGTGCATGGTGTCGGTGATTCTCATCAGCGCCACGGGAAGAGAAACGGCAAGGAAACAGATTGCGGGCAAGGGAATTGTCCCGGTCCGGTGAATTGGAAAAAGCAAAATGCAAACGCCGGCGGCGATCGTGTAGGCGGCGATGATGGTTCGCAGACTGTTGGCTTTGCTGAGTGGGGCAAAGACAACGGACGCGGCGGAAGATCCCAGGCATGCGAACAGCAGCAGATCGCCCTCTTGCAACGTGGTGACAAGCCAGGTGACCACAGCCACGGCTGCGCCGGCTATCACCCCGTTGATCACCGCAGCCATCCAGCCGCGTTTCGATTCGATCTGGTAAAGAGACCTTTCAATGGAGCCCGCTAAGCGAGACCAATGAGAAGTGAGCAGTCGATTGTCTCCAGATTCCATACCTTCAACGGGCTCCAGTCTAAAGCGGCGTTGCGGCCAGCAAGCCGAGCCGATTCGATTCGGTCCTTGGCGTAATTCGCCAATCATATATCAAGTCGTTCACGCTGTCTTGAGCATGACTTGCGAGGCACCGATTTGAATCCGATCCTCCGTGCGTCCTGTTCGCCCAATCGTGCTGCTCTGGTATTCTGGTGGAGGATGGAGTCAAGCTGCGACAAGAGAGAATAGGCAAGTGGAACAGCGTTCATGAACACCAAGACCAAATATCGCATCGGCTTCGATTTGGGCGGCACGAAGATGCTTGCGGTCCTTTACGATGCCGAATTCAACAAAGTTGCGCAACGTCGGCGGAAGACAAAGGGGTACGACGGCGTCGAAAACGGTGTCGCTCGGATTCTCGGATCGATTCACGATGTGTTGAATGAGGTGGACGCGGACCCAAGCCAATTGTTGAGCGTCGGCGTGGGGTGCCCGTCGCCGATCGACATGGAACGCGGAATCATCATCGAAGCGGTCAACTTAGGTTGGACTAACGTCAAATTGGCGGCGGCGATCAACAAAGAATTCAACTGCTCGGCCGCTGTCTTGAACGACGTCGATGCCGGAGTCTATGGCGAATACTGTTTTGGCGCCGGAAAGAACGGCCGAACCGTATTCGGCGTTTTCCCGGGCACGGGAATTGGCGGTGGATGTGTGTACGAAGGACGAATCATCCACGGCGCCGACCACTCTTGCATGGAGATAGGGCACGTCCGAGTCAATTCGCAAGGAGGGCTCTGCGGTTGCGGGCAACGCGGTTGTCTGGAAACGATTGCGAGCCGTCTGGCGATTTCGGCGGAAGCATCAAAAGCCGCTTATCGAGGCGGCGCGCCATGGCTCATGAAGCAATACGGCACAGCGATCGCCGACATTCGCAGCGGCGTTCTCCGCGAATCCATCGAAAATGGAGACACGGCCGTCGAGCAGATAACGCGAAACGCGGCCTATGCGATTGGAGTGGCCATTGGGTCCGTCGTCACGCTGCTACTGCCGGACATTATTGTGCTCGGTGGCGGCATGGTCGAGGCGATGCCGGATCTCTTTGTCAGCGAAGTGGATCGCGGCGTTCGCGATGCGGTCATGCCCGCGTTCACGCAATCATTCGAAGTTTGTGTGGCCAAGTTGGGAGATGACGCCAGCGTTCTTGGAGCGGCAGCTTGGGCCGCCAACCTAGAGCAACCGAAGTAGAAGCAGTCGCGAAAAAATCAATCCGTCAGACAGAACAGGCTGTAACCAAAATGAAACGGGAGCACACTGATTCGGTGGGGCAGCCGGCGGGAAGCGCCGCAAGTCCAGTACGTCAGGTGGCTGTGATCGACATTGGCTCGACCTCGATCCGTATGGCGATCGCGGAGATTGCAGACAACCAAAGCGTGAGGACGCTGGAATCGCTGACCCGTCCAGTTAGCCTCGGCAAAGACACATTTGATCGCAACGCGATTAGCAAATCGACGATTGAAGAATGTGTTCGCGTGCTGCGCACGTTTAGGCAGAAGCTAGGCGAGTACCGAATTGAGTCGAGTGAACAGATTCGCGTCGTGGCGACCAGCGCTGTTCGCGAAGCCGGCAACCGACTCGCTTTCCAGGACCGAGTCTTCATTGCGACGGGATTTGAAGTCGATGTTCTGGATGAGGCGGAGGCGTCTCGAGTTACTTATATGGGCGTGCTGCCCTTTCTTCAGCCGTTACTGCAGGCTGGCGAGGAAGAAACGCCGACGCGATCTTTGATCGTCGAAGCCGGAGGCGGCAGCACGGAAGTGCTCGTCGTTCAAGGGCAGGACGTCACGGTTTCACAAACCTATCGTTTGGGTTCGCTGAGATTGAGACAACAGCTTGAGACGATACAGGCTCCCTGGGGCAAAAAACGGTCCTTGATGGAAAACGAGATCCGCCAAAACATGGGGCGGCTCAGCGAACATCTGGATGCGAGCGAGCCATTGCGGATGATCGCAATCGGCGGCGACGTTCGATTCGCCGCAAAGACTTTCTCTCCCGACTGGAATACGAATCAAGCCGTAATGCTCAACACCGACGACTTGGAAGCGTTTACCGACCAGTTGCTCGGCCTCTCGGTCGATGATGTGGTCGAGCGTTTTCAACTGTCGTTTCAAGAGGCGGAGATGGTCGCAGCGGCGCTGTTAATCTACGTCGAACTGGCTCGGATGTACGGCGTGGACGAGTTTCTCGTTTGCAACGCGAACTTGCGAGACGGACTTCTCAAGGAAATGTCGCAAGGCGGTGCCTGGACAAACGAACTCAGCCAGCAAATTACTCGATCGGCCATTGATTTGGGGCGCAAGTTTCACTTTGACGAACCTTACGCACGGCACGTCGCCGACCTCTCGCGAACCCTCTTTCGGCAGCTTCAGGACAAGCACGAACTTGATTCGAGGCACGAATTAGTGCTGTACGTTGGCGCGCTGCTTCACGAAGTCGGCCTCTACATCAGCCATCGCGCGTACCACAAGCATTCCATGTACATGATTCGCAACAGCGAACTGTTCGGATTAGGTGAGCGCGACGTGTTGCTGGTTTCGTTGGTGGCTCGATACCACCGAAGAAATACACCTCAGCCATCGCATAACGTTTACGCCGCGCTGAATCGCGAGAACCGTATCGCCGTGGCGAAAATGGCAGCCATCCTGCGACTCGCGGTCGCTCTGGATCATTCGCGCAGCCACCGGATCGTCGACGTTCACTGTCGAACTGACGGCAACATCTTGATCATCTCCGTTGCCGGCGTAGACGACCTTTCACTCGAACAGATAGCCCTCGAACAGAACAGCCGAATGTTCGAAAGCGTGTTTGGGGTGCCCGTATTATTACGGCCGGAACCTGGCTAAACAATCAAAAGCGCGCCCGCGTCGACCGTCAATGCAAAGTTACTCAACCGGAAGATCAATGCCCGATTCGTCGCCGAGCAGCAAACTGTTGAACCGTGAACTTAGCTGGCTGGAGTTTAATCAGCGAGTGCTCGGCGAAGCTCTGGATCCGTCTATCCCTCTCTTGGAGCGTCTGAGGTTTCTGGCCATTACCGGCTCCAATTTGGATGAGTTCTTTATGGTGCGAGTTGGCGGGCTCAAGCTGATGGTTCAGCAAGGCGCCAACCGACAGGACGCATCGGGAATGACGGCCGCGGAGCAACTGAGCGCCATTAGCGAACGCGCCCATTTGATGCAGAAGACGCAATACGAATGTCTAATCGATGAGATCGAGCCGGCGCTCGCCGAAGTTGGGGTGAAGCGGGCCGTCGCAGCTGATCTGAGCGACCTGCATCTTAAGGCGATTCGACACGTTTTCGAGACGGAGACAAACGCCGTTCTTTCGCCGATGGCGGTTGACCCCAATAATTTTCCGTTGCTCGTCAACCACACCGTCAATGTCTTGGTGCGGCTTGCCGAGGGAGAGGACGGTGAGCCGCGATTTGCCATTTTGCCGCTCTTTCGCTCGGCGAGGTTTCTCACACTTCAGTCCGGTAACGGTTACACGTATATCCTGCTCGAGGACATCGTCAGCCTGCTTGTTGAGCGTTTCTTTCCTGGCGAAGTCGTTCATGAGGCGACGCCATTCCGGATCACCCGCAATGCGGATATCTCGGTTCGCGAAGACCAGGCACCCGACTTGATGACCGGAATGGAGGAGGTGCTCGACGCCAGAACGGCCGGCGCTTGTGTGCGGTTGCAAGTTTCGAATTTGATTAGCGAGCAATCGCTTGAATTCCTCCGCAGCGGGCTCGACGTGTCGGACGACGACATCTTTCATGCTCCTGGTCCGCTCGGCCTGTCTGACTTGATGCAACTCGCCAACCTGCGAGGCTTCGACGAACTCAAGTACCACTCGTGGGATCCGCAGCCGTCGCCTCAGGTCGATATGACGGCGAGCATGTTCGAAACGATTACGAAGAAGGATGTCGTTCTCTATCATCCCTACGACAGCTTTGACCCCGTCGTCAAGCTGATTGAAGAAGCCGCCGTCGACCCGGATGTGCTGGCGATCAAACAGACGTTGTATCGAACAAGCCGCGTGAGCCGAGTTGTTGAGGCGCTGGAGCGCGCTGCCGCCAACGGCAAAAACGTGACTGTCATTGTCGAGCTCAAGGCGCGATTCGACGAAGCTCGAAATATCGATCGAGCTCGAAAGCTTGAGCAATCCGGCGTGCAGGTGATTTACGGCGTCAAAGGACTGAAGACGCACGCCAAAATTTGCATCATTGTGAGGCGCGAGCCTCATGGCGTGCAGCGATACATGCATTTTGGCACGGGGAATTACAACGAATCGACCGCGCGACTCTATAGCGACGTCAGTTTCCTCACCGCCGACAACGACCTTGGTGCCGACGCGACCGCTTTCTTCAACGCCATCACCGGCTACTCGCAGCCGCAACAGTTTCGCAAAATCGAAATGGCGCCGCTCGGCTTGCGACAACGGATACTCGAATTGATCGAAAGTGAGACGCGACGCAAGAGAGAGGGGCAACCGGCGGGAATCACAGCAAAACTCAACTCGCTCGTCGATCCGCGAATTATTGACGCGCTCTACACGGCATCCCAGGCCGGAGTGCCTGTGAGGCTCAACGTTCGCGGCATATGCTGTCTACGACCCGGTGTGCCTGCGCTGAGTGAGAACATTGAGGTCATTAGCATTATTGATCGTTTCCTGGAACACGCTCGGATTTTTCATTTTGTTCACGGAGGTGAGGACCGCCTGTACATTTCGAGCGCTGACTGGATGCCGAGAAACCTTGACAGGCGAATCGAATTGTTGACGCCGATCGACGACTCCGCCAGCAAGCAGCGAATGATCGAAATACTCGACGTTCACTTTCAAGACAACGTAAAGGCTAGGAGTCTGCAGACGGACGGCGGTTACACTAAACCGCAATCTGACCCGGAAAACGCTGTTCGAAGCCAAGAGGCGATCTATACCATGACAAAACAAGCCGTAAAGAACGCGGTTCGCTGGAGACAGCTTGTGTTCGAAACCCATCAAGCGCCCCACGGTAAAGATTGAGTTTTGGGGCCGACGCCAACTGAATCGAGAACGTTGACCTTAGAGTCATTCATGAAGACCTTGCTGCTGCTTCGACACACCAAGTCAAGTTGGGCCGATTCCAATCTTGGCGACCACGAGAGACCGCTCAATGAGCGTGGTCTGCGGGACGCCCCTCGAATCGGTCGTTGGCTCGCAAAAATTGGCCAATGCCCGCAATTGGTTCTGACTTCCACCGCCGTTCGCGCGAAAACGACCAGTGCACTCGTCATCGACGAGGGCGAGTTAGATTGCGAACTTGTCGAAACGAACGAGCTCTATCTTGCTCCGCCCGAGGCCTTTCTCCAAATGATGCAAGCCGTCGCGGACGACTATGAATGCATCATGATGGTCGCCCATAATCCGGGCATCGCATCGCTCGTCGAATTGCTCACTGGCGAATACGAATCGACGCCGACCGGCGGCTTGGCCCATATCGAACTAGCCGTCGATCGCTGGTCCGAAGTAAGGCTCGACGGGCAAGCCGAATTGATCGATTTCCATCGGCCGAAGGAAATGGATTGCTAGATTGGGCGCCGCTGGCCAAGCCAGCTAAACAAAAACTGCCTGGATCAGCGAAGAACGAAGATGTAGTAGAGCAGGGCGGCCAGAGAGATTCCGGCCAGCGAGGCGAGCATGAAGTGGACTCGGGGATTGGCTAAGTCGGGATCGCCCTCCAGGGGCACGTCGATGCCCTCGCCGAAGTCTTCGCCGCACTCGGCGCAGAGCCTATAGAATTCCGGTTCGAAAGGCTCATCGCAAATGGCGCAGCAGAGCAAGATAGCGGTCTCTTCCAAATCCATCGGGGCACCGTCAGCGACAGGGAAATCGCTTCCCGAGGATCCGCAGTATTGGCATCGTGTGATTCGCTGCGCATTGCATTCGCCGCAGCGAGGCCATTGGCGCCATGTGCGGTCGTCGAGCAGATTCTCGTCGTCCTGATCCGCCTCTTCCGCTTGCTCGATGAATCGGCGCACACGCGACGCGGTTTCCGGCGGAGCGAGAACGGTCCATTCGCCCATGGATGTCTCGCAGGCCGCGACGAAGACTTTCTGGCCGCGTCCCTCAAGCATCCGCTTGACCGACTGCGCTTGTTCGGCGCTCGGACCGCGCCAAACCGTTATCAACTCTTCTGCCATGTGATTGCCTATCGATTGCTTCTTGTCGTCTCGTGCTTTTCGTGGCCGACTTCCGACATTTCAAAAGATATGGTTGTCTTGCGGGACCTCGTTGGTAAGGTCGCCAGTCAGCGGTACCCAGCCGAGGATCGCCGCAATATAGCCAACAACTCCCGCTAGCGTCGCCGCCATCGCTGCGCCCAGCAGCAAGAAAGTGATCGGCCGCACGAGCGAACCGACAGTTCTCTTTGGCTTTGGCCCGTAGGTTGAAATGATGGCGAGCGGCACGCCAAGGATCAAGCCGACCCACCACGTCGCGATCACTGCCCAAACAAGCTCGAGCGCCGTTGGATCTTCGCTCGGAATAACTTGCGGATGGCCGGTCGTGAAATACTCGACACAGATCCGAGCCGTGACTTGGTCGTGCATCACGCCGAAAGCAACGCAAGACAGAATCGAAAGCACAACGATTGCGATCCATTGCATGTCTGCGGCCTAAGCAAAATAACTCGAAATCAGCGTTGCGTCATGTTAACAGATTCAGCCAATTCCAGTTGACTCCAATCGGGCGCGTCAGCAAGCGCCGGTACGGGGGACCGTGCTTCGGAGACGCCACTCACGTATCCAACTCAAATCCTTTAGACTACAGATCAGGAATAGACTCGAGCACTCAGAACATGCGAGCAAACCCATCCGGTTGCGGCTAAGATTGTTGATGACTTCGCCTAAGTTGCCGAGCCCCAATGGGGCCGCGGCTTTTCGGAGTCAAGCAACCTTGAGTCAAGCAACGCGGAGCCAAGCAACGCTGGCGAGACTGGATTTTGGACGAGGGAGTCGACAACGATGAGCAAGACCTCGATTGACCGACGAACTCTGTTGGCCGGCGGCGGAGCGGCGTTGGCTCTGCCCTGGTTGGAAGCAATGGGCTCGCGAGCCTACGGCGATGAACCGACCGAACGAGAGCCGCGACGCATCGTTTTGATCAACCTGAACCTGGGGCTGTACGCGCCAGCTCTGTTCCCCAAACAGGCCGGCGCCGACTACGAAGCTTCGGAATACTTGAAGATACTCGAGCGTTTTCGAAACGACTTCACGATCATTTCCGGTTTGTCTCATCCGGCTGTTGTCGGCGGGCACTCAGCTGAAGCTCGCATCTTTAACGGGACGCCGAGCAGCCAAAAGATGGGGATCTCACTAGACCAATACGCCGCGAAGTTTTTGGGCGAGTTTACTCGATTCGACACGCTGCCAATCGGGATGGGCAACACGAGCCTCTCTTGGTCGTCGGACGGAAGTCCCGTCCCGGCCGAGTCGTCTATGTCGACCGTATTTGCTCGGCTGTTCGCGGACGAGGGGCGCTCGAGCAAAGCGGCGGCGAAGAAAGCCATCGATCGGTCCAACAGCATTCTCGACTTAGTACAAGGCCAAGGCGGCAGGTTGAAGCGGAAGGTCAGCAAGGCGGATCAGGTCAAACTCGATGAGTTTCTCACGTCGGTCCGCGAGGTGGAGCGGCGATTGGCGAAATCCGAATCGTGGCTCGACACGCCCAAGCCCAAAGTTTCCGCTCGACCGCCTGTTGATCCTTCGTCGCGCAGCGAGTTCATCGCGCGCATGCAAAACGTTTTCGACATGGCCTACTTGGCCCTAAAGACCGACTCGACGCGAATCGTCACCTTCAATGTTTTCGAGCAGAACTCGGTCACGGTGGATGGAGTTAACAACGGGTACCACAACCTGTCGCACCATGGCCGCGATCCTGCCAACGTCAGCCAGTTGAAGCTGATTGAATCGGAAATTATCGAACAGCTTCGGCGTTTCCTGGCGAAACTTGAGGAAACGCAAGAAGACGGCGCGACATTGCTGCAGCGAACCTCGATCTTGCTGACAAGCAATCTTGGCAACGCCTCAAATCACTCCAACAGAAGTCTTCCCGTCGTCTTGGCTGGAGGAGAGTATCGACACGGGCAACACCTCGTGTTCGATCCTCCCGATACAACCCCGCTATGCAACTTATTCGTGACGATGTTGCAACAGCTGGGCTTAGAGACAGACTCGTTCGGCACCTCAACCGGCTCACTCAAGGGGCTCGACTTGTCGTGAGTCGCCGGCAATTGGATTAATCAAGAACAGCAATCAGTTATCAATCGGAGCGCCATAGTGAAAGCTCGGATCGCCGTCTTTTTCATTCTTGCATTGGCTGCGGCGGATGCGTCCGCGGCCGAGTCGAAGCCGAATTTCCTCTTCATTATCGCCGACGACTGCACGTTTCGCGATCTTGGCTGCTATGGCGGCCAAGCCAGCACGCCAAACATCGACGCGTTGGCGACGGAAGGGATGTTGTTTACTCATTGCTTTCAAGCGGCGCCCATGTGCTCGCCGACGAGGCACAACATTTATACGGGCATCTACCCGGTGAAGAGCGGCGCTTACCCCAACCACACGTTTGTCAAGGAAGGCACCCGGAGCGTCGTCCAGTACCTGCGACCGCTCGGTTATCGAGTGGCTTTAAGCGGGAAGACTCACATCGCTCCTCCAAAGGTTTTTTCATTTGAAAAGTTGGGCAAGGGAAAGAACCCAGACCCGGCGGCGATAGATAAATTATTTCGAGAATGCGGCGAGACGAAGACGCCGTTCTGCCTTTTTGCTTGCTCGAATGAGCCGCATAGTCCGTGGAACAAAGGCGACGCCTCGCGCTACCCCGCAGATAAGATCAAGCTGCCGCCCTATTTCGTTGATACCAAGCAGACTCGCGAAAACATGTCGCGATACCTGGCGGAAATCACATACTACGATGGGCAAGTCGGGCAGATTCTCGATTTGTTGAAGAAGCATCAGCTTACCGACAACACGTTTGTCATCGTGACAAGCGAGCAAGGATCGGGATTCCCGTTTGGGAAATGGACTTGTTACGACACCGGGCTGCAGACCGCGTTCATCGCTCGCTGGCCAGGAAGAATCAAACCCGGTGCGGTCAGTGAAGCATTGATCGAGTACGTCGATGTCTTGCCGACGTTCATTGATGCCGCCGGCGCGAAGATTCCGTCAGTGCTGGATGGCAAAAGCTTGCTTCCTGTGCTTCAGGGCAAGACGGACAAACACAAGAGCCACGTGTTTGGGATTCACACAACCCGCGGCATTATCAATGGCTCGGACCACTTTGGCATTCGTTCCGTTCGTGATCAACGCTTCAAGTACATTCTCAACTTGACGCCTGAAGTCACATTCACAAACGCCTGTACGAAATCGGAGACTTTTCTATCTTGGAGAGCCGCGGCAAAGGATGACCCCGACGCGGCCGACAAGGTTCGCCGATACATGCATCGTCCCGCAATCGAACTATATGACATCCAGAGCGATCCGTTCGAGTGGAACAATCTGGCCGATGATCCTCAGTACGCCGATGTGAAAACACGACTGCGCGATTCGCTGGTGACTTGGATGAAAGACCAAGGCGACTTGGGGCAAGCGACAGAACTTGCCGCTCATGAACATCAAGCGAGATATCTACGAAAGAAGCCTCGCAAGAAGATGCAAGACTCCAGCAAATAATGGCTAGGTTCGACCTCCTTCGTCACTCTTCACCTCAACCTCTTGCCCTCCGAACAACATGAAATACCTCATCCCTGTCTTACTATTGCTTGCCGTTTCAACTGCATCCTCAGCGGAGAAGCCCAATATCTTGTGGCTCACTTGCGAGGACAATAACGTGAATTGGGTCGGCTGCTATGGCAATCCGCACGCCGAAACGCCCAACATCGATAAGTTGGCGAGCGAGGGTTTTCAGTACATGCATTGCTACGCCAATGCTCCAGTCTGCGCACCGTCGAGGAGCACATGGATTACGGGCGTCCACGCCATATCGATGGGAACCCACCCGATGCGTAGCCGTTATCCCATCCCGCATGACCTGATCAAGTACTATCCGGACCTGCTGAAAAAGGCCGGCTACTACGTCGGCAACGCGAGAAAGACGGACTACAACATCGGCGGCAGGTCAGATCAGGACGCGTGGGACACGAACAAGGTCGACTGGAAAAAGCTCAAGCAGCAACAGCCTTTCTTCATGGTGATCAATAACACGAAGTCGCATGAGTCCAAGGCGTTTGGCGACGTTAACAATACGACTCATAGTCCAGACGACGTGCGGCTGGCGAAATACCATCCCGACATTCCGGAAATCCGAAAGAACTACGCCCATTACCATGACCAGATGAAAAAAATGGACGCCGACATTGGTCAGGCCTTAGCGGACTTGGAGCGAAACGGGCTGGCTGAGAACACGATCGTCATTCACAACTCGGATCATGGCGGCGTGTTGCCTCGCAGCAAACGGTTTCTGTTCAACAGCGGCACCCACTGCCCGTTGATCATTCGCATTCCCGAGAAGTTCGCCCATCTGAGACCGGCGAAACCGGGAAGCAAGGTCGAACGGTTGGTCAGCTTTATCGACATGACCAAGACCTGGCTGAAGATCTGCGGCGCCGAAACGCCAGACTACCTTCAAGGCAAAATCTTCCTCGGCCCGGACGCCGAATCGCGTGACTTCCACGTCAGCTTTCGAACTCGCATGGACGAGCGATGTGACAACGTGAGGACGGCTCGAGATCAGCGTTTCCTCTATGTGCGTAACTACATGCCATACGCGCCTTGGGGCCAGCATCTGAATTACCTGTGGAACATGAAAGCGACATTGGCCTGGGAGCAACACCACAAGGCCGGCAAGACGAATGAAGTCACCGGTCGTTTCTTCGGCGCCAAACCGATGGAGGAGCTCTACGACACGCAGGCTGATCCCGACAATGTCAACAACTTGATCGACGACCATAAATTCAAGCAACACGCCGTTCGCTTGAGCGGGCTGCTCGACCGTTGGCAGCGAGAACACTTCGATTCGGGCCTGCTGCCGGAAAGCGAAATCGTCAAGCGAGCCGAGGAGCACAAGACGACGATCTATCATTTGGTCCGCAATCCGGAGCTCTACAATCTTCGCGGCCTTCAAGAAGCGGCCTCGCTGGCTCTACAACAACGGGCTTCCAACCTTCCGACGCTTTACAAGAATCTTTCGGATGACGATTCCGGGCTCCGTTACTGGGCCATTGTCGGCTGCTTCAACCTGCAGCCGTCAACGAAACTTGATCTCGACACGATCGCGAAACGACTCGACGACGAGTCGCATCATGTGCGGATCATGGCCGCTTGGATTCTCTACCGCGCCGGCGACAAAGAGGCGGCTCAAGCTTGCTGGAACGAGCTGCTCGCGAACAGCTCGTATGCTTCGCTAAAGATCTTTAACATCATCGACTGGATCGGGGATGGCGTGGCGCCATACGCGACGGCAATGAAAGCGTGTGACTTCAGCCACGGCGGCTACGTCGCCAGAATGCAGCAATACACGGGCGTTCGCGAAGAGGTGAAGAAGCCGAGGAAGAAGAGACAGCCGATGCCGAAGAAAACGGGCCGCAACAAGGCGAAGAACTCGAAGACCTCATCGGCAAAGAAAGATGACGCCGCAAATGAGGTCGCTAACTACACGAACCACAATATCGAAGGGTGGGTCGTGCGAGTCAGCGATTCCTTGATGGCTGAAGACAAAGCCACGACCAAGCGAGCTATTGAATTGCTTTCCCAACAGCTCAGAACGACGGCAAAAGTGCTTCCCCCGAAAGCGCTCAAGCAAGTTCGCACTGTGCCAATCTGGTTGTCGCCGAAGTATGGAGATCGAAGGCAAACTGGCGAGTATCACCCCAACCTAAAGTGGCTCAAAGACAACAAACGTCATCCGAAGCTGCACCGAAGCGTCGAGTTCACGAATACGTCGATCTTCGAGAAAGAGGTTCGCAGGATGCCGATGTTGCTGGTTCACGAACTGGCTCATGCGTATCACGATCAAGTGCTCTCGTTTGAGCATTCCGAGATAAAGAAAGCCTACGATCAGGCAGTGGAGAGCGGAACATACGAGTCCGTGCGGAGAAACAACGGCCGCACGGAGAAGGCGTACGCGATCACGAATCACAAAGAGTACTTCGCGGAAACGAGCGAGGCGTTCTTTGGCGTCAACGATTTCTACCCATTTAATGAACGTGAATTGAAACGGCACGATCCCGTCATGTATGAAGTGCTCGCGAAAGTTTGGCGCGCCGAATAGACGGCCATATGATTGCCTATGAATACGCGCTGCGACCCCCAAGACGCGATCGGGCAGAGTGATAAATGAGCGAGCAACAAGGCGAGTCGGGAATCCTTCCCGTGATCACGGTTCAGCAACATATTCTGCAAGAGCAGAAGCGATTTCCCGGCGCGTCTGGCGAATTTTCCTGGCTGTTGTCCGGGATCACGATGGCCAGCAAGTTGATTCAGGCAAAGGTTCGCCGAGCTGGTTTGTCAGACATTCTCGGCGCTCAGGGCGCGGTCAACGTCCAAGGCGAAGTGCAGCAGAAGCTCGATATCTACTCCAACGAAGTGCTCATCCACTGCTTGAGTGCTCGTGAGAGCATCGGCGTGTTGGCGTCCGAAGAAAACGAGGAGCCGCTGCTCGTTCATCGCGGTTCGGAAAACGCGAACTACGCGGTCGTCTTTGATCCGCTCGACGGCTCGTCGAATATCGACGTCAACGTCAGTGTCGGCACGACGTTCTCGATTTTGCGCCGTCCGGCCGGAGTCAGCTTGGATGAACCGGAAAAGTGGGTGTTGCAGCAGGGTGCAAAACAGATCGCCGCTGGCTACGTCGTCTACGGTTCATCGACAATTCTCGTCTACAGCGTCGGAAACGGCGTACACGGATTCACGCTCGATCCGTCGGTCGGCGCGTACGTGCTCAGCCATCCCAACATGCGAATGCCGGAGCAAGGCAAGTACTATTCGGTCAACGAGGCCTATGTCGACTCGTTTCCGACTCGCTACAGCGAATATCTTGGGCGACTGCGATCGGGCGATTTAGGGCGGGAGTACGCGTCGCGTTACATCGGTTCGATGGTGGCGGACTTTCACCGCACGCTGTTGACCGGCGGTGTCTTTCTCTATCCGCCGACCGAGGCCAACCCGAACGGGAAGCTGCGACTTTTGTATGAGGCCAATCCGGTTGCTTTCCTGGCGGAACAAGCGGGCGGCTCCGCAATCGACGGCACCCGCCGCGTGCTCGATATTCGTCCCGATAGCATTCACCAACGCACTCCCATCGTCGTCGGGAGTCGAGTCGAGCTGGCCGAATTCGAACGCTTCGTCTGCGTGTGAGCCGGCTCGGAGGCGTTGGCTCCCGAAGATGGGACCGCACCCGACCCCAACGAGTTGCTCGTTCGGTTAGCGAGATTCAACGCCAAGGCCACGGCTCGCACCTGTCCGCCCGCAAAGTTTCGCCAGTTTCTCCACGTTGACAGCGCCTGTGGAATCGATTCAAGGCGAGGCGAAAATGCCGCCGATATGAAGATGCGGCCCGCTGTCAAAGCATGAAGCTCTGGCGTGTCGGCGGGAACATTCATGTTAGCGTAAACCAAGGATTGGTGTTCTATGGGGGGAAGGATCGCAATCGCGATTCTAAGCGGGCTGTTCGTGTGCGCGCTGTCCCAACAAGCGCTGCCTCAAGCCGCGCCCACACAGGGTTCGCTGTCACGATCCAGGCTCAGCGGAGCAGGGCGGGGCCAGGCCGCTTCAGCCCGAGGCCACGCGAGCGACGGGCGGGCGTTCCGCGCAGCGAGCCAAGCATCGGCGCTGACGCCCAGTTTCTTTCCTGCGTCGCGATTTGTGCTTCCGATGCAACACCCTCAGGGCAATCCGCTGCGCGTGGAGTTGCATGTATCGCGTGACGATGGCCAGTCGTGGCAAGTCATGGATGTGATTCACTATCGCGATGGCCGTCCCAGTGCGGATCGGTTCACAATTCAAGCGGCTGATGACGGACAGTATTGGTTTGCTGTGCGAACTCTGTTTGCCACCCATGCTGACCCTCGCGACGCCTTGGCGCCGGCCGTCTCAGTCATCGTCGATACGCAACAGCCTGAGATGGCAATGCGAGTGCTGGCAGGCGGTGCCGGCGAGCTGGTCATTCAGTGGGAGAGTTCAGATGCTCATTTGGATCCGACGACTCTGAAGATCGAGTATCAGACGAGCGAGCGTGAGCCGTGGCGACCGGTTGCTCTAAAGCAGCCGCTCAGTCCGAAGCTGAACGAAATTCGAGGCGAGACGATTTGTTGGCCGAAATCGGCTGCCGAAGGCGTCACGGTGCGAGCGGAGATTATGGACCGCGCAGGCAATCGACGACAGGCGCAACAATGGCATCCGTTGTCGAAGATCGCTGCCAAGCCAAGCCAGCACGCCGATTCACAAACTGGCTCGGAAGGTTCGCCGAAGCCGAACGATGCTGCCCTCGCCGAGCCTGGTGGGATCAACTGGCCGGCCGATCGGGCTTCATCGCCGCCAACCTACGCGGAGACTCATCGAAGCCGAGTTGACGAACTCGCCGAGCCGACAGACGCTCCGGCTCGGGGATTGGCCGGAAGCACGCGGACTCGACACCCTGGCGAGCCTGATCAGCAAGGTGCCGCGAAACCTGAAATGACTAGCGGCGGCTGGACGAGTCGCGATCCGTCTGCGGTCGTTAGCAAGCCCAATCGGAGTTCAGTTCATCCCCCGGTGGCGTATCGCCCCGGCGTGAAGGCTTCCTCAATTTCTCAACCTCTGCTCAAGCATTTGCCGAGCGGCGATCTGCCGTCGATGACGAATTCAAGGCAATTTGAGTTCGACTACGACGTCGATTCGGTCGGCCGTGACGGAGTGAGCCGGATCGAGTTGTTTCGGACAGTCGATGGCGGCCGGACCTGGACCCTAGACAAGAAGCTCGACAATCCGGACACGCGTCAGCCGATGCAAGTCTCGGTTGAACGCGAGGGCGTGTATGGCTATCGCGTCGTGGTCGTTGCTAACAGCGGCTTAGCGAGCCGTCGACCGCGTTCCGGCGATCAAGCCGATCTCTGGATCGGGGTCGATACGACAGCCCCTTTGGTGAGGCTGACAGGCGCCGTCTACGGCAAGAACGAGAATGCGGGTCGTCTGGCGATTCGTTGGCAAGCGGACGACGCCCTGTTTGGCGATCGGCCGGTGACGATTCGATTTAGCGAGTCGGCCGAGGGGCCGTGGGTGACAATCGCCTCGGGGCTGCCCAATACCGGCGAGTACTTTTGGGCTGCCGATCCACGGACGCCGGAAAAGATCTTTCTTCGCGTTGAAGTGCGGGACGCCGCCGGGAACAAGTCGGCCGACCAGCTCGAGCGAGCGATCAAGGTCGAGGGTCTGATTCCTCGAGGCCGCATCCGCGGGTTTCGGCCGGTGAAGTAGATCGCCGCAACGATTCTAGAGATCGGGCGGAATCTGGTCGTTGCCCGATCGTGTCGTCATGCCCTCAACCATTTCAACCGGCGTGTCGTCTTCGATCAAATACGTCGAACCGTCGGCCAAACCGACCAACACTCCGCCCGGAATCGGACCGCTCATGTCGTCCCCTGAGAATGTATTGAGTTCAAAGGCCATCCTGGAGATTTCGTAATCGACCGGCTCCGTCCAGATGTTCGAGTGGGCGACTGACTCAACCACGAGGATCGTGTGGTTTAGCGGGTCCAGATTGTCGGCCATCCCCGCTCCGGAAGCGTTGTCAGGAAAAAGCGTCTGCTCGCCGATGAGAACGTAATAGTTAGGGACGTTGCTGGATCGCGCCGCTGGATCCGATGGGCTGCGGTAAACGTCGGGCATCGACGACGCAACGTTGAGATTGTGTTCCGAGTCCCATGGCTCATCCATTTTGAATTGGTTGTGATAGGCTTGCGCATCCGCGCCTAGATACGGGAGTAGACGCACGCGCCAACTGTGCATTTTCTTGCCGTCAGCATCGCGAGAAAACGGCGGCGGGAATCTGCCGTAGTCGTCGTGGTAGGCGTGCATTCCGGCCACGATGAGTTTGAGATTGGCTTTGCTGATCGTCAGTTTGCGTGCGGACGAGGACGCTTGCATTTTCGGCAAGGCGACCACCAGAGTGACGCCAACCGCCACCACGAGTGCACAGAGCAATCCGAGAGTCAGGGCGATCATCACGCCAACGGAACCACGAGTTGCCGGCTCGGCATTGCCGCTCGCGCCCGCGGTCGCCGGAGGGTCGATGCGCACAGTTTTCCCACAGCCGTGGCAAGGACCTGTCTCGCCCACAAACGACTCAGGAATCTGAGTTCGAGCGCCGCAGTGGGGGCAGGTAAAGAGAAACGACATTCGAGGCCAACTCCGCTTTTATGCTCTGTGAAAGCTGAGAAAAGGGTCGATGTCTTGTTTCCGTCCGCAGCGACTCGCGCGACAAACATCCTGCGCGATCACGATCCGCTCGCGGCTAGCTCGATGCGTGGCCAACTTGTGAGCCGTCGGATGACTACCAGTGCACAGTAATGCAACAGCCCGCGGAAGGCAAATGCTCGATGCGCCCAGTTCGTTGCACGATCTTACTCACTTCGCTCGAGTTGCTCGAACGATTTCAACGTATTGCCGAGCGAGCGATTGGATGCGAGCGAAGTCGCGATTGGCGACGGTTTCTCGTTCGACGAGTGAGCTGCCGATTCCCAGTGCGCAAGCTCCGGCATTGAGAAAATCGGCCGCTGTGTCGAGATTCACTCCCCCGGTCGGCATCAAACGCACCTGCGGTAGCGGTCCTTTGAGCGCCTTCAAGTGGATCGGTCCGGTCATGTCGGAAGGGAAAACCTTGACGATGTCGGCACCCGCTTGCCAGGCTGTCACGACTTCAGTCGGCGTTAGCGCGCCTGGCATGACAAGCTTGTCGTAGCGCCGGCAAATCTCGATCACGCCAGGATCCGTTGCTGGCGACACAATGAATTCGGCGCCAGCGAGCATCGCGATTCTCGCGGTCTCGCTGTCCAGCACCGTGCCCGCGCCCAGCAAGACTTGATCGCCAATTTTGTCGGCGACTTTCTCTAACACTCGCACCGCCCCAGGAACGGTGAATGTGACCTCCATCACGTCGATTCCGCCTTCCAGCAGAGCCTCTGCGACTTCGACCAGGTCGTCGCCCTTGTCAGCTCGTATCACGGCGACAATGCCGCCATCAAGCACTCGCTGTAAATTGCAGTTTCCCATTGATTGTGGGCTCCTTCTTACTGTCTGATTCAGATCGTCGTACAACGGATCCTACTCGCGAACGATTTCAGTGCCGGGCCGGTTATTTCTTTCTTCGCTTCTTCCGCCGTTTGGCACCTTGCGAATTATCTTTGCCGCTTCGTCTCCATGCGAACACGTTGCGTTCGAGATTTGCTTCGACTTCATCATCATGAGTCCACTCGTACCATTTTGATTCTCGTCTCGTCACCAAATGTAACGTCCAAAACAAAATCCGTTTCGAATTGTTCGCACGATGCAAGTCACCGCGGTCTGGCCCAGATTCGCCACGGAAAAAGCGGCGAGCCTGTTCTTGACCACGTCACTTCCACGATAATCATAGTGGCGTTCGTTTGGCTGACGGACAAGGCGAGCGGATTCGAACCAACTGGGGCGGGGCTGCGTATCTATTGGAGAAGCCGAAAACCGACCATCGACAGGTTTTCCAACCTTCACGGCCCTAGCATTCGCGCAAAAAATGTGCTCACCTTGTTCGCGAGCTTTGGGGGAGTTTCGCCCGTCAGCCAGCGCGGGCCCAGCGGAGCGGTCACAGCCTCGTCTTCGAGGACAACGGCCGAAAAACGCACCAGAGACTGGCAAACTCGAACCGCTTCCCACCTTTCCCGGGCCGCGGCGTATCGAGTCCGGACAGGGCTGTCCAGCGGCGTGAGAGGCTTGAATTTTCAGCAATCGCCGGGAATCAAGGCAATCCTCGGGTGATTTCTGGACTCACAGGGCGGGCTTGGCATAATATGCGGGAGTGCCGGACAGGTTTATCCTACCGACACTTGGCGTATGATCCGGGTGAAAGCCACACCTTGCCCCTTCGGTCATCTTAAGCCCCTTTCGCTCGCAAAACGTCATCAGGCAAATGGAAGAGTTTCTCGACTCAACACCCGTTCAACTTGTAATTGGGTTGACGGCTTTGGCGATTCTGACGGTCATTGGCGCGTTCGTTGTGAAAAAGTTTCGGGATCGAAACGATGACGACCGACCGACCGCCAATGATCTGCTGACGAATTTCCGAGATTTGCATGACGAAGGTGACATCAGCGAAAAGGAATACCGAAACATAAAGACGGTGTTAGGCGACAAGCTACACCAAGAGTTAAGCGATAACGGTGAAAAGGGTTAACGCCCTCCGTGAATCCTGACGACCTCTCCTGGTTCTTCGGGAATTGTGGAATCGCCGGTAATCAGACTTGGCGCGGGCCTGGGAGGCCAACGCAAACACGTGACGGCGAGCCTGCTCGAAAGTTGCGGACAAGGACGCACCGCCAGCCTTACGGATCGAGCGACACCTAGGATACATCAACGCGGCAGACGGCCGATTCGACCGCTGCAGCTCAGTCCGAGAAGGAGTAGCCATGCCCACAGGTAAGGACGGGGGCGCAGGACGCAAAGGAAGCAGCACGACCAAGAAGAATGCCTTCTGTTCGTTCTGCCGAAAAAGTTATCGCGACGTTGGCCCTTTGGTTGAAGGCCCTGGCGACGTGTACATTTGCGGCGAGTGCATTGACCTTTGCCAATCCATTTTGGATCAAGAGCAAAAACGGCGAGGAAGCGGAAAGAAACTCTTCAACGAAATTCCAACTCCGCGACACATTGTCGAGCAGTTGAATGAATACGTGATCGGCCAGCCCGATGCGAAGAAAGTTCTCGCCGTCGCCGTTCACAATCACTACAAGCGGCTGACCCACGATTGGGAAGGCGGCTCGGATGTGGAAATCGAAAAGTCCAACATCTTGCTCGCCGGTCCTACTGGATCTGGCAAGACCCTGTTGGCCCGCACGCTTGCTCGAGTTCTCAACGTTCCTTTCGCGATCGGCGACGCCACAACGTTGACCGAAGCCGGATACGTAGGCGAAGACGTCGAGAACCTACTACTCAAACTCCTTCATGCCGCCGACTTCGACCTGGAGTCAGCTCAGCGAGGGATTCTATATATCGACGAGATCGACAAGATCGGCAAGACGAGTCAGAACGTTTCGATCACCCGAGATGTTTCGGGCGAAGGCGTTCAACAATCGCTCTTGAAGATGCTCGAAGGCACGGTCGCGAACGTACCTCCACAGGGCGGTCGCAAACATCCCGAACAACAATACATCCAGATGGACACGACCAACATTCTGTTCATCTGCGGCGGAACGTTTGTCGGGATGGAGGACATTGTTCGAAAGCGAATGGGAAGTCAGACGCTTGGATTCGGCCAAGGTGCCAGCCAGCTGGAAGATCGCTCGACTTCAGAAGTGCTGCTCGACGTCGGTACGGACGACATCCTTGAGTTCGGTTTGATTCCCGAACTTATCGGTCGATTGCCCGTGATCACTTCGCTGACACCGCTCGACGAAGCTGGTTTGGTTCAAGTCTTGACCGAACCTCGCAACGCTTTGATCAAGCAGTACAGTAGCTTGTTCGAAATGGAGGAAAGCACGCTTAACTTCACTGAAGACGCATTGGCTGCAATCGCCCGCAAGGCGATGAAAAAGGGCGTCGGTGCCCGCGGTCTTCGCTCCATTATCGAATCGGTGATGCTGGAGATCATGTTCGAATTGCCCGAACAATCGAAGGGCCTTTCGTACACCGTCAACGACGACATCGTGGAAGGACGGGAAAAGTTGTTCCCCATGCCGACGACGAAAAGCGCCTAGCGTTTCAGCACTGGCATGCCAGTGGCACACAGAAGATGCGAGTGAGGTGAGTTTTCTCTCAACAAGGCGTTGAGCCGACAGTCGGCTCCACGCTTTTTTTGCGCACACCCAGGTGTGGAAGCGCTGGACGCCCGTGACGCCAGGGGCCGAAGAGTGCAAAGGGAAAGACCCCAACGAGCTTGCTCGTTCGGTGAATCAGATTAGCTGTTACCTCGCGTCTCCTCCTCCTCCTCTTGCTTCTTTCGCTTCGCTTCCAATTCCGCTCGAATCTTCCGCGCTGAGATGCTGCGGAATTCCCACGGCATTTTTGCATCGTCGGGTAGCGAGTCCAGCACGGTCTGCAATCGCTTTCGTCCTTGCTGCGCGCTTTCGCTAGTTGACTTGTCGGTCCCCGCCAGGTTGTGTTGCTCGAGCGGATCTTCTGAGAGGTCGTAGAACTCGCCGGAGGAATAAAGCTTGAAGCGTTGTCCTCGAACCACGCGTTGGTTGTAGTACTGGGTCATGCACCAGTCGCGCCAGGGCGATTCGGGCTTCTTGCCGAGTAGCTGAGGCGCGAACGAGCGGCCGTCGATCTTGACTCCCTTCGGCAATTCCGCGCCAGCGAGGCCCGCAAGGGTCGGCAAGATATCGCTGGCGTCGACAAGGTCATCGCTGACTTGCCCGGCCTTAATCAGCTCTGGACAATTCACGATCAGCGGCATATTGATCCCCCGCTCGGTCAGCGAGTAGATCCCTTCTCCGGAAGTGCGTCCGTTGATGCGCCCGCCAAGGCTTTCGAACGCTTTCTGATCGGAACCGTTGTCAGTGCCGTTGTCGACCGCGATGAACACGATCGTGTTCTTGCGCAGTCCAGCATCGTCGAGGGTGCCTATCAACCGGCCCATCAGGTGATCGGCGTAGTTCAACATGCCGGCGAACTTCTCTCGCGCCGTGGTTTTCTTGTCCTTGTTGTGCGGAGTCGGAACGACGGGAATATGAGTCAGAATGGTCGAGTAGTACGCGAAAAATGGACGATCTCGTTTGCGAGTCATAAACTCGATCAGGTAGTCGGCAAAAATGTCCGGACCGAACTGCCCATCCGTTTTTAAACGCTTACCGTTTTGAATGACATAAGGATCCCAGTACCGTTTCTTATGAGCTGGATGGCCCTTCTTTCCCTCCGGAAACAAGCAGTACTCGTCGAAACCGTGCCGTTTGATCGCGCCAACTTGCGCCGGGTCGAAGAGATCATTGATTTGCCATTTGCCCGAAATGCACGTGGCGTATCCGGAGTCTCTCATGACGCGAGCCATGCAGACTTCGCGGCGCCAGTCGAAGTAGCCGCCGCCGTAAATGGCCGGATCATGATGAGTGTGCCAGCCAGTTCGAAACGGATAGCGGCCTGTAAGCAACATCACTCGAGTCGTACTGCAAACGGGCGTGACATAGAAATGGCGAAACTTCATTCCAGTTCGAGCAAGACCGTCGATCACCGGGGTCTGATCTTCTTGGCTCCCGTAACAGCGGAACCAATCTTTGCCGACGTTGTCGAGCAACACGAAGAGCACGTTGGGCCGCGAGTCGGGCGCTGCGTAGACGGTTGTCCCAGGTACAAGGAAGGCGCCAAGTGCGAACGCCGAGATGATGATGAATCGTTTAAGTATCACGAATTCCTCGCTTGATGGGTCAGCAATAGCAAGTGTTGCGAGCCAAGTCGAATTAACTGAGTCTCGACTCCAAGATGGCGTAGTGGTGCAACCAATGGCCAGCCATGAGCCAAGCGATCGTTCGCACGCTCGCCTTGCGGTTGTCGGCGATGCCTATGATACCCCACGACTGCTCGCGCAATCTCGACAACAGACATATATTCGATCTGCGAAGCGCGGCAAACTCGTCGGCAAGTCCAGCGAAATCGGCGCCGGGGCCGTAATCTTCCGCCGCAATTGTCACCTCGTCCCAACCAGGTAGATGAGTCGTGTCGCCAGAGGCGAATCGCAAGGCGCGATAGCCGAAGAGACGCTCGGCATCGACACAGTGCTCGACGACCTGCCGAATCGACCAACCGTAAGGCGGGTGCACGACGTCCGCGACTTCGCTCGGAAGGCTGCGAATGAACGCCGGGATCGAATCACACTGCTCGCGAAGCGTTGCGAGAATATCGCCATCCGGAACTTTCGCAACATAGTCGCGGTTGAAAGAAAATGCCTCGTCATTCGTCGGGCGCTGTGATCGATCCATGGGGTGAGGTCCTCTCGGTTGTGTTAGGCGTTCGGTTAGAGATTGTCCTGTCCGCAATCGCGATTGTCGATGGGAGGCAAAGGTCTGCTGCCAAGCGGCGATTCAGCGCGGGCCTTTCCACCGCGGCAGGATGCCCCAGCCACGGCCTCGAGTTGATGTCTCACTCGCTCGCGTCTTCGCCGCTCGAATTCAGTTTCGCCAATTCGACGCCGCAGCGGAAACATTTTTCTCACAATGGGCAGAACCCAAAAGTCGATTCGAAAACACGATGAGTGCACCGCGGGCATCGCAAGTATCTGAGCCGAGTCGAGAAGACGAGGTAGCAAGAGAATGCGACAAGCAGGTAGATGCCGAAGCCAATGAACCACACAAGGGCATATCCGCCAGACCCGAGACCGAAGGCCTTAAGAGTTGAGCTCGTTGCGACTCCGAGTGGTCCCCAGAGAACCAATGCCAATAACGAGATTCTTAGCGATCGCTTCTTCTGTCTGACTTCCGTCAGAAAATCGCTCATAGGAAGTCCCTCGTCATCCAAGACCCACAACAAGCTCGCTCGATCGGTGAATGAGTTTCCCAGCTACCCCTTGGCCAAACGTCGTAGGACTTCGATGCCTCGATCGATCGTTGTATCGGGCGCGGCGTACGAGACGCGGAAGTGCGAGTTTCGCCGGCTGAAGATGTTGCCGGGGATGATGAGCAGGTTGTTTTCGATGGCTTTGGCAACGAACGCGTCGCCCGCATCGCCGGGGGCTCTGGGAAAGACGTAGAAGGCACCGCCAGGTTTCTGCAGTTCGTACAGGTCGCCAATTCCATCGACCAAGCGGTCTCGCTTCTTTCGGTAGGCCGCGACATTTTCGTCGACGCTGACATCCACCGCCACCGCGCCGGCCCACTGAGCTGGTTGAGGCGCGCAGACAAACGTGTATTGCTGCAACTTGATCATGGTGTTGATCACGCCCGCCGGACCATGGCATTGCCCCAGCCGCCAGCCGGTCATCGCGTGGCTCTTCGAGAAACCGTCGATGACAATCGTTTGGTCATTGAACTCGGCCGGCGAAACAAAGTCGTCGTCGTAGCAGAAGGAACGATAGATCTCGTCGGACAGCAGAGCGATGCCGTTTGACGCGGCCAATTCGGCGAGCGCCTTGAGCGTGTCCGAATCGAGCGTGACGCCGGTTGGATTGGCTGGGCTGTTGACCAGGATCATCTTGGTGCGATCCGTGATCGCGGCCTCGACCTTATTGAGATCGGGACGGAAGTCGGGATAGGTGTCGATGACAACGGGTACACCGCCGGCCATCCGGACCAACGAGTCGTACATGACGAAGTAGGGGTCGAAGATGATCACTTCGTCGCCCGGATTGACCATCGCCCACATGGCGAGCGCGAGCCCGCCGCTTGTTCCGCTGCATACGAAGACGCGCCGATCCTGATGCCCCAATCGCCCATCAATTTGAGTCTGCAACTTGTCGCGCAGAATCGGCATGCCTTGAGTTAACGCGTATCCGTTTTTGCCGCTCTCAATCGCCTCGATATGGGCTGCCCGTACAGGCTCAGGAACGTCAAAGTCGGGTTGACCGATCGAGAGGTTGATCGGATCGTCCAACTTGGCGGCGAGATCAAAAACCTTGCGGATGCCGCTACTGTCAAATGCACTAGCCCGCTCCGCTATCCAACGTTCGCTCATCGCTCTTCTTTCTAAGCGTCAACAATCTTGCCGACAATTCTGTAGTGAATCGAGTGGTCTCGCTTGCCAGCTCGGCCGACTCTCTATGATCGAGCCTAGGGCGCCTTGCGGCGGCGAAACTGCTTTGCGTCCCACTCGAGATTTTCCGCAGTCTGCTCCACAAATTTGTAAACTTCCTCATCGTTGTCATAAACGACGACCGGTGAACGCTCGGCGGCGAGTGCAACAATTTCAGGTATTCGCACGAATCGGGAAACGTTCAACAGGAACGGTCCATCGCGATGATCGTGGGGCAAATCGTGGACGTCGATCCGAGTCACCGGAGGTTCGAAGAGTGAAGCGTAGAGTGTGATTCCGGCCGAGGCGCCCTGCGACTGCAGCCACAATGGCGACTTCTTGTATTCAGGAATGCCGCGTATCGCCTGCATCGCTCGCCGTACATCGTAAATTCTCATTCCATCGAGACTCTGCCCGAGCAGATAGAAGCGTCGACGATGTTGTGTCTGTTTCTTCGGCGACGGATTCCATCGCGTGCGGCCTACGCCGCGAGGCGCGACGTAGGCCATCGCCCACGGATTGTTGAGCAGCATCGCTCGAGTCGATTCAAACGCCTTTGGATCCGCCTCGGGCAACGCCTCGCCTTCGAGCACCGACTCAAAAGCGGGCCGCATACTCGCCAACCACTTCGTGTGGGCCAAGTCGTCGTGGACATTCAGGACCGTTAACGCGGGCGACGTGAGTTCGGCCTTGCTTAGCACATAGAGTCGAAGGCGGAACGGCGCCTGGCTCGTGAAGTCGAAGACCTGCAGTCGCAACCCATTTTGCTCTTCGGAAAACGCGGGCGAGGTTTCCAGGTGCTCCGCCTCGCCAGGCCAACCGGCGAAGACCCGCTGGTTGAGCTGCGACATGATTGCCCCACGTCGTCGCTTCCAATCGGCGTCGGAAGCCACAGCCTTCGGCTCCGCTGCCTTGGCTACAAACGACTCGTCGATTGTGGTGTTTAATTCGTCTTTAGGCAGTCCGTCCTCGGTCTCCTCAAACACTCGAAGGTCCGACGGTTCGAGGAACTTGACCGCCGTCTTTTCGATCAGCGCCTCGTCGCCCTTCAAGTGTTTGTTAAACCAGCGGAATGCGTGAACTCGCAACTCTTGCGTGTCCTTGTGAGGTCCGGCGGTGATGTGTAGTGCGAGTTTCTCGTCGGCACCGTAGAACTGATAAATGCGACGGACTTTGGCGTGCGTACGGACGACTCCCTCAAGCGGAAAGATGCGGTCTCGATCCGTGTTGCTTATCAACAAGGGCCGCGGTGCGACCAAAGCGGCGACTTTGGCGTAGTCCCAGCGGAACGTGTTGACCATGAACATGCAATCGCAATGGCCTTCGACGCATCCATCGACGACATGGTTCTCTAAGTCGGTGATGCCGGCGACCGGCACCGCCGCCTTGATCCGCTCATCAATCGCTGCGATCCACCAACTGTAGGCACCGCCGCCTGATCGGCCCGTTACGCCAAGCCGCTCGCCATCGACCTCGGGGCGCGACTGAAGGTAGTCGAGCGAACGCACGCAATTCCACGCCTCCACGCCAGCCGGCGTGTAGCCTCGGTTCAACCACCACCAGCGATTGTGCGAATACGTTCCGTGATGGATTCCTTCGATCTCGCCCAATTGCAAAGTGTCGATGGTCAGACAAACGTATCCGTTGCGAGCAAACCACTCGCCGTGATGCTGATAGTGCACCTTGTTTCCATAACTCAGCCCGTTCTTCTTCACTCGTCCGTGGCCGCACACGTAGAGAATGGCGGGCAGTTTCTTTTGCGGCGCGGGGTGGGGGACGTAGAGATTTCCCGTAACGTAGAGTCCTGGCTTCGATTGGAAGTGAATCTGCTCGACGCGAAATCCCTCGCCCTCACTTTGCCCAGTCACCGTTGGCTTCAACGGCGTCTTTTTGGGCAGAGGCGAGAGGCCCAACATTTCGAGCAACTCTTCACGGTAACGGCCTCGCTCGCGTTGAAACTGTTCAAGCGACTCGACGTCCGACAAGCAAGCGTCGCGCAGCTTGGCCGTCTCCTTGGCAAAATATTCCGCAGCCATCTTGTCACCCGGTAACGGCTCTTGGGCAACAGTCAAACTCGGCTGAGAAACAACGGCGAGAAGCGTGAGGCAGAGTAAGTGGCGCATTCTATTCTCCCGGACGCGACCAAGGGGCTAACAAGCCCTCTATGGTCTACGCCAATAGGAGTTATTGCAACTAGACGAACCGCGCACAGACGGCAGAATGCACTTCGTTTAACCCGTTGCCGCAGGCGAGGCCCCGGCTCAGGTCGATCAAATCAGGTCGATCAAATCAGGTCGATCAAAATTCGCCTGCGGCAGTGCTTTTGAGCGATGCAGATTGCTTCGCTCGGCTATCGCAATTTGCATTTGAAGCGAATCACGCCACCCTTGCCGACCTCGAGTGGTTCTTCCAGCTCCCACTTCAACATCAGCGATTCGCCGTCGTTGAGTTCGGTGGAGAACTTGGCCTTCAATGTCGACTCGGCGCTCTCTTCGACGTATTCAAGTCGAGTCGCTAAGTTGTCAAGCAATACGACCTCTTTGATAGTCTGATTGCCAATATTGTCGAAGCGAAGGGTGAATTGAATCTCGTCTCCAGGATGGGCGTTGTCCGTATCGGCCAATTTCACGATACGAAGTTGAGGCTTCCCTTCGGGGGAGACGTATTCATGTGCGCCTTGCAGTCCAGTGACGCCGGCCGCTTCCACCGCGGGCGTACCGTCAAGCACAGCTTCGACAGCGATGTCTCCCGTCCACGTGATCGCGTTCTGCACGCTCAGAGCGAAGCGAGGTTTTTCGCTGTGCAGCATCCGACCTTCGCGAACGAACATCAGGTTTTCGAACGGCATCAAGTCTCGGTTGAGTTCGAGTAGTGCGACGATGCCGCGAGCTGCGATCGGGGCATCGTGGCCGCCATGCTCGTGCAGCTTGGTTGCGCTACTGGATTGGGTTGGCGCCAGCGGTTGGTGTAGGTCGATCGCAACGTCCTGCGATTGGCTGAGAACGGGACCGGCAATGCGAGCTGACAACCCGATGCCCGCCGAGTGCTCATTGACCGCGAGTCGTCGAACTTGCCGCACAGCTGCAAATCGCGGCGCGTAAATGCAGACTCGCGTGCTCGGCTCAACAACTCGCCTACCATCTTCCGTTTTAAAGTGTCCGACGGTGTCCTCTTGGTCGAGGCCGCTCGGATGGAGCCGCTTGTCGAGGTAGACGGACAACTTCATATCGCCGCCGTCGCAAATGTATTCGTCGCGATAACGCAGAGCCATCGCCGAATCGACGGCGAGAGAAAAAGTTTCGTCGCCGGGGATCATGACGGGAGTACACGTTGGGCATTGCCCCCAACCGCGTGAGAGAACGTTGCGGCGACCGTGGCCTCGCCCGCCGTTGCAGGTTGCGCAGGGGACGCCAGAGGGAACCGGCGCCGAGTCTGAAATTAGTCTGACATGTGACGAACCGGGCTGGCCGTTGGGGCGATAGACCGCTTGGACCTCACTTGGATCACTGTCCGCACTCTCTAAGTGGAAAGCGTTTGAAACTGCCCCGACATCTTGCGTTGGTTCGGCGTATCCGGCCGGCGCCACTCCGCCTACTGGCGGGGCAGGGCGGTGCGGAAAAGCGGCATTTCCCGCTTGAATGGGCTGTTGCCCCTGGCCAATTTGCGGCGCGCCGGTGTTGGGTCCGCCAAACCGATTTGAAGGCTGAACAGCGGTGGGTTGAAAGGCGGCAGGCCGGCTCGCGTTCGTTGACGCAGCACCAGTCGGACTGGCGCTGAGATGAGGCAGTGGGGGCGCAAGGGAATTGACGGTCGCGCAGGCCGAGGTTGTCAGGCAGCCGAGCGCGAGTGCAGCGGTTCGCACGGTCTGCAGCCAAGGTCGTTGTCGGTCATCTCGGTTGTACCGTCTCATCGTTGTGCTCTCGTCGCTGGAGGTTGTGCGATGTATTGCGGTTGCCGACCGTAGAGCGGCACGCCCACAGGGCCAATCGGTTGTCGGCTGTAGTGTCTTCCCGGCCCCGGCTCGAGTCCCTTGCGCTTTTGATCGACTTCGCCGACGACGGGGATCTTGGCTTCGGTAACGTTGGGGTAACGCTCAACCGGCGGAGCGCCAAAGTGGACGCCTGCTTCTTGATTCATCAGCGGCACTCGCGAACCGATCCGCAAGATCGCCATCGGCCGCCCCAATTTGTCCGCAGCTTGCAGCGGATCCTGCCCAGGCGACACTTCAAAATTGCGTTGCTGCCCAGGCTGGTCGACCATCGGAAATGCGTTGGACGGATCCTCTAAATAGATGACTCGCGTTACAAAGTTACCGGCCAACGCCATTTCGAGTTCGTCGCGAGACAATTCAATCGGAATCGGAAATCGGACTCGCTGGCCCTCGGGCGGATGGAGTCGATTGATTAGTTCGACAGACGGAAAGACCTCTTCGCCTTCATGAAGCGGAATCCCCATGACTTTGAAGCGATAGACATGTCCAATCTGCAAGCCGACCTTGACGGGCGCGGGCTCCGGCGGTCCGAATGATCCGCCTTCCGCCACTGAGACCATCACGCCGCGCGGCGCGTGAAACTCGACCGGCTGCACATACCCTCGCATCCGGGCGTGCCGAGCGAGTTGGCCCTGAGCCACGGCACCAAGAGGCAGCCGCGAATCGTGAAAATAATGCACAGGCGGTTGAGCGATTGCGGAAACGGCGACTTGTGAAGCGGCGCCAAGCGCGGCAGCCAACCAAGCTCGACGACTCCACGCACGTGACCGTTGCGGCTGATTAGACATCAGTGAATCCTCAAATAAACAAAGCGCGGCCGAACCTCAAATGGGGCGTCGGCCGCGCCAGTTGTTGACGCTTCTTCGAGGGCTGCGGTGGCGAGAGTTCGCCTACGGCGCCCGTTGCTGTCGAACCTGGCTAGGTTGACGGTAGTATTGCGGCGGATGAATCATCTGCTCGCGAATACGCATGCGGTTCGGAGGAACCGGATAGCTGAAGCCAGGATTCTGCTTCACGTGAATCTTGAAGTTAGAGGTCGGCTTCGGGAAGGAATGCGGCGTGTGATTAATGATCGAGTGGCTACCCAATCCGGCCGGGCCTCCCAGAGGAATGTGCGGAGGACCGGGGAGACCGATTGGCGTCGGCGACATCGGCATGCCGTACTGCGGCGCGGTAACGCCGGCAACGTATCGAGGCATCAAGCCGGATTGACCGAGCGACAGCGGGTGAGCTGCGCCGAATCCGCCGTTCGGTGTGAACGTGGCAGGCTGAACTTGGCCCATGGCGGCACCAGGCAGTTCGACATCTTTGTTACCCAAACGAATCACAGCCATGATCGAGCCGCGACGATCCGCTTCGCGAATCGGGTCTTGTCCGACATCCAATCGAGTACTGACAAGCGTCTCGGGCGTGCCCAAAGCCAAACCTTGAAATTCTGGATCGGGCAGGTAAATCACTTTGCGGACAAAGTTGCCGGCCATCACCTGATTCAGATCGTCTTCGGTGAATTGGATCGGAATCGCATTGTGGGCCAAGTAGGCGCCGGTTCGTGGAGTCGACGGTGCAACTTCCACGGTCGGATAGAGCTCAACGCCCTCTCGGTTCGGAATGTTCGTCAACTTCAGGCGATAGATACCGCCTTGAGTGAAGTTGTTCCGCGCCGGAATTACGAGCGGTGTCGAGTCGAACATGCCCACAGCGCCCACATCCCAGCGGACTTGCATCCCCTCGGGCTTCGCGAAGAGCAATTGAGCCGATGCCTGTGGCGCTGGCATCGCGCCAGGCATGTTGTAAGTCGCTGGCGCCAAAACGCCAGGTCCGGGTCCGCCCACGCCTGGGCCGGGTGCCCGTAACATTTCAGCCGGCGGCAAATTGTGTTGCGCGTTGCTGATCGAAGGCAGGGTCGCCATCGCAGCGAACAAAACGCAGAGTATCCATGTAACTCGCATTGTTTTCCCCTCGCGGTATCCTTGCCCTCGGCCGGCCACACGCCGTCGACGACTCATGCTTGGATCTCTTCTGGAGCAGTCCAATCAGCCTCGAAACGCGGGGGCGATTGGCATGGACCCCCTTTCGTGACAGCTCTAAAATGCCGCCGCTCCTCGATAGAGCCACCTGCATGGCGGCGCAAAGGAAGGAGTTGAAAGGTAGTCCTCTGGGGATATGTTCGGCGCGATACAACAGAATTCTTTGGCAAAATCCGCACAACCCGACAATGAAGACCATTTTACCCAGCCGCACCTCCATTCTCGTGACCGCTATCGCGATGGTGCTAGCATCGCCGCTTAGCGCTCAGCAGGAGGCCAAGACCGGCACCGAGCTGCTGCGCGAATCATCAGCGTCTCTATCGATTGAAAGCTCGTTTCAAGCCGAGTTTAAACACCATATTGAACTGCTCGACCGGTCGATGGTCGGTACCGGTGTGTATCGGCAAGCCAATCATCGCGGCCGGCGCAAGTACAGACTCGACATCACGTTACGAGTAGGTGACGAGTCGAGCAGCGTGATTCAATCAACGAATGGCCGTTTCTTATGGCTTGTTCGCGATTACCCCGGCCAGCGAAACCGGAGCCGGCTCGATCTTCGAGAAGTGCGACAAGCGGAAGGGGCGCGTACCGCGTCGGGCTCCGGCGGGGTAGGTGAGGCGACTCGAGCGAACTCGTTCGATGGGATGAACGTCTGTGGCATTGAAGGCCTACCGGGCACGTTGTCGGGAATCGCAGCGGGTTTTGACCTTGAAGCGCCGAGAACGACCGCGATCGGTGCCGAACAGGCTTGGCTTATCGAGGGTCGGATCAAGCCGGCTTACCTCGAGCGGCTCGCGCCGGGCCAGTTGAACAAGTCGAATGGCGTCGGGCGAGTACCCAGCCACATTCCAACACATGTGGCCGTTATCCTCAGCCGCTCTGACGCCTGGCCTCTATTTCCATTTCGAATTGAGTACCGGCGGGCGCAAGACAATCTCTTCGAGCCCGTCTCGAAAACAACTCCACTGGTCAGCATGGAGTTCTCGAACGTAATTCGCAGCCCGCAGTTCGATCCGTCGGCGTTCGAGTTTCCAGCGGGCGAGGAGAATGAACGCGACATCACGTCCGATTTTGTCGAGCGATTCGCCAAGTAACGCTCGGCTTGATTCGCACGCGTCTGCTTTTTCTCAATTGACAAACTGTCCGCGATCGGCAGCGAACAGCTTACGTGGCTGCATCCAATTCAGAGCTCAAGCACCCGTTTTTTCGCGCTGCCGCAAGTCTTGCGGCCACATCGGTCGCTGCGAGCACACCTGAGAATTCGGCATCGCCTTGCCAAGCGAGATCGAACGCCGTTCCGTGCGCAACGCTTGTGCGAACGATGGGCAGACCGAGCGTAATATTGACGGCGGTATGCATGCCGAGCAACTTCAGAGCGATGTGCCCCTGGTCGTGATACATCGCCACAACTCCGTCGAACTCGCCAGCCGCAGCGCGAACCATAAGCGTATCGCAGGGCAGGGGGCCTTCGACGATCGCGCCCTCGCCGCGAAATGCCTCGACAGCGGGTGCGATCAGTTGTTCTTCTTCGCGACCGAACAGCCCATTCTCTCCCCCGTGCGGGTTGAGCGCGGCGACGGCGATTCGCGGCTGCGTTGCGCCGAGCTGATTCATCACGCGCCGGGCCAGTTTCGAGCAGGCAAGGATCTTCTCGGTCGATAGTTGATCGAAAACATCTCGTAGAGCGGTGTGCAGCGTCACATGCACCACGCCCAATCCGGCGCCTCGAATCTTGCCCTCGGGCGGAAGGTAGAGCATCATCGCGACTTCTTTGACGCCACACATATCAGCCAGCAACTCGGTGTGGCCGGGGTAGTCGAACCCGGCGCGAGCCAGCGCGGTCTTGTGAAGCGGCGCGGTGACGATGCCATCGATCTTTCCACTCATCGCCAGCTCGGCCGCTTTCGCTAGCGCGTCATAAGCCGCTTGACCTCCGCGGGGATCAATTGTGGCGGGCTGGACTAGAGCGGCTTCGCTCGATCCAACGGCCCAGCATGGCATCCGAGCCGGCGACGATTCTGCTTCGTGACAGCTCGCAATCTCGACGACGTCGATGCCCCCGCCGACAAGTTCGACTGCGGCGCTCATCGTTTCCGGACGACCGAGCACAACCAGGCGTCGTCCCTTGTGCAGGCGCGGCGCAGCCCAAGCGCTCGCGATCGTTTCCGGACCGATCCCGGCAGGGTCGCCCATCGTCATTGCCAAGAAGACGTCATCCATACCAAAATTCTATCGCTCGTTGATTCTCGGGGCAGGGGGGGTGTTGCCCATTCACGCCTCGCAACCTACAAACCATGGATAGACAGACTCTGTTGTTTTAGACACTGCGATCGCTTGAACCGCGCTTCTTAACAGTGCTTTTTGACAGCGCGAATGAATCGTTGGAGGATGATGAGTTGACGAGGATTTTCCTGGGTCTCTCGGCGTTTACCCTCGTCGTGCTCCTCTACCTTTGTGTCGACGGCTTTCTGATCGGCGACTACCAAAGCGTCACCGACGATATTCGCAGCGCTAAGAAGGCGTTGCGACAAGCGCAAGCCAGCGGCGACGACTCGGCCGACATTCAAGCTCAACACGATGCGGCTCTGAGTGATTTTGAAGTCAGCCAGGGCAAGTCGAGTTGGCACATGTTGATGGGCACCGCCGCGTTGATGATGGGGTTGCTCGTCAGCTGCTTGTCGATCACCTACTTCGTTGGCACAGGGCGTTGGTGTTTGGAGGTGATTGAGACGTACAAGTTGGATCCCGATTACCACGACCAGAGCAAGAGAATCAAGTGGCGAAACAACCTTTGGTCGCTGGCCGGCGTCACGGTGTTGATTGTCCTTGCCGCGACGGGCCCCGCTTGCGACCCGCTTGCCAACGTCGAAGGGAATCCGAGATTTTGGGTCGCGCCTCATCAGATTATCTCCATCGTCGGCACGCTTTTCGTCGGCGTCGCTTTCGCCTTTCAGTACTTTGCGATTTCGTCGCACTACGAGGTGACCGGCAAGATCCTCGAGGATGTTCGTCGTATTCGAGAAGAGAAGGGCCTCGACCCCGACTCGGATGAAGAATCGGTGGGTGACGACACAACACCGAATGCCGACGCCGCGAACCAGTAAGCCGCATCGGACGCCGCGATAGAAATGCCCACGTAAGGAGCCAACTCAATGCGCGCCTGTGTTCAACGAGTTAGCTCGGCCCACGTCGAGGTCGAAGGCGAGATTGTCGGAGCGATCGAGACCGGACTCGTCGTGTTGCTCGGCGTGGGGGCGAACGACACTCAAGCGGATGCGAGTTGGCTTGCCGGAAAAGCAGCGTCGCTGCGCATCTTTGAAGACGACGAAGGCAAGATGAATCGTTCGGTGATGGAAGTGAAGGGCGGAGTGCTTGCGATCAGCCAGTTCACGCTGTTCGGCGACTGCCGCAAAGGCCGGCGGCCCAGTTTCGTTCATGCAGCCGAGCCGGAACTGGCCGAGTCGCTCTACAGCTTCTTTGTCGACGAACTTTCAAAGCAGGGCGTGCCAGTCGAAACCGGACGCTTTCAAACTCACATGAACGTCTCGCTCGTCAACGACGGCCCCGTAACCATCTTGCTCGATAGCGCCAAACAGTTTTGAGTGAAGGAGTTTTTGACAGGTTTGACGGGATGATGGACGAGCCGATGTGAACGATCAGGAATTCATTCTGCCAGTCCTGTCCCGTTCATTCTTCCTACCGCTTGAGCGTCCCGTCTTCGTCTTGCCGCTGATGATGGCTTCGGCGACGTGAGGGATGTGGTTGCGAACGTAGCTACCACGAACGTTTTTTCTACCGTTTGATCGTCCCGTCTTCGCCTTGACCTTGATCGATCGTTTCGACGACGCGAGGATGAACCTGGTTTGTCAGGCTTTGCATTCGAGTCATCAAGAAGTCGTCGCCGAAGACGAGCAGCACGAGAACAAGCAACTTGCCGTAAGTTGAGACGTTGCTCCAAGTGCTTTTGCTGTAGAACTTCAATGCCGTGCCGGCGGATTTCTTCATTCGCCAGCCGAGGCGGCCACGTTCGATGCTCCAGATTTCGTCCAGCACAAGATGGGACATGAAGCCGAGCACGACGCCGCCGGCTTTGAACATTCGCAGACCCACTTCGTCGTTCGAGCAGATCAAGAACGCGCCCAAGCCAGCGATGGCGGCGGCAGGGTAGCTGTGCCACATGCCGCGATGCACGGTGTAACGTTTAAACACTTCGACGAGTACGAAACGGATCAAGACATAGACGGCGCCGGCAGCGAGAATCATTTGCTCGTTGGTCAGCCCAAGTTGCTCGAAGCGGTGGATCAACATGACGGGAACCATCGCGGCTAAAAACGTGCTCGTCTCGCGAAGAGGAATCCCGGAGTCACTATCCAAGTCGGGAAGCATACCCGACACGGCGCACAGACCTCCAGCTACCAGTGATGTCTCCCAAGGGATGCCAAGCGCTACGCCGCCCGCGCCGTACACAACACCCAAGGCAGTACTGGTGGAGATGTGCGTTTTGAAACCAGCCATGCGATCTTCCCTTTTTTCGCGGCGCGTCATGAGGTCTGCTGAATCGAGCGGCGGAGTATATCGAGATCCCCGTTGCAGCCAAAGGGCGATCGGAGCAGGGCGGCGCGGCGGTCTGGCGCGTGAGCGGCTATCGCAGGGTTACCTATCTTGCCGTAGTGATGAGCAGGCGGTTGGCGAGACGAGTTGTACTGAGCCAAGATGGGGAGGGTTGGCGGTTTGGCGAGAGGACTTGGCGATTGCGCGGCTAAGTTTCCGCCCCCCCTGCTCTGATCGGTGTTCAAGTCTCGGCGACGTGTCGTTATACTCCCGCGTCGATTGCGCGGCGCGCCTTGCCTGCGGCACACGGGGTAAACGACAATTATTGGCTGCCTCGCAGCAGACGTGACGGAGTGGTGCGTTGGTGACTGAGCCGACGTGAATCAAGGAAGATTTAGGCACGGCGAGCCCCAGATGGAAATCTACGATGTCTTAATGGTCGTCATCTTGGCGGCGGCAGCTCTGCTTGGGGCCTGGAAAGGGCTTGCCTGGCAAGTCGCTTCGGTCGGTTCGATTGTTTTGAGCTACCTTGTCGCCCTGACGTTTCGTGTGCCGGTCGCCGCGATGATCGACGCCGCCGAGCCCTGGAACATGTTTCTGGCGATGCTGTTGCTGTATGTCGGCACGTCGGCTGCCGTTTGGATCGGTTTCAACATGATTCGCGGCGTCATCGACCGTTTTAAGCTCAAAGAATGGGACCGACAAACCGGCGCCTTGTTGGGGCTAGCCAAGGGGGCGCTGCTCTGCATCCTGACAACATTCTTCGCCCTCATGCTGCTCGGACCCGCTCAACGGGAACAAATCATTCATTCCAACTCGGGCTACGCTATCGCGGTGGTGATTCACAATGCGGACGCCGTCATGCCCAAGGAGGTGGATGAATTGGTCGGCCCGTATTTGGAAGACTTTGGCAACAAACTAGCTCGACCCCTCGAAGAGACCCAATCGACAGATGGGATAGGGGGGCTGCCGCTCAACGTTCCGGGGCCGGTCGCGCCACACGACTCACACGATCATACAGCCGAGAGCCATCCAAACGGCGCCCAGGATGATTCGATCGACGACGTCTTCTTCGAGAGCCTCGGTCGTTTTCTTCGCGAGCGAGCTCGGCAATGATGCCTACGAGCTCGGCATTGATTGGCTCGCTAACGAACCCCAAGCAACGTGGAACCATCGCTGACGCGTCTGGTAACGGGGAGTTCGCTAACGCATCGCGTTTGTTACGATTTCTTATCGAGCCAGGGCGTGCTTGCGCGAAAACAAAAAACCGTATTCCCGCGGGGACACGGGGCTATAACCGAACATAAGAAACATTATCGGACGTTGCTTCTAGGCCTGCGTTTCGGTGCTGGGACACAGCCTAGCTGTTTCCGTCGAGCTGACCTTGATGCCCGAACGAGCAAGCGACTTTAGCCGTCGCTGTCTTCGAGGAATACGCCCATGCGTCGAAACTTCTCATAGCGAGAGGCGAGCAATTCGTCCTTGGGCGTCTCGATTAGTTCGGCGATATGGCGCGTCAGATATTGCTTCAGACGGCTCGCCATTTGATGCGGATCGCGATGAGCTCCGCCCAGAGGTTCGTCGATCACGTCGTCGACGACTCCGAGCCTGAGCAGATTGTCGGACGTGAATCTGAGTGCGGTCGCCGCGTTCTCGGCAAATTCGGCGCTCTTCCAGAGGATGCCCGCGCAGCCTTCGGGGCTAATCACGGAATAGTACGAATGCTGTAGGATCCCGATCCGGTCGCCGACCCCGATGCCCAAAGCGCCGCCGCTGCCTCCTTCGCCGATGACAACACAGATGATCGGCGTCTCGAGCTGAGACATTTCGTGCATGTTTTCGGCGATGACCCAGGCTTGGCCACGCTCCTCGGCCCCAATGCCGGGATAAGCGCCCGGCGTGTCAATGAAGCAGATCACCGGCAACCCGTATTTCGCCGCGAGCCTCATTTTGGCCATCGCTTTGCGATAACCCTCCGGATGGGCGGAACCAAAACAACAAGCGCTGCGTTCCTTATACGACCGGCCCTTCTCGTGGCCAATGACCATCACTTTGAACCGATCTATTTTTGCGAATCCCGACAACATCGCTCGGTCGTCGCCGAAATGGCGATCACCATGCAGCTCGACGAACTCATCGAAAACCATCTGCAAATAATTCGTCGTGTGCGGCCGATCCTTGTGCCGAGCGACTTGGACAGTTTCCCATGGAGAGAGCTGCGAGTAGATCGACTCGGTGGTGTCGGCGAGTTCTCGGCGCAATCGGCGAATCTCTTCCTTGTGGGCCGACGAATCTTCGTCACTCAGCTGCTCGATGCGGCCTTCCAGGTCGAACAGCGGCTGTTCGAATTCGAGTCCGGGCGTCGGTTCTCTTGTCACCATTCTGTCTTGTCTCCTCTATGGCATCGTCGCAATCGCGGTGCGCTCGTTCGACGAGTCAATAATTCGTGTCGACGGGTTCGTGTCGACGGGGTCGTATCGACGGGGTCGTATCGACGGGTTCGTATCGACGGGGAAAAGGATCGGCAGCAATTCGTTAACCACCCTCTTCTTCTTCGCCCGAGCCCTTTTTGAACAACCCATCCGGGTTGTCGTATTGTTCGGTGTCGACCATCAGTTTTTCCGACGGCAATCGCGGAGCCTTCTTAAAGACTTTGATCGCTCGGAACTCTTTCAGGAACTCCCACATCGACGCCGGTCGATCATCCGGACTCTTCGCCAACATTCGCTTGATGAGCGCATTGCATTCGTTGGTGATATTTTCATTGCCGACGAGCACGGAAGGGATTGCGCTGCGAAGGTGCTTTTGAAGTAGCTCGTCACCAGTGTTGCCCGTGTAAGGCGGTTTGCCGACGAGCAATTCGAATAACACGCATCCGTAGCTATAGAGATCGGAGCGAGCGTCAAGCGCTTTGCCTCGAATTTGCTCGGGCGACATATAGCTTCGAGTGCCCTTTGGTTTTCCGCTGCCGCCGAAAATTTTGGCCAGCCCTTTCTTGATGCGCTGCGCGATGGAAAAGTCGATCAGCTTTAGATCGCCGTCAGCGCTAAGCAGCAGGTTGTCAGGCTTGACGTCGCAATGCACCCACCCCGCCTCGTGCATGTGATAAAGAGCCTCGGCGCCCTGCTGTACGATTTTCGAAACGTAAAAGGAGAGTCGTTCGTGGCCGGCTCGAAGAACAATCTTCATGTTCTGCTCGGCGTACAACTCCATTGCCAAGTAAGGAGTCTTGCCATCCAGCTTGAATTCGTAAATACGAATCACGTTCGGGTGCTTCAAGCCGTGGGCGACATTGAATTCATGCTTCAGTTGCCCGACCTCATGTTTGTCCTTCCGCAGATCCTGCCTCAAGACCTTCAAACAATAACGTTCGTTATCGTCCTTGATGGCTTCCCAGACAGAACAGGTGTTGCCGGTGCGGATCATCCGAGCCAAACGATACGGCCCGATAAAATCACGTACTTTGGTCACGAGGTTGGCCTCGAAGGATTGGTAATGGAGAGACTTTGGGCGACAGGATAACGTCTCTGTAGTGTAAACCAAGCCCAATCGACGAGGAACCACTCGCTGACCTCGCAGCGAGCATCCGGGGGGCGGTCAGCCGCTGAGCGACGATTGGGCCGTCTCGAGGCGTCAGTCGTCCGCCCCGCCGTTGGTTAATGTCTCTGGATTCAAAATGTCTTCGTAGACTTCGCGAATCGATTCAGTCATGTGTTCACGGCTGAATTGCTCCGCAAACCGGCTCCTTCCCTCTTCGCCCATCGATTGTCGAAGAGCTGGATCGTCAGCGAGCCCAATAACTGCGTCGGCCAAGCCTGAAGTGTCGCGTGGAGCGAGCAAGCGGCCGGTCGATCCGTCGATCACGACTTCGCGCGCGCCGTCGATATCGAAACTGATAGCCGGTTTGCCGGCGAGCAGCGCTTGAGGCAATGCGCGAGCCAGGCCCTCGCGAAGACTCATGTGAACCAACATATCCATCGCGCTGATCATCTCGGGAATCTCGCTCGGGTCGACCAGCCCCGCAAAGACAAAATGAGGCTCCAGGTTGGCTTCGCGGATCTGCTCCTCAAGACGCCCTCTCAAAATCCCATCGCCGACAAAAAGGAACCTCACGTTTGGGTTCGAGTCGACAATGGTTCGAGCGGCTGCGATGACGAACTCATGCCCCTTCAATTCGAAGAGTCGCGAGATCTTACCGACGACAATGTGTTCTGAGTTGAATCCGAGGCGCGCGCGAGTTTCCTCGCGAAATTGATCGCATTCAATAAATGGCGCTACGTCCATGCCGCTGTAGATCGTTGTGAACTTCTCCCGTTTGGCGACTCGTCCGGCAACCATCAGGTCCGTCATTGCGTCGGCCACGCAAATCATGCGATGGCAACGAGACGCGGCGTAGGTTTCGATCCATCGGTACAGCGTGCGCACGGGCAACGATTGGTAGGGGTAGAACGGAGCGCCGTGCACGGTGTGGACTATCGCAGGGACGCCTGTCGCCGAAGCAGCGAGCCGACCGAGCACCCCGCCCTTCGCGCTGTGGGTGTGAACGACATCAGGCTGAAAGCGTTTCAAAGTTCGTTTGACCTCGCGATAGGCGGCCAAGTCTCTCAGTGGATGGATCGGCCGACGAATTGCATCAATGAATTCAACTTCAAACGGAATGCGATCGGCTCGGGTTAGCAGGTCGCCCTCGGGCCCCAGCGCGGGACCGGTGATCAATAGGACGTCGTCGTCATGACGCTCCGCCAAGTCAAGGCAATTGAGCAACGTGTTTTCCTGGGCGCCGCCGACAATCATGCGAGTTATGACATGGGCGATCTTCACGTGGGGGGGGGGGGGGGGGGGGGGGGGGGGGGGGGGGGGGGGGGGGGGGGGG
>CAZMNY010000015.1:56184-160011 GCA_964567745.1 uncultured Pirellulaceae bacterium | reverse complement strand
AATTCCCCTTGGTCAGGCTGCTTGGCTCCACGCACTCCGCCAACCGCGGCGCACCCGTAGGGTCAAGAAACTGAAACGACTCTTCGCGATTTGGAAACTTGGTTTTTGACGGCTCCGAACAACGCTGATTTGAGCTGAGATTTCGGGTCGCGCGAATTTCTGTGTATGCAATGCCATGATTTCCGCGGTCGGCGCGTATACCGACCGCAGACGAGTCGACTGATTCACGGCGAACTAACTAAGCCGCTTGGCGGTGATAGTAGCGGAGTAGTTCACCGAGACGCTCGCGGCACTTAAGCTCACCGTCGTCGCGACCAACGTTCTCATCAATCTGGATGAGCTGGTTTCCTAGTCCCTGATGGTTGCGTTCGCCATGATAATGCGCCAAGTATTCTTGCACAGCATTTCGCAGCGACCGCTCGCAAAAGAAGATCATCCGCTCGAGGCATTCGGACTTAAGAGTTTCAGGTGGCGCACGACGCGAATCGACGGGAAGAAATGTGATTCGAGTTGAGTTATGATGTGAGTGATCACGCACGTGACGAGCTGCGATTGTTCCGCAACAAGAGATGACACGCTGGAGATAATGATGACCGCCTGTAATTTGCCTCGGTATCGCATGCCGATTCTCTCTGCTTTTTTTCTCGTTGCGCTTTGCTCGTCTCCACTTGCAGCATTGGCCGCGGATCGTCCCAACGTGATTGTGGTTATGGCTGACGATTTGGGGATTGGCGACGTTTCGCCGACGAATCTGGATTGCAAGATCAAGACGCGACGCCTGCAGCAGATGGCGAACGAAGGACTCACTTTTCTCGACGCCCACACACCGAGTTCCGTGTGCACGCCAACTCGATACGGTCTTCTCACGGGGCGCTACAATTGGCGAAGTCGACTCGCTCGAGGAGTTCTGAGCGGCCGCAGCGATCATCTCATTCCCGCCAAACGACCCACTCTGGGACACCTTATGCGAGGCGCCGGATACCACACCGCGATGATCGGGAAATGGCACCTGGGTTGGGATTGGCACAAGAAGAAGAACAAGATTGACTTCACTAAGCCGGTCAAGAACGGCCCAAACATCAACGGTTTCGATCGCTATTACGCCCACTGCGGATCGCTCGATATGCCGCCCTACGTGTGGGTCGATACCGGCCGCGTTACTGCTCAGCCTGATCGAGAAGAGGGTGTGACGAAGCAGCAAGACCGATACGGTTGGTATCGCAAAGGACCGATCGGTTCCGACTTCCACATCGAGAAAGTGCTTCCCCATCTGTTCGACAAGTCGATCGACCACATCAAGAGTCGAGCCGCGGATGCGAAGAGCGGCAAACCGTTCTTTCTGTATTTGGCATTACCCGCTCCGCACACGCCCATCGTACCGGTTCCGCCATTCAAAGGCGCCAGCAAGCTCAACCCCTATGCTGACTTCGTCATGCAAGTCGATCATCACATGGGTCAGATTCTTGACACGCTCTCAGAGACGGAACTAGACGACAACACATTGGTTATTTTCACCAGCGACAACGGTTGCTCTCCCGAAGCCAACTTCCCGTTGCTTAAGGAAAAAGGGCACGACCCGAGCGGCGGTTTTCGCGGACACAAAGCGGACATTTACGAAGGCGGACACCGAGTCGCCTTTATCGCTCGTTGGCCTGGACACATTAAGGGTGGTCGCAAGACCCACGCTTTGGCTTGCTTGACCGATATCTATTCGACGCTGGAAGAGCTGACCGAGCAGCCGCGCAAGTCGCTCGGCGGCGAGGACGGATTTAGTCTGCTGCCCGTGTTCAAAGGTGCCGAAACGAGTGGCCGCGAGACCTTGATCAGCCATTCGATCCAAGGCAAGTTTGCAATCCGGCGCGGCTCCTGGAAGCTATGCCTCGCCGCCGGCAGCGGTGGCTGGAGCGCGCCAAGAGACGCCGCCGCCCTGAAGCAAGGCCTGCCCGCGACTCAGCTTTTCAACTTGGATGACGACCCGGCTGAACGGACCAATCTCGTGGCGAAACACCCGGAAAAAGTTGCCGCATTGCTCAGCTTGCTCAACGATCAAATCGCGAACGGACGTTGCACGCCCGGCGCTAAGGTCGACAACGACCGTGAGATCCAATTCCTGCCGAAAGGCGTCACGCTGCCCGCAAGCGAATAGCCGGCTCGGCCCATACAACCTGTCGATGGCGGCACGCAATTTTGCGGCGCAAGCCATCTGAAAATCCAGCGAAACGGCACGCGATTTCACGCTGGAACAAGGACGATGCATCTCGCTTGCACGGTTTTTAACTGTTCACAAGGGAGCGAAATTCGTGAAATCTGTTGAGCGTTTGGTTGCGGAGCACGACGTAATCGAGCGAGCACTCAAAGTCCTGGAAATCGCGACGGTTCGAATCGACGCTGGTCAGGCCGTCCCGACCGAATTTCCTTCGTGGGTGCCCGAGTTTTCTCGCAGTTTGCTGACAAGTGTCATCACGCGAAAGAAGAGGATCTGTTTTTTCCACTTCTCAAGGAACGCGGGATCCCGGGAGAGGGCGGTCCGATCGGAGTGATGCTGCACGGGCATGATGTGGGACGCGAGTCTGTGCGACGTATGCGAGAAGCCGCGGATGGGGAATCGCTCGATGCCGCGGAGTTCTCCGATGCCGCAAAGGCTTTTATCCCCTTGCTGCGTCAACACATATTCAAAGAGAACAACATTCTGTTTCGGATGGCGGCTAATGTATTGACCGCAGAGGAGGACGCCGCCATGGATGAGCAGTTGCTGTTGTTGTTGCTTAAATCCGGTGCCTGACAACGGGCCGAGCAAGTTGGCAACCGAGTTGACGATGATAAGCTCACCGTCCGCCAGTCGGCTCAAAGTCTGAATCAACGGTCAATCGATTGAACTGAGCCCGAAGCGTTTGCCTGGCGGCCCTGACTAGGTCCCGTCCTGGCTCTGCCGTCCGGCGTCTTGCTGCGCGAACCTTATGATGCTCGCGCGAGTCTGTATGTTCAACCAGAACAAAGGACCATCTCATGCATCGATCGAGACAACGATTGAAACGTATACGCCAAGACCATCTTTGGGGTCGTGGTGTAACGGCAGCACAGCGGGCTTTTACCCCGCGAGGTGTGGGTTCAAATCCTACCGACCTCACTCTCAAACCACTGGCGCGTAGCTCAACCCGGTGAGAGCGGCGTCCTTATAAGGCGCAGACTGCGGGTTCAAATCCCGCCGCGCCAATTCGCAATCAACACAGCTCGTTGCACTCAAGTGCGGCGGGCTGTTTCTCATTGGCCCCAACGGGTTTTCAGGCGGCGCCATCCCGGGATGTGTCGATCATGTTCAGCCACTCCAGAAGACGAGGGACCCAAAGATTTTGACTGGATCAACACGATAAGACAAAGTGAACAAAAAACCTTAGGCCCGAAAAAAGGTCGGCAAGAAACTGGATCTCTGGGCCCATTTAGTGAATATCGGAACTCTCAAGAATCTTTGCGCATACTCGCTGACAAGATCAAGCAAGACGCGAGCCGCGGTTATGATTTACCAAACGGCTTGGCGAATATAGGCGAAACTAATCCACACGAAAGACGTTAAGGGAGATAGTTCGCGAGTGCCGAAGCCATAGCAACTCGGCTTGAGGACGTCAGACACTCAAGCAGAATGTTTCATTCATACAATTTCGATTGGAGACGCGATGAACAAGGCACAACGGTTGTTTGGACGGCGAGAGATTCTTCAAGGCGGCATCGCTCTGGGGACAGCCGCTTTTACGACGCCAGGCGTCTTCGCCGAAATGATTCAGACTCCAGCCCAAACCGAAGGGCCGTTCTATCCAAACAAAATGCCGCTGGATACCGACAACGATTTGCTCGTAATCAACGATAGGATCACGCCCGGCGTCGGCGAAATCACCCACCTGTCGGGTCGAGTTATGGACCTCAAAGGAAATCCGGTCCGCAACGCGTTCGTAGAAATCTGGCAAGTCGATAACAGCGCCGTTTACATTCACACAGACGACACGACGAACCGCGCGAAACAAGACAAGAACTTTCAAGGCTACGGACGGTTTCTGACGGACTCGAAGGGGAACTATTATTTCCGCACGATTAAGCCCGTTCCGTATCCCGGCCGCACGCCTCACATTCACGTTGGCGTCAGCAAGGGCGGCACGCGAATCCTCACAACTCAGTTCTACATCAAGGGACACTCGGAAAACGTACGTGACGGGATTCTTCAGCGCATCGACAGTAAAGTTCGCGACACGGTTCTGTGCGACTTCAAACCGCTCAAGGGATCGAACATCGGCGAGTTGGAAGTGAATTTTGACATCATCCTCGGAGCTACGCCGAAAGATGGTGATGGCAAGACGCATGGCATCGGCAAATCACAGTGGCGCCGACGCCGCTCGCAACGGAGTCGTTAGAGCACCTTGCGAAGCTGCGCGTTAGGGCATCCAATGAACCCCATCGGCTCGCGAGAAGAGAGTCTTGGTCAGCGCGTAGGTGCCGGTTTAGGGATGCAATGATGTTAAAAGAGCAGGCGAAACGAGGACTCGGATGACGCTGGCCCAGTCGGAGATGCGTATTCGTCGGGTGATGTTCTCCGCCATGATTGTCGCGATAGCATTGGCGGCTCCAAATCGTGTCGGCGCATCCGACTCGGAGAACAGAGTCGTCATCAGCACGGCTTTCCCTGGCGGCAATGCGAGAGTAGCGTCTCATGCTGGCGACACGGTGAACCTGGAGCCCGATCTACGTGGGGGCAGACCGTGGTTCTATTGGTACTTTGAGGCGACATCGACCAGACCAGGCAAAGTTCGCTTTCGGTTTCCTGAGAAAGTCGCGGGATTCAAGAACGGCGCCATCGGGAATCAAGGCCCGGCGATCAGTTTCGATCATGGCGAGACCTGGAAGTGGATGGGCACTCGCCAAGTTGAAGGCGATTCGTTTGTCTTCAACTTCACGAAGGCGAAGCAACGAGTTCGTTTCGCGGTAACGATTCCCTATGTGCAAAGCAACCTCGACACATTCGTCGAGAAGAATCGCTCGAATCCGCACCTCAAGACGCGAGTTTTGGCGACAAGCCGCAACGGCCGCAAGGTCGAACTGCTTCAAATCGGATCGCGCGGCCCCGATACGAAAGCGATGCTCGTGACTGGACGGCATCACGCAGCTGAGACGATAGCGAGCTACGTTCTCGAAGGTTTTTTGCAGGAGGCGATGTCGGAGAGTCCGAGTGCAAAATCATTCCGAGAGAGATACGATCTCTACGCGGTTCCGTTTGTCGACAAGGACGGGGTTGAAGAGGGAGATCAAGGGAAGAATCGCAGACCCCATGATCACAACCGTGACTATGGCGAAAAGAGCATCTACCCGGAAATCCAAGCGATCAAGAGCTTGGACAAACAGAAGCACTTTCGCTTCGCACTCGATTTTCACTGTCCAACGCTAGTCATGAACGACCATCAAGTCGTGTATTTCGTTGGCCCGAAAGAGCACCCCAAATACAACTTTGAAAACGTCTCCGAGCTCTCGAGGTGGATCAAGAAAGGACTCCCGAAGACGGCACCCGTCGGTCCTTATGTTTGGCTGAGGCCAACCAAGACACCGGCTCCAATGAACTCCAATTACTTCGGGTTCAAGAAAGGCGCGATCATGGCGGCGACGTTGGAGATCCCTTTCGCGCCGCCGGGAAAGGCGACCGACCCGACAAGCTGTCGCAAGTATGGAAAGACGATTCTAGAAGCCTGGGCCAACACCCACTTTCGTGAATCGGCCTCTGTGCCGACTCAATAACGGCGGTGGAGCATAAAGTCGTCTCAGTTCATTGAACCCGGACATGAATGGCAGGACGTGAGCATCAGACAATTTCAGAGAGTCGTGACTTCACCAGACGAGCTCACAGAATTGCTCGGCTCCCCAAGTGAGTCTGGATTGAAGAAACAGTTGTCGCAACTCGATTCGTACATGACCGAGTTCATTGCGGCCGCCCCGTTCATGCTACTGGGCACGACTGGCAGCGACGGACGATGCGATGTATCGCCTCGTGGTGATTTGCCGAACGTGGCCACTGTGCTCGACTCAACAACACTCGTCATCCCAGAACGGAAAGGCAATCGTCGAGTCGATAGCCTGCGAAATATCGTTCAGACTGGCCGAGTCGGTTTGCTCTTCATGACACCGGGGCTTCGTGAGACCTTGCGCGTCAATGGTCGCGCCTGCGTCATCCGGGACGACGACGTCTTGGCCAATCTATCGAAGGATGGAACGCAACCGCTGATCGGGATCGGCGTGGCAGTGGACGAGTGTTTCTTCCAGTGCGCAAAAGCCCTGATCCGCTCGAAGCTTTGGGAGTGGTCCTCCGAAAATTCCTCTTCGCCGGAGTTTGATTTCGCCAAAGTACTGGTGGATCAGGTTAAGATCGAAGGATTGGAAGTTGGGTCGCTTCGCGAGCAAATCGAAGAGTCATACAGAGACCGGCTGTACTAAGCCGCGGTGCCTGAGCTCGGCGAAACAGGTCGAGCATGGCGACCGCCCACAGTTCGTATTACGATGAGCTCGATTCGGCGATTCTATGACGTCGTCCAACGACCCCCAGGTGCCGGCTTCTCAAAGTGGCCGCTGCAAGAACTGTGACGCATCGGTTTAGATCCATGACACGACGGCTGATCCTTTCGTTTGCCATCTTCTTTCAGTTCGTGGGTGTCTTGCCTGCGGACCAGCCAATCCCGATTGCGCACCGCGGGCTGCTACGGCATGCTCCGGAGAATACGCTGCCTGCGTTTGCCGCCTGTGTCGAGTTGCGTATCGGTTTTGAACTAGACATTCGCACGACAAAAGACGGGCACCTTGTTGTCATTCACGATGACAACGTGATGAGGACGACCGACGGCCCATCGACGTCAGTCCGTAACTTAACGCTTGAACAACTCAAACGGCTGGACGCGGGGAGTTGGTTCGACGAGGCCTTTGAAGGCGTGCGAGTTCCGACACTGGAAGAAACGCTGGCGATGGTAAATCGCCGCCGTCGCGGACCAACCATTATCGCGATCAACATTAAAGACGTATCGCGCGATGGCGAGGCGCAATTGGTCGCGCTGGTGGCGAAGTACGAGTTGTTGGACGAGTCGTTCGCTTTCGATCAAAACGACGATGTGAGTCGCCGACTCAAGGAACTTAATCCTGCATTTCAAATCGGTCAGAATGTGCCGAGGAAGGAAATCGATGCGCGACTGCACGAGGGGCTACTCGATTGCTTCCTGCTGACGGCCGTTCCCGTGCCCGGTGAAGTTGAGCGACTGCACAAACGCGGCAAGAAGGTACTGTTCAACTACGCAGGGGCTGGCAAGTCGCGTCGCAGAGCGGAATCGTGGAGACTCGCCTCGGCAGCGGGCATCGACGGTATGTTGACGGACTATCCACTCGATTGCCGTGACGTTTGGCGTAAGACCGAAACGGAGACGTCCGACGGACCGCCGCTCGATCCACGCGGCGTATGGATTGAGACTCCATGGGGAAAGCCAGTGATCGACCGCGGCGCCACGGGAGCATGGGATCACCTGGCAGTCGACAACCCGTACATCTACGTCGAAGATAACCGGCTCTATTGCTTTTACGAAGCACAAGACAAGCCCTTCAGAAGTGGTGGTCGTGAGGCCATCGGTATCGCCACTTCCGATGACGGCGTCACATGGCGGAAGCAGACGAATAACCCCATTCTCTCAACCGGCGACGAGGGAGCATGGGATCACATCGTCGCCAAGTTGCCGGCAGGCGTGATTAAGCGAAATGGGCGATATTACCTGTTCTATTCCGGACTCAACAGCCAAACAAAACAAATAGGATTGGCGACAGCGAGCAAACTCTCCGGGACCTGGACAAAGAGTCTCGAGAATCCAGTTTTGAAGAGTCGTTCCGATGAATGGGACCACGTGTTGTCGACCCACCCCGCGCCAATCTTTGAGGTAGACGGCCGATTTCATTTGCTGTTTCGCGGCATGAAGCGCCGTTACTCGCAGCAAGGCCTCGGCGTGGCCGTAAGCACCGACCTGGTTCAATGGGCGCGTCTGCAATCGCCGGCGGCCATTTCGACGAGCGAAGAAATCGCGTCGCTTGCCGTGGCGAAAAGCAATGGTCGTTTTGTGGCGATATCTCAACCATTGGATCTGAGCAGACGAAGCTACTGGTTCTCTGAAGACTTAAAGCGGTGGACGCGAGGACCAGCGGTCAATTTTCGAGCATCGACAAAAGCGGAAACGCTGTCGAATCCGTTTCTCTTGGGCGGCACTTGGAACGTTCTATACGAGCAGCAAGATCGCATCTACCGAGCCGTGCTGCAGATACCTGTCGACAAGTAACGAGCTAGATTTCGCTTTGTACGTACCTGGCGATTCGAGTGAGGAATTCGTCGAAACAATGCGCAACTGGATGAACTGGTAGCTCCTCGAGGTGGAGGTTGCGGTCATCGTCGAGCGAGCTTATTCGGAGCAGGCGCTGACGGTCACGCTACGAGCCCGATCGCTCGGCCGCGAGGTCGTCAAGAAAACATGGAGTGATCCCGAACCGTTGGGCGTTAGGTCAGACCAGGCAGAACACCTTGTCCGCAGAACTTGGGATTGCCAAACGACTCGACCGGATGCCCCATCGCCTCGCAGAAACTCATCAGCAATCGGTTGTGAGGGGCACCGCCGAAATCGAGCGACCGACCCATCTTGAATCCCACACCGCCGCCGACAAGGACGAAGGGAATGTTGTTGCGAGTGTGACTGTTGCCTTTGCCCAATTCATTGGTCCACACGATGGTCGTGTTATCCAACAGAGAGCCGCTTCCATCCGGATCGGGTGTTTCACTCAGCCGCTTGGCGAGGTAGGCCACCTGCTCGCAGTACCATGTGTTGATTTTGACCAGTTTTTCGTACGCCGCAGCGTTGCTATCGGGCTCATGCGAAAGTGAATGGTGCCCTTCGGCGATATCGAGCCAACGCATTCGCGGTTGACCTACGCTGTTCGTAATCTGATACGTCGCGACGCGAGCAAAATCGGACGCGAAGCTGTTTACGAGCATGTCAAGTTGCATGCGACTGAGCTTCGGCATGTTATTGTTAACGTCATCAACATTGGGCGGAATGTTTGGGACGCGATGCTTCACGCCCGCGTTCTTTTTCGCCTGTGCCTGTTCCGCCTGCAGCTCCTTTTCCAGATCGCGAATCATTGTCGCATGATCTTGAAGAACCAATTGGTCCTCGCGGCTGACAACTTTTTCGATTCGCTTTAAATCGCCCTGAAGTCCATCGAGCACGCTGGCCAGAAGCTCCCGATTCTTGGCTTGCCCATACAGCTTGTTGAACATCTGATACGGATCGTCGATTGGCGCGACGGGTTGGTTTGGCCCGGCGTAGGACATGCGAGTCCACGTGTCGGCTCGCTCGGGAACCATCACGCCGAATTCTAGCGAGCCGAATCTGGTTTGAGTCTTGGGATCGTCTTGAAGTCGGTTCTTCAAGAATTGATCGACCGAAATACCCTTGGACCAACCGGCCGGCGTATCGGAACCGCCCTGAATGTCGCCGGGGAATAACTCGATGCCTGTCAACAAGCATCCGATCCCACGCATGTGGCCGTCGCCATCGCCTCGAATGCGGTTGTTGACGCCATGCATCGTCATCAGCTGGCTCTTGAACTCGGCGAGCGGCTTTAGAATCCGCGGCAATTCGAATTCCTCGCCGTTCGACGTCGGCCAAAAATGCTGAGGTATCACGCCATTGGGGCTGAATACGAAAACCAATCGTTGCTTTCGTTTGCTCTCACCCGATGCGCCTCGGCAAAGGCTGGGCAAACCAACGGCCAAATTGGCGGCGGCCGCTCCGACTCCCAGTTGGCCGAGAAAAGCGCGGCGAGACGTCTGTTGGCGGAACTTCTGGCTATTGCGTTTCATGTTGAACTCTTATTAGCACTAGTGCTGTGTTACAGCTTGGAATTGGGATCGACAATTCGTTTGGTCAACGCCCGCCACGGCGAATCGGGTGCGCCACCCTAAAACTAAGGCGTAACGCAGCACTAGTTAGTGGATTCGTTTTGCCTCGCGGCGCTCACCACCGCAATCTCGATCAACAGTTCGCGGATGCTATACCCGCTTTCCCTGAACGACTCGGTCAACCGAGCCATTGTCTTGCTTCCAAACGCAGCGGGCGGTTGCTTGACTAAATGCTGAAACGCGCGGTGCACGAAAGCATGTCGCGCGTCATCGCTGTTCGCGAGGAACTCGGCAAGCTCGGAAACCCCGTCGAAATCAACAGCCTTGTTGGCACGTGTAGTGTACCCGCCTTTGGCGTTAATCGCAGAGTTGTTTTCCGAATTCCGAAATCGGCCGACAGCATCGTAGTGCTCCAGCGTAAATCCCAATCCGTTTATCTTGATATGGCAGGCTTGGCAAGTTTTGGGGCTGGTTTGCAAACTAACGCGCTGCCGAGTTGTCAGATGGGGGTGCAAGTCGGGGTTGAGCGGGACAAATGCTTCTTGCGGAGGTCGTAGAGTGCGACCGAGCATGTGGCGGATTAGAAAGACTCCTCGGTGAATCGGCGAAGTGCTGTCCTGATAAGCCAGGCCGCTGAGAATATACGGATGGGTAAGCAAGCCCGAATGTTTCATGTCCTTCGACTTTGCCGGGCCAAACTGCTTGCTGCCGTCTCGGGGCGCCCACGAGTCGCCGTAGAATTTCCCGATGCGGTCGTTCGTAAACACCGACTTGGAAAGGAACAAGTCTCGAAAATCGCTCGACTCACTCCAGACTACCGAATCGACAAAAATATCAAGCGAGCGTTCCAAGTCTGCAGTCAGTCGACTGTCAAATCCAGGGAAACGTTTTGGGTCTTTCGTGATCTCGCCGAATCGATCCAAGTCAAGCCAACTTCGCATTAGTTCGCGTGTCTTGCTGCGCGCCCGATAATCGCCAATCATTCGCTTTGCCGCGTTACGGATCTCGGCCTCCGTCTCCAAACGATTCTCGCGAGCCATGGCCAACAACCAAGGGTCACTCGGCAGAGAGTCGAACAGAGTCAGCGCAAGTTGGTTGGCTGCTTGTTGCGATCCCGAACGATTAAGGGCCAGCGTCGGATAGAGAAAACGCGGCGACTTCAAAGTCATCAAGAGCACTCGCTTGATCGCCTCTTCGTCATCCTCGGCGCCGTCCACTTGCTCGTCGATATACGACTTGCGTATCGACTGATTCAGCGGACTTCGAAACGCGGTTTCGACGAGCACACTCAAGAAAGCGCGCAGTCTTGCTCGATTCTCATTGGCGTCATTGCGGTGTTGCCGAGCATAGGCGGGCCACAATTCTTTCGCGGCCACTTCAGCAAACTCGATCGCCGCCGCCGTTGTCGACTCATCCCACTGTCGACTCGCCCCAATGCCGCGAGCATAGCCATAACTTCGATCATCCGGCGGTAACTTGGCCTGAATCGAAAATGCAGCGGGCGACCGGTTTGGCCGCAGGTTGCGAGCCGGGATGACATGCGGCAAACCGCCTGGCGGAGTCCAAGAGAGTTTGATTCGGGCAGGCGGTTGTTGCGTCTTCCTCTTGCGCTGGTGAAAGCGAATGCTCAGAGGATAAACTCGGCCCGCGGTCAACACAATCGAACGCCTGAATTCGACTCGATCACCCGACTGCACGTAGTTGTTGATGAATTCGCGTTGATACGATCCCAAATTCAAAACGAAGGCACAGCTGCTTTCGATCAGAATTTCGTACCTCCCGGTCTTGTCGGGATGCAACCCGCCGACCCACTGAATGCAAAAATCCTTCGCGTTGATTCCGTCACCAGGCCCATCCTCAGCAAAGTCAAAATCGATCGTCGAGTCGAGTCGATCGATCTTGCGTTTGTTCCGGTTCGGTCGTTGCCCATCAAAATACTCGCCCGACAATCCTCGCTCGGAAGACGCGTCGACCTGGCCAGCCAAACGACCATACAAGTCAGCAAGACTTTGCCGCAGCTGCGGTCCGGTTAGTCGAGCCAGTTTTATCGTGGGGCGATTTCGCTCCTTTGCCTCGTTGCTATAGAACGCGTGGAATAAGAAACGCGCAACCGACTTGGCCTCCTCGCCCATGCATGTCTCGGGGTCGTCTTCGGGCATGGTTTCGGTAATCAAGGCAGCCAACTCTTCAATCGCAGACTCACCGCCCAAGGGCTCCACAGTCTTACCTTTTACGCCTTGACCATCGCGTCCGTGGCATTTCGCACATTTCGCGGAGTAGACTGCCCGCCCCTGCTTGTCGACGGCCTGCTTGTCGGCGGCCTGCTTGCGAGCTTTGTTGTTAGCGCTGTTGTCTTGCCAGGCCCAGCAGGGACGCAACAAGAGTAACGCGAACAGTAGCGTCAAGTAGCATTGAGGATCAGCAGGGCGGAGAGCAAATCGCATAGCCATCTCCGGTCTCGCAGGGGGAAGGCGAGACGTCGGTTGGTAAGTAAGGCGGGGAATCGTAGGCGTGGCGAGCAAAACGCGGCAGCGGCTCATGCAAACCCACTCGTTCCGGCTTTCTGTTCTTCGGCCATTATAACGCGACGAAAAGCGAGGCGGGCGAGTAGGAATGCTTCGTCGACGCCAATCGATGGTGAACACTCAAGAAAATACGCATTAAGATACCGTGCAACCCGATCGCACCGTGCGGCAAACGTGGCTCACAGACGAGGCAATAACTTGAGCAGCGGGTTTGGTCGAGGTTTTTCGGCGCGAGCTGCCTGGGGCTTCCTAGTCGGGTCGTGCTGTTGAAGAAAGCGAGGCCAGTAGCCTTCCAGGAATCGCTGAGCGCCGAAGGGGTTGCCTCCCGCGAGATCGCCTTTGGCGGCATTGGCTTGCGCCGCCAAGGGAGTTTGTTCCCTTTTTTCGAGCCAAATGTCGTAGACGCGAATATCGTCGATCCAGATTTCGCCCTTGCCGTGGAGGTCAAAGCCGATCGCGATCTTGTCCAGTCCAGGCGGGAGCTTAAATCGGAAGGGGTAGTCTTGCCAGGCGGCACCGACTGGTTGTGGCGTACCTCTTCCGACAAACAGCGGCACGTAGTATCCGTTTTGTCCCGACAGCTCGTCGATGGCAACCGCCAGGCGGGGTTGGGCGCCCGGCTTCGTTCTCAGGCGAACTTCGACGGCAATCATCCCAGTTGCCGGCGCCGGGAATTGATCGCTTCTCGACCAGAGCACAGTTTTCGGACCGTCGTCGTTCGTCAAATGCAAAACACGACTAGGGCCATCCTGCTCTATTTTGGAAAGGAACTTTGAATTCTTTGGTGGAAACCGCCAGTTGGGAATGCCTGGTCCCGGGTTCTCAAACGACAGATTCGGCGGAAGACCGTTTCCTCGCCTCGGCAAATTGGGCGGCGCCATTCGGTTTTCAATGTCTTGGATTCGGCGCCCCAAGCGCGCGGCAATCCGAGGTGGTTCTGCATTGGTCCAACGCGTTGGGTTTGAGCCGGGCGGCAAGATAATTGCCGCGACTCCAAACGGTGCGAGCTGAACTCGCCAAGCCAGTTGGTTCGGCATGGTTGTGCCTTGAACGCTTCCGGCCTCAACGCCTTGAATTGAGCGCGTCGCCGATTGCAGCAACCCGTCCAACAGAACTTCCAGGTCGACTTCCCAAGGCGCTTGATTGAACGCGTAGAGGGTCGTCGCTCCCGTCGCTGAACGGTGCTGCCGAACCACAACCGACGAGTCTGGCCGAGTGGCGCCAGGTACGTTTTCGAAAGGCTGAGCCGGTATCGACCGGAGCAAGCGCAGATAGGGCCTCAGCGCGTACTCTTGTCCCATTGCGATCGCGTCACCGCCGTCGAGCGTCACAAACGGGTCCAGCCCCGACATCGCGTGGGCATATCGCCTTCGATTGCCCAGACCGGATGGCGTAAACGTTGAGTTGAGGCGAAGGTCCGTCTTCGCATCCGCAAATGGGCTCAAATCGTTGAACGCCGACATGGCAAGATGCGAATGTTCCTGAGTAAATAGCGCGCCACCGTGAATGCCGTCATTTGTCGATGGCTGATTGAGCGTCACGTTTTCGGCATGAGTTGCGATGTTGCTCTCATCAGATGCGTGATACGCTCGCAACAGCTCGTTGCCGGGAAGGCGGGGCATCCGCACGTCGTGTCCGACTCGCAACAATCGCTGAGCCAAGGTGTCGGCTCGAGTGGCGCGAGGACTCAGGTCGGCTCGCAGCTGCGGAGACTGGAACATTGATTCGGTCGTGATGATAAAGTTGGTGCCCGGTTTTGAGCGTTCGACTTCGGTTTCGATCTCACGATGCAACCTCGAAAGCAAACTGGCTCGCCATCGCATCCAGCTGAATCGTTCGTCGGGCTTATCGAGGATTCGATCGATCGATTTATCCAACCGCGCATCAGCTTTATTGTCTCCTTGACTTGTCTCCGCCATGAATCGGCGAACGGTCCGTCCGTCAACGCCCCAGAATTCGTCGGGAAATTGCGTCCAAGTGTCGGCGCCCGACTGCAGCGCGATCCCGCCGAAGGATGCATGGTCGGCGTATCGCTCGATCACCTCGCGGACGATGCGTTTTGTCTCGGCTTGGACTCGCGGATCAATTGCGTTGTAGAACGGTGGGGGCGAGCCAAGTCGATTCTGGCCGTCGTACCGCGAGCCGCCTTGTCGGTTCACTAGCGCAACACCTTCGCCGTTTGCTCGGTCGAGCCGCAAGCGTTCGAGTCTCGGAGTCGTCCCGGACAAGTGCAGTGCGGGAATCAGCTTGAGACCCTCGCGGTCGAAAATTCGAAACATCATTTCCAAAACGTCTTTTCGAATCGGATCCTGTCCCGACCGGAAAAAGACGCCATTGTCAAACCGAGGTGTCGGTTCGAGTACTTTGCTCGGGTAGATCGCGCCGCCTTCGCGCGCGACGCAGACGACCGCCGAGTTGAAGCCGGCGTAGCGAATGTATTGAGCCAATCGCGAGGCCCCGCGATAGAACTTGTACCAGTCGTCTAAGCTCCCGTTGAGCCGTGCCGGGTCTGCAGCGCGATCCGAACCAAAGTTCTCGGCGAATAACGGCCGAGAGAAGAAGGCCGCCACCGTACGCTCGTCCAGCACCGCAGTTCGATCCTGATTGTATGGGCTTATGAAATTGGGCTCCAACGAAGTCGAGTTTTCGTCGATCCGCAGAGGCCCCGCGTAGACTCGTATCGTGCCGAACTGAGCCGTCCTCAGCGGACTACGATTTGCGATCACAACAAAGGGCGTGCTTGTTCGCGGCCAAAACAAGACGCGATGCCGCTCCATTTTCGTCGCGACTTCCGCCCAACGATCCGAGACAACGACGCCGCTGTCAACGCTCGGCGTTGTCACATGATTCGCGCGGTCGGGCTCCACGACGCTTAGACTGAACGATTGGGCCGCCGATGTCGGATACTCGATCTCCAAAATATGCGGCGAATGAAGCCGGTCTGGCGGAATCGACAGTGGATACGCTACCCACTGCTTCGCTGGAAGCTCCGTCGTCTCGCGACCGTCAATCGTCTTGATGCGAGTGGCGTCGCGGTTGATTGGCTTGAGCTGCAATCCAGGAATTCCAGGTAACTGCGCCAAGTTGAACCACGCCTTCTTCGCTGGTTCAAGACTGTCGACCTGCTCCCAATCTCGATGGTCCGAAATCGGAGGCTGAGGATCGATTGCCACGAGCTGAACTCTGCGGCTGGTAATCTGCTTGCCCGCAAGCCATTGCACGCGAGGCTTCTGAGACAAGGAACATTCAAATTCGAACACGCCCTCGACTTGGGGCATCGGGAATTCAAACGCAATAGGTCGTGCGCTACCGTTAGCGTCCAAGGTGATAGGACGCACTTGCGAGCTGACTTCTTCTCCGCCTTGCAACAAACGAACTCGGCAGTCAACTTTTCCGTTGCTATCGGACGTGATCAAATGAGGTTTGATTTGGAAACGAACGGTCTCACCCGAGGTGAAGACCATCGACTTATAAGTCGACTCAAATCGAAGTTGGTCGCCAGGGGAACGCTGCAACACAACGCGATTGCGGTTCTCGTCGAGGGAGACGTCTTTTCGGAAACCGTCAGTGGCGATCTCCCCCAGCGTCGCAGCGAATCGTTTGGGCGGGCCGTTGCCAGAACTAAGCTCGATTGAGACCTCGGCATCGAGCGGCGCGTCCAGAAGCACGTCGACGCCGTTGTAGTTGTTCGGACTCGGCTCAACGATTTCTAACGATTGGCCCGATGGCGAAATGTTTGTCGCGCCCGGAGCGTCGACAGCCAACCCCAATCCGCGCGCCTCGAGAATCTTTCCCTGCTGAACTCGAACCACACTCCGCCACTGGCGACTCCAACCCTCACCCCAGGCGATCCGCACGCGAAGCTGCTCTGCCCAGACAGACGACGGCATTGCGGAAAAAGCGAGGGCAACAAGTGCGACAAGAAACGCCGGTCGAGTACGTGACCGAGCGGCGCGTACCAAGAGCGCTGCCCCGCGGCCGAGCATCTTGCCCTGGCAAGCGGGATGTAGGGTGAGCCTACCGAGTTGCGGACTTCCTTGTCCGAACATGTCGCCTGTCTACTACGCTGATTAAGGAAAGAGGGGGGCGGGATTATAACCACGCGTCTCGCCGCGAATCCATACGAATGTGAACGTGTGGGACGATTGCTGACGGATTTTTCTGGCTCGTCCGTAGGTCCCTTGAGGACTCGCGAGTTGCGAGCCCATCTGGCTTCCACGTTCTGTCCCCATTCCAGATCGATTCCTCTAGGGAAAGTCAAACCGCGACATCGCTGCAAACTCAAGTGGCATAGTCCCTTGCGACGCCAAAACGCCTTTGTGACGTATCGAGATCCTCGGCCGCATCCTCCGCCGATCGCCTGCAAGCTGCCGAGTCGATGCTAGCACGCCGATCTTTGGCCGAGTCGCGACTGGGCCTGGGTGTTATTCCGCAATCTTGGCGGATGGCGACGACGCGGAACGAAGCGACTAGGATGACGATGCTTGCCTGGCGATTGGACTGTGATGTCTTGCATTAGGAATTGGACTCGGTCATGTGCGGACGATTTACTTTGCGTACTCCGATGAGCCTGCTCATCGAGCAGTTCCGATTAGAGACATCACCTCAAATGCAATTGCGTTTCAACGTGGCCCCCACACAAGACGTCGTCGCCGTAAGATCGAACGACTCGAAGCGAAACGCCGCGGCTATCCGCTGGGGGTTGGTGCCGTCATGGGCCGAGGACATTTCCATTGGAAGTCGAATGATCAACGCTCGGGCGGAAACGGTAGCGGAGAAGCCGGCATTTCGTGCCGCGTTCAAACGCCGTCGGTGCCTCGTGTTGGCCGATGGTTATATCGAATGGAAGAAGATGGGCGGGCAGAAGCGACCATTTCACATTCACATGTCAGACGACCGACCGTTCGCATTCGCGGGTCTTTGGGAAAGCTGGCGCGACAAGCAAGCAACGACTGGCGACAGCGAGGAATCGCGGGCGATTGAAACCTGCACGGTGATAACAACAGACGCCAACAGCCTCACCAGTGATGTCCATGATCGTATGCCTGCGATCTTGCCGGAGGACAGTTACGACATGTGGCTCGATCCCGAATTTTCGGCGACCGAACTGTTGCAGAGGTTGCTGCAGCCCTACGACAGCGACGAGATGCTCATGGACGAAGTGAGCACTCGAGTGAACAACGTCCGCAATGACGATCCCGCGTGTCTGACAATTCAGAAAGAGTTGTTTTAATGCGAGTGTCAAATTCGAGTGTCGAATTCACGGTCGCTTACTGAAACAAGTAGCCGCGGCGAGGCGGACGTCGAGCAGCGCTGGGCGGTTCGGGCGGTAAGTCGAACGCGGCCGCATCGGGTTCCGGTTTGGCAGTCGGAGTCGCCTCTTGCTCGATGATCACACCGCCTTTTTGCAGTGGGTGCGAGTCGATGTACTGAACATCTCCGCTGCAAGTGGAGCATCCATCCGTGCATGCTCCCGTGCGAAGGCCCCAAAGATTGCAATGGCTCAGCAATCTTGGGAAGCACGACTGAACGCCAGTCCAATTCCCGCAATCATCGCAGGGATCGCAGCAGTCCGGCGGATTGTCGATCCACTCGTCCCAAACGAGTTGGCCGCATCCGCTTCCGCAGGTGAGTCCATCATGGATGTGCGACTTGACGTGACTTAGGCACGATCCGCAGCCGCCGCCTCCGCAATCAGCGCAATCGCTGACAACGGGACCCGCCACCTTACCGCCTGGCAGTCTCCCACAATCGCCGGTCGAGCAGAAATGGCTGGCGCAACCGGATTGCAAGCAGAACAAGGCCGCAGCGAGCAACAACATGACATGGCGAACCATCATCGCGGATTCCTTATCTCACAGCGCAGGCATACATTAGTCCGCACCCTCCTCGAGGGAACGTCTGCCCATTTGTATCGGCCGGATAATCGGCAAAATCGAGAGATTCCGCCCAATCCGCAAAGTTTCACACGACTCGCGTTCACCCCGCGTTGCGCGAAACCAGCTATGATCCAACCTGTCGTCGCCTTTCGCTGCACCGAACGTGGCGAGTCCGTCGCCTTTCGTTCCGCCGCAAGTAGCGAGTCAGAGCAGACGCCGCTCCGACCGTGTCTTGGCTCCTCAACCGAGCCTCAAGCAAAACCCCATTTGCCAACCAAACAGAAACAGTCCAGCCCAGGTTACTGGGTGAGAAATGCGATGATCGACGAAGAGACGATACGCCTGGATCAGTTCCTCAAGTTTGCCGGCGCGGTGGGAACTGGCGGCGAAGCGAAAATGCGAATTCAATCGGGCGAGGTTTTCGTGAACGGCGTGGTCGAGTTGCGGCGCCGCAAGCAATTGCGGCACGGCGACACGGTTCAGTTCGAGGACGGCGAATACCTTGTCGAATTTGGAGAAGCCGATGACCATTAATAGCTGGCGCCCGCTCGAGGGTAATTCGGCGGAGATGCGCAAGCAGTGTGACAGACCGCTCGAGGCGTTGGCGGACGGTTCGGTTCCAGCCGTTGTATTCCGCAACGCGTGGCCGGCAGGCGAAGCCGCGGCGCTGGTTGACCGACTGACATCGGAGGGATTGCTGCATTCCCCTCACGCACCGGTCACCGAGGAAGTGCGCGGCCAAGCGATACCCGAAGGATACTATCGCGAAGGCGCCGATTCAGCGCCGAAACAAGCCTGGACTCCGGTCCAGCAAGCGGGTCGGATGCGAATCGACATTGGCACCAGCTTGGGATATCGCGGCTCAAACCAAGACGCGTTCTTTGAGCATAGCAAGGAATCTCACCAGCTCTTCAATCGCCTATTCGCCGAACACCCCAATCCGATTCAATTGCTTTACGACCGACTCCAGTCACTCGCGCCCCATCAACAGGTTCGCACCGCAAGGGAAAAGGATGGGCGAGAATATGGCCCGGCGATCGTTCGAGCTCATTACGGAGGATACGCGTACAAGCCTCATTTCGATTCCGTACGATTGCGTGAGAAGCGAAGTGGTTACGCGGTGCATGAGTTCGAACATCAATTCGCGGGCGTCTTAGTATTGCAGAACACGGTGCTAGACGAGAAGTCAGCCCAAGGGATCATTCACCAATGCCTCTGGAACGAGGACATCGCTCCGTTTCTCAAGGCCGACAAGTTTCACGACTTCGCGGCGGAGCAAAACATCGAGAATGTGCGAGTTGAGCTTAAGCCGGGCGACTTGTATTTTTTCAATACGCGTTTGATCCACGAAGTCCCTGGCGTCGCGGGCGACCTGCCACGCGTCGTCCTAGCGGTGTTTATCGGATTCACGCCGGACCGCGAAGAAATCTTCGTTTGGGCCTAGTGCTGTGTTACAGCTTGGAATTGGGATCGACAATTCGTTTGGTCAACGCCCGCCAGGGCGAATCGGGTGCGCCACCCTAAAACTAAGGCGTAACGCAGCACTAGGGGCTCATCGCACGGAATTCTGAGCGAGCTCGCCGGATGGACCAGGACGACCACTCCGGCCGCCCTCAACGACCATCTTTCTGCACAGCCACGCGGGGCTGTTATCCGGCCGTTTGATGGCTTATCGTGTTGGAACGCTCGAGGAAAAATGACGACTACCAACGCCCATTGAGGAACACCCAATGACTCGCCGACTATCGAATTCCCGCACTCGACAAGCCAATGCGATACGGATGGCGCTGGCCGCAATCGCGCTAGCTGTGCTCTCTTCCCTGTCGAACACCGCGCAGGCCGAGGTGGAATTGGCCTCGATTTTCGGCAACTCGATGGTGCTTCAATGCGACATGACGACTCCGGTTTGGGGTTGGGCGAAGCCGAGCGAGAACGTGACGGTCAAGTTTGGCGGCCAAGAGAAGTCGACCATCGCCGATGCGGCGGGCCGTTGGATCGTAAAACTCGATGCACAGAAAGCCAATGCAAAAGGCCGCGCGTTAACTGTTAGCGGCGAGAACACGATCACTTTGCGAGACGTCTTGGTCGGCGAAGTTTGGATCTGCTCTGGCCAATCGAACATGGAATGGCCCGTTTCGCGGGCGATGAACCCGAAGCAAGAGATTGAAAACGCAAATCATCCGTTGATTCGCCTCTTCGATGTCCCCGGCCACACGACATCGCCGGTCGCGAAAGAGAAATGCCCTGGCCAATGGCAAGTCTGTTCGCCTGCGTCAGTCGGTCGATTTTCGGCAGTCGGCTATTACTTCGGCCGTCGTTTGCAAAAAGAACTCAACGTCCCGGTCGGGCTGGTCGGCTCCAATTGGGGCGGCACGCGAATCGAACCGTGGGTTTCGCCCGCGGGTTTTCGCAGCGTTTCAGAACTAAAGTCGACAGCGGATGAAGTTGTCGCGAGAACCGAAGCGAGCAAGGTTAATCCCGGCAGCCCGTCGGCGATATACAACGCAATGGTGCACCCTCTCGCCCCGTTCGCGATGCGCGGAGCGATCTGGTATCAGGGTGAGTCGAATGGATCGGAAGGCGTATCCTATTATCACAAGAAGAAAGCGCTCGTGAACGGTTGGCGGAAACTGTTCAATCCCGACTTGGCCTTCTACTGGGTTCAACTCGCTGATTTTCGACCGCCGACAGACAACCCCGAAGGAGGCGATGGCTGGGCGAAACTTCGTGAAGCGCAGCGCAAAGCGCTTGAGATCAAGCATACCGGCATGGCCGTCATCATCGACATTGGCCAAGAGCGAGACATTCACCCTCGAAACAAACAGGACGTCGGTTGGAGGTTGTCGCAATGGGCTCTGCACCAAACGTATAGCAAGAAAGACCTCGTACCCGCAGGTCCTCTGTTTCGCGGCCACAAGGTGGACGGCAGTTCGATTCGCCTACAATTCGACCACGTGGGCGGCGGCTTGATGGTTGGCGAGAAGGACGGATTGAATCCAACCAAGCAGGCGGCCAATGGCGAGCTGAAGAAGTTCGCGATCGCCGGCGCTGACAAGAAATGGCATTGGGCTACGGCGGTCATCGATGGCGATGAGGTCGTCGTTAAATCAGATGCCGTCGCTAAACCAGTTGCGGTTCGTTATGGCTACACGATGAACCCGCGCGGTGCGAACTTGTATAATAAAGAAGGCATCCCGGCGTCGCCTTTCCGCACCGACGACTGGTAAGCGTTGGCGATTGGAGTCCCATTGTTGGAAGGCGACTGCGAGCTAACATCGGCCCAGGGGCGCGACGTGCTTGAGCAGGTCCGCGCCTGCTGCGCCAAACGCAGCTCGCTGTCGATCGCGGATCAGAGACGGCTTCAATCGCGTTTTCCCTCGGACCTCGTTGCCTTGGCCCACGATGTCGTGCAGCTTCGCGGCAAGGCAGCGAGGAAGTTCGACCGCGCCGATCAGATGTTCTTTACCGCGCGAGGACTAGAACAGTCGTCCGATCAAGCGATCGGCGCCTACAAGTCCTCACGTTTCCCGAAAGGGCAACCGCTCGCCGACCTGTGCTGCGGCGTCGGTGGCGATCTAATTCCTCTTGCCCGCATGGGCCCCGCCGTTGGCGTGGAGCGAGATAGGCGGTTGGCTGAGTTCGCGAAAGCTAACCTGTCGGCAAACAGCGTCGAAGGCGAGGTGTTACTGGGGGACGCCACGGCATTTGATGTGAGTCGAGTTGCAGCATGGCATATTGACCCAGACCGACGACCGGCGGGACGGCGGACGACACAGGTCGATTCATTTTCGCCAACGTGGACCGAGATTGGAAACCTGCTCGAGCTCAATCCGAACGCGGCCCTGAAGCTCGCGCCCGCCAGTCGGTTTCCCGAACTGATCGGCGTGCGTCATGTTCGCGAATGGATCGGCAATGCTCGGGAATGCCGCCAGCAAGTTCTTTGGTGCGGCGATCTGGCTGACCGTGACTTGGCGGAGGGCGACTCAAGCGATCGGATTCATCGCGCGACGCTTGCTGAAGCGAATTCCGAGCCCCAAACGATCGAGGGCTCAGCGGGCGTCGACCCCGCTATACGATCGTCACTCGGTCGATTCATTTACGACCCGCACTCCGTCGTGCTCGCCTCCCACCTGCTCGGCGAATTCGCTTTGGCCACCGGGCTTGCGGCGATCGCGCCGGGCGCCGTGTATCTGACTGGGGATGATCCGATCTCGAGCCCGTTCGCACGGGGATTCGAGATCCTCGAGCACGCTCCCTTCGACCGAAAACGCTGGCGCGCCATCTTGCGCGAACGCGAGATTGGACGACTCGATATCAAGAAGCGAGGCGTCGACATCGACCCGGAACCGGTGCGTCGACAAATGAAACTAAAGGGTGACCACAAAGGCGTCTTAATCATCATCCGGCAAGACGAGCAAGTTCAAGGCGTGCTGGCCGAGCCGCTTGCCCATTGAAGCCACGGGGCTACTTGCGATCGACCTATTCCATTCCCGTTTGCTGCTCGGGCGGGAAGCCCTTTGGGCTCGCGCGCTTTGGCAACATCAGGAAGGTGCCCAACAGGCAGAGTGCGACTCCGCCGCCGATCATTCCGAATAATTTCCACATAGCCGCAGGGCGACGGTCGGCTTCCAGGATGAGCACGTTAGATATGTCGACACCTGGAAAGCTTTGCTGGATCAAACTGGATTCCTCGTCGTCAAGAGAATCAATCTTGTTGATAAACAAACCTTGCACAGAATCTTCGGCGACATAGGAATCCGGGATCGCTCCGATTGTGTCAAACCTCTTCGTCTTCACGATGACGCGAAAGTCGCCAAGTTGAGGAATCTTGATGTCTTCGACACGGACGTTGCCGGCGTTGCCTTGACTCGAACACGGGTCTCCTATCGCATCGCCCGTCCCTTCTTCCTCACCTTCCCCGGCCTCCAAAGCGTCGACTTGCTCGGCATAGTCTTGCAAGTCGCCGATAAACTTGTGCGAGGGCGAGATCACAGGGTAGTACGATTCTGTTATCGAAGTGCCGGCGTTAGGACGCTCGTTTGAGTACTTGCTCTGGCGATAAAAATAGACCGACCCGCGGAAGACCGCGATGGTTCGCCGAGGCGCACGTGGTTATTCGTCAAAGGATCGCCGCGCTCTAGACTTGCCAAATCGATTTCGGCCGGTTCCGCCGACGTCCCTTCACTGACTCGATATTCTTGGTAGCCCATAAAACACATCGTGCCCCCGATGCCGAGTAATATGAGTTTGAATCGGAACAAAGCAGCCCCATGAGAAGTGGCGGAAAGAGAATTGCAACACAATAGCCACTCGTTTTAGCGACTACCAAACTCGAAATCAACTAAGCCGACTCTGTCGATTTAAGTCGACAGGATTGGCATGCTCGACAAGATGATGAAGAGAGCAGCGAATTTTTCTTACGCCGCTGATTCGGTAAGTCCTGTCTCAACCTGCCTGCGTCTTTCTAAATCGCGTCGAGCGGTTGTTTCTCGTCAAAGTGAAACAGGAGCAGGTAGTCCTCCCAGCCGCAATCACCTTCACAAGAAGCGATGCTGCAGGCCGCCAGGATTGGATCCCTCACAATCACTGGCCTCATCGCAGACCAAAGATTGGCGACATCACGGGAGTCGATGTTAATATTGGCGTAGGGACCGATTTGGGCGCCTTCGTCGACGTTGACATCGACGGTTGAGCCATGAGACTGAGCGGTCTCGACCAAGAGTGCGACAGCCGGTGTTACATCGATTTCGACCGATGGCTGTCGCTGAAGCTGGATGTTTAGACTCTTCATCACAATCAAACCTAACTGGCATAACGCCTCTACGGACATGCAATGTGAAGGAACGCCGCCGCCTCTAGAAACAGGCGTTCCACGTCCGTGCGCCGAAAGCGAGTTGGGCACAACTGAGTTGATTATTAGCCAAGACGGCAAGAACTGCAAATCGTGATTTGCCAAAATCTTGAGCTGTCATTAAGTCGTTGAAACAGCAGATTTTAGCCAAGGATGCCAAGGAGGAACTGGCTATCGACGAGAAGAGTCGGTCAAGATACGGGTCGGCTTTTTTGCTCCCGTCTCGTCGAGCCAGGCGCTCAGTTGTCGATCGAGCCGGCGTGCAAGGTCAGGCCGCTTCCGCGCGAGGTTTTGTTTCTCGCCAATGTCGTCGGCGAGGTTGTAGAGTTCCAGCGAGTCGTCGTCGTAGCGATGAATGAGTTTGTAGTCGCCCTCGCGAATCGCGCTGCCGAGTCTGTTCTTCTTGTGGAAGGCGTAGTTCGGGTAGTGGAAGTAGAGCGACGTTCGCTTGAGTGATCCCTGGTTGTCTAATAACGGAATCAGGCTCTCTCCATCGACCGGCTGAGCCGGATCGGCTTTCAGTCCGGCTACGTCTAAGAGCGTCGGAAATATGTCGGTGCTGATGATGGGCGTCCCGTTGATCGCCGAGCGTTGGGCGACGCCTGGCCATCTCACGATCCACGGCACGCGAATGCCGCCTTCGTACAAATAACCTTTGGCGCCTCGCAATGGGCGACTGTCCGCGCCGAACGCGCCGTTGTCGGAAGTGAATATCAGCAACGTGTCATTTGTCAGGTTCATATCGTCTAGAGCGTTCAACAGTTTGCCGATCGCTCGATCCATGCCCTCGATCATTGCGGCATAGGTTGGATTGTTCAAATTCCTTCCAACTCGGCTCTGATATTTTTCGATCAATGGTTTCGGTGCCTGAAAGGGATAGTGCACCGAATAATTCCACCAAGTCAAAAAGAACGGCCGAGCGCGATGTTGTTTGACAAAGTCGATGCATTCGTCGGCCAATCGATCTGGCAAGTAGTCCCCTTCTTTGTGCGGCTCAATGTTGGGTATTCGGTAGGGCTCGAAATAGCTTGGCGGTCCGCCGTAGCTGCAGCCGCCAACGTTGAGATCAAACCCCTGCCATTGTGGGCGAAGCAGCGGCTCCCATTTCTCACCGGCCTTATTCTTGCCGCGACGATGGGATAAATGCCACTTGCCGACAAAGCCGGTCGCGTAGCCAGCGCCCTTCAAACGCTCGGCGATAGTTACGTGTTCGAGATCTAAATAGGTTGTCCATTCGGCTGAGACCAAGTTCGAACCAGGCAAGTGAAACTTGGCTCCGTTACCCGGCGCGTGATTGGTGATAGCGAGCCGCGCTGGCGACTTGCCCGTCATGATTGACGCTCGCGTCGGCGTGCAGACAGGCGCGGAAGCATAACCATTGGTAAACCGAATTCCCTGCTCCGCCAGACCATCAATGTGAGGCGTTTCGATTCGCTTGTTGCCTTGACAATGCAAGTCCATCCAACCGAGATCGTCCGCCATGATCAGCACGATGTTCGGAAGCTTCGCATCGTCGCTGCGAGCAAGCTGCGGGTGACAGAACGAGACGGCAACCAGAAAGACAAGCGGCGTCAGCTTCGATACCATGTAGGACGGACGGCGCGGCGAGTTGATAGCTTGGAGCATGCTAAGTTGAATTCCTCAATGCAGGCGTTCGTTTGCCGACGTCATGTTCATTCGCAAAGCGCATCGATTCGCGCCGCCTTTCACAGTCTTGGCGGCAAACGCGAGAACTCGATACCGGGCCATTGTTGGTCGCCGATTTGCTGAGGTCAATTGTCTAGCCGTGACGGTGTGGACAACAATTCGTTACAAGGACAAGAATCGTGCCAGAATCGCGAGATTTCCCGAGCGAAGTTCTCGAAGAAGCATGCGTGGAATTGGACTCCGCCATCGACCGCATCAAGCACTGTCTTGGCCAACTTAGCGACGCCGAACTCAAATGGCGCCCGAGCCCGTCCATGAATAGCATCGCCAATCTGATCCTCCATCTTTGCGGAAACGTACGTCAGTGGCTGACGGCGGGCATCGGGGGTTGTGACGATATTCGGGACCGGCCCAAAGAGTTTGCGCAATACGTCGACGGCATGACGACCAACGAACTGACTCAGCGACTCGAAGCGTCCGTGGAGGAAGCGAAGCAGGCCATGCGAAATTCGGCGTCGGCGGAGTTGTTATCGATTCGCCGAATTCAAGGATGGGAGGTGACCGGTTTGCGCGCACTGTTTGATTCAGTCTGCCACTTTCGCGGCCATACGCAAGAAATTATCCACATGACTCGCTGCCAGTTGGGCGTCCGCTATGAATTCGCCTTCGTGCCGGCAACGCCGGAAGAAGGCGCGGGTAGCTAGGCCTCACTGGCAAGCCAGTCGCGCCCAAGATCGTTACTTAAATTGAGTGGCACACGACTCTGACAGCGAGAGGCCCAGAGGAATGGAAATTGGCGTCGCGCAGTTCCGGCCTGTCATCGGCGACATCCGGGCGAACATCGAGCTAGCTCTAGGTGCCGGCGCAGAGTTGATCGTGTTCCGGAATTTCGATTACGGGCTATGAGCCGAGTCTGGCTGAAGAATTGGCCATCGATAAGGACGATCATCGCTTTGACGTCATTCAGAGCCTCAGCGACGAGCATAGCGTGGCCATCGGCGTCGGCGCGCCGACCAGGCGCCGCGAAGGGATCTGCATTAGCCTGATTCTATTTCAGCCTGAAGAACGGAGACGCGTCTATTCAAAGATGCACCTCCATTCCAGCGAAGAACCCTATTTCGTTGCCGGCGCCAATTCGGCAAACTTTTTGTGCGACGATCCCAAAATCGCGTTGGCGATCTGTTATGAACTCTCCGTTCCGGAACATACTGCGGCCGCAGTCGAGAACGGGGCGGAAGTTCATGTGGCGAGCGTGGCCGATTGCGACGAGGATATCGATCGAGTTCTTGCTCGAGTTGGCGACATCGCTCGTGAACACTCGATGACCGCTCTATTTTCAAACCATGTCGGTGTCTGTAACCGAAAAGCGACTGCCGGCAAAACGTCGGTTTGGAACGAAGAGGGAGCGTTGCTAGGTCAGCTCGACAATGTCACTGAGGGAGTCATCGTCGTCGATGCGGATTCTCTCCGTGTCGCAACGCTCCAAGCGTGATTCGAATCGACGGCACCTAAGGCCAACCTCACTTGCATTGAGTCTAGTGCATATGCTCGTGGCCTTCGAAGAGCTTATTTTTCTTGTCGCCCTTCGAATAGATGTATGCAATCAGGTCGAGGATTTCCTCTCGCGAAAGTCGATTGGCGAGGCCTTCGGGCATAATTGAAACCAGCGATTTCTTTTGGTCCTCGATCGATTCCTTTGCGATCACAAGAGGATCCGCCTTGCCCAACGGATCGATCATGAGTTTCACTTGATCCTTCGTGTCCTCGACAATCATGCCGGTCACCTGCCTACCCGAATCAAGCAAGAACAGGTACGACTGGAATTTTTCATCGATCTCCTTTGAAGGCTCGAGCAGTGACCGCAAGATATGCTCGGGAGTCGACTTTTTGGGTTCGAGCTTGGTCAAGTCCGGGCCGATCGGCTGGCCTTCATCATTGATCTTGTGACAAGCCACACAGTTAGCGACCTTGAAAATGTTCTTGCCGACGTCAAAGTTTCGGCCCTCGCCGAGCGGCTTGACCGACGAGACGAGATTGTCGAATTTCCACTCGGTGTTGCGGGCGTTGAACTTCAGCAATTCATCTCGTAGCGGCAGCGGATTGGCCGCCAAGTAAGCAACCGGGTTCGCGAGATATTCGTCCAAGTTCGCGACGACGTAAAGCGCGCCGTACATTCGTCGCCAGTGTCCGGGGTAGGTGCAAACGTATGGATAGATTCCAGGCGTCGTCGGCGCCTCAAACGAGATGGCTTGTGTCTCGCCGCCCTGCAACAACCGACTGGCAGCGATGATCTTGTCGCTCTTGGGAATGTACTGTCGCGCCATCGCGTCGGGCGTTCGCGCCGTCGACTCAGCCAGCATGCCGACCTCTTCGAGCGAGCCCGGAAGGACGACTGCAAAGTTGTGCGGCATGTTATCGGTGTTGGAAAATCGGAACTCGACTGCCTTACCGGCTTGAACGGCAATGCGTTCCTTGTCGAAGATCATTCGATGCGGCACCGTGCCAATCGCGATCACTCGAACGTCCAGATTCTTGAGCCGTTCTTCGATTGCCTTGGCCTGACCGGCGGGCACTCGGCTCGCGATCGACTTGGCCAACGCAATCGCGTCGAGTGCTGGTCCCCCCGTGCGATATTGAGCTGGAATTTCGCTGAGGTAACCGATCAGGTTGTCAGCGACCGGCTGCAATTCCGTTTTCGGCCAATGCTGAATACCGACCTTACGCAACTCCCGAATTGCCGACGTGCGTTGGCGCCCCGCTTTGACGAGCGTCGTCAAGTCTCGCACCTTGGCTTCGTCGTGCCCCGGTATGGATGAGAGTGATTTGACCGCGACGTCATGCAATGTCTCGGCGCCAGCCACCATCAATCGATCGGCCGGAATCAATTGCTTTTGAATGCCCGGTCCCGACCAAGCCACTCTGAGCCCGTCGCCGCCTCCATTGTCGAAGTAGGTCACGAGAAGCGAGTGCGATCCTGCCGAGAGATCGACCGAACCAGCTCGTTCGACCATCCCGTGAAGCCCATCGTTGTTGACGACCATCTTGCCGTCGATGTAGAGCCGCGAACCATCGTCCGACGCGCAGTAGAATTGATACTTTCCGCTCTTGGGGATTTGCAGCGTGCCGGTAAACCGAAGCGCAAATTGATCGGCCTCTTTTCGCTGCGGCACGTTCATTACGATCTGCGGAACGATCCCGCTGGCCTTGGGAGTCATCTTGGCCAACGTTTCGCGAGCAACGTCTTTGGCGCTCGGGAAGAAGTAGTCGACCTTGATTCCCGGTCGATAAGCGCCGCGTCCCGCTTCGGATTTCAAATTGGTTGGCAATTCAAACACAAGCGGCTGAACGTGTTTGTAGAGCGTGCCGCGAAGCTCGGATTTCACATGGGGAACGCCCAGCAGTACGTCGCGCAAACTATCTTTGCTTCTCGCCGCATAGACGAACGCGCCGTCGCCGGAACCTTCGCTTGTGATCCATGCGGCGTACGCGATCTGGCGCAGGTCGGCCGATGTTCCTCGCTTGGCCAGTTTCTCGATTCGTTGGGAGGCGCTCTTCAAATCAGCCGGGGACTGCTCCGCAAGTAGATTTGCTAGTCCGCCAATCCCGTCCGTGTTCTTCGTCTTCGACCGTTCCTCGATAAGATCCAAAATCAGGGTGACTGGCTTCGCCTTGCGGACTTTGGCCAAGCCCATCAGCGAATCGCGCAGAGGCGTTGCCGGTACGTTGGGACGACTCAAGATCGCCAAGTAGACAGCCTCAGTTCGATCTAGCTTGAGCAGGTCGTTTACGCTGGCGTTGCGGAGCACGTATTGCTGGGCTGCAGTCGACAATTCTCGCCCGGAACTAACCGCGTCCTGCACGACTTTGTCGACATCAATCCTGCTCTTGGCGTACTTCAGCACGGCGTCGAGTTCTGAATCCGTCGGACGCGTGGCGGCTTCGAAGATGACCTCTGCCGCTGTCAGACCAGAAAACGAAACAGCTGACTTAACCGCTTCAGCTCGGACCAACGGCGAATCGTCTCTGGCCGCCGCCAACAGCAACGTCTGCCATCCGTCGACTCCCTCGGCCCAATGGCCCAATGTCCGAATCGCTGCTGCTCGCACGCGAGGTTCGGCGGCTTGAGCGACTTGCTTGAGCAGTTTGCCGTTCGGAATGCGGTGCTCTTCATGCACCCAAAGACACTCGAGCAGCGCTTGAGCTTGTTCGGGCTTGCCAAAGCTCAGTTGGCTTGTCCAATCTTCAATGACTTTGACGACATCCGACGACTCCCGGCCGCTCAGCTCCAATCTTGCTCGATATCGAACGCCGTTTTCGGATGAGGAGAAAGCTTGCAATACGTCTTCAATCGGCTTGCCCTTGAGCTTGACGGGTTTGAGCAGCGGTCGATTCTTGTGAGTGACTCGGTAGATTCTTCCATGCTGATGATCGCGATTCGGGTCGCGGATGTTGTGCTGCATGTGTCCGATCAGGACGTTGCACCAATCGGAAACGTACAGAGCGCCGTCGCCGCCAATCTCGACATCCGTCGGCCGGAAGTTGGGATCGCTGGAAAGCACGATCGGCTCAATCTCTTGGGCTCGAATATCGGCACCATCGTAGCTGACCTTGTGCTGGAGTACTCCGAGCACGCCAATGCAATTGCAGATCAAGAAGTTGCCATTGTTCTCGTCCGGAAAATGGCTGCTCGAAAGAATTCCGGTTGCGGCCACAGGGCGGACGCGTTTGCGGAACCACTGCTTGTTGCCTACGCCTTTGCCAATGTTGACATAGCTGCCTGTGCCGCTTGTCCCGTCGTTGGCAAACTGATACCCCCATTGGTCGAACACGTCGCCGTGCGGATTCGGTCCGATTGGAAAATGGAACTCCATCTCGAACGTTCGTGGATTGAATCGGTGCACGCCCGATTGAGTCGAGCGATAGGTCTTCGTCGGCGTTTCCATGCTGGCCGTATTAAAAATGCCACGCGACCAGTACATCCAACCATCGGGACCCATAACAACTGCGTTGGCGGAGTGATGCGAGTCCGCGCTGGAGACGCCCTGCAAGACTCGAATCTTCACGTCGGCAACATCGTCGCCATCGGTGTCTTTGAGAAACCAAATCTCCGGCGGGGCGGCCACAAGAACGCCGCCTCCCCAAAATTCAAATCCGGTGATGCTATTGAGCTTGTCGGCGAACACCACGCACTTATCCGCAACGCCGTCGCCGTCATCGTCCGGAAGACAAACGATTCGATCCTCACGCGGTTTGGTCGGATTCCAGTGGGGGTACGAAGGCCAAACGGACGCGAACAGTCGCCCGTCGGTATCGACTGCCATTTGGACTGGATTCACCATCTCAGGAAACATCTCTTCCGACGCAAACAGGTTGACCTGCATTCCCTCGGCGACTCGCATCTTGCTGATTGCCTCTTGGCCGCCGAAGTAGGGGTGCTTGTCGCCATCGAGGTTGCCGGGCTTGTTTGTCTTCACGGCCAGCATCTTCGGCGCATTCTCGTCATTGACTTTGAGTTCGCGACCTTGAGCCAACGCCCAAATTCGCTTGTCGCGGTTGGCGGTCATCGTGTCGAAGATCTCCATCTCACGCATCATCACGTCCGCGTTCGATTGGCCGAACCAAGCGAGCTTCGAGCGTCCGCCGAATACGTTGTAGCCATCCACGACTCGGTAGCGGCTGAACCAATGCAAGTTCTTGTCGAGCACGGCTTGTCGGAGACTCTCGAGTTCGCTGGCGCTGCGATCGAGCTTGCTTGTCGCTTCAGGAAACAACTCGTTGACAATCGCGCGGGCAACCGCCGCATTGCCGTGTTCGAGCAGATGAACGCCGTTCATGGTGAGCGGCCTTGGCGCCTGTCGATAAAGTTCGCTCGTCGGACGATAGAGGTCGACGAAAATAGCCTTCTTCTCGCCGCAGACTTCTTCGATCGCTTTGGTGTAGAGCTCTAAATTGGCATTGTTCGCCTTGCCGTCGGGAAGGTGCGGACTGTGGAGATTCTCGTGAGCGATGGGTGAGAAGAAGACCAAGCGAGGCGCCGATTTTCCGTTGTATTTTTGAGCGCGCATGTCATTGATCATCTTGGCGAGATCGGCTTTGAACGACGCTAACCCTTCCGGGCCTCGAAAGGCTTCGTTGTAGCCAAAGAAACAAAACACGACGTCCGACTTCGTTTTCGTCAGCCACTGATCGGGACTGCCAAAGTTTTGTGAGCGAGGGCGGACGGTTAGTGCGTCGCCAGGAAAACCGAGGTTGCGAAACGTCAGATTTCGCTCGGGATGAAGAGCTTGAACGAGCGTCTCGAGCCAGCCGTGATGCTGCATCCGATCCGCGGTCGTATTGCCAATGATCGAAATGTGATCGCCGCTGTTAAGTTCGAGAGGTTCCGCCGCGACGATTGACGAAGGAGTCAACAGGACGAGTGCCGAGAGAAGGGCGAAGAGGCTTGCAGTTCTTGTCATTCGTTTGCGACCGGTTTGAGGTTGAGCGATTGCTGTTTCGAGCGTCTGCGGGAGGTCGATTGAGCTGAATTTCTGACTCGGTATGATTTTGAGGATGCAGCAGGCGAAGTGCGGCTTGAGGGCAAGATCAGAAATCGGGGCGAGACATCAATTCAATGCGACGCAAATATGATAGCCGATTTCTGGGCGGACGGGCGCGGGCGCAGCGTGACCCAATCGGTGCGATGAATCGTCAACGTATGGCCGGAGATTTCGACGCGAGTCGTGCGCCAAGTCGGGTTACCTGCCATAGGCGAGAGGTGCTATGTCAGGAGTTGGACGTCACGAGCTGGACTGTCGCTGCGCGGCTCGGAGCGTATTGACGAGGAGCATCGCGACGGTCAATGGCCCGACGCCTCCCGGTACTGGCGTGATCGAACTAGCCACTTCGCTCACCGCATCATAATCGACGTCACCTGCAAGTCCGTCGTCCGTGCGATTGATACCGACATCAATCACCGCTGCGCCCGGTTTGACCATGTCGGCCGTGACATATCGAGCGATGCCAATTGCCGCAACGAGAACGTCGGCTTGCCTTGTAATCGACGGCAAGTCTGCCGTCCTCGAATGGCATATCGTAACGGTCGCGTTGGCGTAGTCGGAACCATAGAGCGAATTGCGTTGTGCGAACATGCTGGCGACGGGCTTGCCAACAATTTCGCTGCGGCCAATAACGACTAAGTGTTTCCCCGACGTCTTGACTTCGTTTCGATAGAGAAGTCGCTGAACGCCGTGCGGCGTACAAGGCAGATATCGGGGGCGGCCTTGCGAGAGCAGCCCAACGTTCTCCGGATGAAATGCGTCGACATCCTTGAGCGGATCAATCGCGTCGAGCACAGGCTGATCATCGAGCCCGTCGGGCAAGGGCAACTGGACTAGAATCCCATGCACCGACCGGTCACGGTTGAGCTCGCTTATCAAGCCGAGCAATTCAGACTGGCTCGTTGTGTCTGGCAATCGATGGAGCTGGCTGCGAATGCCGACCTTGCCGCAAGCCCGTTCTTTGTTCCGAACGTAGACTTGACTGGCTGGATCCTCGCCAACCAACACCGCTGCCAGGCAGGGCGTGACTGAGCTCGCAGCCACAAACTGCTCGACTTCTTGGGCTAGTTCGGCATGAATCTCTTTGGCCAGCGCTTTACCGTCTAGGATTTTAGCCGCCACCACAATTCCTCGTTCTAAAGATTTGACTCTTTGTTGCGAATTCCAAACAACGCGCCCTCAATAGATCGAATCATTGACGGCGAGTCTACACGGCAGGCGACCCCGATAACTCGACTTCTTCAGTCGAGCAAGAGCCGCTCAGAATCGCCCGGCGTAGATCAATAACGCGACGGCGGGTATATTTGTTCAGACAGACAGCCGGCATCACGACCGGCATTGCTACCGGCATCACTGCAACGTGATGCGTCGAACTGTCGCGGTCACGCCACGCCCTTCCCCCTGCACTTGAATTCCCCTATGGCAACTGAACGGAAGCTAGATCCTGCGGAGGCGTTGAAGGAGACCAGCGCTCAGTTACGAGGCGATATCGCCGAGGAGCTGAATGACGAGAACGACTTTTTCGGCAAGGCGAGCGCCGGCTTGCTCAAGCACCACGGCACCTATCAGCAAGATGATCGGGATGCGCGCAAGGCGAGGCGCGAGGCGGGTTTAAAAGGCAAAGAGTACAGCTTTATGGTTCGCACTCGCATTCCCGGGGGGAAGTTGACGAGCGAACAATTTCTGGCGGAATTGGACCTTTGCGACGAGCTTGGCGATACGACGCTGCGAATCACAAGCCGGCAGGGTCTGCAATTGCACGGCGTGCTGAAGAGCAACTTGCGGAAGGCAATTCGGAGAATTAACGAAGTTCAGGTGACCACGCTCGGCGCTTGCGGCGATGTTGAGCGCAACGTCATGTGCTGTCCGGTGCCGTTCGCCAACCCGATCTATCAGGCAACGCAAGATCTCGCCACGGATTTCGCAAACCATTTGGTGCCGAAGACGACTGCCTACCACGAAATCTGGCTCGAGGACGACAGCGGCGAAAAGCAACTCGCCGGCGGCGGTCCGCCTCAGGTCGACGAGCCGATATACGGCCGCACCTACCTGCCTCGAAAATTCAAAACGGCCATCGGCCATCCTCACGACAATTGTGTCGACATTTACACACACGACCTTGGCTTGTTGACGGTGGCGCGTGACGGGGCCATTCTCGGCTACAACGTGCTTGTGGGCGGAGGGCAGGGCGTCACGCCGTCGGTCAAGACGACCTTCCCTGCACTGGCCAAACGCATGACGTTTGTGACGCCGGACGAGGTGGTCGAAGTTGCGACGGCCATCATTAAGGTTCAGCGTGACTACGGCGATCGTTCGAACCGCAAGCGAGCTCGTCTGAAGTACCTAATACACGATTGGGGAGTTGAGCGTTTCAAATCGAAGGTCGAAGAGTACTACGGCAAGTTGCTCCCGAGCCAGGAGCCTGACGACGTGCACGGCTTCAGCGATCATATCGGCTGGGACAAGCAGGGCGATGGCAAGATGTTCTACGGCCTGAACGTCGAGAACGGCCGCATTAGCGACAATGAAACAATGCAGATGAAGTCGGCATTCCGCGAGATCTGCCGCACGCTCAACCCCGGCATTCGACTCACCTCGCATCAGAGCATCTTGTTCACCGACATCGAGCCGCACGACTGCCAGAAGCTCGAGTCGATCCTCAGTTCGCACAACGTGCCGCTTTCGATTGACATTTCCAATGTGCGCCGCTGGTCGATGGCTTGTGTCGCCTGGCCGACTTGCGGTCTTTCAATAACCGAGAGCGAACGAGCTCTACCAGGCGTGATCGACGGCCTCGAAGCTGAATTGGCCAAGTATGGGTTATCGAGCGAGAAGTTTACTGTGCGAATGACCGGCTGCCCGAACGGCTGTGCGCGGCCTTACAATTCGGACGTCGGCTTGGTCGGAAAGTCGAAGGACAAATACACCGTTTTTGTCGGCGGCCGGCTAATCGGAAACCGACTCAATTTCATCTTCAAGGATCAAGTGCCGGGCGACGAGTTGGTATCCAGTTTGTCGCCGCTGTTCGCCTATTTCAAACAAGCCAGAGAGGGCGCGGAGTCGTTTGGAGACTTCTGCGATCGCAAAGGATCGCAAGACCTGCTGGATTGGGCTGAGAAGTTTGAAGCCTGAGCGACTTTAGCAAGCACTTTGAGTTAAACACTGGATGAGCGAACGGCCCGAAGACCAACCGACTGGCCTCTCCGCGATAGCGATCGCACAGATTGCGGCGAGTGTTGTGGTTCAATTTGTGATCCTGATGACAGTGGGCGCTTTTTGGGCCATCTGCGCCACGCCGGTCGCATTCTCGCTGTTTGCCGCCGCCCACATGCAGCACCTCGATTCTGAGCGTGAACGGCAATTTAAACAACTGCTGACGGTGCTCGCTCTCATCTCCATCGTCGCGGCCGTTTTGATCCGATGGATCTTGCATTGGCGGTAGCGAGGTTTGCCGAAATCGGTGAACGATGGCTGCTCGAGGAATTGCTTGGATTGTTGTTGCGACTGTCCCTTGCGCAACTTGCATTGGCTTTCGAACGCCAGGCATTTGCATCGCGCTATGATTGGGGATTAGAATCGGCGGTCACTCCGATACCCTCCCGCCGCTGTTTCACATCTGCAGGCCGCGATGAACAATCCCGATAAAGAAAAGCCGATCGACTATGACCCGATCTTCCTCAACTCGAGGCGGGAAGCGATCGTCATCTTCACGATTTGGCTAGTCTGCCTCGTCTGGGCTGTACCGTACTGCTACTACTTTGGATACGTCGGGTCATTTGACTCCGCGAATTTCTCGACATTCCTCGGCATTCCGTCCTGGCTGTTTTGGGGAATCGCATTGCCTTGGTTGTTGGCTGATATCGTGACGACCTGGTTTTGCTTTTGCTACATGCAGGACGACGACGTTGGCGTCGCCGACGACGAGCTTCCATTGAAATCCGATGCAACATCGGAATCAGGGGAGGACGCATGATGATCAATTCTCTATTTCAAACGCCCCTACTTGCCGAGGGTTCGAACATTGCCCTAGCGACGTTTGGGCTCTATACGCTGGCAGTATTCGTATTGGCCGCGTTGTCGAACCGGCTGCTGAGCAAACGCAGTTTTCTGAGTGAATACTTTTTGGGCAGCCGAGGCTTGGGCGTTTGGGCCTTTGCTTTGACGTTCGCCGCAACGAGTGCTTCAGGCGGAAGTTTTACCGGCTTTCCCTCCAAGATCTATTCGCACGGTTGGGTGCTCGGTCTGTGGATCGGCAGCTATATGGTCGTTCCCATCTGCGCGATGGGTTTGTTAGGCAAGCGAATCAATCAGGTGGCGAGACTGTCGGGTGCGATCACGGTCCCCGACATCTTGCGAGATCGTTACAACAACGCGGCCTTTGGCATCTTGTCGGTCGGGCTAATCGTCTTTTTTATGTCCTTCAATCTTGTCGCCCAGTTCAAGGCGGGCACTCTGATTCTGCAAACTCTGCTGCAAGACGTCACGTATTTCCATGACGCAGCCGCTTTGCTCAGCCCAACGACTTCGAGCATCGGTTGGTTTGATGGCGTCACGCCGGAGTACCTCTTGTGCTTGTTCGCATTTGGCGCCGCTGTGATTGTCTACACGACCTACGGCGGATTCCACGCGGTCGTCTGGACCGATGTGATGCAGGGCGTCGTGATGGTTGTCGGCGTGTTGTTCATGCTGCCGTTGGCCATCTATCTATGTGGCGGGCTGAACAAGGCCACCGACACGATGGCCAAGATGACTCCGCCAACGCCAACCGTTGCCAACGTGTCAATTGGGAACCCCGCTAATAAGCGACTAACTAACGGCGACTGGATTCTCTGGACCGATTCAGCAGGAAGCGATCGATTATTTAAAGTGATCGACGTGAAGGCCGCAGCGGTTGGCGATGAACTCGTGAAGGACATCCAATTGCTTGAAATCGAAACGGACAGCGACCGAGAGCGAGTGCTAAAGGAAGAGAGCAAAAAGATCCGCCGAGACGTTTCGCTCGAAGAGGTAAGGCCGGAACCTTATGCTAGTGGAGCCGAATCGAAGGGATCTTACGTTACTGGCCCCGGACCACACCGCACTAAGTCAGATGGATTCCTGCCGCTCAGCTTGGCTTTCTCGTTCTTCTTCATGTGGGCGATTTCAGGCGCAGGTCAGCCGAGCAGCATGGTCAGACTGATGGCGTTCAAGAATTCGACGACGCTGCGCCGAGCGATCTTCACGGTGGCGATTTACTATTCCGCGATTTACTTTCCACTAGTCATCATCTTTTGCTGTTCCCGCGTCCTCATGCCTGGCATGGATTTGGAATCGGACCGAATCATGCCGGCGATGGCGGTCTACCTGACCTCAAAAATCGGAGCGGGATGGCTGGCTGGCTTGCTGATCGCCGCGCCGTTTGCGGCGGTGATGTCGACGGTCGACAGTTTCCTGCTGATGATCTCCTCCGCGTTGGTGCGAGATATTTATCAGCGAAACATCAACCCTGATGCAAACGAGAAGACCATCAAGCTCGCTTGCTACGCGGTGACTCTGCTCGTCGGAACGGCCGCGATGTTAGGTGCCGTCAACCCGCCTGAATTTCTCCAGGACATTATCGTGTACGTCGGCAGCGGATTGGCCGCCTGTTTCCTCGGCCCAATCGTCTATTCGCTCTACTGGCCGCGCTCCAATTTCCAGGGCGCGATCGGCGGGATGCTGGGAGGCTTCTCGGCCCACTTCGGAATGTACGTCGCCGGGGCGATCATGAACGATTCCTTCTTCGATCCCTACCGACTATTCAACTTTGATCCGATCATCGTCGGCCTCTTCGCCTCGTTCGTGATCGGTTTTGTGATCACGCTGTTGACGCCCCCGCCACCTCGCGCCATCGTCGAGAAATATTTCGCGCGACGACCGAATCAGAGCGAAGCGTAACTTGCCAACAGTGTGACAAATTCGATTTGGCTCACTCCGCAAGTTGAATCGAGCCGAGAGAGAGTATTCTCATGTTCATTTTTGACGCCCACCTCGACCTCTCGATGAACGCGGTCGAGTGGAATCGTGACTTGACCCAGTCGCTCGACGACGTCCGCTTTCGCGAAAACGGAATGACGGACAAAGTCGACCGCGGATTGGGTGTGGCAACGTTCGACGAGATGCGGCGAGGCAACATCGGCATCTGCGTGGCGACACAGATTGCTCGCTATGTCGCGCCAGGCAATCCGCTTCCCGGTTGGAACAGCCCAGAGATCGCTTGGGCCATTACGCAAGCTCAGCTGGCTTGGTATCGAGCGATGGAGGAGGCCGGTCAACTTGTCCAGATCATCGATCGAGATGGACTCGATCGGCACCTCGCGCTTTGGGAGAACGACCCGCCCAGCGATGCGCCGATCGGTTACATCCTCAGCCTCGAAGGCGCCGATTCGATTCTTACGCCGGCCCATCTCGAGCGAAGTTACGCCGATGGGCTTCGAGCTCTGGGCCCAGCCCACTACGGCGACGGCCGCTACTCGCCTGGAACTGGCGCTGCCGGCGGACTCACCACCATTGGCCGCGATCTGCTGATGGAAATGTCGCGGCTCGACATGATCCTCGACGTCACCCACCTGACCGACGAGGCATTCTGGGAGTCGCTCGAACTTTGGGACGGACCGCTGTGGGCGAGCCACAATAACTGCCGAGCTATCGTGCCTCACCAACGCCAATTCAGTGACGATCAAATCAAGGTGATACTCGAACGCGAAGGTGTTATTGGCATGGCCTTTGACGCTTGGATGATGCACACAAATTGGGTGCGAGGCACAACCAAGCCGAAGCAAGCGGGCGTTAACATCGAGCGCATCGTGATGCACGTCGACCACATTTGCCAGCTAGCCGGTAACGCGAACCACGTCGGCATCGGCTCAGACCTCGACGGTGGATTCGGCACCGAACAATGTCCGTACGACCTCGACTCGATCGCCGACCTAAGCAAACTGATCGACATCCTTGCGAACCGGGGCTACCCGCAAGAGGACATAGAAGCCATCATGCATGGCAATTGGATTCGCCGCCTGCGAGACATCTGGAAGTGAATCGGAGCGAGGTTGCTGCGACGCCGCGTCCAGCGAGAGCTCCGCGACAAGCGCCTGGCTCTTGGAGGTTGGCGTTTCTCGCTGACTGGCGTGTGCTGAATTCGCAATGGTTTGACAATCCCTTCCCACAACTCCTACAAGATCCCGATCATGAAGCTCGTCAAGTTTGCTCACAATGACCAAGAACGCGTCGGTGTTTTGAATGAAGACGACTCGGTCACTCCATTCGACCCGGCCAAGGTCGAGTCGCTGAGTCAATTGTTGGAATCAGCATCGCCAAGCGAGACGGCCCAAGCCGCCTTGCAAGAGGGATCGATCGCAGCCAGTGAGATCGAGATTCTGGCGCCGATCGATCAACAAGAAGTTTGGGCTGCGGGCGTCACCTACAAGCGTAGCCAGACCGCTCGAATGGAAGAGTCCGAAGCGGCCGCTTCCTGCTACGACCGAGTCTACGCGTCGCCTCGCCCCGAGCTGTTCCTCAAAGCGACGCCTCATCGAGTGAGCGGACCGGGGCGACCGCTGAGGATTCGCAGCGATGCCGAGTGGAACGTGCCGGAGCCGGAATTGACTTTGGTTCTGAATTCCAAGAAACAGCTTGTCGGCTTCACGGTCGGCAACGACATGAGTTCTCGCGATATTGAGGGTGACAACCCGCTCTACTTGCCCCAAGCCAAAGTCTACGACCAATGCTGCGGACTCGGACCATGCATCACGCTTGTCGACGCCATGCCGGAGCGGAATGATATCGGGATTCGCTTGGCGATTCATCGCGACGGCAATCTTGTGTTTTCCGGCGAGACGGGCGTCGATCAAATGGCCCGCACATTTGAAGACCTCATCGGTTGGCTGGGCCGCGACAATTCGCTGCCGACCGGGGCGTTCCTGCTAACCGGGACTGGCGTGGTGCCGGACAGCGATTTTACGCTCCGTGCGGGTGACGTCGTCGAGATTTCGATCGACGGCGTGGGGCTGCTATCCAACCCCGTTGTCCAGGGCTGAATTTGATTTCAAGTGCGATGCAAAACAGAACGCGGACGCGTTTATTGACAAAGCGCGCTTAGAAAGACGAGCCCAATCTGATGAGTCTACAAGAAGTGTTGATTGCCGGCGTAGGGCGCGCGGCGGACGCCTGCGGCGAATTTCAAGCCGAGAACCCCGCCACACAAACGGCGCTGGACGACGTATTTCCGGTTAGCAGTTGGAGCGACTGCGACGCGGCTCTGAATTCGGCTGTCGAAGCGTGGGAAGCCATGCGAGGAATGAAGCGCGAGGCGATCGCGGTCTTCCTAGAGACATTTGCCGATCGCATTGATGCTCGCAAGGACGCGTTGGCGACGATGGCGAACTTGGAGACAGCTTTGCCTACGTCGCCTCGTCTCGCCGACATCGAACTACCGCGAACGAGCGGGCAATTGAGACAGGCAGCGGCGGCCTGCCGCGAGATGTCTTGGTCGATGGCGACAATCGACACGTCTCAGGGTATCCGTTCTCACTTCGGATCCATCGGTCCCGTCTGCGTCTTCGGCCCCAACAATTTTCCGTTTGCCTTCGGCAGTTTGTCGGGAGGCGACTTTGCCGCCGCAATCGCAGCGGGCAATCCAGTTATCGGCAAAGCCAATTCATCTCATCCGGCCACAACCAAGCTATTCGCGGAAGAGGCGCGAGCCGCCGCGGAAGCGACTGGGATGCCAGCCGGCATCGTGCAGTTGATCTACCGAACGAGCCACGCCGATGGCGAGCGTCTCGTCGCGGACCCCCGCATCGGCACCACGGGATACACCGGCAGTCGATCGGCCGGACTCAAACTCAAAGCGGCCGCCGACAAGGCCGGCAAGCCGATCTACCTGGAATTGTCGAGTATCAATCCTGTTGTGATTCTTCCTGGAGTGCTTGCCGAACGTGGTGACGATTTGGCGACCGAGTTTGCGGGAAGTTGCCTGATGGGAACTGGACAGTTCTGCACAAACCCGGGCCTCGTTGTCCTGATCAACGATGACAATGCGACGAAGTTCGTCGACTCGGTCGTGAGCAAATTTAATGACGGCCCAATTGGAACGCTTCTTTCCAAGAGCGTCGCCACGTCACTCGGTTCGGCAATTCAATCGCTTTGCGACGCCGGTGCCGAGCGGCTGACCTCGGTCGATGGCACCGGCAACGGCTATTCGCAAGCCAATACTCTGCTGCAAATTAGCGGCGACAAGTTCCTTGAGGTGCCGTGTCAGTTTCAGGAAGAAGCGTTCGGCAACGAGTCGCTGATTGTCGTCGCGAACGATGTCGAACAAGCGAGCCAAATCATGTCGCATCTCGAAGGCAACTTGACCGGCTGTATTTATTCGGCGGAAGATGGTTCCGACGATGCGGCGTACGACCAGATCGCACCGTTGATGCGCACGAAAGTTGGCCGACTTCTCAACGACAAGATGCCGACCGGCGTGGCCGTCGCCTCGTCCATGAATCATGGCGGCCCGTATCCGGCGACAGGACATCCGGGCTTTACCGCCGTCGGCATTCCGGCGTCCCTAGTCCGATTCGCATCGTTGCATTGCTACGACAATGTGAGACCACAAAGGTTGCCGATCGGCTTGCAGGATGCCAACCCGACCGGCGAGACTTGGCGATTGGTCGATGGCAAATGGTCGACCGCGGATCTCGGTTAAGCAATTTCAACCGGTCTCGTGGTAGCTACGCTCGCAGAGCGTGGAGCGGGCCGGTTGGCGATACGTCAAATGCAACGTAGTGAGCCGAGGCGGTATGGCGACGCTTTAACACCTCCACGACCGGAGCTATTGTTCGCGCACTTAGACCGTGCTCAATTTGAGATGTCGCTGGATCTTTCGGATCGCTTTGTACTTGTGATCCGAAACGCGTGAGGCGGGCATGTTGAGCGTCTTGGCGATTTCGCGAACGCTCGCACCGTTGCGGCTCTGCTCGATGATCTGCTGCTGGGTGTCATTGAGACAGACCATTGCGCCGCTGAGTGCTTCAAGACGCTCGTTGTTTTCAGCATAGGCGTCGGTTGTCGGCGGCGCTGCGGGCTGGAATGATTCGAGGGCGTCGAGTGACGTTGAACGCTTGGCTCTTCGCCAGCGTTGAGCCGTCCGCCAGATGGCTCGATTGAGTTCTCGACGTTCGACAGATTTCTTGCGGTTAATCGCAGACGTAAGGCCTCGACGCGAGACTCGCTCCAACAAGTTTTCGATCGCTTCCTGCGAGCAATCGTCCCAGTCGGAGTCGCTGATTCCGGCGTTTCGCCAGCTGGCGATGCAGTAACGCTGAATCTTCTCAATCGCTGTCGCCTCGGCCGCGGGGTACATCGCCGCGGTCACGAGAGCAGCGCAAGCGGTCAGCTGGATCGAGCGGCGAAGTTTTGGCGAGTCTTTCATCGATCGGTCTCCTTGGGATCCGCAGTTCGTCGTGGCCCGCCGTCCCATTTTTCGGTCCAGCTAACAATCTACACTGTCCGCGCTGTCTACTGCTTGTATTCTGTATCGATGGACGCCACATTGAGTCAATCTCGCCAAAAAAGAAAAGATTGGCCAAAATCCGCATTTCTTGTCCGCCACCGGTTTGGAGCTGCCCTTATGCCGACTGTTTTGGAATTAACACATCCCCTTGTCAAGACTCACCTTACGCGACTTCGCGACAAGTCGGTTGAGCCGCCGGAGTTTCGGGCGTTGATTCGCCGACTGGCAGTGCTTCTGGCCTACGAGGCGACCAAAGATTTGTCGCTCAAGCCGGTCGATATCGAGACTCCGCTGTGCCCCATGACGGGGCAGACATTCGCTCAACGAATCGGACTCGTTCCGATTCTGCGAGCCGGATTGGGAATGGTCGACCCGGTCCTCGACCTGCTGCCGAGCTCCGAAGTTTGGCATTTGGGGTTCTATCGCGATGAGGCAACCGCTCGGCCAGTCGAGTATTACAGCAAGCTGCCGCCGGGCCGACCGGTCGAAGTTGCCATGGTGCTCGACCCCATGTTGGCCACAGGCGGCTCCGCTGCGCTGGCCATCGACGCGGTCAAACAATGGGGAGTGAGCACGGTGAAACTGCTCAGTGTCATCGCGGCTCGTGACGGCGTCAGCGCGATTCGCGAACGATATCCAGATACGGAGATCTATGTCTGTGAGATCGACGATGAACTCAATGCGCAGAAGTTCATCGTGCCAGGACTTGGCGATGCCGGCGATCGAACGTTCAACACGCCGGGCGAATAACCGTCACTCTTTTTGCTCGCCAAGTCAGTGCCGAAAGAGCTGCCCGACTTCTGTGGTAGCCGGCTACGACGAGTGAGTAACTCTAACGCGATTCTACTCGCTGGGATTCCAACCCTTTTTGATGTTCGCTTCTTTGAGCTTGTCCCACATCGAGTTGATTTGGTCTTCCGAACTCGAGACTCGAACTTCACGTTGCAAGGGAACTTTTCGGTTGGGGCTAAAGTCGGTGTAGTGGATGACGTACGCCGGGAAGTCTTCGCTCTCATTCTCTTTGTTGGTCTTCCAAAGCAAAAACTTCCGCACCATGGTCGCGCCTTTGAGTTGCTTCGTGAAGACTTCGCGGCGAAGGATTTCGCTTTTGGCGAGAGTCAACTGAGCCGTGTCCATACCGGACATTGCTACTTCGACTCGGTCAGCAACCTGCGTGATTCGAGCGTCGTCGACGTGATACGTTTTGTCTTCCCGCACTCGGACGAACTGAGGCGAGATGACGCTGGCCAGCGGCAAGCGGCGAAGAATCTCGTATTTGTCGTCGTCCTTGTTCCAACCGACGACCATGCGATTGACGGGACCGCCTCGCGTCGTTTGAGAAATCAAGTCGAGGCAACTGATCTCGACGACCCATTCCGGCCGGACCATCTGATACGCGACGTGATCAGAATTCACCTCGGTGTAGTCGCTCTCGACGACCATATCTTTAAGGTCGGAAAGCATAGCGCGACGTTGATCATCGGAGAATCCGCCGCCAACTTTACATAGCAGATGCAGGCTTCCGTCCTTACGAACAACGGCGGTTAACAAGTCGTGCAGCATGCCCTGTCGATCGAGACCTCTTCGCCAAGCGGATTCGGCGCGTTGAATGACGACTTAACGGGCTCGATCTCATTGCCCTCAATGTCCACCGGGGTGAGCTCGCCTTTGTTACACCATAGACCGTCCGACGAGTTGTAGGCCAAGCCTGTGCCGCCTCGGCCCACCACCGTCTGCCCATCGCCGGAGAGCGTCGCCAATTCGCAAGGCCGCTTCTTTTCGTCGAGCACTTCGAGCTCTTTGAAACCGTAGAGCTTGCTGCGGTCGACTTTGTTCATTTGAAAGGAGACTTCCTTTCCGCCGAACTGAAAGACGAGTGGTTTTGCCATGCAATTACCCTGAGGTGGACTCACGTCGAAGGGGATTGATCGGCGCGCCGCATGAGTGCATCGAACCAAGTTAGGCGTTGCCAGCTCCTTTGGCGCCGCCGTGCTGTTTGCCGCATTGCTCGCAGCGACTGCCTGGAATGGGCCCATCGAGACTTCGCCAAAGATGATCGCAAATTCCGCTTGGGCGAGTCTTTTCGATGCCGCACTTTGCACAAACGTCGGGAGGAAACCTCCCATACATCTCATCGAACTGGTGTTCGCAGCCGTTGTCTAGTCTCTTCTCGTTTTCCGAGACTCTTTTTTGGTCGAGTTCTTCTTTCTGTGACTGCAACTTCGAAGCTTCTCGCCCAGCTTTCCAATCCTCGCCAATCGATGCGAAGGCTTGAATCACTCGCCAGCCAAGATATCCAAGGATTGCGATCACGCCCAGAATGGCGATGACCCAGAGAAAAGTCTGCTTCATCAAATCACTTTCTTTTTCGCGTCAACTCAAATCAATAGAATCAAACCGGAAGCCAATGACAATTGGGAGCGCGTGAGGCGCCAATTCACGCCTGCCAACTCGCAAAGTTATCCATTCGCCATCAGCCGCCGTAGCGAAGCGACGTCCGTCCTAATCGCTTCCAAGTTTTCCCTAACCGTGCCTTTCGGCAAATACTCGACATGCAGCGACATGAGGCCGCTAAAGTTGGCTTTTGCAAGCTGCCGAAAGAAGGCGGAATCAACGAGCCCTTTGCCAAGCGGGACGTTTCGAGGTCGGCGGCGTTCAGCATCCCAAACGAAATCCTTGACGTAGATGGCTCCCAAGTGGGGCTCAATCCGGCGAAAATGGAGTGGCCAAGACAAGCCGCCCTCAACGGTCGCGTGCCGAATGTCAAAGGCGGCGCCAATCTGCTTGGGGTCGATGCCGGTCAACAATTCAGCCAAGTCCCAGACGGGTGCGCCGACGTTGTTGGCGCCACTGTGATTTTGGTAAACCGCTTGCAAGCCGAGCTCCGCATTAAGACTCGCCAAGTCCCGCACGATCGGCCGGAGTGCGTCGAGCTGCGTCATCAGCGGCGTCTTCTTTTCGTAACGGTAATACCGCATTCGATATCGCTTGACGCCCAGTTTCGCCGCCGTTTTCAAAACGCGCTGGCCGAGTTCATCGTCACTTCGATTGATATCGCTGGCCATGATTGAAACCACGAGCCCATGCTTCTTGAGCGCGTCGACCAGTTCAGGCAGTTGCTCTTCAACCCGCTGCGGATCGACGTGACCGCCCTTACGCACCGTCGCCTCGATTCCCTGAAAACCCATCTTGGCAATTTCTTCGGCCAGACGATCGTAGCTGAGCGATTGCAGGAACTTGATGAATGCGCACATGCTCGGCTGGGCCGAATTTAGACTGGCTGAGGCCGAACCGGCGGAGAATACTGCGGCAGCGGCTGCGCCTCCGATAAACGCGCGGCGGTGAAGCCGAGCGGTTTGGGACGAGTTGCTGGGTGAATCGTCGGCCGAATCGACTGGTTGATTGCGAGGCATCGGTTACTCGAGTTGCAATTGAGAGCTGAATAGCGAGTGCAGGCAGTTTATCCGAATCTGGTCGCGTGTCGAAATCGGCTCAACTCTCGGATACTCGCAAACAGAAAGCGAGTCGGACCAGCAGGTGCTGCGTTTCAGTCGCAAATCACGCGCCGCCAGCGATCGTTCCTTGCCGGACCTCGTAACAAAGGCCCTCTGAGTCGAACGATTCCCGCGCCGGCGAGCCGTCTTGTCACCGCAAGCCGATTCTCGCCGCCAACTCAAATCGCCGCAGCCACGTTGTCTTGTTTCAACGGACGTTTTGTTTCCGCAACGATGTGGCTCAAAGGCATCAGTCGAGTCGCTCGCGATCATTTGGCCCAGACAACGCGAAACGCGTTGGCCCGTTTGGATTTACCGCATTGACTGAGATGGGCTCACAACCGAAGGGCCCATTGTTTGCAATCTGTTGGGCTGTCGCCTTCCGATACAGCAGACAGGAGTCGTCATGCCGACGATCAATTCAATGCGATTTGAACGCGAACGCAGTGACCGGACTATCCGCAATTGGACCGCGTGCACCGCAATTGCCCTCACCTGCGTCTTGTGCGTTCAGGCGAGATCGGCTTGCGCTCAGAATGCTGGCCTGTTAATCAGTCTGGAAAGCAGTGACGGCAGAACACGATCAGGCGTATTCGATGCGCGCACCGACAAGACACACCTCTGGCTTCAAACGCGATCCGCCTCGATTGCGTTGAGTTCGTCGATTGCCTGGGACGATGTCGTTCGGGCAAAAGTCAACGGAGTTTGGCTCAATCGCAATGAACTACGCGAAGTGCTTCGTACCGCGAAGGCAGCCCCGGCCGTTTCGTATTTCGACCTCGTGCGAAACGGACGTGGGCCAGCCGATCACGACAGCGACAATGGAATCGGAATCCCGCAATCAGCCCCGCACCATCGCCGCGCGCGCGCCAAAGCAACTCATATTGAGTTCTACGGTTCCGCGGCCAATTGGGACGCCGACGCGCCTCGAGATGGCGTGAGAATCCACTTGACGCTACGCGATGCGCAAGACGAACCGCTCGCCATTTCAGGTGTACTCAAGGGCGAGTTGTGGGGCACATATCGGCCGAAACCGAGCCGCAAAGAGGAGTGGAAACGAATCGCCACTTGGACTCGCACTGTCGACGCCTCGGACTTTCACCATGGCGTTGCGACACTCAAGCTCGGCTATCCCGGCAGGAATCCCGAGTTGACGACGGGGTACGGCGCCGACGCGATTCTGTCCATCTCGTATCAGCCTCGACGACACGGCGCGCTGCATTTCTCACAGTCGATCCGCTTGCGGCCCTACGAACGACTGCGCGATCGGCTTGAAATCGAATCGGGTCATCGCTACATGACTCGAGAACGCACGCGATAGCTCCCTCCGTCGCCAGTCAGTCTCCAGTTGTCGCCTTTCGCTTTCTGTCGCCTTTCGCGGAGCGAAAGGCAACGGAAGACGACTGACGCGCAACTATGTTTCAGCCTTTGGCATTGGGCGGAACCAGGTGCCGGACACGGCGGCGACGACGAGGAATGCGATCAGCGCCATACAAATGGGTCGCGTCAAGAATGGCGTAAAGTCGCCTTTGGTGTGCATTAATCCCGCTCGCAATCTTTCTTCCAAGAGCGGCCCCAAGATCAAGCCTAAGATCAACGGAGCGGTTGGCGCTTTGATTCGGTCGAGGAAGTAGCCCAAGATTCCGAATGCGAACATGACGTAGACGTCGAACAGACTATTGTGAAGCGCGTAGGCGCCGACGATGGAAAAGACAAGCACGCCGCTAAGTACAAATCGTCGCGGGAATTTGGTCACGAAGCCGAACGCGTAAATGCCCATCAGTCCGGCCGGAACGAGCAGCAGTTGGGTGATCATGGCGATTGCGAACAGCGACGTCATCTGCTCGCCATTCTCTTCAAAGATGGCGGGACCGGGCCTGATATTGAACGTGATGAAGGCGCTCACCACGATGGCGGTAACCGCGTCGCCGGGCACTCCGAAAATCAGCGCAGGGATCCAGGCCCCGGCAACTGCGGCGTTGTTCGCGCTCGTCGGAGCGATCACGCCGTCCGGTTCGCCATCGCCAAACCGACTACCCCGGCGAGATGTCCTCTGGGCGAATCCGTATGCGGCCCAAGCGGCAATGTCAGCACCCGCGCCGGGCAACGCGCCGATGAAGACTCCCAGCACGGACGACTGCATGAAGACGCCAAATCGCTTGCGGATCGTCGCAAGCGCCTCACCGATCGCCAAACGAAACCGCGGCTTTTTTGTCGCGGAGCTGTCTTCGACGCCGTCACGGATATTGCGCATGACTTCTGCGAAGCCAAACAGACCGATCATCACCGGAATAAAATGCAGTCCGCCTTGCAGCTCGTCGCGCAAAATCTCGGGAAGCCAACTGACATCGTGAAATACGAAACGCTGGGCGCCCGTAAAGTCGATGCCGATCGTCGAAATCAAAATCCCCATCGCCGCAGTCAACAGCCCCAAGAGCACTCGACCTCGCGAGACCAATGCCGCCAGGCCAAGGCCGAGCACGGCGAGCCAAAAATTTTCGAAGTCCGAGAACCTCAGAGCGAAGCGAGCCACTTGCGGTGCGAGTAGAGCGAGAAGCACAACACCGACCAACCCGCCCAAACTAGAACAAAACAGATCGATGGTTAACGCCAGGCCTCCATGGCCTTGCTTCGCCATCTCGTGACTGTCGAGCGTGGCGGCGGCGGAGGCCGGCGTGCCTGGAATGCGGAACAGCGTCGCGGGAATGTCCCCGGCAAAAATGGCCGTAAAGCTAACGCCAATAATCATCGCCAGAGCGGCTATCGGATCGCCAAGCTGGTAGCTAAAGGGAACGATCAGAGCGACGGCCATGGTCGCAGTCAGTCCGGGCGTCGAGCCCACAAAGACGCCGAACACCATCCCGAGCGCCCAGGGAACCAGCACGGTCGGCCGTACGATTTCCATCAAGTCCATCGAGCACGTCCTCGACACGACGAACGCTGAGCGCCCAACCGGTTAACGGAATCGCCGAAACCTTCCAAAGGATCGTGAGCCGCAGGACGCACGACGCCGCTTAATTGACGACAGACTACGATAGCCAATTCTCCAAGAGTCCTTCAGGCAACTGAACTTCAAAGATCGTTGTAAAGATCGCCTTCACGATCAGTACGAGGCCGATCGAGAATCCGGCGGCAACATACCAGCGAGTCTTCAGCAGGCAGAGCAGGGCGGTGCAGCCGAGCATGGTTGAGAACGAAAATCCGATCCAAGAGAGTGCAGGCAAGTAGGCAAGCATGCCGCCGACCAGGCACCACATCGCAAATTCGTTCGAGCGAGCCTTTTCGCTTTCGCCAAGCGAGGCCTCGCCTCGACCCTTGCCGCCAACCGTTCGCAGTTGAGACCAGACGACAACGAGACCGCCCACAATCAGGGCGGCCGCCATGATCGCCGGAAGAAACTCCGGACCGGGGTCGCCCGGCAGACTGGCGTCGATGCCTTCCACTTGAAACGCAAAGACGAGAAAGAACAGACCGGCTAGAACGACAGCGACTGAGAAAGCGAGAACTTGGATCGTTGCGCTCGCGGTGCGGCTAGTTCTTTTTGCCATAGGCCGCCTCGATCACATCTTTCCATTGCTCATCCTGAGCGGCGAGGAACCCTTGAAACTCATCTCCAGTTCGAATCGTCACGCCAAACCCGTTCGTCTTCATAAACGCTTTGAACTCGTCCGACTGCGCGATCTGCCGACACTCATCCTTGAGTCGGCTCACGATCTCTTGAGGCGTCGTTTTGGGAACGGCAAAGCCTCTCCAACCGACGACAACGCAATCGACGCCAGACTCTTTGCACGTGGGAATGTCTGAATAACCGGGCAGTCGCTCGTCGGCCATGACGGCAAGTGCTCGAAGCTGGCCGTTTTCGATCTGAGCCGTCGCTTCCGGAAGACTGCAACAAACCGAATCAATGTGGCCTCCAAGTAGTTCTTGAATCGATGGCGCGGCACCGTTCTTGGGAATCCAGGCGATCGCGTCGGTCGGCATCTCGGCGGATCGCAGAAGCGCTGCTCGAGCCAAGTCCCAAGCGCCGCCCACAGCCGTTCCCGACATCTTGAGTTCGCCCGGTCGAGCCTTGGCGTCGTCGAGAAACTCTTGAAGCGTTTTCCATTTCGCGTCATTCTGCACAAGAATCGCGGCAGCGTCCGCATTGATCTGCAGCAGAGGTTCGTAGTCTTCGTAGGTGGGACCGTGAATGCCCATATGCCGCATCGTCGACAATTCGAAAGTGATTGTCGTGATCGTGTGCCCGTCCGGCTTCGCTTTGGCGCCTTCGTTGTGTCCTGTCGCCCCGCCGCCGCCCGTGCGATTGACGACGATGCAAGGCTTGCCCAACTTCTTCTCTAGTGCATCCGCCCAAAACCTGGAGACACGATCTGTCCCGCCCCCTGGTGACCACGGGCAAATGATCTTCATCTGTCGCCGTGGAAACGTGTTTGAATCCGAGTTGGATCCAGTCGAACCGGAACATCCAATCGCAGCGATGAACGCGAGAACCAACATGGCACCGCGCCACCGATTCGAAACTCGAGAGCTCAATCCCATTTCAAATGATCCGATGCATCTGTGTGTGCTCGTCCCAGCCCGTCGCGCGATATGCGAAAACGAATTACAGCTGCGCGCCAGATCACAGGAAAGCCACGTTGAGACAACTCGCTATGAAAGCGCCAAGCAGACGGGCGTATTGATATTCGCCATCAGCGCCGTGCAATTCAAGTCGTAGTGTAACAGGCTCGGCAGCAACGCGCGCAGCGAGAGACCGACTTGGCCTTGAGAAACAGAACACGCGAGAGACTACTCGCTGATCGCCGCCTCGATGGCGACCGGTTCTTTGTCGTAGGAAACGAAAAAGGTGCACATCCCGATCGAAAGTTTGTCGCCCGATTCGAGCACAGCGGTTTCGATCTGGCGGTTGTTCACAAACGTCCCATGTTTCGAACCCAAATCCTTCACGGTCAAACGACCATCCTCGAGGTCAATGACACAGTGCTTACGGCTAACCCAACGGTCGTCGAGCGTCCATTGCAAATGTCGACTGCGCCCGACAGTTACCGGAAACGCATCCAACTGAATTGGAACGGAATCCTCACAGTCTTCGATTCCAATCAACTTGGCGTGCATGGACATAATGAACCACGAGGTGGGAAACGGTAGGAAGGTTTGGACGACGGGGGAGAATTCAGGTGGGCATGTTGGTGGGACCGCCAGATACTAACGATCCAGCGGATAGCTCAAAATAAAGGGGCCGGGTGGCCAAGTCAACCCCTTCCGGGGGGGTGAGTTAGCCTCCATCACTCATCCGGCATCGGCTCATCTTTGCGTAAAAACCAAGCGAAGAGTGCCGATGGCAAGCGAGATTGGAGGGAAGCCGAGTTTGATCATAGAATGAGATATTGCACGTCTGCCGGTTGGGGGCGGAATATTCAATCGCTGAGGCGTCTCTTAGCGAGGCCTAGGAGTTGGAAAATGATCGCGAACGGCAAGTTGAAAATGCCGCGAATACTCCGCCTCAGCCAAATCGCGCCCCTGACAGCGGGGATTCTATTTGCAATTTTTTTCGCTCAGCCAAAGTCGTTCAGTCAAACCGCCGGTCAAGTCCAGACTCCTAAGAAGCAGGACGCCACCCAAGTTCAAGCCGATGGGAAAGCCGGGACCAACGAGCTTCGCGGAGCGATCCAACGGCTCGGCAATGACCGCTTCAACGTAAGACAGCAGGCGATGGAGACGCTCTGGCAAGCCGGCGAGAAAGCTCGCCCCTTGCTCGAAGACGCGACTCGAAGTTCCGATCGCGAAACGGTCTCGAGAGCCAAAACGGTCCTTCATCGATTTGCTTTCGGGCTCTATGCCGACACGCCGCCGGAGACGGCGCGTTGGATCAACTCTTTTCGATTCGGAGATTTCGAAGAGAAGCAGGCGGTGCTCGATCATTTTCGCGAGCAAGGCGAGGTCTCGCGATTGGTGCAGCTTGTCGCAGCCGAAAAGAGCAAGTCGCTACGGCAGAAACTGTCTCGAATTATTGTTGCCGACATTCGCAAGTACGCATCGCAGCTTCCAGCACGTGGTGCCGAAAAGGAATGGGATGCCTTGCTCGGACTTGGCGCACACAGCGATGACGGGATGCGACATTACGCAGCCTTCCTCGTGCTCACCCTTCGCGACGATGAGAAACTCGTTCAGTTGCAAGACAAGCTGGCGCGCAACAAGGACCTCGCGACAGCCCGGCAGATCATTTGGATTCATCGAGCTGCCGGGGATCTTGCTTCCGCACAGGCCGTCGCGCACACACATGCGCTGACGGCGTTCGAACTGGATCTGGCCTACGAAGCTCGGGATTGGTTGACGGTCGATCGATTGATTCGCAAGCCGTTGAGGCCCGGTATTACAGCCACGCTCGATATCCAGACACTAGGATTCGAAGCGGCGAGCCGGCGACTGCTGCACGATGATGAGCGATTCGTTCAGACGATGACCACCATTGGCGATATGGCATCGAGCCGCAAGGGTTTCCGCTTCTTTGCAGCGGAAGCCATGATGATCAACGGGTACGTCGAGGACGGAGTTGCTTTGGTGACGGAGACGAGTCGGCCCGAAGGATTTCGTCTTCTCGTTCGGCAGGGCAAGTTCCGTCAAGCGTTCGACCAGATTGGACTCGGCTCAAATCGAAAGGAGCGAGCTGAGTGGTTTGAGAACACTCTGAAAGAATCGACACAGAACCAACCCGAACGCGACGATCAATTCGAACTGCTCACGCACGCATGCCGAGCAATGTACACCGTCGGCATGGGCGAGGAGATGCTGGACAGGTTGACGCACATCGCGACGGCCGTGCAGAACGACAAGTCTCGCAGTGAACGGCTGATTGCGTTGGCGAAGGTAGCCAATGATACCGGCCATCGCGACGCCGCTCGACGTCTCGCCGCAGACTCAATTCTCGGCGGACGCTCAGCTCAGGCGCTCGGCGTGCTCTTCCCGAACCATACTTCTGAAGCTGTCGCCTTTTGGCGATTCATCGACGTGGACGACAAGTCGCTGGGCAAAGTCGAACGCGTGCAGCGGCTCGAGCAGATGCTGACTCCCAGCGATTCGCAAAAACTTGACGCCGAGCGATTGAAGGAATTGTCGGACAAGTGGAAGAAGGCGAATGGAAATCCCGCCAGCAAGGGCCCGTGGTATTCGGCGTTGGCCGAAATTCAACTGATCCACGGAGATCGAGTTCAGGCGCTCGCGACGTTGGACGAGGTCGCCGAGCAATCGACGTCCGCCGCCATCCGTTCGGCGGAATTGAAATTGTCCGCCAAAGAATATCAACGTGCGGAACAGGCATTCTCGCAAGTGCTCAAGTTGACTCCAAACAACCCTTCCGCCCTCTACTTGAGGGGCTGGGTGAGGAAAAAACTGGATCGCATCGAAGAAGGGCAGGCCGATATCGATAAAGCTCGCTTGATTCCACTCGCGGTCGCCCGCGACATCAGCGAACTCGCACAAGACTTAAAAAGAAACGGATTGATCGAAGAAGCGGTGCTCGAATTTGAACGCGTTCTCCGACTTGGTGAGTTCAAGAGTTGGTCTGTTAACGACGCCGCCAAGCAAATCGGAAACTCGATTAGCGATCAGGATCTTTTCCGTTCCGCCGATCACTGGGAGCGTCTGCTATTTAGCGGATTCAAGCGAGATTCCCGATTCACAGCGATTGAGGGCTACTTGCAGCTGTCTCACTTGGTCCACAAGACTCGGGCTCGCGCGCTCTTGGACGAGGGAAAGCCGTTCGAGTGCTCGCGCGAAATCCAAGCCGCATTGGCCGCGATTCCCAACGACATTTCGCTTGCCGAAGATCTCGTCCCCCTGATGGACGAACGCGGGCTGAAGATCGAAGCCGATTTGCTGTTCAACCAGGTCTTCGCGGCGAATCAACGAGTCCTCGACGACTTCCCGGAAAGCCCGATGCACTTGAACAATCTGGCATGGGTCTCCGCCCGTTGTGAACGGCGGCTGAAGGAAGCGTTGCCTCTGGCAAGGAAAGCCAATGAGCTGCGTCCCGATTCGGCATCTTATCTGGATACGCTCGGCGAAGTTCTATTTCGCCTCGGTCGCAAAGAGGAAGCGATCGCCTGTGCTGAGCGGTGCGTCAAACTGAGCCCGGAAAGCAGCTTTTATCGCGAGCAGCTCGAGCGGTTTCGCGGGTCGAAGGACTAGGATTCCTTGGGCCAAATTGGCAGACGTCGACGGCCGTTCTGATTTGGCCAGATCGACGACACGAGACGCGACTGAATTGTTACAATGTGCCGCTTCAATTTGCGGATCAGATGTTGTAGGTTCGATTGTCGCTGCAACACGTCGCATTCGCCAGCCAGATATCTACGCCCGTCGTTCTTCTAAGTCGTGCTGCCTCGAGTGGGTTTTGACCACGCGAGGTTGTCCGATTCGTTTCAAGTTTGCGAACGATGAGCCATGCAGTTCTTGTGAGTTTTCCTAGCTACACGTGAATGGCTAACTTCAAATCTTCTTCTTCTCGGCCAATTTCGCCAGGGAGTCCGTTGATGATTATCGGCGTACCGCAGGAAGTCAAAGTTGATGAATACCGAGTTGCCATGCTGCCAGTGGGCGTCGAGGAGCTGGTCGCGCGCGGTCACCGAGTGATCATGCAATCTGGGGCCGGCGCCGGGTCAGGCTTACCTAACAACAACTATGTCGAGGCGGGGGCCGAACTGGTATCGAGCGGTGCCGAGGTGTTTGCCCAGGCGGACATGATCGTCAAAGTCAAAGAGCCGCAACCGGAGGAATGGCCGCTCATTCGACCCGGCCAATTGTTGTTCACCTATTTCCATTTTGCGGCGAGCCGCGAGCTGGCTGACGCGATGCTCGACAGTGGCGCGACCTGTATCGCCTATGAAACCCTGGAGGACGGGCGAGGGCACTTGCCTCTGCTGACTCCGATGAGCGAAGTCGCGGGCCGGATGAGCGTGCAGGAGGGTGCCAAGTACCTCGAACGGCCTCAGATGGGTCGAGGCATCTTGCTGGGCGGAGTGCCGGGCGTCGCGCCGGCACATATTACGGTGCTTGGCGGAGGCGTCGTCGGAGCAAACGCGGCCCGAATCGCCAGCGGATTCCAAGCGGACGTGACCATCTTGGACGTCAATCTGGATCGCTTGCGATACTTGGATGAAATTATGCCGGCGAATGTGAACGTTCTGTTCAGCGATCGACACACGATCCGAGGCGAATTGCCGCTCGCCGACTTGGTCATCGGTGCCGTCTTGATCCCCGGAGCAAAAGCCCCCCGGTTGATTCAACGGGAACACCTCAAAATCATGAAGCCGGGAAGCGTGATCATTGACGTGGCCATCGATCAAGGCGGCTGCATCGAGACGAGTCGGCCAACGACTCATGGCGAGCCAACCTATATCGAAGAGGAAGTGCTGCACTATTGCGTGACGAACATGCCTGGCGCTGTCGGTCGAACGAGCACGTACGCACTCTGTAACGTCACCCTGCCTTGGGTCATTCAAATCGCCAAACGCGGCTTCGACGATGCGGCTCATTCACTGAGCGAAATCGCCACGGCCGTCAACATCCACGGAGGCGAGATCACGAATCGCCCCGTTGCCGAGACGTTCAATTTGCCTTACAAAACCCCCTTCGCGTAAACAGTCGAAATCGATCACAACAACACACGTTCATAGATGAGATAGGACCGCGATGAGCGACACGCCTCGAGTCGGAATTATTATGGGAAGCGACAGCGATTGGCCCAAAATCTACGGCGCCGCAGACGCCTTGGACGAATTCGGAGTCGCCTATGACGTGCAAGTCCTGAGCGCGCACCGGACGCCTGGAATCGTCTGCGAATACGCCTCAACGGCCATCGATCGCGGATTGGAAGTGATCATCGCGGCCGCCGGCGGCGCTGCACATCTGGCCGGAGTGGTCGCGGCGCACACGACCCTTCCCGTGATTGGATTGCCCGTCCCGACTCCCGATCTGGGCGGACTCGACTCCTTGCTCTCCACTGTCCAAATGCCGGGCGATGTCCCCGTCGCCAGCATGGCTGTCGGAATGGGCGGACCACGAAACTCAGGACTGTTCGCCGTCCAGATCCTGGCAACCGCCGATCCAGAATTGCGAGCTAAACTGACCGAATTCAAATCGAAGTTGGTCGACAAGATTGTCGCCAAGAACGAACGCTTGGACTCGAGCAAACGCTCCAAGTAGCGATGGACGGCCAGCGTGCTGGGTCTCACGGTGATTCGTTGAGTCGACGTTCGATGACCTAGCCGTCGTCGTTGCCGTGTTGCCGCTTCTGCAGATAGAGTTTGATCGGCACTTCGCCGAAACTCAATTGGTCGCGGAACACGCCCATCAAGTAACGTCGGTACTCAGCGGGAAACGCTTTCGGGTCGTTGCACATCAAGACCAGTGTCGGCGGCTGGACCGCGACTTGCGTAGCGAAATAGATCTTGGGCCGACGCTGCTGCGCTATCGGCGGCGGATGCAGCTCCATGGCGCTCTGCACGAGTCGATTGAGGTCGCTCGTCGTCACGCGTTCGCGGCCTTGCTTGAATAGCATCTGCGAGTGGTTGAGCAGAGCTTTCATGTTCTTGCCGGTTTGGCCCGTAATGAAGGCAATCGGCGTGTGCCACATGGTGCGAAAAGTATCGCGCAAGTAAGTGACCCATTTTTCAGTCGGCATCTGCCCCGCCATCTGATCCCACTTGTTCACGACAAAGATGCAAGGCTTGTAGTTGTCAGCTATATATTTGCACAGTTGCTTGTCGACTTTGCTAATCCGCTGAGTCGCATCAAAGAACATCAGGACGACATCGGCGCGTCGAATGCTCCGTTTGGCGCGATGAGTGCCATAGAAGTCGACGTCAGTCTTGACGCTTTTGCCTTTTCTTAGCCCTGGCGTGTCGATTGCGATGAAGACTCGGTCGTCGAGCTCGAATCGAACGTCCACACTGTCTCGAGTTGTGCCCGGAACTTGGCTCACAATCATTCGCTCAGCGGCCGAGAGCGTGTTGACAAAGGTGCTCTTACCGACGTTTCGGCGGCCGACGATGGCGGCCTTCATCACCGGCTCCTCAACTTCTTTTTCTTCGATCGACTGAATCGGCAGCCGTTCGAGAATGTCGTCAATCATGAGCTGCTTGTTTCTGCCCTGATGAGCACTAACCTTGATCAGCTTGCCTCGGCCCAACTTGTAAAACTCATCGGCTTGCGGCTCGAGCACCTCGTCATCGGTCTTGTTGGCCACGCAAATGATCGGCTTATCGACGTATCGCAGCCGTTTGGCAACCTCCTCATCGAGCGGCGCAATCCCGTTTCGCGAGTCGACAACGAACAGGATGACATCCGCCGAGTCCATCGCGAACTGGATCTGGTCCTCTACCTGCGACGTCAGATCATCGACGTCCTTGATGCCAATGCCGCCCGTGTCGACGATCTCGAAAAATCGCTCACGCTCGCACATCAGATGAACCATCCGATCGCGCGTAACTCCAGCAACATCATCGACGATGGCTAAGCGACGACCGGCTAGCCAGTTGAAGATGCTTGACTTGCCAACATTGGGGCGACCGACAATAACCACTTGAGGAACAGACATACGCTCATGATAGTTAACCGACCGCCGCTGAGGAATCGGTAACCGCCCGCCATTTCAGCGAAACAACATGGCGGCTCGGCGCGGTGGGCTGTTCGATGTTAGGCGGATGATCGATAATAGCCCTCGATTCACGCTTCCAACGGCGGAGCCCCGCCGTCGGATTGTCGCCATGCCTCGGGTTTGTAAATCCTTATGCCAGGGCGGTTTTCAGATTGAATGACAACAGCCAAGTCCGCCGTATGCTCGCGCAGCGTCTTGAGAGCCTTCATTCGGCTGGAGTCGAGCAACTCCCGCAACTGACCGCTCTCCCACTTCCTGAGGTGCCGGCTCGCACTCCCGACGACAATCGACAGCAAGCCCGCGACAACTCCGCAACAGCACCGACCAGTGAGAACACCGACGCGTATCGAAGCGAGCAGCTGAGGATTCTGTCCGACGAGGTGAGAAGCTGCACGCAATGTCCGACGCTTGTTGAATCGCGCACGCAAACCGTCTTCGGTGTCGGTAACATTCGCCCGCGACTCTGCTTCTTTGGCGAAGCGCCGGGACGCGACGAGGACGTGCAAGGCGAGCCGTTCGTCGGCGCTGCTGGGCAGTTGTTGAACCGAATCATCCAGGCGATGACCCTGACTCGTGAGCAGGTCTACATTCTCAACGTGCTCAAGTGCCGTCCCCCGGGAAATCGCAACCCCGAGCCGGCCGAAGTCGAATGTTGCCTCCCGTTCTTCGAGCGCCAATTGCAAATCCTTCAACCCGAATTCATCTGCTGCCTCGGAGCCTACGCCGCGAAGACGCTGCTTGACTCGAACCTCTCCGTAGGCCGCATGCGAGGCCAGTTCTTTGACTACGATTCAGCACGAGTCATGGTGACCTATCATCCCGCCTACTTGCTCAGAAACGAGTCGGCCAAACGATCGACCTGGGACGATATGCAAATGCTGATGGCGGAAATGGGGCTCAGCGTTCCCAAGCGTTAACGACATCGGACGTTTTCGGTCGCCAGAGTTACTGTGTCGGCGCCAATTCCCAGACATGAATCATCCCGGCGATATCCGCCGCGGCGACTCGTTTCTGATCCGGCGAAATGGCAATGCCGTGCATCCAATCCTTGAACTGCCCGCCTCGCGATTTGCCCAAGGCGGCGACCTCTTTGCCATCGGAGACTTGGCAGATCCGCACCATCGTGTCGCGGCCGGACGAGAGTACGTATTTGCCGTCGGCCGAAAACTTGACGTCGCAAACACCGTAACGATGCCCGGAAACGGTTCGCAGGATCTCGCCCGACTCGACGTCGACGAGGTGCACTTTGCCGGTATCCGTTTCTCCGCCTTGACCGACCGCCAGCATCGCTCCATCGGGTGAGAACGCGGCGCATACAAGACCCCGTTTGATCAGCTTGCTCCACACGCTGCGGTAGCCATACGAATCGATGCGGTCCTTGTCTTTGACTTTCGGCGTCCAGATTCGCAGCAAGTCGAGCGTCATCTTGCCGCTTTCGCTATCCCAGAATCGAGCCTGCGGAGCGGGAACGTCAAAGTTGCTGCGTCGCCCAGCGAACTCGGCAGTGAACGCCCGTTTGCCGTCAGGTGAGAGCGCCGCGGATCGCACCCACACGCGGTCGTATCCTTGCCATTGCGAAATCCGTTTGCGCGACGCCACGTCCCAGACAATACTCAAGCACGTGTCGTCTCCGCTAATCAATCGCTTGCCGTCGGCGCTGATTCCCAATCCCAGAATCCAACCTTTGTGGCCTTCCAGCGTCGCGACTTCACTTACCGTCTCGACGTCGACGCCCGGCGCATTGAGGATCGCATCTTTCTCGTCCTTCGGTTTTCGTCGAGCCTTCTGTTCTCGCACCTTGGCGTCGAGCACGACCGTCGCTTTGCCGACCGCGTCAGCGGCAGGGTTCCAGACTCGGATCGAATGATCAAGGCTTGACGAAATGAGAGTCTGCCCGTCGGGCGCGGCGAGCAGATGACTCACACCGTTTTCGTGCCCATCGAGTCGCTTCGACGGCGGATGGTTCGGCGGAGTCGGATCCTTTGCTTCGGCTTCCGGCTCCGGCGGCTTATCCGGTAGATCCCACAAGTAGATCTGGCCGCCGCGATTCGCCGCCGCCAATTGCCGACCATTCGCGAGAAACGTCACCGACGTGGGCCAGTCGCCTTCGAATGACAATTGCCAAATCGGCGTCGGGTTTTTGATGAGCATAACGGGCTACTCGTCTCATGGAGTGATTCGGCGTGGTCGCGTCAGGTCCGCCGTCGACCATCTTCTTCTCTACGCTAAGATGTCCTTCACAACCTTGTGTCCGAATTGGGCGAGCGGAATCGGACGAACGCCCGAGTAGTTCTCGGCTTCGGGATTGATGCCAAGAGCTGTGTAGACGGTCGCGAAGAAATCGCCCTCGGTGACCTTATTCTCTTTGACATCGACCCCGTCTTCATCCGATTGGCCGTACATCAGGCCGCCCTTAACGCCGCCGCCAGCCAACGCGGTCGACCAGGAGCGCACGTAGTGGTCGCGTCCGCTGCGGTTATTGATTCTTGGCGTGCGGCCAATCTCGCCCATCCAGACGACAAGCGTGTCGTCGAGCAGACCTCGCTCTTCCAGATCGTCGAGCAACGCGGCCCAACCGTGTTCCATCGGAGGCACAAGCGACTTGTGACCCTCGAAATTGTCGGCGTGCGTGTCGTAACCGCTCTGCCCCACTTCAACAAACGCGACCCCGGCTTCGACCAGCCGGGCGGCAACCATCATGCGATGACCGATCTTCGAATTGCCATACTTGTCGCGAGCCTTCTCCCATTCCTGATCCAGTTTGAATACATCGCGTACATTGTTGAGCCGCCGCGCGCGGTCATAGGCGTCTCGGTGCATGCGAACCGGGTCGGCCAAGTGATCGCGAGCGAATTGAGACTCGATAAAGTCGCGGAGCTCGTGCCGTCGGCTTTCAAGTTGGCTCGATAACGGCGAGGTCGAAAAAATCGGCAGCTCACCGTTCCGCCCTAATTTGAATGGTGAGTATTGCGGGCCCAAGATGCCCGATCCCGCATCGCCGTTCGAAGAGATTTTGACAAAGTTCGGCAGGTCCGCTCGATCGCTTCCGCAATACTTGGCGACCACGGCGCCGATTTCAGGGAATCGCGTGTTGGCCGATCGCGACCAACCGGTGTGCATGAGATAGATGCCACCGGGATGATCGATTTGAGTCGTTCGCATGGAGCGAATCACTGACAACTTGTCCATTCGCTGCGAAATCTTCGGCATCAATTCGCAGACACGGCTACCGGCAACATTGGTTGAGATCTCACGAAACAGCCCGCCCGTGGAGCGTCCGACTTTCATATCGAATGTTTCGAATTGACTGCAGCCGCCGTTGAGCCAAATCAGAATGCATCGCTTACCGGACTTCTTGACCTCGCTTGCCAGAGAGTCCGAGCTGAACAAGCCTCCCCAATTCATCACCGCTACCCCGGAAGCGCCCGTCAACGCGCCCTTCAACAACGAACGTCGGTTGAGGTGTTCGTGTCGCGGACAATATTCTCGCATCGAATGCTCCTCGGCAATGTGTCGAATCATGCGCACCGATCGGTCGGTTCGCCACTGGGCGGAAAGCCTCAATGGTTAAATCGAAATTCTGTGCAAGTCATCAACGTCCAGATCGCGTCGTGCAATCGGCCTTTCGGATCGTCCTCGGCCGACAAGAAGGCGACCAGCTTCTCTGTTTCTTCCTCGGTCGGGCGCCGTGAGAGAACCTGAAGAAACAATCGCTGGACACGATCCTCCCACGATTCGCTCGATTTGGCCAAGGCGTCGCGGAGACTCCCAGGTCGATCCGATATCAACTGCCTCACCTGGCCGTTGTTCAAGTAGAGATGTTCGTGGAGACCGCCTTGAAAATTCCCCACGCCATCGTTCGGCGAGCCGAACGAGCGGCGCAGGTAGTCCCACGTGATGCCGCGGATCTTGAACCGCTCCGTCGGCGCGTTGCCATCCTGCTTCAGCACCGAATCGTAGCCGCTCGCCAAAACCCACGACTCAAACAATTCCTCTGCGGACAACGGCCGATAACGGGCTCGTTCATACCAGAGCGGATGAGCTTCGGTGGCCGAGCCAATCGACGACAACTGATAGACGTTGCTGTTGAGAATCTCAGCAATGAACCCTTTGAGCTGAAACTTGTGTTCGACGAGAGCCTCACTCAAGTCGTCAAGCAACTCGGAATGACTCGGCTCATTCTGCGGGCTCAAGTTGTCGACCGGGTGCACAATGCCCTTGCCTAAGAACTGAGCCCAAATGCGATTGACTGCGGCCCGCGCGAAGTACGGGTTCTCTGCACTGGCAATCCAATCGGCCAGAGCGTCCTTGCGCGACATCTTTGGCTTGGGCGGCATCTTGCCATTGGGAAAGTTACGAGGCTCCTTAAAATCCTTCGGCAACTCGATGTCGGCCAGCGCATCGCCATCGAGAAACTTAGGCTTGATCAGCTCGCCCTTTTTCCCTGGCCCTTGTTGCGAAGCTGGCCCGGAGAACATCACGTCGCCCAAGTTCTTCTCGCCAATCGCGTAGGCCTTGAGCTTGCCTTTTTTACCCACGTCAACAACTTGCAGTCGAGCAACGAAAGCCGCCATGCCATAGAAGTCGAGCTGCGACCAAGCGTCAAACGGATGGTCGTGGCAACGCGCACATTGGAGCTGTACACCGAGAAACCGCTGCGTGATGGCCTCAATCGCGTCCTCGGGCGAATTCTTGTACTGAACAAAAAACATCGGCGCGCCTTGCTCAACCGTATTGCCATCGGCGCGAAGAATCTGGCCCGCCCACACGTCGTAGGGCACATCGTTGGCGAATTGATCTCGCAACCAAGTCTTGAATCCAGCTCGATCTCGCGTCCCGTAGCCAAGTGGGTTTCGGCCAAAATAGACCATGTCCCAAACGTCAGATTGATGGAGACCGAATCGAGGATGATCGAGCAGGCGAGCGATCAGTTGCTCGCGTTTGTCGGAGCTCGCGTCATCAAGGAACGTCTTGGACTCAACATACGTGGGGATCGTTCCAAGCAAATCCAAGTAAACGCGACGGAGAAATTCAGCGTCGGTTGAGGGCGCGGCGGGCGTAATCTTGTTCGCCTTCCAAGCATCGGCGATTCTGCGATCGATCGTGTCCCGCAGTCGCTCGTCGCCTGCGACCCAATCAGGCCCAAGGCATGTAAAGGCCAGCATTGCCAAAATGACATGCCGCATTGGCATCATGTTGCTCCACCTGTGGACGCAGTCGTTGGTTCAGGTCGCAATCAAGGCGTAAAATTTGCATGGTAGGAGAGCGTATGATACCAGCCAATTCGGGAATAGTGCGAATTTCGCCTGACAATTCTTCCGTCATTCACGTCAGGGCCTCACGGTTCGTCGACTTACGCTAGACGCATCAAGTCGGCTCTTGAGGATGCTATAATCAAAGCCCCAACGCACACCGATTCACCCACCCCCGTATTCGACAAAGCCGGTAAACTCATGCGGCAATTACGCAACCGCGTCGAGACAAATGACGCGTGGCAAACTCGCCTTGCCATCGCATGCTGGCTCGGCCTATTCACCGTTGTTTTCGCGTGCCCGTTCTCTGCCAACGGTCAAGAGAAGGCCACAACAATTGATGGTCGCGACGAGGCGAAACGTGACATCGATTTTCGCCGCGATGTCGCGCCAGTCTTGTCGCGACGATGCTTGAGTTGTCACAACACGAAACAGATGAAGGGTGATTTTCAGCTTCACACGGAGCAGCTTCTGAGTGATAGCGGATTCGTCGAAGCGGGAGACTCGGCGGCGAGCCACCTGGTCGATGTCATTGAATCGCAAGACGGCCAGGCACCCAAGATGCCCAAGGCGAGCGACCCGCTCAAGCCAGCGGAAGTCGACGCCATTCGCAGGTGGATCGACGATGGCGCGGTGTGGCCGGACGGCTATACCATCGAGCCAATTGTCGTGACCGATAGGGATTGGTGGTCGCTTCGCCCGTTAAGTCAAGTCGACCCTCCGCCGGCGCGAGACGAGATCGCGCGCAGCTGGATTCGTACTCCGATTGATGCGTTCGTCTATCAACGACTGCGAGACCGCGGTCTTAGTCCGTCCCGGGAAGCCGATCGGCTGACTCTAATTCGGCGCGTCTACTTCGATCTGATCGGACTGCCGCCGTCGCCTCAAAACGTGCAGTCGTTTCTGGCCGACAAGCAACCCGGCGCATACGACCGCCTCGTCGATCTCCTCTTGAACTCCGAACAATACGGCGAACGTTGGGCTCGCCATTGGCTTGACGTCGTCCACTACGCCGACACACATGGTTATGACAAGGACAAGCAACGCCCCAACGCCTGGCCGTATCGCGACTATGTGATCCGCGCGCTCAATGCGGACAAACCCTATTCGCGTTTCGTCAAGGAACAATTGGCGGGAGATGCACTCTGGCCCGCCTCCATCGATGGCCCCGTCGCAACGGGATTCATTGCTGCGGGACCTTGGGATTTTATCGGCCACGCCGAAGTGCCGGAAACGAAGCTCGATGGCCGCGTCGCTCGGAATCTCGATCGAGACAACATGGTGACGAGCGCTATGAACACGTTTTGTAGTCTGACGATCCAGTGCGCTCGATGCCATAATCACAAGTTAGATCCCGTCACGATGGTCGACTACTATCGGATGCAAGCTGTGTTCGCCTCCATCGACCGCGCCGATCGACCTTACGACGTCGACCCGAATACTGCGAAGCATCGTGCGAACTTGGAGCGTCAACGCGACAAGCTGAAACTCGGCCTCGTCGAAGTCGAGCAGGTTGTGGAAGGAAAGCTAACGCCGCAGATCCGCAAGCTCGACAAAGACATCGCAGCGATTCGCAGCTTGGCCGCGCAACAATCTGGCGCCAGCCCAAAAGATCGCTCAAACGCATACGGGTATCACAGCCAGGTCGCCAAAAACGTGAATGTGAAAAAATGGGTGCAAGTCGATTTGGGGCGAGTCGCCAAGATTGATCACGTGTTTCTTTTTAGCGCCAACGAATACGGCTTCGCCGACTTCGGCTTCCCAGATGCGTTCTACGTCGAAATTGCGAACAGCTCCGACTTTGCCGACGCCACGGTGATTGCCGACTACCGCAACACAGCTTTCATCCGACCCGCAGCTTCCGGAATTCACATCTCGGCCGAAAGCGTCCAAGGCCGTTATGTGCGAGTGACCGCGACGAAGCTGTGGAGCCGACGGCGACGTGGTCAGCCGCTCACGAACGATTGGATCTTCGCACTGGGCGAAATGGCCATCGTCATCGATGGAGTCGCGGTGAAGCCGGCGCGAGTCGAATCGCTCGACTCGATCGAAGCGGCGCCTCGTTGGGCAAAACGAAATCTGATTGACGGTGTTTATGGTGCACAAAGCCTTCGGAAGCGGCTCGCGGAGACGCTCAAGAAAGACGCCCCAAAGAAGCGCGAGCCCGGTGCAAACGAGCCGCCCAGTTTGGAGGATTTGTTATCGCTCAGCCGAGGCGCCGAATCTCAGAGCAAACTGCAAGAGAAACTGCGCGAACTCGCCGCGACGCGGGAATTAGCCATGCTCGCAGCAGTCGGAAAGACGACGCTCGCCCAACTTGCCAAGGTCAAAGCCGATCTTGCGGCGAGCGAAAAAGAGGTCGCGACGCTGCCCAAGCCAGCCAAGGTCTACGCGGGAGTCGTGCATCGGGGAACGGGCTCGTTTCGAGGACGGCACGGACTGGGGCCTCGCACCATTCAGGTTTTGCATCGAGGCGACCTCAAACAGCCCGGCAAGACCGTCGGTCCTGGTGCCGTGCCATTTGTGCCGACAATACCTGCGAGATTTGAAATCGCCGACGACGAACCGGAATGGAAGCGTCGCGCCGCGCTGGCTGAATGGATCGTTCACCGCGACAATCCGCTTACATGGCGCTCGATCGTCAATCGAATCTGGCTCTACCATTTTGGGAGCGGGCTCGTCGATACGCCGAACGATTTTGGCCACGGCGGCGACGCACCGACTCACCCGCAACTGCTCGATTGGCTCGCAATTCAATTCCGAGACCAAGGGCAATCGATGAAGTCGTTGCACCGAATGATCCTCAAGAGCTCGGTCTACCGACAGGTGGTGGAGAACGACGACAAGAAGCAGGCGATCGATTCCGAAAACCGGTTGTATTGGCGAATGCACCGACGCCGTCTAACCGCCGAGGAGATTCGCGATACCATTCTCGCAGTCGCCGGAAAACTCAATCCAGCCAAAGGCGGACCTGGGTTCCAGGACTTTGCCATCGAACATCCTCAACACTCGCCCCACTACGAATACGATCAATACGATCCCACTGACGCGTCGACCCATCGTCGAGCGATCTATCGATTCATTGTCAGATCACAACCGCAGCCATTCATGGATACGCTTGACTGTGCGGACCCGTCGACTTCGGTTCCGAAACGAGGCGAGACGCTGACTTCACTGCAGGCCTTGGCTCTGCTGAACAATCGTTTCGTTGTGGCCATGTCGAGTCAGTTCGCCAAGCGACTCGCAGCCGAAGAAGACATCCTCGCAGACCAAGTGGCCCTCGCCGTTCACTTGGCCCTCTCGCGAGAAGCAACGCCAAGTGAAATCACACTGCTAAGCAAATACGCAAGTGAACACGGGCTCGAAAATATGTGCCGTCTGATTTTAAATCTCAATGAGTTCGTGTTTGTTGACTGACTTGCCGGATAGAACCAAAAGCCATTGCGAAACCCGAGGCGATCGAATGCATCGACGCGACTTTCTGATGGGCAGCGGAGGAATCGGCAGCATAGCGCTCGCCAGCCTGCTCGCCGATTCTGCGCGGTCAGAAGATTCAACGACGGGCAAGCAAGGCGCAGGCATGAGCAGCTTGGCTCTTGGAAACTCGACGCCGGGCACCGTCAAAGTCTTGCACTACCCCGCTAAGGCAAAGCGGGTGGTTCAGTTGTTTATGGCCGGCGCGGCGAGTCCGCTTGACTTGTTCGATCACAAGCCGGCTTTGGAGAAGCACCACGGCGAAGCGTCCGATTTCGGCGAGCATGTCGAAGCGTTTCAAAACGGATTGGGGCCGTGGATGAAGTCGCCTTTTCGATTTCGTCCGTACGGCGAGTCGGGCAAGATGCTGAGCGACGCGGTCGAACCTCTCAGCGCCTGTGCCGACAAGATGACGTTTATCCACAATGTCGTTGGCCAAACGGGAGTGCACAGCCAGGCGACGTTTCTTCAAGCGACGGGATTTCAGCGGCCCGGTTTTCCAGGCGTCGGCGCTTGGGTCAGTTATGCCATGGGCAGCATGAACGACAACTTGCCGACGTTTGTCGTCCTGCCTGACCATCGAGGATTCGCGTCGAATGGTCCCAAGAACTGGCACTCGTCATTTCTTCCGGCGCAACATCAAGGCACCGTCATGCGGCCCGGCGCCGAAGACCCAATCGCCGATCTGGTGCCGCGTGGAGGGAAATACATCACGGCTGAATCAGAGCGCCGCAGTCAGGCGTTGCTTAAGTTGCTGAATGAGAAACACCGTGATTCGCGGCCGGGCGACGATCGTCTGACCGCCAGGATTCGATCGTACGAGTTGGCTGCGAGCATGCAATTGGCAGCGCCTGAAGCGCTCGACATGAACCGCGAACCGAAACACATCCTGAAGCTTTACGGATTGGACCACGGTCGCTCGACTTTCAACGACGAGATCAACGAGGTCGAAGAGTCTGAGTACTTTGGCAGAAAGTGCCTCGCCGCCCGCCGGCTTCTCGAACGCGGTGTCCGCTTCGTTCAGATTTGGTCGGGCAATGACAACGGTTTTCCACGCCGCAATTGGGATTCGCACGAAGACATCAAGCGTGACCATTGGCCCTTGGCCCGCGGGATGGCTCGCGGAGCTGCCGGGCTGATTCAAGACTTGGATCAACGAGGCATGCTGGATGATACTCTTGTCTTGTGGACGACTGAGTTCGGGCGGATGCCGTCCACTCAAGGCTCAAAGGGCCGCGATCATAATCCGTATGTGTTTAGTAATTGGTTCTGCGGCGGCGGAATTCAAGGGGGGCTCACCCACGGACTCTCCGATCAATGGGGATACAAACCTCTCGACCGCGACCATCCGACCCACGTCTGGGACATCCACGCCACCATGCTCCGCCTGCTTGGCATCGACCACACCAAGGTCGCTGTCAAACATGACGGCATCGCTCGACGACTCACGGACGTCCATGGCCATGTGATCAAAGAGATAATTTGACGGGGCGCGCCGGACGGAACGTTGACCAAGAGAAAAAGTCAGAAAAGCTTTGCGATTGGCTTGCCTTCGGCGAGCAGATTGAATGGACGATTCTGAGCGTCGAAAGCGTCGAGATCGTGGATGCCCATGGCGTGATAAACCGTCTTGGCGACGTCGGCAGGCGTGACCAAATCGTCCGCAGGATACTCACCGTAGCGATCGCTCGCTCCGAAGGTCTGTCCGCCTTGAATTCCGCCGCCGCCGAGAATGTCAGTCAGGCAATGGGTCCAGTGGTCGCGACCCGCGCCAGTCTTGCCGCCGCTTCGAGGGTCGCCGATCTTAGGCTTCCGCCCCATCTCGCTCGTAACCATCAACATGGTTGAGTCGAGCAGATTGCGATCGTTAAGATCTTCGATCAAAGCAGAGAACGAGCGATCGAATTCGGGGAGCAGCGAGTCCTTCAGGCAGTTGAAGTTATTGCCGTGGGTATCCCAGCTTCCGGCGCTTTTGCATTTTTTGGCCAGAGGCGTGCCGATGCCTTCACCCAACCAAAACACAGTGACAAAAGGAACGCCCGCTTCGACGAGTCGCCTGGCCATCAAGAGACTCATTGCATTGACCGTCTTGCCGTATCGCTCCCGAGTCTGCTCGCTCTCGGAACTGACTTCGAATGCTTCGGTGGTGCCGGCCGACAAGAGCAATTTTAACGCGCGATCCTGTTGCTTGTTCCAAGTTCGAACGCTCGCGTATCGGTCGAAATCGCGTCGAGCCGCATCCATTGATCGCAGCAACTTGCCTCGACCCGTCAGTCGTTCGGGCGTGGCGTCTCCTTCCAGCACGAGCGACGGAGCGCTGAAACGTAACGGAGTCTTGCGGTCTCCCTGCAGATAAAGCGGATCGTGCTCGACTCCAATCCTTGCGGCAAACTGGCCCGGCCGAGTGTACGGCTTCCGGCTTGGCATGTGGGGCAGAGTGATCGCGTTGGGCAACACTCCGTCGCCCGGTCGCTTCGACGCGGCCACCGAACCGATAAAGGGCCAGTCGTCCGAGAACGGAGTTCGGTTGTTGCCGAGCGTTCGAAAACTCTGATCCGGTACGTGGCCCGTCAAGTTGTAATAGTAGCCGGCGTGATGATCGTTCGTGTTGACCGATGCTCCGACCGAATTGATCAGCGCCAAATGGTGAGCCTGCTTGGCGAGCATCGGCAAATGCTCGCACAACGTCACTCCGGGCGCAGATGTCTGAATCGGCTTGAAGGGTCCGCGATACTCGGCGGGCGCTTCCGGTTTCATGTCCCACATGTCAACGTGCGAGGCGCCGCCGCAAAGAAAAAACAGAATGGTTGACTTGGCCTTGCCCGCCCCGGCGATTGTGGATGCGGATTCGTCTCCGAAGCATGCGCCCGGTGCGTTGAATGAGGGCGCGGTGAACGAGGGTGCCGCCAGCCCCGCCATGCCGCCCGCCGATGCGACGAGAAACGCGCGACGATTGGCCGGTGTGGTAACCTTGGTTCCCTTGCTTTCGCGCTGAGTCTTTTTCTTGGGCATGGTTGTCTTCGGCAATGGTCGATCGCTTACAAACCGATTTGTCTATTGGGCACCTGCCTCGCTCAGAAACACAGCTTAGCAAGGCGTTGTGGAGAATCCAAGAACAATCGAAATTGCTGCGTTCGCCACGGATTTGGACTCTATCAATCAACATGCACTCTAGCGAATAGTGAGGATGCGCCATGGGCTCGCCTGTTCAAGTCGGCCTGGTCGGGTCGCAGTTTATCGCCACGATTCATGCCGAATCGATTCGGCGAACTGACGGAGCTGAATTGCTCGCCGTCGCGTCTCCAACAGAAGACCACGCGGCCTCGTTTGCGAAGCAACAACGTGTGCCGCATTATTTCACTGATTATCGCAAGATGCTCGAGTTGGACGAGCTCGACATGGCGATGCTCTGCTTGCCTAACGACTTGCATTGCGAGGCAACGTTGGCTTGCGCGGCGGCCGGCAAACATGTGGTGGTTGAAAAACCGATGGCGCCGACTCTGGCCGAGTGCGATCGCATGATTGACGCCTGCGACCGAGCCGGCGTGAAGTTAATGTACGCCGAGGAACTATGCTTTGCGCCGAAATATGTTCGACTCAAGCAGCTCGCAGATGAAGGCGCTTTCGGCGACGTATTCTTAATTAAGCAATCGGAGAAGCACGACGGTCCTCATGGCGATTGGTTCTGGGATACCGATCGCAGCGGCGGCGGCGTGATGCTCGACATGGGTTGTCACGGCATCGAGTTCGCGCGATGGATGTTGGGCAAACCGGCGATCAAAAGCGTCTATGCTGACTTGAAAACCTCGATGCACGCCGACAAGACAAAAGGCGACGACACCAGTATTGTGATCGTCGACTTTGAGGGCGGCGCCACCGCATACATCGAAGAGTCTTGGGCCAAGCTCGGCGGTATGGACGACCGGGCGGAAGTTCATGGGACCGAAGGCGTGGCCTACGCCGATTTATTGCGAGGCAACTCGATCAGCGCGTATTCGCAAGACGGCTTCGGCTATGCGGTCGAGAAGGCGGGCGCGACGAAGGGGTGGAGTTTTCCGATCTACGAGGAATCGTGGAATTATGGCTTCCCACAAGAGATCGAGCACTTTGTCGCCTGCGTCCGGGACAATCTCGAGCCGTCCGAAAACGGGCGAGATGGGCGAATTGTCATGGAAACTGTGCTCGCCGCATACGCGTCCGCCGGCCAAGGCCGCCGCATCGAGCTTCCGTTCGAAACCGATCGACGCCCCCAGGAACTCTGGAAGAGCGGCAAATGACGCAAAATGTGACGAATTGGCGGTAACGGATCTCGGATTTTCGGACGCAAAAACGGATGAACGGCACGGCCGCAACTTGCTGTTTTGACACAACTTGCCCATGATGAGAGTAGGAATAGAAGATGAGCAACCCCCCTGGCAGCCGTTGCCGGGCTGGGATCACAACTCGATTCCGATCGCCACGGAAACCAAAACAGAAAAACTCTCGTTCACGATCGCTCCAAGAATCCGACCTGGAATTCTTGTCCGGTGCCGAAATCTAAGCGCGAATATGCCTCAGCCAGATTCCAATTCGGACCACGACTCCTGGGAAGAGGGGACGAATTTGAACCAAGAGACAATGGCGATGAGCTCCGCTGGCGACGGAGAATCCTGCGGTGACATTGAGGTCGACGGAGCAGCCGAAAAGGCAGCGGATGCTCGGATTCGCGCACAAGCGTCAACCGATTTCGATACGTTGCCTGTCGATTTTGGCCGCTACCATGTGACCGAGAAGCTCGGCGAAGGCGGAATGGGGTCGGTCTATCTCGCCCATGACAGCCAGCTCAACCGCAAAGTCGCGCTCAAGATGCCGAAATTCGCTCGCAGCAATGTGAGTAAATTGGTTGAGCGATTTTATCGCGAGGCGAGATCTGCGGCGACGCTGAGCCACCCCAATATCTGTCCTGTCTTCGATGCTGGCGAGATCGATGGCACCCACTACATGGCGATGGGCTATGTCCAGGGCCGCTCGCTTTCCGATTTCACTCGAACCGAAAAACGACAGACCATTCGCAGTGCGGTTCGCACAGTGAGAAAGGTCGCGATCGCGCTGCAAGACGCGCACGCTCATGGTGTCGTTCATCGCGATTTGAAGCCGGGCAATATCATGATCGACCATCGCAACGAACCAATTGTGATGGACTTCGGTCTCGCCTGCCAAGCCGATCAAGAGAGCGATTCGCGGCTCACGCAAGATGGTGCCATTCTCGGCTCGCCGGCATACATGTCGCCGGAGCAGCTTGAAGGCAAGGTCGACAAGATTGGCCCCGCCTGCGACATCTATTCGCTCGGCGTCGTTCTGTTTGAGTTGCTCACCGGCGAACTGCCGTTCAAGGGCACCGGATCGATCATGTCAATCATCGGTGAAGTTTTCTCCAAAGAGACGCCCGACCCGGCCGACTCGAGAGAAAACCTCGACCCGCGGCTCTCGTTGATCTGCCAGAAAGCCCTGGCCAAAGAAGCCGAGAACCGATACGAATCCATGCTCGTATTCGCGGAAGAGCTCACTCTGTTTCTCAAGACATCGGGCGATGAACTCGGCAGCAAAATCGATCCAGTTGTCTCCGGCAGCGCTGAACTCATTCGAGCGAGAGAGCAATATGAACTGGCCCAATCGCTTTTCCGCGACGGGCAAGTTGCGGCGGCCCTTGCGATTCTCGAAAAAATGGCGTTGCTCACCGACACGAACGCTCGACAATATGTTGATTGGGCCAAATCGGGATTAGGCAAACACAGCGCGCCAGCTCAACAAACAACCGGCAAGAGCGACTTGCCCGATCTGGCCAGCGACATATGGAAGGACGAGTTCGCGACGCCTCATGATCCGCTTGGAGTAAAGTCCGGATTCTCGTCGAAGACTCCGATCAACTGGCTGCCCTACCTGATCGCCGCATCCATCGGGGCTCTGATCTTCATGGTCAGCGTGATCGTCCTCAGCACAATCTTCAACGACCCCAAACCGGCACACCCTGACGACAGTCGAAACGAGAATCGCGCCGACTCGACCGCCAACGAATCGATGGCGAACAACGAAGAACCGACCAACAAAGAACCGACTGACCGAGTCGACGGCGGCCCAGGCCAACCGCCCCGCTTTCGACCGCCGCGCAACGGCCAATTCGGTCCCGGACCAGGACTCGGAGGCAGGCGACCGCAAAACCACCCAATGTCTCGGTTGATCGAAGCCGACAAGAACGGCGACAAGAAGATTAGCCGTGAAGAAATGCCTCCGCGAATTCGCGACGCATTTGAACGAGTCGACGCCAACAAAGACGGCTATCTCGACCTCGACGAAATCCGCAACGCCGCACAACATCCGGCAAGACCAAGACCGTAATCGGCAGCCTCGTCTTGCAATCGATCAGTGCTCGTCATTCGGCAGTTCGAATTTTCGTTCGAAGGGCCAGTTCTCGGTTAGGCAAATCTTGGGCGACATCCAAGCCGTCAGCGAGATGATCGTCAGCAACATGCGGCAGGAGAGGGGCGGCCGTCCCGATTCGACGACTCCTTTAAGCGCTTTGACGATAAAGTCGCCGCCCTGTTTCATCTGCTTCTCGGTCTTCGTCCCTGCGGCAATCCGTTCCGACGTGAGCGTGTACTCGACGCCGCCCTCGATCTCTTTCAGCTCATGGGTGATCTTGCAGGGCGGATCATCGAAATTGGTGAATTTGAACGTCATCACGTATCGGTATGGCGGCTCGAGTTCCAAAACGTCTCCTACGACGCCGGTGTATTTGCCGTCCGGCGTTCGCATTCTCACCGGCACCCCCGGCGCCAGCGTGGTCGTATGCAGGACCGAATTGAAAAAGAACGGCTGCACCTCGCCGTCTTGAGTCAACGTGTCCCAAACCTGCTGAATCGGTGCGTTGATGGTGATTCGATGTACCAGCGTTGTTTCCTCCGCCATGGCCTTGCCGTCCAAAATTGATCCAGATGTAATAACCCATTCCCCAACCGATGCCCCTGGAGATCCATACAGTAACTAAAAGGTTACCATCGTGCCCGCTGTCCTCAAACGGCAGTTTGACGAGCGGCCAATTACGGCCTAACTTGTGATAGCGCATTGGTTTGAGCAACTTATCGGTCGACCCGCGTAGGCTCGGCCTGGCGTATTTCCCAGGCAATTTCCGGAATTGGTTTGGGTACTTCAGTCTACGCAAACGTTGTAAATGTGACGCGGTGCGCCCGATCGGCCAGATTCGGCCGCCTTTAGCGTATCTGGCCGTGTTGCTGGACAGCGGTTACGGGCCGGAACAGTGGGAATTGGATTGGCGTGGGAAGACGAGGAGGCCGAAGGTGTCATTCGCGCGATGCCCCGATATCAACGTCATAAGGCGTTTTGTGTCGGACAATCTGAGCGGCGATGAGGCAGCCTCGCTTCGCACCCATCTCGAGGACTGTCGTCAATGCCAGCTGGCGGTCGACGCGTTGGGCGGTAAACCGAAATCGTCTCCCGCCCATTCCGCCAAAGCCCAATCATCCGAATCTCCGTCGATTCGCGGCCAATCGGGCAGCGAAGACGAGACCGCCAACATTCCGTTGGACGAACTCGATCAAAGCGGCAACCATGCCGACTCGAAAACGCTCGACTTCACACTTGAGGATCAGGCCAAGTTGAGTTCGCCGAAGTCGACCGCTCGCACGACCGACAGTGGCCCAAAGAATCGCAAACCTGGCGGCGACAGCGAGTTCGCGTTAGACGATTTTATCGACTGCTTGAAGAAGAGCGGGTTAGTTCACGCGAGCGAGATCGAGTTGTTGGTGGAGCAGCACGAACCGCCGAACAGCCGTTCATTTGCCAAAGCTCTAATCAAGAAACAGAAGCTGACGAAGTTCCAGGCGAGCGCCTTGCTACAAGGCCGTTGGAAGGGACTCATTCTCGGCAACTACATCGTCCTGGAAATGCTCGGCGAAGGCGGAATGGGTCACGTCTTCAAGGCTCGCCACAAGCGAATGGGGCGAATCGTCTGCATCAAGCTGCTGCGAGCCAATCGCCGCGACTCGCCAGAGATCGTCCATCGCTTTCGGCGAGAAGCTCGCGCGGTAGGCAAGCTGAAGCATCCGAACATCGTGGTCGCTCACGACGCGGACGAAGCGGGCGGGCTGCCGTTCCTGGTGATGGAGTACATCGACGGCCCCGATCTGTCACAGCATGTGACGGACAACGGACCGATGTCGCCGTTGGCGGCCATTCGTTCGGTCCGCGAGACGGCTGAGGCATTGCAGTACGCCCACGACCAGGGCGTCGTTCACCGAGACATCAAGCCTCACAACCTGCTGCTCGACGGCGAGACCACAAAGGTGCTCGATTTGGGGCTCGCCAGAATCGAGTCGTATGAGGGCAATGCGTTGGGCGACACGGATCGAGCGTCGTTGACATCGTCAGACGTACTGATGGGCAGCGTCGACTACATGCCTCCCGAGCAAGCACTAAACTGCCACAACGCGGATGCTCGAAGCGATATCTACGCACTCGGCTGCACGCTTCATTTTCTTCTCACCGGCGAGGTGGTTTACGCCGGTGCCACGCTGATGGAGAAGCTGATTGCCCATCGCGAACAGCCGACGCCCAGCTTGGCGGATCGACTAGACGACGCTCCCGCCAGCCTGAACAAGGTGTTCCAACGGATGATGGCGAAGGCGCCGGAGGATCGCTATCCCGACATGGCGAGCTTGGCGATGGATTTGAAATCGCTCGAACAGGGCGTTTCGCCTCAAGAAGTCGAAGCGTTGCCTCCGCTCAGCCAAACGTCCATACCTGTACCGCCCGTTCTGGCTGATGGCGAATCATCTGAGTTGAACCCGTTGCCCGCGATCGCGGTCAAGAAGAAACGGCGACGAGTCAGACGACGTCGATACTGGACCACGGGCCGCGTCGCCATCGCCGCCTTCCTTCTCATCGCAATCGCCGGCGCGATTCTATTCAACGCCTTGGCGACACAATAGCGAGCGATTGAACTTCGCGATTCGACCGATGGCTAGAACGGAATGTCGTCGTCGCTGAATGACGCTTCGCTCTCGTCGGGCATGGGAGCATCGCTGGCCGCGGGCGCGCTGCCGACGACGTGGAAACTCAATCCCTCGGCGTTGAGAAAATACTTGACCTCGCTCTGGGCGTCGCGTTGCCATTTGCGGCCGCTCAGTCGGTAGGTAATCTCGACGCTATCGCCAACGTTCAGTTCATCGACGCTGTCACAGCCGTCTTGGATGAACTCGACCGGAACGTAATTCGTGAACCGCTCATTGGCTTGTTCCAGAACGACCAGCCGTTTGCGGAATCCCTTTTGACCGTACGTCTTCGTCTCTTCGATGACGTGAACTTTCCCAGAAACCGTAGCAGTGCTCATGGCGGACAGCTCGTTGAACGCGTGGGTGAGAATAGATGCGAACTTCGAGGTTGGGCAGGTCCAATCGATATTTCGATCTGACGTATGATGCCTATCTGAGGAGGCCGCTCAACCGCCGCCTATCGTACCGGCTTGAGCAGCCCGAGCGAAGGGGCCTCCGCGCAGAGCGGCCTTTGCGGCGAGACTTTGAGAAGACCCCGCGGGCGAGCTCAAACGCGGCATCCGACGGCGCCCACCAGCTTGATCAGGCTTCGACTCACCGACTTCTCGTCGTCGGGATGACGCGCAGCATGGCTCAAGCGAGTCGCTGCATTGCCCAATTCGTCGTAGCCCGACCGTTCGCACTCATCGGCAATCACTTTGCTCATTCGAGCGACGTTTTCCCAACGGCCTTGCTCGGCGTCTTCCACGATTTGGTCGACGTGATAGACTATTTGATCGATGACGTGAAGGACGCCAGCGTTTTGACGCGCCAACCTGCGGTTAGAATCACCAATCGCCGTCGAATTCTGTTGTTTCTGCATTTCCTACCCCTTCTTCTTGCCTCTCGAACCGTTCCGTGCGTGAGAACTCTCGCTAGTGGCAGCGCGCAAATATAGGTCACGATTCGGCCGCTAATCGGGAAAATGAGCGAAAAAGTTTGTGGCGAGCGTATTCACCCAGATTCAACGCTAAGCAGCTGCAGAACACACAACGAGACCCCAACGAGCTTGCTCGTTCGGTGAATCAGATTCAACGCTAAGCAGCTGCAGAACACACAACGAGACCCCAACGAGCTTGCTCGTTCGGTGAATCAGATTCAACGCTAAAGAAACCTGGGGTGTTACCCCAGGCTACGATGAGGTTGGCCTTCGGCCGACAGGTGCGCAGGGCGACGCGGTTGGTCTGGGCGAGAGTGCCCGTTCATTTTGCATTTTGCATTTTGCACTCATCGCTCGTCCACTTTGCCCGTGCGATCCGGCGGTCTGTCTATTCGTCTTTGTCGTTGACGGCTGCGGCCGCTCGGAGATATCCGACTGAGTTGTTGATTCGCTCCAACTGTACGTTTCGCGACTCGGCGGGTGCGGCCCGGTCCCAGTCGTTGGCGATCGCAGCTGCTTCTTTTAGCCGCGCTTCGATTGAGGCGGCTTGCGTCGCGAATTTCGAGCCGTCGAGTTCGTCGTCGACACGTTCGAGGAAGCAGGTAAGTTCACCGGCCTTGCCAACGGGGACGAGCGAATCATCGGCGAGACTGGTGGCCAGATCGTCGAGGCTGGCAGCGACGTGGGCCAACCACCGAGCGGCTTCCAGGTTCTTCATCCCTTCGGGACCAAGCAGCTCTTGAGCCATGTTGAAGAAGCCGCCGAGCACGCCTTTGATCGCCCCCAAGCCAGCTTCGAGCGTCTCGCCCAATTCAACACCTTCCTTCATATCGAACTCGAGGAAAGGCTTCTTCGGTTTCTCGCCCGCGCTGCCGTTTTCCCGGTCTGCATTGTTGTTGTTCATGCATCAAGTCCGTGATAAAAAAAGAAGTTGTCGTCGCCTCAATCGGCTCGATTCCACTGGCCTGCATCCCGTCGCGAGCGGTGGCGGCGGCAAAAACGGGCCGTTGCCGTGCGGTCTCGTTTCGTCGCCTACCAAGCGAGATTGCTGGGTTATACTATGGATCGATTCGCGAGGAGAAGTCTTGGGCGGAGGACTCTCTCGTGGGACCAGACTTTCGGGAAGATCAAAAGGAACGCAAAAAATGCACCTGAAGCTGCGTATCGTCGCACTCATGCTGGCAGTCCTCTCGTTCGGCACCGTCACCCGCGGAGAAGTCTCGGATCAAGAACTCGAAGCGGCACTGGCCAAAGCCGGCGCCAATCGGCCGGAAATCGCAGCGGCTCTCGATCGCTTCGAGGGCTCGCAGCGCAAGGCGATGCGATTTCTCGTCGCCTATATGCCAGAGCATGATTTGAAGTCCCTGAAAACTCAATTCCTCGTCGACAATCTGACCTTCGCCTACACGGCCTGGGAAGACGCCCCCTGGAAAGACGCAGTGCCAGAGGAAGTGTTTTTCAATAACGTCTTGCCGTACGCCAATATCAATGAACGTCGCGACAACTGGCGAAAGAAATTTTTCGAGCAGTTCAAGCCACTGGTCAAAGAGGCAAAGTCGCCAGGCGAAGCCGCCGCCATCTTGAATCAAAAAGTCTTCCCTCTGCTCAAAGTCAAATACTCGACCATGCGCCGACGCGCGGATCAAGGTCCGTTTGAGACGATGGATTCGGGCCTCGCCTCGTGCACCGGTTTGTCCGTGCTGCTGATCGACGCTTGTCGCTCGATCGGCGTGCCCGCGCGATTCGCAGGCACTCCCTTGTGGTCGGACAAGAGCGGCAATCATTCGTGGGTCGAAGTCTGGGACGACGGATGGCATTTCACAGGTGCCGCCGAACCCTCAGGCGACAAGCTCGATCGAGTGTGGTTTCTCGGGCGAGCGTCAAAGGCTCAACGGAATCATCCATTTCACGCAATCTACGCCGTGAGTTACAAGAAGACTCCGCAACCGTTTCCCATGGTCTGGGCGCCGGAGTCGAATTTTGTCTCCGCCGTCAACGTCACCGATCGCTACACCCGCGCCGCCGAGAAACTCCCAGAAGGATGGGGGCGGTTCATGTTCGAGGCGACGGTCGGGCAAGGCAATCGATGTTGCGTTCCGGTCAAACTCAAGGACAACAACGGCAAAATTGTGTTTCAAGGGAAGACCAATGACGAACGGTTCGACAGCAATGATCACCTGACAGCGAAACTTAAACTCGGACAAAAATACGAACTTGAAATCGGCGACGACGGACAAACGGTCTCCAAGTCGATTCAAGCCGACAAAGACGGTCGCTTGATCTCCGTCGATCTCAAGCCCGCCGAGGAGACGTCATCGAACACAATCGACGAACTCAAGAGCTACCTCGCTGCGCCTCGAGCTAAACGCAAGCCGATCGGCGAACAGAATTTCGCCAAAACACCTCTGACGAAGAACAAAGCGGAGACCGTTGCGACGATGTTGCGAGCGGATCATCTGGCCCATATTCGCGAGAGTCGCAAGGGCGAAATGAAAGATCTTGTGCTGACCTACAAGACTCACAAGATGCCGTTCCATTACAAAGTGTTCGGAGACAAACCGAAGAAGGGGCGAAGTCTCTACATTTCGATGCACGGCGGCGGCGGGGCACCCAAGCAGGTCAACGACAGCCAGTGGAATAACCAAAAACGACTCTACTCGCCCAAAGAAGGAGTCTACGTCGCGCCGCGAGCGCCCACGGACACCTGGAATCTCTGGCATCAGGGCCACATCGATCCGCTGTTTACGCGCCTGATCGAAAACCTGATCGCGTTTGAAGATGTCGATCCTAACCGAGTTTATTTGATGGGCTATTCCGCTGGCGGCGATGGCGTCTACCAATTGGCGCCTCGAATGGCCGACCAGCTTGCCGCCGCTTCGATGATGGCCGGACATCCCAACGAGACCTCACCGATCGGCTTGCGCAACCTTCCGTTCTCCTTGCACGTCGGCGGCAACGATCGATCGTACAAGCGAAACGAGATCGCCAAACAGTGGCAGGGAAAACTGGCTGAACTCAAGAAGGCTGACCCCAAGGGCTACGAGCATTGGGCCAAGGTTTACGAAGGCAAGGGCCATTGGCTCAATCGCGAGGACGCGGCCGCCGTTCCATGGATGGCCAAATTTGTTCGCACCCGGCACCCGCAACGGATCGTCTGGAAACAAGACGATGTGACGCATCAACGATTCTATTGGCTCGCCGTCGATGCGAGCCAAGTGAAAGGCCGAGCGGAGATTATTGTCGAGCGGCAAGGTCAGTCGTTTCGAATCGAAAAGTGCGATGCCGAGCAACTGACGATCCGGCTCAGTGATGAATTCGCGAACCTCGATGAGCCAATCAAGATCACGAACGGATCAGCGACTCTGTTCGAAGGCAAAGCGCCGCGAACTGTCGCTATGCTGCACGCAACGCTCGCCGATCGAGGCGACCCGGCAATGATGTTCTCGGCCGAAGTGGTCGTTCAGGTCCCGCAGCCCAAAAGCAAGTAGCGCTTTTCGAACCCTAACCGCCAGGACATCGCTGGCGAGTGAGAGCCTGCCGCTTGACGGGGCTACGGCCAATTAGTAACTTTTCGGTTACTTATGACTCCCGAATCGATGGACAATGTGTTTCAGGCGCTGAGCAATCAGACTCGCCGCAAGATGCTCGACATCATCCGTAGTTTGCCGGGCTGCAGCGTCAATGATGTGGCCAAGTACTTCGAGATGAGCCGCATTGGGGTGATGAAACACTTGCGAGTGCTCGAGGAAGCTCAGTTGATTACGAGTCGCAGAACGGCCGCTCGCGAGAGCTGTTCTTTAACGCGGCGCCGATTCAGTTGATCTACGATCGTTGGACAACGGAGTACAGTTCGTTTTGGGCGTCCAAGGTAACGGATCTGAAATTTCAGGTTGAATCGAAAGTCGCCAACTCGCAAGGTTCGAAGAAGACCAACAAACAATCATAGCGCGCAGCGCTGATTTCAAGGGCCGACGATGCCAAGGTCACCAGAGGAAATGGCCGCCGCGATGAAGGCCAACATCAAGGAAAAAACAGGCAAGACGCTCGCTGCCTGGCTCAAGATCTTGAAGTCGGCCAAGCTGGAGAAGCATGGGCAAATGGTCAGCCACCTCAAGTCGGAGCACGGCGTAACTCACGGTTTCGCCAACATGATCGTGCATGAGTTCCGGCAGGGTGACGCGCCGGCAAGCCCGAGCGGCGACCTGGTCGAGGGACAGTACGCGGGCGGCAAGTCCGATCTCAAGCCGATCTACGACAAGTTAGTCAAGGCCGTCGAGAAGCTTGGCAAGGACGTCGAGATCGCGCCGAAGAAGGCTTACGTTAGTTTGCGACGCAACAAGCAGTTCGCGTTGATTCAGCCCTCGACGAAAACGAGAGTCGACGTCGGGCTGGTGCTCAAAGGCGACGAACCGTCCGAACGACTCGAGGCGTCCGGTTCATTCAATTCGATGGTGTCCCACCGAGTTCGGTTGTCATCGGTCAAGGACGTCGACATGCAGCTGATCGCCTGGCTCAAAGAGGCCTATCAGCGCGGCTAAGAACCGGACCCCAAGTTCTTGAAGATCGTCCAGCTTTCAAATATCGGCGCTTTAGGCTAGTGCTGCGTTACAGCTTGGAATTGGGATCGACAATTCGTTTGGTCAACGCCCGCCACGGCGAATCGGGTGCGCCACCCTAAAACTAAGGCGTAACGCAGCACTAGTTAGTCACGGCGGACGCTTGCGCGTCGCCCCGAAGGGGTGGTTAGATAAACACCCAACCCAGGGCGGCGCACAACGGCTTCGCCGATAGTGCTTCCCCTGGGCTGGTATATTGGGCCCCTTTCGGGGCAACCGACTCACCTCACGGCGTTATAAGCTAGTTGCGTAGCGACTAAATCAACAGGAGGCTTGCCTGTGCCTGTGAATCAGGTGTACCACAAAAGCCGCGAGCCTCGTCTATGTTGCTGCGTGACGCCCGACGAATTCGGCGTAGTCGTCGGCGGTGTCGATTCCGATAGCGGGTTCGTCGATAACGCCGACCGCGATCGACTCGCCAGCGTGCAGAACGCGCAGCTGCTCGAGCTTCTCAACGGACTCGAAGGGGCAGGGCGGGATTTTGTCGAGTCGCAGTAGAAACTCGCGGCGATAGGCGTACAGTCCGATGTGTTGCAGAAAGATGGGCGGAGACGCCGTCAAAAGGTCATCGGACCAATCGCGAGCGGAGGGAATGGGGCTGCGACTGAAGTAGCGGGCGCATCCGTCGCCGTCGAGGACGACCTTAACGCAGTTGGGATCTTCGAGTTTCGCCCGGCTCCGAATCGGTGTCGCTAGCGTGGCCATTGAAACAGTCGGGTTGGACTCGAGAAGCGAGACAGCCAAGTCGATCGCTTCGCCAGAGATTTCGGGTTCGTCGCCTTGAACGTTCACCAGTACATCCGCGTCCGGCAATGTCTTGGCGACTTGAGCGACTCGGTCCGTACCGCTAGGCAAGTCGGGACTGGTCATACGAACGTCGCCGCCGAATGCCGTCACGGTTTCGGCCATTTCGGAGTGGTCCGCCGCGACAAGAACTCCTAGCGGTTTGCTCGCTCTCTGTGCCGACTCGTAGGTGTGTTGAATCAAGGGCTGGCCGGTTTGACGCAATAATAGTTTTCGCGGAAGCCGCGTCGATGCGAGTCGAGCGGGAATGACGACGTAACTGCGTAGCCGAATCGAGAGGGGATTCGCTCTGGCCGTTGAATTCATTGAGTTTCTCACTGTCCAGATACGCGCGCTCGGCCGCCGTTTATGCTCGCCGCTGACTCAGGTCGGCAGCGGGTCGCTCGGCTCCGACTCAGCCGTTTGCCCGGCGAGTATTGATATCGGATTGGCGAGGCGCAACAAATAGCAATTGAACCGCCAGCCGCGCGGTTGCGCGCGATTGGTTCAGCGAGACGATTACGACTTTTGTCGCGCGAAAACTGCACTTCGCCATTCGACACCGAGGCGTGCAAATGTTAGGATCCAGTCCCAGGAATTCAGCCGCATCTGCCACCGATGAAGACGATTCATCGAGTGTAAGTTGTTCTATAGAAAACACTTAGTGTAAGTCTTGTCCGCCTGGGTAAGCCACGATGGCATGTGATTCGCAACCGCTGCTTTACGGCCGCGAACGCGAATCTTCGGCCTTTCCTTACTATGTGACCGTCATCGTATTTCGCGAGCAATTCGACTGAGATCCTCGCTTGGCAGTTTGTCGAGCTCAAGCGTTTATCTTGGCGAAGGCAGCAGGCGAGTTCGGTCAGTTTGACATCCATTGATTATCCAGGAAGTGATATGGCCAAGCATATTTTCGTCACGGGCGGCGTCGTAAGTTCTCTTGGAAAGGGACTGACGAGTGCTTCGATCGGGATGTTGTTGGAGCGCCGCGGCTTGCGGGTTCGAATGCAAAAACTCGACCCCTACATCAACGTCGATCCCGGCACGATGAGTCCGTACCAGCATGGTGAGGTCTATGTGCTCGATGACGGCAGCGAAACCGACTTGGACCTTGGCCACTATGAGCGATTCACCAACAGCCCTCTCACTCGCGATTCCAACTACACGACCGGCCAGATCTATTTGTCCGTAATCGAAAAGGAACGCCGAGGCGAATTCCTGGGGAAGACCGTTCAGGTGATTCCCCACATCACGAATGAAATAAAGAGCGTGATCGCCAAACTGGGCGAGGGCGATGACGATGTCGTCATTACCGAAATCGGCGGGACGGTGGGCGACATTGAAAGCCAACCGTTTCTCGAGGCGATCCGGCAATTCTCTTTGGACGTCGGCAAGGAGAACTGCCTTTACATTCACCTGACGCTAGTGCCCTATTTGAAGGCAGCGGGCGAGTTGAAAACGAAACCGACACAGCACTCGGTTGGACTCTTGCGGCAGATCGGTATTCAACCCGACATTTTGATTTGCCGATCCGAGCGTTGCGTGAGCCGCGAAGACCGCGAAAAAATCGCTCTCTTTTGCAACGTCCCGTTGGACGCGGTCATTGAGGAGCGGGACAAGGACTTCAGCATTTATGAAGTTCCCTTGAGTCTGGTTGAGAATCAGTTGGACGAGCTGATCGTTCGCAACTTGGGTTTGACGGCGGATACGCTCGACTTGGACGACTGGCGAGACCTGCTCCATCGTCTGCGTTACCCGAAGCATGAAATCAGTATTGCCGTTGTCGGAAAGTACGCCGAACACTTCGACGCGTACAAGTCGATCTATGAAGCGTTGGACCACGCCGGTATCGACCGACACGCCCAAATTCGCATCGGCCGAATTCTCAGCGAGGACGTTGAGCGAGAAGGACCGGAGCGGTTGCTCAGCGGCTACGACGGTTTGTTGGTGCCGGGCGGATTTGGCGAACGAGGGATTGAAGGCAAAGTCGAAGCGATTCGGTTTGCACGCGAGCGGGGCATGCCATTCTTCGGCATTTGTTTGGGCATGCAATGCGCGGCAATCGAGTACGGCCGCAACGTTGTCGGGCTGGAGAAAGCCAATTCGACGGAGTTTGACAAGGACACGCCCCATCCCGTGATTTGTTTGCTGGACGAGCAGCAGAATATCACCGACAAGGGCGGCACAATGCGGCTCGGCGCCCACCCCTGCAAGCTGGCGGAAACGTCGCATGCGAACGCGTGTTATCAAACGGAGCAGATCAGCGAGCGTCATCGGCACCGGTTCGAGTTCAACAACGTCTATCGTCAGCAATTTAAAGCGCATGGGATGAACTTTGCCGGACTCAGCCCAGACGGATCGTTGGTGGAGATCGTCGAGGCGGCGGATCATCCCTGGTTCGTCGCGGTTCAGTTCCACCCTGAGTTTCGATCGAAACCGACCAAGTCCCACCCCCTCTTTTCTGGATTCGTCGGCGCCGCGATTGAACGGCGTGTTTCACGAAACGAGCGGAATGCCGATGCAGCGAGTGCGGACACGGAATAGCGATGGTGCGTTTCGAGGCCGTGCCGGCTGAGCGCTGCCGCATAAATTTTCAGGTGCCGCAATTTCAATAAACGAGCCATGCCTGCTACGATGAACGCATCGCGGCGGTCGATCAAAGGCAAGCGCCGTGCGACGATTGTCGATTGAATCCCAAGTGAACTAGCACCATTGCAAACGCAGGTGTTTAAGGAGTGGCGTCGATGTCAGAACAAGAAGATCCGAAGATCATTGTGGACGAGGATTGGAAGTCCCAAGTTAAGGCGGAAAAAGAACTCGCCGATGAACAGCCGGCGGAGCAAGCCGAGCAGCCGGAAATGCCGCCGCCATCCTTGGAGTTGTTGGTCACGTCGCTCGCCGCGCAAGCAGCGGTCGGGCTCGGCCTGATGCCCGATCCGTTTTCCAACTCCACTCACCTCGAACTCGATATGGCCAAGCACCACATCGACATGCTGGGCGTGATTGAAGAGAAGACGAAGGGCAATCTCAGCAAGGAAGAGCATGAGATGCTCGATAGCGCATTGCACGAGTTGCGGATGTTGTATGTGCAAGTGTCCAACAATCCGCCGAGCGAGTCAGAAGATTCGCCGCCGAGCGGCGGGATTGTCACGCCGTAGCCACAATGGATTGCCGATCGATGTTCGCTCATTCACTCGAGTGACTAGCCGACATCGAACAACATGAAAATTGGTCTCGGACACGCCGGGAACGCAGGATGGAATCGTACGATGTGGTCATTGTCGGCGCGGGCTTAGCCGGGCTTCAATGCACGGAACTGCTATCGGCGCAGGGCGTCAGCGTGCTCTTGATCGATCGGAAGGCCGAGCTCTCTGAGAGTGTTCACACGACCGGCATATTTGTCCGCCGCACGCTCGACGACTTTGAAATCCCCGAACAGTTCCTCGGGCCCAGCGTGCGGCAAGTCAATCTCGTTTCGCCTGCGGGCCGCGAATGGCTGTTCCAAAGTCCCTACAGCGAATTTCGCGTCGGGCGAATGGCGACTCTCTATCAATTCTGGCTAAACCGTTCTATCGAGCAGGGGGCGAGTTGGCGGCCTTCGAGTTCGCTGATCGGGATCTCAAGAACATCCGACGGCTCCGTTGTAGCTTATGAGACGGATGGTCAGCGGCGAGAGGTCGCGGCCAAGTTTGTCATCGGCGCGGACGGAGCGATGTCTCGGACCGCAGCTGAGTTGGGGTTGTCGGAGAATCGCGATTGGATTGTCGGTGTCGAGTCGATTTACTCGAGTGCGACCTGTGACGGCCTGTCGGCGGCACGAACTCCGACCTTACATTGTTTCGTCGACCCAAAGCTGGCGCCGGGATATCTCGGCTGGATCGCCGACGACGGCGAAGACTTGCACATCGGCGTGGGCGGCTACACAAATCGTTTTCAGCCGAAGGAAGCGCTCGCGGAGTTTATCGCGACATCGGCCAAACAAGTCGTTGACGTGACCGAGGCGGCACCGATTGAACAACGCAGCGGCCGCATCCCGGTTGGCGGAGTGCTGAAGCGAATCGTCTCGCCGCGAGGGTTGTTGGTTGGCGACGCCGCAGGCGCTGTCTCGCCGTTGACCGCCGGAGGACTTGACCCCTGCATGCGGCTGAGCGCCTTGGCGGCGAAAGTCGTCGGCGGCTATTTGCAGAGCGGAGACGAGGGCGAGTTGCGGCCGTACTACGCCAATCGGTTCCGGCGGCGGTTTCGAAAACGCCGTTTTCTGCGAAACGTGATCGCGTCGATTCGCGGCCGCTGGCTGGCGGAGACCGCCTGCTCAACTCTAAATTTCGCACCGATCCATCGCTTCGCCTCGCGACTCTTCTTCGCTCCGCGATCGTTTCCAATTGACCGAAGCGAATTGGATCCCGTCATCAAATCAGCAACTCAACGCGCCGCGCAGACCGTTCGTTAGCTGACTTGAGAAATATGAAAGACGGCGAGTGGAAACGAACACGTACCTTCTCTTCGCGCCTCAGCGTGCGAGCCGTCTTTCTGTAGAAAGAGAAAAGAAAGAGGGCGCGCGGAGACTCCGAGCACGCGAAGACGGACCCTACCTCGTTGTCGCGGCGCAGCGTGAAAACCGTTCGCGCCGCGCCCAGTTTGATCGATTTGAACTCGCGACCGACCGTTAATCGGCGATGCCATAGCGGGCGATGCACCAAAAGGCTTCGAAGACATCGTAGATGCCGATCTTCTTGCCTTCGGAAAACGGCCGGCCATCGTACGTGATCGGCAATTCGACGATACGGTGTTTGCGACGAGCGATCTTGGCGGTGACTTCGGGCTCGAAGCCGAACCGCTTCTGCTTCAGCTCAATCCCTTGGATAACTTCGCGTTTGAAGACCTTGTAGCAAGTCTCCATGTCAGTCAGTCGAGTGCCGTTGAATAAGTTCGACGATTGAGTCAGCAAGGCGTTGATCAAGCGGTGCAGAAATGACGGATCTTGTTGCTCTTCATGGAGGAATCGCGAGCCGTAAACGACATCCGCCTCATCATCAATAATAGGTTTGACCAATGACACAAGGTCGCGCGGATCGTATTCCAGGTCGGCATCCTGAACGACGACGACGTCGCCTTTGGCATGTTCGAAACCGGTGTGAAGCGCGGCGCCCTTGCCTTCGTTCCTATCCTTCAAGACCAAGTCATAGTCGGGGTGGCCTTCCAGCTGCCGGAGTATGTCGCGCGACGAATCCGTGCTGCAATCGTCGACGATGACGACCTGTTTCGGCAGTGGAATCGCGTCAACTCGACTGAGAATCGAGGAGAGCGTGGCCTCTTCGTTGTAAACCGGCACAACGACTGTGATGCGAAAGCCATCGGGAATCGCAAAGTCAATCGTCGCCGGCTCGTAGCCGTCGTCAATCGATAGAAGCTCAACCCACTGTTCCATCTCGTTGAGATTCCTATCGACGCGTTGAATGATGTCCAAGTCGTCCACAGACATTTTAACGGTATCGGCGGCTTGTTGGTTCGGACTCTGTTGGATGGGCATGGGCTTCGACCTCAGTGGTAATCGTTTTGCGTTGTAAGAGCTAGTACACCGCCCGCGCAGATTGGAATGGCAGCGGGCTTTGTTTCGTTGGGGTAGCGGGCCAGGCGACAGCCCCCAGTTGCGGAGTTTCTCCGATACGCCGTCTTGCCTGCGAAATAAACGTACTTCTAGCGGGGTCGGCGTAAACAGCCGTTCGGCCCCAAAGTTGGGCAAGCTGATCTTGGTAGAGCAGAGTCCAGGAATCGCCTTGTCGCTTGAGGGCGTCGATTGCATGCTGCTGCTTGCGATCAAGCAATGCTATGTCGGGCGAATTGCGGTGCAAGATTCGGCAGGCCTGCGGCGGCGGCGACTGCTCGTCTCGCCACCTCGGCCATGGTCCATCGACGCCGATAGCAAAATCAAAATACATGTCGACGACGTCTTGCGGATAGCAAGTGCGGAACCGTCCGTCGAAGGCAACTTGCATCGCCTGCTGTTCGCTCGCGACATCAGCCGAATCGGTGCCAAACACATATATGGCGTACTGCGCCCACATGAAACGAGTGACCAGTTTTCCGCTCAAACACTCGTCCGCCATGTACTGAAATGCGGCGACCGGATATTGATCTCTCTTGACCGTGATGGTTCGACATTGGCTGAGCAAATTTGCGGAGAGCACAACCGCGCAAACGGCCAAGACAAAGGCGAACACCGGTCGTTGTTTTGGCGCGAGGCCGCTGCCAAACGACGTCGAATCCGATGCGTTTCGAAAACGATCCAGCGCGGATTGCAGAGACACCGCCAGCCAAAAACCACAGAGTATCGCGAGAAACGCAATGTGTCTTCGGTGCGCGAAGGCTTGAGCCAAGACGAGGGCCAGGATGATCGTCTGCGTCACGTCGAGTCGTCGGGCACTGGCCGCCGAGGCAATCGTTCCGACGCCGACCAGAATCCAGAACGGCATCCAGAGGTAGTTCAGTTCGGGCGAAAGCCATTCAGTAATCTCGGGACGTGGCGAGCCGAGCGAGCCGAGCAACCAAGCGTGCAATCCCCAGCCGTACGGGTTCAAGAAAGTCGCTGCGAGTGCCAACGTAATTACGCCGGCGTGACGTCCAGCGATTCGCCACGCGTCTTCGCGCCCCATCACGAATGCCTCAATTGCGCGACCGCCCAGATACGCTGCGAAGATACAAATCCCGGCAGCGAACGCGCCATGCGTGTTAGTCCAAACGAGAAACAACAGCGGCGTCGCCCAGAGCCAGCGGCTGCGGTTTGAGCGCCATTCGACTCGGGCTCGCGCCCAATTGCCTTGTTCATCACGGCGAGTCAAAGCGCTGTGATCCTTCCAGCCCTCGAACACCCAGCCGAGAAAACCGATCATGCAAGCGAAAAAGAAATAGCTGTACAGTTGAGGTCGCATGACCCAGTGATGCATCAAGTTTACCGCGGCGAGCATGACGACAACCGCGGTCGTAACTTGGCTCGCGCCGCTGCGTCTCGCCTGGGCGTACATCCACGCGAAGATGACGAAACCCATCGACATCTTGAACATCAACATGCTGGGAGCGCCAAATTGATGGAGACCAATGGCCATCACCAGCTCGGCAAGGTTTTCATGATTGATCCACGGGTGTTCGGCTGCGTTGTACGAGTATGTATTGACAGTGGGCAGGCCATGGGAAAGCGCGTCCAGGCCGTAACGCACATGGCCCCACAGGTCGGGATCGGCGTTGTGGTGCGATACCGCTAACAAGCAGGCCAACATGACGACGAGGAAAACGCCTCGATCGATCCAGGCGGCGGACGACGAACGAATATGTGATTGAGAGTTCATGAGCGAGCCACCTGACGTTGGTCGCTCTTTCGCCCCGGCAAGGCGGGCCAGGCCACCGAGCCAATCTGCTTTGCATCGCCGATAACTCGTCGAGGCGGCGCGAGATAACGAGGGCTTGTCGGCTCGTCATAGATCGACTTGCGACCCCAGAGTTGAGCCAGCTCGTCCTGATACAAAAGGATCCAATCGGGCTGGCCGACCATGACAAATTCCGAGTGAGGCTGATGACGGCAGATCAGCGCCATGTCGGGCAAAGCATGCTTCAACACTTGCTCCCCCTCGAATTGTCCTGGCTCGAAGTTGGGCGATTGATCACTGCGGAAGCGGAGGTGAGGGATATCGCCGAGCACGAAGTCGAAATGCATGTCGACAACTTGTTGCGGATAGCACGTTCGAAACCTTCCATCGAAGGCCAGTTGAACGCCCGCGTCCGCTCGACCGTCAATGTTACGATCGCCAAAGCAGCCAATAACGTATTGAGCCCAGTTGTACGTCACGACCGCTCGACCGCTCAGGTCTCTCGAGTGCATGAATTCGAGTGCGGCAACCGGGTATTCGTCGCGACGAACGTTCATGACCTTCAAACGGTCGACGACCATGGAACCGATCACCACCGAGGCGGCCACCATGCTGATGCCGAAGATTCGGGCAACCAGCAGTGACGATTCTTGCCGTTCACGCTCACCGCGAATCGCGGCGAGTCTTTGAACCAGCGAATCGACGTGGGGCGCCATCCAGAAACCGAACGCCAGTACAAAGAATGGCGCGTGACGTTGGTGTTCAAGCGTTTGCCACAGCGTTGCGCCTGTGACTAGCAGATGTGTGAAATCGCGAGAGCGTTTCGTGAATGCAATTGTCGCCATGAACAGCCCGATCGCAATCGTCAACGGGAACCATTCGGGAGATAGCAGCGGTGGTGGATGCCATTCGGTGATTTCCGGCCGAGGTTCGCTAAGTGAATGGAGCAGCCAGGCGTGCAATCGAGGTCCGTACGGATTGAGAAACGTTGCCAGACTGGCCGCGGTCGCCATCATGCCCAAGCGGCCGACGATGCCCCACGATTTCTCCCGCCAAACGGTCCAGGCTTCGATCGCACGCAGTATCAAGTAGGTCACGAAGATCGCTAGTCCGGCCGAAAAAGCGCCGTGGGTGTTTGTCCACACGACGAACAGAATTGGCGCGAGCCAAAGCCGGCGCATGCGTTCGGAGCGATAGGGGATATCCAGATCCGCGTCGGCCCGATCGGATTTTGCAAACCGGGCCAAGCGCCAACGCCCCTCCCACTGGTCGAAACAATGAGAGAGCATAAGCAGCATGGCGGCGTAGAAAACGTAGGAGAACAGCTGCGGCCGCACCTGCCAGAAAAAGTTTAGGTTGAGCGCCACAAGTAGGGTGACGCCGCACGCCACGAAGAGCGACACGCCCTGTTGCCGCTGTCGATAGAGCATCGCCGCAGCGACAGAGACGCCCAAGAGACATTTGAGCAACAACAGACCCGCGCCGCCGACCCAATCGGCAATCACGGCGAAAGTCAACTCGGAAAGGTTCTCGTGATTGATCCAGGGATAGCCGACCGCGGTAAAGGAATAGGTCGTCGAACTCGGCAGGCCGTGCCGCATCACGTCTCTGCCGAACTGCACGTGCCCCCACAAGTCGGCATCGGCATTGTTGCCCGACATGGGAACGGCGCAAGCGATCAATGTCAGCACGATAACGCAGCGCGACACCCATGTGGGTGTCGAACGATTCTCGCTTGAGGCCGACGAGTCGCTTGCCTCGCATTGGTTCGGGCTGGTCATTGAAATCAAATGTGATTTTCTTGAAGGCGACGATATACGAGATCAGCGCGTGGATCTCCCCTTATGGTTCGGAAACATACGTCATGGCCGCTCGCGCCGACGTCGCAGACGCGAATTGCAATAGAATACTCGCCGATCCGGGCATCTGCGGTTGGAAAATCGTCGAGTCGCTTCGCCTTTCGTAGTTCGCTGGTTCGACTAGGCGGCGGATCGACGTGGGATTGGAACAAGTTTCTCGATTCGCCTGCTTGTGCCGCTTGGATCGTGGCGCGCGGAACGATAACATGAATCGATCATGCTGGCGGCACGCTGCCGGACGCGAAGAACTTATTCGCTTCCGTCGAGTCTTTCAGTTCACATCTAATACGCTCGTCGAGACAAAAGGCATTCTCGTTTATGGATAACAGCATCGAGATTGATGGAGTCCGATTGAAGCTTAGCCAGCCCCATGAAGTAGATGGCGAGTGGATCGGGCAACACGAGATACTAAAGCAGCTGTTGGCGTGTTGGCTGACGGTCGATGAATCCGACCTGCCGTTGACGCCGCGCCTCATTGGTTCGCCCGGCATCGGCAAGACCGCATTGGGCGTGGCCGCCGCGATGACCCGACAGCAGCCGCTCTACATCTATCAGTGCACGGCGGACACTCGGCCGGAGGACTTGCTTGTCACCCCTGTGTTGGCCGAAAGCGGCAAGATCGCCTACCACGCATCGCCGTTAGTGACGGCCATGATGACCGGCGGCGTTTGCATTCTGGACGAAGGCAATCGCATGAACGAGAAGTCGTGGGCGAGCTTGGCGCCGCTCTTCGACCATCGTCGTTATGTCGAGTCGATTGTCGCCGGCGTGACCATCCCGGCGTCGACCGACTTTCGCTGCGCCGTCACCATGAATCAGGACGAATCGACCTACGAGATTCCCGATTACATACTCAGCCGACTTCAACCAACGCTCGCACTCGGATTCCCTGACCGAAATGACGAGATGGCGATTTTGCAGTACCATCTCCCGTTCGCGGAAACCGAAATGCTGGCGATGACGGTCGAGTTCCTTCAGCAGTCCCACGCTTTGAAGCTCGACTTCAGCCCACGCGACGGGATCAACCTTCTGCGTTTCGCATCCAAGCGATTGAGTCAAGATCTCGACCATCCGCTGAGCAAGGACGTCGCTTGGCGAGAAGCGTTGGAGGCCTGCTTGGGTGAAGATGCGATCGATCTTGAATCAGCGGCGGAACGCCGCAAACGAACCTTGGGCGGCGACGCAGTGCCGCTTGGCCTAGGAGACTTCTTCTTCTCGCCCGAAGATCCACTGCACCCCGACCGCGAGGACGAAGACGACGAAGAGCTTCTCTAGTATCGTTAACTTTGCACTTTTCATTTTGCACTTTGCACTCGTCGTATCGTTGCTGCGATCTGATTCACCGAACGAGCAAGCTCGTTGGGGTCTGAACGTGGTCGGAGGGCGTCGATTTAGCGTTGAATCTGATTCACCGAACGAGAAAGCTCGTTCGGGTCTAACCGTCCCTTTTCGCTTTACACTCGTCCTGTCCTGGCTGCGATCTGAGCGGTGTTCCTCATCTCCAACCTCATCTGTTGAATCTCAAAAATGGTTCTACAAATCAGCGAAAAGACGACAGCCTTGCCGGTGATCCACGGCAGTGGCGATTTCGCTTTGGAGACGAGGCGTTTTCTGCTGAGTCAGCCTTTCGACTGCGTCGCAGTTCCATTGCCGCCGTCGTTTCAAGCTGACGTCGAATCGTCCATCGCTTGTTTGCCGAGCCCGAGCATTGTGATTCAAGGCACCGAGGCATCGGGTTCGGATTCGCAATTCAAAGAAGCTGGCCAGTGGAAACCGGAGGACGATCTCGAGGAGCCTGACGAGGGCGACGACGATGCGCCGAGGATCGTCAGTTATGTGCCAATCGACGCGTGTCAAAGCGTCATCACCGCCTTGCGAATCGCGATCCAAGAGCGCATTCCGCGCGAGTTCGTCGACTTGGAGACGGAGTTTTTCGAGCCGATCAGTCTGCCGTTGCCCGATGCTTATGCACTCAAGAAGGCGCCGCTCGAACGCTTCGTCAGCGCAATTGCTCCAGCGATTGGACGTCTGCCTGAAGGCCAACCGAGAGATCGCGTGGCCCACATGGCCAGCCGCATTCGCGAACTGGAAAAACGCTACGACAAGATCCTGCTCGTCTGCTCCATCCTCGAATGGCCTTGGATCCGCGAAGCGTATGTCGAAGAGCGGACGGCATCGGCGGAGCACGAAGAGGTTGCCGAGCCCGAGGCGTTTGAGGTCGACGAGCAGTCGCTGCTGTTTCTGTTGGGCGAATTGCCCTTCATCAGCGGACTTTATGAAAAAGCGCGCCGCGAATGGGAGGATGACGACAATCTCTCCGTTGACGGAGTCAAGGAGCTGTTGCTCGTGGCGCGCGAGGCCTATCGAAACGACTTCAAAGGCCGAGCGAGAAAGATTACGCCTCACAGGCTGAGTCAATGCCTCAAGTACGTGCGAAATCTATCGTTGATCGAGAGCCGTTTGACGCCGGATCTGTATACGATTGTGATGGCCGCTAAGCAAGTTGCCGGCGATCAATTCGCCATGCATGTCGCGGAGACTGCGGCTCAATACCCGTACGTTGAGTCGCATGGTCGACGCGAGGTCAAGCTGGGTGTCGAACAAGCGAGGATGCCCGACGGCGCCTTAGTCTTGCTCGAAAACCGTTTGCCCGGACCGCCTGTCGTCTGGCGAAGTTGCGAACTCAAACGCAAGCCAGATCCGCATGAAAAAGAAGAATGGAAGACTCGCTGGAACCCTTATTCCCAGTGCAGTTGGCCGCCGGAAGATCAGCTGATCGAGAACTTCCGCTCCCATGTCTTCGACCGCGCTAACCAACTCATGGGTGCCGACCTGGTGAAGACCGAGAAATTCTCGACTAGCATCAAGGACGGAATCGACATTCGCGACACGCTTCGGCACTGGTACGAGGGCGACATCTACGTCAAAGTCTTGCCGCCGAGCCGAGGCGCCTTGGATTGCACGGTGATGCTCTTTGATTCGCCTGCTGAGCCGCAAACATACCCATGGCGATCAACGTGGTTCGCCGAGTTCGATTGGGAGTCGACTCTTGCGTTTTACGCGAGCGACTATCGCAACGAAATGGTGGGCCCGGGAATCGCCATGTCGACCTATGGCGGGGCGATGTTCCTCTATCCGCCCATGATGATTCCAGATATTTGGCGAGATCCGAGACTCGATTTTACCGAAACGCTCGAGGAGCGATTATTGGCCGGCGCGTGTCTCTACAGCCGTTGCAAACAGATTGCTTTGCTGAGTCATTTACCGCCCGGCGCGGGGTGGCGTCGACTGGCGAAACGATTCGGAAAGAGTTGGATTCATGTGCCGCTCGCCCAATTCAGCGACGAAACCGTGCAGCAGTTACGAATGATGCACGTGCTCAACGGCAAGGAAGTTCGCAGTTTCGCCTCGGAATTCATCCGCCGCGCATAAGCAAAGCCAACTGGCAATTTCGCTCGTCAGTTGCTACTGCTTCTTCTCGTCGTCCGCCTTCTCTTTCGGTTCGTCTTTCGACTCTTTCTTGGCGTCGTCTTTTGAGTCTTCCTTGGTGTCGTCTTGCGGCTGTTCTTTCTTCGCGTCAGCGGCTGCCGGCTTGAAAGCGCCTCGACGAGTTTTTGTTTCACCGGCGAGAGTCTTCTCCAAGGCGACCGTGATCTTGCTCGCCATCGCTCGACCTGGTTGATTGGGATAGTACCAAGCGTCCAGCTTGATCGATGCTCCTTGCGGAACGAGCGAAAGGTCGGTCACATCGATGTCGATACGAGGTTTTTCGTCCAACTCAAATTTGATCAGTCGTCCGGCTGCGATGGAGTATTCGCCTTTGCGAATCTTGGCGATCTTACCAACGACGACGTACTTGATATCTTCCGGCTTCGCCTTCTTGGGCCGGGTTGGTTTGGCCGCCCTCGCTTTTTCTTCTTCTTCGTCAGCGAACAATCCGCCTCCAGTACCGCCGAAGCGGCTGGGAGCATTCGCGGGCGTAATGCCGAATCGCATGCCTTCGCGCATCGTGACGACGGAGACTTCTTTGATCGGCGCAACCGCCTCACCCTTGCGATTAAAGTGTCCGCTGAATCGAACCAACATCCCGGGCCTCAGCCAACTTGGATCGGCGGAGCCGACGACAGAAATCGCTTCCGTATCACGGCCGAGTGCAACGAGCCATTGCCCGCCGTCTTCAGTCTGGACTTTGATCATGCCTCGTGCCACGCCGATCAGCTTTCCTTCCGGCGGCATCTTGTCACGCTTCGGTTTCGGCCGATCCTGCGATTGAGCCGACGCGACGACCAAAACGACAAGGACCGAAGCGGCGATAAAACGAATGGTCGACGACATAGGAAAGATCCTCAAGTTGGGCAGGACTCGGGGGAGGAATGGCGAGCAGGTATTTTGGCGGCACAAACAGAGGAATGCGAATCGCGCCAAGGTGGGGGGGGCTGAGCGAAGTAATCCGGCGACAAACCGATTTGCTCAATTACTATTCCAGCATAACGTGCATAGCGGTAACTGGCCAGTTTTATTCGCATGCGGGCTTAGGGCGGAAACAGCATTTGCGTCCTAATCATGACGAGTCGAACGCATACCACACGCCGGAATTCGCTCGCGCACACCCTTGCGAGTCGGTTGTCACACGAACTGAGCGCCGTCACAATGCGCAGTTCATCTCGAAGCAGGGCTGCTTCAGGTTTGCATGCGGCTGAAAAACGCAGACGCCGTTTACTTACCACATTCCCTGGTAATTTGCGGCGCGAACCCCGCTCGACTCATTCAACAAAAGATGGGTGTCATGTCTGATTCCAAACCCGTGACGGTCGCCACTTTTGCGGCGATGAAACGGAAAAGTCAAAAGATCACGATGTTAACCGCGTACGATTATTCCACCGCTAGGATTCTGGACGAATCCGGAATTGACGGGATTCTCGTGGGCGACAGTTTGGCGATGGTCGTGCAAGGGCACGGCACAACGATTCCGGTAACGCTTGATCAAATCATTTATCACGCCGAGATCGTATGCCGCGCAGTCAAGCGAGCGATGGTGGTGGTGGACATTCCCTTTCCCGTCAACCACCACGCGATCGATCGAGTCATTGACGATGCGGCTCGAGTCATGAAAGAGACCGGTTGTCAGGCCGTCAAGCTGGAAGGCGGCGCCGCGCAAGCGACGGTCATTGAGGCGCTCTTCACGGCCGGTATCCCGGTGATGGCGCATGTCGGCCTGCGGCCTCAAAGCGTACACCTGACCGGTTACCGAGTGCAGCGAGACGAAGACGCTTTGATGGAGGATGCGTTTGCCGCCGAAAAGGCGGGCGCGTTTTCGATGGTCGTCGAATGCGTCCAAGGCGACACCGCCGCGCGACTGTCGAAACAGCTCGCGATTCCCACGATTGGAATCGGAGCTGGTGCGGGCTGCGACGGTCAAGTGCTTGTCACTAACGACTTGCTCGGATTAACCAGTGGTTACGTGCCGAGTTTCGTTAAGTCCTATGTCGATGTCGGCGAGATGATGTCTTCGGCCGTCAAGTCGTATTGCAGCGAAGTGCAGCGAAGCGAATTCCCCGGTGCCGACCAGACTTTTTCATAAGCATCCGACGCCGTCGCTCAGCACGTACGTTAACGCATCAACCGCTCATTGACCGGCTCTTTTCTGAAGGTTCGCTATGACAAACCAGCTGGCCAACGAAACCAGTCCGTACTTGCTCCAACACGCCGAGAACCCGGTCGATTGGATGCCCTGGGGAACTGACGCGCTCGCGCGGTCGAAGGACGAGAACAAGCCGATCTTCTTGTCGATCGGCTATTCAGCTTGCCACTGGTGCCACGTGATGGAGCACGAGAGTTTCGAGAACGAGGCTATCGCGAAGTCGCTGAACGAACGCTTTGTTTGCGTGAAAGTCGACCGCGAAGAACGACCGGATCTCGACCAAGTCTACATGAACGCCGTGCAGATCATGACAGGCCGAGGCGGTTGGCCGATGTCCGTGTTTCTCACGCCGGACCTTGAACCGTTTTACGGCGGTACGTACTGGCCGCCGAGCCGCAAGATGGGGATGCCTGGTTTTGATGAAGTGATCATGGGCGTCGACGATGCTTGGAAGAACCGCAAAGAGATGGCGATCGAACAGGCCGGCGAAATGGCTCGACGAGTGCAAAGCGTCTCGGCGGGGCAAGCAGCGATCCCCGCGTGCGAGATGGAGACGAGCTTGCTGGAGAACGCCGGCGCGTCGATGCAGAGGATTTTCGATTTCACCCATGGCGGATTCGGGCAAGCGCCGAAGTTTCCGCACGCGATGGATCTGCAAGTCTTGTTGAGGCTATGGTGCCGCACCGGCGACCAAACGTCGCTCGACATGGTGAAGCTGAATCTCGACAAAATGGCCGGCGGCGGCATCTACGATCATTTGGCCGGGGGCTTCGCGAGATACAGCGTCGATGAACGATGGCTCGTGCCCCACTTCGAAAAGATGCTCTACGACAATGCACTGCTCGCCGAGGTCTACATCGACGCGCACTTGGCTACGCGCGAGCACGCGTACGCTCAAACAGCCAAAGAGACGCTTGACTATATCATCCGCGAAATGACCGACGAGCTCGGTGGATTTCACAGCACGGAAGACGCGGACAGTGAAGGCGTCGAAGGAAAATTCTATGTATGGTCCCCAACCGAAGTGCTCGAAGTCCTCGGCACCGATCGAGGCGACCAGTTTTGTTACGTCTACGACATCACCGAAAATGGTAACTTTGAAGGGCAAAACATTCCGAATTTGCCAAAGACAATCGAACAGTGCGCCGAGCTCAAACAGTGGGACGTAGACGAGCTGAAACAGCAATTGGCGGAAGATCGAGAACAACTGCGCCAGCATCGGGAAACTCGAATTCGACCGGGCAAGGACGACAAAATCTTGGCCAGTTGGAATGGGCTGATGATCCACAGCATGTCGCGAGCCGCGATCGCTTTCGACAGCGATGTCTATCGCGCTGCGGCTGTCCGAGCCGCCGAGTTTGTTTGGGAGAGAATGCGAACGAGCGATGGTCGCTTGCTTCACAGTTGGAGAAACGGCGAGGCTAAATTCAACGCGTACCTTGAGGACTACTCGTATCTCGCCAACGCCTTCGTGACCTTGTACGAAGCGACCTTTGACGAGCGTTGGGTCGGGGCGGCCTGCGATCTTGCCGATCAAATGTTGAGCCGATTTCAAGATTCGGAGCACGGCGGCTTCTTCTTTACCGCGTCGGATCACGAGCGCCTGATAGCGCGAAACAAAGATCTCCACGACAGCAGCGTTCCAAGCAGCACAGCCATGGCGGCTACATCGCTTTTCCGACTCGGACGCCTCACGGGTCGAACAAACTATCTCGACGCGGCCGAAAGCGCTTTCCAATCGACAGGCGATCTGGTCGCCAAATCTCCCGCAGCCGCCGGGCAGATGTTGATCACGCTTGACATGATGCTCGGCCCATTTCGAGAGATCATCATCGCCGCACCAGCTTCGTCATCAGCCGAGCCGGACGCGACCGACTTGCTCCTTCGCACAATCGGCGCGAGCTACTCGCTCAATCAAGTCGTCGCATGTCGTCGAGGCGACCAATCCAAGACAAGCCCACTCGACTCCGCGTTTGCAGACCGAGCGCCGCAGGACGCGTCCGCCATGGTCTACATCTGCGAACAATTCACATGCCAAGCCCCGATACGCGTCGAGGAAGCTGCACGGCAATTCGCAGCCGAGTAGCAGGACGGTCGTTTCCCGCTTCCCTGAAAAAGAAATCGCGAGCGAGACGTGTTCATCAATCCGATGTGGCAAGACGAGGTCGAACGGATCGGCAAGCAACGCTGTACGCCTGCCGGATATCATTTGCGCTACGTCGCGGATCTGCTTGGCCTGATCGGCATCTTGCTGCTGGGCGGCGTGCCCTGTTATCTGATTTATACTGGCATCAGAGGATCGTTTAGTTGGTTGACGCTCTGGTTGCTGCTCGTCCCGTTCGCAGTCGCGGTTGCCGGTGACATCCTGCACGGGTACTCGTGGCATTTGGCCGACGTCCACGAATTCAATTACGATTACGAGTCACGAGTTTCCACATGTCGCAACCGAGCCGGCGACGTCGAGACGTTTGACTACGAAGCTTGGCGTGAAGAATTCGGCGGCGCGACAAACTCTAAAGATGCGTAACGACTTGTCCGAAAGCGTAGCCTGGGGTAACACCGGTAAAATGCCAGGTGCTCGCTTGTTCGACGCGCGCTTCGGCCTCTACCGTGTTGTTGCCAGTGCCAACGCTACGAATTCAGCAGAGCGCCGGCATAGCCAACAACCCGGGATTTGTCGCCGGAAGCATCGGCGCTGGTGGCGTATCCGAGCCGGCTCACGGAAGCGAGTTGGCCGAGTTGCTTGGTCGTTTCCATAACGACGATCGCCGGCAGAAGTCCGCACATCGAGATATTGTGCTCGCGACATGTCGTGAAAAGCTTCTCGGTGTCCATCGATTGCATGGCGTCGAGCGCGAGTGCATCGAGCCGCCGATTTTCGTCGTCCTCGCCGTAGTGATTCATGTCGCTTGAAATGACGAGCAAGGGCGGCTCGTCCATTTTGCGTATGACGCCCGCGAGTCCCGTCGCGAACTCACACGCTTGCTCAAACGTCCCGGTGCCCATGACGACACCGACAACCAATGCGTCGGGCGCCAGCGCGTTGATCAACGGCAGTTCGACTTCGATTGCGTGTTCGTTGGCGTGGGCTGCGGCATCGAGCTGCAGACCGGGAATGGCATCGACAAGCTGCTTGGCGAGTTCCTGATCCGACTCGACGGCTCCACCTGGGATAAGCCAGTTGCGGTGCGGCGCGACCGCCCAATTCACTCCGTTTCGTGTGTGCTTGGGACCGATCACGATCACACGTTTGGGAATCTCGACGGCGGAGAGTGTTTCGCCGGCGATACTTCCCGAGTAGACATAGCCGGCGTGCGGCACCATGACCGCTGGGCAATTCGACTTGCTCGCGTCGCTGGAAACAAGACTGCTAACCAAGCGTTTCAGTTCGGACTCGTCCCCCGGATAGAACGATCCAGCGAAGGCCGTAGGTCGGTCAGCCGGTCCGGCGGCGGGGCTGGGCACATTCGTGAAATCCGTAGGCGAATTGGTGGCCAGACATTGAAAACTGTAGACCGAAGCGATTTCCGAATCGTTGCAATTCAGGTCGGCTTCAATCGACTTCAACATCGCCTCGGCGTCTCGATTCGGATCGAAGACCCATTTCATGCGGTCGCCAACTGACACGACAAGGCAACGCGTCGCCGGATCGAATCCGCGGAGATCGGGATTGCTGGTGGTTCCCTGCATTGCGGAATCGGTCAGCACGGCGATCTGCACGTCGGGCTGCACCGACGCCAGCCCTCGCGAGTGCAGGCCTCTCGCGGCCTGCTCGCAGAACTGATTCAAACTGGCTTGAAGCGGCACGCTTTTTCGCATCCCCAGACTGCCGACTTGAATCGGCTCGTCGAGCCCTTCGGCCGAAACGGTGAGCGTGATGCCGAGCACGTCGCCATCGGCTGCGCCGGCGGCGTAGTAGTTGGGCGTGCGGCCTTCGAGATTGGCGCCAATCGTTGCTCGGCTGTGTCGAGCGAGCATTTCGATTTGAGTCGGCGTAAACCTCGAATCGACGACTCGGTCACCATCGCCAAGTTGCGACGCGTCCATGAGGCCAGGAATCGAACGACCTTGAAATCGCAACAGCTGCGTATCGTTTGACATCCAGGCTGAATTGGCGAGTCCCGCCTTGCGACAGACTTGGCGGAGAAAGTCTTCGGCGGAGTAGCCTTGTTCGGTCGCCACGCTGGGAAGTAACAGCCCACCTTTGTCGCCGCTGCGAATCTGCAACCCGTGCTTGCCGATCTCAACCTGCTCGGCTCGCGCTTCGCCTTCGGCCTCAATCAACTCAAATGCGTAGAGCAGCGTGACATCGAGATCTAGATGAGCGAGCTCAGTCGGCGAGATTGCGGGGAGACGATAATCCTCAAGCGCCGTTCGCTGAGCTGCGCTGGCGAGCGCTTCGCCTAACGGCATGGGGACGCCCAGGCTTCCACAACAAGCGCGCAATTGCCCCTGCCGTTTGAGAGTGACAAAGGCACCCATCACGTGATTCCGATAGGCGCCGTCAAGAGTTGGATCGGCCAATTTAGCCGCCCTTCGATTGACGCACGAGACAATGTGCTCGCTCGCCGCCAAATGGATCGCCGCCTCTTGGCTCTCCGTCAAATCGGGCAGGACGGGGACATTCGTTGTGCTCGAAGACGACATATCTTGCTCGCTATTCTGATTCTTGGACTTGGACTCTTTGCGAGGATGAGAGACGGGCGCCGCTGTGGACTTCTTAGCGTCGGCGGCGTAATCAGCGATTTGGATCGGCTGTCGCTTCCGCCCCCAACTTCCGGGCTGATCGTCAAATCGACCGGTTACTTCGGTATCGCAAAAACGGCACCGATTGCCGACGAGATGATACTGCCCCAACTCGTAACAATTCCGCTCGATAAGCATCTTCCCGCAACTGGGACAATACGTGCTTTGATTCTTGACGTCATCGACGTTGCCGACGTAGGCGTATTTGAGACCTTGCCGATGCGCGATTTCCTTGGCTTCAATCAACGTGGCGTGCGGCGTGCGACCTCGGTCGACCATTCGAAAATCGGGATGAAACGCGCTGAAGTGGACGGGCGTATCATCGCCGATTCGGTCGAGCACCCAATCGCACATCGAACGCAATTCGTCTTGGGAATCGTTGGCGTCGGGGATGATCAAGTTTGTAATCTCGAACCAGACGTCACTCTCCTTCTTGAGCCACTCGAGCGTTTCCAAAACCGGCTCGAGACGGCTGGCCGTCAACTCGCGATAGAATTCGTCGTCAAACGCTTTGAGATCAACGTTGGCGGCGTCCATGGCGTGGAAGAATGGAGCTCGCGCTTGCGGAGTGATGTAGCCCGCGGTGACGGCAACCGTCTTGATCCCAAGATCGTGGCACGCCTTGGCGGTGTCGATCGCGTATTCGGCCCAAATGACCGGGTCGTTGTAAGTAAAGGCGACGCTGCGACAGCCGTGCTGAGCCGCAGCGGCGGCGATCATTTCCGGAGTTGCGTGCTCGCTCAGCCGTTCCACTTGCCGCGATTTTGAAATGTCCCAGTTCTGACAAAAACGACAACCCAAGTTGCACCCGGCCGTGCCAAACGAGAGGACGCTGGTTCCGGGAAGAAAATGATTGAGCGGTTTCTTTTCAATGGGATCGATGCAAAAACCAGTGCTCTTGCCATAGGTCGTCAGCATCAATTCGTTGTCGATGTTCTGTCGCACAAAGCAGAAACCGCGATCACCCTTCTTGAGTCGACAAGCGCGGGGACAAAGCTCGCAAAGAATGCGATCGTCCTCATCGTCTCGCCACCATCCGCCCGCAAAATCGCCACTCGCGCGAATCGCGTTCTCCGGAGGCAGGTCGATAACTCTCGGTTTCATGGTTGATCTTGTCGTGAAAGTCGAAGCCCGCGAGGAAAGGGAAGGGCAGTGTCGGCCGCCGGGCGGGCGATCGTGCTTGCCTACTGCGAACCAGGATCCTCGGCTGGCGGTTCAGGGGGATCGACCGGATCTTGTTGCTCTGTTTGTTGCTCTGTTTGTTGTTTTACGCGTTGAACGAATTGTTGATAGGTCGCGTTGAGCGATTCGATCATTCTGGGCACTTGCGGCGCCGAGACAAACACTCGCGAGGAAACGGCGGAGTGCGGAAACAGATTCGTGAGAAAGTCGAGCTTGAATTCCGAAGCCGTGTGGCCAATCATCAGCCCATTGGCGTAGGCGCCGGGCAGCACATCGTCCGCGATCTTCAGCTCGTCATAGATTTCCTGAACCGTCGGACGCTTGGCACCGGGCGGCGGCTTGGGCAAGTCGGGGGGTAGACCAAAACGCTGGCCGTAGGCGTCCAAGTTTTTTCTCAAGGCCTCGATCAATTGCGGCAGGACGCCATGCGGGACGACAACACGCGCAGCCACGCTCGCCGGAGGTCCAACGTTCTGGACAAAGTCGATGACGAATTCATTGGCGCCCGTCATCAGGATCACACCAGTCGAAAATACGCCCTGGCTCACACCTTCAGGCACGCGAGCTGTCACATGCTGAGCTCGAACCTGTTCGCTCGAATTTGGATTCTGTTCCGGATCCTGGCCTGTCATTTCGTTCTCCACGCGGGCCGCAACCCATTGATTCATTTTAACGGATCACCCGGCAGAGTCTCGGTCGGGCCCGTCACATTCCCATACCGATCGACACGTCCTCTCGTTATCGACAACCCAACTTCGCCAGCTTGAAGCGCCCGCGCGAAAGCGGCATCTTCGTTATGACCATCGCTTCTGGACGGACCCGTGGGCGGCGGGGGGGCCGACACGCAGCCCCACCACACCCCAACGACCGCACGCACCAAAAAAGAAT